>JBBQUM010000004.1:0-317306 GCA_038212445.1 Bryobacterales bacterium
GAGATGGTGATGCCGGGTGACAACGTGTCGCTCGAAATCGAGCTGATCACGCCGATCGCCATGGACAAGGGCCTGCGGTTCGCGATTCGTGAAGGCGGACGCACGGTAGGCGCCGGCACGGTAACGGAGATCCTGGAATAGCTAGTGGCTAGTAACCAGTGGCTAGTGACTAGTTAGGAAGAAAAGATGCCTCGAGAAATCATTACTTTTCAGTGCACTGAGTGCAAACGCAAGAACTACAGCAAGACCAAGAACAAGAAGACGACGACCGAGCGTCTGGAGATGAGCAAGTTCTGCCCGTTCTGCCGTTGTCACAAGCCGCATAAAGAGACGAAGTAGCTAGTGGCTGGCGGCCGGAGTTTTGGCAGCTAGTGGCTAGAGTTTCTGGTTCGCGGTAGAATAACTGATGGTGGGTGAGGCGTTAGATCACCCGCCAGTTTTAGAGGGGCGTAGGTTTAACGGCAGACCAGCGGTCTCCAAAACCGCGAGTGGGGGTTCGAATCCCTCCGCCCCTGCCAGATTCCAAACGGGCAACGTACGAGAACAGCCTCCCGGCGCCCGGATCAATCAAGACAGCTGGGAATGTTTGATGAGCAAAGCTATGGCGATTGCACAGGTAACAGGCGACCAAGGATCGGGAAGTTTCAGCGAGAAGGCGATGAGCTTTCCCGCCAGGACGAAGGAATACTTCGAGGATCTCCAGTTGGAGATGCGAAGGGTGACGTGGCCTAGCTGGAAGCAGGTCAGGGCCACAACGGGAGTTGTAATTGTGGCTGTTTTTGGTTTTGCCGGCTACTTCTTTGTCGTCGATCTAATTGTCGGCAGGGCGATTACGCGGCTTTTTGACACGCTAACGAAATAGTGATTATTCATGGCTGATCCGAACGAAAACCTGGAACCTCAAACGCTCGAACAAGAGCCCGAAACAGCCGGCGATCCGGTGGAAGCGGCGGCTCCCGAGCTGGAAGCGGCGGCTCCCGAGCTGGAAGCCGTGGCCGAGCCCGAGCTTCCGCTGTCGACGAAGAATTGGTTTATTATCCACACCTATTCGGGTTTTGAGCAGAAGGTAGCGGACTCGCTGCGCACTCGGGCGGAGGCGTTCGGTTTCAACGACCAAATCGGCCAGATTCTGATTCCCACTGAAGAAGTGGTTGAGTTGAAGAATGGCAAGAAGGTAACCAGCAAGCGGATGCTGTATCCGGGCTACGTGCTGGTTGAGATGGACATGAACGACGCGTTGTGGCACGAAGTGAAGAACACGCCGCGCGTGACCGGGTTTGTAGGCGGAGGGAATGCTCCGGTACCGCTAACGCCGGATGAAGTGAATTCGATTTTGTACCGTCAGTCGACGGCCGCGGAACGTCCGCGTCCGAAGTTGAATTTTGAGAAGAACGAGAACGTGAAGATTGTGGATGGACCGTTCACGAACTTCTCGGGCAAGATTGACGAAGTGAATGCGGACCGCAACACGTTGCGCGTCCTGGTAACGATTTTCGGCCGGCAGACGCCGGTAGAGCTTGATTTCCTACAGGTAGAGAAGATTTAGAAAGTAGACCATGGCTAAGAAAGTAACTGGACAGGTAAAGCTTCAGATTCCCGCGGGCAAGGCGACTCCGGCACCTCCGGTAGGTACGGCGCTCGGTCCACAGGGCGTCAACATCATGGAGTTCTGCAAGGCCTTCAACGCGAAGACCTCGGCGAAGGACCAGGAGGGCCTGATCATCCCGGTGGTGATCACGATCTTCTCTGACCGCTCATTCACCTTCATCACCAAGACGCCGCCGGTTCCGGTGCTGATCAAGCGTGCGGTTAGCATAGCGAAGGGTTCCGCCGAGCCGAACAAGACCAAGGTGGGCAAGATCACGATGAAGCAGATTGAAGAGATCGCCAAGATCAAGATGCCCGATCTGAATTGCTTCGATGTGTCGTCGGCGATGAACAGCGTAAAGGGAACGGCGCGCAGCATGGGCGTCGACGTCGTCTAGCTTCAGCAGTAATCAGTTCGAAACGAGAGAGGGCTCCTGGTCGTTGCCGGGGGCCTTTTCCATTTGGGTATCGCTCTTCTTCTTACGCTTCAGGATCTGCTCCACGCGGTCGAGGTAGATGTAGATCACCGGGGTCAAGTAGAGGGTGATGAGCTGGGAGAAGAGCAGACCGCCGACCACTGCGAGTCCCAGGGGACGCCGAGCTTCCCCGCCCGCGCCGTAGCCCATGGCGATGGGCAGACTGCCGAGGAGTGCCGCGGCGGTGGTCATCATGATGGGGCGGAAGCGTACCAGGCAGCCTTCGCGGATGGCTTCGAGCGGCGACCGTCCGTGCATGCGCTGGGCCTCGAGCGCGAAATCGATCATCATGATGGCGTTCTTCTTGACGATGCCGATTAGCATGATCAGTCCGACAAAGGCGTAGAGGCTGAGGTCGACTTTGAAGATCAGCAATGTGAGGAGCGCGCCGAAGCCCGCTGAGGGCAGTCCCGAAAGGATGGTCAGCGGGTGGATGAAGCTCTCATACAAAATGCCCAGCACCATGTAGATGACGAGCACGGCGATGATGAGCAGGATCCAGAGGCTCTTGACGGAGGTCTCGAAGGCCTGGGCGCTGCCCTGGAAGCTGGTGACGATGGTGGAGGGCATGCGGAGGTCGCGGACGGAGTCGTCTATGAGTTGCACGGCTTGTCCGAGGGCGAAACCGGGGCGCAGGTTGAAGGAGACCGTCACGCTGGGAAGCTGACCGGTGTGGTTGACGGTCAACGGGCCGACGGTCCGCTGGAGGCTCGCCACCTGAGAGAGCGGCACCATCTGGTTGGTGGATGAACGCACGTAGAGCTTGCCCAGTTGAATGGGATCGCGCTGATATTTCGGCTGCACCTCCATGATCACGAAGTACTGGTTGGACGGCGTGTAGATGGTAGATACCTGACGATTGGAGTAGGCGCTGTAGAGCACGGTCTCGATGGCTTCGGGAGAAACGCCGATGGCTTGGGCCTGGTCGCGATGAATCTCGAGCGTGATCTCGGGGCTGGTGACCTGGAGGTCGGTGGTGACGTCCTGGAGGTCGCCTTTTTCCTTCAAGACGGATTCAAGTTTGGGGGCCCAGCGCATGAGTTCCTGCGTGTCGGTGCCGCTGAGAGTGAACTGGTATAGCGCCTTGGTCAACTGGCCGCCGATGCGGATGAGTGGAGGGTTCTGCAGGTAGACGCTCATGCCGGGCACGCGCGAGAGTTTGGGACGGAGTTCCTGAATAATCTGGTCAGCGTCGAGCGAGCGCTGGTCGCGTGCCTTGAGGCGCATGAACACGCGGCCCTGATTATTGACGCCGAAGCCACCGCCGACGCTGGACGAAAGGCTCTCGATGTTGGGATCGGCGGCAATGATGGCCGCGACCTGGCGCTGATGCGCGACCATCGACTCAAACGACACGCCTTGCGCAGCCTCGGTGATGCCGAAAATCTGGCCGGTGTCCTGGTTGGGGATGAAGCCCTTGGGAATGATGGTGAACAGATACGCGGTGCCGGCGACGATGACGAGTGAGGCCAGCAGCGTAACGAATTTGAAGCGCAGGACCAGATCGAGTCCCCACTCGTAGGCGGCCAGCAAGCCGTCGAAGAATTTCTCGGTGACGCGGAACAGCCAGCCGTGCTCGTTCTGATGCTTCAGAAAGCGTGAGCAGAGCATGGGCGTAAGGGTGAGCGATACAAAGCCCGAGATGAGGATGGCGACGCCGATGGTGACGGCGAACTCGTGCAGCAGGCGGCCGATGATGCCGCTCATGAAGAGCACGGGGATGAAGACGGCGGCCAGCGAGATGGTCATCGAGATGATGGTGAAGCCGATCTCGGAAGCACCCTCGTAAGCGGCGGTCAGACGGCTCTTACCCATCTCCTGGTGACGCACGATGTTCTCGAGCATGACGATGGCGTCGTCCACCACGAACCCGACCGAGAGCGTGAGAGCCATGAGCGAGAGATTGTCGAGCGTGTAGTTCAGCAGGTTCATCGCAGCGAAGGTGCCAAGGATGGAGAGAGGCACGGCAAAGCTGGGAATGAGGGTAGCCGAGACGTTGCGCAGGAAGAAGAAGATGACGAGGATGACCAGGACGATGGTGATCAGCAGGGTGATTTTGACGTCACGGATAGATTCACGAATGGACTCGCTGCGGTCGTACAGGATGCCGGTGGACATGGCCGCCGGCATTTGCGCCTTGAACTGCGGCAAGAGCTTTTTGATACCGTCGACGACGGAAACGGTATTGGTGCCCGGCTGTTTCTGGATGGCGAGCACCACCGAGCGAACGTTATTGAACCAGCTAGCCGCTTTGTCGTCCTGGACGGAGTCGATGACACGTCCCAGCTGTTCGAGGCGCACGGGGCTGCCGTTGCGGTAGGCGACGATGACGGGGCGGTACTTGTCGGCAGTGAGCAACTGTCCGCTGGCCTGCACGGTGAAGGCCTGGTTGGCGCCGAACAGAGTGCCGGTGGGCATGTTGACGTTGGAGCGGGAGATGGCCGCCTGCACTTCCTCAAGGCCGATGCCGCGAGTGGCGAGCGCGTCGGGATCGAGTTGAACGCGGACTGCGTATTTCTGGGCGCCGAAGACGCCCACCTGGGCTACGCCTTCCACCATGGAGATTCGCTGGGCGAGCAGCGTCTCGGCGAACTCGTCGACGGTGGATAGCGGAAGCGTGGGCGAGGTGAGGGCGATATAGAGAATCGGCTGGTCGGCGGGGTTGACCTTTTGATAGGAAGGCGGCGCGGGCATGCCGGTGGGCAATTGCTTTGCGGCTTTTGAGATGGCAGCCTGAACGTCCTGGGCGGCGGCGTCGATGCTGCGGTCGAGCGTGAACTGAATGGTGACGCTGGTGGAGCCGAGGTAGCTCGTGGACGTCATGGAGTCGATGCCGGCGATGGTGGAGAACTGGCGCTCGAGCACGATGGCGACGCTGGACGCCATGGTTTCGGGACTCGCGCCGGGCAGTGAGGCGGTGACCGAGATAGTGGGAAAGTCGACGTTGGGGAGGTCGCTGACCGGGAGCGATTGATAACTGATGAGTCCGAACGCGAGGATGCCCAGTGTGATGAGCGTGGTGGTGACAGCGCGGCGGATGAAGAAGCCGGTGAAGTTCATTGGGCTGGTGCTCCGGCCTGCGCCTTGACGATTTGGACCCCCGCTCCCGGCGTGATGCGTGACTGGCCGTCGATGATCACGGTTTCGCCGGGTGCCAAGCCGGAGCGGATCGCCAGTTCAGTACCGGCGGCGCGTCCGATGTCGACGCTCCGGAATTGCGCCTTGTTGTCTGAGCCGATGACGTACACATATTGCCCCTGCTGACCGGCCTGTACGGCTTGGGCGGGGATCACGATGGCGTGGGGCTCGCGGGCGACGGTGAGGATGACATTGACGAACTGTCCCGGCCAGAGGCGCTTGTCGGCGTTTTCGAAAGTGCCCTTCATCTTGATGGTGCCGGTGGTCTGGTCCACGGAGTTGTCGATGAAGGTGAGGACGCCGCTTGATTTCGAATCATCGGGGAGCACGGCGGTGACGTGAAGTCCGGAGTCAACGCGCCGGCGGATCTCGGGCAGTTCCCGTTCGGGAACCGAGAAGGTGACGTAAATGGGTTGAACCTCGTTGATGGTGACCAGCGGCAGATCGTTGGCCTTGACGAGGTTGCCTTCCTTGATCATCAGATTGCCGGTGCGTCCGTTGATGGGCGAATAGACCTGGGTGTAATGCAGTTGGAGTTGGGCGTTGGTGATGGCGGCGCGGTCAGCGTCGAGCGCGGCTTCAAGAGCCTGCGCGGTGGCGGTGACCTGCTCGAATTGCTGGCGCGCGACGATACCCTGTTTGAAGAGTTCGCCGTAACGCGAGGCGTCGGCTTTTGCGTTGGCTGCTGTGGCGCTGTCCTTGGCCAGATTGGCTTCCAACTGGCGAATGGCCTCCTGCGCCGGGCGGGGATCCACTTCGAACAACAACTGGCCTTTGGTGACGGCCTGGCCTTCCTTGAAGTGGACCTTCTGAAGTTCGCCGCTCACTTCGGCCTTCAGTTGGATGGTGGAGTACGCTTCAACGTTGCCGATGGCGCGGACTTCGACGGGAATATCGCGCTGGACAACCTGGGCGACGACGACGGGAGTAAGTTGACGCGCGGCGCCTTTTTTCGAATCGCCGGCTGGTTTCTTGCCACAACCGGCCAGAACCACCAAAAGGACGCACAGCATGGACTGCGATCGAATAAGCGGGCCCCTCGTAAAAGCTAGCTTCCATCTTCGCATTTCGAGCGCTCGCAACCGCAACATCGTTACCCAACGAAAAGGGCCCCCGTGCACGACCGGGAGCCCTGAACGGTTGGCTGGACTAATTAGAACGTCAGCTTGAGAGCCAGCTGAATGCGGCGTGGTGCACGGAAAGTCGTTACCTGGCCGAACAGCGTGCTGGTGATGTTGGCGCTGCCGAACCCGTTGGGGTTGGCGTGATTCAAGGTGTTGAACGTTTCTCCGCGGAACTGCAAGTGGAAACGCTCGGTCAAATTGAATGTCTTCATGAGGCTGGTGTCGAAGTTCCAGAAGCCCGGTCCACGGATGGTTCCGCGGCCGGCATTTCCGGGACGCACTTCGCCCTGCGGTACTGCGGCGAAGCAACTGGTGTTCCACCATTGCGCGATGGTGTGCGGTGCGTTCGCGTTGGGATCGCAAATCATGTCGGGACGCGAACTCGAAGCGCTGTTACCGAGCAGGCCGAGGCCGGCGGGGTCGACGCTCGAAGTAGTGACGGTGAATGGCGAGCCAGTGTAGGCGGAGAAGATCCCCGATACCTGCCAGCCTCTGAGCGCGGCGCCGGTGAGACCGTGGGCGGTGGCGAAGATCGGCAGCTTGTAGACGTAGTTGAGGGTGAAGATGTGCGTGCGATCGAGGGTGGCCGGTCCGTACTCGCCTTCATGCCAGTTGTAGCTGTTTTGCGGCGCGTTGCTGCGGTCGCTGGCGTTGTCGGTCATGTTGCGCGACCACGTATAGGAGAGATTGATGGTGCTGCCGGTGGCGAAGCGCTTGGCGGCGGAGACCTGTAGCGAGTGATAGTTGGAATCAAACGCAGGCTGAATGGTGTTGATGGCGTTAAAGCCGAGGTAGGGGCGGACAGCGTTGATCCTGGGATCGTCAGTAGTGGTGAAGACCGTCTTGCCATCGGCGGCGTGCAGACCGGCGGCGAGCGCTACGCCCGGGTAGGCCTGGTTGATGTCGACGATGCCAAGCAAATGAGTTCCCTTGGAACCGATGTAGCTGGTGTCGAGTACGATCTGTCCGGGGAACTGGTGCTGGATGCTGAAGCTCCACTGTTGCGAGTAAGGCGTCGTGGATTCAGCTGGTGTGCCTCGAACGTATGAGGTCGAAACCGTGCCCGGAGGCGTGCCTGCCGAGATGTTATTAAACGGGCCGTTGCTGATGGTGACGTTAGAGACGAAGGGCGGATTCTGGAAGATGCTCTGCTCGTAGACCCCAAACAATCCGGAGTCGTAGAACATGCCGTAGCCCGCGCGGATGGCGGTCTTGCCGTCTCCGATGGGATCCCAGGTGACGCCGACGCGGGGCGCGAAGTTCGTCCAACTGGAATCGCCCACGGCATTGCCGAAGGGTGAATTCTTGCCGCCGACGATAATGCCGTTGGTGAACGGATTGGTGCCCGTGCCGGCAATGACGTTGCCGTTTGCGGTGCTGATCTGCGGAGCGTTGGCGGCCGAATAGGTCTTGCCGTAGAAACTGCTCAGGATGCCGTTGACTTCAGACGGTTGGCCGAAGTAAGACCAGCGAACGCCGGCATAGATGCTGAGGTGCGGGGTGACCTTGAAGTCGTCTTGTGCGAAGGCTTCAGTCTGCCAGGCGCGCAGGTCGGGGGTGACGTCCATGGACGGCTGCGTGAAGGTTGCGACGTTGCCGAGCAGGAAGTTTGCGAATGACTGGTTGAACGACGTGGTACCCGTGGGCGCGCCGGTGTTGGTGAAGGTGAATACGCCCTGACCGCTGGCCGCATTCTCGGTCTTCTGATAGCGATTTGCGGTAACGCCAAAGCGGAAGGTGTGCGGTCCGTGGATCCAGGTGGCTTGATCGAAGAAGTTGTAGTTACGGTTGTACTCGGTGTAAGGACCGTAGCCGCTGACGGTGGAACCGCCGGTGAAGTTGAGGCTGGGAACGACACCCTGGGTGTTCTGGAACGGCTCGGGCACGTTGATGTCGGGGTTATTCGCCTTGTTGGTGAGTCCGATGGGCGTGGACAGGATCGCCCCGCGCGAGAAGTTGAAGCCGGCTTCATTTAGAAGCGTAGGACGGATGGTGTAGAGCGCGTGGGTGGCGTAGCTGCGGCCGGGCGCGTTGGTGGAAGTGGTGGCGCCGTTGGGGATCACGGATCCGGTGAACAGGCCGCCGGGCTCGATAGTCGGGATGCTGTCGTCGATGAAGCGTCCCCAGATGGAGAATTTCTCGCTGAAGCTATGGTCGAGCCGCACCAGTTCCTGACGCGTGTTGTAGAGGTTGCGCTGGAGGAAGAACTGTCCGGTACTGCTGGTAGCGCTCAGTGGAAACTTGCTGTAGATGTCCTTCAGGTACTGTTGCGAGATTGGGTTGATCAGGTTCGCCGGAATCTGAGTGGCGGTCTGCTGACAGGTGGTGGCGAAGCTAATGCAAACCGGTGTGGTGAAGGTGCCCTGGACCATCGGACTGGTGGGGATGGTGGGCTGGAAGGTGGCGTAGGTGATGATCTTGCGCCATTCCTGCGAGAAGAAGAAGAAGGTCTTGTTACGGTCGCGATTGTAGCCTTTGAAGCTGACGGGACCGCCGATGGTGAAGCCGAAGTCGTTCCACCGGAGCGGAGGCACATTGGCCTTGCCGTCGATTACGTTAACGCGATTGGCGTTGTTAAACCAGTTATTGGCGGCAAAGGCGTTGTTACGAATGAACTCATAGGCGGAGCCGTGGAACCGGCTGGTGCCGCTCTTGGTGACGACGTTGATCTGGCCGCCGCCGGCGCGACCGGAATCGGCCGTATAGGCGCTGCGCTCAACTTTGAACTGATCCACGGCGTCGATGCTCGGGTAGTTGAGCAGGGTGAGGTTGCTGCCGCGATCGACGTTGTCGGCGCCATCGAGTGTCCAGTTATTGGCGGAATTGCGCTGTCCGTTGATGGAGTAAGGCAGAGTGGCGGCGGTACCGGCGGGCGAGGAAACGCCGACGTAAAGCTCGTCTGTAGTGTTGGGGCTGACGCCGGGCATGAGCGCAACCAGCTGTTCGTAGTTGCGAGTGCCGAGCGAGAGTTCACGGACCTGTATGCCCTCAATGGTGGTGGAGCTGGCGGGGCTGGCGAGTTCGACCGTGGTGGAGGCTTCCTTGACCTCAACGGTTTCGGTGACCGCGCCAATTTGCATGTTGACGTTAATCTTCTTGTTATCAGAGACATTCAGAACGATGTCGGTCTGGTTGAATGTCTTGAACCCAGGAGCTTCCACTTTGAGTGCGTAGGAGCCGATGGGGATGAGCGGTGCGGAGTAGTTACCGTCTGCGTCGGTGGTCAGACTGCGGACCACCTGATTACGGTCGGTTATGGTCAGGGTGACCTTGGCGCCCGGAATCGAACGTCCGGTGCTGTCGAGTACGGTGCCCTGAAGAGTAGCTGAAACATCCTGGCCGTAGGTGACAATGCACACGATGAGCAGGATAGAAAGTATTACAAACTGATTAAAGACCCTCATTGATTCTATTGGACCACAGCGCAAGGGTAGAACGTTTCTTTGTTTCACGGTTTCAAAACGGACGTGTTTAAGGCGAAATTGCAGCCGCAGCGGGCCGCCGGTCACTATATGCTGTATTCATGACCGTTGACATTGAAGGCGTGTCGCTGCATCTGGCGCACCCGGATGAACTGAACGTCACCTGGGTGGGGCAGGAAGAGGTGATGCGTCAACTGCTTGCGGCCTGGCTGGTGGTGGACGAGCTGGATTTGCCGATGAATCCGCGGCTGTTGGGGAAGCCTGGCGTGGGCAAGACCACCCTGGCGTACGCGGCTGCCAAGCGATTGGGACGAGACGTTTACATTCTCCAAGCCACCGTGGATACGCGGCCCGAGGATCTGCTGGTGACGCCGGTGATCGAGGGCGAGGCCAGTCTTCGCTACGTTGCCTCGCCGCTGGTGACAGCCATGCTGCGCGGCGGAGTGGTGATTCTGGACGAAGGAAACCGGATGAGCGAGAAGAGCTGGGCGAGTCTTGCGCCGCTGCTCGACAACCGGCGGTACGTCGAGTCGATTGTCACCGGGATCAAGATCAAGGCGCATCCGCTGTTCCGGCTGGTGGCGACGATGAACGACGATGCGTCGACTTTCGATTTGCCGGAATATATCCACTCGCGCCTCCAACCGCAGATCCTGGTGGATTTCCCGGAGAGGCATGAGGAATTCGCGATCCTGAAGGAGAACCTGCCTTTCGGCGATGAGCAGATTCTGACCTACGTCACCGACTTCCTGCAGCAGGCGCACGCCGCCGACGAGCGTTACACGGTTCGCGATGGCATCAACGTGGCGCGGTTTGCGATGAAACTACAGAGCATCGACAACGACGGTGGACTCGCACGCCGCGACGCCCTGCGGATGTCGCTGCTACAGGTGCTGGGCGAAGAGGCCATGCGCTATGTCCCTCGCGGGTGACGCGGGCAGCCTGCGTCGCGGGCGGTTCACCTATTTCCCGGTAGTCCCGGGAAGCCTGGAGTTCAGCATCGAACTGCGGCGGCGCATGCTTGAACAGAAGCCGGCTGTGGTAGCAGTGGAGTTGCCGGGCGGCCTGGAGGACGCATATCGCCGGGCGGTAGCGCGCCTGCCCGAAATCTCAGTGATCGTGTATCCGGATCCAGCGGACGACGAGCGGGGCATTTACATTCCAGTGGAGCCGGCCGACCCGTTTACAGAGGCCGTCCGAACCGCAGTTGAGTTAGGGTCGGAGCTGATCTTCCTGGAGCCGGATCACGGGGAGCGTCCCCACCTGCCGGACAATTATCCCGACACCTACGCGGTTCGGCGTATGGGGATTGAACGTTACGTTGAGGCCTACCGGGTTTACCCTCAACCTCGCGACGAAGAGATCGCGGCGCACGCGGCTGGCATGGCGTGGAAACTGCAAGGCGCGGATCCGTTTGGGCAGGTATTCGCGATTGTCGGCTTGAACCTGGTGGACCCGTTGCTTGACGCGATGGAGATTCCGCAGGACCCGCCGGAGAAACACGGTTTTCCCGATGTCCGGCTATTGAATCCGCATCCCGATTGCCTGGCGGAGATCACGCTCGAGTATCCATACCTCCAGCACCGCTACGAGTTCTTCCGCATTGATCAACGCGATGTTGACACTATCGACAAGCCGCGTGTGCAGTATGAACTACTGCGGGAGGCAGAGGCCAAGTACTCCGAGAATACCGGCGAAAAGCTCGAATACTGGCATCGGCGGCTGCTGGCGAAGTACACGCGGAATCTAGCGTACCTGGCGGGCGAGTTGACGTGCCGGGCGTTTGACCTGGCGGTGGCGGCGCGGTCGATCGTCGACGACAACTATGGATGGGAGGTCTGGCAAATGGCCGGGCGCTACCCGTCGCAGCACGAGACCAGCGAACTGGAGACGGTCAATCTGTCGGGTGACGAGATCTGGCTCAACACCAAACGGCTGAAGATCCGGCGCCGCCTGCCGCGCGCCAAGCAACGGCTCAAGCCGACGGGTTTGAAGGCGCGGAAGCGTGAGAAGACCGAGGGTGAGTGGGCCAAGCAGACCAACGGCAACGCCATCTGCTCATACCCGCCAGAGGACCTGGTGGTGGAGGGATACGGTCGTTTTTTGAAGGCGAAGGCGAAGTCGATTCTTTCGGAAGAGCGTGCGCGGGTGGAGCCTTTCACGACGTCGATTCTCGATGGGATCGACTTGCGCGAGACCATTCGAAACTGGCACGACCGCAAGATCTATGTCCGTCAGCTTGACCGTCTGCACGGTGAAGTGGGCGCGGTGGTGGTGATCTTTGACGAGGATCGCGAGGAGCGGTACAACTACCACACCACCTGGCTCGGGGAACATCAGAATGAGAGCGACATGGCGTTCTACTCGACGCATCCGTTCGATCACATCGTGGGTCCGGGTATCGGGCGTGGCGAGTATGGCGGATTTCTGATGGTGCTACCGCCGCGGCGCATGTACGATGTCTGGTCAGATGCGGACTACGAATTTGCGGAGTCAAAGCCGGAGCGGCTGCTGATGGCGGCGCTCGACTATTCAGTGGAGCGGTATGTGGTTTACGTAGCCGCTAAGCCTCCGCGCTCGATTTTCCGGTCGATCGCGTCGCAGGTGAACCGGAAAATCGTGTACATCCCGATTGGCCAGATGTCGCCGGCGAAGATCAAGAAGGTGCGCGTGGTGCATGTGCTGGACAGTTACGAGCGCAGGGAGTCGGCCAAGGATTTCATTTGGTAGCGGACTAGAATCGCTGCGTCCACTTCGCGACGAAGGTCCGGCGAAGCGGCAGGCTCACAAAGGGACTCTCCGAGTAGGCTTCAATCACGCTACGGCCGGTGAGGTTCTGGGCCGAGATACTGAACTCCATGTTCGCCTTGGGTCGCCATCCGACACGGGCATCGAGCAGCAGTACTCCCGGTAATTCGTTCGCGAGATTTCTCGAGCGTGCGCGACCCATGAGGTCCACTTGCAGGCGTCGTGTTAAGTCGAATTGCGACCTGAGAAGCGCCTGGTGACGGGAGCTTGCGGACAGAAAAAGCCAGGCGTAGAACTGGGTTGGGTCATTCGGAAACCAGGTTTTTTCGTTCAAATAGGAGTATGAGGGAATGAGCCGCCAAACTGGAGAAACCTGCCAGGTTAGGGAGGTTTCGCCGCCATAGGAACGGCCGGTCCCGGCGCTCTGCTGAGAAAGGACGATGCTAAAAACGGGTACCTGGCCGACAATTGTGATATTCGGCATCAGCGGCGCCTGAAGAATTCGCAGTTTGTCGTAGAAAGTCAGGAATACCGACGTTTCGCCCGACCAGCGTTTGCCTGGTTGAATCCGGTGACCTGCTTCGGCGGTTCTGGCCACCTCAGACTTCGTGGATGTGCTTCCGCGTTCATCGACTTTCACCATCGCTGGGCCAATGAGAAAGGACCCGCCATCGCTGTTCATGTCGCGGTCAAAACGGCTAGGCACACGCACAGCCCGCGATAATCCCAGCCACATCGATTGCCGGGAACTGGGAGTGTAGAGCAGACGAACGGCAGGTTGGAATTCGAAGCGTGTAAAGGAGGTGTAGTCAACTCGTACTCCGGCGGTAAGCAGTAAACGGTCAGGCTTCAGTTGAAACTCGTCTCTCAGCACCGCATCGCCGGCGCGATACGTCGCACGTGAGGGTTGGAAGCCGACAAAGCGTTGGGTGTTGGTTTCATCCCAATACTGCTGGAACCCTCCGCCCAAATAAAGTTCGTTGTATTCGCCGACCTGACGCCGGCGCTGGTAGTCGACGGTGAGGTTCTTGATGCTGCTTTGAACGAAGGGAAACCCCGCGTGCTCCCTGTAAAACGAAAACTGCAGACTGTCCTCAGCGTTGTGAGCGTTGGAATGCGTCCACCGGCCGAGGATAAATCCGCCATGGTCATTGGTTGAACCTCCGGCATAGTCGACCAAGCCCGGCAGGACAATTGGGAAAGCAAGGAACTCGCGGCGTTCGTCGTTATGGACCATGCCTTGAAGCATCACTTCGTCTTTGGCGGATAGCGAGAGGTCGACGCCGAAGCCGGCGCGAGCCGCCGTGGAACGGAGACTATCAATGGGACTGCTCTTAAAACGGTAGGTGGAGTCAAATAAGTTGATGCCGGAATGTCCGTTAGCCGGATTGCGGTCAGCGAACTCGCCCCAGATCTGGTAGGCGACCCGATCGCTGGGAGCGGCGGACCAGCGCGCCAGAACGGAGCCATGAACAATGTTGCCTGCGGAGGCGCTGATGGTGGTCCCCTTGGCGGCGCGGGAATGGGTGGTAATGATGTTGATGACACCATTCACGGCGTTTGGGCCCCACATGACTGCTCCCGGGCCGAGGACCACCTCAATCTGTTCGATCAGGTCGAGCGGAACGTCAATCGATTCCCACATAACGCCCGCAAACAATGGAGTGTAGAGTGAGCGGCCATCCACCATGACCAGGATCTTGTCCGCATAGAGGCGGCCCGCACCTCTCGCCGAAATGGACCAATAGCGACCGTCGATCTGCAGAACGGTGAGGCCGGGGACCCACTTGAGAGCCTCCGGGATGGACGTCGCGCCGGAGCGGCGAATATCTTCGGAAGTGAGTACGAAGACGGCGGCGCCGGTATTTGAGAGTTGCTGAGCTTTGCGTCCCACCGATGTCACTTGGATATGGAAAAGATCCTCGATGCTCAGGTTCTCCAAATCGGCGGTTGGCAGGCTCGAGGGCTGACAGAAGCCAAAAGTCGCTAGACAGGAGCAGATTCCGAGGTGCCGCCAAAAGCTCATAGGCACCTTATCGGCAAGCCAAGGCGGTTTCGCAGTTGTTGGCAAATACATGTTTTGTAAGGGATCGCGGACTGAATTAGTCCTTTAAGGGTGGTTGGAATTCCGCTTTAGTCTGGCTAATCGTGCGTTGTGTATGTTAGTGCTCTTGTGATACGGCTTCGAGTTAATTACCTGTCACCCGCGATTAGTGCGAATCGCGGCCGTGCAGGCGAACCATCAGCATACGCTCCCTGGTGACCACGCTTGCGGGTCCGTTGCATTCCTGCGCCGTGCCCAGCGTCCGGAGCGCCAGCGGGGTGATGTTCTCTGGAATCGCCGGATGGACCCGAAACAGAATGACGTCGCTCCGTTGAGCGGTTTTGCCGCTGGATTGCGAGTTGCCAGAAGTCGTTGTCGAGCGTCATTAGAACCCGGCCTCTTCCTCGCGAGATCCAGGAGTGCAGAGTCGCCCGTGCCGGGGGCCTGTGGTGGGTACGCAGGTTAGGGGTCGTGGCCAGCCTGCCTCAGTGCGCGACGACCGGTAGCGGGAAGTTCTCATCCGCGAGCAATCGCTTTACACAGGCAGCGGGTCTCCCTTGTACTCGTGCGCGAGGTGGCTCGCGTAGGACAGGCACGCGAGGATGTCATCGTGCGTCAACCCCGGGTAGTTGGAGAGGACGTCGGCCTCCGACTGTCCAGCGGCAAGCCAGTGCCTCGGACGACGGGTTTGCCCGCCTGGACCTCAGGATCGATCACGATGCGAAGTCTCGACGGAAGGTAGGCCTCATGTGCCGATTCCCTTACTCACAGCATTGCCTGAGCACGCCAACGGCAATCGGCGGGAGGTTAGGAATGGAGATTCTGGCGGAGAGGGTGGGATTTGAACCCACGGTACCGGTTTAGGCCAGTACGACGGTTTAGGCAACCGGCGGGAAGCCATTCCGCTTCATTCTGGCTCTTTGGCCTTGTGCCCGTTGGTGCTAGACAGTAAGAGCCTTAAATGCTGATGAGTGCCGGTTGACGATCAGTCGCTTTCGGCTGGTTATGGGAAATTTGAGTGGCAACTTGGTGGCAACTGTTTGTGGACCTTGGGCGAGGTGTAGTGCTGTACACCCGCGATCAGAGAGAATCGCGCCCCCGCAGGAGCACCATCAGCACGCGGTCCGGCGTGACGACGCTCGCGTGCCCGCTCCAGTCCTGCGTCGTGCCCAGCGTCCGTAGCACCAGCGGAGTGATGTTCTCCGGAATTGCCGGATGGACCCGAAAGAGAATCACGCCGCTCCGTTCTAGCGGTTTACGGCGCTGGATCGCGATCTGCCAGAAGTCCTTGTCGAGCGTCAGGAGGACCCGGCCATCCGCCTCGGCCAGATCCAGGAGTGCAAGGTCGCCCGTGCCGGGGGCATCCGCGCGTACCCAGGTCAGGTCGTGACCGGCCTGCCTCAGCACAGCGACAGCCGCCAGCGGGAAGTTCTCATCCGCGACCAATCGCATCAGACAGGGAGTGGGTATGCCTTGTACTCGTGCGCGAGGTGGCTCGCGTAAGACAGGCACGCGAGGATGTCGTCGTGCGTCAACCCCGGGTAGTTGGAGAGGACATCGGTCTCCGACTGTCCAGCGGCGAGCAGGTCCAGGATGAACTCGGCAGCAAGCCGAGTGCCTCGGACGACTGGTTTGCCCGCCAAGACCCCAGGATCAATCACGATGCGATCAGGCCACGACATGCCTTGATGATACCCCAGGGATGTCATCACGACCAGACACGAATTGAGAAGGTCCCGCGCAGGAAACGTAAGTCTCTCCCCTGTTCTTATCGGCGGCGAGTCGGCGCAACAGTGGTCAGGTTGGAACCTCCCATTGGGGCTTGGCTTTATCCGCAGACGCCGTGATTGTAGCCATCGAGGGACGTTGGTCTTATTTCACACATTATTATCCTAAATGCCTCTAGAATAAGCGGTACGAGATTATCGAAAACTCCATTGATTAGCGCTACAGGGATCGCCGCTTCCGATGAGCACCACTACAGTTGAGACTTTCACCGACGACACTCTGGTGCGCGACAAGGCCGTCCGGCTTTTCACCTACCTAAAGGAATTGACGGAACTTCGGAGTGACGTCAGAAGAAATTGCGACGACTATGACCAAGTCGTTTGGTGGGCAGAAATCCCGAGGGAAAAAGAATGTTACTGCGCCGCGTGGGATCTCGGCCGCGATGCTGCTTACGATGACTGGCTGCGCGTAGAACGACCGCATCGCAGGCGCCCGCCAACCGCGCCGTCCCTTTTGTTACCTTGGCTGAGCGAGCGCGATATCGCTGACGCTTCTCAAGATGCACCGCAACTCAGGAATAGCATCGTCGAGGAGAGCAGCGTAACGGATTTCGCCACTGGCGACCACGAGACGGCGGTCTGCAGGCTGGAGGACTGTCCAGCCATCAAACAGCAATGGGAACTATACGTAGAAAATCATTGGCGGCCTTGGGCGGTTGAGGAGCGCCGACTTCAACCCATTCAGTCTATCTACAATGAGCTCTTCGCGGCCTATCAGAACCAGGAACGAATGGGCGAATCCTACGAGGTGGTTGTAGGCGTCGGTTTATTGACGTGGCATCCGCCTCACGGTCCGGAAATCAAACGTCACATCGCAGTCGCTCAGGCGGCCATCGAGTTTGATCCGAAGACTGGCGTCATAACGGTCGGAGTACCGGCCGATGGGGCCCGACTGGCACTCGAGCAGGAGATGCTAGAGCCGCAGGATAGACCGTTGCCCGATTTACAGAATCGAATCCAGCAGGAACTGTCCGACATCGGAGACGGGATGTGGGCGGGTCCGGGATTGGCAACTGCCCTGAACGCCTATTTCCAGCAGCTTTCGTCGCAGAGTTCGCTCGATATGGCTCTCGAGCCTCAGGACCGGACGACCGATCGAACGAGCCCACGAATGCACTTTGCCCCTGGATTGTTGGTACGGCAGAGGAGTGACCGAAACTTGGTCCGCGTTTTTGCCGAAATCGCGAAGCAATTGAGCCAAGGCGGACCGATTCCAGTTGGGGTCGAGAAACTCGTCAGCATTCGCGATGACCAGCAATCGTCCGACGATCGCGACAGCGAATCTGAGAATGGATCCGGTGGAAGCTTGGACGACGAACTGTATTTCCCCCTCCCGGCGAATGAGGCGCAACGCCAAATCGCACAGCGGCTCGCTAGTCGGCAGGGAGTTCTGGTTCAAGGGCCGCCCGGAACCGGAAAATCGCACACAATTGCAAATCTGATCTGTCATCTTCTCGCCACCGGCAAGCGGTTGCTGGTGACAAGTCACACCGCTCGCGCCCTGCGCGTTTTGAAGAAATATTTCCCAACCGAGTTTTCCCCCCTCTGCGTTTCGCTATTGGGAAACGACACGACGGCCCTCCGCGAACTGGAAGAATCTGTCCAGGGCATCCTGAGCGAACTCAATCAGTGGGACAGCGCGAAGAAACAGACCCGCATCAGACAGTTGGTGGCGGATCTTGACCATTCAAGACGTGAGCTTGCCGAAGGTTATTCGAAGCTGAGGGCGATTCGCGCCAGAGAGACTGAGACTATAGATCTAGATTTCGGAGAGTACCGCGGGACGCCCCAAGCTCTAGCCGTCCAATTGGCTGCTGATGCCGAGAGGTTTAGTTGGCTCAAAATTGACATCGAGCCTAACCACGATCCGCCGCTGACCAACAGCGAGGCAACGTCACTCCTTGGGTTCTGTCGGGATCTTGGGGAGAATGCCGGTGAAGACTCCCGTCGCGTGCTGCCTGAGTTAGCCGCCATTCCGAGCCCCTCCCGCTTTGATCAGATCGCACTAAAGGAACGGGAGCTCAGCGCCCGGATGCAGGCAGCCGAGTCAGCATCGGATCCTCTCCTCCCGGCCTTGGTTTCAGCCCCTATCGAGACCCGCCAAGCCTTGGAGACCGCGTTGCGCGATTACTTGACCCTGCAGGACAAGCTTTCCTCCGAGCCGGAGGATTGGGTTAAGATGGCAAGCCAGGATGCGAGTCACGGGAAGCATCATTCCTGGCAGACACTGGCTGCAGCGACAGCAGCGAAGTTGGAATTCCTGAAGGACCACGTTGATCGGGCTGCTGAACTGAAAGTAGCGGGGATTGAGCAGCGAAATCTCGCAGAAGTCCGCGCGCATGTTGAAACGCTTCGCGATCATTTACTTGCCGGCAAGGGCACGGGCTTCTCGCTGAGATACAATCCGTTTGCGTCGAAACATCTGAAGGCCAGTCTTTACCTAGTTGATGCCGTTCGCGTGAACGGCCGGCCTTGCGAGCGTCACGAAGAAGCTACAGCGCTCCTTCAGTATCTGGACGTCATTCAGGCAGTCGAGTATGTCGACGAGCAATGGTCGCCGTATTTAGCCGCCTCGTCCTATCCTTTGTTGCTTCGGTTCGGTGATCAGGTCCGCCGCGCCGAGCTCCTGAAATGTGTGCTGAACCTGACAAGCAAGGTTGACGCCGTGATCACAATTGCGGCGAGGGTACCAGAAGTTCAGTCACTGGCATTACATGACCGCCAGGCGATCGTATCCGTTTTGAGTGTTATCGTGGCCGCAAATATTCAGGACGAACTGCGCATCATCCAGACCGAGGTCTCGCCGTTCCTTGCAGAACTAACGTCGATGCGCCGTGATCCAAATGCACACCCTCTCGTTTTGGAAGTTCTGGAAGCCGTTCAGGAGAGGGACTATGATCGCTATTCCAGAGCTCACAATGCAATTACCTCAGCGTGGGAACTCCGCTCCAGGCAACAACGACGCAGGGCTCTGGAGAACCAACTGGGGAGACCGGCACTTGTCGCGAGCGTGTTGGCCTCTCGCCACGATTCTTCATGGGACGCACGAATGGCCGACTTTGTGGGTGCCTGGAACTGGTCAAGGGCGTGTTCGTGGCTCACGTGGCATTCAGACGCGCAGATCGAATCCAGCATCCGTCAGCAGATTGAGGATTCGCAACAGCGAATCCGACAAGGATTACGAGAGTTAGGCGCGTGCAAAGCATGGGAGTTCGTCCTGTCTCGGTTGAAGCCGGAGCAGAGAGAGCACCTTATGGCGTGGCGCCTCGCGGTCAAGAAGATCGGAAAGGGAACTGGAAAGTACGCCACGCAGTACCGCAAGGAGGCACGCTATCATCTCGACTACTGCCGTGGTGCTATTCCCGCATGGGTAATGCCAATCTATCGCGTAGCCGAAACGACCAAACCCGCTCCCGATCTTTTCGACGTGGCGATCATTGATGAGGCGAGTCAGTCAGGACCTGAGGCTTTGTTTTTGCAGTACATCGCCCGCAAAGTTGTCGTTGTTGGAGATGACCAACAGATCAGCCCGGAATCGGTCGGCCTTGATCGTTCCGCAGTTGATGCTCTCAGGCAGAGATACATCACGGATCTTCCCCACTGGGATGCGATGGGCGTGGATAACAGTTTCTTCGATCAGGCCCAGATCCGTTTCGCCGGCCGGATCCGGTTACGGGAGCATTTCCGGTGCATGCCTGAGATTATCCAGTTTTCAAACAACCTTTGTTACCAGGCTGAGCCGCTCGTGCCGTTGCGGCAATACGGTAGCCAACGCCTCCCGCCGGTGCTCACTCGGCATGTACTGGACGGATATGCTAAAGGCTCGGGCGATCGAGTCGTAAACCAGCCGGAGGCTGATGCAATTGTTGATCAGATCGCCAAGTGCCTAGCTGATCCGGCCTACGAAGGGAAGAGTTTCGGCGTGATCTGCCTACAAGGGAATGCACAGGCCAATCTGATCCGCGATCTGCTCATGGACCGAATCGGCCCGCAAAAGATGCAATTGCGTGGTGTGGTATGCGGCAATGCATACGCCTTTCAGGGCGATGAGCGGGACGTCATTTTTCTCTCGATGGTTGCGGCGACGAATGATGGGCGCCGCATCGGCGTCCTTTCCAAAGAATCTGACAAGAGGCGATTCAATGTTGGTGCGAGCCGCGCACGCGATCAGATGTGGCTATTTCACAGTGCAACTATAGACGATCTGAGCAGTTTGTGCCTTCGACGCCATTTGCTTGAATATTGCTTGAACCCACAGATTCAGACCAGGGTGGTCGAAGGGATCGACGTTGCCAAGTTGCGCCAACATGCGCTTGAGTCGAGGCGTTCCGATTCCAGAGCGCCGCTGCCCTTTGACAGTTGGTTCGAGATCGATGTATTCCTTCAAATCGTCGATCGCGGCTTTCGCGCGATCCCGCAGTATGAGTTGGCGGGCAAGCGGATCGACCTTCTCATTGAAGGAATGCGCGGTCGTTTAGCCGTTGAGTGCGATGGCGACCAGTGGCATGGCATCGAGGAGTGGGATAGGGACGTGGATCGCCAGCGAATGTTGGAGCGGTGCGATCTGCGATTCTGGCGTATCCGCGGGAGTGCGTATTATAGAGACCCGGTCGCCGCGCTACAACCACTGTGGCAAACGCTGGAAGCGGAAGGAATTGTCGCGGGTTTGCAGGTAGAAACTGAGCGGCTATCCACTCCGTCGAAACCGCCGTCCGTTAGCGTCCTTCGGGTAGATGCTGAAGGTGAGAGCGACGGCGACGAGCGCGCGCAGGGCAGGCCGGAACCGGACGTCGGGTCTGGGCTTATGGAACTTATTGATGAGGAGGACCAGTCCCCCCTCTACTGTGTAACACCTATCGACGCACCAATCACCCTGGCACCGTATTCAACATGGACGTTGCGCCCTGTTCCGGATCCGCACTCGGCATCTCTATCCGAACTCATCGACGTTTTGATCGAGATCGTATCTGCCGAGGGCCCAATGGTCTGTCGCCGCGCCTATTCGCTCTACAACAAGGCCGCCGGAAACTCGCGACTTGGGAGCCAGATCGTTCAGGTCATGAATAGAGCCATCTACAGGGCCGTCAAGCTCGGTCGTCTCGTCCAGAACGATGAGCAAAGGCGTGGTGGGCAAATCAATCAGGTTGTGTGGGTAGCGGGTTCGCCAGAAGTGGATGTCCGTGATCGCGGTCCCAGATCACTTGAGGAGATCCCGCCCTCGGAAATCGCAGCCGTACGCAAGAAGCTCCTTCAAGATGTTCCAGATCTCGACGAAGACCAGTTGCTTCGCCAATTGGCTGCAGTCTACGGGATTGTACGCAAGACGGCACAAGTCCGCAAAATGCTGTTTGGGTGAGACACCAGATCGTGCTCTCCACATGCGGTCGCTCCAAGGTCGGACTAGCCCCTATCATTACGTCTGAACTGGCCTCAACCATGGCGCCTCGATGAGACTGCGCCCTTGCTCTTTCAGGTTGCGCACTACAAATCCGCATGGGAGTTGCACAGCCTCGCGAAAAAGGACTATTGAGCCCGTAAAGCACCAACGGCAATCGGCGGGAGATTAGGAATGGAGATGCTGGCGGAGAGGGTGGGATTTGAACCCACGGTACCGGTTTAGGCCAGTACGACGGTTTAGCAAACCGCTGCTTTCGACCACTCAGCCACCTCTCCGGTTTGTTGTTTGGTCCTTACAAATATAACATGCGTCGATGGGAGTATGATCAACGCTCGAACATGGCGATGTACTGGCTGTCAGGGACGTGGTCGCGATGCCAGAGGTGCTTGAAGCCGGCGGCTTCCACTTCCTTTATCACTTCGTCCTCGGCAGCGCGGATGTGAGTGAGGGGACGATCGGGATCGCCGCCCATCGCGCCGCGCCGCTTGTGATATTCGACGATGGCCAGCCGGCCGCCCGGCTTGAGCGAGAGGCGGAACGCGGCCAGCATCTTTTCCGGATAGTCGAAGTGATGGTAGGCGTCCAGAACCAGGACCAGATCGGCGCTGTTAGCGGGCAGGTGCGGATCAGTGTCCGAGCCCAGGACGAATGTGATGTTCTTAAGACCTAATTCGGCGGCTTTTTCACGAGCTTTATCGAGAAAGTCCGTTTGAATATCCTCAGCGATGACGCGCCCCTTGGCGCCCACCGCCGGACTGAGAAATGGCAGCATGTAGCCGGGGCCGGTCCCCAGATCGACGACCGTCGACCCAGGCTTGACGCCGAGAGCCTCCACCAATTCCTTCGGCTTCTGGCGGATGTCGCGGTCGGGATTGGTCAGCGTCGGTATTAGCGCCGCGCGGCCTTCCTTGGTCCCATAGGCGCGATTGGCGTCCTTGGCGACCTGGCCGCTCAGAGCAAGCGCTGCTGTCAGCAGCAGAATCGTGAATTTCATAGCGACTCCTCCATCGGCATGGCTAGCGGCGGCTCGAGCAGAAAGTTCATCGCCGACATCTCCGCGATCGCATTGCGCACCGATTGCTCGGTGGTGGGTTCGACGGTGATTACGAACGGAAGATCGCGCCAGTTCTGCGTGGGCAATTGTAGCACTGCGTCAATGCTGATCTGCTGATCGGCGAGGGCGGTGGCGAGTTTGGCGATGATACCGGGGCGATCGTCCACGCGAAAACGTAAGTAGTAGGCGGTTCGATTCAGCGTGATTGGTATGGGTTTGTATTCGCCCAGCCGTTCGTGGGCAAACGGGGAAACGCGCTCGGGACTTCCACAGCGGATCTCCCGCGCCACGCGCATTAAGTCGCTCACCACGGCGACTCCGGTGGGCAGGGGTCCGGCACCGCGGCCGTAATAGAAGGTATCGGCGCCGTACTTGCCGCGCACCCAAACCGCGTTATACGCACCCTGCACTCCGGCCAGGATGGTGGAAGACGGGATGAGAGCGGGGCGGACGGAGAGGAGGAGTCCATCGGGGGTCTGCCGGGCGGCGCAAATGAGACGAATGGTATGGCCCAGCTGGCGGGCGTATTCAAAATCGACAGGCGTGACGCGGCGGATGCCCTCCGTATAGATGTCAGAGGGGGTGATCCGCTCACCGAAGGCGAGGGCGGCCAGAAGGGCAAGTTTCGAGCGTGCGTCGTAGCCGTCCACGTCGGCACTGGGGTCAGACTCGGCATAGCCCAGTCGCTGAGCCTCGGCGAGCACTGTCGGGAAATCCGTCCCATGTTTCTCGATCTCGGTCAATATATAGTTACAGGTGCCATTCAGGATTCCGTAAAGCGTGCGGAGACTGTCACCTGAAATACCCTCGCGGAGAACCGCGTGGATGGGAATTCCGCCGGCGACGCTGGCTTCCATGGCGAGGTTGATGCCGGCACGGATAGCTCGATCCCAGATATCGGCACCCTTGAGCGCCATAAGCTCTTTGTTTGCAGTAACTACTGATTTTCCGGCGGCAATAGATGCATCAATAATGTCGCTGGCGGTGGTGGTGCCTCCAACCAGCTCTGCCACGATATCAATGTCGGGATGGTTCACGACCTCGCGCCAATCGGAAGTTTGCTTGACATCGGGCGCGAGCAGGCTCAAGCTGGGGGAGGAAAGTTGGCGACTACAAACTGCGGCCACTCGTAGACGAAAGCCGAGTTTCATAGCGATAGAGTCGCTATTTTCAGTAAGAATTGAAAGGGTCCCGCCGCCGACGTTCCCGAGACCGATCAAACCGATGTTAACATCGCGCATTACCTGCTAGCGTACAACAAGTTACGGCCTCTGACCAAAGCTCATAACTTTTGCACTTGAAAAGGCTGGCGCACCTGCGTTATAGTACCTGGAGAGCACTAGGCTTGTCTATATTCGGAGGGCCCCTAATGCCGACAGTGAATAGAATAAGAATCAGACAAACAATAACAATCTTGACGGTGATGGCGACCTGCGGCTTGAGCGCGTGGTCTGCCGACGTTTCATATTTCTACGGGTCGAACGTTTCTTCGCTTTATGCGAACACGAATTCGGCATTGAGCGCCTACAGTTCGAGTACTCCCACGGTCTCCCTGGCGTCCTACGGGCTATCGACCTCGAACAGCACACTCAATGCTTACTCGGCGGTCAATACTTTCGCCGGTACCACCTACGGATCCTCAATGTATGGATCTTCAACCGGAGCGTCCAATAACACGGCTTCCAGCTATCAGCAGGTTTCGCTGAGCATCGGCGGTTCCAGCTATTCCTCGACCAGTTCGACTCTGGGCCTGTTCGGCTCGTCGGGCTACAGCGGATATAGTGGCGGCACCGGCTACTCCGGATACGCGCCGACAAGCTCGATCGTCGGCTACGGATCCGGCGGCTCGACGGGCGCGCCTTTGCAACTCGATGTGGTCAATTTCTCGATTGGTCCGGCAGTGAACCCGGTTACGACACCGGCGCCAATTACTTCGCCGGGAGCTCAGTTCCTGCAAACGCCGAGCAGCACCGTGATTGGCGTTGATGTTGTCCCGGAGCCGAGCAGCCTGCTGTTGATGGCCGGCGGTTTGGGGCTTGCCGCGATGTTGCGCAAGCGTCTTTCCGCACGATAGTTTTTAATTCCTTCGAATATCCAATCGCGTCATGTCCCATCGAGCTATGATGGGCGTGACGCGATGAAGAATCCCTGTAAGTTCCTCCCGCTTCTTCTCCTCCTTATTTCTGTTAGCCTCCCTGCACAGCAGCCTGAACCACTTCCGCGCCACGACCCCGCCGAGGTTAAACTGCCCAATGGTAAGAGCCAGAAGGACGAAATTCTCAAGGCAGATTTCGAGAAGAACATCGCGGATGCGCAGAAGCTTGTTGAACTTTCGAAGGAACTCGAGAAGACCCTGGAAACGAACACCAGGTTCGTTTTGTCAATCGAAGATCTGAAGCGCCTGGACGAAATCGAGAAAACTGCACGTCGAATACGCTCGCGTCTAAAACGATACTGACCAGCGCAGCCGACTGTGATACGCTGAGCCTTCAAGCTATGCCCCTGACCCGCGAAAAAGCGCAATTAATGAGCGCATCAGAGATCGACCGTTCCATGGTTCGACTCGCTCACGAAATTCTAGAGAAGACGACGGACCTCGACAAACTCGCCTTCATCGGGATCCGCAGGAGGGGTGTTCCCCTCGCTCGCCGGCTGGCGGCGAAGATATCGGAACTCGAGAAGCGCGAGATTCCGGTGGGCGTGCTGGATATCAATCTTTACCGCGATGATCTGTCGACGGTGGGTGCGGTGCCGGTGGTGAACGCCACTGAAATCAGTTTCCCGGTTACCGGCAAGGACATCGTCCTCACTGACGATGTGCTCTACACCGGACGAACGATCCGTGCAGCACTGGACGCGTTGTTTGATCATGGACGCCCGGCAAGAGTGCAATTGCTGGTGCTGATAGACCGCGGGCACCGCGAGCTTCCCATCGAAGCAAGGTACGTTGGCCGGATGGTGCAAACCTCGGCGATGGAGATCATCGAAGTGAAATTTCGTGAGATTGATGGCCGGGAGGAAGTCCTGCTGGCCGAGAGGCTTCCGGAAACTGCCTGACCATGGCGCGCGGTCTGCTTGGCATTGAAGAGCTGGAGCGGAGCGAAATCGAAGAGATTTTGCGGCGGGCGAAGAGTTTTCAACCGGTCCAGAATCAATCCTTCAAGCGCTTCGAGACGCTGCGCGGACGGATGGTGGTGAACCTGTTTTTCGAGGCTTCCACCCGTACGCGCACGAGCTTTGAAATCGCCGCGAAGAGATTAGGCGCCGACGCCATCTCGATCACGGCATCCGGCTCGAGCGTATCGAAGGGTGAGAGCCTGGTGGATACGCTGAACACGCTGGGCGCCATGCGTCCCGACGCGATCATCATGCGACACTCGGCTTCGGGAGCGCCTCATTTTCTCTCGCGCTACCTGCCCACCCCCATCATCAATGCCGGCGACGGCACACACGAGCATCCCACACAAGCCCTACTGGATGCGCTGACTATAGAGGACAACAAAGGAACCATTGAGGGGCTGCGAGTAGCCATTATCGGCGACATCGCCCATAGCCGTGTGGCACGGTCAAACGTTCACCTGCTTTCGAAGTTCGGCACGAGCGTGGTGCTCTGTGGACCTCCCGCGTTGCTGCCGGCAGAGCTGACGCAGCTGGGTCGTGGCGTGGTGTTGACGCATGACATCCATGAGGCGATTCGCGGCGCCGACATCATCATGATGCTGCGCGTGCAATTAGAGCGTCAGCACGAAACACCGTTCCCTGCCTCGGACTATTTTCGCTTTTATGGCTTGCGGCTCGAGCATCTTGAGCTGGCCAAGCCGGACGCGATCGTGCTGCATCCGGGTCCGATCAACCGTGGCCGCGAATTGTCGAATGATGTGGCCGACTCCCAGCGTTCGGCGATTCTCAACCAGGTGGAGAATGGCATCGCGGTCAGAATGGCCGTGCTCGAACGGATTCTAGCGCAATGAAGAACTTGCTGATTCAGGGTGGACGCGTCATCGACCCTGCATCCGGACGCGATGAAACAGCCGACGTCCTGATCGAGGACGGGCGCATTCGCGCGATCGGCGCCGGCCTTCACGCAGGTGAAGCAGAAGTGTTGAGCGCAGCGGGATGTGTGGTGGCACCTGGTTTCGTGGACATGCATGTTCATCTTCGCGATCCGGGATTCGAGTATTCAGAAACCGTGGAGACGGGTGCGCGTGCGGGTGCCGCCGGCGGGTTCACAACTATCTGCTGTATGCCGAACACGTCGCCGGTGAACGATAGCGCGACCGTAACCAGCTACATCGTGGACCGGGCCCGGCGGACTGCGATCGTAAAAGTCCATCCCATCGGGGCCATCACGAAAGGCAGCCTGGGAGAGGAACTCGCGGCATTCGGCTCAATGCAGAAGGCCGGCGCGGTGGCTGTCTCAGACGACGGCAAGCCGGTGATGAACGCGCGCCTCATGCGGCGGGCAATGGAGACAGCAAAGTCCCTGGGCCTACCGGTGATCAATCACTGCGAGGACCTGAACCTGAGTGCGGGCGGAGACATGCACGAGGGCGCTCAAAGCGTACGCTGGGGATTGCGAGGCATCCCGTCCGCCGCCGAGGACGTGATGGTGGCGCGCGACATTCTGCTGGCCGAGTTGACCGGCGCCCGCTACCACGTCGCACACATTTCCACCCGGCATGCGGTGGCAATGGTCGCGTTCGCAAAAAGCCGGGGCCTGAGTGTGACTTCGGAAACGACGCCCCATCATTTCGCGCTCACCGACTCTGACATGCTGCCCTACGACAGCAACTTCAAGATGAAGCCGCCGCTCCGGCGGCAGGGCGACATCGACGCAGTGATTGAAGGTCTTGCGTCAGGCGCGATTGACGCCATTGCCACCGATCACGCGCCGCACGCTGGTCACGACAAAATGCAGGAATTCGAGCGCTGTCCCTTCGGCATTATTGGCCTCGAAACGGCACTGGGGCTTTCACTGGAAATCGTGCATCGCGGGATCATCACGCTCAAGCGATTGATCGAGTTGTTC
The DNA here is from genome assembly GCA_038212445.1 of Bryobacterales bacterium. Classification (GTDB taxonomy): domain Bacteria; phylum Acidobacteriota; class Terriglobia; order Bryobacterales; family Bryobacteraceae; genus TMP-7. Next base: position 27,808 of record JBBQUM010000004.1, read on the forward strand.
ACCACCGGACCCGCGCGGATTCTCTCGCTCGATGCCGGCACGCTGACTGAAGGCGCACCGGGTGATGTAACGGTTTTCGATACGGACCGCCGCTGGAAGTACGACGTCTCCCGTTCGCATTCGAAAAGCCGCAACTCTCCGTTCGATGGCCGTGAGTTTCGCGGCGGTGCCGTGGCCACCGTGGTGGACGGAAGCATTGTTTGGAAAATTGAAAACACGCCAGCATAACCACAACACGCTAGGGTAGTGTCGGGAGGATTCATGCGATCTCGTGGCGGTCTGCTGTTCGCGGTATTGCTGGTAGTGATTTCGCTGGCCGGGGCCCGAACGGTTGCCGGCTGGGTGCTGGATTACCAGTGGTGGAAGGAACTCGGGCAGGTTTCCACCTGGATCAGCATGATGCTCTACAGCGTGGGCCCCGGACTGGCCTGCTGGCTGCTCGCTTTTGTGGTCCTGTGGATCACTCACGCGCGTGGGATGAAGGCTGGCGGCACGCGACTCGGCGCGCATACGATCTACGCACGCCTGGCCACGCTTGCGATCGCCGTGGTGGCAGCGATTTATGCGGCACAAGCCGTGGACTCATGGGAAGTGGTTCGCTACTTCGGCGGCATGGCGCTTGGAGCCGACGGCGGCTGGCGCGACCCGGTGTACGGGCAGCCGCTGGCCTTTTACTTCTTTGAGCTGCCTTTCTATCGCACATTGCTGACAGTGGTGATGAGCCTGTCGCTGATCGCCGCAGTGGTGCACCTGGTGACGTCGCGCGGCTGGTATGCGTTCCTAAACATGGGGCAGCAGGCCAACAGTGTCGTGCTGAACATTGGCAACGACGAGATTGCCGCGGCGTTCCAGTCAAAGTTCTTCCGCACGCTCATCTCGATTTTCCTCGCTGGGCTCGCGGTCTGGTTTTACCTGCGCCGCTACGAATGGCTGCTGGCTGACCACGGGTTCATGGTGGGCGTTGACTGGACAGCGGAAACAGTCCGCCTGCCGCTGCTGTGGATGTCGGTAATTGCCTGCGTGCTGGCGGCGGGATTTATTTGGATGGGACGGCTTCGGTTTGCCCTGGCGATGGTGGTGGTGCCTATGCTGGGCGCAATTGTGCCGCAGTTAGTCACGTCGCTGTACGTCAAGCCGAACGAAATCGCGATCCAGAAACCTTATATTCAGCGCCATATCCAGGCCACGCGTCTCGCCTACGGGCTGACTGAGCACATCAAGGAGAAGGATTTTCCGGCGCGTCGTGAAGCCAGAGTGAACGTGGATAAGAACAAGGCGCTACTGGACAACGTGCGTCTGTGGGACTGGCAAGCGTTCAAAGACACAGTCAGCCAGATCCAGCCGTTGCGTCCTTACGTCTACTCCGACGCCGATGTGGACCGCTATACGATTGGCGGTCAATTGCGCCAGGTGCTGATCGCGCCTCGCGAACTGGACTTGAACCAGTTGGGAGACGCGCGCAACCGCTGGGCCAATCCTAATACGGTTTACACGCATGGCTATGGCCTGGTGCTGGGCGAAGCGAACCGGATTGATTCAAACGGACTGCCGATTCTGTTCATCCGCAACGCGCCCCCTGAGATTCTCACGCCCAGCTTGAAACTCACCCGTCCTGAACTCTACTATGGCGAGCAGGTTCACGAGCCCGTGTTCGTGCGCACCAACCAGCCGGAGTTCAACTATCCCTCTGGTTCGAACAATGTTCACACCACCTATGAAGGTACGGGCGGCTTCCCGATTTCATCGGCACCGATGCGGCTTGCAGCGTCGCTGGTGTATGGCGATTGGAACATCCTGTTGACCAGCCAGCTTACCTCGGGAAGCCGGATGATGATTCACCGGAGTATCACCGAGCGACTGCATACGCTCGCGGGGTTCATCACCTGGGACGCCGATCCTTATCTGGTGATTGCCGCTGACGGGACGCTGCACTGGTTTGTGGACGGCTACGTCACCTCGAACGTGCATCCTTATTCACGGTCGTCGTACCTGGCCGAGGCAGGTGGGATCAACTACATTCGCAATTCAGTGAAAGCGACGGTGGATGCCTACAACGGCAGCGTGAAGCTCTACGTGTTTGACGAAGCCGATCCGCTCATCCGGGCTTATCAAAAGCTGTTCCCCGCCCTGCTGACGCCGATGTCGGAGATGCCGGCCGATCTGCGCGCACACGCACGCTATCCCGAGGCGATGTTCCGGGTGCAGGCGGAGATGTACCGGACATTCCACATGTTGGATGCAGAGTCGTTCTATAACAAGGCCGATCTGTGGGACCTTGCCGGGTGGGTACAGGATCAGAGCAAACCGCCGCAGCCGATTCCTCCGGCATACGTTGTGGCAACGCTGCCGGGCGAGGCTAATCCGGAGTTCGTACTGTCGATTCCGTTCACTCCGCACAGCAAGGATAATCTGATCGGGTTGATGATGGCTCGCTGCGACGGCGCCAAGCTGGGTGAGACCAACGTGCTGCTGCTGTCGAAGTCGGAGACGATTTACGGACCGATGCAGGTGGAAGCGCGGATCAATCAGGATCAGACGATCTCAAAGGATCTCACGCTCTGGAACCAGCAGGGTTCACAGGTACTACACGGGCAAATGCTGGTTCTACCGGTGGACGATACGTTCATGTATGTCCATCCAATTTACATTCAAGCTCGCGAAGCACGGATGCCGCAGTTGAAGAAGGTAGTGGTAGCGGTGGGGAGTTCGCTGATCTACACCGACACCTGGGAACAGGCGATGGCACAGCTTGCGGCGCTATCACCGGGCGCGGCGGCATCGGCGTCGAGTGCGGCACCTCCGCCTCCGGTCTTATTACCGGCGGGAGCAGCACCAGGCGGCCGCGCGCAAGGGCTGGTTCAGCAGAAGGCGGATCCGGTGGTTGACGCGATCCGCGATCATCTCCAGCGTTATCGTTCTTTGGCAGCTCAGGGCAAATGGGGAGAAGCCGGCAAAGAACTCGAGGCAATTGAAGGACTGGTGCGGAAATAAAAAATCTCCAAGGCACCCGTGGAGGGCGCCCTGGAGAAGGGGACCGTCCGGGTCAGTTGTGCCGCAGTTGAAGAAGGTGGCGGTGGGGAGTTCGCTGATCCATACCGACACGTGGGAACAGGTGATGGCACAGCTTGCCGAGCTTTCGCCGGGCGCGGCGGCATCGGCGTCGAGTGCCGCACCTCCGCCTCCGGTCCTCTTGCCGGCGGCACCAGCACCGGGCGGCCGCATGCCGGGACTCGCTCCACAGAAGGCGGATCGGGTGGTTGGATGTGATCCGCGAACATCTCCAGCGTTATCGTTCTTTGGCAGCTCAGGGAAAATGGGGAGAAGCCGGCAAAGAACTCGAGGCAATTGAAGGACTGGTGCGGAAATAAAAAATCTCCAAGGCACCCGTGGAGGGGCGCCCTGGAGAAGAGGACCGTCCGGGTCAGTTGTGCCCATGACCGGGAAGGCGAGGAAAATCGTTAGACCGCTCGACGCCGTTGCGGAACTTCAAGTGAAAGCGACCGACGGCTGCGCCGCGTCTCCTGCATTCGCTCGGACGCCGCGGCTAGAACATCGGCGAAAGGCTCGCCCTTGGCTTCAACGCCACCCCAGCTAAACAGGATGGACGAGGTGCCGATGGCGCGCAGTTGAAAGTCCCAAAGAGCTTCGGCGATTTCGCCTAAGCGATGCTGCGCGGCCGGTTCATGATCCGAGGGACAGATCATGAGGAATTCATCGGGCGCCTTCTGACAGGCAAACTCACCGGGCTGCAGAATCGTACGCAGATGGTCGGTGACGCTGGCAGTGAGCATCTCAATTCCAAGTTCTCCGGTCTCGTCGCGACGAGCCGTAAAATCGTTAATCCCGATCACAATGACAAGGCCGCGGACGGGTTTTTCGCCGTTTAGCAAACGAGCCAGCGTCATGCCCTCGTGGAAGCCTTCAGGGATAGACAGAGTGTCGCTGGAGTTCTGCAGGGTCTCAAAGGGGATGAGCTCACCCAGTTTGGGCCTTTGAGCAGTTCGGGGTGAGGCGACCACTTCGACGGCCGGCGTCTCGTGCATCTTGCGCTGGGTGCCGAGCAGCTTGTCCCAATTCTTTTTGTGCGCAGTTTGGGCGGCAGTGGCGGCCGTACGGTCAGCTACAGGACGCTCGACGATGACTTCCGGAGTCTTGGCGACGGTCGGGTTGGCGTCCGGTGTGGGTACATCGTGGCCGGCGCGAGCAGCCGCGCGGCCCATAAACTCACGAGCCAGCATTCGGGCTTCGGCAAGTGAAGCGCCGGGATTGCTATCGACGGGGGCAGCGGCGGCAGGCTGAGCTTCCGCTGGACGGCGCCCTTTGCGGGAGACGAACTCTTTGGCGCGCTCCATCGAAGGACCGGCATCGGTGGCTGCGACGCGCTCGGTGACAGCAGCATGCTCAGTCACACGGTGAGATTCGGCGCTTGGCGCAACGGCCTGGGTAGCTGCTGCGGCGGCATTGGCGGCGGCCACGGCCTGGACAAGCACCTGATTGCGGACAATCTCAGCGTCGCGCCGAACCCGAAGTTCGACGTTGAGCTCACGAAGATGCTCGTTGTTTCGTTTGAGCAGTTCGCAGACCAGCGCTACTGCGGCGGCACACAGAACCAAACCGAGGCTTACGAAGATCTGCAGGTGATTGCCGAGGAGTTCCATAGATTGTCCCGTTGAATGATTCTAGGGCACATGTGGACTGGGACAAATAGAACTGGGCTACCAAAATGGTTGGTACGAAGGAGGAATAAGAACCTAGAACCGTAGTGGCTTTTTCGTAGGCGGGATTAGCTAGGAAGGGTACCCGAGGGTGGGAGTGCGAAAACACCTTAGGCGCGAAAAAGCAGGAGAGGTCGCAAACTTTTCATTCAAGTCTCAGAAAGCGCTCCCGATAAGGAGGACAGTGGCGGAAGTGGTCAGACATCCGTCAGAGGCGAATCCCATGGACATTGGATCAGTCATAAACGCGGCGGCCGCTGGTCGGGTACCGGCAATCAGTCTGGATAGTCCTAGCCCGGAATCGCGCGCGCAGGTCGCAAAGCAGAGAGAACTCATTCAAGCAGTAAAGGCCTTGAATGGTACGCAACTGTTTGGTAGTCACAGCGAACTGACATTTGTGTTCGATCGCGAAACACATCGAGCTCTGGTGCGAGTCGTCGATCGGAAGACCGGAGAGGTGACGATGCAGGTGCCGCCGGAATATGTCATTCGCATGGCTGAGCAGACTAAAACGAAATAATAAAACTCATGTCAACTCCCAACACCTATAGCAGTTGTCTTGATGATCTGGTCCTGGAGGCCGATCCGCTCACTTTGGTCACTTTGTTGTACCGTGGTGCGGTGGACGCAGTGAGGGCCGGCAGAGCGAGTTTGGCCAAGGGAGACATCGCCGAGCGATCGCGTCAAATCTCGAAGGCGACTTCCATCGTCAACGAGTTGGCTATGAGTCTCGACCACAGCCAAGGTGGCGAGGTCAGTCGGAATCTAGCGGAGCTGTATGATTACATGGCGCGACGCCTGAACCAGGCAAACCGCGAGCAAATCGAGCAGCCGTTAACGGAAGTGGAGTCGCTGCTGACGACGCTGCTGGAGGCGTGGCAGCTATGCCAAGATGCAGCGGCCGCAAAAGCCCCGAGCGGCTATCGGGAACAGGTGAATCAACCCGAGTACCGACCGCTGAGTTGCATTGCCTAGATCTTCTTGTGCGTGTTAACGATGCTGGCAGCCAAATCGGCTGCCGGGATGGAGTAAGTCCCCGCCTCATACTGCTGTTTTAGCTCTTCGATGCGAGGGACGTCAGAGTCGAGGGCTGTCCGGGCAACATCGGAGACTCCCGCAGTGTCGGCGAGCGGCTTGGTGTGGCCGGCGGGGGACAACTTTGCTTTCGGGGCTCCGGGGTCCGGGCCAGGAATGGGCGAGTTACCTTGAATCTTCACCTTGTACCTCGGAGGGCACTATAGCGTCAGGAATCGCCGAGGCCCTTGGTTACCAGTTTAGCCAAGCCCATGCCGCCGCCGTTCGCCAGCATTTGAGCGAACTGTTGCTCGGCCATATCGGCTAAGGCCGAACCGGCTTCGTCTTCCCCGGCCCAGGAAGCACCTCCGCCAGCGTGAGCGGATTTGAGCATCTGTTGAATGAGGATCGCCTCAAACTGACGCGCCGCGTCGGCGATATTCTTCGGTTTCACCGCCGGGTCCGAGTTAGTGGCGGCCGCGGTCGCGGCGGGAACAGCTAGAAGTCCGCCCATCAGATCACCTCGATTTCAGCGTCCAGCGCACCGGCCGCTTTAAGACCTTGAATCACGGCAATAATGTCACGGGCAGTAGAACCAATCGCCGTTAAGGCCCGGACAAGATCCTCAACGTTAGCTCCCGGCTCGAGCATAATACTGCGAGCCTTATCTTCTTTCACGGCGGTTGTGGTTTGCGGGGTAACGGCGGTGGTTCCGTTTGAGAGCGGGCCTGGCTGAGAGACGACAGGGTTGGTGCGAATCTCGACGGTGAGTCCGCCGTGCAGAATGGCAGCGGGCCGGATGCGAGCGTCTTTACCCATGACAATCGTACCCGTGCGTTCGTTGATTACCACTCGAGTGATGATATCTGCGTCGACCGTCAGGCTCTCAATCTCTGAGAGGAACTCCACGTGACGGGAAGCGAACGATTTTGGTTCGTCGATCAAGACGAGGGCGGAATTTTCCGCGTGCGCCACCGGGGCGCCTGCCTCCGGGAACTTTCGATTGATGGCTTCGACGATTCGGGCAGCCGTAGTGAAATCGGCGCGACGTAGTTGAAGTTTGACGAGCGCGGACGGAGGAACCGAAGGCGGCGCCAGTTCGACAATGGCGCCTCCAGGTAGACGCCCCACCGTCGGATGATTCGTCATTTGGCTTGTGCCGCCCCGTCCCACGGCGAATCCCCCTGTTACCACGCCTCCCTGGGCCACCGCATAGACCTGGCCGTCGGCGGCCTTGAGTGGGGTGAGCACTAACGTTCCGCCCTGCAGATTCGCGGCATCACCGAGGGCTGAAGCCGTGATATCGATGCGCGTCCCGGGCTGGGCGTAGGCCGGGAGATTGGCGGTGACGATGACGGCAGCCGTATTCCGTACTAGCAGGGCGGATGCCGATACCGACACGCCCATGCGCTCAAGCATATTGGTGAGACTCTGAGCCGAGAAGACAGTCTGACGCTTGTCGCCAGTACCGTTCAGACCCACAACCAGCCCGTAACCCACCAGTTGGTTGTCTCGAACGCCTTCGAAGGATACAAGTTCCTTCAGCCGTGTGGCGCCTTGTGCATTCAGCATCAGGAAGAGTAGCGCGGTGGCAGTGTGTTTCATGTGGATTAGAAAGGCAAGAGTCCAAGCAGAATGCGGTATAGGATAAAAGGCCTGCGAACGGAATCGTTCACAACGCCTTTTCCATTAACCTTGATTTCAAGGTTTGCCAAGCGGTCGGAGGCAACGGTATTCACAGCGCTGAGGTCCTGCGTTCTGACGATGCCACGTACGCTCACCCACTGCTTCTCGGAGTTCACCATGATCTCCTTGATGCCTTCCACCACGAGATTTCCGTTGGGCAGAACATGGGTAACGCGCGCGGAGAGCGTCGTTGTAAGGGTGCTGTCGCGGCTGGTGGTTCCCTGCCCCTGCAATTGTTGATTTCCGGTGGTGCCTACCAGGTTTGGAAGAGCGCCAGTGGCTTTGAGGGGGCCCAGCATGGACTGCACGCCGGCCGTGGCTGCAGATTTCCGCGTGGTATTGGTGGTTCCGGTAGCAATCGCCGATGCTTTGTCGGAGACCAGAATGGTAACGATGTCGTCGAGCTGTCCGGCTCGAACATCGCGGTAGGCGTCGCCCAGGCGTGACCCCGCTGAGTACAGGGATCCGGGAGAAACTACGCTGCCGGCCCCGGCTTCACGCTTCTTGACCTCGGCAAGATAGCGGTCGAGCGGTGAGTCTTCCGCGGCGTGGGTCGATTTTTTACTCGGGATTCGCCCGGCGGCGATCGGCGTCACCGACAGCGCTAACAGGAGCAGTACGCTTGTTCTGCAGGGCATCAATCAATACCTTTCCTTTGGCCGCGACGCGGCCCTTCATACGCCGGCCAAGTTGCGGGTCGACAATCAGGATTGAATCATTCAGCCGTCCGCCGTTTTCGGCGTTGGCGTCAAACCGGATAGAGATGCTCCCGCTCACCACCTCCGCCTGCACCATCTCGCCTTTCGCAATTAAAAGCGGATCTCCGAACCAGGCTGGGGAGAGTTCCTGGGCGGCAGGGATCAGACGGCGTGACGACCGTCCGATGTAGATGGCGGCGTCCGCGACAACCTGCGCGAGCGCTGGAAATCGGGAGCCCGTGCATGTCCGAATCTGATCAGCGGTAATCGCAACGCCGGGACTCAGCGGCACCACCGCCTCTATCCACTGCTGTTTTTCGGTGAGTAGAACCGAGGCCCAGACGCTGAGGCTCTTGTGACCGTCGAAACGCAGCCGTCCCCGCCAGATCACCGGCGCGAGGAGGGCGTTGAGCGACGGCCGGGAAAGTCCGACGATTGGGAACTCGAGGTCCCCGTGCGGTACGGGAGATTTGAGATAGTCGACGATTTGAATATCAATCTTGCGGGTACCGAAAGCTTCCTTCATCGCAGATTGAAGCGCATCGACGGCCAGCAGACTGCCCGCGCGCTCAAAGCAGAGCGTCCCTTCGACGGTTCCATATTTTGATAGCTCGCGGGGTGTCAGGACGCGGCGCACTCCGGGAGCGGGAGCAAATGCTATTTCCGCATCGTCTGGCGTGCCGGCGAAGGCAGTCGAGGCCGCCTTCAAATCGCGACCAAATATGCGCTCGTTGTCGACGGTGGAACACTGGCCTGCAATAGCGGCAGTCCCGAGCAGCGCAAGAGAACACAGCAACCAGGTCATCGGGTGAGATTGTTCACCTGGCTGTACATTTCATCGGCCGCCTTCACCACTTTGGTATTTGCCTCATAGGCCCGCTGGCTCACGATCATATTTATGAATTCTTCGACAACGCTGACATTAGACTGTTCCAGATATCCCTGCATCAACGATCCGAGCCCTTCCTGACCGCCCGGGTTGCCCACTTGCGGTTCTCCGCTCGCGTCAGTGGGTGTGAACAGGCTGTTGCCGATACTGTTCATGCCGGCAGGATTGGTGAAATTGGCTAACTGAATCTGACCGGCGACCTGGGCCGCGTTCTGGCCCGGTTGCGTGTAGCTGACGGTCCCGTCGGCGGCAATCGTGATCGCCTGCGCTTGCGCGGGTATCGTGATCTGCGGTTCCAGCGCGTCACCTTGACTGGTGACCACATTGCCGTCCTTGTCCACCTGAAAGGCACCCGAGCGCGTGTACGCGAGTTCCCCATTCGGCCGCCGTACCTGGAAGAATCCTTTACCCTGGATCACGATATCCAGAGGATTGTCGGTGGACTGAAAATTCCCCTGCTGAAAAATGATCTCGTTAGCCGAGGGACGTGTTCCGAGACCGATCTGAAGGCCGGCCGGAACGACAGTCTGCGCCCCTGCGGCGGCTCCAGGCTGAATGAAATTCTGGTATAGCAAATCTTGAAACTGGGCGCGCCGCATCTTGAAGCCGGTGGTGTTGGCGTTTGCAAGATTGTTGGCGATGTTATCTACGTTCATCTGCTGCGCGACCAATCCGCTGCCCGCGCTATAGAGAGCTCGAATCATGGTGATCTCCTGTCCTCAATTGACCTTGGCTACTTCCTCGATGCTGCGGCGATTCATGTCCGCGCCCAAGGAGATGGCCTTTTGCAACATTTCAAACTGCCGCATTACGCTTACCAGCCGGACCGCAGCCTCGGCCACTGGAACATTGGAATTCTCGACGACGCCCTGATGGATCTCGGTGGACGTCGAGGTCTTGGGAAGGCCGTTGTCCATCCATTGAAAATACGAACTGCCGCGCTTTTCCAACGCATTGGTATTGTCCATTTCGAAGGTCTCGATTTGACCGAGTTCCTGGCTGTCCTGACGAATCATTCCGTCGGGACCAATATCCACGGCGCGCGCGGGATCGAGCTTGAGCGGTTGATTGTTCGGCGTCTTGACTCGCAGCTTGCTGCCGTCTTGAGAAATGATCTGCCCGTCCGGGCTGAGCCGAAAATTGCCGTTACGTGTATATAAAGGTCCGGTTGGCGAGTCGAGAGCGAAGAGTCCCGTGCCCGAGACAGCCAGATCGAGCGGGTTGCCGCTCGCGAGCAGTGTGCCTTGCGAAAAATCGGTCCAGTGCTTTTCCACCACCGGGGAAAGATCCGGGTCGATGTTCTGCGCAGCCTGCTCGGAGACATACACGCCATAGAATTCGCGATCCGCTTTGAAGCCAACGGTGCCGCTGTTGGCGACGTTGTTGGCGAGCATATCGAGCGAATCCATGCGCGCTCGCATTCCGCTTGCCGCCGCTGTTAAGAGTGGGTCCATATCGTTGACCTGATCCAATGCAACTCGACAGCCAGCCTTTTCGCTGGAAATCCAGCAGTTAACCAGTCGTACCGTTCCCAAAGTGACAACATCATGCCGTTTTGAACCGTGCGCCGGGATATTGTCGTTCTGACCGATGCCAAGCGATTGATTAGATGTCATGCCGTCTTGGCAGGTGGTGTGCGCAAGCAAAAGGCGTGAGCATGACAGTCATTCCCGCTGCGATGGCCAACCTGGTGGGCGCGACGGGCCAAGCGACGACACTAACAACGCCCGGCGCAGAGTCCGCGCAAGATTTCCTTCAAATCGTCGAGGCGTTAATAGGATCAGGAGCCGGTGCGGCGCCGAGCGGACTGGAAAAGGACGCCCCCGGCGTCACTAAGCCGAAGGCTGAACGGAAGGACGATGAGCCAGCGGAAAAGAAAGCTCAGGACAGTCCGGAGAACGTACCGATCCTCACAGCGATCCTCCCGCAAATACTGCCCCCTACGCCTAGACTTGTCCTTTCGTTAGACGCACCGGCCGCAGCGGACGGCGGAAAGGTAGTTGCGGAAGCCGCAGCGGGCGCGGTCCCAACACACGAGCCTTTGCAGGAGAAGAACACTCCTGGAAGTAAGTTCCCTGCACAGCCGGCGGGAGTTCTTTTGGCACCTCAACTGGCGCTCCACGCAGTGATCCGGGCGAAGAGTCCTGAGCCTCCTCCCGGTGGCAGCATTCCACCCGCGCCCAGTCCGCGGGTACCAACGAGGTTAGAAACGCCCGCGACGCTCCCAGAGGCGATAGAAGTTTCAATTTCATCTGTTTCCGCCGGTACAAGTCCTGAATTGCCGCGCCCCACTGATACTAGAGCCGCGGGCCGCGCGACTGCTGCCACTTCGCCGCTTGCCTCCGAACTGACTGTTACGCCTCCTGCGGACGGCCCGCGTCCCCAAGCAGACCAACAACACGCTCACGATCACGAAGCGCCAGACAAGACTCCTTTACCAGACAGGACTCCTTTAAAGGTGGCAGTGGAGGCCGCACCCGCTCGCTCCAGTAATTCGGACGCAGCAGCCACTGAAGAGCAACCGCCAATCGACGCGCCGCGCATCACCGTTCCATTCCAGACGCCCTTAGCTGGACCGGCGGTTGACGGGGAACGTGCTCGGCCGGCGGGTTTGGAGAGGTCGTCCGATCGTTCTTTGCCGGTTAGGGAATCGGTCCCTGTCGAATCCGTGGCCCCTCGAAGCTCGGCGCCCTTGCGGGAAATCTCTCTGCGTATCCCGGACACACCGACCTCCAACGTCGACCTGCACCTGATTGAGCGTGGTGGCCGGGTGATCGTCGACGTCCGCAGCTCGGACCCTGGGCTTACACAGGCACTGCGAACTCACTCCGACCAGCTCGCCCGTCAGTTGGACGCCACCGGATTCAAGGTGGAGCACCTGAATGCAGGGGAGCATGTCACCGCTGTCCGCAGTACAGAGATGAGCGGACTCGACTCGGGCTCGGAGGCAGGCAATAAGGGTGGCGCACAAGGCGGCGACCGCAGCCCGCGTCAGCCACTGGATCAAGACGGACGCCAACAAAGACGGTCGCAGCAAACCTGGGCCGACTACGTCGACGACAAGATAAACGAACCCATTCCACAGAATTCAAGGAGACTCCAATGGCCAGCGCGATAAGCGGCTTCAGTGCGGCAGCGGCCGCCGCCGACACGACCAATACAGCTACCCCCGCCAAGTCTACCGGCATCGATAGCCTCGGTAATACCAATACCTTCCTGCAACTCCTGATTGCGCAGATTCGCAATCAGAACCCGCTCAGCCCGAGCGACGGAACTCAGTTCGTTGCGCAACTGGCGCAGTTCAGTTCACTTGAACAGAACGTGCAGATGCGAACGGACCTGGATTCAATCAAAGCCACGATAGAAAAGCTACTGCCCACCGATACAACTACAGGCTCATAACAAAGGACCCCATGATTACCTCATTTTCGACGGCTCTTTCAGCGCTAAGCGCTCAAGCTACGGCGATTGACGTTGTCGGCAATAACCTTGCCAACCTGAATACGCCCGGCTTCAAGACGAGCGTGGTATCGTTCCATGACCTGGTGACTCAATCTCTTGGAGCAGGTCTGGGAGAAACGCAGGTTGGATTCGGAGTAGGCCGCCCAATCACGCTCCGTCAATTCACCCAGGGCGCCATCCAGACGACTGCGGGTCCTCTCGATGCGGCAATCCAGGGCGATGGATTGTTTGTCGCTAAAGATCTCGGCGGCGCGACGGTCTATACTCGTGGCGGCAATTTCATGGTGGACCAGGGTGGAAATCTAACGACGTCCACAGGTGAGAAGTTGCAGGGCTGGACTGCAAGTGATGCTACCGGGATTGTGGACACAAACGCCACGATCGGCGACATTGTCGTACCAGTTGGAACTCTTAAAGAGCCAGTGGCAACGACGGGCATGAGCCTGAACATGAATCTCAACGCATCAGGCCCTGCAACCGATACATTTTCGACATCGCTTGAAGTGTACGATTCACTGGGCAACTCGCATGTCGTGAAGTTCAACTTTTCGAAGGGCACGAATGCCAATGAATGGAATTATTCGATCTCGGTTCCAGACGCCGACCTCACCAGCGCCTTCACCCCCGTAACCGGAACCCTGACTTTCGACCCGAGCGGGCGTTTGACTATCCCGGCTCCCACCGATCCGGCCCCTGCGATTGCAGTAACTGGACTCGCGGACGGCGCCGCCGATATGACGGTCAACTGGAATTTGTTCGACCAACAAGTCGCCCGGCTTACCCAGTACTCGCAGACGTCAGCGGTCTCAGCCGTTGCCCAGGACGGGTCGCCAGCTGCGAACCTAATCCGAGTCGGCCTGTCAGACGGAGGAAAGATCCTTGCTCAATACTCGAACGGACAGCAGACTGTTGTCGGACAGTTGGCCATGGCACTTGTTCGCAATCCCGATTCACTCATCGCGGTTGGGAACAACAACTACGGATTGAGCGCTCGCAGCGCCCTGCCGGCTATCGGCTTGCCAAACTCCGGTGGGCGGGGAAGCGTGATTGGAGGAGCGGTGGAAGCGTCGACAGTGGATATCGCGAAGGAATTTACGAATCTGATTGTGCTCCAGCGCGGGTATCAGGCCAACGCACGCGTGGTTACCGCGGTTGACGAACTCAGCCAGGAAACCATCAACCTAAAGCGGTAAGACCTCATGACAGCGCTTGAAAAAGTGGCTCACATCGCCGATGTACCGATTTCGGTTGAAGTATGTCTAGACCGCAGAATCATGACCTTACGGGAGATTCTGGAGCTCGAGAACGGTGCGGTGATTAAAATGTCCCGGTCCGCCGGAGAGAACATCGACGTTCTGGTTGGCAGTGACGTCATCGGTTACGGCGAGATCGTAATCATCGAAGACACCGTCGGCGTTAGAATCACGGATTTTCTTAGCGAGGAATAGTCCGCGATTCCCACTAATACCTGTGGAGCTTATTTCACAGCTTTTGGCAGTGGTAGCGGTGCTGACGCTCGCGGCGGCGGCGGCATGGCTGCTGCGACGAGGCCGAGTTATGCCGTTCAGTCGTCTTGGAGGTGTCAAAGGATTGATTGAAGTCGTCGAGAAACGGGTGGTTACGCAGCAACTCACGATTCACGTGATTCGGGTGGGAGCTACACAGTATGTCCTGGCTTCGAGCGGGACCAACGTCACGGTTCTGAAGGAAGAGCAGCGATGAGGCTATGGCTGGGAGTATTGCTTGCCGTGCCGGCCTTCGCGCAACCGGGAAGCTTGCTCAATCTCGGCGGCAAGAACGGACAGGTGGGAGTACCGCTGCAGATTGTGCTGCTCCTGACAGCGCTAACACTGCTGCCGGCGATCATCATGTCGGCCACACCGTTTCTCCGGATCATCGTGGTGCTCCACTTTCTCCGGCAGGCTCTCGGCACACAAACCAGTCCCTCTAATCAGGTCCTGATCGGACTGTCGCTCTTCCTCAGTCTGGTGATCATGCAGCCGGTGTTGAATCAGGTTTACACCGATGCGTGGCAGCCGCTGGAGAAAGGTGAGAAGACACTTGAGCAGTCGTGGGACGCCGCCTCGCCGCCCATCCGCGGGTTCCTCATCAAATACGCGCGGGAAAAGGATATCCGCCTGTTTCTCGAGATCTCGCACGCTGCACCGGTCTCCAATCCATCTGACGTCCCGATGAGCGCGCTGGTCCCGGCCTACGTGCTCTCCGAGCTTAAGACTTCCTTTCAGATCGGTGCAGTACTCTTTCTGCCCTTCCTGATCATCGACTTGATTGTGGCCTCAGTGACGCTGTCGGTTGGCATGGTACAGCTTCCGCCGGTGATGGTTTCGGCTCCCTTCAAGATCCTGCTGTTCGTCCTGGTGGATGGCTGGAACCTGGTCGTCGGTTCATTGGTAAGGAGCTTCAACTGAAATGACAACGGCGGCCGCCATCGATTTGTTTCGAGGTGTCTTCATGACAGCCTTTTGGGTCAGCCTGCCAATCCTCCTGATTGGTTTTGTGGTGGGTGTGGCGATCAGCCTGATCCAAATCATCACCTCGATGCAGGACGCGAGTTTCAGCACGGTACCTAGATTGGCCGCGTTCCTACTGGGGCTGTTGATCCTGCTCCCATGGATGCTCGGACGCATGATCTCCTACACCACCACCTTGTTCGGGGATTTCGCACGTTATGCCCATTGAGTCCTGGATTCCGGAAAGCACGCTACTGAGCTTTCTGCTGGTGCTAGCCCGAGTGAGCGGCGCCGTCGCCTTCGTGCCGTTCCCGGGCCTGCGCAACGGGCCGGATGTCACGCGGGTAGTTTTCGCGGTGCTGTTAACGTGGTGCTTACGGCCGGCCTGGCCGCACCTGGTGAACACGAATCCGGGCATGGGGACGCTGACGATGTGGATTCTCTCCGAAGCCGCCGTCGGCGTTCTCCTCGGGCTGTTCATCGGCTTTCTGGTTGAAGCCTTCCAGCTGGGAGCGCAGTTTCTGGCGGTCCAGGCAGGCTACTCTTATGCGTCGACGATCGACCCAACGTCCCAGGCGGATTCGGGTGTTCTTGCCGTGGTGGTCCAACTGCTGGCCGGCGTCTGCTTCTTTGTAACCGGCGTCGATCGCGAACTCATCCGCGCGCTCGCGCACAGCCTAGAGACCATCGCCCCTGGACAGTTCCATCCGGGCGCCGCACATTCGACGGCGATTATTCAGGCCGGCGCCGACATGTTCGTTACCGGACTCCGCGTAGCGCTACCCATCATCGCGTTTCTGCTACTGGTGGACGTGGCGCTCGCGCTACTCGGCCGGATGCAGTCTCAGCTGCAGTTGCTCAGTGTGGCGTTTCCAGTGAAGATGCTGCTCACGCTGTTTCTGCTGGCTAGCCTCTCGGCGATGTTCCCCGTGCTGTTTCAAACCGCTGCCCGCCAGACGCTGCGGGGCATCACCAGGGCCATGGGCGGCTGATGTCCGATCAAAAGACAGAACAGCCGACGCAGCAGCGCCTGAAAAAGGCGCGGGAAGAGGGCCAATTCGCCGTCAGCCGCGAGTTTGTATCGGCCGCGCAATTCATGGTCTTCGTGTGGCTGTTGACTGAGTTTGGAGCCTCGTGGTTTGGAACACTGCGAGTGACGACGCGAATGCTGATTGCCACCGCTTACGGACCCGAGATCACGCCCGCAGGGGTTTGGAAATTGACCTGGGTGGTGGCTCGGACGATGGTTTCAGGACCACTACTAGCTGGCTGTGCGTTGTTATCAATCGCCCTCGCCGCCCAGCTGCTATCTACCCGGCTGGGCGTCTCCCTGACACGGCTCGCACCCTCGTTGAAGAGACTTAATCCGATTTCACGAATCAAAGAGTTGCCGCGTCAGAATCTACCGATTTTCTTTCAAGCGCTCATCCTCCTGCCTGTTTTCTCCGCCGCCGTTTACGCCCTGGGCAAGGAAAACTGGGCGAACTTCGAGAAGCTCCCACTGGCAAGCATTGAGTCCTCAGTAGGACAAGTAGCGGCCGCGCTTCAAAAACTGCTCTGGCGAGCCGCCGCCCTCTTCATGGTCTTTGGAATCGTCGATCTGTTCCGGCAGACCCGGCGTCATTCCAAGGATCTGCGAATGACCAAGCAGGAGATCCGCGACGAGTTCAAACAGATCGAAGGGAATCCGTTGATCAAGCAGCGAGTCCGCAGGATTCAAAGGGATCTTGCGCGCCGTAGCATGATGAAAGCGATCCCCACGGCGACGGCGGTGATTGTAAATCCAACGCATTACGCGGTTGCGATCCGGTACTCACTCGATTCAGCTGGCGCGCCCATGGTAGTGGCGAAGGGGAAGAACTATCTGGCGCAGCGAATCAAGGCGAAGGCACTCGAACACGAGGTCCCGATTGTTGAGAATGCGCCTCTTGCGCAGGCGCTGTACAAATCCGTCGATATTGGCCAGGAGATCCCGGCGCACCTTTTCCGCGCGGTAGCCGAAATTCTCGCCTACATCTTCAAGTTGATGCATGGGAGGTTGCCGGGACAGTCCTAGTCCTGGCGCACGATGGCCACCGGTCCAACTCAACTCGCGCCTGTCGGAGCGTCTCCGCCGCGTCCAGAGCGGCAGCCGCGTTCGGCGCAAGAGCGCAAGCCAACGGCTCGTCCGCGGTCCGCCGCCAAGCTAACTTCCAGACTTTCAGAGCTTGGCGACATGGCGGTGCCCCTGGCAGTGCTCGGCATTGTGATGGCGATGATTGCGCCGCTGCCGACGTTCCTGCTCGACATCCTTATCAGCCTCAACATCACGATTTCTGTGATCGTGCTGCTGGTGTCACTCTACATAACGCGGCCAGTGGAGTTCAGCATCTTTCCCACCGCGCTGCTTCTACTGACATTGTTTCGTCTGGCCCTTAACATCTCGAGCGCAAGATTGATCCTGCTCAACGGCAACACGGGAACAAGTGCGGCGGGCGACGTAATTGAAGCTTTCGGTAATTTCGTGGTGGGCGGCAATTACATCATCGGCGTGGTGATCTTCCTGGTCCTGATCGCCATTCAATACGTCGTGATCAATCATGGCGCGGTCCGCATCTCCGAGGTCACTGCGCGTTTCACGCTGGACTCGATGCCGGGCAAACAGATGTCGATCGACTCCGACCTTAATGCCGGTCTCATCGATGAGTCGGAAGCGCGCCGGCGGCGCAAGGAGTTGGCCGCCGAAGCGGAATTCTACGGCGCCATGGACGGTGCTTCGCGATTCACCCAGCGGGACGCAGTAGCCAGCATCCTGATCACCGCCATCAACATCATTGCCGGCTTCCTGATCGGCGTGCTGCAGCACGGCCTGGAACTCAAGCGCGCAATCCAGACCTATACGGTGCTGACGATCGGCGACGGCCTGGTCACCGTAATTCCTGCGCTGATGGTGTCGGTATCCGGCGGCTTGATCGTAACCCGTGCCAGTTCCGATTCGAAACTGAGTGCCGACGTGAAACGGCAGGTGTTCAGTAACCCGCAGCCGCTTATGCTGGCATCCGGAGTACTACTCCTGATGGCAGCGCTTCCAGGTCTGCCCAAGATTCCCTTCATACTTATCGGCACAACCATCGGGGTGGCGGCTTGGCGTATGCGCCAAAAAGCTGCCAGTGACGAAACAATGCCGCTACCGGCCGCCGCTACACCGCCCAAGGAGAACCTTGAAGCCCTGCTCCATGTGGAGCCTCTGGCGGTAGAAGTTGGACTTGGGTTGGTGCGACTGGTTGAGGGCGGCGCAAATTCACCGCTGCTGCGGCGTATTGCAGCAATCCGGCGGCAATTGGCCGGCGACTTAGGCTACCTGCTCCCTCCAGTACGCGTGACCGACAATCTCTCGCTCAGCGTTCGGGAGTACACCATCTCCCTGAAAGGGGTAGAGGTGTCGCGATATGAGCTTCCGCAGGGCTGTGAATTGGCAATTCACGCGGGAAAGCCGATCACCACACTCGAAGGGATTCACACTAAGGAGCCGGCGTTCGGTATTGCGGCGGTCTGGATCCAATCAGAACGAGCCGACGCGGCTCGGACGGCCGGCTACACCGTCGTCGATCCGGTGAGCGTGCTCGGTACGCATTTGGCGCAAGTGATCCGGCGGCATGCCTATGAGTTGTTCTCCCGGCAGGACACCAAGAAGCTGCTCGATCGCGCGTCGGAAGACAGTCCGAAGCTGGTGGAGGATTTGGTGCCGAAATTGCTCCCTCTAGCGATTGTGCAGAAGGTCTTACAGAATCTATTGCGCGAGGGTGTGTCAATTCGGGACGCCACTTCCATACTGGAAGCCATCGGCGAGGCGGCGCCCATCACTCGAAACCCCGTGCTGCTCACCGAATTCGTGCGCCAGTCCATCCGGCGGATGGTCATTAAGCCTTATCTGACGGCGACGGGCGACTTGCCGGCCTACTTCCTGGATCCTTCCAGTGAACAGATGATTGAGTCCGCGGTTGAGCATACCGAAAACACCAGTCACCTGAACTTGTCGCCGCAGAAGGTCCGCGAGGTCCTTGATCGCGTCGGTCGCGTGGCAGGTGCGGCGGACACGCCAACGGTCGCAGTTGTGGGTTCCGCGAGCCGCTTCTTCCTGCGCCAGATCGTGGAAGGCACGGTGCCAAACCTCACTGTGCTTTCCCACAACGAAATCCCGGCAGGCGTAAAAGTACTTTCGCTCGGAGTGATTCAGTAGCTGGACCAGGAGAGAAACCTGAATGAAGATGAAATCCTACTTCGCGACCACTGTAGAAGCGGCCATGGCGCTCGCCCGGAAGGAACTGGGTCCGGAAGCGATGTTAGTCAACTCCCAGCACACGACATTGGAAAACCGCCACTACGGGGAGTACGAAGTGGTCTTCGCTTTGATGCCTGAGGAAGGGCCGGTTGCATCCTTTGGGCCGGCCGGCCTTGGCCAATCAGCGCCAGAGCCTTCTGTCAAGAGCTCGATTGCAGCAGAGATGGCTGAGTTGAGAATGCAGATCGAACGGATGGCTTCGAGCTTTGCGAAGGCGCGAGCGTCAAACAGCTTTCAGAGCGCGTCGAGCGGTATATCTGCCCTACTCGCCCAACTGCTCGATGCCGGCATGGACCTCGAAATCGCGGAACCGATCGCCCTGCACGCCGCGTCCCTGCCCGCGCGTTCAAACACCCTCACGGCGGTGCTGGGCGACATGCTCACCATAAGTGCGACGCTCGGCAAGCCCGACCGGAGCCGGCGCGTGGTTGCGCTGGTGGGACCTCCCGGCAGCGGCAAGACGACGACGCTCGTCAAACTGGCCGCCCGTTACGGAGTAGCCGCGCGACGCCCAACACAGATTCTTTCGACAGACTGCATGCGCTTTGCCGCAGCCGACCAGCTACGCTCCTACGCCGCGATACTCGGCGTGGGCTTTCAGAGCGTGGAGACGGCGCATGCGCTTTCTGCAGCGCTCGACGAGCACCGCAACAAGGAGTTGATCCTGATCGACACCCCAGGCCTTTCAGAGCGCGAAATGGACGAATTCACCACACTCGCGCCGATGTTATCCAGTCATCCCGAAATCGACGTCCACCTGGTGGCGCCCGCGTCCATGGATCATACCGATCTGGCGCGAGCTCTCAGGCGGCACCAGATCTTCGGCCCCGCCAAGATCATCTTCAGCAAGCTGGATGAAACCGAGAGTCCCGGGATGGTGATCGGCCAAGCCATCCGGTGCAGGCTACCCGTCTCCTATCTCACCACCGGGCAACAGATTCCCGAGGATCTCGAGCCTGCATCACTCGACCTGCTTGCCGGGTTGATTACCCGGACGTTGACCACCAGCCTGGCCACGGCAGAGAGGCGGTAAGCCATGGCACAACCGAGCAGCGTCGCCCTCAGAAACGCATACCAGACCGCCGAACACTCAAACGACGAACGCGAGCGTTTGATCATGGAACACCTGCCACAAGTGCGGCTCATCGCTCGCCGGATCCATGAACGGTTGCCCGATAGCGTCAACCTCGAGGACCTGGTGTCCACCGGGATCGTCGGCTTGATTTCCGCAATCGATCGATTCGATCCGGTCCATAACGTGAAGTTGAAGACTTACGCCGAGTACAAAATTCGGGGAGCGATCCTCGACAGCCTGCGGGGTCTCGATTGGGCGCCGCGCCAACAGCGCAAGCGCACCAAACAGATTGAAGCCGCCATTTCTGCAATTGAACAGCGAATCAAGCGAGCCCCTGCTGAGGATGAAATAGCCCGCGAGCTCGGCCTGAGCCTTGAGGATTATCACGAATGGCTCATCGACATTCGCGGCATTAACCTCGGCAGCCTCGAAGCCGCTTCGCCCGACGACGAGGGTCGTGAACTGCTGCGCTACATCTCCGACGATGAGGAGCACTGGCCGTCGAAACTGCTTGAACGCTCGGAACTCGAGCGCCTCCTCGGCCAAGCCATCGAGAAGATGCCGGAGATCGAGAGAACAGTCCTCAGTCTTTACTTCTACGAGGAGCTGACGCTCCGGGAGATCGCCAAGATTGTCAGCCTGCACGAATCCCGCATCTCGCAACTAAAATCACAGGCCGTCCTGCGACTGCGCACTTATATCGAGAAGCGCTGGCCAATGGAAAAGGGAGCCTTGAGATAGCTCCATGACGCTGCTCCAACTGGCGGAATTATTCGCAGGACACTTCGGGCAGGCGCTCGAGATGATGTCCGGCGAAAAACCGGCTCTCACCGTAGCACCGTTGACTTCCGACGCCGCCTCCGAGGGACTGCTGGCCTGGGAGCAGGCATTCGACGGTGACGGAGTAGTGCTGTGGGTTGCCGGTCCGGAGTCCGGTTGGATCGACCTTGGGGCTCTTCTGTTGAAGGGCGCGGGAATCGACGATGCGGATGCGCCCACATCCAAGAGCACGTTTCTCGAAGTACTCAATCAAGCGCTATCCGGCTTGGGCCGGGACCTGGCGCCGGTAGCGGGCCGCGAAACCAATCCCACCGCCGGAAACGAGACCTCGAAGTTACCGCCGGATCGTGAGTGGTTCAAGCTGGAAATCGGCATCGGGACCGCTCCGCCGGCGCCCTTCCTGCTCGCGTTCAGTGATGGTGTAAAAGCGCTCCTCACCACGCCTCCTCCGGTTGAACCCACACCCGCGGCCACACCTGCACAGAAACCAGGACTCTCCGCCGCCCTCGAAGGCTCGCGAACTTTCGAACTGCTGCTCGATGTCGAATTACCGGTCAGCGTTTCATTCGGGCGCGCGCAATTGCCGTTGAAGGACGTGATCAAGCTGACCAGCGGTTCCATCGTCGAGCTGAACCGAGCGGTAGGCGAGCCGGTGGAGATTATTGTGAACAACTGCGTCATCGCTCGCGGAGAGGTAGTGGTGGTGGAAGGAAATTTCGGAGTTCGAATTCAGCAGGTAATCAGTAAGCAGGAGCGGCTACGTACGCTCTACTAGCCGGTAGTGTCTAAGCAAATCATGCCGATTTCTCTGGTCGTCCTTCAGCTTGTGTTAATCATCGCCGCCCTTGGTGTAGGCGGGTATCTCTTCATCTCGCTCAAACAGGATATTGCGCGTGTGGAGCATCGCCGCAAAGCGGACGCCCAGGAATACTCGATCAAGATCGCTCAATTGCGGTCTGACGTCACTGAGTTGAAGAAGGATCTCGAATCTCTACCTGCACCGGCGCCGCCAGGTCCGGGTGCGGGCATCAATCTGAACATGCGAACGCAGGCTTTGCGAATGGCGAGATCGGGCGAAGGGCCGGAGCATATCGCCGCGGCCCTGAGGATTCCCAAGAGAGAAGTGGACTTGCTGATGAAGGTTCAGCGGTTACTTACCGAAACGGCGGTAACACCCACCGACTCGGCTTAGATCCGCACCCGGCCCAACCCGGAGATTGACAATGCGGGAGGAGCCATATCCCAGCCCGATTTATCCGCCTCGATGGTGGCATTCACCGTCATCTCGTGCCTGTCACGCTGCAGCAGCACCGGTACGGTTGCCTTTCCCTTGAGCGCCCGCAGCGCTGTCGAGATATCGGACGGACTGGCGACCTTGGCGTCGTTCACTTTCACAATGACGTCGCCCGCCTTGATACCGGCTTTCTCGGCCGCCGTATCCTTGCCGACGCTCCGAACCAGCACGCCTTCCTTGACGCCGAAATAATCCGCTAACTGACCCCGCAGGGCCTCGCCTTCAATGCCCAGCATCGAACTCCGCAACATGACGAACGTGCGCGGCATATCGGGCATGTTCGGCATCTCGAAACGCGGGTTGTCGAATTGAAGCTTGGGAATCTGAACCATCGCCGACTCCGGGAGCTTATGCGCCCCAATCTTCGCGACAATCGTCTGCATCGCGCCATTGCGGATAACAGCGAGTTTCACCTCGCGACCGGGCGGCGTCTCGCGTACAAACCGCGAGAACTGCTCGTAGCCTTCGATCCGCTGGCCGTTGTACTGCATGATCACGTCGCCGATCTTCAACCCCGCCCTCGACGCCGGACTGTCTTCTTCAACGCGAGTGATTTCGACGCCCGCTTCTTCATGCAACTTCAGCGCCTTGGCACGGTCGGCGTCAACTTCCTGCACGCCCACGCCAAGAAAGCTGCCGTTCATCTTGATGATTCGTGTTTGCACCTGCTGCGGCTCGAAGGGCTCTGGCGCAAAGGGCTGCGCCTCAACGCCCGCCGGAACCAACGCCAGCAGCGCCATCCCCGTTAGGACAGTTGCTCCTGTTACCCAATTCCCGTTTTTCATCCCGTTCACCTCTGCGAGAGTTATCGCTGCCGCCGCAGGAGAATCGTTCCGCCGGCAGCAGTGATACGCAATACGCCGCCGCTACCGCCGTTGAGTTTTCCCTGCGCCGTCATGGTTCCCACCGGCCAGGCTTGCATGCCTGTGATGCGAATCTCCGGAAACTCCGTAATGATTCGCGCCATCCGGCCGCGACTTTCATTGACCGCTTGAACCAGTACCGATAAATTGGACGGAAGCATCACCGTAACGTCACCCGCTCCGGTCGTAATACTCGATTCCTCGAGTATCGCTCCGGAAACAAACTCCGCAAGGATACTCCCCATGCCCGTCTGCGCCTTCAGCACGCCGGAAATGTTCCGCATCCGGATGGCTCCCGCGGCCGTCTCGCAATGAGCACCCCGCGATGCGCCCACCTGAATCGAACCACCGCGCGTAACCGCCGTCACCACGCCGCCTGACCGTTCCACTTCAATCAGTCCGCCGTCGGACCGCGCATTGACATTCGAACCCGCCTCGGCGATGTAGATGTTGCCTCCGCCGGTGACCGCGTGCAGTGAGCCGCCGGCGCGCTCGACGATAATCTCACCGCCCACCGTCTCGCACCACACCTCGCCGTCCACTTGGCCCACCGAGATTCCATTGCCGCCCGACGCTGCCTTCACTCCGCCTTTTACGCGGCCGACTTTGATCTCGCCGCCCGCCTGTGCATAAGCGTCGCCCTCGATGCCGTCGAGATACGCCCTGCCGCCCGGCGTCACAATGTCCACGCGAGCTTTGACGTTGCGGACATCCACGTCGCCCCGGTAGCTCTTTACCGAAACCGGCGATCGCTCGGGAGGGAGCGTGACCGTCAACTCCTGCGTTGGACCCTCAACTACAATCCAAACCGTCCCGCCCTTCTTAAACGTCTTCACATGCCCGGTGGACTTTATTACTAGACGCTCTCCGCCGGTAACGCGAATCGGGCACGTACACTCGATCTGATAGCTCTGCCGGGCAGGCTCTCCAGCCAGCGCCGTTACGGCGGCCACAATCAGGGCGAACCGCCGGCGCACCATCATCCTAATAGGTCTCCGCCGAAGCTTTCATGGCGTGCAACGCCTTCTCGCACCGCAGACGGATGTAGCTGTTGTCCTCGGTGCGCATCAACTGTTGCAACAAGCCGACCAACTGCTGCTCCTGATTTCCGTTCTTCATGAGCAGGTCGATGGCTTGCGCGCGGATGCTTGGATTGTCATCGGACAGCAGCGCGCGGCTGAGCGATTTGCGGACATCCGCTTGCGCGGCATAGGGCTTCAATCCTTCCAGAGCCTTCAGCCGGACGCCGGCGTTGGTATCATGCTGCAGGGCGCTGATCAGCGCACCGCGTACATCGTCGTCCTCGCTACGGCCCTTCAATAGATTCACCGATTCTACACGCAGACCGGGATCGGATGGATCTTTCACAGCTGAAAGCAGCAGGCCACGAATACGAGCGTCATCCAACCGTCCAGAGAGAACGCGCTGCCGCGTCTCGTCCACCACAATCTGCACCTGGCCGCCCTGTCCGGGCTCCACGTAGCGAACCCTCGCCGAACTCGGATCGAACATTCCAGCCGACTCGATTCCCGGCAGCATGCCTGAGGGAATCATCCGGCCTCCAAAAAACCCGGTGGCGAGGAGCGCGAGCGCACCCGCCGGTTTCAGCAGGGAAGGAATACCGAAGTGCGCAGTCAGCCGCTCCCACCAGCCCCCGCGTTTGCGTTCGTGCCCGAGCGCCGCAGTGAGATGCATGCGGGCATCCCGCAGTTCGAAGAGCGACGGCTCCAGTTCGCGATCGTCGAGAAGCCGGTGCAATGCCTTCTCCCGCGCCTGTTCGGCCCGGCAAGCCTCGCATCCATCCAGATGCGCCTCCACACGCTCTTCATCCTCAAACGACAACTCGCCGTAGAGCAAGAGCGGAAGCGCCTTGCGCACATTCTCGCAGTTCATACAAACTCTCCCAACGCCGCTCGCATTTTCTGCGTGGCTCGAAACAAGCAGTTCTTCGCCGCTTCTTCACTGGTTCCCAATACTTCGCCGATCGCCCGCAATCGCATTCCCTGGTAATGCCGCATCTCGAAAACCATGCGCTCGCGCGGCGTCAACCCCTGCAGTACTTCCTGAATTCTCAGCTTCAGTTCGTGGCTCAACAGACTCCGCTGCGGATTCCCATCGGCGCGCTCCTCAGCCACCGCATCCATGCGGTCAAGCGGACCGTCCGCGGTTGCCACCACCGTCGGCTCCTCTTTGCGCACCTTCCGCTTCCGCAGGTGATCCAAACAGAGGTTGGTCACAATCCGGTAGAGCCATGTATGGAAGCTGCAGTCGAAACGGAAAGAGTTCAGATTCCGGTAGACCCGGAGAAACGTCTCCTGGTATACGTCGCTGGCATCTTCGTTTGACCGCAGCAGGTTATACGCGAGCCGGAGCACACTCTGGTCATAGGCGCGCACAAGCTGCTCAAAGGCGGCTTGATCACCACCCTGTGCAGCCCGTATCAGCGCCGCTTCATCAGTGCGTGCCGCGGAATTCGTGGCCAGAGCAACGGCTCCAATCTTCGCTTCCAACACTCTCTTGGACGAGTGGGAAGAGGAAACGTCACGGGGGACCTCGGTGCGTTAGCTGGTTACGCCAACTCGACTTCGATTTTCTTCTGGGCCGGGTCGATGAGCGTGATCTTGAAAGTGCGGATCTGGCCGGGTTTCAGGGGTTCGGGACCGCTCGGGGCTCCCCCCTGACTAGTACCAGGACCGCTCTTCCAGCGAGACTTCAACATCGCCGTCATCGTGGAAAGATCGGCCTTCGGTTCGTCCGCCGGACGAGCGGCGGGCGCTGCCGTCGGTTCCTTACTGCGGCAGACTGCGTTCACGCCTTCTCCCAGTTCAACGCGGGCACGACCTACCGAAACATCCACCAGCCGGCCGCTCACTACTTCGCCCACCTTGTGTTCGGCAATGTACTCGTCCACCGAGGTCGGCTGCAACTGCTTCATGCCCAGCCGGATGCGGCGCTTGGCTTTATCCAGTTCGAGCACCTGTGCGCGAACCTTCTCGCCCATCTTCAGAACTTCGTTGGGATGGTTCAGCCGTTTCTCGTTGCTGATGTCGCCGATGTGAATCATGCCTTCGATGCCATCGCCCAAATCCACGAAGGCTCCGAATTTCTGCAGGCTGGTAACCTCGGCATCCACCACCGTGCCAGGCGCAAACTTCTTCGGCGTCTCTTCCCAGGGGTCGCCCAGAGCCTGTTTGAGACCCAGCGCAATCCTGTGATCCGCGGCGTTCACGTTCAGAACGACAGCTTCAACCCGCTCGCCGGCCTTTAGAACATCCGAGGCCTTGCGGATTTTCTTCGACCACGACATCTCCGAGAGATGGATCAGTCCATCCACTCCAGGTTCAAGTTCGACAAACGCACCGAAATCGGTAAGCCGTGACACCGTACCCGGCACACGCTCGCCAACTGTGTACTTGGCCGCCGCTACCGTCCACGGATCCGGCTGAAGTTGTTTAAGACCCAGCGCGATCTTTTTCGTGTCCCGGTTGATCTTGAGAATCTTGACCTGGATCTGCTCGCCCGCCTTGACGATATCGCCCGGCTTGGCTGTGCGGCCCCAGGACATATCCATGACATGCAGCAATCCGTCAAAGCCGCCGATGTCGACAAAAGCGCCGAATTCGGTAAGCGTGCGGACAGTCCCCGTTACCACTTCCCCTTCGGTGATTTGACCAAAGCGCTCGTCCTTCGCCTTCGCAGCTTCCTCTTCGAGCACCACTCGCCGGTCAACCACCACGTCTTCCTTGGCGGTGTCGAGCTTGGTGATGCGGCACTGTATTTCCTGGCCGACCAACTTCTCCAGTTCCGACTGATCCTTGGCGCCGCTGCGGGATGCGGGCATGAAGGCGCGCGCGCCAACATCCACTCGCAGACCGCCCTTCACCAGTTCAGTAACGCGTCCGGCAATGATCTTCTTCTCCGCAAACGCGGCTTCCAGATGACTCCAGTCACGCGGCCTTTCCACACGAACCATCGAGAGGAGGTAGTAACCCTCTTCGTCCCGGCCCGTCACCATTACCGGCAGAACATCGCCTGGCTTGGCGTCTTCGGCGCCTGAAGCACGAGCCTGAGCCAGAGGCAGAAGGCCTTCCATCTTCCGGCCGACGTTGATGTACAGGTTCTCAGGCGACCGGGTAACCACGGTCCCCTGCAACGTCTCGCCGCTCTTGAAGTCCTGATGTGCTTGCTCGAATTGGGAGAGGATTTCACCAAAAGAAAACTCTTCCGTGCCGCCCGGTGTGGCGTCGGCCGTGGGTACGTTTTCGGTGGTGGCGCCGGCAGGCTGTTCGGGCACAGCGTTTTCCTCCGGCGGCGGGACTGAGTTCGGGTAGGTCATGCGAGGCTAAGTATGCTCTTATTCTGTCACATTCAGACTCAGACGGCGTCGCGGGAAACCATAATGGCACGCGTCGGGCAGGATTCGGCAGCCTCCTCGATCAACGCCAGTTCGACGCCCGTCACGTCCAGCGTGTAGCTCGAGCCCTGCGGTTTCCCGTTGCGGTCCAGAACTTCGGCATATGAACTGGCGTCAATCTGAAAAAACTGCGGCGCCACGCCAACACAATTGGCGGCGCTGATACACGTCTCCGGGTCTACTGTGACCGTAACTTTGGGCATGAGGCTATTGTCCGGTGGCGGAGTTGGATCCGTCAAACCGGGCGATCCGGCCTTTAGCCCCAACTGCCCATCCCGCGCCGCGGCGGGTGAAGCTCATCGCGTTGTAACCGCTGTCGTCAAAGCGCTTCCACGACGCACCATCATCCCGCGAAATGTCCGACCCCGATGTCCCGGTAACCACCCAAGCCCGCATCGCCGCCAGCCACGCGACGGCCGACCGGAATCCTGAAGGCGACCCCGATGGCTGACTCCAGTGCGCGCCATTGTCGCTGCTGACGCCGACATTTTGTTGACCCTCGGCCGGTTTGCCGTAGTCGCCCCCCACAATCATGCCGCGTCCACCGCCGGCAAATGCGATCGAGAAAATGCCCGCTGCCGCGCTGTCATTGCGGATCGGCGCTTTCACAGCGGTCCATGATTTTCCGCCGTCTACGGATTGGAACACACGCCCCGCACCCGTACCTCCGGTGACAAACCATGCCTCGCGCTTCCCACGCACGATCACGCACGTTCCGCTCGCTGCAAATGATCCCTCATTCGGCAGGGCGTCTGGAGTAGACTGCCGCGTCCACTTCCTGCCGCCATCCGCAGTGGTGAAAATCGTTGCGTGCCCGTCCACCGCGTCACCGACGAGAATGCCGTGGCTTCGATCCCAGAACGCGATGGAGTCGAAAAATCCCTTGGCATCCGGGTTGGTGAATAGCAGCGTCCAGTGCGCTCCGCCGTCCGACGTTTGATAGATCCGCGATTTATCTCCCGGTCCCGCGCTCATCAGCACCGCCTCGCGCTCGCTCCACGCTTCAACGTCGCGGAAGTCGAGATCCGACGCGCCGGGTACTTCAGACGCGCGCCACTGCGCCCCGCCGTCAGTCGTCACCAGGACGGTCCCTTTCGCTCCGCTGGCCCACGCAACCCGCTCCGTGACTGCGCTGATACCACGCAGCGACGCGGTTGACCCGGAGGTCTGCGGCACCCACGCCTGCGCGCAGCAGACAGCGGGTAGCAAGAGACACAGCAGTGTTGGTTTGAGCATTAGGAATTCACTTTGAGAATGATGAAAGTCAGATCGTCATACTGCGCTGCGTCCTGGATCCAATCGCGCATCGTCGTAGCAAGATTTTCTGATGCGGCAGCAGCGGACCCGCCAGACCATAGCCGCAGCAGTTCCTTGATGCGGTCCTCACCGAATTCTTCTTCCTGTGGATTCAGAGCCTCCGGCACACCATCAGTGAACGCGATGAGGATATCGCCGCGATGGAGATCTACCGAGCCTTCCTCGTAGCGAGCCTGCGCAAGCAAACCGATCACAGTTCCGCCGGCACTCAGCTCTTCGATTTCGCCGTTCGCACGCAACAGGTAAGGAGGATTGTGCCCGGCATTCACATACCGCAGCCTGCTGCTCACGGGATCCAACTCGCAGTAGAAGAAAGTCGCGTAGCTTTGCGGACCGGTGGAGCGATGAAGAAACCGGTTCATCTTCGCGGCCAGCTGCGGCAGGGTGATGCCGCCATCAGCCAGGATCATACGCAGCGAGGCCTGCACCACCGACATCAGCAGGGCCGCCGCGATTCCTTTGCCCGCGATATCGGCGAGCGCAATCCCGATCCGTCCGTCTCCCAAATCGAAAAAATCGTAGTAATCGCCGCCCACTGTGCGTGCCGGCAAACTCATCGCCGCCAGCGACACCACACCGTCAGCAGGCGGCTTGTCGGGTAGCAAGCGACGCTGCACCTCGGCCGCCAGCGCCAGATCGCGCCTCACCTTTTCCTGATCCACCATGCGTTCGGTAAGCCGCGCGTTCTCGACGAGCAGCGCAATCACTTGCGCCGAGTGCCGCAGCACTTGCCGCTGATCCGCGCTATACGCGTCGCCTTGCTTCGGCGGGCCGAGCAACAGCAATCCGAGAATCCCGCTGGTTGAATGCAGCGCTACCACTAGCGCCGCGCCGCTCTGCTGAAGGCGCTTGAGTTCGTCGACGTGGTGCGGCCTCTGCTCGCCGGCCCACCTCAGCCACGTGGTGAAGTCGCCCGCCGTTATCGGCAGTGCACCGCTGTAATAACCCAGGCGGTTTGCCAGGAAACCAGCAGCCGGCAACTCCATCTGCTGCGGCGCACCCGCCGTTCCCGCCGTGCGCTTGAACTCCGCGGGCGTGAGTTTTTCGAGCAGTAGCGCCCACTCGGCGCCCACGCTCCCGCACACTCGCATCAGCGCCTGTTCTCTCGCCTGCGAATAATTCTCCGCCCCTCTTACCGACTCGCCGACCTCGGTTAACAACGCCGCCACTGCCAGCGGCGCCGCTTCCGCGTCGGCGGACATCCGCTCCACTGCTCGCTGAAATTGCTGCCTGGCCGACTGCCACATCGACGGCTGCTCATTGCGAATCGCCACCATCGGCGACAGCAGCGTCGCACGCAAAGCGGGAAAGAATGACGACAGCGCCACCACCGACGCCACCACCAGCGTCGACAGAATGAACGGAAGCATGCCGGCGTCTTTGATGCCGAACGTGCGAATCAGGAACCACGAAGCGCCCGCCACCGCCAGTCCGCCGAGCACAATCCCCAGCCCCGCCATCCTCAGTCCACCGCCGACAATCATGAACAGCACTTGCCGTCGCGCGGCGCCGAGCGCAATGCGCGTCCCGATTTCCACGCGCCGCTGACGGACGCTGTACGCCACCAGTCCGTAGACGCCTAGCGCGGCCAGTAGCAGGGCGGCACCGGCGAAGAATCCCGTCATCGCTGAAGCCGCGCGCTGGAGCGTCAACGACTGCCGCTTCACTTCAGGCAAAGTGACCAGATCGTGGATCGGCTGCGACGGATCCACTCGCTGGACGGCCTGTCGAAGCTGGTTGTAGAGCGAGGCCGCGGGCAGTCCGGAGCGGACAATGAAGCTGATCGGCGTGGTGGGCACAATGTCGCCCGACATGTAGATCTCGGGGACCGTCGGCTTGTCGAGGCCATCGTTGCGGACGTCGCCGATAATCCCCACCACCTGAAAGCGTGAGCCCGCGGGACCGGCGAACCGCCCCAAAGCGCCTAGCGCGTTGCGGCCCGGCCAGTACGAATTTGCTGCGGCCTGGTTAATCACCACGTTTAGCAATTCTTCGCTGTTGTCATGGTCGTTGAGGAATCGCCCCGCGCGCAGCGGAATTCGCAGAACCTTCAAGTAGTCGGGTGTGACGATCATCAAGCTGATCCGCTGCCCGGCATTCAAATTCGCTGGACGGTCCTCGGGATAAATCGCGCTGCTCATGCAACACCCGGCCAGCGGTACTTGATTAGAGTAGGCGACGGCGGTGACGCCGGGCACGTGCTGGAGTTCGTCGAGCATGCGGTGCTCATAGGCAACGCGCCCCTTCTCCATCATTTCCGTCGAGAGCGTCAGGCGGAAGCTAAGCAGTTGGTCGGGACTGAATCCCGCATTCGTGTTGCTGAGATTTCGCAGATGCATGATGAGCAGCGCACCCACCGTCAACAGCGCGAATGCGAGCGCAATCTCGGCCACCACCAGCCACTGCGACAGCGAGCGGCTGCGCTTGCCCGCCGACGAACGCACTTCCTCGCTCAGAACTTCGCGCGGCGAGATTCGCGACGCCTGCCAAAGCGGCGCGAGACTCGACAGCAAAGCGGTGAGCGCGGCCACGGCCAGCACAAACAGCAGCACCTTCCAGTCAACCCGGATCTGGTCAGCGCGTGGAATCCGATCGCCGCCAAAAGCGAGGATCACCCGCACCATCGCCTGGCTCACCAGCACGCCTAACGCGCCGCCCGCCAGCGAGACCAGGAGTCCTTCAACCAAATATTGAGAAGCCAGTTGCCGCGGTGCGGCGCCCAGCGCGACGCGTATGGCCGTCTCTCTCGCGCGTGCCACCGACCGCGAGAGCAGCAACCCCGCCGTGTTCGCGCAGGTGATCAACAGCAGAAAGGCCGATGCCGCCAGCAGCAGGAGCAGCGTGGGCCGGATGAGGCCGATCGCTGTTTCGCGAAGATCGCGAACCCGAGCCGTGTAGCCCGGATGATCGCCGGGAGACTCCCGTGCAATCTGCACCGCCACGCGCTCAGCATCGGCGGTAGCGGCCTCCAGCGAGACGCCGGGCTTGCGTCGTGCATAACAGAAGAACATCCCCTCGCTCGGATTTTGTCCCCGCCCGCCGGGATCAAGGTACACCCAGACGTCATTGTGAAGTTCCTCTGACTCGACACCGGTAATCGGCAGCCGGAACCACGCCGGCATCACACCGGTGACTGTGTATGAACGCCCATTCAGCGTCAGCCCCGTGCCGAGAATGGACCGATTCCCGCCGAGCCGTTGCCATAGCGCAGCGGAGATGACGGCCTGTCCCTCCTGCCGGAACCATTCGCCGGCCAGCGGAGTGACGCCGAGTAAACGTGCGAGATCGGGAGTGGCCGCCGCTCCCACCAGGTGCTGCGGCTGGCCCGGCGCCGTCAGGTTGTAGCTGTCGGGACGGAACCAGCCGAAGCCGTCGAAGCTCTGTGAGCGGTCGCGGTACTTCTGCAGGTCCGGGTAGATGTTTCCGCTGATGCCGGTTGGATTCTTAACGTCGCCGCCAAAGATCGCAACAAAGCGATCACCGTGTTCGTAGGGGAGAGGACTCAGCAGGACGCCGCTGATGACAGTGTAGATGGCTGTGGTTGAGCCGATGCCGATTGCGAGCGCCGCGATCGAAAGAAGTGCAACTGCCTTTGCGTGTTTCCAGGAACGCAGGGCCTGTCCGACAGTCGGCAACATCAGTTGCCATTATGAAGCAAGTTGGCTTAGTCGCCGCGGCTGTACTGAGCCTGCTCGAAGGAAGGAGTTTCGTCGCCGTACCGGCCGCGCGCGACCCGTGGACGGCTGCCGGGCCACTCAAGACGCATGTCGCGACAAACCTCGTCGAGCATCTCACGAGTGCAAACTCGTTTTTCCATCGCAAATGCCGTCAGCAGCAGATTGTCGCAGACCGCATTGATGACGCGCGGGATGCCCATGGTGCGAACGTGAATCTCCGCAATCAGTTCCGGAGGCAGCACGGTCTGACCGGGCATGCCGGCCTTTTCGAGCCGGCTATTGATGTATTCGGAGGCTTCGGCTTCGGTAAACGGAAGCAGGTTGCAGCGAAGCACAATGCGCTGCTTTAAATTGCGAAGATTGGGCGCTTCCAGCTTGCGATCCAGTTCCGGCTGTCCAGCCAGGATGATCTGCAGCAGTTTGCCCGTGCGGTTCTCGAGGTTGCCCAACATGCGGATCTCTTCGAGCACTTCCCATTCGAGGTTGTGCGCTTCGTCGATGATCAGGACGCTGGTGCGACCCAGACTCGCCTGCTGAATCAGCATCTCGTTCAACGCAATGAGCACTTCCGTCTTCGACGTGCGATTGCACCGCAGGTCAAGATCGTAGGCGAGCATCTCAAAAAACTGGTCGGGCGTCACCCGCGAGTTAAAAATGAAGGCGAATTCGATGCGCTGCGACTCGAGAAAGTCCCGTAGACACTCGAGCATGGTGGTCTTGCCGGTTCCCACTTCTCCGGTAAGCACGATGAAACCCTTGCGGCTCTGAACGCCGTAGATCAGGTTGGCCAACGCCTCTTCGTGCTGATTGCTGCGGTAGAGAAAGGCCGGATCAGGGCTGAGGGAAAACGGACTTTCCTCGAAACCAAAATAAGCGTTATACATGGCGGCCAGTTATAAGGACACAGAGGCCCCAAGCCTCCGCTACAAACATCATCGTAACACGCCAAGCCGATTTAAGGGAAGGATAACGTTCTGATCAGACACAACTTGCACGTTTAGTACTGACTGGCCTAGCCGGTCGAGTATAACGGCATTTAGAGGGAATAGTTACGGTATTTTCGACCCGAATGTGCCTGATATCTTATCCGACTTCCAACTTCGCCCACCCGGCAAGCGTCGAAGGACGGTTCTCGGCAAAGACGATCTTGCGGGTCTTCGGGAACGGCAAACCACTCTGAATCGCCCGCGCATAGAACGGCAGGCCCTTCAGAATTCCGCGATACGCTTCGTCGGTGGTATCCGGGAATGCCGACTTGCTCAAAAAGCCGCCGCCCCAGCCAATCGACAGCAGGCAACCGCCCGACTGCCTGACTGCCGCGAGCGCCTGCTCCAGACGCGCGGTTTCGCCCGCCAGCGTCCCCAGCCCGGCCACCTCGGCGTACTTGCGGTGCGCGGCTAATTGCGCCGCCGCGAACTCATTGGCGCTCTTGAAAACATCGTTGCGGTCGGGACGACGCCAGTGAAGCGCCTGCGCGATGTCAGGCTGCTTCAGGAATTCCTTCTCCCGCCAGTCACCCTCAAACACGGTCCCCGGCACCGTCATCTCGGCAAAAATCGGATTCGGCTTCCACCCCAACTCGAGCTTGCCGCCGGGACGCCCGGCCAGGGTCGCCACGCGCAACAGGTATACCTTCACCGACGCGTACGTGTTCGACACCGAATCGCCGGCCATGATGAAGCGCATGCGGTCGCTGCCTGAACTACCCACTGCGGCACCCTCGGCCACCGACGAAATGCGCCGCATATTGCGGTCGGTCTCCAGACGCCGCGCCGCATCTTCCATCGTCCCGTGATTCCAGCGTGCAAACACCGTTCCAGTGCGCAGCGCGCCCTTGAGCGCCGACGCTGGGAGGTACGGACCTTGCGCCGTCGACGCAAACGTCGGGATGAAGAGGTTCTCTGGACGTTCGCGCTCCCACACCTGCATCATCGATGCGTGTTCAAACGGAATGCGGCGGCCGGCAAAATTCTGCGCAAACCCGCCCCACGATGCAAAGTCGAGCCGCTCCGACTTCTTAAGCTGAGCGAGATAACCGTCGAGGCGCGGCCCCTTGGCCAGCAGCTTGAAAATCTTCCGCTGATCGAGAACGTTCACCTGGTCTTTCCAGACCATGTAGTCGATGGGCGCAAGCCGCTGTCCGTCGCCCACCAGCGTCGGAGTGAGACATTCGAGACGGTATCTCACGACGCCGCCACCTTCCAGGCGATCGGCAGTGCAAAAGCCAGGCCACTGCGCAGGACAGGATGCGCGAAGCCCTCAGGCGCTACGTCTGCTGCTGTTCCGCGAGGCGGGAAGTCGGACATCAGCACTGAGCCCTCAACTACCATCCGCGATGTTTTCTTGAGCGCACCCCAACCTGCCTGACTCTCCACGCGCCCACTGCGCGTGAGCAATTCATAGCGGCCATGCGTCCAGTCGATGTTCTCCACTTCGGCAGGCTGAAACAGCGAGAGCAGCCACCACGCCGGCTCGGCATCGGTCTCGGGCGCGGGCACCAGCAAATCGGGAAACTTGCCTGAGCGGAATTCGGGGGTCTCAAAGCGTCCCCATCCACGCGACCGTTCTCCGCCGATTCCGGTATCCGCAAGCAGTCGGAACGCTGCCTTCACCGGCTCTTCCCAACGCAGGCGTGCATCATCGTCGGGAAACGAGACGGCCAGCCACATTCCGGCGCCGCTCGAAAATTCCAGGCATGCGGTGGCGTGCGGTTGAACATTGCCGGTCAACCGGTCAACGGCGGCGGCGGATCGAAACGCCACGCGATTCGGACCAGGCCCCGGACGGTCCTGCGGGATCAGGCATTCGCTTGCGCCGTCGATTTTCCATCGCGTCTCATCGAGCGGCTTATCCGCCAGCAGATCCGCGATCACTGACAGCGGAACCAGCGTCGCACCGCGCCAGCGAACGCGTGCCGACGGTGCCGGCGGCCAAAGACTCCGCGGCGGCGGCGCGTACAGCGTCTTGCCTTGAAACGGGAACGCCGAACTCATGCGGACGTCGGCCGATGAGGCTGCAGTCAGCCAGTCCTCGAGCTTGCCGAGTTGCGCCATGGCGCTTGTCACCGCGGCAAAGAGCGTATCGCTGTGGCAGATGCGGTCCACCCGGTCGCGCGCGCCTGAATGATGTCCAAGGCGCCAGGGTCCGGTGGGACGCAGCAGCGCCAGAAATCCAGAAGTCATGAATTAGACCAGCTTGCCGGCAAGGTCCGCGCCATTCAGCGCGCTCTGCAGACCGGCGAGGTCACCGGCTACCGCCAGTTCCTCTTCTGAAGCTCCACTCGAATAAAAGTCCCGGCTGCGCCAGCTCAATTTGAGGTTCGAGAAACGGACTCGCCCGTTGCCGCGCGAACCGCCGCCGCCCAGACTATCGTCCTCAAGCAGCCGCATGCCTTCAAGCACGCGCGGCGGAAGAACGGCGTCCTCGACACACAGAATGTCCACTACCATCCGCACCTTGAAACGCGCGCCCGCCGGCACCCGCTCGAGTGTCCGCGGATTGGCCTGTGAGGTAATGCGATCGACAGCATTCTCGCTCTTTACTTCGGTCAATTCGTCGTCGAGATTCTCGCGCATCTGCGCCGTGATGCTCTCGGCGATCAGCGGCGCGTCGTATACCGAAAGACGGGCCGGGGTGGCCGACCCGTGATCGGAAGAATCACCGCCGGCTTTCTCCATGCGTCCCGGATTGCGCCCGAACAGGAGGCAAATCTCATCATCGGGACGGTCGCTCTGGTGGATGCGGACCTCTTGCCCCTTGCGGCGCGACAGGTACACCAGCTCGCTGGGTACAGCCAGTCCGAGCGCCTGCTCAAGCAGCGCCCGTATGCGTCCACGTAGCGAACTGCCGGGAATGTACGGCATGCCGAACGCGTCCTTGATCACAGGGTTATCGGCGCCGCCGATTTCCAGCGAGCCTTTGCCCGCGCCGATGTGCAGCCCGGTCTCGCAGGCAACTTCGCCTTCAAGTACCAGTTTTCCAATCAGCTTCAATTCCGTTTGCGAGGTGTGCGAACTCATTTAGCGATCCTGTAGGGTACGGTTGCCTGGGCCTATTCGTTATAGGCGATGATGGCTTCGAACAAATCCTTGAAGCGCTCGTAGCCCCGCGCGTCGTTCTTGCGCGTGACCTGTAACAAGAGCTTCTCCAGAGTATCGAGGCTCCGAAGTGAATGCCGCGCAATGGTGTAAGCCAGACGCGCCCGCAGCATGACGAATTGATGCTGCCGCTCGCCCTCGGGTGCGCGGACAGCACGGCGCACGGCATTGTACAGCCGGCGTAGCTGACTCTTGGTGCCCGAGTCCATATCGCGCATGCGCGAAACCACCACGTGTGCCTGATTGTCGAGATACAACGGGTCGGCGATCAGCTTCTCGATGTCGATATCGAATGGAATGTCGCGGCGGTCGCCCCCCGGACGCCCTTCGCGACGATCTCCGCGATCGCCACGATCTCCGCGCGGTCCGCCTTCTCCACGCGGTCCGCCTTCTCCGCGAGGCCCACCGCCGCCACCCGGAGGCCGGCCTTCACGACGCTCGCCTGAAGGAGGGCCGCCGCCACCTTCGCGAGGCGGGCGGGGCGGACGCTTGTCATTCCGATCACCGGAACGTTGCGGCGGCTTTTCCTGAGATTTTTCCTGAGGCTTCTCAGCCGGCTTTTCCTGTGTACTCTCGGCTGCCGGTTGCTCCTGCACCTTGTCCGGTGCAGCCTGCTCGATCTGCTGGTTCTGCTGCTCTTCCGCCATAATTTATTCCGATGTCGTCTCGGCTGGTTCGCTTTCCTGATGAAATCCTGTGGTATCCGTGGCGAGCCTTGCCCATTCTAGCGCCACGCGGCCGCTCGGTCGCAGTTTGGCATTCGCCGGATTGCGTCCGACAAAGCCCGCGACGATGTCATTGCGGATCTTCTGCCCCTCCCGGCTACGGGGCGACGGAAGCATTCTGCCCAACCGCCGGTAGTAACGCCAGGGCCGGTCGACGCCGCGACGCTTGCTCGGCGTTCGTGTGCTCGCCGTCTCCCGGTAAAGGCCGCAGAGTTCGTGAATGTACTCAGGCGACGCCCCATACCGGCGAATCATCGCGGTGAGATCATCCTTTAGAACCTCGGCGTCCGCCAGTTGCTTCCACTCGAGAATCCGCCCTAAGGCGAAAATGCAATCCTTGTCTGAACTCTTGGCGAGCGCAAGATTAGCGCCGGCTTCCTCATAAAGGGAGGCGATGGTGGCTTCGGCGTCCTGCGCCAGTGCCACTGCCATCGTAATTGTCTTGCCCTCAGGACCAGGAAGGTCCTTCAGATTCTCTTCCGCAAAACGATGAAATACACGCTGAATTTCGCGCGCCAGCGGCAGCAGCGCATCCCAATCACCGTACACCGCAAAATCACCGGAACCGGAATAGATGATGCTGACCTTCTGCCAGAATGCCGGCATCGAACAGCGAATGGTCAACTCACCGGCGAAAAACTGCTTGTAGGTGATCGACAACTGCAGATATTCTTCGATGGTGCTGACACGGCGTATCCGGATCAGGAAGTTGTCGATGTCCCCGCGCAGCACGCCCCACACCGGACGCTTCTCGCGTTCGGGAGCATGATGGCGAGCGTAGAAAATGGACTCCACGCCTCCGTCAATCGGCCACGTCTGCTTACCTTCGCCGGCAATCACCTGGGCCGGAGTCTCCGGATTCCAGCCGATCGCCGTCGCCGTCCGAATTCCTTCCGCTAAGCCCGTGAAGTAACTGTCGTCCGCCGCATGACCCACCGGTTGACTGAAGAATGGCGCACCGGAAACAGGAGTGCCTTCTTTAAGCGCAATCTCGTCGTTCAAACGCCGGCGAATATCCGACCAATCCCCGAGATTTTCCGTTATCGACCAGATGAGCCGCACATCTCCGCCACTCAATTCGGTGATGCCTGACGCGGCAGCTTCGAGAAATTGCTGGGCTGTGTCCCGCAGTTCGGCCGGTAAAACGATGAGGAATTGATCTCCGCCGCTCGACCCAAGCAGTACGCGGGCGAGACCAAGCTCCGCCAGCAGCGCTCTCGGCAGAACCTCTGTCAGAAGCCCGATCCAGGCCGACCGACCGATAAATGCCTGATCACCACCGGACTCTGGCGTCACCAGAAAATCGGCGATGCCGAGCAGTTTACCCCTGACAAAGATTTGAACTGACATTCGTGACGTCGCCGAGTGACCGGCGAAGTTCTCAATGTATCACAGCGCCTTTAGAACGAGTAAGTGATTATTTGACGTTCAGGACAACGCCCGTCGTGGCGTCGACAAAAGCCAGATAGCCGGCCTTCTTATCGCCCCACATTACATACCAGGCGGCTGTCGGGAAACGCGTTTCGCCGGACAGATACATCGTGACCTTCTTACCCGGACCGGGGTTCGCTTTGAGCCAGCCGGCAGCCTTGGCTGCGGCAGTCTGATAGGCGGCATCCGAGTTCACCGCGAATTGGTTCACCGCGAAGGCCCGAACCTTCGGCGCCGGAGCCCACGGCTGCGCTACACCAATATTCACGCCCTTGTGGAAAGTTGAACCGCTGTCCGCGGTGGAATATGTGCAGATCCGGGCTTCGCGCCGGGACGGCGAAACAAACACCACACTCCACACTGCTGCCTTGCCGGCTTCGCTCTTAACTTCCGGTATATCAACGGATGTCATCGTGAGGACGAGCAGGTCAGGCGCCCAGTTGCGGGCAGTCTTGTACATCTCAAAAAAAGCTGTTTTCGCGCCAACCGGTCCGGCCGGGCTTGCCGATTTCGACAGGTCTGATGCCGGCGCGGCAAACAGCAGTGCTGAGGTTATAAAAGGTATTAAGAGCGTTTTGTCCATAATGGACCCCGTCAATATTGTACGCCTAGATGCCCCCTGTTGGGAATTCCTAAATTGAGGTTAAATTCGACGCAGCAGCTCTACCAGGACCCGCCCAACCACCTCGAGACTCCCAGGACTCAGCTTATCCAGCGTGTCTTCAGTACTATGCCAGTAACGATTGGCCGGTCCATAGTTGAAATCGATCAGGTCCACCGCCGGTACCCCGCGCTCCAGAAAAGGGAGATGATCGTCATCCATCGGACTACCGGTGTTCAGGAACGAGCGCGAATATCCCAGCTCTGCCGCGATCGCCCAGATCTTGTTCCGCAGCGAGGGGTTCGAGTTGCCTTCCTCCAGGATGTCCAACTGCTTGTCGCCGATCATATCGACGTTCACCAGCGCCCGGATCTGCGGAATCACACCTTCCGACTGCCATCGCGCCGCCAAATGACGGCTGCCGTAGAGGCTGTCGGCGTCGCTCCAGGTCCTCACCGCCTCCTCACCGTCCAGCCACACCACAATCACCGTCGACTTTCGCTGCGCTCCGGCCAGCACTCGTGCCAGTTCAAGCAGTACGCCAGTGGACGACCCGCCATCATTTGCGCCCAGAAATCCCGCCATGCGTTTGGTGTCGTAATGCCCGCTCACCACCACCACGCCGTCGCCGCTGCCGGCAAATCGAGCCAGGATATTCTTCATCGGCACATCGCCGTCCGGGGTATGCCCAACAAAATCGTCGTCGGTCACCTCGCAGCGGCAGCCGCGCAGTTCAGTATGGATGTGGGTCTGTAACTTCTGAATCGCCGCCGAACCTGAAGGGCGCGGCCCCATCTCCACCGCCTTGCGCACTTGTTCAAACGCACGCTGGCCACTGAAGTCCGCCGCCAGTAACGGCCAAAACAGAATTAGTGCGGCTTGGAGGCGTGGCATATGAATCCCAGGGTGAAATTGCGGCGCTTGTCCATCGAGTCGAGCAGCGGCAGGATGAGCGCGGGCGGAGCAAAAAACAAGGCGGCGATGGGGAACCCAAGTCCGGGGAAAAACTGTAGCGCGTTCAATAGCCGGCGCGACAGTAGCCTGAAGAATCCACCCACGGGCTCTATTTCGATCCCGGTCATTCCCGCGCGTTCGAGCAGGTAGCGCAGGCCGTAGCGTGTGTAGCGGAAGTAGTCGTGCGGAGTCTGATGCTCTTCCCACTCGTGCGGGACGATGAGCAGCAGTTTTCCGCCAGGCCTCAGCACACGCGACAGTTCAGCCAGCACGCAGGCAGGCTCACGCACATGCTCGAGCGTCACGATATTGATGGCCGCGTCAAAAACGCCCTCGCGAAACGGGACGGCGGTCAGATCGGCAATCGCATCGAGAGAACCGTAATTCCAGTCCGAATCGCCGACGCCTAAATCCACTCCCGTATAACGGTGGCGTGTGAAAAGGTGCTGGTAGTTGCCCTCGCCGGCGCCTGCATCCAGAATGCGCGCCCCATCGGGGAGGTCTCGTGCGAATTGCTCCGCCGCCGCTTCAATGGAAGCTTCAAAGTGAAGCAGGTAGTTGCGGAGACCGGCGGGAAGACGCGATTGTATTCCGCGATAGATCAACTCTTTTTTCGCGCCTCGATCATGATCGTGGACCCGGCGCGGCAGGCGGCTTCAACCAGCGTAAACGGCAAGCTTGCGGCAACCAGTCCTAGATAAAGGAGATCCTTAGCAGTCCGCAAAAACGGCGTCTCACCCTCTGGCCTGACGCGGCGCGACATCGGATCCAGGCCTGGGGCGATGGTCGTCGCCAGTCCCGCGGGATTGTCACGGAGCGAGAAATGCTTACGCCGGATCACTTCAAAGCCGGTCGCCTCAACCAGTCCCACCAGGTCAGCCTCCTTGAAATTAATCAGGTGGCGCGGAATATCAATGCCGTTCCAGCGCTCGCCAAATAGGAGGAACTGCCAGCAAGCGGCATTCGGCACCTGTACCACCAGGCGACCGTCGGGACGCAGCAGGTCATGCGCGGCATCAAGGTAAGCGCCAGGATTATAGAGGTGCTCGAGCACGTGGAACATCGTGACGACTGCGCACGATTGCGACGCAATCGGAGCCCGCGGGAGCGACGCGCACACCGCTGGTACGCGATTGTCGCGCCATGCCACCGATGCAGCGTCAAGCGAAAAATCCAATCCCAGCACGGCGATTCCACGCTCGGCAAGCATCCGCAGCAACAGCCCGCCACCGCAGCCCACGTCCAAAACCGGCCCCGGTTCTCCGGCATGCTCAATCGCCTTGCGGACAAAACGAACGTGGTCGCTTAAGACCATCCGGCGATAGAAGACCTCGGCCTGCTCGGCCAGGGAATTCCCGGCGGATGCCCAATAACTCGGCGGGTAATAACGCCATAGCTCGGAAGGCGTCGGCCAGGGATCGAGCCGGATGAGCCGGCATTTCGCGCACTCGACAACGCGGAACCGGCGGTCGGTGGTGGCGTAAAGCCGGTCCGTGGATTCGAAAAGCGGTCGTGCAATCGGGGAGTCGCAAGCCGGACAAATCGCGGCATCGTCCACAGTGCCCGGCGCCAGCGCGGCTGGCTCCACCGCTACAGGCGCGGCAACGGCAGGCGCTAAATCGCTTGCTGCGAAAGTTCTCTTAGGCTGATCCGGTGGTCGAGAATCAAGCGGCGGAGCTGGCGCGGTGTCAACTTTCGAAACCGGGAGACTTGCCTCCGTTTGCGCAACATTTTCGGCGCGAGCAGCCATCCCAAACAGGTCCCTTTGGTCAACGCCCGCGCTATCGTCAGCTTGCCCCGCAGTCCGGGGAACCGGCCCGCCTCGCCCCGGCCCATCAGCGACGCCCAAATCCCGGCGCCGATGCGCGCGGCGTGATACACGCTGTTTAGACATAGCAAGCTCCACGGGAACAGCTTCGTAGCCAATAATATGCGATTCCGCTCAATCAGTTCCAATCTGCGCGCGCTAAGCAGACCCAGGCTCGAGCCGCGATGATGCCGCACCACCGCGTCCGGCACATACAGGCAGCCCCATCCCGCAATACGCGCCCGCAGTCCGAGTTCCGCATCGTCGGCATAAGCAAAGAAATCTTCGTCAAAACCGCCAATCTCGTCCAGCATCGCGCGCCGGTACATCGCCGCACAACCGTCAGGCCAAAGAACTTCCTCCAGCTTGTCGAACTGCCCCCGATCCACCTGCCCGCTTCCCCGCCCCCGGTTCTGACCGTCCGGGTAAATCAGGTGGCCCACCTTGTCAATCCGCCGCGGATCTTCGTAAACCAGGATCTTCGACGCCGACATGCCAATGTCCGCCCTCTCGAAAACCGTCGCCAACGACCGCAGCCATCCAGGACCCGCTTCGGCATCATTATTCAAGAGCGCCAGCAGTTCCGCGTCACCCGACGCCGCAAATCCCTGGTTATTCGCCGCGCAAAATCCGCGATTCTCGTGATTGCGGACTACCTTCAGGGTAAAGTTAGTCCTAGTACCGAATTCCGCCTCAGCCATCTCCGCGGAACCGTCCACTGACCCGTTATCGACCAGAACTACTGTAAATCCTTCAACATCCTGTTCATCTAACGAGCGCAGACATTGCCGTAGTAAATCCCGACGATCCCAATTGACAACGATGACCGCTATCTTTTTTGTAGGGATCTGCTGGGACAATTGTAGTATTATAGCGGGTACAGACCTAGACTGTAGCTTAGTAGTGTACTGTATATGACCTCGGTTGGCGAAACACTGCGCCGGGAACGAATCCGTCGGGGAGTCGATCTCGCCCAGTTAGCACGAAACACGCGCATTAACCTTAAGTACCTTGAGGCTATTGAAGCCGACAATACTTCAGGAATTCCCGGTGGTTTTTTCTACCGGAGCTTCGTGCGTCAGTACGCTTTGGCTTTGGGCTTTGAAGCCAAGGAACTCGAAGCGGTCCTTGACCGCGTCCGCGAAGACGAAGCGCCCGCACTCACCGCCGCGCTCCAAACCGCAGCCTTCCCCCTAAAAGCTCCCGACCCCATCGTCCAGGCAACCAATAAGCGGATCGCCGCCGGTCGTCTTAGCGCTTATATCGTTCTCTTGGTCGGCGTAGTGACTGGATGTTCCGCGTTTTACTCCTGGTGGCATCGCTTGGACAATCAGCCGGTCTCAACCGCTACAATTGATGCGCCGGCAAGTGCGCCCCCGGCCAGTCCGAAAGTGGTCCCCGTCAAAAACACCACCGCACAGACGCCCGACGGGCAGCGCGCGGTGAGCGTAGACATCTCTCAAGCAGGCGCCGATGATCGCGTAGTGATTTCGCTAGCCGCCCGTGAAGCCACGTGGCTGTCAATCACCTCCGACGGCAAGTCCGTGTTCGCCGGCATCCTCGCCCCGAATCAGACCAAGGTCCTCGGCGGAAAAGATCGCGCTTATCTGCGAGTCGGCAATGCAGGCGGGCTTGAAATCATCTGGAACGGCAAATCGATCGGTCCGATCGGTGAACGCGGCCAGGTGAAAACGGTCCTGTTTACGCCGGAGACTTTCCAGATTCAGCCGGCGGGGTCGCTCTAGCCGCTGCCGCGCGCGCCCGAAAATCCTTCCGGTTCTTCCGATCCAATACCAACAGTTCAGCTCGCCTTCGGCGCTTCACGCCAATGTCCACCCCGCGCCAGAACTTGTTGAAGTAATCCACTGCCGACGCCAACCCGAATACCACCACTCCCCACATCGCCCACGACGCTGGAGAGGCTAGGCCATGCCAGTGGATGCTGAGCAGCACCAGCGATACGGCCACTAC
Organism: Bryobacterales bacterium; assembly: GCA_038212445.1. Taxonomy (GTDB): domain Bacteria; phylum Acidobacteriota; class Terriglobia; order Bryobacterales; family Bryobacteraceae; genus TMP-7. The sequence continues at coordinate 72,070 of JBBQUM010000004.1, forward strand.
CTGAAGCATCATCTTGGTCTTGCCCAGCTCGCTGGCGCGAATGGTATATCCTTCGGCCGCCGCAATGCTGCGTAGCCCCGATACGGCGAACTCGCGGCCAATGATGAGGATCACCATCCAGCCTGGAACGCGCCGGATTTCAACCAGTGAGATCAACGCCGCCGAGATCAGGAGTTTGTCCGCGATGGGATCGAGCAGCGTTCCCACTGTGGTGACTTGCTTCCACCTCCGCGCCAGGTAGCCGTCAAGCAAATCGGTAGCTGCCGCAAAAAGGAAAATCGCAAGCGCGATGAACTCCCTGTTTACGCCTACCAGACCAAAGCGGGCAGGCAAATCCTCCTGCACCAGCGCCGCTACCAGCAGCGGCACGAAGAAAATTCGCAGCAGCGTGAGTGAATTCGGGAGATTCATCCGAACATACAAATAATAGCGTAGCTCCCGGCTCGGTAGTCGTCGATACCGCATCTAAGTGCCATGGACCTAGGACTTCAAAACAAGACCGCGCTGGTGACTGGCTCCACCGCCGGCATCGGCTTTTCAATCGCCGAAGCCTTATCAAACGAGGGCGCACGGGTTGTCGTCAACGGCCGCACCCAGGAGCGCGTGGACGCCGCAGTAAAACGGCTGAAAAATGCCACCGGCGTGGCCGCCGATCTGGGCACTGACGAAGGGACGCGACTGTTGATCGAACAGCACCCGCGCGTCGATATCCTGGTGAATAACCTCGGCATCTTCGAGATAAAAGCATTCGACCAAATCACCGACGACGACTGGCGCCGCTTCTTCGAAGTGAACGTGTTGAGCGGCATCCGCCTCAGCCGCCATTACCTGCCGGCGATGCGCGCCGCCAACTGGGGGCGCATCATCTTTATATCGAGCGAATCCGGCGTTCAGATTCCCGTCGAGATGATCCACTACGGCTTCACCAAGACGGCTCAACTGGCAGTGGCGCGCGGACTCGCCGAGACCACCGCGGGAACTAATGTCACCGTCAATTCCGTGTTGCCGGGACCCACCGAGTCAGAGGGAGTATCGTCGTTTCTAAAACAGATGGCCGCGAGCACCGGCGGCGATGTCGCCGGCATCGAACGCGAGTTCTTGAAGAGCTCCCGTCCGTCGTCATTGTTGAAGCGCTTCGAACGCCCCGAGGAAATTGCCGCCGTAGTAGCGTTTGTAGCCAGCGAAGCCGCGTCAGGAATTAACGGCACCGCGTTAAGGGCCGACGGCGGCGTAGTCCGGTCGATTATTTAGGAATGAACTACTCGACCAGGTAAGCCGCCAACCTGCGACGAATGGACGCTGGAACTTCCGCCTCCACCTCGCAATGCTCGTCGACATACTTCGTCGACAACACCCGCGCCTGCTCGTGTAGCATGTGCAGCGGACCGCCCTCGCCTGTCGGAATGCGGAATCGCGCCGGCGACACCGGATCCAACTTCAGCGTGCGATCGATCAGCGCATAGAGATCGTCGATGCCCGCGCCCGTCTTCGCCGACACTGCCACTGCGCGCGCCGGCGCCTGATGCCCCGACTCGCTGAGCACTCGCTGCGCGATCGCCTCGACATCCGCGTTGCCGTCCGGCAGCATATCGGCTTTGTTCAACACCAGAATTTGCGGCGTCTCCTGTGCCCCAATCTCGCCCAGCACTTTGAAGACGTGTGCCGTCTGCTCCGGCGCGTGGGGCGAAGTCACGTCCACCACGTGCAACAACAATTCAGCCTCGGTCACCTCTTCGAGCGTCGCCCGAAACGCCTTCACCAACGTCGTAGGCAAATTCCGGATGAACCCCACCGTGTCGCTCATCAGCACCCTGCGGTGCGAAGGCAGCGTCACATGTCTCACCGTCGGATCGAGCGTCGCAAACATCTTCGCGTCCACCAGCACGTGCGCTCCAGTGATGCGATTGAACAGCGTGCTCTTTCCCGCGTTCGTGTATCCAACCAGCGCCAGCGTCGCCAGCGGAACACCCTGCCGCTGCCGCCGCTGAATTGACCGTCCGCTCCGCACCTGCTCAAGGCCCAGCCGGATCCCCTTCATGCGCTGCTGAATCTTGCGCCGGTCAGTCTCCAGCTGAGTTTCACCAGGACCGCGTGTGCCAATGCCGCCGCCCAGCCGCGACATCTCGATTCCGCGTCCAGTGAGCCGCGGCAGCAAATATCCCAACTGTGCAAGCTCCACCTGCAGCTGACCTTCACGAGTGCGCGCACGCGCCGCGAAAATATCAAGGATCAGCTGCGTCCGGTCGATCACCCGGAGATCGAGAGCCTTCTCGAGGTTTCGCTGCTGCGTCGGAGTGAGATCGTAGTCGACAATCGCCAGGTTGGCTTCGTGCATCTTCGCCAAACCGCAAATCTCGTCCACCTTGCCCGACCCCAGTAGCGTTGCCGCCGTGGGCCTCGCCCGGTTCTGAATCACCGTATCCACGATCTCACCGCCTGCACTCGAAGCGAGCGTGTGCAGCTCCTCCATCGATTCCTCCGCCGACGCGCGAGGAACGGGAACACGATTGGGATCTGAGCCGGCACGCGACGAGGTGGATGTCAGTTCCAGGCCAATCAGTATGACCCGTTCGCGTACCGCTGCGGTGGAATGTAGTTTAGACGGGTTGAACTTCTCTGACAAAGGCTCTCGCCGTCCGCTATTCCTGCTGTTCCGGCACCGGTGCACCAGGCGCCGGATGAACGCCGCCCACCGCTACCGGAGCCGGTCCGTGCGGTCCCGATGAGTGGAATGGCTTCGACACTACGACCGTCGAGATCGCGTGCTTGAAAATGAGTTGTTCCTGGTTGTTGGTTTCCAGAATGACCGAATATTTATCAAAGCTCTTGATCCGGCCTGAAAGTTTTACGCCGCTCATCAGATAGATCGTTAAAAACGTCTTATCCTTCCGAGCATTGTTTAGAAAAGCTTCCTGAATGTTCTGAGCTAGCTTTTCCATCCTGAGTGTCCTTTTGGTCCGCGAACTTCCGTCACGCGAACACGTTAAATTGTTTTGGCCAACCTACACCGTTGGTTAAAACAATCATAGCCCAACAGAGGACCCCAGGGAGTAGGGCGCCCGGCCAGGTTACTATTCGATGCCCATTTGCGCCAACCGGTAACGCAGCGCATTGCGCGTAAGGCCCAGCAAACGTGCCGCCTGGCTCTTGTTGCCGTCGGCGCGCTTCAGCGCCTCGCGGATCAGTTGCTGCTCGTATTCATCGAGCGTCAACCCTTCGGGTAGAAACCCATCGCCTGACGGAACGCTCGCACGGCTGTGCGGCGTCATGTCCAGCCGGATATCCGCCGCTTCCAGCGTCTCCCCGCTGGCCAGCACCAGGCTGCGCTCAATCACGTTTTCCAGCTCGCGTACATTACCTGGCCAGTGGTACTGCAACAGCCGGTCGATCGCCCCCTGGCTGATGCCTGTCGCCCGGCTGCCCAGTTCCGGCGCCAGCTTCTCAACAAAATGCTCAGCCAGAAACGGGATGTCCTCCCGGCGCTCGCGCAAAGAGGGAATGTTCAATGGCAGGACGTTCAGCCGGTAGTACAAGTCCTCGCGGAACGTCCCTTGCTCGAGCGCGGCCCGTAAGTCGACATTGGTGGCCGCCAGCACGCGGACATCGATGTGGCGCGTCTTGTTGCTGCCCAGGCGTTCAAACTCCCGCTCCTGCAGAATCCGCAGCAGCTTCACCTGAATCGAGGCCGGCACGTCGCCAATCTCATCCAGAAAAACGGTGCCGGTATCGGCCTGCTCAAACTTGCCCGGCTTGGTCAGGTTGGCGCCCGTGAACGCACCCTTCTCATAGCCGAAAAGCTCGCTCTCCATCAGATTCTCGGGCAGCGCCGTGCAGTTGATCTTCACAAATGGACGGTCACGCCGCGGTGAATGATGATGGATCGCCCGCGCGATCATGTCCTTGCCTACACCGCTCTCACCGCACAACAGCACCGTCGCCCGCGTAGCCGCCACCCGCTCCACCGATTGGAAAATCTCACGCATGGCCGCGCTGCGCCCAATGATGTTGTCGAACTGATAGCGATGATCCAGTTCGGCCTTTAGCCTCAGATTCTCGTCCTGCAGTTCGCTTACCGCCAGCGCCTTCTGGATCACCGTGAGCATGTGGTCGAGCGAGAACGGCTTCGGCAGAAAATCCACCGCGCCTGCCTTCATCGCCTCCACGGCATTCTCCACCGTGCCAAACGCCGTCATCACAATCACCGGGATCTTGGCGTTTTGCCTCCGAATCGCTTCAAGCAGCGAGAGACCGTCCATTCCCGGCAGCCGCAAATCGGTGAGAATCACCTGCGCCTGATCGGCCAGCTTCAACCCTTCCTCGGCGGTTCCGGCCTTCAGAACCGCATAGCCGGAAGTCTGCAGTTGCAGTTCGAGGACACGCCGCAGCTTCTCCTCGTCTTCTACAACAAGCACCGTGGGGGTCATCAGAATCTCACTTTCGCGGGTAAACGCACTCGAAAAACAGTCCCTTCGCCTGGCTGGCTTTCTACTACGATCTTCCCATCATGATCGTCGATAATCTTGGAAACGATCGCCAGCCCCAATCCAACACCGTCGCTCTTGGTTGTGAAAAACGGGTTGAAGATGTTCTCCATGTGCTTGGGATCGATGCCCGAGCCCGAATCGATCACATCAATCTCCACTCCTGAATCGAGCGGCCGTGTCTTCACTGTCACCGTCCCCTTGCGTGGCGACGCCTGCACGGCATTCAGCACCAGGTTGTAGATCACGCGCTCCATCAGCTCGCCGTCTGCAGGCGCCGGGCGGATGTCCGGCGAGTAGTTCTTGTATATCGAAACTCCCGCGCTGGCCGCTTCCCGCTCCACCTGCGCTATCGCGCGATCGATCACCTGCGACAGGTCAGTCGGCTCTAACCGCAATTTGAGCGGCCGCGCGAACTCCAGAAATCGCGTGATCAGCGAATTCGTGCGGTCCACCTCAGAGGAGATATAGCCGGCCATCTCACGCGCTACCGCGTTATCCGCAGGCACCGTTTTTGAGAGCATCTCGGCGGAATTCTTGATCGTGCTCATCGGATTGCGCAGTTCATGCGCCAGCCCTGCCGTGAGTTGCCCAAGCGCCGCCAGCCGGTCCGCACGCCTCACCGCTGCCTCCGCTTCACGCAGACTGCGATTGGCGTCCTCCAGCTGCTCGGCCACCAGTTGGTAGCTGCGGGCGCGGATCCGGTTCGATTCAGCCAGCTCATGCGTCAGAAAACCAACTACCGGGAAAACCACGCCACGCAGATACAACTCCGGCCATTGATCAGGCGGTATGTAGAGTTCGGCGGGAATGAACAACAGGAACGAAAAATACGCCGCGCAGGTGAGCGCTACAAAAATAGTCGTGCCCAACAAGCCGAGATTCGTGGCAGCGGAAATCACCGGGAAAAGCAGGATGAAGTGGTAGCTGCTCGCGATGCCATCGGTGTAGGCAATCAGCAGGTAGCCCAACACCAGCTTGATCAGATTGGCGAAAATCGCTCCGCTGCTCGAACTGAACAGCGGCACCCGCGGCTGTATTACTTGGAACGCCGCCATCGCCACCAGCAGTCCCCGAGCCTGCGGTCCGCGCTCCGGGCCAAAGAAGATCAGCCCGGCAAATAGGATCAGCCAGACCAGGTCCTCAACGCGCAGCCATTTGAGTACGGGCTTCTGCAATCAGGCGAACTCCGCATTCGCGCGCTCGAGTTGCGCCCGCATGTACCCCACCGTGTACGCCACGGCGACTCGCGACCCGCCCACCATCGCAGGAAAATGATCGCCGATCACCGCGCCGTCAAACTCCACCTCGCGCAGCGCCCGCATAATCTTCCACATGTCCATGTACCCGTTGTCCACAAACGTCTCGGTGAAATGCGGTACCGGCGAGCTCACATTGCGAAAGTGAATCTTCCACAACTTGCCCATCTTCCCGAAATGGCGAATCGCGCCCACTACGTCCATCCCCATCAGTTCCCCGCCCTCGAGCCATGTGCCGCAGCACAGGCAGACGCCGACGTTGGGACTGTTGGAGATCTCGAGCGCCCGCCGGTAGCCTTCGAAATTTCCGAAGATGCAGCGCGGAACGCCGGCCAGCATCGGCACCGGCGGATCGTCCGGATGAATGCCGATGAACACACCCAGTTCTTCAGCCAGCGGCGCTACGCGGCGGATGAAGTACTCGTAGTTATCCCAGATTTCTTTCTCAGTGAACACCCGCCCGTGCGACAGCGGATTGTTGAATTCCTTGCCGTCCCACACGCCCTTGGCCGTGGCGAGGTCAAAGCTGCGCGCACTGGCCCCACCGCGTGTGGCCGCTCGTTCTGAACTCCAGATGCCGTTGCCCATGTGGGCGTAAGTGGTGTAGTGCAGCCCCACTTGCGACAGGTTGCGCAAAAACTGCTTGTACTGCTCGATCTTCGCATCGCGACCGGGAAGGTTAAGCGTCACCTCCGGCATGTTGTGAACGTCGCTGTTGCCGATATTCCATACCCTCAGTCCCGCACTCTCTACCTTGTTCTTGAGCCGCCCAAAATTCTCCGCCGTGGCCGCGGCGCCCTTGGTTGGAATGTTGACGTAGCGCGCGCCCACCTGAGTGACGAACTGCAGGTCTTCGTCCGACGGATCGGTGGGCATCTGCACCGAAATCTTGATCCCCGGAGCCCACGGCGTACGTCTGCCTGGCGCGGCCATCACCTGCTGAGCCAGCGCAGCGGTCCCCAGAATCGTCTTCGCGAATTCCCGCCGGTTGTTCATACGAGCATGAGTATATCGCCTCGCGATTTCACCGCTGTAAGTATTGGTAATCCCACTCAAATGGCGCCCAGACGGGCTTCCTCCGCTCCCGTCCTTACGATAGACTGTGAATGAACAAACGCAATCGTTTGCATGCTGGCTTTTTTCCGCCAGCGAAATGAGGATTTTCATCTATGTCAGATAACGTCGATCGCAGAGATTTCCTGAAGAAAGCGGCCACCGTCGGTGCGTCGCTCGGAATCGCTAACTCCGCCATGGCCGCCGCGCGCGGTTCCAAAGCCAGCAGCCGGGTCATTGGCGCGAACGATCGCATTAACGTCGGTGTGGTCGGCATGGGCGGACGCGGCTCTTACGTCGCTCGCGCCTTTGAAGGCTACGGACGTCTCAATAACAATTGCATCCAGATCGTCTCGGTCTGCGACGTCTACGAAAAACGCAAGCGCCAGGCCGCCGAACGCTTCAAGTGCGACGGCACGCTCGACTGGCATGAGGTCGTCAACCGCAAGGATGTCGACGTCGTCATCGTCGCCACTCCCGATCACTGGCACGCCAAAGTCGCCCTCGCCGCGCTCGACAACGGTAAGGATGTCTACTGCGAAAAGCCCATGTGCCACACCAACGACGAGGCACGTCAGCTCATCAACACCGTCAAGGAAACCAAGCGCGTCTTCCAGGTCGGCTCGCAGACCACCTCCGCCGACCAGTGGTATAAAGCCAAGAAAGCCATCGCCGACGGCATGATCGGCCAGATGCTCATGAGCCAGGGCTCCTACCATCGCAACTCCATCGAGGGCGAGTGGAATTGGGACATCGACAAGAACGCCGGCCCCAACGCCAAGGGCGACGATTACATCGACTGGAAAACCTGGCTCGGCCCCGCTCAGAACCGCCCCTACGACGCCGACCGCTTCTTCCGCTTCCGTAAGTATTGGGACTACTCAGGCGGCATCGCCACCGATCTTTTCTATCACGTCGTCTCCCCGCTCAACATCTGCTGGGACGAACCGCAGTACCCCACCAAGGTCATGGGCGCGGGCGGCATCTACGTGTTCAAAGATCGCGAAGTGCCCGACACCTTCCACCTCATCGCCGAGTACGCCAAGGGTCATTCGCTGGTGCTTAGCTCGTCGATGGCCAACAAGACGCATGTGCCCGGCTTGATCCGCGGACATGAAGGCACCATCATCATGGTGGAGCACGGCGAGTTCGAGCGTCCCACCGACTACATCATCGTTCGTCCCGAAGTGGTCCGCGACTACAACCGCGAGACCAAGGAAATGAAGGTGAAACCCATCAACCCGAACTACAAGTTCGGTACCGAGGAAATCCGCATCCCGGTGGAACACGCCCGCGATACCGATCCGGAAGTTCGCAAGAACGGTCTGGACGACATGATGTATCGCCACATCGACAACTTCATCTCGTGCGTCCACTCCCGCGAGAAGCCGCACCTCGATGTCGAAACCGCCGCCAAGGCGCAAATCGTCATCAACCTCGCCGTCCAGAGCTATCGCGAAGGCAAGACTCTGTACTGGGACGAGAAGAAGTGGAAAGTCTCCGACAAGGCCCCCAAGGCCTAGTCAGTATCCGAACGTGGGCTGGCTGCCTCAGCCGGCCCACTCCTTCACAACCTTCTCCAGCAACATCAGCGGAATCGACCCGTTCCCCAGCACAAGACTGTGATAAGCCTTCAGCGAGAACTTCCCGCCCAAACGCTTCCTCGCTTCTTCCCGCAACTCCAGAATCTTCATCTGCCCGATCTTGTACGAGCACGCCTGGCCCGGCATCATCACGTACCGGTCCACCTCGCTCTGCGGGATTCCATATGCAATCGACTGCTCCCGCGTCCACTTCATCGAGTGGATTCCCGTATCCACCACCAGTCGCTTGGCGCGGAACAACTCGCCGTTCAAGCGGCCCAGATCGCTCATCGGATCGTCCTTGTACCAGCCCAACTCCGACGCCAGCCGCTCAGCGTAGAGTCCCCAGCCTTCAGTGAACGCCGACATCCCGCCGAACGGGCTCTGCCGCCTGAAACCCGGCAGCGATGTCATCTCCACCTGCGACGCAATCTGGAAATGATGCCCCGGAATCGCCTCGTGCGCCGCCAGCGTCTTCATTCCAACCTTGCTGAATTCAGGACCGCGTAACGGCACCCGGAATACTCCCGGACGCGATCCGTCACGCGGCGGCCCCTGGTAATTCGCCGCCGCATTCGCTTCCTGAAACTCCGGAATGCGCTGCACGATGCACTCTGCGCGAGGCCGCCGCTCAAACGCTTCGAGCGATCGCTCGTTGTTGCTCTTGATGATCGCCGCATAATCGGCCAGCACCTTCTGCCGTACGTCCGGCGTGTTCGCGTACACGTTGTCCGACTGCAGCTTGCGGAACTTCTCCATGTTCGAACCCTGGTTGTAGCCAAGCTTCTTGAACAAGCCGTCCATCTCGCCTTCAATCCGCGCGACTTCATCCAGCCCCTTCTGGTGGATCTGGCTCGCCGTCATGTTCGTCGTCGTGAACCGGCGCAGGTAAAACGCATACGCCGCTCCGCCGTCAGAAAATCGCCACAATCCGGCATCATTACTCGACTTCGAATTGACAGTCTCCAGACCGTCCATCGCCCGTCGATATGCCGGATACACATTCTCGCGGACCAGCCGCTCCACCGCCGCCGTCATCGCCGTACGCTGCGCCGGCTCCAGCCCGTCAATTCGACTCGACCGTTGCGCAAACGACGTCACGATCACGTTCTGCCCCGGCTCCACCGCCGTGAACCGCTTCATCTGGCTGATCGTCTCAATTGAGATGAAGCCCGGCAGACGGACACCCTGCTTCGCGCGGTCGCGCATGATCCCCATCGACTGGTCAATCTTCGCCCCCGCGCCTTCCAGCCGCGCAATGTAATTCTCCGCGTCCTTCGGCGTCCGTAGCGGATGCACGTCCGTCATCAAGGTCGGCAGCCGCACCTGCACGCCGCCAAACTGGTTCAGCGGGAAACGAAACTTCAGGTACGGTTCCTCTGCGACGATGTCCTTGAGCTGATACTCCAGCATGTCCGCGGAAAAACGCTGCGACACGCTCAGCTTCGCGCGGTCAAACGCAGCTAGCGCCTTCAGTCCATCTCCAGCCCGCGCAATCCGCGCATGCGCCGACGCGTCGCTGACATCGCTTAGCTGACTGTCGAGCTTCTGCTGTTCATCTGCCGGCAGAATCCGCATCTGCGTCGACATCTCCGGCTCGGCCCGCACCCAATCGAGCAGGAAAGTCTCAAAGAAGCTGTCGATGTCTCCAGCGCCTGCGGCCATCGCCAAAGGCGCCACGCCCGCCAGCGCCATCCACTCTCGTCTGGTCATTCGTTACCTCTAAAACTCAACCGCGCAGGTTCTTGTTGAAGAACTCAATCGTCCGCTGCCACGCCAACTTCGCCGACGCCTCGTCATAACGCGGAGTCGTGTCGTTGTGGAAGCCGTGATTCACGCCATCGTACATGTGCATCGTGTACTTCGCGCCGCTGGCTTTCAACGCTTCCTCGTAAGCCGGCCAGCCGTCGTCAATCCGCTTGTCCAAACCGGCATATTGAATCAAGAGCGGAGCCTTGATCTTCGGAACGTCGGCCGCCGCCGGTTGCGCACCGTAGAACGGAACCGCCGCGCTCAGATCCGAGCCGAGCCTCACCGCCAGGTTGTTCGAAACGCCGCCGCCAAAACAGAAGCCCACCACGCCAATCTTGCCCGTGCAGTCCGGCCGCTTCTTCAGCCACATCGCCGACGCCACAAAATCCTCAGCCATCTTCTTGCGGTCCACCGTGCCGAACAGCTTGCCGCCCTTCTCGTCATCGCCCGGATACCCGCCAACGCTCGTCAACCCGTCCGGCGCAAACGCGACGAAATTCGCCGTGGCCACCCGCCGCGCTACATCCTCTATATAAGGATTCAGCCCGCGATTCTCGTGGACCACCAGAACTCCTGGCAACTTCCCCGTCGCCTTTGCCGGGCGTACGAGATAACCCTTAATCTCTCCATTACCGTCTGGGGAGGGCACTGTGGCATATTCCGCCTTAATCCGGCTGTCGTCCTTAGGCACCTGCTGCGCCCAGGCATAGTTCGGCTTCAACCCCTCCAGCAGCATCGCCGCCGTAACCCCGCCCACAGCGAACTTCTTGGCGCGCTCAAGAAACTCCCTACGGTCAATGTCGCCATGTACATAGAGATCGAAGATGTCCAGTAGTTCCTGGGGAAAGTCACTTGCCTTCTTACGTTCCAAGTTGGGCTCCTTTTAGCGCAGAGAATAGCACAGCCCGCTACCACACCCCACCTGTTTGCAAACTCTACACTTTGAAGAAAACAAGACCTGAATATCTGTTAAACTACCAATTGAGAGGGCCGTCCATGTATCAGATCGTTCGCCGCCAGCAGTTTGGGCCTAAGACCTTCCTTTGGGATCTCAACGCGCCTGATCTCGCGCGCGCCGCCCGCCCCGGGCACTTCGTGCTGGTTCGAATCGACGAGCATGGTGAACGAATCCCCCTCACCATCGCCGACTACGACTGGTGGCGCGGCACCGTCACCCTCGTCGTCCAGGCCGTCGGCAAGACCACCCTCCAGATGATGGATCTCAAAGTCGGCGACTACGTCCTCGACCTCATCGGACCCCTCGGACTCGCCAGCGACATCCACGAAGTCTGCGGCAGCGTCGTCCTTGTGGGCGGCGGACTCGGCGTGGCGCCTGTCTTCCCGCAGTTGCGCGAGCACAAACGGCTGGGCAATCGCACCATCTCCATCATCGGCTTCCGCGGCAAGGATCAGGTGTTTTGGGAGGACGAATTCCGCCGCTTCAGCGACGAGTTGATCATCACCACCGACGACGGCACCTACGGTCGCAAAGGCTTCGTCACCAATGCGCTCAAAGAGGTTCTCGAGCGCGAGAAGGACGTCTGCGAAGTCATCGCCATCGGCCCCATCCCGATGATGAAAGCCTGCTCGGCCACCAGCCTCCCCTTCGGCACCAAGACCATGGTGAGCCTCAACGCCATCATGGTTGACGGCACCGGCATGTGCGGATCCTGCCGCGTCACCGTCGGCGGCCAGATGAAGTTCGCTTGCGTCGACGGTCCCGACTTCGACGGCCACCAGGTAGACTTCGACGAACTCAGCCGCCGCCAGACTCGCTTCCAACGCGAGGAGAAGGAAGCTCTCGACCAAATGACGTCCGGCCAACCGGCCGGTGCGTCCGTCGAACCAAAGGAAGAGTGCAAAGGCACCTGCGCCTACGTCGCCTCCGTTCTGGCCGACCTCCCCCAGCCCGACTCCACCATTCAAATCGACAAGCCCAAGCACATCAAGAAAATCGCCGCCGAGCGGGTCACCATGCCGCATCAGCCCGCCGAACAGCGCAAGCACAACTTCAACGAGGTCGCCCTCGGACTCGACCTCGACGGCGCGCTCGCTGAAGCCGACCGCTGTCTGCGCTGCAAGAAAGCCCACTGCGTTGAGGGCTGTCCCGTCGGCGTCGATATTCCGGCCTTCATCGGCGCGCTGCTCCAGCGCAACGTGCGCGACGCCTACCGCATTCTGAAAGCGTCCAATGCCCTGCCCGCCGCCTGCGGCCGTGTCTGCCCGCAGGAGTCGCAGTGCGAGGCTAAATGCATTGTCACCAAAACCTTGCCATCGGTAGCGATCGGTCGCCTTGAGCGCTTTGTAGCCGACGCTGCCCGGGGCCGCGGGTGGGACGAGCCCTCTCCCGCCGTCCCCACACATAAGAAAGCCGCCATCGTCGGCTCAGGACCTGCGGGACTTGCCTGCGCCGGCGATCTCGCACGTGCCGGCGTCGAAGTCACAGTCTTCGAAGCGCTGCACACCGCCGGCGGAGTGCTCCGCTACGGCATTCCCGAGTTCCGCCTGCCCGACTACATCATCGATGTCGAACTCGCCAACCTTCAAAAGGCCGGAGTCGAGTTCCGCTGCAATACCGTAATCGGCAAGCTCTTCACGCTTCCTCAATTGATGAGCGAAATGGGCTACCACGCCGTGTTCATCGCTACCGGCGCCGGCTCACCGAAGTTCATGGGCATCCCCGGCGAAGGCTTGAACGGCGTCTACTCAGCTAACGAATTCCTCACCCGCGTGAACCTCATGCGCGGCTACCAGCATCCGGAATACGATACGCCCGTCGGACTGCGCGGCCGGCTCGCCGTCATCGGCGCCGGCAATACCGCGATGGACTCCGCCCGCGTCGCCCTGCGTATGGGAGCGTCCGAGGTATCGGTGATCTATCGCCGCTCCACTCGCGAATGCCCCGCCCGTAAGGAGGAACTCGATCACGCCATGGAAGAGGGCGTGAAGTTCCGCTGGCTCACCAATCCGCTCGGCATCCTCGGCGACGACTCCGGATGGGTCACCGGCATGAAGTGCACCGAGATGGAACTCGGCGAGCCCGACGCATCCGGCCGTCGCAGCCCCATCGTTAAGGAAGGCTCGGAATTCGTGCTGCCGGTTGAGACCGTAGTCTACGCCCTCGGCACCAGCGCCAATCCGATCATCGCCCAAACCACCCCCGGCTTGAAGATCAACAAGCGCGGCTACATCGAGGTGGACGAAAACACCGGCATGACCAGCGTCCCCGGCATCTTCGCCGGCGGCGACATCGTCACCGGCGCAGCCACGGTAATTCTGGCGATGGGCGCCGGACGCCGCGCCGCCAAAGGCATGCTCGACCATCTCGGCCTCACGCCGAAAGACCACATCGTCGTACCGCCGCTCGACTCCGCCAACCCGGTCTGCAGCGCCTAGAGTTCCTTATGCGGAAGCCTGAATCGCGCCCGTAAATTCGTTGGCAGCAGCTTAGTGCTTCAATCCGGCGGCCCAGTTCAGAACCGCCACGATCTGCGGCGCCTCAATCTCGCCTGTGGACTCGATCATGAGAAACCGCTGGTTGTCGGCCGCGGGTGCATAGACCGGGTTCATCCTCCCGTTCGCCCCAAAGCTGAACAATAGCTTGGGAATTCCCGTTTGTATTGTCACACCGGGTTCAACCGTCACCGACATCAACCCGTCGTCGTGCGTATAGAACAGCTCGCGGCCGTCGCGTCTCCAAACGGGCCGCCCGCCACCGTCGCTTGAAACCTGCCGCTTATTCGTGAAAGCCGGGAAGGCAGCGATGTAAACCTGCGGTTGACTCTCCTCGGTAGCGTTCCAGGCCACCTTTGTCCCGTCAGGCGAAATTCGAAAGGATGATCGGCGGGACGGCTGGTCCAGCACTAATTTCAATCTGCGGTCACCAGTGCGAGGCAATACAAAGGTCCGATTGCTTAGGTCATCGTGCAACAACAGAAGCTGCCCGTCAGGCGAAATTGCTTCGAGCCCAGGCAGAGGTTGGTCAGCCTTGATCTCGACGGTCGCTCCCGTATCCAGTGCCACCTCGAACAATCCAGTACTCGCCCGGCTGTACAGGATGTGTCTGGAATCGGGTGTCCATTCAAAACGTCGGGCCTCGTCGGGCGCGGCGCGCGAAATTACGCTGGTGGCAAGATCCATAATGGCCAGGTACCCTTTACCGCGCTCGGAATCTCGATCGGCGTTGCGGATGAACGATGCAAACTTTCCATCAGGCGACAACCGCAGCGACGTGTAGGCCCCGGGCTTGCCAATCGTCGCCAACCGCTTACCTGCACGGTCGAACCAGCTCAATTGCGAAGACTGCGACATGTCGCGGCGACTGCGGAAAATCAACAAGCCGCTGTCAGAGACTGCTATTGCCGCTCGGCCATTGGCCTCACTGGTCGTCACATCCCCACCCACCGGTACAGCGGCGCCCGAGAGTCGCAACGACGACGCGTCAAAGGGCTGAGCCATCAGAGCCCACGCCTGCACAAATAGCAAAAATCCGGCACGATCGTAAACAGCCGGCGCAGTCGCGCGAAGAATTAAACTGCGAAATTTGGACCCGAGCTCGCCGGCATAAATACCACTGTTCTCCCGCTTGTCGGCCTGCGCGAAAAACAGGAACCGCTTCCCGCCAGGCAGGAATTGTGGCCAGGTGTGAGCCACTTCCCCCGTGGACGCATCGAGTTCAGTCGCCCTCTGAGGCCTGCCGCCGGATGCCGGGACTTGCTCAAGCGGACCACGCACGTTAAACAGCACTACATCGTTTGCACTCCAGGCCGCTCCATTACCGGCGCGATTGACAATTTGAACCGCGAACTCGCAAATCGTCTGGAGGGCGCCGGACGTGATATCCACGCGGCGTAGCGATTGCTCGGCAAAGAACCCCACCGACTGCGAATCCGGTGACCAGAACGGGAAGTTTGCGCCCTCCGTTCGCTCCAACTTTCGCGCGCTGTTATTGTCGATTGGACGGATCCAAAGATGCTGCTGGTTGTCCTTCTTGTCCATGGCGGCAAATACGATGTTGCGCCCATCCGGCGAAGGCACGAAGGTCCGTCCAGCAGGAGTCGGAATTTCGATCGTATCTTCAGGGAATGCGATGTTGAAACGGACCGCGGACTGGGGCACGGCCGCCGGCCGGAACAGGTACCAGCCAAATTGCAAAGCGGCGACGGCCAGAGCCACAGCCGCCACGATCTTTAAGGTCCGCTGACTTCCTGCCGGTGCGGGGACCGCCGCAGGCGCCTCATCCAGCAACAGCCGCGCACCTGAAATATCTCGTAATCTCTGACGAGGGTCGCGCACCAGGCAGAGTTGAACTAAACGCTGAAAGCGCGGCGGAACTTCGCTCAGATTCGGATCGCGTGTGAGGACATGTGCCAGCGTGTCGGTTACGCTCTCACCCTCGAAGAGTTGCTTGCCCGTAAGCAGTTCGTACACCACTACGCCAAAGCTCCAGATATCGGCGCGCTTGTCCACGTTCTGCCCACGCGCTTGCTCCGGACTCATGTAGGCGGCTGTGCCCATGATCACGCCCGCCATCGTCGCGCGCATCGTCAGCGTCGGTGAATTGACTTGATCGGGCAGCGCACCGGAATCGATGGTAAGCGCTTTGGCAAGTCCAAAATCGAGAACCTTCAGCCGGCCGTCGTGGCTCAACTTCAGATTTGCCGGCTTCAGGTCGCGGTGCACGATGCCTCTGTCGTGCGCATACTCGAGCGCATCCACAAGCTGATGTACGATTGGCAGCGCCTGTTCTTCCGGCAGCGGTCCCGCAAGGTCAGGCCCTTCCACTAACTCAAGGACAATAGCCCGCTCTTCCACTCCATAAATAGCGGCGATGTTCGGGTGGTTCAACGACGCGAGCACTTGAGCCTCCCGCGTGAAACGGGCGAGGCGGTCGGGATCCTTCGCGAAACTCTCGGGTATCACCTTGATGGCAACGTCACGATTCAGCTTGGTGTCGGTGGCTCGATACACCGCCCCCATGCCGCCTTCGCCGAGTTTGCCAATCACCCGGTAGTGCGCAATTGTCTCTTGTGGTGACATTGGACTGGGTGAGAGAATGATAGCAACATGAACTTCCAGTGCATATCGATCAGCTCCCACAGTCCGCTTTTGAGTTAGAGAGCGGCTACCAGCTCCGCCCATTCCAGAGCGCGAATGTAACACTCCATCACCGCCAGGTGATCCACTCTGAACTCGTTCTTGAAGGCCAGCGCGCGAGGCCAATCCGCCAGATCATAGGCCTCGATCAAATGAAACAAACCGCCGAGACTTCGCTTGGAATGTTCCTTCTGCAACAAGGCGTCGCGTAACTCCTGGTGCAGCGCCAGGTCCTCCACAACCTCAAGCATTGAGCATCCCAGAATGACGTCCAGGTAGGAAAGCAAACCCAGCAGGAACATGGAATCCTTCTGACGTTCCATGCCCACCCGACTGGCCAGCAGATGACCGAATTCAGCCCGTACCAGAGACGCAAGAAAAAGCTGCGAAGCCTTGGGTCCGCCCAGACTCATGATGATGATCATGCACGCCCAGCGCCGCAATTCGCTTTCGCCCATCAGGCTCATCGCGTGCCTGACAGACTTGATCTTCCCGCGCCACGCAAAGGCGGCCGAGTTGATATACCGGAGCAATTTATAAGTGAGCGAGACATCCTGTTGAATCAATTTCTCAACCCGGTACATGTCGATCTCATCGCAGGCTACTTCCTGCAGAACGCGAAGCTGTGCGGCTCGTGCCTCTGTCAGAACGCGCCCGCCCACCACTGTCGGCTGCGCAAGATGGAATCCCTGAAAATAGTCGAACCCCAACTCCACCGCATGCTCGTAATCCGTGTGCGACTTGATTTCGGCGGCGATGAACTTCAGCCGTCCGCCACCGCCACAGTGAAGCGACGACCTCCGCTCCGCATCGGTAGTCGTGCGAAAATCAACTCGCGCATAACCCGCCACCGGGGCCCAAGCCCTCAGCGCCACCCCATCCCGGCAGTCCGCGATCGAGATCTCGTGGCCGGCGAAACGAAGCGCGGCGCATAATTCAAGGTTCTCCCTTGTCGGACTCAGCGACTTTGGAAGCTCGATCACCAGCGGCCGTTTGGGCAGAATACTCGGGAGATCTGGGGTTAAGGTCCGCCGGTCAAACCGAATAAAGGCCGGTTTCTCTCCAGCTAACTTGTCGATGCCGACCGACAGAAATACGTTGGCCAGCAACTTAGCGGGATTCTCAGCAGCCTCAAATTCGCTCTCGGGCGTAACCGGATACAGCAAATCGAACCCAAAAACTTGAAGATCTCGCCGGAAAATCGGCTGCCGGGCGATAAAAACTCCACTGCCGGTCTTCTGCTCAACAGCGTCCACACTACCGCAAATCATTACTACTCCTTGGCCTACTCTACTGTTCGTCGGGAGTAGGGCAAGTGATTAGCTTTTCGGGCTAATGAGTTTCAATTTAGGGTCGTTTTATCAACTACTTAGACAACGCCTTATTTATTCCAAACCATCCGTACCAGTCAATTTAAGTCAAGCCCCCGGAGTTGATAGACCATCAGTACCGGTCACCTCAACTTGCCTCCCTGCAACGGTGAAAGAGAAGCCTCGTGCGGCCTCTGCCCCCGTCATCGCAACCGCCCGACTACTTAATCTCGTCGCCCGGCACCGGTGCGTTGCCCCGACCAGCCTTCTTTAATATCTGCTTTGCCCTTCGAACGCTCCCACGCTCCGAACGCTCCCGAAAGTAGTCTTCTGTGCGTAACGCGGACAGCTTCTCCGCAACAGCAACGTTAATGAACTGATTGAGCGCAACGCCTTCGGCCGCGGAAATACGCTTCGCCTCTTCGTACAGCGACGTCTGCAACCGTAAGGCGACATTATTCTTTTTTCATTTTGTCTGTACTCCTTTAGAGCATCCGACGGCCGCATCACGCGTATTCCAAACTCTCTGGCGGCGACGATGGAGGGTACTTGACCACCTCCTCACCCTGAGTCTGCAGATACATGGCGCAACCAATCCAGGAGGGGCCGGGCGGGCAGTTGCCTTCGGCTTCGGTCACACCCGAATCGATTGCGAAGATCAGGACCGGACGGTGGCTAGGATCGTAGGCGTTCGGCACCGTATCCTGCCGGAGGTAGCCGCGGTCCCCCAGGCGCACGAAGGAGAACCGCACATCGTGGAGGACGATTACGCCCCGGCCGTTCTCGTACCGGAATCTGGCGGGCAATCGCGCGACGACAGCGGGTGAAGGAGTGCAGTCCGCGCCCTGCCCGAGAACGACGAAAATCAAAGCAATCGCTACCGCGTTTATCGAGGGTTGGTGAACATCATGCTATCAATTCCGATGCGGGTTGATATGCTCACGATGTGATTTGGCACCTGCTGCTCATGGCTGGTAGAGCGCTTGTTCTCGCTGGTCCCAGCGAGAATCCGGGGACGATACCTGTTCTGACCGTCTGCCAGGCGCTACTGGACCCGTCGCGATTCACGGGAGAAGCCGTCATCGTAGTTGGCCAGCTGGGCGGCACCGGAGAAGGCACTTGGCTGTCGCAAACGTGCAGCAAGGATGTGGTCATTAACGATCGTGTATACCCTGCAGTCCTGTGTACCTCCGTGTCCAGCGTTGATCGGCCGCGCCTGCCGGCGGGCTTCAAATGGGATAAACAGTCGCTGCGAAAAGCGCTCGCGGAGGTAAAAAAGACGACGCGATTGCAGGCTCACGCCGACTGGGATGCCTTCTACGGGCGACTGGAATTTGTGGGTGACGGGCGTGGAGTAGGCCATCTGAACGCTGCGCAGGCCCAATTGATTTGGCCTAAGCATGGCTACCGAAAGCTGAAATAAGGCAACTGCACCGCGTGAACAGGCGGCCTCCACTTCACGCCTCGTATACTGTCTTGCCGCCGACGACGGTGCGGAGGATCTTGACGTCCTTGATCCGTTCGATTGGGATTGAATACAGGTCTTCAGCGAGGACGACGTAGTCGGCGAGTTTGCCGGCGGTAATGGAGCCCTTAATGTTCTCTTCGCCGGAATTGTAGGCGCCGTTGAGGGTGTTGACGCGGATGGCTTCGTCGAGCGAGATTCTCTGGTTCGCGCCCCATGTCTTGCCATCCCACCCGGTGCGCGTGACCATGCCCTGGATGGCCATGCGCGGATCAAACGGACCGGGGCTGAAATCGGATCCGGCGGCGACGTGGATGCCGGCGTCGAGCAGCGTGCGGAACGCCATGCAGCGCTTCATCAGGTCCTCGCCATAAAACTTGAACTTGTCCGAGTTGTAGTAGGCGTAGGTGGTGAAGAGAGCGGGGACAGCGTCGAGCGCCTTCATCCGCCGGACGAGATCGTCATTGATGAGTGTGCAATGGGTGATCTTCGGCCGGGCATTCGAACGCGGGAAGAGCTTTTGGGCGCGCTCGAAAGCACTGAGGTACATGTCGATGGCGACATCGCCGTTGGCGTGACAGTTCACCTGGATGCTGGCGCGGTGGACCTTTTCGACCCAGGCGTCGAGATCGCCCTGTGTCGTCGTGACGTTGCCCTTATAGTTCGTCCCCGGGTAGTTGACGCTGAGAGCCATGGTGCGTTCAGAGAACGACCCGTCTACGGTATGTTCGCTGGTGGCGCCGAAGCGGATCCATTCGTCGCCGAAGCCGGACTGGATGCCCGCGGCGATCAGCGCGTCGAGTTCCTTGCCGGCCGCTTCATAGCTGATGCGGTGTTTGAGGTCGCCGGCGGCGCGCACCTTCTGCATGGCCGGGAGACTGCCGCCTTCGTGGTGGACGCTGGTCACGCCGTAGCGGGCGAACATTTTCGAGATATGGGTGACGCCTGCCACCTCGCGATCGAGGGAGCCGGCGGGAGCGTCGAGACCGCTGCTCTCAGTGGTGAATGCCTGACGCTTGCCGACGCGGTAGAAGACCGTTTTGGCGTTGTCGCTGACGCGCCCGTTCAGCGCGCCTGATGAATCCTTGTCGAAAGTGCCGCCGGCGGGATTCGGCGTTTGCGCGGTGATGCCGGCCATTTCGAAGGCCTTGGAATTGTAGAAAGACGTATGTCCGCCGCGATGATGAACGGCCACCGGGTGGTCTTTTGAAACGTCATCAAGATGTCGAACGGTGAGTTGCTGGCCGTCCTTCACTTTGGTGTCGTCGAAGAAATAGCCCTCCACCCAATATCCAGGCGGCGTCTTGGCGGCGCGTGCGCGCAGCTTCTGGATGATGCTGTCGACGGTGACCATCTCCACTTCGAAAGGATTGCCGACCAGGACTTCGTAGAGCAGCGTGGTACCGCCGGCGTGGTTATGTGTGTCGATGAAGCCGGGAACGATGGCGGCGCCCTGAGCGTCCCAGATCGGAGTGCCCGGGCGCGCGAGATTGCGGATGTCAGCGTTGGAGCCGACCGCGACGAAGCGCCCGTTCTTAATGGCGAACGCCTCGGCACGCGGCTGGCGCGGATCAACGGTGACGACGCGAGC
This sequence comes from Bryobacterales bacterium, assembly GCA_038212445.1. GTDB lineage: Bacteria > Acidobacteriota > Terriglobia > Bryobacterales > Bryobacteraceae > TMP-7. The sequence continues at coordinate 92,660 of JBBQUM010000004.1, forward strand.
GTTGACGACGATGAGGTCGAGGGCGCCTGATGACCTAGCGGTAGGGTCCTGAGAGTGGAGCGCGGGAGCGAAAAGACCGGCTCCGGCGAGAGTGAGAAGTTGACGGCGAGTTTGGTGAGTGCTCATTTGGGAAGGTCCATCAGCCAGATTTCGGACATGCCACTGCGTTGGAGGGTGTAGAAATATTTGTGGGTCGCCGCGACGCTGTTGATAACGGGCAGATCGAGCGAACTGTCGAAGCGGTAAAACTCGTAAGGTTGCCGAGCGCATGACCCAAGGGGTCGAGTGGCTGGCGGCACAGTGTGGACGCGGCGGAGCTGCCCTCAGCGTAACGGGCAAAATACAGCGAGTGGGAGTCGGGCGAGAAGACCGGAACCACTCCGGGGCCAACGGAAATCCACTCGGATTGAGGGACAGGGGACGATCCGCGGAAGGGGGCGATGTAGATTTTGCTTCGCATGGCAAGGTCCACCTGAAAGGCGATCCATTTTCCGTCCGCCGAGAATACAGGCGCACCGAGTGGCAGTTCGGAATTCAACGTTTCCACGGCTTTCCCGGTGGTCAGGTCGAACACGCCGACGGTTGTCTTGGGACCCGCAACGCGCCCGATGAGGAGGTAACGGCCGTCACGGGACCAGCCGCGGATTCGTTCCCCCGTATCGCCCGCGTGGACTGCATCACCGCCGGCAGTAGGGATGAGATAGGCGGGCCAACCGTTGCCGCCATTGCCGAAAGCAATGCGTTCACCGTCAGGGCTGAACGTTGTGTACGCCGACTCGCGCGGACCCGAGAAGAGGTGGCGCTGCTTACGGGTGTTCAGATCCATGACGAACACGCCCTGCCCACCTGCCTGACGAATGCGGGAAGGCCGGGATCCGCCGGTGGTGGAGCGAACTTCCAGATTGCGAGCCCGGCGACGAGCGCGAGCGCGGTGATGGCTGCGGCGGTGGTGTAGCGCGATTTGGGAACGGCGGTTTCCGGCGGTGGATCGAGTAGGAGGCATGCTTCGCCGATCCAACCGAGGCGGTGTTTCACGTCGCGCGTCAGGCAGCGTCCGATGAGGGGGCGGAAGCGCGCAGGGACTTTGGTCAGGTCGACATCGCTCTTGAGCACGGACGCGAGGATGTCGACGCCGAAGGCCCAGATATCGGTGCGGTGATCGACACGGCCGCCGCGTGCCTGCTCGGGCGACATGTAGCCGACGGTGCCAAGAATCACGCCGGGCATCGACATCGCGAAGGTCATGGTAGGCGAGTCGGCCAGAGGCGAGGAGGGGACCTGAGTGGTTTCGGCGGCGCGAGCGAGGCCGAAGTCGAGAAGTTTCAGTTTCCCGTCGGGGTCGATCTTGATGTTGGCCGGTTTGAGGTCGCGGTGGATGACGCCGTGCTCGTGCGCGTATTCGAGGGCATCGATCAGCTGATGGATGATAGGGATTGTCTGCTCTTCGCTGAGCGGTCCAGCGAGGTTAGGCCCCTCCACCAGTTTGAGGACAATGGCGCGCTCCTCTACGCCGTAGATGGCGGCGATATTGGAGTGGTTGAGGGAGGCGAGGACTTGGGCTTCGCGGGTGAAGCGTGCCAGACGGTCGGGATCCTTCGCAAAGGAATCTGGCAGGACCTTGATGGCGACGTCCCGGTTAAGTTTGGTGTCGGTGGCGCGGTAAACCGCTCCCATGCCGCCATCGCCGAGTTTACCGGTGACGCGGTAATGCGCGATCGTCTGTTGGGGCGACATCGGACTGGGTTAAAGAATGATAGCAACTATCCTTAACCGGGGTCCGGCCGGCTTTCACGCCTCGTCGAGGTCCCTGGACATCCGAAAGATCGAGGGTGGAGAGACTTGACCCACCACTTCGTGAGTTTCGCGATTCACCACCTGGATCAAGAGGTGGCTGCCATTCATAGTGACAACAATCTCGTTGGCTACACCCGTGGCGTTGCTCGCATTGAGCTTGGAAACTGCTTCTTCCAAGGCCTTGGGCACAACTGGGACGACGGCTTGACGCTCCTGCCCGACCGCTGAAATCGCGCCGACTGGGGAGCTATAACTCATACCGAAGTCATGTCGAAAATCGGCCAGGCCTTTTAGATCAAGCGAAGTGCTTAATTGCGGGTCGAAAGACACCTGAGCCAAACACTTGGGCCGTTCCTGTTTTGGAAGGAACGGCCCATTCTGAACTGCGGATGGTTAGAAGATCAGCTTCAGACCGAGTTGGCCGATGCGGGGATCCTGAGCCGACTTGATGCTGCCGAATCCGGCGGTCGAGACTGCGACGGCCGGGGTTGCGCCGTATGAGGTGGTTCCGGGGTTGTTGAGGTTGACGCGGTTGAACAAGTTGAAGAACTCAGCGCGGAATTGCACCTTCGTCTTGTCGCTACGGATGGGGAACTCCTTGAAGAGTCCGCCGTCGTAGATGATCTGGTTGGGACCGCGGAGCATTCCCTTGCCGACGTTGCCGAAGCTACCGGTGGCGGGTAGTGCAAAGGCGGAGGGATTGAGATAGTCGATACAGGGCGCGCTGGTGCCGCAACCGCCGGTTCCGTACGGGCTGCCGCCGAGGTAGGCGGCGCGATCTGCGCCGATGCCGGTCTGGGATTGGTCCTTACCGGCGGTAATGGTCAGCGGGCCGCCGGTCTGTGCGGACAGGAGCCCGTTAATTTGCCACCCGCCAGCAACCAAGCGAAGGACTTTCGGTGAACTGTTGAAGTGCGGCATGTCCCAGACAAACGACGTCACAGCGCGGTGGGTATGGTCGAAGTCTGACGGACCGCGATCAAACTGATGGCGTCCCTGGAAGTACCAGGGAAGAACCGAAAGGCTGCCGGACACGACAGTGGAAACGCTGTGCCCGGAAGGCAGATCGTCGATGGACTTCGAGAATGTGTAATTGGCAAGGATCGTCAATCCCTGGGCGAAGCGCTTTTGGGCGGTCAGCTGGAGTGAGTTGTAGCCCGAGTTGATGTCCTGTGCGGCTTGGGCGATGCTGCCGTATTCAGGAAACAGACGGCGTTGATCGGTGGACAGCTTGCTACCGGGAATATAAACCGCGGGCGACAGTTCTATGGTCTCAAGCAGGTGGCTGGCATGCGAGCCGACGTAGGCAGCACGCAGCATCCAGTCGCTCGAGAGCTGGCGCTCGATGGTGAGGTTGTAGTTATAGGCCACCGGAGTCTGGAAGACGCCGCCGTTGCCCGGATCGTAGCTGACGGCAAGCAGGGGCAGCGGGAAAGCGATGTTCTTAGGCGGCGGGAATGGAGCCGGGAACGGGTTGGTAATTCCCTGATACGGATTGCTGAACGACCCGACGGGATCGGTCATGGTGATTTGGGTGGAGAAGGGAGTGACGTCGACGAAGCGGTTGTTGTAGATGCCGCTTTGCTGCGAGTCATAGAACATGCCGAAGCCGCCGCGGATGGCGGTTTTGCCGTCGCCGCGCAGATCATAGGCGAAGCCGATGCGAGGCGCGAGGTTCTTCCAATTCGTGCGGACGCCCCACTCGGGGACGTTGGGGTCGCCAGGGAACAGAAGGCCGGCGGGCGCGTTGGTGAAGACCGTCGATCTCAGCCCAGCGTTGTAGGCGTCGGCCCGGAACTGTGCGACTCGGCCCTTGGTCTCCTTCCAAGGGAAGAAGGGATCGTACCGTACGCCGAAGTTCACGGTGAGATTCCGCATTACGTGATAGTCATCCTGGAAGAACAGGCCGAAGGTGTTCACGCGGTTGTCCTTAAACTCGCCGTTGCCCTGGCGGAAGGTGCGCAGTTTGCCGAGCAGGAAGCTGGCCATGGCGAGGTTGGTGTAGTCGGCGGTGAAGCTGAACTGGCCGGGCTGTACGAACTGGTTGCGGAGCAGGACCTGGCCGCGATTGGCGTCGACTCCGAAGGTGAGCGAGTGCGAGCCTTTCACCCAGCTCATGGTGTCGTTGATCACGTATTGATTACGGACGAAGGACGCGGGGTCGGTCTGGCTGATGCTGAAAAAGCCGGACACCGACAGGCTCTCGAGGATGCGGTCGCCGGGCGGTTCGTAGATGTTGACGCCGAGATCCTTGGCGTTGATGCTGCCATCCGCGGGTCCGCGCTGCGAGATTTCGCGCGCGACACTGGCGCGAAATTCGTTGAGCATGGTGGGGCTAAAGATGTGGGTTTCGCCCAAGGCGAAGTTATGAGAGTTGATGGTGGTGAAGGCGGCGTTATTGAGGTAATTCTTCAGGTCGAGGAACGGGGCGTTGTTGAAGCGATCGAAGAAATAGCGCGCCTGGAGGCGATCGTCCTGACTGAAGGTGTGGTCAACACGGGCGATCATCTCATTGAAGTTCTGGGCTGAGGGCTGGCCGTAGAATACCTGTCCGTTGCCTCCGGCGGCGGGGAGATACTTGGTCAACGCAAGCGCCGCAGGATCAAAGCGGTTCACCGGGATGATGTTGCCGGCGAAGGGAAGGCCGGTTAAAGGATCGTTGACGATGGTTGCCTTGCCGAGCGGGTTACTGGGATTTGACGCGGTGAGGTAAGCCGAAAAGTCGCCGGTGAGGTTGGCGGCGGTGGGGACATACGAGTTCGCGCCGTTACCGGTATTGCGAATCCGGGTGCCCTGGTAGCCGGCGAAAAAGAACGTCTTGTTCTTGCCGTCGTAGAGGTGCGGAATGCTGATGGGACCGCCGGCGGTGCCGCCGAACTGATTGCGCTTAAGCTGATCGCGTTTGGCGGCGAAGAAGTTGCGGGCGTTGAAGACAGAGTTACGGTTGAACTCAAACAGGTCGCCGTGCAGTTCATTGGAACCGGACTTGGTGATGATGTTCACGACGCCGCCGGCGTTGCCGCCGTATTTCGCGGAGTAGTTGCTGGTCTGCACGCTGAATTCCTGAAGAGCGTCGGGGAACGGGAACGGCGCGTTGACATTGGTGTACATGTCGTTGTTGTTGGCGCCGTCGAGGCGGAAGCTGGTTTGATTCTGACGGCTGCCGTTAGCCGAGAGGGTGACGGCGACGGGGAAGGTTTTGCTGCTGCCCTGGTCGGCGTCGCCACCGGGAGCGAGCACGGTTCCGGCGGTAATCAGCGCGAGGTTGGCCGCGTTGCGCCCGTTGAGCGGGAGGTTGACGATGCGGCGCTGATCCACCACTTCACTGAGCGTCGAGGTGGTGGTATTTACCTGCGGAGGAGGTGCTTCCACGGTGATGGTCTGGGTAGACTGTTCGAGCGACATCGCGACATTGATAGTCGAGTTCTCGTCCGCTTGAAGCTGAATGTTCTTCCGGATGGTAGAAGAGAATCCGGAAGCGTTCACCGTCAACGTATAGCTGGCGGGGCGGAGCGAGGGAAAGACGTAGTAGCCCTGCGCGTTGGTGACCGTTTCACGGGTCTGGGAGGTGCCTTCGTCAGTAATCTTGACGTTAGCGTTTGGAACCAACGAGCCGGAGGGGTCAGTGACGGTACCTACAACCGTACCGAACCCTTGAGCGTGAATGATACCCGTGACTAGAGCGAGAAGAAAAGCAAGTCTTAGAGTGTGCGACGAAAAACAGGACATTAAGATATAGACCTCCCTGACTGCGGTAAGCATATCCATGGGATTGACCAGGGTCAAGCGGAGTTTGGCGGAGCGCTTCGTTGAGCGCGACTCAATCGTTGGCGGCCTAGCCGCCGTAGGGCATGACGGGGACCTTGCCGAGAAGCCGGGAATAGATGGTAAGCGCGCCGCGGTGATGGGCGGTGTGTTCGATCATGGCCCAAACGATTTCAGTTGTGGGCTGTCCGCCCATCACGGGACCATCGGGAAGGGGTTTGGTGAGGTCGTGCGACCGAACAAACTGGATGGCCTTACCGAAGGCATCGGCGAGCGACTCCCTGGCGGCGGCGATCGAGGTCACTTGTTCGAGGGCCTTCGCGTGAGCGACAAAATCGAGGTCAAAGCCCTTGGGATTGGTTGCGCCTTCGATGAACCAATCAAGGGTCTGGGCGGTGTGCGCGACTTGCTGGCAGGCGGTCATCATACCGTCCTGGGGACGGAACTGGGAGTCGGCTTCAGCGAGCACTCTGGTTGAGCGCTCGAAGTATTCCCTACTTGCCATTAGCTGGTTGGCGAAGCTTTCGGGTGTAGTCTGTGGGCTCATGCTCGCACTATATCAGCGGTGAAAAACAGTACCAAGGGGGCCAATCGACCTAGGGGAGGTATTAGCGAGGATGACCTCAATTGCGTGTCTTTGTAGCAACTCATTTGTCCGGCATTGGTGCCAGCCAGGATTGAGCGCGGCGATGGAGAGGCGATGTGACTGCTCCGTTGAGGATGGGATCGTTGGTTTCCTTTAAGTGCCTGGCCAGACGCTGGCGGAGGTTGGCGAGGGTGGCGGCTTGGGACGGGTCTCCGGCGAGATCGTGGTGTTCGACCGGATCGCGAGCGAGGTCGTAGAGTTCGTAAGGCGGATGGTAGGCCATCGCGTGATTCGGCGGAACCACGGTGTCGGAGCGGGGCCGCCAGGATTGGGAAGGGTCCATGAAAGCGGGCGCGCTGGAGAAATTGACGATGAGTTTGTGAGTCTCAGTACGGACGCTCCGGCGTGGGTCGTAGTAGTCGTGATAGGTCATCTCGCCGAAGATGACGTCGCGCGGTGAGTAGTTGCGAGCGGCCAGGGATTTGCCGTGGAGTCCGGGGGGCGTGTCGATGCCGGCAAGATCGAGGAGCGTCGGCAGACAGTCGACATTCGACACCATTTCCTTACGCCGGATGCCGCCATGGAAGCCGTCGCGTCCCGGATACCGCACCATGAACGAAGTGAGGAGGCCGGGCTCGTAGAGAGAAGCCTTGGCACGGGGCATGGCGATGCCGTGGTCAGTGATGAAGACCACCAGAGTGTTGGAGTGGAGATGGAGGTCGCGAACGGAGGCAAGGACGCGGCCCATTTGCGCATCCATATGGCGGATGGCGCCCTGGAGTTCAGCGAGTTCCACACGAGTGCCGGGCGTGTTGCGCAGGAACGGGGGAATGGCGATGCCGCGGGCGGCGTCGGGCTGGAGGGTAGTACCGAGAAAGTCCTGGTCGGCGTTAGGAGTTTTTGGAGCGAGGCGGTGGGGCTCGATGCAGCCGGCTTGAAGATAGAAGGGCTGGTTAGGATTTCGGGCGAATTGATTGAGCTTGGCGATGGCGGCGGAGGCCATCTCAGCGGCGGGCGTGGCCGGGAGGTAGTGGTGAAAGCCGCAGCGTTGCGGACCGGAGCGGGTCTCGTGGATAACGCCGACACCGGCGGTGGCATAGCCGGCGTCGCTGAGGATTTGGCCGAGATGGCGCTCGCCAGGATTCAGATCCCAGGCAAAGTCGGCGTGGGTGAGGCCCATGACGCCGTTGGCGTGCGGATAGCGACCGGTGAAGATGGACGCACGCGAGGGACTGCACTGAGGCGCGGTGCAGAAGTTCCGTTCGAACAGGACGCCTTCAGCAGCGAGGCGGTCGAGGTTGGGCGATTGGACGGAGGACACGCCGTAGGTATGAAGGTGCTGCCCAAGGTCGTGGCAATGAAGCAGGAGAATATTGGGTCGCGTGGATTGCGGCAGGAAGGGCGCCGACAGCGCGGCAGCGGCGGTGCGACGGGTGATGGGCATGAGGCTCGATTATATGCTCGCGCGGTTCACACTCACGCAGCGACGCTCGCGGTGCGGTCGGCGTGTTCCTGTCGCCGGGCCGCGCGGTAGAGTTTGCGGGTGATGTAGCGGGCCTTTGCAATGCGTGACAAATCGAAGCCAACCGCGGGGCGCGCTCCGGCCAAGTCCGTCATGATCTTAAGTTTGAACTCTTCAACTTTTTCGGACGCGCGCTTGAGACGGGCAAGTTCATTGACGGCATACTTCCAGGAGCGCTCCGCCGCAGTGAGATGGCGCATGAGGTTGAGGAACGGCTTTTGCGACCAGGCTTCGACCTCGCCGAATTGTTCGATCATTTTGCTCTCGATGCGGCGAGCGCGTGAAAGTCGCCACCAGTTTTGGGCGACCTGCTCGACGAGCATGCCCTGGCTCTCAGTGCGCGGATTATGTTCGGCGACGAGTTGGGCGCGGAAGGCATCGTAGGCGGCGGGGTCCTCGCCCTTGATAACGATTTGCTGCGAGGTGAGTCCGTGGCGGATCGCGTTCAGCTTTGAATTAGCGATGCCTGCGGGGGTTTTGGGACCGGTGCTCGATAGCGCGTTCACGCGGTTTGCACTGATTTGGGCGACTGTAGCCATTTCGCTGCTCCTTTACTTCCTACTCTCATTATGGAGAGGGGGCTGGTAATTTCCGGGTATTTCGAAGGGGTTGGGATGGGTGTAAGCGGAATGAGTTTAGTGGTTTACAGTTTATTTTCAGGGTGTATGACTGGCCATGACGGGTCGTCACAAAACAGCTACTACATAGCCCGAAATTGAAGTGTGAGCACCGATCCGAAAGGATTTTTGCTGCCTTCCGATAGTGGGGAGCATCCAACGCTACTAATGAAGGCTACATACATTCAAGTGGACAAGGCGGGCGGGAAGCTTACCGCGGTGACGCGAGAGGTTCCCGAGCCGAAAACAGGCGAGGTTCGGGTAAAGGTGGAGGCATGCGGGGTTTGTCACAGTGATTCTGTGACAGTGGAGCGACTGTTCCCGTTTGTCACTTATCCGCGCGTGCCGGGCCATGAGATTGTCGGCAAGGTGGACGCTGTTGGTGAAGGTGTGCCGCAGTGGAAGGTAGGGCAGCGGGTGGGAATTGGCTGGTACGGCGGACACTGCCGTAGATGTGAGCCCTGCCGGCGCGGCGATCTGGTGGCGTGTCAGAATCCTTTGATTCCAGGCCTGACCTATGACGGAGGCTATGCCGAATACGTGGTGGCCCCGGCCGAGGCCATTGCCGCTGTTCCCGATTCTCTGAGCAGCATGGATGCAGCACCGTTGCTGTGCGCGGGAATCACTACCTTCAATGCGCTGCGCAATAGCGGCGCGAAACCGCCGGACACGGTGGCCGTTTTGGGAATGGGCGGACTGGGGCACTTGGGCGTACAGTTTGCGGCGAAGATGGGGTTCAATACAATTGCCATCGCGCGCGGATCAGACAAGGAGAAATTCGCGCACGAACTGGGAGCGCGGCATTACATCGACAGCACGGCTGGGGACGTGTCCGCCGCGTTGAAGAAACTCGGTGGCGCGAAAGTGATTCTGGCTACCGTCACGGATGCGGACGCAATGTCGGCGGCGCTGGGAGGACTGGGATACAAAGGCGAAATGATCCTCCTCGGGATACCGGGCAAGCCGATTACGGCGACCGTGCCGGGGCTGGTGTTGCAGCGGCAGTCGATTCATGGCTGGCCGAGCGGCACTTCGATTGATTCGGAGGACACGCTGAAGTTCAGTGAGATCACCGGGGTGCTGCCCATGATTGAGAAGTATCCGCTGGACAAGGCGCCGGAAGCGTATGAGCGGATGATGAGCGGCAAGACGCGGTTCCGTGTGGTGCTGGAAATCGGCAGCTAGAGCAGCTTCCGATAGACGACGAAGCCGGTGTGTTCGGCCACCTTGTTGTAAAGCTCCATGGCGGTCCGGTTGGACTGGTGCGTGTGCCAGTAGACGCGCGATGCGCCGCCCAGGACCGCTCGTTCGTACACGCCGTTTATCAGAGCGCGGCCGACACCCTTGCCACGCGCGGACTCGGCGGTGAAGAGATCCTGCAGGTAGCAGTTGGGCTGGACCGAGATGGTGCTGCGGTGGAACAGATAGTGCGTGATGCCGAGCAGGCGGCCGTCTAATTCAGACCAGGGCGTGCACGGGTTCGTAGGCGTCGAAGAAGCGAGACCAAGTGGCGAGGGTGATTTCGAGCGGAAGCGCGGTGGGTCCGCTGCGGCCGTAGAAGGCGTTATAGCCGTCCCACAGAGGCAGCCACTGGTCGTAGTCGTCTTTCTTGATGGGGCGGATCTCGAGCATAGGGACTATTTCATCACCGATAGAAACTCGGACCAGGGCCCAACCTCCTGCTTGTAGCGCTTGGCCATCACACGGCTGACCTGGAGGAGATGGGCGAGATCGTGGGCCGTCCAAGTGGCGAGGAGTTGCCGCAGGGTGACTCTGCCGAACTTCGGATGAGTTCCTTCTAACTCCAATTGCGACTCCTGCAAATTGAGCGCGCGAAGGCGCTCGAGGTTGTCGCGGCGCAGCGCGGCGAATTCATCGAGCAGGGCGGTGAGCGTTTGGCCCTTGCTCTCGCGAAATTGTGCCTCGCGGTCAAACGGGTCAAACGGGCGAGCGGTGCCGTGTTCAAGGATGATGGCGAGGCGCGGCATCCAGTCAACTTTCTCGCAGTGAATCAGGTGTCCTATGACTACGTACGGACTCCACGTGCCTTCGCCTTCAGTGGCGTTGGTCCAGCATTCAGGCAAGCCACGGAGAAGAGCGTCAAAGGCGGACGGAGTGCGAGCGAGAAGCGCAGTGCTCTCTTCGAGGAACTGTGAAGACATGTTCTATTTTGCACGAGCGTAGTAGGCGCGGGTCAACGCGAGGAGGTTGCGCTCCTTGGGTGACTGGGCGAGTCCTTTGAGGACACTGGCGCGATCGGGTTCAGGGCGGTCCTGCCCGAGCTTGAACTTACCTTCCACCTTCTCGATGGCCATTTCGTAGCCGACGATGCCGCCGCGCATACCTTTGAGATAGCTGTCGGGGAGCTGGTCAAAGTGCCAGGCGTCGCCGCCGCCGTAGCGGGTTTCATTCTGTTCGACGAGACGGCGGAGTCCAGCGGCGAATTCGGCGTCGCTATCGATGCGGCGCGGGGTGCCGGTGACGTGGACGACGGCGAAGTTCCAGGTGGGCACAGCGTTCTTGGACTGATACCAGTTGGGCGAGATGTACTCGTGGGGTCCATGAAAGACCACGGTGACGGGGCCTGTGAGGGCGGCGTTCTGAGGATTGGATTTCGAGACATGCCACCAGATTTTGCCCCACCCATCGTTCTCGCGGATGAGCACGGTGGGGACGTTGGTGATGTGGACGGTAGGCTGGCCGGTGACGAGCATCGCGAAGGAGTACTCGTCGATGAAGTCGAGCAGGAAGGGGCGATCCTTCTCGGACTGTTTGTCGGGGATATAGATGGTCCCGTCGTCTTCGGCTTCGGCGGTTGCTTCGGTGCCGATTGCGGCTGCGGCGAAACCGAGCAGGAAGTTTCGGCGGTCGGGCATAGGGGTAGGATAGCGCGTTGGATTGGGGCGATAATCGACCATGCCGTTGGGAAGACGTATTCGCTGCTTTCTGGTCCCCGTTTTGTTCGCCGCCGCCGCGACCGCGCAAACAGCGGAGTCGGCGGACGCCCTGAGCGAACTCAACAATGCCTTCCGCGCCGCGTACGTCGACGCTCGAGGGCGCGCTCTTGCAACGTCCGATCCGATTCTGATCGCGAACGGCAATCAGTTCGTCCTGCTGAGGAAAGGGCGGCGAGTGGAGGAGAAACTCGGTCTCCCGATTTACGACCCCGTTAAGACGATCGCCCACATTCCGCTGGCGATCTATGTGACGCTCACGCCGGGCGACGGCGCCGTGGAGGAAGAGCGGCTTAAGAGCCTCGCACATTTGCGGGAACTCATTCCTCCTGCCGAGGCCGCCCTCGATGGCTTAAATCTGCCGGAGGCGACGGTCAGCCGTCAGAAGCGGATCATAGCGGCGTGCCTGGCATTTCTGGACGGTGTGGCGGAAAAGCACGCCGTCGCACGTTCGGCGCTGGTGGCATTCACGCGCGAAATGGCGCCGCTGGTCCTCGAGAATGTCGGAGAAGCGAGCCGGGCGCAGTTGGATGCTACTCATGCGTTGGTGTCGAGGTGGCGCCGGGACATGAGCGCGGAGGAGTGGAGTCAATTACACGTCGTGATCACGGGCCCGCATATGGCGCGCGAGGGTCTAGTGACGCAGCAGTACTTCTTTCGACTGTTGAACGAACCCGGCGAGGGCGGTCGTGTAGTGTTCGCGGAAGCTGTGTGGCAGGAGGCGGAAGTGCTCAATCTGCTGGGCGTGCATCTGCTCGACGGCGGCATTGGCGACGCTTTCTTTGGCGACTCCACGCGGATGCATCGCGATCTGCTGGGCGACGCGGCGACGCAGTATCTTCCTGAACTAAAGTGGAATTAAAGCGAAAGTTGCAAGCAGGCAAAATCCACAGCTGCTAGCTTTTCTCGTTACGAAAGGCCCACAGGACACGGAATCCGCCGTGTTCCTCGATCGTGTACCCGTAACTCGTCAGTTTTTCCCGACACCATGCAGCTCCGCTGTCCCCTGTGTGCTCCTCTGTGGGATGCCATTCCATAACGATAGTTCTTACCGGCAGGGACGCGAATCGCTCATCGCTGAGTAACTCATACTCAGCACCCTCGATATCAATCTTCAAGATGTCGATGGGCGTCGCTCCGATGACTGCGAAGAAATCCACGATCTCGATTTTGTGGGCTTTAAGCTGAGTTCCCTGTACAACTCGAGAACTCAAGCCCTGGTCCGTCAGAAGGGCGTGCCCTGGACGCGACCCGACAGCGGCGTGATGAACCGTGACCTGCTGGGTCAAGCCGTTCCGAGCCAAATTGGACCGTAAAAGGTCCACGTGAACCGGGTGCGGCTCGAATGCGGTGACATGGCTCGACGGAAATTGACGAAGCCAGTAGACGCACGAACAACCGACGTTGGACCCGAGGTCGACAATGCGCTGGACCGTGCCGGACGGTGGCTTTGGATATTTATAAACCTCATCCAAAAACACCTCCATCGCCGTACCGTAATCTTCGGCGGGGAGTGGCCGGATCGCAATTCGCTCTCCTTGAAGAAAGTGGATCTCCAATGGCGTCTGGCGGCGCAATACTCGCCAGATCAGATATTCCAGTCGGCTTTTTGTTGTTAGCAGATCTCGAAAGTGCTTCATCTAACTCCGCATCCGATCCGTTACACTCGGTTCGGCGTAAGATCCTCCAGATGATAGGTCTTTGGGTTTTCATTATAACCGAGGAGCAGTTGACCACTCCCTTGACAGCGGCAGGACTCCGTTTCGCTCGTCTGACAAGGGCGGGCGCGTAGTTTTCGCGGAAGCAGTGTGGCGGGAAGCGGAAGTGCTCAATCTGCTGGGCGTGCATCTACTCGACGGCGGCAGTGGCGAGAGAGCAGCGTCCCCGGCTCATTCATAGCGCAGTGCCACGGCCGGATCCACACGCGTCGCACGCAAGGCTGGAACGTAGCAGGCCGCTCCGGTTACCAGCGCCAGAATTGCTGCCACGCATGCAAACGTCGCGGGATCGGACGCATTGACACCGAACAAGAGACTCGTCAGCAGCCGCGACATCGATGCGGCGGCGATGAGTCCTGCAGCAAGCCCCAGGGCAACGGGCTTCATTCCCTGACGCCAGACCATCGAGCGTACGGTGGACGCCTTCGCGCCCAGCACCATGCGCAAACCCATCTCGCTAGTCCGCTGCGACACCGCAAACGCCACCACGCCGTACACGCCCATGGTGGCCAGCAGCACCGAGGCGGCGCCGAACAGCAGGATCAGTCGGAGCTGAAATCGCCGTCCGGAAACGGAGCTATCTACAATCTCTCCCATGCTCAGGAATTGCGGCACAGGCATTTCCGGATCGATGGCACGGATCTCGCTGCGAATGGCGGCCGCGATGGTCCGGGGATCTCCGCTGGTGCGCGCGACGACGGAGATTTGCGGACGGTACTGGCGGGTCCAGTAAGGGATGTAGACGGTGGGATTGGGCGGAGCCTGCAAGCTGACGCCATGAACGTCGCCGAGGATTCCGATGACTTCAAGCAGCGGCGACTGATCGCCTCCCAGATGAAATCTCTTGCCCATCGCGCCACCTTCGGGCCACAGCCGCCGCGCCGCCGACATCGACAGCAACGCCACTTCGCGACCGCGATCGCGCTCTTCAAACACGCGCCCGTCGAGCAGCGGAATCGCCAAAGCGCGCAGGTAGCCGGGACTGACGCTACGGAAGTCAACCAGTGGCCGCTCCATCACAGGAATCTGCGCGCCCTCGGGCGATGCCAGATTATTCATCCCCTCGCCGCTCACGGGCAGCATGCTTGCCACGCCTGCCGACGTAACGCCCGGCACCTTTTGCACACGATCAATCAGCGTGCGAAGAAAGGCATCTTTCTGCGAGGCTGTATCGTAGCGGACGGCCGGCAGACTGAGCGTTACGGTTGTGGTCCGGTCAGTCTGGAAGCCCTTATCGACGCCCATCAGACGCATAAAACTGTTTAGCAGCAGACCCGAAACCACCAGGGCAACCACGCTGAGGGCAACCTCGATGCTGACCAGCACATTGCGCAACTGCCCGCCATGCCGACCCTCGGTAACGCTGCGGCTGTTGGCCTTCAGCGCCTCGTTTGCATCCACACGGGCAAACCGCAAAGCCGGTAACAAGCCGCACGCCAGTCCAGTGAGAATCGACAGCAGCACGGCGAATCCGAGGGCCCGCGCGTCCATGTGGATTTCTTCGAGACGCGGCAAATTGACCGGCGCGTTGAGCACGACGATTCGCAGAATCCAGTACGCGAAAGCCACGCCCAAGCCGCCGGCGACAGCCGCCAGCAGCAATGACTCAGTGGCCAATTGGCGAACGAGGCGCACGGTGCCGGCGCCCATTGCGGTGCGGATTCCCATCTCGCGGCGCCGCCCGTTCATCCGGATCAGCAGCAGGCTCGCGATGTTCACACAGACGATCAAGATGACTGCGCTTCCCGCCGCCAACAGGAGTGTCAGGCTTTCTGAAGTGGCACCGGTAATCTGCTCGCGCAACGGTGTGAGGCTGGCGTAAAGGTCTATCTTTTCGGTGAAGGTGGCGGTGATCGCCTTCTCCACCTGATTCAGATCGGCCAACGCCTGCGCCGCGCTGACGCCGGGCTTCAAGCGGGCAACACAACCGAAATTGAAGTCGCCCATATCCGACAGCTCGCTTTCGCGCAGGGCGAAGGGCACCCAGGCCTGGGGGTCATCACCGGTGAGCGGAAGCGATACCAGTTGGCGTACCGCCGGCATCACGGGCTCCGCAGCCAGTACGCCGATGACCTCGTACGGCGAACCATCGAGCAGAACTTTGCGGCCGATCACATTGGGGTCGCGCTGAAAACGGGAGATCCATAGGGCATGGTTGAGCACTAGAACGTGGTCGTGCCCGGGGCGATCCTCGTCGACGGTGAATGTTCGTCCGAGTGCGGGAATGATGCCCAGTTGCTCGAAGAGGCTAGCCGATGCGCGGCCGATGGTGAGATTTTGAGGGTCGCCGGCAGAGGTGAGGCTTTTGCCGGTGGTCCCTACGAGGGAGAGGCTATCGAAGGAACGGGTGTGAGCGCGCCACTGCAGAAAGTGATGGGCCGACACCGGCAGCTTGTCTTGGCCTTTGCCGAACTTCGGCACGCTTTCCTGGATTGCGTAGAGGGCGTCCGGCTGATGGTAGGGCAGAGGGCGGAGGAGCACAGCGTTGAAGATGCTGAACATGGCTGTGTTGGCGCCGATTGCAAGGGCTAGGGTGAGGATCGCGACTGCTGCGAACGCTGGATTGCGAAGGAGGCTGCGTAGTGCGTACCGAAGGTCGTTCATGGCTGTGGCTTCGTTCTTAGACGTATCAGTGAGGGAATGGTTGGTAGGCCGGGCTGCCCCTGTGCGGTTGCCGCTCGCCCCTGCTTTGCACGGGTCGGGAGACCCGTGCTACTTCCTGGAGGAGCGTGCTGCTTCCCTTTCGCCTGCGTGCTGCTTCCCTTTCGCCTGCGTGCTGCTTTCCTTTCGCCTGCGTGCTGCTTCCCTTTCCGCGCGTGCTGCTTCCCTTTCCGGGGCGTGCTATTTTCCTTCGACCAGGCGATGGATTTTGTTGGATGCTAGGGCGGGGTGTTTGTCGATTTGGCCGCTGGGCCAGTGGATTTCGATGTCGGCTTGGGTGGCGGCGGCCAGGCCGAAGTGGATGCGGAGATCGTTCTGCGAGATGTAGCTGCCGCCGCTGCGGACCTCGTCCATCTGGCGGCGCTTGCCGGTGATGCAGTAGATGCGAGCGCCGATGCCGGTGCGGTTGGACCGCGTGCCAACAGCTTTGATCTTGATCCAATTGTTCTTCAGCGTGGAATCGCAGCGGAGCAACTGGGGAACGTCGTTGACGCAGTTGACGACGACGTCGATGTCGCCATCGTTATCGAAGTCGCCTGTGGCGCAGCCGCGGCCAGGAGCCTTCTCGAGAATGCCCGGGCCGCCGTCGTCAGAGACATCCAAGAAGCGCCCGTTGCCTAGATTCTTGTAGAGCACCTTGCGTTGACGGTATCCATATTCAATGGCGGTCTCAGCGACCTCGGGGTAGACGTGGCCGTTGGTGAGGAGAATATCGGGCCAGGTGTCGTTATCGAAGTCGAGGAACATCGCGCCCCAGCCGAGGAAGCGCGTGTTGCGGCCGAGACCTGCCTGGAAGGTCATGTCCTCGAAAAAGTTCTTGCCCTGGTTGCGATAGAGGGACGACGTATCGCCGGCGAAGTTGGTTTTGACGATGTCGAGATTGCCGTCGCCATCGTAGTCGGCGGTGGACACGCCCATCCCGGCCTGCGGCTTGCCGTCGGCGGAGTAGGCGACTCCGGCTTCAATGGCGATGTCGGTGAAAGTGCCGTCGTGGTTGTTGTGATAGAGGGTGGCCGAGGTGGAGTCGTTCGCGACGTAGATGTCGGGCCAGCCGTCGTTGTCGTAGTCGGCGACGAGGACGCCGAGGGCATATGTGCCGGGCGTGTTGAGAATGCCGGAGGCTTCGCTTACGTCGGTGAAGTTGCCCTTGCCGTCGTTGTGGAGAAGGATGTTTTTGCCGCCGTCGAGGCCTGGCGGACCGCAGGCGACCTTGAGTCCTTTATAGAGGCAATTGCCGGATTCGGGGAGGGCGACGGTCTTGGGATCGAAGTCGATGTAGTTGCCGATGAAGATGTCGAGCGCGCCGTCGCGGTCGTAGTCGAGGAAGGCGCAGCCGGTGTTCCAGCGGTTGAGGCCCTTGGGAGTGAGTCGAGTGGTTTTGGCGAGACCGGATTTTTCCGATACGTCGGTGAAAGTGCCATCGCCGTTGTTGCGGTAGAGGACGCAGTCGCCCCAGTAGGTGACGAGCAGATCGTCGTTGCCGTCGTTGTCGTAGTCGCCGATGCAGCAGCCTTGGCCCCAGCCAGTGCGGGCCAGGCCCGACTTGAGGGTGACGTCGGTGAAGGTGCCGTCGCGATTGTTCTTGTAGAGGCGGCTGACGGGCGCGTCGGCCTTGGCCCACTTCGTCTCGAAGCGGGTGCCGTTGACAAAGAAGAGATCGAGCCAGCCGTCGTTGTCGTAGTCGTAGAAGGCGACGCCGCAGCCGGTGGTCTCGAGGAGGAAGCGATTTTTGGCTTCGCTGCCGAAGATGGTCTTGGTTTTGAGGCCGGCTTGTTTGGCGACGTTGACGAACTGAACGCCGAGGTTGGCGCCTTGCACGAGCTGGTCGAAGGAGAAGACGCCCGCGGTGGCACAGAGGGAGTTGACGAAGCCTCGGCGGGAGATTGTCATACTGGATGAATGCTGGTGCTGAGCCTTCTCCTATTCTACGGTTTCGCCGGAGAACTGACGCTCAAGGATGTGGACGGGCACGCGGTGACGCCGGTGGGGAAAGAGACGACTGTGTTCATTTTCACGCGCACTGACTGTCCGATTTCCAATCGCTATGCGCCGGAAGTGCGGCGGATTTTTCAAGAGTATGCTCCGCGAGGAGTGAAGTTCTGGCTGGTGTATGTGGATCCAAAGCAGGGCGCCGGCGAGATCCGGCAGCACTTGAAGGAGTACGAGTATCCGCTGCACGCGTTACTGGATCCGGCGCATGAACTGGTGAAGTTGACGCACGCGACGATCACGCCTGAGGCGGCGGTGTACGCGGAGGGTCGACTGGTGTATCGCGGGCGGATCGACGACCGGTATGTGGCGTTCGGGAAGTCGAGGCAGTCGGCGTCCAAGCACGACTTGGAAGAGGTACTGGCAGGGGTGTCGGCGGGGCGGCGGGTGGAGTTTGCGGAGACGAAGTCGGTGGGATGTTTTATTGAGGATTTGAAGTGAGGTTAGAGGTGATTGAGCCCGGCCTGGACATCTCGGAGTGTGACGACCGGGGTCAGGGGATCAGCGGGGCAGGCCTCGAAGCCCAGCGCGAGATA
The DNA here is from genome assembly GCA_038212445.1 of Bryobacterales bacterium. Classification (GTDB taxonomy): domain Bacteria; phylum Acidobacteriota; class Terriglobia; order Bryobacterales; family Bryobacteraceae; genus TMP-7. The sequence continues at coordinate 110,802 of JBBQUM010000004.1, forward strand.
AAACTTGCGAGCTTCTTCGGAAATCGCGTGGACCAGGATTCCTCTGATGCCGATGGTTTCAGCCGCATTTAGAATACGCAAGGCGGCGTCGCGAAATAGGGCGCGTCCGATTCCCTGACCCTGGTGGGTTCTATCAACAGCCATGCGTGCGAGCACAACGACTGGAATGGGATCTGGCATGTTTCTGCGGAACCGTCCTGGAACGCCGGCTTGCACAATGGCGCCCGAGGCGATGGCGTAGTAGGCGACGACGGTTTCGCGATGACACACTACGTAAGTTCTGGAAGCTCCAGATGCCTGATTGGCCAGAGCGCGTCGTCGAAGCCACTCATCGAGCGCGGCTTCGCCTGAATTGAAAGCGTCGAGGCGGTGGCGTTCCGACAGAGGTTGAGGCGGCGCGAGGCCGGATTTCAGTCCCAAGGTGGCGACGCTTTGAGAGTTTTCAGAAGCCGCTTATTGGGCTTGGCGGGCGCATCCAGCCGCGCCAGAAACTGGCGGTAAGCCTTGGCGTCCACCACAACGAGCGAACGATCGAGCAGTGCGTCGCCGGCGGCGTGTCTGGCGGCATCGATAACAAAGTCGGTGCGGGTCTTGCCGGTAAGCTCGGCGGCGCGGTCGATGAGGTCGCGGTCATTCGGCCTGATTCGGATATTGAGGGCCTCCCGTTTGGAGGTTCGATTTGAAGCAGGCATAGACTCAGGATAACAGTTTGTAATGACATCGTCGTTACGCGCACGAGAAGTGGAGAAATTGAAAGAATAAGGATTGGTGCTGAGAGCATTCTGGGCGGTTTTTGTATTGACGCCAGTGGTGGGGCAGACATTCACAGCGGATGTCGCGCCGATCTTGTACCGGGAGTGTGTGGCGTGTCACCGTCCGGGAGAGGCGGCTCCGTTCTCCTTGCTTTCTTACGACGATGCGAAGGCGCGGGCGACGCAGATTGCGGAGGTCACCCGCAGGCGATTTATGCCGCCTTGGCCGCCTGAACATGGGAAAGGCGAGTTTGAGGGTGAACGGCGGCTGAGCGACGCCGATTTGAAGACGCTGGCCGACTGGGCGGCCGCCGGGGCGCCCGAGGGCAACGCGAAAGATGCGCCGCCCAAGCCGCAGTTTACCGACGGCTGGCAGTTGGGAAAGCCCGATCTTGTGTTGACCGCCGCGAAGCCGTACGTGCTGGCGGCGTCAGGCGGCGATGTTTTCCGCAACCTCATTCTGCGGGTGCCGGTGGATCGCACACGGTATGTGAAGGCGGTGGAGATCCGGCCGGGCAACAAGCGTATCGTCCATCACGCGAATCTGCTGATCGACCGCGCGGGCGCGTCACGGGCAAGGGACGGCATGGACGGCGCTCCCGGATTCGCGGGGATGGACCTAAAGCTCGAGACGCAGACTTTCGATCCCGACAGTCATTTCATGTTCTGGAAGCCGGGCACGGTTTACAGCGAGGAACCGGCTGGGCTGTCGTGGAAGATCGAGCCGGGCACGGACTTGATCCTGAACCTGCACTTACAGCCATCGGGAAAATCCGAGGTCGTACAGCCGTCCGTCGGTTTGTACTTCACCGACGAGGCGCCGACGAAATTCCCGATGCTGGTGCAACTCGAGCATGATGGAGCGCTCGACATTGCTCCGGGACGTCGGGACTTCGCGGTGGCGGACAGGCTCGTGCTGCCCGTGGACGTCGATTTGCTGGGCATTTATCCGCACGCACATTACATCGGCAAGGACTTCCAGGTGATGGCGCTGCTGCCGAATGGGACACGCCGGTGGCTGATCCACATTCCGGATTGGGACATCGCCTGGCAGGCCGTCTACCGGTACCGCGAGCCCGTTACGCTGCCCAAAGGGACCGTGATTTCGATGCGGATCAGCTATGACAACTCGGCGGAGAATCCGCGGAATCCGCGCAAGCCTCCCCTGCGCGTGGTGAACGGGGATCGCTCGGTGGACGAGATGGGACACGTTTGGCTGCAGGTGCTGCCGCGCGGGGCCGGGGATCAGCGGATGGAATTGCAGGAGGCGGTGCTGCGGCGCCGGCTCGAGAAGTATCCTTCGGATTTTTATGCGCAGTACTCGCTGGGCGCGCTGATGCAGTGGCGCGGGAAGACCGATGAGGCGATGGCGCTTTACCGGAAGGCGCTACGGGCGCGTCCAGACAGTGCGACGGCGCACAACGCTTTGGGAGTCGCGCTGCGAACTACGGGCAAGCTGCCGGAAGCGATGTTGGAGTTTGAAGCGGCGTTGCGGGCGCAGAAGGATTACGCTGATGCGCATTACAATGTCGCGCGGGCGCAGTTGATGGCTGACCGGTTTCCTGACGCGATCCTACACCTACGTGAGGCGGTGCGATTGAATCCGCAGGATGCGGTGGCGCTCAGCGATTTGGGGGCGGCGTTGTATGGGACGGGGAGTACGGCGGAGGGGCTACGGGCGCTACGACAGGCGGTGGATTTGCGGCCGGACTATTTCAACGGCCGGTACAATCTGGGGCAGGCGCTGGCGGCTGAGGGCAAGGTTGAGGAAGCGGAGAAGGAGTTAAAGGCGGCGCTCAAGTTAAATCCGAATGATGCGGATGCGCAGCGGGCGCTGGCGCAGTTGAAGGGGTCGCGGAGGTAGGCGGTGTCAGCGCGGAACCGACTGCCGGTCAATCCGATGCCACCATTTGACGCAACGCATCGGAGAGCGATGTCTCGGCCAACCCCCGCTGACTAGAACAAGGCGCTCGCGCCACCCGGCCGGAAGTGTTGCGGTGGTTTCGTCGACGCCATGAGCGTAGTAGCCGAACGAGTGGAAGAACGGGGAGCCGTCGCCGATGGTGCCGTCAATCAGGTCGCTACGCTCGGGGTGGTCGCGCGGGAAAACGTCAGCTTCCTTCGACACGAGCAATTCCGCAGGAGCATCCGGGAATTGACCTAAGACGGACTGGCTACGGATGACGATGAGATCCTTGACGTCCGCGATCGTACCGGCGGCGCGAATCACATGCTCCAGTTCGCGTCGGGTCACAGTGCCTTCAGCGGATGCGTTTCGTAACGCTCGTAGATGGCCCAGCGCTCCTTTGGCGTGAGGATTCCGGCAAAGGGACTTGATTGGCGCATGGCGGTCATCCATTCGCTCTGCTCTGTTATTCGATGGAGCAACTCATCCAGAGAAAGGTTGAGCAACGTTCGCCAAGCGTCCAGATAAGGTTGGGAGCGGCCGGAAGTAGCGGACCATCGCTCGAGATTGTCATGGGCGATTGAGAGCAGAGCCGGATCGGCTCGAAGCTTATCCGCGATGGCGCGATGCATCTCGAGGCTTCGCTGGTCGATCCTCGCGTGCCCTCTCAATTCCATAATTCATGCTACATCGCCGGCACACAAAAAAAGGGCCAGCCCGTAGGCCGGCCCTTTGGAGTTGCGCTTTTTAAGGTGGTGCTAGAAGTCCAGACGGAGGGCGAACTGCAAACGCCGCATCTGGTAGTTCGGGGCAAGACCGTTGATCTGGCCGGCGTTGGAATCGGTGACGTTCCAGTTGGGGTCACCGAGGTTCGAGTGGTTCCACACGTTGAAGGCTTCGCCTCGCAGCGTGAAGCGATAGCGCTCCATTGCCTTGAACGTCTTTGCGACGGCGAGGTCCTGGTTGTAGAAAGCGGGACCGTAGACCGTGTTGATCGGGTAGTTGCCGAACGAATTGTCGGCGGGTTTGCCGAACTGCGGGCACTGACCGGCGTTGAACGCGGTGGTGGAGCAGCCGACGAACCACTGACTGCGATCACCGGCGGCGCCGGCGTAGATGTCGGCGGACCCGACATTGGGCCTACCGCTCGGTCCGGCATTGGGCCGGGTGCCGGCGATATTAGCGCTAGGCGTGGACGGGCGACCGCTATAGATAGTCGCAACGCCGCTGATGTTCCAGCCGCCGAGGGCCATATCAACAGCCCGATTGGAGTCCTTGCCGAAATTACGTCCCTTGCCGAACGGCACTTCCCAGCTCGGCGCCCAGACGAACTGGTGCACTGTGGCGAAATCCTGGCGCCCGTAGCCGAGCGGACGGTTGTAGAGGAACGACCAGTTGTCCTGATCGCCACGAGCCACCTGGTAGGTGTAATTCCCCGTGAACGTCAGTCCGTAACCGCCGCGCTTTTCAAACTGGGTCTGGAAAGAGTCGTAACGGTTGTTGGCGCAGTTGCAATACAGATCGATGCCCTGAGTCCAGCCATACTTCGCGAAGTAAGGCTTGCGGAGGTTGGAATCCGCGACACCCGGGATGAACGCGGCATCGTTGACGTTAACCGTGGGTCCGCCACCGACAAACACATGCCGTCCCTGGTTGCCGACGTAGCTGAGTGAGATCGAAAGATCCTTACCGACCTGGCGCTGTATGGTGAGGTTATCCGCCATGACGCGCGGCAGCACTAAGTTGAGCGGGCGGGCCTTGCCGCTGACGCCGTCAGGCAGCGCAAATGTCCCATTTGAGCCGACCGCCGGGAAGACCGGCGCGGTAGGACCGGTGGCCAGTGTGAACACGCGGTTGAAGCCGCTGGTGGTCAGGTTCTGAATCGCAAGCACCGGCAGGTTCTGCGTGACGTTATGTCCGAAGATCGAACCGAAGGTGCCGAATTCATAACTCCAGCCGTAGCCGGCGCGGATCACCGTCTTTGAGTTGAGCTGATAGGTGATGCCGAGGCGCGGCGCGAAGTTCTTGTAGTTCATGTCCTGGATACCGTGGTCGGAAACACCACCGATACCGAAGACATTGATGAGCCCGGTACGGAGGTCGAGCTGACCGCCATTGCCCGGAGCGTTCACTTTCTCGGGGAAGATCATTTCCCAACGAAGGCCGTAGCTGAGCTGCAGCTTGGGCGTGATGCGCCATTGATCCTGGCCATACCAGGAGAAGCGTTTCTGGCGTTCCTGGGCGTCGGTGGATGTGCTGACGTAGCGGCCGAAGCTGGTGACGTCACCGATCAGGAAGGACGCGAGTCCCAGACCAGTTCCGCCAACCTGCGAACCGTTAGCGTCAAACGCGCCGGTGCGGCCGGTGCCGAAGGTCAACTCACCAGCGCGATGAGAGTCGCTAGGGACACGCAACTGGAGCGCGTACCGAAGGTCAGCGCCGAACTTGAAGGTGTGGTTGCCGACGATCTTAGTGGTGTTGTCGACAAACTGATACTGCTGTTCGCGCTGGGCGAGCGGGCAATTGCACTGGTTGGTTCCCAGTGAGTAGCCGAGGTTGGTACCGCCGTCACCCTGGATGAAGAAAGCGGGCAGTCCGGAAGTAAAGTAAGGATCCAGATTGAGACCCGGGATACCTGCGTCTTTTGCCGGGCTGGTGCCGAGACCGTTCGGAAGAACGTTCACGCGATAGCGGACGTAGCCGAACCGGACATCAGTGATCAGCGTCGGGTTGAACGTCCGGGTGTAGCCCATCGCGATGCTCTGGTTGACGACGTCGGATGTACCGGCGAAGTTGATGTTATTAAGCGCGGGACCGCCAGGCAGGATGCCGAAGGCGCCAGGCGCGAACTTGTTGAACTGCTGGTTACTGTAGCGGCCGAACAACGACTGCTTTTCGCTGATGAAGTAGTCCCAGCGAGTATCCCAGGCATTACTGTCGAAGGCTTCTGAGCCGGTAGCCGCGTAGTTGTTGCGGAAGGAAGCGCCCGGGTCGCCGGGAGCATTCGGGAGCGGCAGGAACTTCAGCAGCGCAGCGGCTTGCGGGCTAATCAGGCTGGTGGGAATCTTGTTGCCGGAGAAAGCCGTGCGGCCTGCTCCCGTTGCCGGGTTGCCCGTGGCTGGATTGTAGATGACGTTATTGCCGCCGAGCAGATAGGCGCTGAGGTCGCCATTGCGCGCTTCGGCAGTGGGGACGGAGGTGTTGACCGACGAGCCGGTTCTGCGGCGGGTGATCTGGGCGTCGCCAAAGTAGAACAACTTGTTCTTGATGAGCGAGCCACCCACGGAGCCGCCAAACTGGTTCCAGACCACTGGAGGAACGACGCGGTCTTCTGCGTGGTTGAACGGGTCACGGGCAAAGTCGGCGAACCCCGGCGAATTATTGCGGAGGTATTCGAAAACAGACCCGTGGATCTCATTGGTGCCCGACTTGGTGGACACGTTCATGATTCCGGCGCCAGCGTAGCCGAACTCGGCGTCGTAGTTCTGGCTGGAGATCTTGGACTCCGTGATGGAGTCGATATTGGGATTGATGACAATGATTCCGAGAATCGGATCCTGGTTGTCTGTTCCATCGAGCTGGAAGCCAGTGCCGTTGAAGTGCTGGCCGTTGAGCATGATCTGAACCGAGCCCTGGGGATTCTCCGAGGAAGCATGTTGCCAGCCGAGCTTGTTGGTGCCGGGCGTGAGCAACTCGTAGGCCTGGAAGTTCCTGTTGAAGGACGGGAGGTCAGAGATCTGCTTGGCGCTGAAGGTGGTGGCCACGTCGGAGCGGTCAGACTGCAGCAGCGGAGCCGCAGCGGTGACTTCAACTTGCTCGGAGACATTTCCAACTTCAAGCGCGATGTCTAACCGGATGGAGCGATCGACGTTGACGCTGACATCCTTAGTGAGACTCTTGCGGAAGCCCTTACTCTCGACTTCCACACTATATGTCCCTGGAATTAGCTGACCCTTTGTGAAATTTCCTGTTTCATTTGTCAGCACTTCGGAACGTGTACCCTTGTCCACGTCGGTGATGGTTACCTTCGCGGCCGGTACGCCCGCACCTGACTGGTCAGTAACCGTGCCGTAGATGCTGCCATAAACGGTTTGGCTGGTGGCGACTTGCGGCAGTGCGATGACCAGTACAAGGGCCAGCGCGAACGCCAGAAACACTCGACTTGGTGCTCTAAACATCCTAGACTTTTCTCCTTGGAAGCAATATCCCCAGAGTTGCGACCGACTTACACAGATCGCAAAACACGCCCGAGGGCGATTTCTGGATTAGTGTGGGACCTTTGTGCTGGTACAACAAGTCCAAACCTTGTTTGATACTGTTAAACGCCTTAAACCTAGTGCTTGCACTTGGTTCTGCTTGTTGTTACGGTATGTTTAATGGCTGTAACAGGGGTGTCTTCCCCGGGTCGGGAGCCGCTGGAAACGCAAATTGCAAAGATTGTGCACAGCGACGTCCTCAAGGGGTCGGAGTCACTTTGCCGCTTACTGAGGTACCTTGCCGATCAGAGTCTGGAGCATCCAGGAGCGTCGGTCAAGGAATACCAGATCGCGATAGACGTCTTTAGCCGTCCAGCCGATTTTGACCCCCGGCTCGACTCTACCGTCCGGGTTCAAACCAGCCGGTTAAGATCCAAACTCTCGGAGTATTATGCGGTCGCCGGCCTCGAAGACCGGATGATTGTCGAAATTCCCAAGGGATCTTACAGTCTGGCAGTTCACCCTCGGCCGCCCCAACTGGACAGCTTGCGGGCTACCGAACCTCTCCTGGTTGAACAGCCGCATCCTGAACCGCCGCCGCCCTCCGGCAACATCGCCATTTGGCCGCTCTCGTTTCTGTGTGTCGGACTGGCGGTTGCGCTCCTCTATGTAACGTTAATTCAGCGCAAGACTTCGACGCCCTCTGTCCCCGAAGCTCCTGCCTCTTTGCGGACCTTCTGGAAGACGTTCGTGGATACTCCGGATCAACCGTGGATCATCTTCAGCAACGCGGAATTCGTCGGCCGGCCGGAGACCGGCATGAGATATTTCGATCCGAAACGGGACGATCGGGGTTTGATTCTGGATCACTATACAGGTGTGGGCGAGGTGACAGCCGTCCACGAGTTGGACCACCTTTTTCAGCAATTGCATCACGAGGTGGTAGTGAAGCGCGGGCGTCTGCTCTCGATGGACGATGCCAAGAGTCACGATTTGATCTTTATTGGCTCACCGTCCGAGAACCTGACATTGCGCGATTTGCCGACCACACAGGAGTTTGTTTTTCGCACTGCGGATAAAGGTCCGCGTAAGGGCGATCTGGGGATCTTCAATTTGAAGCCGAAGTCCGGCGAAGACTCAACCTGGTTTGGCTCCCCGCAAATTCCCATCGCAGAGGACTACGCCCTGATTGGCCTGGTGCCGGGTATTACCAACGCGCAGTGGGTGCTCATTCTGGCCGGGACGACCACCATCGGGACGCACGCGGCCGTGGAGTATGTGTGCCGCACGCAAACCGTCGACAAGCTGCTGCGCCGTGTAGGCCGTTCCACCACCGGAGAATTGATGTCGTTCGAGGCTGTAATCCGGGTGAAGGTGAGCCACGGAGTTCCGGTGGGCAGCGAGTTGGTGGCGCTGCATGCGCGAGGCTCGTGAGAGATCTTAGCGTTTTCGGCGATTGAGAATATCAGCCTGATCGGCTTCTTTTTTCGCCTTCTTTTTAGCGCCTTCAGCAAAGGCCTGTTTGCTTCCCTCGATGTCGCCTTTCTGACGTAGGACTTGGGCTAGCGTGTTGTAAGGACCGGGGTCGCTCGAATCGAGGCGGATGGCCTCCCGCAGCGCCGTCTCGCTCCCATCCAGATCCCCTTTTTGCTTGAGCGCCGTTCCGAGCATGTAGTGCGCGGCCGCGTAGTCGGGACGTAGACGCACGGCCGCCTGCATGTGGCTGGCGGTACCGTCGAAGTCGCCTGTCTGCCAGAGCGTTATGCCGAGCGTGTAATGCGCTTCCGGCAGCGCAGGGTCGAGCCGGATTGCCTCTTCGAGTTCCTTGCGCGCGCCCTCAAGATCATCCTGCTGCTTTAGAGCGAGTCCGAGGTCGTAGTGTGCGAGCGGGAGTTTAGGATCGAGACGGATGACGTCGCGGAACTGCTCGACGGCCTTGGGGAATAGTCCCGTCTGAAGGTAGGCAAAACCGATATTGGTCATCGCCGTCGTGTTATTCGGATCGATTTGCAGGACCTTGCGAAACTGCTCGATGCCCTTCGCGGCTTCGCGTGTTTCGACGAGGACGAAGCCGAGGTTATTGCGGGCGTCGAGGTTCGCGGGCGCGAGTTCCACCGCCTTGGTGTAGGCGTTGCGGGCGGCGAGGTAGTCACCCGATTTTTGCAGAGCGACCCCCAGCGCGTTCCAAACTTCAGGCTCGCGCGGGCGCAGGATGGAGGCGGCGCGGAGTTCGGCGGCGGACTCCTGGAAGTGCGAAACCTCAAACAGCGACATACCCAGACGGAAGCGATAGTCGTAGACGTTGGGAGCGAAGCGGGCCGCGGATTGAAGAAGGGGGATGGCGGTGTTGGGGTCGCTTTCGAGCCAGTAGGCGACGCCCAAATGGTAGTGGGCGGCAGCGTAGGACGGCTGAAGCTGGATGGCTCTCTCGAAATGCGGTTTGGCCTCGGCGGGGCGCTGGAGCACCGCGAGTAGGAAGCCGATTTCGTCCTCGATTTCAGCCGACTTGGGATCGAGCGCAGCGGCCTTCTCGTAAACCGCGAGCGCGCCGGCGGCGTCGCCCCTGGCCTTCAGCGCGGAGCCTTGCTGCTTCAGTTGAGCGGCGGTTTGAGCTAAGGCGAGAGCGGATATTAGAACGAAGATGGAGAGCGTCCGGCGAAACATCGGCTGTCGAGATCATCGTAGCTCAGGTCAGGCGGCACTTATACTGATTGCATGATCGGGTGGCTGCTCTTGCTGGCGTTTTATGCGGACGACCACGCGGCGGGAGTCGAATTCTTTCGACAGCGCAAACTGGCTCAAGCCATCGAAGCGCTGGAAAAGTCGGCGTCGTCTGAGAAGCCGGGTACGGCGGCATATCGCGAGACCACGATGCTGCTGGGGCAGAGCTACTACCTTTCTGCGCGGCTCCCAGAGGCGTTGAAGTGGCTCAGCAAAGCAATTGCCGAGGGAGAGCGCGGCAACGAAGCCTTCTACATGCTCGGCAACGGGTACATACAGCAGCGAGAGCCGGTGAAAGCGCGGGAGGCGTTTGCGGCGATGTTCGGCGTGCCGCGCGATTCTGCTGCGGCGCACCTGCTGACGGCCCAGTTCATGGTGCGGCAGGAGTTTGAGGAGTATGCGGAGAAGGAATTGACAGCGGCGCTGGCACTCGATCCGAAGCTGCCGCAGGCTCACTATCTACGAGGTCAACTGGCCATTTTCCACGGCAACTTCGATCGCGGCATTGAGGAATTGCGGGAGGAGATCCGGATCAATCCCGACTTTGGAATGGCGCATTACAAACTCGGCGATGCTCTCACGCGGAAAGAGGACTGGGACAACGCGATTCCGCATCTCCAACGCGCCGTGTGGTTGAGTCCGGATTACAGCGGCCCCTATATTCTGCTGGGCAAAGCATATATGAAGAAGCAGGAACTGGCGATGGCCGAGGGCATGTTGCGGCAGGCGGTGAAGATGGACCCTGCCAACTACCAGGCGCACTACATGCTGGGGCAGGTGCTAGTGCAGTCGGGCAAGGCTGACGAGGGACGGCAGATGCTTGAGAGGTCGCAGCAGTTGAGAAAGTAGTCTAACGTTCCTCGAGCTGGCGGAGGATGATCTCGGCGGCTTTTTGACCGGCGGCTTTCTTCGAAGGTCCAGTCCCGCGGCTTGCAAACTGTTCACCCATGCGCGCCTCGATCATGTACTCCTTGCAGTGGTCGGGACCGCCCTCGCTAATGATGGTGTAGGTTGGCCGTGTAAGGCGCATGTCGCGCGCCAGGTCTTTAAGAGCGCTCTTATAGTCGGGCACCTGGAAGTCGGCATGGTGCTCGTACTGCTCGGGATTGGCGAGGACGAAGCGCTCGACGAACGTACAGGCAGGGTCGAGTCCACCGTCGATGTAGATGGCCGCCAGTATTGCTTCAACCGCGTCACCCACTAGCGCTTTCTTTTCACGGCCGCCGCTCATTTCCTCGCCGCGTCCAAGAAACAGATATTCACCAAGGCAGATTTTCTGGGCAACACTGAACAGATGGCTGGCGCTGACCAGGTGCGCCTTTAATTTGGACAGGCGTCCTTCAGGATGGGACGGATAGCGCCGAACCAACCAGGCGCTGACTGAGAACCCGAGGATGGCGTCGCCGAGAAACTCGAGCTGTTCATTGTCGAACGTCGGTTTTCCCGGCGACCCATCTTCGTAGGCGCGCGATTTATGAGTCAGTGCCCGCAGCAGCGTGTCGCGGCTTTTGAACTCGTAACCGATGGCGGATTCGAGTTCGCGGAGGTCCGATCGCATCTTGTCGAGAACGATCTTACTTCTTTATCTCAACCTGTGGCGTCTCAGGCGTGGCGGCCGGCTTGGGTGCTGCTGACTGCTTTGTCTTGGCGGCGGTGAACTGCGCTTTCTGCTGGGTGGCGATCTGCTTCACCTGCGGGTGAACGTCGGGGATCGCGAGCACCTTGTCGAGAGTCGCGATAGCCGCGTCGTACTTGTTGTCGGCCGCATAGGCGCCGGCGAGACGAACATAAGTTGCCGGATCGGGTGTACTGGCGACATCGATAGCGGTTTTATATTCGGTGACGGCCAGGTCCCACTTCTTGCGGACCATGGCAGCCATGCCGAGGGATTCGTGACCCTGCGACGCAAAGTCCTTCCTCGCGGCTTCCCACTGAGCATCCGGCACGGCAGGATTCGGCTTCGGCGCGTCCTTCACCAGGTCGAGTCCATCCTTGGCGTACTTCTCTGCACGTGTCAGCTTCTCTTCCTTATCGAGATCGAATTCCTTCGTCCGCGCGGCCCAGGCCTGAGACAGCATAAACATTGCGTTATAACTCTTAGGATTTGCCTCGAGCGACCGTTCGGAGTAGATGATCATCGTGTCGGTGTCGCCCTTTTGCTGGGCCGCGCCGGCAGCGGCTTCAAGCGCCCACGATTTAAACTGCGTATCCGCGTACTTCGTCAACAAAGAGTCGGCAGCCTTGATGCGTTCATCAGGCGTGGCGGCATTCTGCACGGCGAGAACAGCGTCGTATTCCGCCTTGGATTTGGGCGTTAACTGCGCGATCATCAGACCCGCACTGCCCACCAGCGCCAATAACGCTGCTGCAATCCTATGTTTCATTCCTTTCACTTCCTTTCCCTCATTTCTGACCGGCAAATGATTGCTTCAATCCCTGCTCAGCGGCCTGCCGGGCGCCGTTGGTAGCGTCCTTTACTTGCAATGCCGCCTGGTAATGCTTAGTGGCGTTATCGCGTTGCCCTTGGGCGTCAGCGAGTCTGCCGAGATAAACCAATGACCATGCCCGCGTTTCGCCGTCGGGGCTCATATCGAGCGTCTTTTGGAACATCCGCTCGGCGAGTTCACCGTCACGCTGCAGCGTGGCGATGCGTGCGAGACCATAATATGCCTTCGCGTGTGCCGCTTGCTCGTCCTTCTGCTTCAGTATCTTCAGGTAAGCGTCGCGAGCCTCGTCCAATTTGCGTGCGCGGTAGAGGTCGTCGGCGTCAATCAGCGATTTGGCGACGCCTGTTAGCGGAGCGGGCGGAGGAGGCTCTATGCTCTTCGCCACTTTCGCCGTCCTCTCATGCGCGAATTGAACCTTGTCGAGACGCCGGGTCTCGTTGCGAAGGTCGATGCTTGCCACCACTTCCTTGAAGTAGAACCGCATCGCCAGGTCCTGCTTCTCGTAAATGGGGAGCGCATCGGCAAACGCCGGGGTGAAAATGAAGCCTTCGCGAGTCGCTAAATCCACGGCAGCCTGCTTCTTGGCGGCGCCAGGAGTCAACCGGGCTTCAATCGCCTTGATCAGGCACTCCGTAACCAGAAGCGAGTAGTCGTCCTTATAAGACTGGTCGAGCGCTTCGATACCCTGCGCAAAGTCGAATAGCGACCGCTTCTTTGAAAGTTCCTCGGCGTGTTTGAGAACCAGCGGGTCGAGCAGATAGTGAAGATAACCGTGACGCACCTCGTCCACCTGAGGGTCCACCGAAGAGGTGACAACGATGTAGTAGTCGTCGCGGTAACTGCGGGTGTGAATCTGGTTAGGAGCGCCCAGCAGATCGACGTAAACCTGGAAGTGCCGGCCAAGGTAACCGCTGGTGGGATTGCGCAGGTAAGCGTTTACCTGCATGATGCTTTGAGTTACAGGCGGCTGATAGGCGGCCAGCACCTGATCGATAGCGGGTTGCGACTGCTTCCAAATCGCCGCGATGTTGGCTTCCTTATAGAAGCGGGACAGCAGCTCGCCCAGCCCTTCCATGGGCACCACGTCGGGCGGCAATTCGCTCGGCTTGAGTTTGTACTCGAACGCCGGCGGACCGGTAACTAATAGTGAATACGAGACATACTGGCTCAGTTCAGCGCCATTGTTCTTTTGCTTGTGGGCTGCGAAAAAGCGTTTCAGCTCCTCCAGAGACGGAGGATTGGTCTTGATGATGTAATCTCGAACGGCTTGGCGGAGCGGGTTGTTGGTGGCGGAGGCCAGGTCCGCGTCATACCCGGCGGCGTTGATTGCGGCGAGTACCGTAAACAGCGTCTCGTTGCCGTCAAGTTGGTTCTGTTCGGCGCAGATGGCTGAGTTTGCGACGAGTAGGAGGATCGGAAAAAGCGCGAGGAGGGTACGATTCAAGCGGCCTACCTTGGCTGGCACCCTTAATGGTATCACCCGCGACGCTGGTTTTCCGATTCAGCGAAGGAACTTGCCACGTACATTAGAATGGGGTTAGTGCTGGTTTCCATAGAGAGTAAGCCGCCCGCGCGGCCGCAGTGGTTGAGGGCTCCCGCGCCTGTTGGAAACGACTACAGGGAGTTGAAGCAACTCGTCACTGACCTTCAGTTACATACAGTTTGCGAGAGCGCCGCGTGTCCAAACATCGGGGAGTGCTGGAATCAGCGGACCGCGACGTTCATGATCCTGGGGAACGTGTGCACGCGCCGCTGCGGTTTTTGTGCCGTGCAGAAGGGCGCCCCGCTCGAGGTGGATTACGACGAGCCCCGGCGCGTCGCAGAAGCCTGCGCGGCTTTGGGGTTGAAGTTTGCCGTCATCACCAGCGTCAATCGTGATGATCGTAAGGATGGCGGCGCGGAGTTGTTCGCGCTGGTGATCGAGGCCATCCGCCGGCGGATTCCGGGCTGCGGAGTGGAAGTGCTGACGCCCGATTTCCAGGGGTCGCATGCGGCGATGGACATCGTGCTGGCCGCGCGTCCGGATATCCTCAATCACAATACGGAAACCGTCCCGCGGCTGTACCGGCAAGTTCGACTGGGAGCACGGTACGAGCGGTCGCTCGACATTTTGAAATATTCCAAGCAGGCCGCGCCCGAGATTCCCACCAAGTCCGGCTTGATGCTGGGCCTGGGCGAGACACTGGACGAGGTTAGGCAGGTGATGCGTGATCTGCGGGCCCACCAGGTGGACAATCTCACGCTCGGCCAGTACCTGCGGCCGTCGCCCAAGCATCTGCCGATCATTCGCTATGTCGCGCCGGAGGAGTTCGCCGAATTGAAAGAGTACGGTCTGTCGCTTGGCTTCCGCCGGGTGGAAGCCGGACCGCTGGTTCGCAGTAGCTATCACGCGGCGGACGCTGCCCAAACGTGCAGCCGGTAAGCGAGCCCGTTCCGGGCCTGTTGTCGATCAAACTCCCGCTCCCCTTCGAGTTGAAGCACGTGAACGTCGGACTGGTGCGCCTGGCCGGCGGTTGGATGCTGATCGACACCGGTCTCGACACTGCGGAGTCCTTTGACGCGCTGTCGGCTGCGCTGGCCTCGCGCGGTATCGCCTGGACCGACATCCGCCGGATTCTGGTCACCCACATGCACCCCGATCACATTGGGTCGCTGGGACGGCTGCGGTCGCTCACCGGCGCGCAGGTGATGATGCACCGCGACGAAATCGAACTCGTCAATTCCGTGGTGGACGCCGGCCGTCCGCCGTGGATCGACGAAGGTCTGCGGCTGGCAGGCACACCGCAGGCGATGGTGGACGCAATCCACGACTCACTCGCGCCATTGCGAGGAGCGCTGCGGCGCGTCACCGCGGATGTGGTGCTCGAGGGCGGCGAGGAGTTCGAAACGGCACTCGGGCCGGCGCGAATCTTTTGGACACCGGGCCACAGCGTCGGCCTGGTATGCGTGTACTTCCCTCACCGGCAGGTGCTGTGGTCGGCCGACCATATGATCGAAAAGATCACGCCGAATATCGGCTGGCTGCCGGGGCGGGACTGCCTGGCGGAGTTTCTCACCTCGCTGCGAGAGATGATTCCTCACGAGATTACAATGGTGATTCCGTCGCATGGCGAGCCGTTTTCAGGGCATGTGGCTTGGGTGGCGCAGACCATCGATCATCATGAGGAGCGATGCGACATTTTGCAGTCGGCGGTAGGGCGTGAAACGTCGACGGCGCATGAGCTTGTGCCGGCTCTATGGAGTAGGGTGCTAAGCCCGTTCCATTATCACTTCGCGTTATTTGAGGTGCTGGCGCATCTGGAGTATATGGAGCGGAGGGGCCGCATCCGCAAGACCCTCCGCGAAGATGGAGTTCTGGAGTGGCAGCCTGCGGCTTAAACGGTCCGGGAGGCGGCGGCCACTGGCGATACTGGAGCCTCCGTTTTTTCCTGGCGAAGCTTGCGGCGGACGAGTTGAGCGGAGCGGCGCATCCAGTCGAATGCTATGTTTAACAGGAAGCGCAAGCCGCGGAGCAAATAGCGTCCCAGCCATAGCAGTCCGAGGCCCGCCGCGATGAAGACGCTCGCAAAGAGGATCATCACCAGGCCCTGTTCGGCCGACGTCATGCGCTCGAAGAACTCATTCGGCGGACCGTTCAACTGGATGAATCCGAGCGTGACCAGGCGGTCGAACAGTTGGGGCCAGCCAAGGCGCATCAGGCCGAGGAGCAGGGTGAGGGTGCCGACCAATAATACGCTTCCCGCGACGGCGTAGTAGGCCACAACGATCCCTGCGAGTGCGGCAAGGAGTCCCACCAGAACCCCAACACCGCCGGCGCCGAGCGGCAGTCCGAAGAGGGCGACCAGGATTCCGCCGGCGATAAAGAGAGGAAGATTTCGCTTGGTGCCGCTGCGGACCAGCGCGCCGGGCAGACGGTCGGACACCACGTCGGCGGGCTCTCCCAATTTGCGCAGAACGGCCAGAATCCTCGCAACTTCGTCGTCGCCAGGAGTCTGCTGATAGGCCTCGTAGATGTGGGACTGGAGTTCGCGGAGGAACTCGTCCTGCTCCTGGAGAGGAAGCACCCGAAGGTGGGATTTGACGCGCGACAGATAGTCGGCTGCGATCTTGGCTACGGCTTCGGGATAGTTTTCCATTGCATTATGCCTTTCGAACTGCCAATTTTTTCCCGACTGGCTCCGCTGGATCCGGAGCCTTCCACTTTCGTTGCACCAGGGAGACCAGCAGGCCAAATTCCTGGCTCATTTCGTCAAATAGCTGTCGGCCGGAGGCTGTAAGCGCGTAGTACTTGCGCGGCGGCCCTTGGTCTGACTCCACCCATTCCGCGCGGACGAGGCCGTCGCGGTCGAGACGGGCGAGGATCGGGTAGATGGTGCCTTCCTTGAGGGAGACCGAACCGTCCTCTGAAAGTACGCGGATGAGGGAGTAGCCGTAGTGCCGCTCGTTGTAGAGGACGCCCATGACGGCGAGTTCGAGGATGCCTTTGCGCAGTTGGGTGATGCGCCGCGCCCGATCCTCGTCTGAGTACTCCATCATGCTGAGTATACGGTAATGCTAGGTAGCGAGTTCCAGGAAAATACAAATCGCGGTCATTGAACGGGTGACTTTATTTTGGCTAAATGTTATCAGCGACTTACGCGCAGTCGCGACAAAAACGACCCCGAAATTCCGACGACGCCTGCGACCATCGGACCAGAGGTTGTTCACATGTCGTCAGTCGCTCAGATCAATGCCAACCGCGCAAACGCTGCGCTCTCCACCGGACCTGTCACGTCCGCCGGCATCGAAAACTGCAAATACAATGCCACCAAACACGGTCTCACCGGCAAGCAGATCGTCATCAAAGGCGAGGATCCCGCTGCCTACGACGCTCTCCGCTCCAGCCTCATCGCCGAACTGAAACCCGCCGGCGAGCACGAAGCCATGCTCGTCGAAGAAATCGCGCAAAACTGGTGGCGCCTCGAACGCGCCCGTCGAACAGAATCGCAAATGCTCGACCGTCTGGATCTCGCCGCCTCGATGACCGACCGCGCCTTTCTGAACCTTCAGCGCTACATGTCTCGCATCGAGCGCTGCCATACCCGCGCCCGTACGGATCTCGCGAAACTGCAAGCCCTCCGTAAACGCGACGAGGCCGAGGCGCTGAAGGCCGCCGTCATCCGCTCATTCGCCGAAAAGGCGCGTGCGCCCCTCCCCACTTGGCGCGAAGAGCGGGACCGGATTCGGTCCGTTATGTCGGCCGGAGACGCGTACGATTCCGAGACCGCCGGCAGCGCCGTTCTATCCTTATAAACGGACACCGAAATGAAACTTCACCAGATCGCCGACGCGCTCGGCGCCGGACTCTCCAGCGGCGGCGAGGTCGAAATCACTGGCGTTGCCGGCATGGAACGCGCCTCGCCCACTGAACTCACCTTCCTCGCGAATCCCAAGTACGCGCACAAGGTGAAGCAGTCTCGCGCCGCTGCCATCCTGGTCTCTGAACCGCTCAAGGATTCCAGTCCCATCAGCGTCGTCTCAAAGAATCCGTACCTGGACTTTGCGCGTGCTCTGGCGCTCTTCTATCAGCCCCCCAGACCGGCCGCCGGCATCCATCCGCAAGCCGTCATTGAGGCCACCGCCAACATCGGCGAAAACGCCTCCATCGGCCCGTTTGTCTACGTCGGGCCCCGTGTCCGCATCGGCCGCAACGCCGTCATCCATCCCAATGTCGTCATCTACGAAGGCGCGGAGATCGGTGACGATTTCTATGCTCATTCGCACGCCGCCGTTCGCGAGTTTTGCCGCATCGGCAATCGCGTGATCCTGCAAAACAGCGTAGTGGTGGGAGGCGACGGCTACGGCTTTGCTAAGCGCGCCGATGGGTCGCACTTCAAGATCGTGCAGTCGGGCGTGACGGTGATCGAGGACGACGTCGAGATCCAATCCCTCACCTCCATCGACCGCGCCACCGTCGGCGAAACACGCGTCAAACGCGGCGCTAAGATCGACAGCCTCGTCCAGATCGGGCACGCCTGCGTGGTCGGAGAGGACAACATCATCTGCGCCCAGACGGGTCTTGCCGGCAGTTCCATTCTCGAGAAGAACGTCCTGCTCGCCGGGCAGGTCGGCATCTCCGGACACCTCACCATCCACGAAAACGCGGTGATCTATGCTCAAAGCGGTATCGGCGGCGATGTTCCCGCCGGCGCCCTCATGTCAGGCTCTCCCGCCTTTGAAGCGCGCCAGTGGCTCCGCGCTATCACTGCATTTCCCAAGCTGCCGGAAGTATTGCGCACAATGAGACAATTGGAAAAGCGGCTGCAAACCATTGAGGGCGCTGCCGGGCTCCCGAAAGCTAAAGAGGCTCAGTCGCCTCAAACTGAATGAACGATCCAAACTTGCCCAAGCTGAATAGCGACACGAAACCCGACGATTTTACGACGCTCGACAGCTATCACCGGCGCCCCGTCGCCTACCGCAACGAGGCCTTCCTCGATAGCCCCGACGCTCGTCCCCTGCGAATTATTTCCGAGTATCTCGAACCGCTTGCCCATTTCCGCGATGAGAATATCCAAGACACCATCGTCTTCTTTGGGTCCGCGAGGATTGTCGAGATGGGCGCGATGGGACGCTACTATCGCGACGCCCGCACGCTCGCCCGCCTTTGCACACAGTGGTCCAACGAATTGAAGAACGGTACTCACCGGTTTGTGGTCTGCTCCGGCGGCGGCCCCGGCATTATGGAAGCCGCCAATCGCGGCGCTCAGGACGCCGGCGGCAAGACCATCGGCCTGAACATCGGCCTGCCGTTCGAACAGCGGCCCAATCCGTTCATCACTCCCGAACTCTCCTTTGAGTTCCACTACTTTTTCATGCGCAAGTTCTGGTTCGCCTACCTGGCCAAAGCGCTGGTGGTGTTCCCCGGCGGATTTGGAACGCTCGACGAACTCAGCGAAATTCTCACGCTCGCTCAAACCCAAAAGCTCGAGAGCAAGATCACCATCGTCTTATACGGCACGCAGTATTGGAAAGAAATTCTGAACTTCGACGCGCTCGTCAAGTACGAGGTGATCTCCCCCGAGGATCTCGACCTGTTCCAGTACGCCGACACCCCCGACCAGGCACTCGCGATTTTGCAGGAGGGCTTGACGCGCCACTACCTTGAACCTGAAGTTCCGCTTTCCGAACCCGCCGAGGCGACTCCCGCGATCGCCAAAAGCCGCGTGTAAGCGCTATGCCCCTGCCGGATTCAATTCAACGCGCACTCCGAAAGCTGGGCTGGGCCGAGCGTATCTTCATCGCGCTCGTGGCCATTTACCTCGTCCTGATTTTCGTGGCGCCAAGCTCCGGATGGGTACTGATCATTCAGCTTTGCGCATTCTTCCTGGCCATGTGGATCGCGGTCAGGCTACTGCGCTTCGCGGCGCGTCACGCCATCTGGCGTCTTCGCAACCGGCTCATCGTTACCTACCTGTTTATCGGCGGCGTGCCCATCCTGCTGATCGGCGCGCTCGTTGGACTCACCATCTACGCGATGGCCAGCCAGTTTGCCGTCTTTCTAGTTACCAGCGAACTTGACCGCCGTGTGGAATCGCTGCGCTCGGCCTCCCAAAGCATCGTGCGTACCGATGCCGTAGCCCGTCCTGAGACCATGCGCCACATGGCCGAGCTTTTCTATGCCGACTATTTTCCCGGCATCACCATTATTCTTCGCACCCCGAACGGCATTGTTCGCTATCCGGCTAATTCGAAGGTTCCTCCGCCGCCCGCCGCCGACGGCAACCTCTCCGGCATCGTAAATAAGGACGGCGCTTACTACGCGTGGTCCCATGAGTCCTTCAGCGGCGGTGATGTGACCGTGCTCGCACCCATGGGGCCGGATCAACTCTCGCGCCTGGTCCCCAACCTCGGCTCCGCCGAACTGCTCGACATTACCGACAAGACCAGCAACCACACCATCAAATTCACCGGCCTTGAGGGTGGCGACATTGAGGTGCAGGCATCCAAGGCGAAGGCTACTGCACTGCCGCCTGCGATGTTCCGCTTCGATTCAAAAGTCGCGTTCGCTGCTATTACGCCGGTCTCCGACTATCTGGACCCGAAGAAGATCGACCGGACTTTTCTGCTGGTTAACTCCCGCCTCTCCGCTGTCTACGAAGTCCTGTTCACGCGTAAGTCTGACTACCTGCAGGCGCTGTTCCCTATCCTCATCTCTATCGCTTCAATTGCATTCCTGATCGTTGAGATCGTCTCGCTGGTAGTAGGCATCACCATGACACGCACCATCACCGGCGCCGTCCACCACATCTACGAGGGCACTCAGCGCGTCATGCATGGCGATTTTGGACACCGCATCGAGCGTCGCGGGCGCGACCAGTTGGGCGAACTCGGGCACTCCTTCAACCTGATGACCGAACGCATCGAGAGCCTGCTCGACGTCGCCAAGGAGAAAGAGCGCCTACAGTCGGAAATCGAGATCGCGCGCGAGGTGCAGAACCAGCTCTACCCCAAGAAAGTGCCGGATGCGCGGACCATCCGCCTCAATGCGGTGTGCAAGCCGGCACGCATGGTCTCAGGTGACTACTTCGACTACGAGTGCATCCGCGACACGAAAATCGCGCTGGCCATCGGCGACGTCGCCGGCAAGGGAATTTCCGCCGCCCTGTTGATGGCGACACTGCAATCGGCGCTGCGAACGGAACTGCGCGGATCCAATGAACTCGCCATGGCGGTGGGCGATGGCCCCGTGCCGGTGGAAGCGTCCACCTCCTCGCTCGTATCTCATCTGAACGAACAACTCCACGCCTATACCTCGCCCGAAAAGTACGCCACCTTCTTTCTTGGAATCTACGACGAGGTCACGAGCAAGCTCCGCTACACCAATGCCGGGCATTTGCCCCCCATCCTGGTGCGCGAGGGCGTGGCCACTCGTCTGAATGTCGACGGCACCGTGGTGGGCGCCTTCCCCTTCGCGCGCTACGACGAAAGCGAAATTGAGTTAAAGAGCGGCGATCTCCTGGTCTGCTTCACCGACGGGGTCAGCGAACCGGAAAACGAATACGGCGAGATGTTTGGCGAGGAACGCCTGATGGACATGGTGGTCCGTAACGCACACCTGCCCGACGCCCAAATCATCGAGACCATCATCACTGCCGTCGAGCAGTGGACGGGAACGCCGGAACTACAGGACGATATGACCTTAATGCTGGCTCGCCGCCAGTAGCGGTCAAATTATATGGACCATCTCCCGCGCCGGCTCGCCTGGATTGGCGGAGCAATCATGCTCATGCTGCTCACCGGCACCGTCGGGTTTGTGCTCATCGAGCACTATCCGGTGTTTGACGCGTTCTACTTCACTCTCTTTACCATCAGCACCGTTGGATACGCGGAACTCCACCCGCTGAGCCACGCCGGGCGTGTCTTCAATTCCTTCATCATCTTCTTCGGCGTCAGCGCGATGTTCTTTGCCATCGGAGGCGTCACTCAAACCGCCATCGAGCTCGAGCTCAACCAATTTTTCGGAAAGCGGCGGGTCAAAAACATGATCGACAAGCTTGAGAATCACTTCATCATTTGCGGCTACGGCCGTGTCGGCAGGGGCGCAGCGGAGGAACTCATCAAAGCCGGCGTCCCCTTCGTCATCATCGACAGCTCGGAAGAACGAGTCACGCGCGCCATCAAAGCCGACATGCTCGCCGCCCTTGCTGACGCCACTCGCGACGTCACCCTGCGCGAAGCCGGCATCGACCGCGCGGCCGGCCTCATCGCGACGCTCGCCACCGACGCCGACAACCTCTTCGTCACGCTCTCAGCCAAGACTCTCAATCCGAATCTGAAAATCTGCGCCCGCGTCTCAGAAGAGGAGAACGAGCAGAAAATGAAGCGCGCCGGCGCCACTTTCGTCTTCGCGCCGTATCACATCACCGGACATCGCATGGCTCAGTCCATGCTCCGGCCCCACGTCGCCCAATTCATCGATCTCACGACCAACGACGTCGGCCTCAACGTGGACATCGAGCAGATCAAGGTGGGCCGCCGCAGTGATTTCGCCCATCACACGCTGGCCGAAATGCAGATTCGCCGAGAACTCGGCGTCATCGTACTCGCCATCCGCCGGTCAAACGGCGAGATGCTGTTTAACCCGCCCGCCGACGCCATGATCGCCGAAGGCGACTTCCTCATCGCCATGGGCGAACCCGCCAGCCTGCGCCACCTCGAAACGCTGGTTACCGGTGCCGCCGCATGAAGGTCCTCACCGCTGAAGAGATGCGTGAGGTGGATCGCCGCGCCATCGAACTCGGCATTTCCAGCCTGGTGCTGATGGAGAATGCCGGCCTTCGCGTGGTGGAATTTTTGGAGAAGCGGTTCGCGCCGCTCGCTGCACACCGCATCGTCATCGTCTGTGGCAAAGGTAATAACGGCGGCGACGGTTTCGTGATCGCCCGCCAACTCCTCACTCGCATCAAACCCCACTGCCTGGATGTGGTTCTGGCGGCAAAACCCGAAGAACTTCAAGGCGATGCGGCAGCCAACCTTAAGATGTTTATGGCCTGCGGCGGGAAGGTGCGGGATGATATCGCACCAAAAATGCGCGCCGCGACCATCGTGGTGGATGCTCTGCTGGGCACCGGCGTCAAGGGCCCGGTGACAGGTCACTATGCGGAACTATGCAACGAGATCCACAGCGGCTTTCCGCTGGCAATGGTAGTCTCCGTTGACGTTCCCTCGGGTCCAGTGCGCTCCCATTACACGGTGAGCTTCGTCGCTCCGAAGTTGGAGCAGGTGCTGTCCCCCGGCTACGAAGCCTGCGGTGAACTCATCGTGGGCAATATCGGGACACCGGCGGCGCTGCTCGACCACATCCGGCTGAGCCTCTCGGAGGCATCAGATTTTAGGTCGCTCTTTGCACCGCGCCCGCGGAACTCGAACAAGGGGATGTACGGCCACATTCTAGTGGTCGGCGGCAGCCACGGCAAAACGGGCGCCGTCCAAATGACCGGCATGGCAGCACTCCACGCCGGCGCCGGACTCGTCACCGTGGCCAGCGACGCCCAGCAACTTCCACCCGAACTCATGATGGTTCCGCTTGCTGAGGTGGAGGCCGCGCTCGAGAACAAGACGGTCGTCGCTCTCGGTCCAGGACTCGGCACCAGCGACGCCTCACGCACGCTGGCGCGCCGCCTCTTTGACACGGTCGACAAGCCGATGGTGGTGGACGCAGACGCTCTCAACTGTCTCGCCGGCTCTGACTTCAAAGGCGGCCAACACCTGCGCGTGCTGACTCCGCATCCTGGAGAGATGGGTCGTCTCGCGGGGATGTCGACGAAGGATGTCCAGGCGGACCGCATCAATGTGGCCCGCAAATTCGCCGCTGATCGAAACGTGATTCTCGTGCTGAAGGGCGACCGGACCATCATCGCGCTGCCCGATGGCGAGGCGTTCATCAACCCCACCGGTTCGCCAGCACTCTCCACCGGCGGCACTGGCGACATCCTCACCGGACTTATCGCGGGACTGCTGGCGCAACACAACGAGCCTCGCGCTGTGTGCGCCGCGGTATGGCTGCACGGACGCGCCGGCGAACTCGGCGCGGCCGAACTCGGCGAGCAGTGTCTCGTCGCTACTGACTTGCTTCGCTATCTACCCGGAGCGATCCGTGAGTGCGCATAGAACGGAATCGCGGGACGAGACCGTTGCGCTGGGCCGGGAAATCGGGCGGCGCCTGCCCGCTCACGCGCTCGTTCTGCTGATCGGGAATCTCGGCGCTGGCAAGACCACCATCGCCAAAGGGATCATCGAAGGTCTGGGCGCCGCAACGCCCGACGATGTGTCGAGTCCAACGTTCACCCTCATCCACGAGCACGGCGGCGGGCGTGTCTACCACATCGATCTCTATCGCCTCGATACACCTGCCGAAGTGGAGACACTGGGCCTTGATGAGATTCTCGATCGCTACGCCGTCGTTCTGGTGGAGTGGGGCGAGCGCTTCCCCGCCCTCTGGCCGCCGGAGCATGTTGAAATTCGGCTCAACGCCGATGAGGATTTCCGGGATATCGAAATCACCGGCCTTCCACTCTCATAACATCCAGATCAACAAAGCAGTCCTCAGCCTTCGGATCTTTCCGGCCCGTCACCCGCACTTCGAAAGTGTGCCTTCCGCGCTCAACCGTGAACTGGGAGTGAGCCTGCCAGTCAATGGTTGGCGCAAACAGGTTCACAGTGCCCGCCGGACGGTCGTCGATGAAGACGCTGGCAATTCCGCGATTCGGGGCTTTGGCATACCCCCACACGATTGCCGTGCCTTCGAACTGAAAGCGAAACGCACTTTTCGGGACATTCGAGAAGGAGATGGTGGAACCGGCGGCACGGTCGAAGGTATGGCCGTGGATCCACGCTCCCGACCATTGGACCGACTTACTGGTGTCGTCGACCAGCCTGCATCCTGATGCCGGATTGCAAGCTGCTTCTGAAAACAACGGCGGAGCGGCGTTGGGTGTCCGCGGCTGTTCGCGAATTGCGATCACCGCCGAATACGGCCCGGAGTAGACCGGTTTCAGCGCTTCGCTTTCGATGAATCCCGAGTCGAGCATCCGCTCGAGCACATAGAGGCGCGCGTCAGGCAAGGGCGTGTACGCGGGCAAAATCTCCTGGAACGACTCCCGTCCCGATTGGCGGCGGTAGAACTCGAGAGAGGCGGAATAGAGCCAGTGGGATGAAACACGATCGTAGCCGGCCTTGTGGTTGTAGGAGGCAAGCACGTCGTAAACACGCTTGGAGTCGGCGTCCCACTTCCACTCCTTGAAATAGGACAGCCGCAGACAGGCCAGAAACATCACTGCGGACACGAGCATCGTGGCCAGCAGCGCGATCTGGCACGCGCGTGCCACGGCTGAGTTATACACGGCCCCGAGCAGAGCAGAGGCGGCGAGCGTGAAGAGGATCACCAGCCAGATGCCGGTCCGTTCCCTTGGCAATGGAATCCCCATGAACCGGAACATCAGCCAGTGCAGAACGGTTGCGCTAACCACCGCCGCAATGAGAATGAGGACCAGCGGCTTTGAATGATGCTCCGCGTGCAGCATCGGAATGAGAGCGAGCGCCAGAACCATTGCCAGCCAGGGCAGTACGCTAGCGATGGGAGCGGCGACCGCACGAATCGCTTGGGGCAGTTGGTAGAAGCTGCTCCCGGTGAGCGTACCGAACATCTCACTCAAGGACGTGGCGCCGTAGGTTAGCTCGGCGCGCGGCCAGTGCATCAGAACGGGCCCAGCAATCAGCGCCGTTACCAATGCGGCCGGTATCGAGAGGGCCGCGCCGATTTGGATCGCCCGGCTCATTGTTGACCCTCGCAGTGCCGCCAGCCAGAAGCACAGCAGGATCATGGCGTCGACGATCCCGAATGAGAAGTTAGCGGCGAAGGACAGCCCGATCAGCGTGGACATCAGCGCGTAGGAGCGGAGTGACCGACGCTCCAGTGCGCTGAGTCCGGCTCCGATGCCGCACACCATGAACCCGGCCGCCAAGCTGTAACCGCGAGCGGCCACCAGGTAATCCAGCACGAAGGGATTCAAGACCAGGCAGGCGAATACGAGGGTCCGCCGCCAGCCTGGCGCCGCGATGCGGTTCACTAACCAGCACGTCCCGGAGATGTAGAACAAGGCGCCCAACAGCGCAGGCAGGCGAAGAGTGAAGGGCGACAAGCCGAGGAGGTGCGTCGAGACCTTAATCAGAATCGTATTGAGAACATGGTTATTCGCGCCGGCGACCCAGGCCGCCGCTGGAGGACCGTCGACGAACAGGTTGTACGTCACGGCTTCGTCGATGGTCACCGACTGGGTGGCGGCCCGCACCACTACCCAGGCAAATGCCAGAACCGCCGGAAGTACCACGAAGAGGCTCGACCGCCGGATCATCGATGGGGAGTCGCGAGCGTCGCGAAGTAATCAAACACTTCCACCGGCATCCATTCGTGTCCTTTGTCCGGGACCACTGTCTGGCTGACATTACGGTAGCCATGCTCCGCCGCCACCCGGCGCGCCTCGGTGGTCTGGGCGAAGAACGGCTTGCCTTCGGCCCAGTATTCATCGCGCGCTCCGCCGAAAACCTTCACCGGCAAGTCGGCGCGCGCAGCGGACGTCGAGTAGCCGATCTCATCCAGACAGCGCGATTGAAAATTGGGGGCAATCAACGCCGCGCCTCGCAGGGCGTCGGGGCGCGTGAATATTTGCATGAAAATTGTGTGTCCCGCAGCTTCGAGCCCGGTAATGAAATAGCGATCTTCGGCGTGGTAGTCACGGCGCACATCGGCGGCCACTGCCGCCAGTCCATCGATATCGAACCGGCATCCCCCGGCCTTCTCGACCGCCGCCCAGGCCGCCTCGTTGTAGCGGTAGCCGGGCGCGGACCGGTATCTCGCGCCGCCGTTTGAGATGACCATCGGAGTGAGCAGGATGAACGGACGGGCACCACGCGCTGCCTCGAAGACTTTCGCCGCTTCCTCAAACTCCCGGTTCGCCGACTCGATGATGAACACCACCGGCCAGGTCCGCGCCGCGGTCCATTTCTCAGGGAGCGAGACGTAGTAGCGCATCGGGTTCGTCGACGCCGTCTTCAGTTCAGCGCCGGTGGCCGCGCTGAATAGCAGGATGGCTGGGATGAGGCTCCTCAACTCACACATTATGCCACCGCGGTAGAATCGTCCTCGCGATGCTGTTCACTTCCCTTCTCTTGCTACTGGCTGCCGACTGGCCGCAGTTTCTCGGTCCGCAGCGCAACGGAACGACACCGGAAGTCATTTCGCTACAGAGCCCGAGGCTGGTCTGGAAGAAGAGTGTGGGAGCGGGTTTCAGCGCGCCCGTGGTGGCATCGGGGAAGTTGATCCTGTTTCAGCGTCTGAAGGGCAGCGAACTGGTAGAATGTCTCGACCCGGACTCAGGAAAGCGCCTTTGGGCGCTCGAGTACGCCACCACTTACCGTGACGATTTCGGCTTTGACGAGGGCCCGCGCGGAACACCGGCGATTAGCGGCGGGCAGGTATACACGTTCGGCGCGGAGGGCGTGCTGCATGCCATTGACCTGGCCACGGGCCGAAAGTTATGGCGTGTGGACACGCACGCAAAATTCGGCGTCCGGAAAGGCTTCTTTGGCGCCGCAGCCTCGCCCCTGGTGGAGGCGGGACTGGTGATCGTCAATGTGGGTGGTCCAAACAACGCTGGGATCGTCGCCTTCGAATGCGAGACCGGCAACGTCAAGTGGACAGCCACGAGCGACGATGCCGGCTACTCGTCTCCCATTGCCGAGGTGGTGGGTGGACAGCGCATGATTCTGTGTTTCACGCGTGCCGGACTGGCGGCCATCGATCCGGCGAGCGGCCGGGTGCGTTTCCAGTTTCCCTGGCGGTCCAGGAACGATGCCAGTGTGAACGCGGCGGTGCCGGTGGTGGCGGGGAATCTGATCTTCCTCTCGTCGAGTTACCGAACGGGAGCAACGCTGCTCGAAGTGAAGGGCGATCAGGCAAAGCCGCTTTGGGCATCCGACGAATCGCTGTCCAATCACTACGCCAGTGACGTATTGAAGGACGGCTTCTTATATGGATTCCACGGTCGGCAGGAATCGGGGCAGGCTTTGCGGTGCATCGAGATGAAAACGGGGAAGGTGCAGTGGAGCGTCGACGATTTTGGAGCGGGTACGGTGACCCTGGCGGGTGACAGGTTGCTGGTGGTTCGTGAGAATGGCGAGGCGCAGGTGGCGGCGGCGACCAATCGCGGCTACAAGCCGGAGTCTACCGCTCAGTTACTGCCGGGCACGGTGCGAAGCTATCCCGCCGTCGCGAATGGGCGAATTTACGTGCGGAATGAAACGACGCTAGCGGCCTACCAGGTGAACTCAACCAAATAGGTTGAGCAGGCTCTTCTGCACTTCGTCTTGGGCCTGAATCGTCTTAATGTTAGCGGCAAACGCATTGCGTCCTTCCATCAATGCCACCATTGCCGTGCTCAGGTCGAGCGTATCGGTATTATTGGCGGGATCGGTGGCAGCCGCGATGTTATTGGCGGCCTGTTGGACGCGGCCGGCAGCTTTATTAAGGCCTTCCAAAGATACTGAAAATGCGCCAGATAGCGACATTCCGGAACATGCCATGAGTGCCTTATCGATCACGGAACAGAAAGTATGAATTCAAATTCTCCAAAGAAGTAAGGGAGTTGTAAGTCCGACGGGAGAAGACGTGAGAATTTGCTGATGACTTCTGCCGTGATTTGCCGTAATCTACTTCCCTGTGCATCCGGACTGCAAATAACGAGAGACTTCTAAAGACACAGCAGCAGCCAGAAATGCGCAGGGAGGAATACACATGAAAATAATCTCGCTCCTAGCCGCTGTCGCCGCGCTTGCGGTACCAGCAGCGGCCGACCCATTCTTCTTCAGCAACGGAAACGTCAACGGCTCGATTGGCATTGCATCGAGGCCGGGCCCGACGGAAATCGAGGGCGCGGACGACTTTCTCCTCGGCTCCTCGACGCTGCTGACTTCCGCCACCTTTACCGGCCTGCTCACTGGTACCGCAACCACGGCCAATATCGGGCAGGTTGTAATCGAGATCTACCGGGTATTCCCGTTGGATTCCGACACCAGCAGAACTTCGGGATCGCCAACTTTTGGGACCACGCAAGTGCCCACGCGCGTCAATTCGCCCTCGGATGTCGCGTTTGACAGCCGCGACGCAACCGGAGGCGGTCTGACGTTTGCCGCAGCAGTGTTAAGCGCAAATTTCACTGTCTCAAACAGCGTGCAGCCCGGAGGCATCCACCCAATTCCCAATCAGACTACGGGCGGCAACGGCCCGGCTACCGGAATGGAAGTTGCACTAACGGTTACCTTCACCACGCCGATCAATTTACCGGCTGGCCATTACTTCTTCGTTCCTCAGGTACAGGTGTCGAATGGGGATTTTCTCTGGCTATCATCGGTACGGCCCATCGTGGCGCCGGGGACACCCTTCGCTCCCGACTTACAGTCGTGGACTCGCGACGCCGCGCTAGATCCGGACTGGCTTCGTGTTGGCACCGACATCGTGGGTTCTGGGACTTTTAACCAAGCCTTTACTCTGACTGGACAAGCCGTTCCGGAGCCGGGCAGTATCTTTCTTGTGACGCTGGGTGTCGCGGCAATTGCGGTGCGGCAGCGTTTGCGAAAGTCCTAAGCTAGACCGGCAGTCGCAAGCGTGCTTCGCAACCGCGGGTATCGGTGCGATTTTCGAGACTCAGTGAACCACCGTGGGCTTCGGCGATCTGACGGCTCAAGACCAGTCCGATGCCGGAGCCACCGGGTTTGGTAGTGAAGAACGGCACGAACAAGTTGCCGGTATTGGCGAGACCTGGGCCTTCGTCGCGGACCCAGACTTCGAGTTGTGCATTGCGGCGTTCCCACCCGATTGACACTCCGCCACCGGTCTCCATGGTGGCGTCGACGGCATTGCGCACGAGGTTGATGAGCACCTGTTCCAACTGATCGCTGTCGGCCTGGACGACCATTTCGGGTCCTTCCTCAACGGTGGGCCGGAGACGCGATTCAAGTGCGGCTATCTGGGCGACGACGCGGCCGATGTGGACCGGGCGGGTTTGCGGACGCGGCAGTTTGGCGAGTTTGGCGTAGGCGCCAATGAAGCGGCTTAGCGACTCACTGCGAGACGCGATGATACTCAGGCCGCGCTCCATGTCCTCACGCCAATCCTCGGGCGGTGGATCGCGGCGGAGAATGCTGTTCAGGCTGCCGGCGATGGACTTGATGGGAGTGAGCGAATTGTTGAGCTCATGGCCGAGCACACGCACCAGGCGCTGCCAGGCCAGCAGTTCTTCTTCGCGCAGCGGACGGGTGAGATCGGTGATGACGAGCAGCTGGTGAGGCAGACCGCCTTCACGGAAAACGCTGCGAGCGACGCCCCAGCGTCCGCTGCCGCCGTTGAAGACGCGCTGGATGGTACGGCTCTCGTCGCCGCCGAGAAACTCAGCCAGGCCCAGTTCATCGGCGTCGGAATTCAGGAGTCTTTCCGAGGGCCGGTTGAGGAGGCGTTCGCCGGCGCGGTTCACCAGGCGAAGACGGTGGGCGCTGTCGAAGGCGAAGACCGCCACGTCGATCTCCTCCATGACCTTGCGCAAGAGCGTGGTGGCCTCGAGAGCACCGAGACGCTGGGCGCGGAGAGTAGTCCCCATGGCGTTGACCTGCAGCATGACGTCGCCGAGGGCATCCTCATTGCGGGCAGAGCGAGCGCGAATGGAGTAGTCGCCTTCACGCATGGCTTCGAGAAGGTTGGCCAGCGTGCGGAGCGGCGATGCGACGCGCTCGCGGATGGCGGCGGAGAAACCGACCCAGAAGCCGAGGATCAGGAGAGTGAGAGTCCACTGGACCTTGGCTGTGTAGTCGCCTGTCCAAATGATGACCATCGACACGATGACAGCGGGGAGAGCTGCCGCGAGCGACAGCAGTTCCATACGCCTTTCGTGAACGATGTAGAACTTTGCCATTTAGTTCACAGGCCGTAGCGTTGGAGACGGCGGTAGAGCGCACTGCGGCTGAGACCGAGGGCCTGGGCGGCCTGGCTGACGTTGCCGGAGTAACGGGCGAGCGCCTTTTTGATCAGGAATGCCTCTACTTCTTCCAGGCTCATGTCGTCGAGGCGTGTGGCCGAGGCAGGTCCAGTGCGGAGTGCCAAGTCACCCAACCGGACCATATGATCCTGGGCCATGAGCACGGCGCGTTCGATGACGTGATTCAACTCGCGGACATTGCCCTGCCAGGGATTGTCGAGCAGGGCTTGCGTGGCGAGTTTGTCGAAGCCTTGAAGGTTTTTGCGGTAGCGCTTGGCGTGCATGCCAAGGAAGTGCGCGCCGAGAATCGGGATGTCCTCGCGGCGTTCACGCAGGGCGGGAATGTGAATTTCGATGGTGTTCAGGCGGAACAGCAGGTCCTCGCGAAAGCGGTTGTTGGCGACTTCCTCGCCGAGGTTGGCATTGGTGGCGGAGATAACGCGGACGTCGACGCGGCGGGTTTTGGACGATCCGACTCGTTCCATTTCGCCGGTCTCGAGAACGCGCAGCATTTTGGCCTGGAGGTTGAGGGGAACGTTGGCAATTTCGTCGAGGAACAGAGTGCCCTGGTCGGCTAACTCGAAGCGTCCGACGCGGTCCATCTTGGCATCGGTGAAGGCGCCCTTGATGTGTCCGAACAGTTCGCTCTCGAAGACGCCTTCAGCAAGTCCACCGGCGTTGACGGTGACCATGGGCTTGGAGGCACGGCCGGAAATCGCGTAGAGGGTGCGGGCGACGACTTCCTTGCCGGTGCCGGGTTCGCCGGTGATGAGGATGTTGGCGTCGGACGGTCCCACGCGGGCGATGAGCTGTTTCACGGGCTGCATCGAGGCGGCGTCGGCGATGAAGGCGGGGAGATTGTCGGTGCGGAGAAGACGGTTCTCCGCTTCGAGGCGCTGGCCCTGACGGAGCGCGTTGACCAGCTCAATCTGGGTACGGACAATGGCGATGAGGCGGGCGTTGTCCCAGGGCTTCTGAATGAAGTCGCGAGCGCCGCGGCGCATGGCTTCGACGGCGATTTCAACGCTGCCCCAGGCGGTCATGACGACGACGGGGAGGATGGGGTCCATCGACTGAATACGCGAAAGAAGGTCAAGGCCTTCCTGGCCGGAGGTGGTGTCGCGGGTGTAATTCAGGTCGATGATGACGACATCGAAGTCACGGGCTTCAAGGGCGGTGACGACGCCCGCGGGCGAGTTGGCTGATTCGATCTGATAGCCTTCGGCCTTGAGGAGAAATCGTAGTGCTTCAATGACATCGGCCTGATCGTCGGCGATGAGAATTCGAACCTGTCCGGGCTTCATCTGGTATGTTGAGGGCGTCCAACTCCATTGAACCACAGCAGACGGGCAGCCACCCGTAACCCTATGCATTTTATAGGGAAGCGTAACATGGAGTGTCCGATTATGGGACGAGATGTGCGAAACTGTCGTGCATTTTCAGGCGAACTTCCGGCCGGACGCGGAGTTGCGGATTTTGGAGGGGTGGCCAACTGCATGAAGCGCGACGCCTTGGTTGAGAGGCTAGTGCTGAACGAGATTTGCGACGACTACGAGAATGTCGACCAAATCATCCTGGCAGTCGCGGAAGGTGCAGCGCACGGATTGGAGATCGACCGGTTGGACGTCGAGGCGGCACTGGGCCGCCTGATTGCGGCCAGGCTCGCGAAGGCGTACCGACTGTCACCTCCGAGCGCTGAGTCGGAGGCTATGCCTGATGTCGGTGTCCCGGAAACTTCGAACAGCACCTATTTCCTGGCAACGAGTCTGGGGCTGGAACGCCACCTTGGCGACGAAGCCTGGGACGACCCGATGAGTTAGAGCGTTGAAGGCGGTTAGCGACTGGGGTCACGGCACCTCGAAATAGCGGAGCGCCTCGGGATTGGCTAAAGCCTCGAAACTGTAGTGCATGTTTCGCCAGGCCGGCCGACATCAAGACGCGCGCCGTCGGCCGGCTAGCTTGGCGATCAGCTCTTCGATGGAATTCATATGGGAGGCGTCGGCCTGCTCGCTCGCACCCAGGAAGCCGCCACGCGGCGGCTCGTGTTCGACCAGATCCAACAAATCATTTACGTCCCTGTCGCTACACGCGGAGAACTCATGCATGAGGACACTGAGATTAAGTTCGCGCCGATTGAATGCTAGAACCCTGGCGGCGGCTCGGTGGCGGAGTTCGATTCGGGACTGATCCATGACTGCCTCTTCACGGCACTTCGAAATAGCAGAGCGCTTCGGGGTTGGCCAAGGCTTCGACGTTCTTCACCGGGCGGCCGTGGACCTTTTCGCGAACCGCTAGTTCTACAATCTTGCCGGATTTGGTGCGGGGGATATCGGGCACTGCGACTATGCGGGCGGGCACGTGGCGGGGGGTGGTGTTGTTTCGGATGGTGGTACGGATGCGTTTTTCCAATTCCTCATCGAGGGCCGCGCCTTCGCGGAGTTTGACGAACAGCACTACGCGGACGTCGCCTTCCCATTCCTGGCCGATCGCGATTGACTCTACGATTTCGGGCAGAGCTTCGACGTGGCGGTAGATCTCGGCAGTGCCGATGCGGACGCCACCGGGGTTAAGAACCGCGTCGGAGCGTCCATAGATAATGACGCCGTCGTGGGCGGTGATCTCGGCATAGTCGCCGTGGCACCAGACGCCGGGATAGCGGTCGAAGTAAGCAGCGCGATAGGCGCGATCATCGTCGTCGTTCCAGAAGCCGACGGGCATGGAGGGGAACGGCTGGGTACAGACCAGGTCTCCCTTCTCTCCCCTGACAGGACGGCCTTCGGGGTCATATACGTCGACCGCCATGCCGAGCCCGCGGCACTGAATTTCGCCGCGGTAGACCGGTCGGGTCGGGCAGCCGAGGACGAAGCAGGAGACGATGTCGGTACCGCCGGATATGGATTGAAGGGCGACATCGGGCTTGATGTGGGAGTAGACGTAGTCGAAGCCGGCGGGGGACAGGGGACTGCCGGTGGAGAAGATGGTCCGCAGGTGGGGGAGAGGCTGCGCCTTGAATTCAGCCTTGGCGAGAGTGTCGATGAACTTGGCTGAAGTTCCGAAATGGGTGATGCGTTCTGCTTCCGCATATTCGAACAGGATGCGGTTCTCGTGGACCGACGGGGAGCCGTCGTACAGCAGGATTTCGGCTTGAGACGCCAAGCCGGAGACGAGCCAGTTCCACATCATCCAGCCGCAGGTTGTGTAGTAGAAGAGCCGGTCGCCGGGCCGGATGTCGCAGTGCAGTTGGTGTTCCTTCAGGTGCTGGAGGAGCGTGCCGCCGGCGCCGTGAACGATGCATTTTGGGGCTCCGGTGGTGCCGGATGAGAACAGGATGTAGAGCGGGTGGTGGAAGGGGAGTTGGGCGAACTCGATCTCGGCCGCGTCGACGGCGGTGAAGCCTGACCAGGACTGCGCGTGGGGGATCTCGCTGATGGCAGTCGCAGGTCCTGCGTAGGGAACGACGATGACTCGCTGGAGGCTGGGAATGGCGGCGGCGATGTCGCGCAATCGCTCGAGCGTGTCGATTTGCTTGCCGTTGTAGAAGTAGCCGTCGGCTGCAATCAGGACTTTCGGCTCGATTTGCTGGAAGCGGTCGAGGACACCCTGGACTCCGAAGTCGGGGGACGCGGACGCCCAAATGGCACCGAGGCTTGAGGCGGCGAGCATGGCAATCAGCGTCTCGGGGATGTTGGGTGTCCAGGCGGCGATGCGGTCTCCTGGGACGATGCCTATTGCCTTGAAGGCGGCGGCGAGGCGGGCGGTTTCCGCGTAGAGTTCGGCGTGGGTGAGGCGGTGCTGAACTCGGTCCTCGCCCCAGAAGACTATGGCTGTGGAGTGGTCACGGCGGCGCAGGAGGTTTTCGGCGAAGTTGAGGTGGGCGTTGGGGAACCAGCGCGCGCCTACACGTGCCGGTAGGCCCGTGCTACTTCCGATGACGCTGCAGTCGTCCCAGATTAGCTGCCAGAAGGCTTCAGGATGGGCGATGGACCAAGCGTGAAGTTGAGCATATTCGGTGAAGCCGAGGCGTTGTTGGAGCGCCGCCATTCTGGAGTGGTGGAGCGGGGACGGGGTCCACATACGCTCTATTGTCGCGGACTTTCCCGGGAACGACTAATGCACCGAACAAGGCTCCAGCAGGGTGTGGGCTCGGGTTCCGTCGCTGCCAACGCCACGGAGCAGTTCATCGAATGTCTGAAGAGGAACGGAATTTCCCAGTTTCCCGACGGGTGGAATGCGGGTCCAGCGGTCAGCCGCACTCGTTGGGAAGGCGGGATCGAAGGCAGGCTGATCCGGGTATCCGACGGGTACACAGATCTCGGGATGATCAAAGGGCGCACGCTCGAAGCGGACGCGGTTGTCGCTCAGGGTCTTGAGAAACGCGCTCAGGTCGGCGATGTCCTGGGGCGTGAGATTCAGAGGAGTGATCTCGACTGGAGTGCCGGGAGAGTCCGGAAGGTCTCCGCCTCGGGAGTAGAACTCCACCACCTGCTCCAGAGTGGCTTGACCGCCGTTGTGAAAGTACGGTCCGGTGAATTCAATGTTGCGAAGGCCGGGTGTCTTGAAGGCGCCCCGTATGGCAAGCGGCTTAATTGAACGGCGCTCGGCAATGGAGAAGGGCATATCGAAGTCGTCTCTTCCCTCGAGACCGGGATCTTCCGAGCCTGGACGGACGCCGGTGTTGAAGAAGCCAGAATCGCTGAAGAACGTCGCCACTGAATTGATTGGGCCGCTGAGTACGGAATCGACCGAGCCATGAACGGCAGTAAACGTAAAGCTGGCCCCGGTGAATTCGGGCCCGCCGTGGCAGAAGGTGCAAAAGCCTCCGCCCTGGAAGAGAAAGAATCCGTTCTGCTCCTGGGGCGTTAGGACGTTGCGCTTGCCTTCGGCAAACTGGTCAAAGCGGCTGTCGTCCGAGACTAACGTGGATAGATAGGACTGGATTGCAAGGCCGAAGAAGAATGGGAAATTGTACTGAGCGATGGTGAGGGAGGGCTTCGGCGTTCCTGCGCGTCCTATTTCATCGACGAGTTGAGTGGAATCCCAATACTCGGGCCGGAATGCAGTCTGGACTAACGCGAGGTAGGTGAGGGCGGGACTCAATCCTCTGCCAGCGGCGTTTGCGAAGGGTCCTAAGACGCTGTCGTCCGGCGCCACGCTTTGCCTGGCGAGGGGTGTGGAGGCGAGTAGCTTTTGCGCCAGCACGGGCCAAGTGCGGCCTTCATACGACATTTCAGTGGTGTTCATTGGAGGTCCGACGGCGAGCGAGGCGAGGCTCGACTGAACCATACGCACGAATTCGGGGACGGGACTGCCATTTACAACAGCGACGGCATTCATCCGGGTGTCGGAATCACCGAAGGGCGTGCGTCCGGTGAAGATATCGCTGGCTCGGCCATCGCGAAAATTGCGAACGTTGAATACTGCGTTGATGACGGTGGGCGTATTTCGCGGCGTCACTTGCCTGATGTTAAAATCACCGACGCGAAACGACGGCGCGTCGAACATTTCAACAGCCTCTTCCGAACCGCTAGCGGTTAGTGCGGAGAATGCTCGCCGAAACACTCCAGCGGAACCGGTGCGCTGCCCGGAGTCGCGAAGTACGTCCGAGCGATTGTCGCTGGAGTTAGCGAATTTTCGGAATGGGTACTCGTCGAGAAGTAGCCGGTGATTGGCTGTGAACGCGCCATTCGGATTGGAGAGCTGGTTTTGAGCGCGATGGTCGGCGCCGGCATGGAAATGACAAGTGCCGCAGGCTGTTTGTGAATCGCTACCGACTTGCGTGTCCCAGAACAGGGCCTTGCCCAAGACGAGCAGGCTTTGAGAGTCGCGGACGTAGTGGTCGAGGTTGGAAGGCCGAGGGACGGGTACGGTCTTCAAGGAGACCTGCCCGAGGAGGGCAACGGACAACGAGAAAGTCAGGACGAGAGCCTTGGCTGACCCCCGATCGAGAGAAACTTTGTGGTGTTTTCCTACACGAAATCGCGAGGTCATGCCCTTTTCCGCCCTCCAGCAAAGTTGAGATACACGTTTGAAGATGGAACTGTGTTTCGGGGTTCAGCGGAACACTATTTTTTTGATTGACGCGGCCGACTATTACGCCGTACGATATTACGCGGGACGTAATAGATATGTCAGATCCAACCTTACTGGTACTGTCGAGCCTGGCCGGAGGCGATAAGCACGGGTACTCCATGATGGAGGACATTGAGCAGTTTGCCGGCGTGCGACTGGGGCCGGGCACGCTGTACGGAGCGATCACGCGGCTGGAGGAATCGGGCTGGATCCGGCCGGTGGGAGCGTCGGGACGGCGGCAGCCTTACCGGATTACCGCGGCAGGGCGGGCGCACCTGGACGAGCAGGTGGCGCGATTGGACCAAGTGGTGAAGGCTGCGAAGGCGAGGTTGAAACACGCATGAGCTGGCTGGTGAGGTTGTATCCGAAGAGATGGCGGGAGCGGTACGGAGCCGAGTTATCGGCGCTGATGGAGGATGCGGGCGGCGGGTGGCGGTGGGATGTGGTTGCGGAGGCTTTGCGAATGCATTTTACACATTGGAGTGTGGCGCGCCTTATCGTGGCCGGGGGGCTGCTGGGGGCGGTGATTGGCGGGATCTGGACACTGGCCTTACCGGCGCGGTATGCATCGGAGGTGGTGATGCGATCGACGGATGGGCCGGACAGTGTAGCGCTGGTGTTTCAGCAGTCGATGAGCCGGCAGAAGCTGTCGGCGGTGATTCGAAAGTACAACCTCTACAGTTATGAGACCGCGCACATGCCGATGGAGGAGGTGATCGAGAAAATGCGGCGCGACATCAGGATCGGGAATTGG
Organism: Bryobacterales bacterium; assembly: GCA_038212445.1. Classification (GTDB taxonomy): domain Bacteria; phylum Acidobacteriota; class Terriglobia; order Bryobacterales; family Bryobacteraceae; genus TMP-7. The sequence goes on from JBBQUM010000004.1 coordinate 148,213, forward strand.
AACGAGGGGACGAACCTGGTGAGCGTGCGGTATGCGAATGGGGACGGCAAGACGGCTCAGGCGGTGGCGAATGAGCTGGCGCAGGAGTCGCAGACAGAGCGGTTCCGGATCATACGGCCGCCGAGCGAGGCGACGCGGGCGGAAGGTCCGGCGCGATTGCTGATTGTCGGGATTGGGCTGGCGCTGGGACTGGCGGCGGGCGCGATGTTCGGAGTCGTGACCAGGCGTCCGGTGCGAAACGTCCTGTGGATGGCGGGTTGCGGCGCGGCGGGATGTGTTGCGGCATTGTGCATCGCGGCAGCGATTCCCAACCGCTACGTGTCCACGGCTGTCGTGCGGATAGCGCAGGCGGATCTGGGACTGGTTCGCGAGGCGGCGGGAGCCCGTGAGAATTTGCAGGTTTCCGAGGTAGGCCGGAATGCGGACACGCTGTGGCTGTCGGTGTCGTATGCGTCGCGAGACCGGCGGGAGGCGCAGCGGGTGGTGACGGAGGTGACGTCGGCGATGGTGAAGCGCGCGGGGAGGCCGTCGATCATCGATCCGGCGAGTCTACCGTTCAGCCCGGTGTATCCAAACCGGCTTACGATCACCTGGTTGGGATTGGTTTTTGGCCTGTGCCTGGGACTGTGGAAGGCGGGGCGAAACGGCGCTGCGCGTGAGGAAGGAGCTGTGGGCTGACGCGGCTGCTTGTATGATCAGATTTGCTCGAAAAGGTAACTCCAACTACTGAACAGGAACTGGCGGACGCGCTTGCGGGAAGCGGCGGGACGATCCACCTGACTGGTGCGGCGAGTAAATTGAGGGTGGGCGGGACGGTGGCTGGCGCGGTGCGGCAGGTCTCGACGTTATCGCTGAACCAGGTGCTGAAGTACGAGCCGAGGGATCTGACGATCAGCGTGCAGGCGGGCATGAAATGGAAAGACCTGGCGGCGCTGCTGGCGGAGAATCGACAGACGATTCCACTGGATCCTCCTTACTTTGAAGATGCAACAGTAGGCGGCGTGGTGGCGGCGAACTCATCGGGGCCGCGGCGCCGGCTTTACGGCACGGCGCGCGACCTGGTGATCGGGATGCGGTTTGCGACGCTTGAAGGCAAGATAGTCCAGACGGGCGGCATGGTGGTGAAGAACGTCGCAGGGCTGGACATGGCGAAGCTGCTGATCGGGTCGTTTGGGACGCTGGCGGCGATTGCGAGTGTCAATTTCAAATTGATTCCGCTGCCGCTCGAGCACCGGACGTTCGTGCTGGAGTTTGAGAGCGCCGAGCATGCGATTGGCGCGCGGGATCTGATCCTCCAGAGTGTTTTGCAGCCGGCAGCGGTGGATCTAATACACGCCGGCGGAGCGTGGCAGCTGGCAGTGGAAGCGGGCGGAAACGCGGCGCTGATGGCGCGCTATGAGAAAGAGCTGAGCGTCCGGGGCGTCGAGGATTATGACTGGAGCGCAGTCCGCGAGTTCAATCCGCGATTTCTGGCGGCGCACGCGGACGGATGCGTGGCGCGGGTGTCGGCGACATTGACGCAGTTGCGAGGAGTGTTGGAATCGGCTCCGGGTGCGGTGCTGGCGCGGGCGGCGAACGGTGTCGCGTGGCTGCACTTTGAGAGTCCGGGGGAGGCCAACGCCTGGGCGGATAGAGCCGAGCGGGAAGGTTGGCGGTTCGTATTCGAGTCGGGAATCGAGCGTGACTCCGCCGTGTTCGCGGCAGGCTTTGCGATGATGAAGAAGGTCAAGGATCTGTTCGATCCGCGACACCTACTCAACCCGGGACGCCTGTATGGCCGCATCTGAATCCGCACTCCATCGCGACGCACCGCAGCAGTTCGACCTGGACAAATGCGTGCATTGCGGGTTGTGCCTGAATGCCTGTCCGACGTATCGCGAGCTTGGGCTGGAGATGGACTCGCCGCGCGGGCGGGTGTACCAGATGGTGCAGGTGGCGACGGGGGCTGCGCCGATTACGGAGTCGTACAAGCGGCACATTGACTTGTGCCTGGCGTGCCGGGGGTGCGAGAGCGCGTGTCCGTCGGGGGTCCAATATGGCCGGCTGGTAGAGGCGGCGCGTGCGCAGATTGCGGCACAGGATCCGCCGCCCTTTTTGATGCGGGCGGTCTTCAACCAACTGCTCCCTTCGCGCACCAACATCGGAATCGCGGCGCGGCTGATGGCGTTTTATCAGAGAAGCGGGTTGCGAACGCTGGTGCGGAAGAGCGGCGTGCTGAAGCCGCTGGGGCTGGAGAAGGCGGAGCTGATTGCACCGGAGGTGGAGTCGCCGTTTTTCTACGAGCAGTATGGGCGGGTTTTTCAGGCGGAAGGCGAGCGTCGATACAGGGTGGCGCTGCTAGGGGGCTGCATCGCGAATGTGTTCTTCGCGCGTTTGAATGAGGCTACGCTGCGGGTGTTGATGAAGAATGGCTGCGAAGTGACGATTCCGGCGAACCAGACCTGCTGCGGCGCGCTGCATGTGCACGCCGGGTTACGGGACGATGCACGACGGTTGGCGCGCCGGAATATTGAAGCGATGGTGGACGAAGGGTTCGACGCGATCATTACGAACGCCGCGGGCTGTGGGTCGACGCTCAAGGAGTATCACGAGCTGTTTGAAGGAGACGAGCGGGCGCGGAAGTTCTCCGGGCTGGTGAAGGACGTCAACGAATTCCTGGCGACGATTGGATTGAGGACGCGAGGGTTGGGCAAGCTGCCCCTGTCGGTGACCTATCAGGACTCGTGCCACCTGGCGCACGGTCAGAAGATCCGCAGCGCGCCGCGCGAGTTGCTGCGCGCCATTCCGGGATTGACCCTGCGGGAGATGCCGCTTGCGGACCTGTGCTGCGGGAGCGCGGGTATTTACAATGTCCTGCAGCCCGAGATGTCGACGTCGCTGCTCGAAGGTAAAATGGCCAACGCCAACGCCGTAAAGACCGACGTGATAGCCACCGCCAACCCCGGCTGTATGCTGCAGCTACGGGCCGGCGTGGCTAGGCATGGGAACGGGCAACGAGTGGCGCACGTGGTGGAATTGCTCGATGAAGCCTACCGGGAAACCGAACTCTAACCCGGATCTAAACCCATAAAACGAAACTTTTAGCTAACCGTTGCATCTTCTAGTGGGGAGAGACACATGACGCGTATCGCATTAGCTTTAGCATTGGGGGCGGCTCTGGTAGGGTCCGCGTGTTCGGACCACTCTACAACGGCCGCGTCGATGAAAACTCCAGCCGCACCGAAGGCGCGCGGCGGCTCAGCGGACCGGACTGGGGTTCCACAGGATCGCCTGACTCGCGAGGTAAGGCACGAACTGGTGATGCTGCCCTACTACGGCGTGTTCGACGATTTGAGCTACAGGGTGGACGGTGACGCCGTCACGCTGCTGGGTTACGTGACCCATCCCACGCTCAAGTCTGACGCGGAAAACGTGGTGAAGCGGATAGAAGGCGTGGGGCGAGTGGTCAACAATATTGAAGTGCTGCCGCTATCGGGCAATGATGACCGGATCCGCCAGGCGGTGTATCGCGCCGTCTATGGTTTTCCGTCGCTCAACCGGTATGCCTTAAACGCGGTTCCGCCGATTCACATTATTGTGAGCAACGGGAAGGTGACGCTGACGGGCGTGGTGGCGAATGAGGGTGACAAGAACGCTGCGAACATCCAAGCCAATGGCGTCCCGGGTGTGTTCGGCGTGACGAATGATTTGCGGGTAGAATCCGGATCTTAACGCGGTAATCGATTTTCGGAGGGGGCTTGTCAGAGGGCCCTCTTCCGAACCATTCCTGGTATACTCGCCAGCGATGGCACTGCGGCCCCATATTCTATTGGTTTTGGTGCTTGCAAGGGCATTTTGCCAGTCCCCTGGGCCCGCTCCGGCGGCGACTCCTGCGCCTGCTCCAGTGGGGGCCCCGGCGCCTGCTCAGCCGGAGACTTCAGTTAAAGATGAAACGGCGACGTTTCGTTCGAGAGTCAACCTCATTCAAGTTCCGGTGGTAGTGCGGGATAAGAACGGACACGCCACAGGCAATCTCAAGATTGACGATTTTGTTCTCAGCGACAATGGCAAGCCGCAGTTTCTCACCAAGTTTTCAGTAGAGAAGGCGGGAGGGAAGGCACCTGCGGCGGTGGCGGTGCAAGCTGCGGATCCGACAGAACCGTCGTCTAAAGCGCCGCCAATTCTTCCGGATCGATTCATCATCTACCTGTTCGACGATGTTCATGCGGATTTCGCCACGCTGGTACAGGTGCGGGATGCGGCGATCAATCATCTCGATGCGAATATGCAGGAGACTGACAGAGCGGCGATTTTCACTACCTCAGGACAGGGCATCGAGGATTTCACCAACAACCATGCAGTCCTAAAGATGGCGTTGATGGCATTGCGGCCGCGGCCGATTGGACGCCCAGCCATGCAGCAATGTCCGGACATGACGTTTTACCTAGCTGACATCATTCAGAACCAGAACAATCCCAGTGCGCTCGAGATGTCCATCGACCAGACGATTGTATGCGCCAATCTCATCAATCTTCCGAACCCGAGGCCGACTGCGGAAAGTATGGTGCGCGGCGCTACCGGCCAGCTTTTGGCGAGCGGCGAGCACGAGAGCCGCGTGGCGATGTCGGTGGTGAAGGACGCGCTCAGGCGGTTGTCGGGTGTAGCGGGGCAGAGGATGCTGGTGATCGCGTCGCCGGGCTTCTACACGACGTCGAGTTTGCACTCGGACAAATCCGATCTAATCGAGCGCGCCATTAAAGCAAATGTCGTGATCAACACGCTGGACGCGCGCGGCTTGTACACGGACGCGAGTTTTGACGCTTCGCGGCAGACAACGCTTGGGACGACGATCGCCACCGGAGCGCAATACAGTCAGTTTTTGCGCGAGGAGGCGTCTGCCAACGCCGATATCCTGGCGGAGCTAGCCTACGGCACCGGCGGAACGTTCTCACAGAACACGAACGACTTCAAGGCGGCGTTCACCAAACTGGCCGCGGCTCCGGAGTATATTTACATGCTCGGATTCTCGCCGCAGAATTTGAAGATTGACGGCCGGTATCACAAGTTAAAGGTGGCGCTGAAGAATGGCAAGGAGTTGACGTTGCAGGCGCGCCGCGGCTACTTCGCGCCGAAAGAGCAGAAGAATCCCGAGGAAACGGCGAAGTCCGAAATTGAGGAAGCGCTGTTTTCACGCGAGGAGATGCGCGACATTCCGGTGACGCTGCACACGCAGTTCTTCAAGCGCGACGAGGCCAATGCGCGGCTATCGGTGATCAACCGCATTGATCTGCGTCCGCTGCACTTCCGGAAGGCAGACAATCGCAATTACGACGATCTGGTAGTAGTGACGGCGGTATTCGACAGCAACGGGCGTTTTGTGAACGCCAACAAACAGAGCGTGACGATGCGGTTGCTGGATGACACGGTGGCGAAGAAATTAGCCGCGCCGTTGTCGGTCCGCACGAGTTTTGATTTGCAGCCGGGCATATACGCGGTCCGCGTAGTTGTACGGGACACCGAAGGACAGTTGATGTCAGCCGCCAATGGCGCTGTAGAAATTCCGTAGGAGAAAGCCATGTTCAGACGCTCCCTTATTGCGACGCTGGTTCTAGCGGCGGGCGGCGCCGTGCTGCTCGCGCAGGACGACACGCGGACGATCATCAAGACCGAGACCCGGGAAGTTCTGGTGGACGCGATCGTCACCGATAAGAAGGGCGCGGTGATCGGCGACCTGTCGACGAAGGATTTCAAGGTATGGGAGGACGGCAAGGAGCAGTCGATTACCAATATGACGTTCCAGTCGGATGCTTCGACCAACGACAAGCGCCAGTACATGGTCCTGTTTTTCGACAATGCCACGGTGGGACGCGCCGAACAGATGTCGGCGCGCGATGCGGCAACCAAATTCATCGCGCGGAATGCCGGTCCTAACCGGTTGATGGCTGTGATCGAGTTTGGCGGCGCGGTGCGAATCACGCAGAATTTTACGGCGAACGTAGAGAAGTTGCAGGCGGCGGTGAAGTTGACGAAGGGGTCGGCGATCAACGTCAGCACGAACGAGACAGTGTTAGGGATGCCGAACCTGTCGTCGGCGGAAAACGATTTTGGAGCGCGGAGTATATTGCTGGCGTTGTCGACGGTGGCGAAGAATCTGGGAACGGTGCCGGGGCGGAAGTCGCTGGTGTTGTTCACGTCGGGCTTCCCGCTGACACCGGAGTTGCAATCGCAGGTGACGCTGGCGATCAACGCCTGCAACCGGGCGAACGTGGCAGTGTACCCGATTGATGCACGCGGGTTGGTGGCGCCGAGCAGCGTGGGAGCGGGCGGACCGATTGGCGGAATGGCGATGGCGATGCCGCACGACTTGTTCCGGGCAGGCGCGTTCTTTTTCCCGCAGGCGTGGCTCGGCATGGCGTTCCAGCGTCCGTCAGCGCCGTCGCCGTCACCGGGCGGGGGCGGGGGCGTGCGTTCTCCAGCGCCGAGTCCGACACCGGGCGGGGGCAACACGGGGGGCGGATCGATTTCGAGGCCGACGCCGAATCCTGGCGGCAATGTGGGCGGGGGACGAACGACGCCCAACTTCCCGACGAATCCGAACACGGGCCGGACGGGCACAAACACCGGCAATATTAACCGTCAGCCGATGCCGATGAATTTCCCGCAGGATCCGCTTTCTAACCGAATTGGGCGCATTCTGCCGGATATTGGGGGAGTCACCGGCAATCAGCAAGTGCTGCACCTGCTGGCGGAGGGCACGGGCGGATTCGTGATTTTGAATTCGAACGACATTCTGGGCGGGTTGGAGAAGATCGGTGTAGATCAGAACGCTTACTACGTGCTGTCCTATACGCCGCCCGAATCGGAAGAAGGAACTTGTCATGCGCTGAAGGTGAAGGTGAACAAGGGCGGCAGCAATGTCCGGGCGCGAACGGGTTATTGCAATGCGAAGACGGTGGATGCGCTGGCGGGGGATTCGGCGGGCAAGTCGCTCGAGGCGAAGTTGACGGCGGCAGCGGCGGGCAGTGTTCCGGCAACGATCGAGCTGCCCTACTTCTATAGCGCTCCGGACACAGCGCGAGTGAATGTGGCGCTCGAGATTCCGTACAGTTCGCTGCACTTTGACAAGAAGAAGGGGAAGTTCAAGTCGTCGCTAAACATTCTGGGAATCGCCTACCGGGACGGTCAGGTAGCGGCGCGGTTCAGCGATACAGTGCCCTTCGAGTTCGACAACAAGAAAGAAATCGAGGAAGTTTCAGAGAAGCAATACTTCTACCAGACGCAGTTTGAGATCGCGCCGGGCAAGTACACGATCAAGGTGGCGTTTGACTCGGGCGACAGCAAGTTCGGGAAGTTGGAGAAGCCGCTCACGGTGGATAGCTGGGACGGCAAGACATTTTTCATCAGCGGGATTGCGTTTGCGAAGGAGATTCGCAGCCTGGCGCAGATGGGGAACGCGCTGACGGATGCGATGTTGGACGACCGGAAGCCGCTGGTGGTTGAGGGAGTGCAGATCACTCCAGCGTCGCGGAACCGGTTGTTGCTGAGTGCGAAGGCGAACGGGATTTACCTGGAGCTTTACGATCCGCTGTTGAAGGGCGATAAGCCGCCTCAGATCGCTTTACGGATTCGCGTGCTGGATCCGAAGGGGGCCGAGAAGGTGGATTCGGGGCTGTTCCGGATCGCGTCGACGTCGTTTCAGGCGGGGAGTCCGGTGGTGCCGCTAGGATTGTCGGTGCCGACTGCGGGGTTAGTCCCGGGGCCGTACCGGCTTGAGGTGAGCGCGGTGGATTCTGAGGGGAACAAGTTTGCGCGCATGGCGGATGTGACAGTGGAGTAGCGCGTCCTACGCCTGGTGCTGGACGGGCCCCTACTGTGCTTCCCTAACTCTAACTGGCCTTGAATTTCGAGTGGGACAGCTCAGGCTGTCCCTTTTGTTCTATGCGAGTGGGACAGCTCGGTGGTCCCTTTTGTTCTATGCGAGTGGGACAGCTCAGGCTGTCCCTTTCGTGCTCTTTCGTGCTAGGCGGAGTAGATTGCGGTTTCGGGGACGCGGCGGGTGGCGCATTCCTGGGCATCTACCATGGCGATGGCGGCTACGTTCACGATGTCGTTGACTTGAGCTTCGCGCTGCAGGACGTGAACTGGTTTTGAGAGTCCCATCAGGATGGGACCGACGGCTTCGGCGCCGCCAATGCGCGACAAGAGCTTATAGGCTACGTTGCCGGCTTCGAGATTCGGGAAGATCAAGACGTTGGCTCCGCCCTTGATAGAGCTAAACGGATACGTGCTCTCGATGATGCTGGCGTCGACGGCTGTGTCGGCCTGCATTTCCCCGTCGATGATTAGTTCGGGGGCCAGTTGCTGGGCGATCTTCACAGCGGTGCGTACCTTCTCTGAAAGGGGATGGCGCGAACTGCCGAAGTTGGAGAACGACAGCATGGCGACGCGCGGTTCGATGTCGAAGCGGCGGGCGGCAGCGGCGGCGGCGATGGCGATTTCCGCCAGATCGTTGGCGGAGGGCTCGATGTTGACGGTGGCGTCGGCGAGGAAGTAGAGGTCGCCCTTCTGGGTGATGACGACGTAAACGCCGGCGACGCGGTTGAAGCCTTCCCTTAACGGAATGACTTGGAGCGCGGGCCGGAGGACGTCGGGATAGTGCTGGGTAACGCCGCCGATCATGGCGTCGGCGTCGCCCAAACGGACCATCAGCGATCCGAAGAGATTGGGATCATCGATGGCGATGTTCGCTTCGGTCCGCGTGAGACCTTTGCGATGGCGGAGTTCATAGAGCTCCTCAATGTAGCGGGCGCGCAAGGGCGAACGCAGCGGGTCGATGATGTCGGCACCGGCGAGGTTGATCCGCAGTGCGACGGCGCGTTCGCGGATATTCAACTCGTTGCCCAGAAGAATGGGATGGCCGATCTTCTCGTCCATGATGATCTGAGCGGAGCGGATGATTTTGTCCGCCTGGCCTTCGGGGAAAACGATGCGGCCGGGCTGGCGCTGCGCTTTATGGATCATGATCCGCATGACTTCATGCGATTTTCCAAGGCGGCGTTCAAGCGACTCGCGGTACTCCTTCAGATCGACAGGTAGTTGGGCGACACCGCTCTCGATGGCGGCGCGGGCGACGGCGAAGGCTTCCCAAGTGAGCACGCGGGGATCAAACGGTTTGGGAATGATGTACTCGGGGCCGAATTCGAGGGTCTCGCTGGCATAGGTGCGACGGACTGAATCGGGCACATCCTCGCGGGCCAGCGCGGCTAGCGCGTGGGTGGCGGCAAGCTTCATGGCTTCGTTGATGGTGGTGGCGCGGACATCGAGCGCGCCGCGGAAGATGAAGGGAAAGCCGAGGACGTTGTTGACCTGATTGGGATAGTCGGACCGGCCGGTGGCGATGATGGCGTCGGGACGGGCTTCGCGCGCTGCTTCCCAAGGGATTTCGGGATCGGGATTGGCGAGAGCGAAGATGATGCAGCGGTCGGCCATGGGCTTGATCATGGCGGCGCTGACGCAGTTGCCCTGGGAGAGTCCGAAGAAGACGTCGGCGCCGACGAGGGCTTCAGTAAGGGTGCGGGCGTTGGTGTCGACGGCGAAGCGCTCCTTATAGGTGTTCATGCCCTTGGTGCGGCCCTTGAAGATGACGCCCTGGGAGTCGCACATGGTGATGCGGTCGCGACGGACGCCGAGGTTGACGATGTGCTCGGCGCAGGAAATGGCGCTGGCGCCGGCCCCGCTGAAGACGACTACCAGTTCCTCCATACGCTTGCCGACCAGGGAGGCAGCATTGAGGAGAGCGGCGCCGGAGATGATGGCGGTGCCGTGCTGGTCGTCATGGAAGACGGGGATGCGGAGGGTGCGGCGGAGTTCCTCTTCAATAATGAAGCAGTCGGGGGCTTTGATGTCCTCGAGGTTGATACCGCCGAAGGTGGGCTCAAGGAGCTGGCAGCAGCGGATGACTTCCTGTGGGTCCTCGGTATTGAGTTCGAGATCGAAGACGTCGATGTCGGCGAAGCGTTTGAACAGGACGCCCTTACCTTCCATTACGGGCTTACCGGCCAGCGCGCCGATATTTCCGAGGCCGAGGACGGCTGTACCATTGCTGACAACGGCGACAAGGTTGCCTTTGGAGGTATAGCGATAGGCCAGCGACGGGTCCTTCTGAATCTCCAAACAGGGTACAGCGACGCCCGGCGTGTAGGCGAGGCTGAGGTCACGCTGTGTGCGGCAGGGCTTGGTGGGATTGACGGAGACCTTGCCCGCGGGTGCACAGGAATGGTATTCGAGTGCATCCTCTTTTCGGATGTTCATATCTTAATTGTACTATTCCAGTCGGGTTTGGGGAATAGGGAACGTCAGCAATATTGGGTTAGGCGGCGGGGGTTTCAAGGATCTTCTTAAGTTCGCCGTGGGCGATGAGGACGTCGGGGCTGCGCTGAACGGCGGCCCAATAGCGCTGACGGAAGACTGCACCCTCCTCGGCGGGGACGAGCAGGGCGGCGGTGTAGTCGATGAGAGTGAGCGCTTCGGCATCGTTCCACTCGTCGGCGGCGAGGAGTTCGTCGATGCGGACGATGAGGGATGACAGGGCGCGCAGCCAGGCGAACCAGTCGTGATTGAGGACGAGATTCAGCATGTCGCCGGGGCTTTTCACACGACCGTACATGTTCTCGTATTCGCTGCGCTGATCGGCGAGGAGTAGCGAGTGAATTTTCAGCAATTGCTCTCGAACGTTGCGAAGCTTGTCCTTCATTCCGTTCCCAGTCTACCGTGGGCGTTACTTTACCTTTTGTAACCGAGACTTCATCTAAGCGCAACCCGCTAGTGGGCTATTGGTGATACTCTCCGCGAAGGGGGTTCTTTCGTGAAGAAATTCCTATTGATGCTGACTCTGTTCGTCATGCCGGCCTTTTCGCAATCTGAAACCGCCGATGTCCTAGGCACGGTGCACGATCCTTCAGGTGCGGCGCTGGCCAACGCCGCGGTAACCCTGGTGAATCAGGACACTGGGCAAAACTTCAAGACACAAACCAATGAGAGTGGCAGTTTCACTTTCCCGAACGTAAAGGCCGGCCGCTACAACGTGATTGCGGAAGCGCCCGGCTTCTCGAAGGAAATTGCTTCAAACATCAAAGTCGACGTCAACGCGCGGCAGCGTGTGGACATGACGATGCAGGTGGGGCAGGTAACCGATGCAGTGACGGTGACCGACGCGGCCTCGACCTTGCAGACCGACTCGAGTGAGAAGGGCCAGGTGATCAACACTCAACAGATCACCGAGCTTCCGTTGAATGGCCGGAATTATTCCGACCTTGCGCTGCTGTCGGCGAACGTTCATAAGTCGCCGATGGCGATTTCGTTCTCGCCCTCGGGCACGCCTCGTGAAGGCGCGATTAACATCAACGGGATGCGCAGCACTTATAACAATTTCATGTTGGACGGTCTCGACAACAACGCTTACTCGCCCAGCAATCAGGGGTATTCGAGCCAGGTGGTACAGCCGTCGCCGGATGCGCTGGCGGAGTTCAAAGTGATCACGAGCAACTTCAGCGCGGAGTATGGGCGGGTAGGTGGCGGCGTGATCAATGCGGTATTGCGGGGAGGCACGAACAGTTTCCATGGCTCGGTCTACGAGTTTCTTCGAAACACCGATTTAAATGCGATCGGGTTCACTTTCAGTCCTTCTATTTTTCAGAAACCGACGCTGCAGCGAAACCAGTTCGGAGCGACAGTTGGCGGGCCGATCATCAAGAACAAGCTATTTTTCTTTGCCGATTACGAGGGGTTTCGACAGCTTCAGCGGTATCTGAATTCGGACTCGATTCCGACGGCGAGTGACCGGAGCGGCATTTTGCCGGTGGACGTGGTGAATCCGTTGACGGGGAATGTGTACACGGCCGGGACGCAGATTCCGGTATCGCAACTGAATCCTTTCGCAGCGACCGTACTGAACGCATTACCGGGTACCAACGGTCCGGGCCGTTCAAACAATTACCTTGCGCTGCTGCTGATTCGCGATTACTCGGACAAATACAACGCCAAGCTCGACTATCAGATCAACAACAAGATGAACGGCTTTATGCGGTTCAGCCAGCGTAAGGATCTGCAGTATTATCAGCCGGACATACCGGGACTTGCGGGAGGCGGAGGCAACGGCTACATCCATGCGATCCAGCAGCAGGCTGCGATTGGCTACACCTGGACGGTGACGAACGCATCGCTGATCGAGGCGCGGTTCGGCTTCACTCATGTGCTGGCAGGAAAGGTACCGCCCTTTCTTGGCGGCGCCAGTTTGCGGGATCTCTACGGAATTGGCGGCTTGCCGACGGATCCGAGCATCACGGGCGGGTTGAATTCGCAGGCGGTGGGCGGGTTCAATGCGTTTGGCCGGCAGACGAGCAATCCGCAATTTCAGAATCCGACGTCCTTCAATCCGAAGTTGAATTATTCGCTGATCAAGGGCCATCACGCGATGAAGGTGGGCTATGAGTTCGTGGGGATTCGCACGGAGATTCTTGATGTGAATCCGCTTTACGGGCTAAACACCTATGCGGGTCAGTTCTCGAAACCTACGTGCGCCCAGCTTGGTAAAGCGACCGGTTGCAGCATTCCGGGCGACACAACCAGTTACAACCTGGCCGACTTCATGTTCGGACTGCCGAGCACAATTCAACTCGGTAATCAGTTCATCGTCAACGCACGCCAGCATGTACACGCGTTGTTTTTCAAGGACGACTATCGGGTGACGAGCAAGCTCACGCTGAACCTGGGGCTGCGCTGGGAGTATGGGACACCGCTATGGGAGCGGGACAACAACTGGACGAACTTCGATCCGGGCACCAACACGCTGATCAAGGCAAAGAGCGGTGGAATCTATGACCGCGCGCTAGTGAATCCGGACTATCGCGACTTCGGCCCGCGACTTGGGATGGCGTACAACATCAATGCCAAGACGGTGGTGCGCGGGGGTTATGGCATCAGCTACTCGTTCTTCAACCGTCCGGGAAGCGCGCAGGAGGGGATTAACGCACCGCAGGCGCTCTTTGGAATCCTAACGCAATCGATTCCGGCGGGCGGGCCTGTGCCCGCGAATTTCCTGACGACGAAGAATTCATTCACTACGGGGATCGCGGATCCGAAGAACTTCAATCCGTTGTCGTCGAACATCGACTACATTCCGGCGGACACACGCTGGCCGCGGATTCAGTCATGGTTCTTCTCGATTCAGCGGGAAATCGCAAGGAGCCTGGTGGTTGAACTGGGTTACAACGGGAACACGAGCCACCGGCTGCCGATCCTCGCGGACTACAATCAGGCGGCACCGAACGCGGCGACGGCCACCTGTAATCCGCCTGCGGTGACATCGGGCTGCCTGGGCGTCCAGGCACGCCGTCCGATACAGGCATTCGGTCCCATCACATGGCTCGATCCGGTGGGGCGCAATAACTACAACGGAATGTCGGTACGCCTGGAGCGAAGATTCGCAGCGGGTCTGTACCTTTTGAATTCGTTCACATGGTCGAAGGCGATGGGCGACAGCGAGCAGGCGCTGGAGTCCTACGCGGGAGCGAGCGTGGCGAATCCTCAGAACATCCGGAATCTGGCGTTGGAGCGCGGTCCGACGACCTTCGACGTGAAGTTCATCAACGTGACGAGCGTGGTTTACCAGCTGCCGTTCGGCAAGGGCCGGAAGTACGGCGCCAATCTGAACCCGGTAGTGGATGGAGCATTTGGAGGTTGGGAGCTGACGTCGATCAACACTGCGAATACGGGGACACCGCTGAACGTCGTGTACGGGGCGACGGCGATCAACGACGTCACGGGATTGTCGAACGACTATAGGGGTCAAGCGCTGCTGCGGCCGAACGTGTCGGGACAGGGCATTAGCCAGGACAAGAACGGGTTGGTGAACACGTTTTTTGCGGGGTACACGTTCACCACGCCGCTGGCGACGGCGCCGTTTGGCAATTTAAGCCGGAACGCGTTTCGTGCGCCGAGCCTGGAGCAATGGGATCTGGGCGTCGACAAGAATTTCCGGATTCGGGAAGGGATGGCGCTGCAGTTCCGGTCGGAATTCTTCAACGTGCTGAATCACACGAACTTTGGGATCCCGAATACGACGTCGACGAGCGCGGCGTTTGGGACGATCCGGAGTACGTACTCGCCGAGGCAGATTCAGTTTGCGTTGAAGTTCATGTTCTAAGCCGGTCGGCGGCACGGGGGCAATCAGGATGATACTTCTATGATCCTTGATTGTTCCCGTGTTTGCCGGCGGTGACGGAGTCCACTGTCGAGTTTTCCTACTGAATTAATCGGTCTCTGACACCGATTTATTTGACGATTAGCAGTGATTTGGGGGGTAGGCGGAATTAGCGTTAAAATGGTAGGTCGGAGCCACGGAGTGAGCGTGATCCGGCAACCACGGACATGCCGTCGTTCACCCTACCTACGCTGCTACAGCTTCCGCGCGTCACTCCCACCTCTGTAGTCGACATCCTGATCGTGGCGTTCCTGATCTATCAATTGATCATGCTGCTGCGGGGCAGGCGGGCAGCGTCAATTCTGATTGGTTTGCTGGTGCTGACCGGCGTTTATCTCTGTGCTTTGTGGCTGCACCTCGACCTTCTCAGGACCCTGCTGGCGACACTCGCGCCATACACTCCGCTGGCGCTGATCGTCATGTTCCAGTCGGAGCTACGACGGGCACTGGCGCGAATTGGCCGCACTCAACTGCTGGGCGGAGGACGACTGCAGCGGCGCGAGATGGTCCAGGAGATTGTGCTAGCGGTCACCAAGCTGGCGGAGAACAAAGTTGGTGGACTGATAATCGTCGAGCGGGATATCGGCCTCAGGACCTTCATCGAGAGCGGGGTGGCGCTGGACGCTTTCGTCTCCCGCGATTTGCTATGCGCGATTTTTGAGCCGGGAGCGGCACTCCACGACGGGGCAGTGATCGTCCAACGGGACCGCATCGCCGCGGCGGCGTGCTTTCTACCGCTGACGATGAATCCGCAACTGGCGGGGGAATTGGGGACACGGCATCGCGCAGCAATTGGTATCACGGAAGAAGCCGACTGTCTGTCGATCATCGTCTCGGAAGAGACCGGGCAGATCAGCGTCGCGGCCTTTGGTGAGATTGAGCGTAACCTGACGCCGGAGATGGTAGAGCGCCGGCTGACGGATCACGCGAAACGCCGCGATCCGAAAGCGGCTGAGCGCGAAGGCGAGGTGGGCACACGAGCCATTCCCGTCAGCAAGCCGGCAACGCAGGGGAAAGTCCGATGATCGCGCGAATGCTGGTCGCGAACTTGCATTGGAAGGCCCTGTCGCTGTTGATCGCGGTGGCGCTGTGGTTTTTCGTGGTGGGAGAGCCCGAGTTAGTAACTTCGCATTCCGCCCCGGTGTTCTTCAAGAATCTGCCGCGCGACCTGGAGATCAGTTCGGGAGTACCTGACCGCATTTACCTCGAATTGAGAGGACCCGCCGGCAGTCTGGCGCCGGGACAACTCTCGAACACCGCGGTGCTGGTGGACCTGGCTCCGATACAGGGCGCGAGCGAACGCACCTTTAGCGTGATGGCGGCAGGGATCAACCTGCCACGCGGCACGGCGCTACTGCGAGCTGTGCCGTCACAGTTGAGACTGCGCTTCGAGAAGATGCTATCGAAAGAGATACCAGTGCTGATTCGTACCGGATCACCGCCGCCACCGGGATACAGAGTGATATTACAGGAAGCCCGTCCTGCAAAATTGCGGATCACGGGACCGGAGAGCCGGGTTCAGGCGGTTGACGCGGCGCAGACGGATCCCATCGATTTGGGAAGCGTAGTGGGACGGTCGGAGTTCCAGGTACATGCTTATGTGCCGGACGCCCAAGTGCGCTTTGATGCTTCGCCGATCGTAACGGTGCGAGTGGACGTCGAGAAGAAATAGGAATCTACAGACAATCGATGAACAGAAAGTTATTTGGTACGGATGGAATCCGTGGCAGGGCGGGAGCGCCGCCACTGGATGCCGCGACGGTGCATGCGGTGGGGATCGCGCTGGGACGATGGATTTCCGGCAATCACCTGGAACCTGAAGTCGTGATTGGCATGGACACGCGCGAGTCGGGTCCATGGATCGCGGGCCATGTAGCCGCGGGGTTGGCGAGTGTGGGAGTGAAGGCGCGGTTTGCGGGATTGATCTCGACGCCGGGAGTTGCTTACATCGCGCGGACGGGCCCTTTTGCCGCCGGAGTGATGATTTCGGCATCGCACAATCCGTACCGGGATAACGGGATCAAGGTTCTCGATCACTCGGGTTTCAAGCTGCCGGACGTGCAGGAGCAAGCGATCGAGAAAGAGATTTTCGCCGCACTGGAAGCGGGAGCGGCGGCTGAAGCGCTGGAACTTCCGGTGGACGAGAGCCTTGACCGGGAGTACGTCCAATATCTTCTCTCCACGTTTCCATCGCGCCTGGACGGATTAAGCCTGATCGTGGATGCGGCGCACGGGTCGGTGTCGCATATCGGTCCTCAGGTATTTGAGGGATTGGGGGCGAAAGTCAGGGCGATTGGCAGCTCTCCAAACGGACGCAACATCAACCTGGGATGTGGGTCGCTGCACCTGGACGCATTACGGGCGGAGGTTCTGAAGGACGGCGCGGACGCGGGCGTGGCGTTTGACGGCGACGCTGACCGGGCGCTGTTCGTATCGCACTCGGGCAAGATTATCGACGGTGACGCAGTGATGTTGATCACGGGCGAATATTTGAACAGCCGGGGTCAACTGGCGGAAGCCGACGGGCAGCCCGTGGTGGTGTCGACGGTGATGTCGAACCTGGGGCTCGAAAACGCGCTGAAAGAGCGCGGGATCGCGATGGTCCGTACGCAGGTGGGCGACAAGTACGTCCTGGACGAGATGTTGCGACGCGGCGCGCGGCTGGGGGGCGAGCAGTCGGGACACATCATTTTCCGGGATTGGGCGACAACCGGAGACGGCTTGCTGACGGCATTGCGGATTTTCGAAGTGATGCGAGCGTCGGGCAAGACGCTGGACGAACTCTCGGCGGGCTTCATCCCCTATCCGCAGGTGCTCGAGAATGTCGCGATCAAGCAACGCAAACCGCTCGAAGAGATGCCGCCGGTGATGACAGCGATCCGGGAGGCGGAAGCCGAATTTGGCAACTCGGGAAGGGTGCTGGTGCGCTTCTCCGGCACCGAATTGCTGGCGCGCGTAATGGTAGAAGGCACGGATGACGCGCTTGTCCGGAGGACAGCCAGCCGGATCGCGGGATTGATCCATACCGAATTGGGAGCCTGAGAAGGCTCGCTGGATGCGCCTAAAATAGGAGCATGCCTGCCTCGGCGCTGGATGCCGCCACGGCCATAGAAATCGAACCACGGATACCCGGTGGCGGGGGACCTGTGGATGAAGGTCCTGACGGCGGCGGCAATGGCGGCGGCGGGGATGGCGACGAATCGCGCCGGCGGTCCTTGTACCGGCTGGGCACGCTTTTGACGCTGGCGTGGGTCACAATGCTGTTTGGCGCGCTAGTCGTAGTGTTCTGGGTACGGTCGCAATCGGCATTTTTGTGGCAGCCGGTGGAGGCTCCGCGCGCGTTGTGGGCGAGTACTGCGGTGCTGGCGTTGAGCAGTTGGATGTTGGAGCTGTCGCGCCAGGCGTTGCGGATGAAGCAGTGGTTTGCCTACAGGCGCAGACTGCTGCTGACGATTTACCTCGGGCTTGGATTCATCGCCTGCCAGTGCGCTGGACTGTTTGAATTGGTCCGGCACGGCTTCTATCTCAAAGGAAATCCGCACGCTGCGGTGTTCTATATTTTTGCCGGTTCGCACGCTTTGCACCTTGCAGGCGGCATGATCGCGTTGAACTGGCTCTTGTTTCAGCGGCGCAAGAACTGGCCTGACCATGCAATCTTTGCTGAGTCAGTGGCGATTTACTGGCACTTCATGGGCTTGGTTTGGATTGGATTATTCGTGTCTTTGATGTTGCTCTAGCGCCGGCGGGGCGCTAGTCCATCGACACAGGCAATCTATCCTATTGATTCAAATGGACTAAGTAATTTTTTAAGCTACTGTCGATTTCTGTGTCCGTCGATAGGTGATTCATGTCTGAGTACTTGTTGAAAGCCAGTACCCGGTCGCCAAACCCGAAGAAGAGCACGCCGACGATGCTGTGCTCACACCCATCGACGCTCCATTTGCTCTCGCATGAGGCTCGTCAGGAGGTATTGCTAGAGGAGATTTCGCGGACACGAGCGATGCTTTCGCTCGACTGTCCGGTACAGAAAGGAAGTAGCGTTCGCATTGATTGCGGGGTTTGTGAATTTCGCGGGAGGGTGACTGGCTGTACCCACTGGCCGGCGATCAATGGCTACATGGCTCAAATCGCTTTTGAGGAGCCCTGGGAGCCAACGGCGTTCAAGCCAGACCGCCTGTTCAATCCGAATTTCCTGATCTGTGGAAATGCCGGGTGCACGCCCGAGTGTGTGAACGAGTGCTGCCTGCCGTCCGAGGACGGCGAATCGGGTGACATAGATGATGAATGAGAACGAGGGCGCCTCGCCGATCGATTCAGAAATACGCCCCTGCTGTCACGAATCGTCGTGTCCCCGGGCCGATATGATCCGCTTTACTACTCCCGACAATCCGATTGAAAACGACGTGGATGCCATCGCCTCAGCTGTCGCGGTTCAATGTCCCGGACTCGACCGGGGCGCGTTGGAGTCCTGTTTCAGCCGCTGGTTCGAGATGCCGTCACAATGCCGGTTATTCGATCGTTTCAGCGCTTCGTATTCGGCGGAGCGAATCCCGAAACCGCTGTAGCCACTCAGTCTGGCCTGAGCCGGGTGTAGCAGAATAGCTGAATGCGTGCTCTTCTCTTCCTCGTTAGCGCTGCCCTGGTTGCACAAGCGCCGCCGGAACCGAAGGTCTACAAGCCGACTGTGGAAGAGCGGGCGCAGGTGGCGCGACGAGCAGCGGAACTCGATGCGGCGCTCGGTCCCCTGCGAACGCGCGGTCCGGCCGACCTGGTGGCGGATGTCGAGATCTACTTGAAAGCCGCACAGTGGATTCTGCGGTACGACGAATTCTACACGCAGGCCTACGTTTCGCAGGCGCTCACTGTGCTTGACACGGGACTTGCGCGGGCGCGTGAAATGGTCGCCGGTAAACCGTCATGGCCTGAGCGGACCGGATGCCTGTCGCGGGCGTACCGTTCACGGGTGGACGGGAGCGTCCAGCCCTACGCACTGACGATTCCGCCGAATTACAGTAAGAGCAATCCGGAGTGGCTAGAGGTGGTGCTGCACGGACGCGGGGCGACGCTGAACGAAGTCAATTTCCTCTACACTCACGATCGCGCGAAGCCGGCCCAATCTGACCATCAATTCATGCGACTGGACATTTTCGGCCGCGGCAACAACGCTTATCGCTGGGCCGGCGAGACAGACGTGTTCGAAGCGATCGAGAGCGTCAAGAAGCGTTACAACATCGATCCGGACCGGATTGTCCTGCGCGGTTTTTCGATGGGCGGCGCGGGGGCCTGGCACATTGGCCTGCATCATCCGGATCAATGGGCAGCGGTGGAGGCTGGGGCCGGTTTTGTCGAGACAAAGAGGTATGCCAAGGTGGCGGAGCCGCCGCCTTACGTGCATATTTACGACGCGCTGGACTATGCGTTAAACGCGGTGAATCTGGCGACGGTGGGTTATGGAGGCGAGATCGATCCGCAACTGGCGGCTTCGACCGAAATCCGTGAAGCGCTGGTGGGAGAGGGATATGAGCTTACGAAAGAGGGCATGAACTACGCGTCGGATGAGCCGCGCCTGCTTTTTCTTGTTGGTCCGCAAACGCAGCATAAGTGGCATCCGGACAGTCTGGCGAAGTCGAACGGCTTTGTCATGCACAATCAGTCGAGAGCGCGAGGGAGCTCGCCGTCATTGCGCTTTGTGACTTACACGGAGCGGTACAACCACGCTTTCTATTTAACGGTGGATCAGCTCGAACATCAGTATCAGCGGGCGCAGGTGGATTTTGCGCAGGACGGCGATGTGACCAACGTGAAGACGACCAACGTCGCGCGCATGACGATCCACGGTGAACCGCCATTGGAGACTTATCGAATCGACGGACGCGACTTCCAGTTCAACGTCGATACAACGTTCGAGCGTTTCAACGGTGCATGGCGGCAGGCGCGAAAGCAGATGGGATTGCAGAAGAAGCATGGGTTGCAAGGTCCAATCGATGACGCTTTCATGGATTCGTTTATCTGCGTGCGACCGGGGGACGCGCCCTCCGAGGTACACCGGTTCGCCGCCAGTCAGTTGGAGCGATTCGTCGCGGAGTTCCCGAAGTGGATGCGTGGGGATGTGCGTGTGAAGGAGGAGTCGCGGTTGACGGTAGCGGATCAGCGGGAAGCAAATGTCGTGGCGTTTGGCACGCCGTCGACGAGCAAGTTCGTTGCGAGCGCGGTGGCCGCGTCGCCGATACGCTGGACCGGCGAGTGGATTGTCGCGGGCAGGCAGCGGTTTGCCGCGTCGACGCACATGCTGTCGATGATCTATCCCAATCCGGCCGCACCTAATCGCTACATCGTGTTAAACAGCGGCCACACGTTTCACGAGGTGGACTTCAGGGGTACGAATGCGCTGCTTTACCCGCGGGTTGGCGACTGGGCAGTGACGGAGATCGGGTCAGGGAAAGTGGTGGCGGAAGGTGTTTTTGACCGGCACTGGAAGTTGGACGGTGGTGTGGCGGTGAGATGATTACGTGTCGGCGGGCCTTGGACAGCGGGAGCTGTCCCACTTCCTTTGATTGCGCCTGCAATTCCTGGGCGTCGCGCGCTCGCCGTTTTTGCTCCTACATGAACTGGCGGCGGCATACCTGCCCAATGCTCGCGTTTCCCCACGCCCTAAACGGGGCGGGAGCCCCGTTTTACTTCCTTTTGCGACTGCAATTCTTGAGCATCGCGCGCTTGTTCCCCATGCCGCGTCCTACTTTCCTTCCTTCGACTTCAAACGCGCAGGCGTAAGCCGTCGTTGGCCAGGCGCCAATTGCAGACTTGGCCGGCGGGGCCTTCCAGTTGCTCCTTTAGTTCTTGTGCGTCGCTGGGGCTCTTCGCGAGCAGCATTAGGAATCCGCCGCCACCGGCGCCGGCCAGTTTCGCTCCCCATATATAAGGACGGACGCGTTCGAGAAGCGCGTTCACTGGGGCGTTGGTGGTATTGGGGTCGAGTTGCTTGTTGAGTTCCCAGTGCCGGTCGAGGAGGCTGCCGAGATACTGCCAGTCGCCCTCTTGCATCGCGTACGCCATCTCCATGGCGAGCGTCTTGATGCTGTGCAGTACTTCGACGGTCGCCGTTTCGCGGGCGAGATAGCTGCCGACGATGGTCTGTAGCAGATTGCGCGCGATGCGCTGAATTCCCGTGTAGTAGACAACCAGCAACGATTCGAATTCGGCTTGCCTGTCGGGTGTCCACGCCACCGGCTGAACGCGAAGGCGCTGGTGGAGTCCGGGACCTGAGGAGATGAGCTTGGCGCCGCGAAAGATGCCGCCGGCTTGATCCTGCCAGCCGCCGCCAGTGGTCATGAGTTGTTCAAGACGCATCACGCGATCGCTAAGAGTCTGGTCGTCACAACGCTGCCCGGTGATCTCTGCTACGGCACGTATGGTGGAGGCGGCGAGGATACTGCTGGTGCCGAGGCCGGAGCCCATGGGCAGATGAACGCGGTTGTGAATCTCGAGTCCGCCGCCCATGCGCGCGAGGAGATCGGGCAAGGGTTCGGTGGTATTCAGAAGACCGGTGAGGCGAAGGGCCGTCCGGGGAATGAGGAAGGGGTCGCCGGGAGCGGCGTCGCGGAGGAGTTCGGCGGTTGTCCGGTAAGTTTCGAGGGCCTGATCCTCAGAGGAGTAGCAGCGGATGAGGGGCTCGGGGATGACGCGTATCTCGGTAGCGATGGGATAGTCGTCGTCGAGTTCAATGGCGAGATTGAGGACGGCGCCGCCCCAGTCCAGGCAGAAGGGAGGAGTATCGGACCAACCGCCGCCGAGGTCAAGCCGGGGAGGGGCGGAGACGAGCACCTTCCGATGAAGCCATTCATTTGGGGGAGTGGCGGCCGCTTCAGGAGGAATTCCGGCGGCGACGGCGCGTTCAACCATGGCAAAGGCGGCGTCACGCGCCTGCCCGGCTTCAGTGGCCAGTCCGGCCTGGCCGAAGAACAGATGCGCCTGGAAGTAGCGACTGGCGGATTTGGTGGGAGCGATGGATTCCGAGGCTGCCGCTTCATTGCGCAGGGTGCGGCCGACTTCCGCCAGCGGGGCGATTCCCGGAGCGTGAGCGAGCATGGGACGAACGTCGGCGCCGGACCCGGCGAGGGCGACGGCAATGCTTTTCCAATTCGACTGAGCGCGGCGTGAGTGGGAAACGCTGGAGGCTGCGGGATCGGCCCAGAGTGCGCTTTCGGCGAGGGAAATGCGAGGGAGCGCCGCCCAGCGCTCGACGGTGAAGTTCGATTTCAGCCTGAGCATCCAACGGGCGGCGGCCCAAGCCTCATCGGGTGTGGCGGTGACGGGATAGAGGCAGGCATTCCAGAAGCTCCACTCAGCGGGAGGCAGGTCAGGCCACACCATCGCTGGATCGATGGCGAGTTCCTTCAATTCGTCCAGCATTGGACGGCCGACCCAGGTTGCATCATTTTGAACCGGCAGCTTGGGATCGTCGGCAACGTGATAGACGCGGAGGACGAAGCCGGAGACATGGTTGGGCAGGGAGACAGCGCCCTGATGAAGGACGATGTCCTCTGGCACTTCGATGTCGGATTGGATGTCCTCCAGTCCGTGAATGACGCTTCCCCGCCCTGCTCGAACCGGCGTGTGCAACAGGCATTCGATGGCCAGCGAGCCGGGACCGAGCTCTCCGCCCGCGGTAAAGACGCAGTCGATGACCACGCCGGCGCTGCGAAGGTTGGGCGCGGAAGCTGAGCCCAGCCGTTGATGTGCGGCGTAGAGGCGCGAGAATTCGGTCTCTTCGGTCATCAGGCGGCGGAAGAGGGACGTGGTGCCGATGTGGGTGAACTGGCCGTCGACGGTACTGCACCAGAACGGCAACCCACGGACGGCAGCGGCCACGGTACGCAAGGACTCATGGTCGGAGGTGGAGGGACGCCACTGACCCGTGAGGGACATGGTGATGTGCTGATAGAGGTCAATGGGGACGGCGTGCTCGCTGAGATTGATGGATGCGAGCAGAGCAGCGCTGTCGGGACAGAAGCGCAGGAGTCCGGTATCAAGGGAGACCATGCCGCCGGGCAGCAGTCCGCCGGCACTGCGCACTTCCTCGATGGATGGCTTTTGCAGGAACGAATAGACGCGGCCCAACTGGTCGTGAACATAGACGCCGTGCTGAGTTCCCACTTCGGCGCGCTCGCGCATGCCGACGCCGCTGACGCCGGATCGGGACCAGTCGAGCGGGGAAGCATCAAAGGTAAGGATCACGTCACCCGAGCCGACCAGGAGTCCTGCAGTCAGGCGGTCGACCCAGAGCGTGGAGAGCGCCATCCATTCGTCGAACACCGTACTGGCGGTGCCCCACGGCGTGCGGACCGGGAGAGCGCTGAAGAGCTTGCCGGAGATGGAGTAGAGCGGCAGCCGGCGAGAGTCGCCGCCGGAGTGGATGAGCAGGACGCGCTGGTTGCGCCACCAGGCAGGGCCGCCGTCGCCGAGGCTTTGGAGGGCGTGGATGGTAGCGCCGCCGCTGCCAGCGCGACGGTCGTCGGGATCGGGGACAACGGCATAGTGGACGCCCGCGGGGAGTTTACCTTGCTCGCGGCGCCGTTGGATCTCCCATTCAAAGCGCACGGCCTGACGGCGTGAACTGGCGGAGATGATGACGGCGGTCCACCAGGGCGGTCCACTCTGGCCGGCGATTCGCTCGGCGTAGCGGGACCAAGCCGTTTGGGAGATGCGGATGAGATCGTCCGGCGAGGCCGGGGCGGTTTCCGAGAGCAAAACCTATTTTCTCATCCGGGAGGTTGCACCGGCGGCACGAATTGATAGATTAGGAGCCGATGATCCGTGTTGCGATGGTCTTAATGAGCTTGGCGCCTGTGGCGCTGCTGGCGCAGCCGAACCTTGACGAGTTGATCCACAAGATGACTCTGGAGGAGAAGATCGGGCAATTGACGCAGATCGGGGGCGTCCCGTTCATGCCCGACAGCCTCACGCCGGAGGATCGCATTCGAAAGGGACAGGCGGGGTCGATCCTGTGGCTATCCGATCCAGTGGCGATCAACCGAATGCAGAAGATCGCGGTGGAAGGGTCGCGCCTGCACATTCCGTTGATTTTCGGGCTGGACGTGATTCACGGGTTCCGGACCATCTTCCCGATGCCGCTGGCGATGGCAGCGTCGTGGGACATGCCGATGATCGAACGCGTGCAGTCAATTGCGGCGCGGGAGGCGCGGGCAGCGGGCATCGCGTGGACATTTGCGCCGATGGTGGACATTGCGCGCGATCCGCGTTGGGGTCGCATAGTGGAAGGCGCGGGCGAGGATCCATACCTCGGCGCGGCAGTGGCCCGGGCTCAGGTTCGTGGTTTCCAGGGGAAGGATATGTCCGCTCCTGACCGCCTGCTCGCTTGCGCAAAACATTTTGCGGGATATGGTGCGGCCGAGGGCGGTCGCGACTACGATTCGACGTACCTCTCCGACGAGCAGTTGTGGAATGTGTACTTGCCGCCGTTCCGGGCGGCGCTTGACGCGGGGGTGGGCACCTTCATGAGCGCCTACATGGATCTCAACGGCGTACCGGCAACGGCGAACCGCTTTCTGCTGCAGGACGTGCTGCGCACCGCTTGGGGATTCAAGGGCTTCGTAGTCAGTGACGCGAACTCGGTGAAGGATCTCGAAACTCACGGCTTTGCGCGCGATGCGAAGGACGCGGCTTACCGGGGCTTCTCAGCGGGAGTGGATATGGACATGGCGAGCCGGACTTACCTGAGCAATCTCGGCTCGCTGGTTGAAGCGGGTAAGGTACCGGTGGCATCCATCGACCGCGCGGTCAGGTCGATCCTGGAAGCGAAGGTAAAGCTGGGCTTGTTTGAGCGGCCCTACGTTGAGGAGACGCTGCTAGGCAAAGTCCTGGCGATGCCGGATCGCAAGGAAATGGCGCGGACAGCGGCGGAGCGGTCGGCGGTGTTGTTGAGAAACGAAGGTGTGTTGCCGCTGGCGGAGAGCGTAAAGTCGATCGCGGTGATCGGTCCGCTGGGCGATTCGCGCCGGGACATGCTGAGCATGTGGGCAGGCTTCTCGGTGGATCTGAAGAATACGGGAACAATTCTCCAGGGGATTCAGAGCCGGTTCAAGAACGCGAAAGTCGGGTACGCGCCGGGCGTGCAGGTGCTGAAGCCGATCCGGTCGATGTTCGAGGATATGTTGGGCAGCAAGGCGCCGGACGCATGGTCAGCGGAGCAGACACGGAAGGAATTCGCGGCTGCGGTTGAGTTGGCAAAGCGATCAGACGTGGTGGTGATGACGCTGGGTGAACTGGCGTTCATGAGCGGAGAGTTGGCGTCGCAGTCGTCGCTCGAGCTACCCGGCAGGCAGCAGGAGTTATTGGAAGCCGTGGCGGCGACGGGCAAACCTGTAGTGCTGGTGATGGTGAGCGGACGGCCGCTGAACATCGTATGGGCGTCGACGCATGTTGGCGCGATCCTGCAGGTGTGGCATGCGGGGGACGAAGGCGGCGCGGGCGTAGCACGACTGCTGGCGGGCGATGTGACGCCGGTGGGCAAGCTGCCGGTCAGCTGGCCGCGCGATGCGGGTCAGATCCCGGTTTATTACGCGCACAACCGGACGCATCAACCGGAAACGGCGGAAGGATTCAAGTCACGCTATTGGGATCAGGCGAGCGCGCCGCTCTATCCTTTCGGATACGGATTGAGCTACACGCGGTTTGCGTACTCGAACTTGAAGGTGTCGGCCGGGTCGCAGGTGTTGGTATCGGTGGACGTTGAAAACACCGGCAAGCGGGCGGGCGAGGAGACGGCACAGTTGTACGTTCATCAGAGGGCGGGGTTGGCGTCGCGGCCGGTTCGCGAGTTGAAAGGCTTCGAGAAATTGTCGCTCAAGCCAGGCGAGAAGAGGACGGTCCAATTCACACTCGGCAAGGATGAGCTGCGCTACTGGAGCGCGCAGGAGAAGACGTGGGTGGTGGAGGCCGAGACGTTCGACGTATGGGCGGGCGGCGATTCCACGGCGCAATTGCATGCGACGTTTGAGCCGCGTCAGTTAGCGGGCTTGAAGTAGAGGACCATGCCGGCGCCGCCGGCGACAAGAGCCATGCCGAGGTAGAGCAGCGGGTTCACGGGCGTCTTGGGCGGGGTGGCCCACATCGTGACCAGGGCGTTGACGACGGGCGCGCCGCCGAAGACAATCGGCATCACATAATTCGGAACGCCGCCGTAGCGGAACGCCAAGATGATGCAGACGGCGCCGATGCCGCCCAAGATGCCGCCTAGGGTAGACCAGACGGCGCCGGCCCCGGTGATGCCGGTGAGGTTACCGAACGGCGCGAGTCCGGCAACCGGCACAAGCACACCCAATAGGAAGTAGGCGAAACCCACGCACAGGAGCGCCTTGAGCGGGTTGCCGAGCGCGGTTTGTCCCTTGTGGAGGGCTGGTCCGTAGACGCCCCAGGCGAAAGCTGCGCCGAGCGCAAAGAGGGCCCACATCATAGATTTCTTCCTCGCCGGTTGCATTTGTCTCTTAGAAAACGATACGGAGTACTAACTGTAGCTGGCGCGCGCTGGTGACTGTCGAGCGGATTCGTCCGAAAGTAGCGAATGGCTTTTCGGTGGCGGTTGCTCCGGCAAAGGCGATCAGGGACGGCGCTCCGAAGTTGGCACGGTTGAAGACATTGAATCCTTCGGCGCGGAACTGGAGAGCGCCTTGCTCGCCGAGCCTGCGAAGCCTGGCGGATTTCGACAGCGAGAAGTCGACTGACCGCAGATTGGGGCCGATCAGTGCGCCGCGTCCTTCATTGCCGAGCGTACCGATTGACGGGAGAACAAACGCATTGGGATCGAAGTACTGATCGGGCGAGCCGAGCACGGCCGATTGATGCGTGTAGCCCTGGGCGAAGCTGGGACGGTCAAAGCCGGCGGTGGACGAGTTGGATGGATTCCAGGCGGAGCGCGACCAGTTGCTCTGGATGAAAACCGTCAACGGATTGCCGCTACGAAAATTGCTGATGCCTGAAAGCTGCCAGCCGTCCAGGATCGCCTTGGGCGCTCCCTGCAGGCGGCGAGCGAAGGGTAGCTCGTAGGTCGCATTCATCACCCAGTTGTGTTTGGCGTGGTAATCGGCGAGTCCTTTGTTGTATTGGAAGCCGGGGAACTCGGGCATGGCGGAGACGTTGCCGTTAAGCGAGTCAGAAAAGAACGTGGACGCCTGAGTGTTATCGACGGTACGTGAAAAAGTGTAGGAAGACTGGAAGCTCAGTCCGCGGCTGAAGCGTTTCCGAACCTCGATCAAGGCTGCGTTGTAGCGGCTGACGCCGTCGCTCTTCTTCAGCTCGATGGTGGAGAACGCAGTGTTGCGGCGCGGCGCACCGGCCGGGAAAAAGTAGGTTCCGTCAGCGAGCAGTTGGGGGACGGCGATGTTGGCGTCAGTGTTGCGCAGAAGGTGGACGCCACGGGCGCCGGCGAAACCCAGGGTAAGTACAGTATCACCGGGCAACTGGCGCTGAAGGCTCAGGTTGTACATATGGACGTTGGGATTCTTGAGGTTCCACTCGATGGGGCGAATGGAGAGCACCGAGTTTGCGGCGAAAGTGGGGCGAGGGAATGTGGGGTTGGCAATGACGGGGCGCGGAGTCCAGGGCGGGTTGGTGACGGTGACGATCAGGTTCTGCTGATTGTTGGTATTGAAGTAATCGCCGTAGCCGCCACGCAGCGACGTCTTGCCGTTGCCGAAGATATCCCAGGCAAATCCTATGCGCGGCGAGATATTGTGTCCGGTGGGGTTCTGATAAGCCTGTCCGTTCTGCAGCGTTCGATCGGTGAGATTCAGGAGTGCGGCATCGCGGCCGTAGATCTCGTGTGGCGTGGTGGAGTACTCATAGCGGAGGCCGAGATTCAGCGTCAGGCGGCGAGTGACGTGGAAATTATCCTGGGCGTAGAAACTGAGCAGAGCCCAGCGCCAGTAGCGGTCGTCCTGCGCGTCAGGGGAGAGTCCGATGTAGCGAAAGGGCTTGTTTTGAAGGAAGTCGCTGATGCTGCGGAAGCTGTAGATGCCCAGGCTGAAAGTCGGATTGTACATGTTGGCCTGATAGCGTTCCACCATGGCGCCGACTTTTAGCAGGTGCTTACCCCTGGTGATGGAGAGGCCGTCCTCGACGCCATAGACGTTTTGGACGGCGCGGAAATTCACGGTCGATTGAGAGCCGAAGCGGGGCATGCCGCCGATGTCGATGGCGCCCATGATAGTGGCGGCCGGATTAAAGGACTGGAGCGGCGTGCTGGTGAGCGCCTGCACACCCTGGCCGATCCGCGTGCGGCTGTAACTCGCGCGCACGGTGTTCAGCACCACCGGCGACAGAATCCAGTGATGCTCGGCTGTAGCGAACTGGTTGCGAGACAGGAAGTCACGCGGGAACTGCGGAAAGTCGGTGGGGAGGTGCTGCGCCGCGTCGTCGAAGGTGTAGCGGGCGAAGATCTGCTGGTTGTTGGTGAGGTTGTGGTCGAGACGCGTCTGGAAATAGTACTCAGGCAGCGTCTGCTTGAAGCCGAAGGAGTAGTTGGCGAGTCCATCGCCGGTGGCCGGGCCGTTGGGGCTGGGCATCTCGTTGAGATAGGGAGCGACGGCCGGGTTCACGCCGACGTTGAGGGTTTTGCCGGGATTGGCTGGGTCGGGCAGGATTCCCTGGCGCGCCTGAAGATCGGGAACAAAGCTGCTGATGGTGCGGCCGAGGCGTTCCTGCAAGGATTCGAAACCGACGAAGAAGAAAGTTTTGTCGTGGCGGATGGGCCCACCAATGGCAACGCCGAACTGATTCCGGGTGAACTTCGGTTTAGCGACGGAGTCGAAGAAGTTGCGGGCATCGAGATGGTCGTTCCGGAAGAACTCGTAGGCGCTGCCGTGGAAGTCGTTGGTACCGGACTTGGAGAGGACGGAGATCTGGCCGCCGGACGTGCGACCGTACTCGGCGCTATAAGAATTGGTTTCGACGCGAAACTCGCGGACCGTCTCGATGCCGAGGACGGTACCTGCGGCGCTGCCGGCGGGACCATTGGTGAGATCGTTCTGCGGCTGGCCGTCGAGCAGGTACATGTTCGAGCGCGGATCCTGCCCGTTGATGCTGGCCCCGAGTCCGTGAGCGACAACGGATCCGCCGTCGCGCTGGGGATAGGCGATGACGCCAGGCTGGAGCAGCGCCAGATCGGTATAGTTGCGACCGTTTAAGGGCAGATCGCGGATCGTCTTCTCTCCAACCAGGTAACTCAGCTCGTGAGAGCTGGTGTTGACGGGTGAGGCTTCGGCGACAACCGTAACCTCCTGGTCGACGCCACCCACCTCGAGTGCGAAATTGATCTCGGCCGTGTCGCCGACGTTGACGTGTACACCTTTGCGCACGCCTACGCGAAAGCCCTGGAATTCAGCGCGCACTTCATAAGCGCCCACGGGGCTGTTGGCGAACGTATAGCGGCCGTTAGCGAGCGTACGGGTGGTGCGCACGGCGCCGGTGTCGGCTGACCGCGCGGTGATCTTTGCGCCGGTGATCAGGGCTCCAGACGGGTCTGAAACCGTGCCCGTGAGGGTAGCGGTAGTCTGTGCCAGACCGAGTCCGACGACGGATATGGATAGAGCGAGCAGATTGCGAAACGTGATGATAATCTCCCGGCGTTACTTCCTCAATTTTAGCTGATGGACTTGTGGCAGCCCGCCGATGACCCGTCGCTTGGATTAGAATCACACCGTGACGAAGACGCACGAAGTGCTCAATCAGCCGCCGCCGCTCGTCGATGTCAATTTATTTGCGAGCGACTCGACGCTGGCAGAAGCAGTGCAGAGGGAGGGCGGTGATTGGGCGCACGACAGAATTGTCTCGCTGGGCACACTGGTTGGTGGAGAGACCGCGCAACGCTGGGCGACTGAAGCGAACGAGAACGAGCCTCGTTTGCACACCCACGACCGCTTTGGCCACCGCCGCGACGAGGTGGAGTTTCACCCTTCCTGGCACGAGCTAATGCGAACGTCGGTGGAGTATGGCGTCCACAGTCTGCCTTGGACCGATCCTCGACCCGGAGCCCACGTGGCGCGCGCGGCGCTGATGATGGTGACCTCGGAGAATGAGCTCGGGCACACCTGTCCGATCTCGATGACCTATTCCGGCATCGCGGTATTGCGGGGACATCCGGACCTGATGCGTGTGTGGGGTCCGCGACTGCTTTCGACCCGCTACGACCCTTCGTTCCGTCCGGCGAGCGAGAAGACCGGGGCGCTGATGGGCATGGCGATGACGGAAAAGCAGGGTGGGTCGGACGTGCGGGCCAATACGACGCGAGCAGAAGCGGCGTCGATACCGGGCGAGTATTCGATTACCGGTCACAAGTGGTTTTGTTCGGCTCCGATGTGCGACGCCTTTCTGGTGCTGGCGCAAGCGCCGAAGGGACTGTCCTGTTTTCTACTGCCGCGCTGGACACCTGACGGCCGGCTGAACGCGATGTACATCCAGCGGCTGAAGCGGAAGCTCGGCAACAGATCGAACGCCTCGAGCGAAGTGGAGTTTGACGCGGCCTGGGCGCAGCTTGTCGGCGAGGAAGGGCGCGGCGTGTCGACGATCATCGAGATGGTGCAGCACACGCGCCTGGACTGCGTGATTGGCGCGGCCGCGCTGATGCGGCGCGCCACCGTGGAAGCAATGCACCATGCGCGACACCGTTGCGCATTCGGCAAACGGCTCATCGACCAGCCGTTGATGCGGAGCGTGCTGGCGGACTTGCTCATTGAAACAGACGCGGCAACGTTGCTGGCAATGCGCCTGGCGCGAGCGTTTGACCGTCGCGAGAACGATCCGCGGGAGCGTGCGTTTGCGCGGATTGCGACCGCTATCGCGAAGTTCTGGCTATGCAAACGGGCGCCGGTCCATGTTTGCGAAGCACTCGAGTGTCATGGCGGCAATGGGTACGTGGAGGAGTCGGTGATGCCGCGGCTGTATCGCGAGGCGCCGCTGTATTCGATTTGGGAAGGCTCAGGCAACGTGATCTGCCTCGACGTGCTGCGTGCGTTAAAGAAGGAGCCGGAATGCCGGGACGCCCTTCAGACGGAGATTAGTGAGACAGTAGAGGTTCCAGAGGAATCTGCGGCGCGAGCGTGGGTGGAGCGGATGGCGATCCTGTTGCAGGCGTCGTTATTCGAACGGGCAGGACGGGGAAGCGAGGCCGCTGCGTTTCAGGCGTCGCGGTTGTCCGGGACGCACACATTCGGCGCTTCGGTTTTGCCATCAGGAGGAGTTTTATGATGCTCGTACTGTCGTTGCTGTGCAGCGCCATTTACACGGTGACGATTGCGACGGGTCCCTTTCCGGGGCGCTGGGTGGTGAAGACAGCGTCGATTGCGGCACTGGCGTTCATGGTGCGGCGCTACCCGATGCTGGCGCTGGCGCTGGCGTTTGGGTCATTAGGCGACGCGCTGCTTGACCTGAGCCCGAGCTTTTTCGTCGCCGGACTGATTGCGTTCCTGATCGGGCACATCGTATACACAATTTGCTTCTTGAAGACTCCCCAGAAAGTCTCATGGAGTTCGGCGGCGGTGGTGATCTACGCAGGGGTGTTTCTGGCCTGGCTGTGGCCGAGTTTGGGCGCGATGCGTGTCCCGGTGCTGTGTTACATCGCCGCGATCACAACCATGGTGGTAATGAGTCTGCGCATCGGCGGCTGGGTCGCGGCAGGGGCGATCCTCTTTTTGCTCTCTGACTCGCTGCTGGCGGCAAACCGCTTCAAGATCGAGCTACCCATGCGCGACTGGCTGGTGTGGCTGACCTATTACGGAGGCCAATTGGGAATCGCGATTGGCTACCTGCGATGGGCGGCGCGCCACTGGCCGGAGCACTCGCAGCATGAATTCGCTTCGCATTTTGCCTCGGACGTCGAGGCGCAGTAAGTCGCGTTTAACGCGGCGCGCGCAATAGCGCCGCCACCAATCCTGGCACGGTGTACTGCGCGGCTTCCACTTGAACGTCGAGACCGTGGGCGCGAGCGGTGGCCGACGTGACTGGACCAATCGAGGCGATACGGGTATTTTGAAGCGCACCGGCACCGGCGATTGCGAGGAAGTTCTTGACCGTCGACGAACTGGTGAACGTGATCCAATGAGGCGCGCGGTGCGCCGCGAATATTTCAGCCGCGCGAGCCTCGGCATTTTGGGGAACGCGTGTCCGGTAGGCCTCAACGACGTCTACCTCCGCACCGCGCTTCGACAGTTCAGTTGGCACGAGGTCACGGGCGACGGCGGCGCGTGGCAGTAGTACGCGTTTGCCCGCAAGATCGATTTTGGCGAAGGACTCGACCAGGCTCTCGGCAACGTACTCGGCCGGCGTCAGATCAACCTTGAGGTGCAGAGATTCGATGGCCGCACGCGTCGCGGGTCCGATGGCGCAAATCTTCGCACGCAGAGCCCGAAAGTCGAGCGCCGAGGCATCTAACCGTTCCATGAAATAACGGACCCCGTTGACGCTGGTGAAGATCAGCCAATGGTAATTGGCCAGTCGAGCGATGGCGTCGTCGAGAGGCTGAGGGTCGGCGGGTGGGCCGATTTCAATTGTTGGGAATTCGATGACATCGGCGCCAAGGGCGTGTAGGGGTGCTGCGAGTTCGGCGGCCTGCGTGCGATCGCGAGTTATGACGACGCGCTGGCCGAAGAGTGGAAGGCGCTCATACCAGTTGAACCGGTCGCGAAGGCTCACCACATCGCCGATGATGATGGTGGCCGGCGGTTTCAATCCTGCGTCATTGATCAAGCGCGGCAGGGTCTCAAGCGTCCCGGCGAGCGTGCTTTGGTCGGGCCGCGTACCCCAGCGGACAGCCATCGCCGGCGTGTCCTTGGAACGTCCATTTTGGATAATTTCACGCGCGATCTCGTGGAATTCCGTGATCCCCATATAGAGGACGAGCGTCTCGGCCGCTCCCAGTTTCGACCAGTCGATCTGATCTGCGGAGTGGCCGGTGACGAACGTAACGGCTGAGGTATGGTCGCGATGGGTGAGCGGAACTCCGGTGTAGGCTGCCACTCCGAGCGCCGATGTCACTCCGGGCACCACTTCAAAAGGGATGCCTGCGGCTGCAAGTGCCTCGAGTTCTTCCCCGCCCCGCCCGAAGATGAAAGGATCGCCTCCCTTCAACCGCACGACGGTCTCCCCGCGCTGCGCATGGTCCACGAGCATGGCCGAGATTTCGTCCTGCGAAAAAGCGTGGTCGGATTTCTTCTTGCCGACGTAGATGCGCGCCGCGCTGGCGGGAGCGATATCGAGCAGTGCGTCGCTGGCGAGGTGGTCGTACAGGATGCAGTCGGCCATGGCGAGCACCCTGCGTCCTTTGAGGGTGATGAGTTCTGGATCGCCGGGACCAGCCCCGACGAGATAAACCTTGCTCATTGCGCGGTGCCGTAGGCGGCTTCGAGGATTTCGCGAGCGCCTTCGGATAGTAACTGAGCAGCGAGATCCGCACCGATGGACTCGGCGTTGAGAGCAAGCCCTTCGCGACGGCCGGTTACAGCGTGGCTGCCGTCGGGCGAGATGACGATGGCGCGGAGTTGCAGGCGATCGCCGTCGATTTGGGCGTAGGCGCCAATGGGCACCTGGCAACCGCCGCCCATGGCACGCAGGACGGCGCGCTCGGCGGTGACGGCTTGACGGGACGGCAGATGGTCGAGTTGACGAGCCAGCCGTGAGCCTTCGCTATCGTCGTCGCGCGTCTCAACCGCCAGCGCACCCTGGCCGACGGCTGGGCAAATGGTGTCGATGGAGAGGTACTCGGTAATACGATCAGCCCAGCCGAGGCGCCGGAGACCAGCCGCGGCCAGAACGATGGAGTCGTACAGTCCTTCATCGAGCTTGCGGAGGCGCGTATCGAGATTGCCGCGAATATTCTCGATGACCAGATCCGGCCGGGCGGCACGCAATTGAGCGGCGCGGCGAAGTGAACTGGTACCCACTTTAGCGGACGGGGGAAGGTCGGCAAGTCGGCGGCCGATGAGCGCGTCGCGTACGTCCTCGCGTTCGGGGATTGCTATGAGGGTTAAGCCGGCGGGCAGGTCGGTCGGCATGTCCTTGAGACTGTGGACGGCGATGTCGATGGACTTGTCGAGCAGTGCTTCTTCAATCTCTTTGGTGAAGAGGCCTTTGGTTCCTACCTTAGCCAGCGGAACGTCCTGGATCTTGTCACCGGTGGTGCGAATAATCTCTATGCGACACTCAGCGCCCAAGCCTTTGAGTTGCGATTGTACCCAGCGTGCCTGCCACAAAGCGAGTTGCGACCCGCGGCTTCCGATCGTAACCATTCACTCTCCTAGTCTGAAGACTCTGCGAATCACCGAGACGACTTGTGGACTCTCTGGTGATGTTGACTGCTTTCGAAGTTCCGCAATCGGCCCGTGGGCAATCTTGTTGACGAGGCCGCGCGTCATGGCCTCAATCGCCTCTTCCTGTTGCGGCGTCAGCACACCCAATTTGCCGCGAAAACGTTCGATTTCATGCGAACGCCACTGCTCCAACTGCTCCTGCAAGGTCACGATGGTAGGAGTGATCTCCCGTGCCTTGAGGCGCAGCACCATGCGCTCCACTTCCTCGGCAATGATCTCTTCAGCCTGCTCGGCGATCTTTCGGCGACCTTCGATATTTCGTTCGACCACCTTCTGCATATCGTCAATGTCGTAAAGAAAAACATTGTCGAGTTCATTGACAGCGGGGTCGATATTACGGGGGACGGCGATATCGATGAGGAACATCGGCCGGTTGCGGCGGGTGCCGATGACTCGCTTCATCTGGTCTTTGGACAGGATGTAGTGAGGGGCGCCGCTGGAGGCGATGACGATGTCGACCTCAGCCAGCGAGTTGGTGAAGCCCTCGTAGTCGATGATACGTCCCTGGAAAACCTCGGCCATCTCCTCAGCTCGTGACCGGGTGCGGTTGGTGACGAGGATCTCGCCGGCGCCGCTGCGGCGCAGGTGCCGCGCCGAAAGCTCCGACATTTTGCCGGCGCCAATAAGCAAAACCTTGCGACCGTTGAGGGAGCCAAAGATTTCGCGGGCGAGCTCGACGGCGGCGAAGCTGACGGACACCGCGTTCTGTCCGATTTCGGTTTCAGAGCGGACCCGCTTGGCGACGTTGAACGCGCGGGAAACCACCATGTCGAGAAAGCCGTTGACCGAGCCGTGCTCCTTGGCGACGGCGTAGGCGGCCTTCAACTGGCCGAGGATCTGCGGCTCACCGACGATCATGGAGTCGAGACTCGAGGCGACGCGGAAGAGGTGGCGGATGGCGTCGTTGTCGGTGTGGTGGTAGAGATAGGGGGCTATCCAGGCCCTGGGAACGTCGCGGCATTCCGAAAGGAACTGCTCCATGCAGCCTTGCGGATCGACGCTCTCGTCAGCGGTCACCGCGATCTCCACGCGATTGCAGGTGGATAGGATCATGCCTTCGATGAAGCCGGGCTGGACACGCAGACGGTCGAGCGCCAAGGCCAGGGCTGCTTCACTGAAGGCGAGCTTCTCACGCACCTCTACCGGGGCGGTACGGTGATTCAGCCCTGTGACTAGCAGTCTCATTTGATGAGCGTCGATCGCATGGTCACATGCGTGATCCAGGTCAGGACGGAGAAGCCGAGAACGCTGAGCGCCATCACTGCGGCTTTGCGGCCGCGCCAGCCGGCGGTCATGCGCATGAAGATCATGAGCAGGTAGAACAGCCAGGTGGCGATGGAGATCACGATAGTGGCGTGTCCCATCCAGCCGGTCCCAAATTCGATGAAAGCCCAGGTGATGCCGACGATCACGCCGAGTGTGATGAACACGAAGCCGAAGCCCATGGAGTTGGTGATGAGGTCGTCAAGAGTGCCGAGCGGCGGCAGTCGGTCAAACAGCCGACTGGAGGTCTTGTGTTTGAGCTGGCGCTCTCGGATCAGATAAAAGATGGAGGCGACTGAGGTGAGTGCGAGTCCCGCGTAGCCGAGCAAGACAAGAAAGATATGCAGCAGCAGCCAGGCGCTGCGAACTCGCGTGTCTGTCCACGAGGAGACGGGAAGCTCCATCGAGCCCACCTGGCTCATCAAGAAGACGAGCGGGAAAATGCAGACGCTGAGCGATTCGAACTGATAGCGCCAGTAGACCACCAGGTAGGACAAGGCAAGAAGGAAGGCGCAGAAAGAGAGCGACTCATTGAAGTTGCTCACCGGTAGCGCGCCGGCGAGAACACCTAATTGAACGATGGCGACAAAGTGGATAACAACGCCAACGCAGAAGAATCCGAGGGCGACATTGAACACGCGGCTTTCACGCCGCAGCAGCGTCAGAATCGCATGCAGCAGACCGATGGAGTACAGACCGGTTGCGACGCGCAACCAGAAGATGCTCATTTCCAGCATTGAAAGGGATAGCTCTGTCTTTATTATAGTCAGCGCCGATGAAAGCTCCGTAGCTTAGCGTGGCATTCGCTAACATTTATTCATGAAAGACGTTTTGAAGAACAAGGTAGCGGCGGTGACGGGCGGAACCCGCGGTATTGGCCGGGCGATCGTGGAGCAGTTACTGGACGCTGGAGTGTCCGTGGTGATTTGCGGACGCACTGCTGAGGGCGTGGACAAGGCGGTGGCTGAACTGAAGCCGCGTGGCCAGATTATGGGAATCGCGTGCGATGTTTCGAACGTTGCAGATGTTTCAAAATTCTTCACGTATGTCGATGAACATACTGGTGGTCTCGACATATTGATCAACAACGCTGGCTTGGGCATTTTCCGCAGTTCGGCGGATTTGACCATCGCCGAATGGAAGATGGTGGTGGAAACCAACCTCTTCGGTGCTTTTTACTGCTCTCATGAAGCTCTGTCCCGATTTAAGACCCGAGGCGGTGGATACATTATCAATATCAGCAGCCTGGCGGGAAAGAATGCTTTTGCGACCGGAGCGGCTTACAACGCATCTAAGTTTGGCTTAAACGGTCTCAGCGAGGCAATGATGCTGGATCACCGCCATGAAGGTGTACGGGTAAGCTACATTATGCCCGGCAGCGTTGCAACCGAGTTTGGGGCTTCAGGCTCAACAGATTGGAAGATTGCTCCGTCCGATATTGCCGACATCACAATGATGCTTTTGCGCACTCCGGAGCGGACATTGATCAGCCGGGTGGAAGTGAGGCCGTCCCGCCCCAAGAAGTGATTTCGACTGGATCTAACGAACGGCCAGGAACCGCCGATAGAAATGGTAAGCGGCTTGCAAGAGCACTTATGGAGAGGCGGTTGAATATGGCTCGGCTCAACATGAAATTAGACCCCACGAAGACGGGGCGTGAAGCGGAACTCCTTGAAGGTAATCTGCGCAAGCTGATTGTCGGCCAGGACGAGGCGATCGAACAGATCGTCAACATTTACCAGATGAATCAGACGGGCATGAATGCGA
Organism: Bryobacterales bacterium; assembly: GCA_038212445.1. Classification (GTDB taxonomy): domain Bacteria; phylum Acidobacteriota; class Terriglobia; order Bryobacterales; family Bryobacteraceae; genus TMP-7. The sequence goes on from JBBQUM010000004.1 coordinate 185,857, forward strand.
ATGGCCGTCCGATTGGCACCTTCCTTTTCCTCGGACCCACTGGGACTGGCAAGACCCGGATCGTCGAGGCCACTGCGGAGTGTCTGGTGAAGAATCCGCGCGCTGTGATCAAGATCGACTGCGGCGAGTTCCAGCACAGCCATGAGATCGCCAAGCTGATCGGTTCACCTCCCGGATATCTGGGTCATCGTGAAACCCATCCGCTGCTGAGCCAGGAAGTCCTGAATCAGTACCATACGGACCGGGTGAAGGTCAGCTTTGTTCTGTTTGACGAGATCGAAAAGGCCAGCGATGCCCTGTGGAACCTGCTGCTCGGGATCCTGGACAAAGCCACGCTGACTTTGGGCGACAACCGCAAGGTCGACTTTTCAAGGGCCATGATTTTCATGACCTCAAACGTCGGCGCGGCGGAGATGAGTGCCATCTTGAATCCCAGAGTGGGATTCAACGCACCTCATAAAGAAGAAATGGAATCGGGCACGGTAGCGGCCGGAACGGCCTCAAAGATTACCAAGAGCGGCGTGGAAGCCGCCCGCAGGAAGTTCCCCCCGGAATTTGTAAATCGCGCCGATAAGATTGTAGTCTTCAAGCCGCTTGGTCAAGAGCAGTTGAGGAAAGTCCTCGACATCGAATTGAATCAAGTGCAACAGCGCGTATTTGACTCCTCCGGCGCGAACGCGTTCGTGTTCACCGCGACCAGTGAGGCCAAGGACTTTCTGCTGCGCGAGGGTACGGATGTAAAGTACGGCGCGCGTCCGCTGAAGCGTTCAATCGAGCGTCTGCTGGTGCATCCGATGTCGAACCTGATTGCCACTGAACAGGTTCACGGGGGCGACATGCTGCGCGTCGACTTCGACACCGAGGCCGGTGCGCTTATGTTTACCAAGGAAGCGGAAGGAATGCCTGCACACTACATGCAGCAAATGACTAACGCCTCACTTAACGCTCTCGCGGGTGCTGTGGGCATGGGAATTCCGGAAGAACACGCCAAGCCGGCGGCTAAAGGCAGAAAGAACTCGCTTTAAGCGTCACATTATATTCATTGGGAAGATCAGGGCAGCCCTCGCGGGTTGCCCTTTTCGTTTTTATACACTCTAGCTAGCAGGAACCCGCTGACGATGACGGCATTCACAGGATCGCTTAACAGTCTGCGGACTGACCGATTTGCCTTCGTGGCCTTTACGCTGGCGTGGTCGGCCGGGTTGCTGGTGGCATTGATAGGCTGGGGACTCTCGGCCACCGTAACCTTGCCGAAGGTGGCAGACTCCGGCGACCTGAATTTCTGGATGAACCCTGACGGTTTGGCCGTCGCGTACGGGCACGTCAATCGGGAATTAACTCCAGGCCAGCCGGTAAGGCTCAGGTACAAAGGCATGACGCTACCGGCCCGGGTATTGCAGGCCGAGCGGCTCTGGACGGACAAAGGTCCGCTCGTCGAGTTCGCCGTCGAGCTGCCGAAGGGCACCACGCTTCCAGTACTCTCATCGCAGAAAGTTCAATCGACTATCGAAATTGAAGGCGAGAGTGACGAGAGCACTCCGGCAAGCCTGCTGATGCGCGTTGTGCACGGATCCCAATAGTGGCGCGCTTCCTTGTTCCCGAAGTCATCCAAACGTCGGCGATGGACTGCGGTCCCGCATCGCTCAAGGCACTGCTCGAAGGCTTTGGAATCCCGGTTAGTTACGGCCGTTTGCGCGAGGCGTGCCAAACCGGAGTGGACGGAACGTCGGTGGACACGCTCGAGGTGGCGGCCCAACAACTCGGTCTCGAAGCGACGCAAATCATGCTACCGGCTGACCATCTTTTGGCGCCGCAAGCCAACGCGTTGCCGGCCCTGGTGGTGGTGCGACAGCCCAGCGGCCAGGCGCACTTTGTAGTGGTGTGGAAGCGGCACGGATCCTGGCTGCAATTGATGGATCCAGCAGTGGGACGACGCTGGACGCGGGCCAACCGCTTCCTCGACGATCTATTTCTGCATGCTCAACCTGTGCCGTCGGACGCTTGGGCGGAGTGGGCGGCGACTGCTGAGTTTCGCGGTCCGCTGGCGGCTCGCATCGAACGTTTGGGCGGAAGTGCCCCCTCGCTCATCGAAGCGGCTGGACTGGCGCGCGCGGATGCAGCAACTCGAATGGTAGAGTCGCTGGCGTCGCGCGGTGCGTTGAAGCGAGGAGTGGAGACGTCGACGGTGCTGGAGAGGATAGCGTCGAGCGCGCACCCAATTCCGTCCGAATATTGGTCGGCGGAACCGGTCGCGGACGATCCCTCGACGGTGGTCATGCGGGGCGCTGTATTGCTGAAGGTGACCGGTACGCGGGCGTCATCGGCGGTACTGCCAGAGTTGGCGGCAGCGTTGAGCGAACGTCCTACGCATCCGATGCGCGAACTGCTCGGCCTGATCTCGCAACTTCCGGCGTTGACCGTTGCCGGAGCCCTGGCGATCGCGGCAGCGGCGGTGGTGCTTGAAGCGGTGCTGCTGCGCGGCTTCTTCGATCTGGGCGACTTCCTCACACAGCCAGGCGCACGTGCGGGCGCAGTTTCACTGCTGCTGGCATTCTCCGTTTTGCTGCTGGCGCTCGAATTTTCGATCATGCAGGGAGTGCTGTGGCTTGGGCGCGGCTTGGAGGCCAAGCTACGACTGGCGTTCCTGAAAAAACTGCCCCGCCTTGAGGATCGCTATCTCCAGAGCCGTCCCATCTCCGACATGGGCGACCGCAGCCACAACGTGCACCTGATCCGGAATGCGCCGTTAATCGCGTCGCGTTTTCTGCGAGCTCTTCTTGAGATTGCGATCACGGTGGCGGCCATCGCCTGGTTCTACCCGGCGGCGGCGGTGCCCGCGTTACTGCTGGCGGTGGTCGCAGTGGGAGTGCCGCTTGCCGCTCAGCCGCTATTAGCCGAACGCGACCTCAGGATGCGTACGCATTCAGGTGCGCTCACTCGCTTCTACATGGACGCGTTGCTCGGGCTTACGGCGATTCGAGCGCACCGGGGAGCGGCGGCGGTGCAGTACGAGCAAGGTATGCTCCTGGCTGAATGGGCTCGATCGGGATTGTCGCTGCAACGCGCGGTGGTTTTGGTGGAGGCGCTCCAGATCACCGGAGGCTTCGCGCTGGCGGGTTGGACGGTGTGGTCGCAAATGCACTCCGGAGCAGCAACCGGGGGACTGCTTTTGCTGGCGTATTGGATTCTGAATCTGCCGTCGCTAGGGCAGGATGCAGCCACGGCCGCGTGGCAGTACCCTATGCTGCGCAATACAGCCATGCGGCTCACCGAACCGTTGGGCGCACCGGAAGCGCCATTCGCGGAAAGCGATGAGTTCGTCCCGGCACCGTCGATTTCCTTACAGAACGTAACCGTGCAGGCCAGCGGTCACACGATTCTGGACGACGTCTCACTTGAGATTGCAGCCGGCACACATGTGGCGATCGTCGGCGCTTCTGGTGCGGGCAAATCCAGCCTTGTTGGGCTCCTGCTCGGCTGGCACTGTCCAAGCGGCGGGACAGTCTCGGTGGACGGCCGACCGCTCGATGCGCAATTGCTGCACGCGCTGCGGCGCGTGACGGCCTGGGTGGATCCACAAGTTCAGTTGTGGAATCGCACGCTCGTCCAGAACCTTCGCTACGGTGCGCCGGAGAGCGCCGTCGATGAGGTGCTGGAGCAGGCTGAGTTACGTGGCGTGGTGTCGCGCCTGCCACAGGGTTTGGAGACGGCGCTCGGCGAAGGCGGCGCGCTGGTGTCGGGCGGCGAGGGGCAACGCGTCCGCATGGGCCGGGCGATGGGACGCAGTCTGGTGTCGCTTGGCATTCTGGACGAGCCGGCGCGGGGACTCGATCGCGAACGTCGCCGAGGATTGGTGACACGCGCTCGCGAGCGGTGGCATAGCGCGACGCTGATTTGCATTTCACATGATGTCGAGGACACGCGCTCCTTCGATCGTGTAGTGGTGATGGATGGGGGGCGGATTGTCGAAGATGGGGAGCCGGAAACGCTCGCTGCCGATCCGGGGTCGCGCTATCGCTCGCTGCTGAACGCGGAGTCCGATGTCCGGCAGGGCCTGTGGGCGAGCGCCAATTGGCGGAGACTGCGGCTGTCGAAAGGCGAGTTGAAAGAAGAGCCGGGGAGGCCGGTGCGTGGCTGAGCGCAACTTCGATGAACTCGTCGCCGTGATGAGCCGGGGCTTGCCTCAGATGCTCGTGCCGGTGGACTTGTATGGCTTCGACGCCGAACGCAAGATACGGGATGCGGCTCCGGCTCTTATCGAAGTGAATGGCGAGTGGGTAGGTCTGCTCGGCGTGAAGCGGGGGAAGCTCACGCTGCTGAAGGCGGACCAGTCGCGCCACGTTGTCCCGTTCCAGAGCTTCTGGCGCGATCTGACTCGTGAGGCTACCGGACCACATCAAGCTGCCGTCGACGAGCTGCTGGACGCTGCCGGGATTGGAGCCCGTCGGCGCGAGCGGGCACTTGATGCAATCGCGGGTGAACGGATCCGCGGTGTCCGGCTCGGTACGCTTTTCCAAATTCGCACGCCGGCTGGAGCGAGCTTCATGCGCCAGTTGCGCGAAGCCGGCGTATTGTGGCGGATCGCAGGACTGTTCGGCGCGCATGCGATCGAATATCTTTTGTGGATTGGCACGTGGTGGCTGATTGGACGGTCGACACTAGGCGGCGGGATGGACGGTGATTGGACGGTCGCATGGATTCTCCTGCTGTTTGCGATCCTTCCGTTCCGGTTGATTACCACTTGGTGGCAAGGCAAGGTGGCGGTGGGCGCCGGAGGACTACTGCGGCGGCGCTTGCTTGACGGAGCACTGAAGTTGGGCGCTGACGAAGTGAAGCACGAGGGCGTTGGCCATTTTCTGGGGCGGGCCATCGAGGCTGAATGGATCGAGTCTTTGGCGCTCGGCGGTGGCATTGGAACGGCGCTCGCCACGCTCGAGATTCTCTTGTCGGCGCTGGTGTTGTCGAAGGCCGCCGGCAGCGTGATCGAGGTCGCACTGCTGATGTTGTGGCTAGGGGTGATCGCTCTGTTGACTCGCCACTATTGGCGGCGCCGTCTGCGCTGGACCGAAGCGCGGCTGACCATGACACACGATCTGATCGAGAACATGAGCGGCCATCGGACACGCGCCGCACAACAGCCTTCCGCCGAATGGCACGTGGAAGAAGACCGTGCATTGAGCAGCTACCTGGCGCTGTCTCGCGAGATGGATGTGAGTGCGGCTCGATTGACGGCACTAGCGCCTCGCGGTTGGCTCCTGGTTGGACTGGCCGGTTTGGCGCCGGGGTTCATCGGCGGCGGCGAGTCCCCGGCGGCGCTGGCAATCGCTGTCGGCGGCATCCTCGTTGCGTGGCAAGCGTTCCGGCGCTTGACCGGAGGCTTGGCGCAACTGGCGGGCGCAACCATCGCGTGGCGTCAAGTGTCGCAGATGTTCCACGCCGCGGCGCGTCCAGCACAGGACATCACAGAAACCGCGCCGTCTAGTGGCGCGGTGGTGGAGGCGAAAGCACTCAGTTTCCGCTACGCGAGCCATCTGCCGGCCGTGCTGACTGGCGCCTCGCTCGAGATCGAGTCCGGCGATTGGATCCTGCTCGAAGGCGAATCGGGCGGTGGGAAGTCGACGCTGGCCGCGCTAGTGGCCGGACTGCGTGTCGCCGACTCCGGATCGCTCGTGCGTCGCGGGTTAGTGGCGTGCGCCCCGCAATTTCACGAGAACCACATACTCACGGGAACGTTCGCTTACAACCTGCTGCTGGGCCGCCATTGGCCTCCGGGGCAGAAAGACTTGGCGGAGGCGCGTGAAGTAGCGGGCGAGTTGGGATTAAGTCCACTAATCGCGCGGATGCCGGGCGACATGCTGCAGATGGTGGGCGAAACCGGATGGCAGTTATCGCAGGGCGAGCGTAGCCGCGTCTTCCTGGCAAGAGCGCTGCTTCAGGCGCCTGACCTGGTGATTCTCGACGAGAGCTTCGCCGCACTGGATCCGGAAAACCTTCGCCTTGCGTTGGAGTGCGCGCTCAGGCGATCGAAGACGTTAATGGTGATCGCTCACCCCTAGGCGGATCAGGCAGTCGCAACAGAAGCAGGCGACTCGGCGCGATCGAAGCTATAGCCGAAGCCCCTGACACTGCGAATCCACTGCGGACTGGCGGGATCGCTTTCAATCTTCTGCCGCAGGCGGAGGATGTAGACGTCTACCGTGCGGTCAGTGACGGCGCGATCGTGGCCCCAGACGCTGTCGAGCAGTTGCTCGCGGCTGAAGACGATGCCGGGGCGGCTCATCAGAAATTCGAGTAGGCGGAATTCGGTTGCGGTCAGGACGATTTCGACGCCGTTCAACTTCACGCGGCAGCCGTTACGATCGAGTTCGAGGCCGGCCGATTTGAGAGTGCGGGCGGGCGCGGAGGTGCCGCGGAATTGAATCTTCACCCGGGTGATGAGTTCGCGCACGAAGAACGGCTTGACGATGTAGTCGTTGGCACCGAGTTCGAGGCCGACAATGCGATCCGTCTCGGACGCACGGGCGGTGAGAAACACCACCGGAATATGCGCCAGTTCGGGATGGGCTCGAATACCCTTGCAGATGTCCAGCCCGTCGGAATCGGGAAGCATGATGTCGAGCAGAATAAGATCCGGCTTTTCGCGCCGGAACAGTTCGAGCGCCCCGCGGCCGGTCTGAGAACCCACCACTGCGAAGCCCTCTTTCTCCAGGTTGTACTTCACCAGCGCGAAGAGGTCCGTGTCATCCTCAATCAATGCAATCTTCTTCATCGGTTCAACTGTAACCGAATCATCATTACAATTGCGTTACTGTTCGATGAATTCCGTTTGAACAGGTTGAATTTCAGATAATCCGGTGTCCGCCACTGGGATGGTGAAGGCGAACGTGGTTCCTTGATTTGGAATACTTTGCACGGCGACTTCTCCGCCCTGAGCCTTGACTAAATGCTTGACGATCGCGAGTCCCAGGCCGGTGCCGCCGAGGTCGCGGGAACGGGCTTTATCCACTCGATAGAAGCGTTCAAAGAGTCTGGGGACGTCGTCGGCGGGAATGCCGATGCCGGTGTCGCGGACGTAGACCTCCACCGTCTGCGTGTCGGCCCGCCTGGCGCCAATGGTCACTGACCCACCTTCGGGCGTGTACTTGATGGCATTGTCGAGCAGGTTGGTGACAATCTGATGCACCGCTTCCGAATCGCAGAACACATCGGTGTTGGGCGGTGCAGGCTCGATGTGCAGCGCGATGTTCTTCTTGGCAGCGATAGGACGCATGGAGTCGGCGTGCTGGCCGATCAATCCATTGATGTAGTAGTGGGCGAATTGGAATTTTTGCGTTTTCAGTTCGACGCGCGAGAGTGTCAGCAAATCAGCGGTGAGCCGGACTAGGCGCTCGGCGTTAGCGCGGATGATCTGCAGGAAGCGAACGCGATTCTCCTGGTCGTCGAGGGCGCCGTCGAGTAGCGTTTCGGTGTAGCCCTGGATGGAGGCGAGCGGCGTTCGCAGCTCATGAGACACATTGATGACGAAGTCTTTGCGGACGCGTTCGAGGCGGTCGAGTTCGGCATGTTCGCGCTCGAGTTCGTCGAACATGTGCCGGAGCTTTTCAGCGGTGTCGTTGAGCTGCTTGGCCAGGATACCCAACTCGTCGGGTCCAACGTTATCCAGACGCGCGTGGAAGTCTCCGCGAGCGAGGCGTCCGGCATACGCAATGATTTTGGCGAGCCGGGCCGATACGTGCCGCGCGAATAGGGCGGCGAGAAAGACCGATGGAACAAAGGCGATGGCCGTAGATAGCAGCACCTGACGGCGGATTGAGTTCACCTGCTCGCGGATTTTGGACAGCGGAACGGCCAGACGCAGGGCGCCCGCGTTCACCGGAATGGCGCAGTAAAGGAAGTCGACTCCGATGGTGGGGCTCGTCCGGATGCTCGAACCGTTGCGGCCCTGGAGCGCGGCAGCAATCTCTGGACGTTCGCGGTGATTCTCCATGCGCGCAGCCTCGGCTTCAGAATCCGACAGTACGCGCCCATCGCGGGCGATCAGAGTGACACGGGCGTCGGCGAGAACAGAGGCGTTTCTGAGATGCGAGGGATCTGTGGATAACTCAGCCGTGAGTTGCGCCTTCTCGAAAAGCTCGCGTCGCAGTGTCTCGATGTATGATTGCTCGGCGACTCGCGAGACAAGAAAGTCGACTGCGGTCAAAGCAACCGCGAGCACGATCAGCACCGCGATGATGAGTTTTACGAAGATTCGCGCGGTCAAGCATACATTCTAGAACGTGTTTGTTAGTGCACACGGGAGCACACGAACATTTCACGCGATAGTCACGGATCTGTAATGGCACGCTTGTTACTTCTAGTAGGCGATGACCAAGAACATTGTCTTGTTTCTTGTGACCCTGCTCGCCGCGTTTGGACAATCCGACGTCGCGCGGCTCGTGGGCACGGTTTCCGATTCTTCAGGCGCAGTAGTTCCAGGCGCGACGGTGACAATCAAGAATGAGAGGACGGGCGACGAACGCTCCCTCAAAACTAACGACCAGGGGTATTTCATTGTCCCCCAACTTTCTCCTGCAAACTATACGATTACCGGCAAGGCCGATGGCATGGCAACGCAGGAATACCGCGAAGTGCGATTGTCAGTTGGGCAGGAGCGCACGCTGAATATCATTCTCCAACCCTCCAGCGTGACGACGGAAGTGAACGTCTCCGGTGGCGACCTGGCAGTAATCGACACCAGTTCAGCGCGTATCGGCGTGAATGTCAGCGAGCGGGAGGTGGCGAATCTGCCGCTCAATGGGCGCCAGGTCTCACAGCTGTACCTGCTGACGCCGGGTGCGATCAACACCGGTTCGGGCTCCTTCGATGACATTCGCTTCAGCGGACGGTCAAACGAACAGAACGCGATCCGTTACGACGGCGTGGAAGGATCGGCGATCGTCGACACCAATCCCGGCAACCTCAATGGCGAGAGCACCTCGGTTTTCCGCTTGCAGTCGAGCATGGAGAACATCCAGGAGTTTCGCGTGGAGTCGAGCAATTACCCCGCGGAATATGGAACGGGCACCGGCGGACAGATCAGCGTAGTGACCAAGTCGGGTTCAAATGCGTTGCATGGCGGCGTCTTTGAGTACGTCCGCAACGACGCGTTTGATGCACGGAATGCGTTCGACGGCGCCGACAAGTCGAAGCTCCGCCTGAATCAATTCGGCGGTTCGCTAGGCGGCCCCATCATCAAGGACAAATTCTTCTTTTACGGCAGTCTCGAAGCGCTAAAGCAGCGGACCAGCGCACCGTACGTGGAGACAACCCCGAGCCTGGCTGCATGGGCACGCACTACTGACCCTGCGATCGCGAAATTGCAGAAGGCGTTTCCCGTGGGCGTGAGTTCCACGCCGGATGCCAATTTCGACAATACGAACGTCGTCGGCAACAACATGGTGAACGAATACTACGGCGGCGTCCGGTTCGACTACCAATTCAACGACAAGCTCCGGATGACGGCGCGCTACTTCCGCGACCAGGGTGATGCATCCTTCGTCCAGAACTCGACGCTGAGCCGTTACCTGCAAACCGCTGTACCGCAGAATGGATTGCTCAGTCTGCAGCAGGTGATTCGTCCGACGATCATCAACGAAACGAAGTTCGGCTACAACGGCTACAAATCGCGAGTGTCGGGTGTCCCGGGTCCGTCTCCTGATGTCGACCTCTCCGGCGCCACCATCAACCTCACGGGTCCCGGCGTACTGGGAGGCATTTCAGGACAGACAGGCGGTGGCGGCGTGGCCATCCCTACAGGCCTGATTCGCTTGAGCAGTTCATTTAACGGACGAGGCGCCCCGTACACCAACTACACGATGTCGTTCATCGACAACCTGTCGATCGTCAAGCAGTCCCACAACATCAAATTCGGAGTGGAGGTGCGGCCCATCCGCTTGTATAACGATCAGCAGGGCGGTACCACTTATAACTTCTCGAACATCGACAATTTCCTCAAGAACACGCCGTCCAGCATTTCCTTCACCGGCGACCTGAGCCAGGTGAGTCCCTTCACCGGCCTTGGCGGAAACATCTTCCTCAAGCAGAGCTACTACATTGCCTACGCGCAAGACGAATGGAAGCTGCGGCCGAACCTTACATTGAGCTACGGCCTGCGCTACGAATACTACAGCCCGCTGCATGAGGACCGGAACAAGAACGTCTTCTTCGACATGACCAAGGGCGACATCATCCCGAAATTTACGGGTGACTGGTACAAGTCCTCCAAGTTGAATTTTGGACCGCGGCTGGGATTGAGCTGGTCGCCAGAACGTCTGAAGTCGACGGTGTTTCGCGTGGGCGCGGGCTACTATTACGGTCCGGGCCAAACCGAAGATCAGCTTCAGCCGGCGGCGAACGATCGAATTACAACCACCATCACGTCGGGTCCGCTGCTGAAGTTCCCGTTGGACACCGCGGCTATACTCGCGGCTTACAACGTCAACAGCCCGACGCTTGGCTACCAACCGCGCGCATACGCGCCGGGGTACAGCATTCCGGAAAAGATCCTGCAGTACACCGCATCCATTCAGCAGGCGTTGCCGGGCAGCACCGTACTCACGGTGGCTTACGTCGGCAGCCAGGGGCGAAACCTCTTCCTTCGCAGGGTGACCAACAAGATCACGGGTGTGACCACCAATCAGGCGACGGGCGCAACCACCACTAACCGCGAGTTCGGGCCCCGCTTTGCGGAGATCGACTACAAGACCAGCGGCGGCACCTCGCACTACAACGCGCTCCAGACGTCGTTGAACCGGCGGTTCTCGCAGGGAATGACGCTGGGCGCTCAGTGGACCTGGTCGCGGGACATCGGCAATACGGGCGGGTCGAACGACGCGCGCACATCGTCCAACAACTACGATTTTGGCGCCGACTATGGCAACAACAATTTCGACGTCCGCCACAGCTTCAACCTGAGCGCGTTGTACGAACTGCCCTTTGGCCGCGGACGCCGGTATGGCAAGGACGCGGGGGGACTCGCACAGATGTTTGCCGGCGGCTGGCAGCTTGGCGGCATTGTCAACGCTCGCGCGGGTTTGCCGGTGGAGGTGCTGATCACGCGTACGGATGTGGTCTGTCAGAGTACGGCCACTGGAGCGGTGAGCGCGCTGGCGACGATTAACGGAGTGTCCAACGCGTGTGCCCAAGGTTCTGTCGGCGTCGTAAACGTGCCGGGCGGCGGCAACAGCCGCAACATCCGGCGTCCGAACTACATCGCAGGCGTCAATCCCTATCTGTCGGGCGGCCGGAGTTGGATTAATCCCGCTGCTTTCGCGACACCGGGGCCGGGAACCTTCGGCAATCTGGGTCGTAACGATTTCAAGGGACCGGTGCTCGGTCAGCTCGATCTGACGCTCGACAAGCGCTTCCCGGTGACCGAGAAGTTGAATATGGAATTCCGGGCGGAGTTCTACAACATTCTCAACCATCCCAACTATGCGGCGCCGGGCGGTGGCATTGTAAGGCTGGCTGACGTTACCGGAAAGCTGCAGCCGGGACAGGCATATTCCGCCGCCAACGCCGGCGGTAACTTCGGCAACCTGACTTCGACGGTATCCAATCAGATTGGCTTGGGAACAAACCGTCAGATTCAGTTGTCCTTACGGTTGAACTTCTAGCTTCCACTCACTCTCAGAGCCTCTTGTTTCGGCCCGCGGATGGTGACACCCGCGGGCCTTTTTGTTTGTCACCGCCGCGAAATCATTTATTCACACTTATGTTTTTACAGCCCGGTACGCTGGATTTGGTGAACACCGCACCTGGATACCTGCTCACGTTCTCGCTGCAGACGACAGCCGCCGAAGTGCTGGCGCAGTTTGGCAAACCCGCGCGAGCGTCCTCTTCGGGAGACCTTTATATTTACGATTACGAAGACATCGATCGGGACGAGTACGCCTGGTCGTTTGTTTTCTCGCTGGCTACCGATCAGCCGTTGTGCGTCACCCGCCGCTTCGCTCTGCCCCAGGACTTACGCGAGCTATTCCCGGAGAACCTCGCCCACGTTCAACAAGGGCGGGGACAGACGGCCAGGGTACGCGCGCTCGACTCGGGACGCGTGCTCGTCGGCATCGGCAGTCAGCAGGTGTTGCTGATCAAACCTCCGGCGCTCAAACGCTTCCTGCCCTGGATTTCGTTCGCGTAAGCGCAAAGAGATTTACACTCGAAGCATGGTGTATCTACGAGCGGCGCTCGTAATCCTGACATCGGCCTCCCTGTTTGCGCAGGCCGAAACTTCGGGCGAACCCAAGCAGCGCATTCGCGCAGTGAGGGATCTGGGCAAGCAGGGCTCCGAATCGATTGTGAGAATTCAGCCCTACCTGCGCGATCCCGAGGCGAATGTTCGCGTGGAGGCGGTAAAGGCGATCGTCGAGATCGGCACGCAGCGCAGCCTCGAACCACTGGTGGAGGCCACTCGGGACAATGATCCCGAAGTGCAAATCCGCGCTACCGACGGCCTGGTAAATTTCTACCTTCCCGGTTACGTCAAGACTGGAATGTCGGCCTCAGTAAAGCGAGTCGGCACCGCTATCAGCGGCCGCTTCACCGATACCAACGACCAGGTGATCGATCCCTACGTAAATGTGCGCCCGGAGATCATACAGTCTCTGGGCAAACTCGTCAGCGGAGGCGGGAGCATGCAGGCCAGAGCCAACGCGGCGCGTGCCGTCGGGATTCTGCGCGGGACGGCGGCGCTCGACGATCTGGTGAGCGGCGTTCGCTCCAAAGACGATCAGTTGATCTACGAATCGCTGATCGCTATCCAGAAGATCCGCGACGCAAGCGTGGCGCCCCGCATCTTCTCCCGTTTGCACGACCTCAATGAACGGGTGCAGGTCGCAGCCATCGAGACGGTGGGACTGCTGCGAGATCGCTCGGCCAGTCCTGACTTGCGGGAAGTGGTGGAGAAGGGGCGCACGCCAAAAGTGCGGCGCGCCGCCCTGGCGTCGCTGGCGCAACTCCCCGATGACAGCAATCGCGCCACCTACTCGAAATACCTGAGCGACAAGGACGATGGGATGCGGGCTGCCGCGGCTGAAGGAATCGGCAGGCTCAGGCAACCGGACGACATGAAGCGAATGTCCGAGGCATTCGATGCCGAGAGCAAGATGAGTCCGCGCCTGTCTATGGCGTTTGCCGTGGTCCTGTTGGGGCGCAATGAGCTAAGCGAATTCAGTCCGCTGCAGTACCTGGTGAACACGCTCAACTCGAAACTTTATAAAGGCGTGGCTCAACCGTTTCTGGAGGAACTGGCGCGCGATCCGGGAGTCCGCCGGACGCTGTACGCCGCTTTGAAGAACGCCACTCGCGACGAGCGGATTGGCTTGGCGCAGGTGTTCGCCCGGAGCGGAGACACCGAGAGCGTACAGTATGTGGAGCGCATCGCGGCCGACCCCGATGCCGATGTGGCCCGGGAAGGTATGCGAGCTTTGAAGTCGCTGAGAGCCCGGCAGTAGCGCCGGAACGCGCTACTTGGCCTTCTTCTGCTTCTGCTGACCGACGCGGACTTTGAAGGAGGCAGTTTTGGCATCCTGGAACGCCTTGTGGTCATGCCGCTGAACGGCTTCGGTAAGGTATGAATCCACATTGGCGCCGGTCGGTAGAACCGCCATCAGGGTGTAGCTTTCGTTGCAAGTGGGGCAGAAGGGCCGGAAGCGCTTTACGTTCGGAATTGCCATAACCCTTCTAGTCTAGCATCGGAAGCGTCTATTGTGGAGCCCCGTCGTTGTACTTGATTTGCGCGCCGCCGTCCTGGGTCCAGGTGATGGAACCATGCTCGAAATTCTGTTGACGGGTGTACGCGGCATTGTCATCTTGTTGATCTGACGTTGGAAAACCCAAACGAGACCGTTCCCCGCCGGCCAGTCTCCAAGCCTCTAGCACAGGTCCGTAGATGGCGTGGGCTCCGCCTTTTGAAGTCCAGTAGATCGCTCCCCGGGTGAAAAAACGAACCGAAGCGGCGCCGTCGGCGGTCGGTTGGACAGGGGCACGCGGCGGTCCGAGAACTCCGTTATCCGAGCCTCTGGCTGTGAACTCGCTATCGATTGCGCTTGCCCCTTGAATCGAGTCAGAGGTAGTGTTCCCCACTTCAGGGACAGTCAGCGAAGTAGGCGGAGGCACCTTTGCGGGTTCAGCGGCAGTGCTGGAAGCAGGTGGATTTGCGACGCGTTCAGGCTGCGGGGTGGTGGCGGTGCCGCCGGGCGCGGGTCGTGGGAGAGTTTGCTTCTCGGGGGGTGCAGGATGATCCACCTCCATTTTGCCGACCTCGGCGGTAGCAAAGCTGTACACTTTTCCACTTCGCACTTTGATTCGGACTGTTCCGGTGTCGGCTGTGATGATACCCGTGTAGCGCCGTCCGTCTTTTAGAATCAGCGTGTCACCGCTTGCAGTAAGTAGAATTGCGAAAGCGGAGGCGGCGAGACGAAGGAACATTTGCAGGGTTTTCGGGCAACGCGAATACCATTCTCAGTTCGGTGGCCTGCGATAAGAAAGAAACACAACTAAATTTGAAAGCTCTTTATGCTTGTCGCGTCTATTCGGATTGAATCTATTTACTCCCATGAGTCACCCTCGTTCATGAGATACCTCGCGACCTATATGCCCTGGGCGTTCATCCTGCTGCAGACAGCTGTCGTGGCGGCCCAGCCCGTCCATACTGCTCAGTCGATACCGGTACTCAAGGCGCCTGCACCAGCGTCAACAACCTTGACCTCGGTGCCCGAGCCGATGACGATGGCGGTGGTGGGAGCGGTGCTGGTAGGAATCGGGCTCAGCCGTCGCAAAAGCTCTACGCGAGATTCCCGATAACCGCTTCGGTGACACGATCCGTGCCTGCTTTGCCCCCTAAATCCGGTGGCCGGTTCTCGGCCTGTTGCAGCGTCTTCTCCACGGCGTTATTCACAGCAGTTGCAGCAGCATTTTCTCCCAGATGAGCCAGCATCATCGCCGCCGAGAGGATTGCGGCCAGCGGGTTCACTACGCCCTTTCCGGCGATGTCCGGCGCGGAGCCATGGACCGGCTCGAACATCGATGGAAACCGTCGCGACGGGTCGATGTTGGCGCTGGCGGCAAGGCCGATGCTACCGGTGATGATCGCCGAGAGATCGCTCAGAATGTCGGCAAACAGGTTGGAGCCCACCACGACGTCAAAGCTCCGCGGACGTCGAACGAAATTCATTGCCGCGGCGTCGACCAATAGCGACTCGGTGGCGACATCAGGATACTCGCGCGATACGGCCTGGAAAACACGATCCCACAAAACGAGACTGTACCCTTGCGCGTTCGACTTGGTGATGGACGCGAGCTGCTTACGGCGGGTGCGGGCAAGTTCGAAGGCGAAGCGGACGATCCTCTCGACACCACGGCGTGTAAATACCGAGGTCTGAATCGCGATTTCCTCCGGCTGCTCATGATAGACGAAGCCACCCACCGGGGCGTATTCGCCTTCGGTATTCTCACGCACCACCACCATGTCGATATCGCCGCCGGAGTAGCCTGCGAGCGGCGAGGGCACTCCGTGATAGAGGAACGCCGGGCGGACGTTGGCGTACTGGTCGAATGCGCGCCTGATGGGTAGCAGCAGTCCGTTGAGCGTCACGTGGTCGGCAATCTCCGGATGTCCGACGGCGCCGAGCAGAATCGCGCTGGCTGGACGGAGTTGATCAATCGCGTCGGCAGGCATCATGCGGCCGTTACGGAAGTAGTAGTCGGCACCCCAGTCATAGTGGGTTAGCGCAAGTTCGAAACCGAATTTCCGGCTGACGTGATCGAGCACTCGCAGGGTGGCAGGTATTACTTCGTTGCCGACGCCGTCACCAGGCACTACTGCAATTTTGTGGAGGGCCATGAAGTCTCATCATAGAATGGGTGGCCAATGACAAATACGTTCTCACTCGAAGGAAAGCGCGCGCTGGTTGCTGGGGCAAGCCGGGGCATCGGGCTGGCGATTGCCCAGGAAGCGGCGAGGGCGGGCGCCCACGTGATTCTTGCCGCCCGCAGTGTGGACGCGCTGGAGCGTGAGGCATCAGCGCTGCGAGACGCGGGACTGAAGGCGTCCACGCTGACACTCGACATGAAAGATTCAGCGTCGATACGCACCGCCGCGGACGCTGCCGGCGATGTCGACATCCTGATCAACGTGTCGGGAACGAATATCCGCAAGCGTTTTGAGCAGTACACCAAGGACGAGTACGAGCACGTGATGCAGACGAACCTGCACGGGATCGTGGAATTGACTCAAGCAGTCGGCGCCAAGATGGTGTCGCGAGGCAAAGGCGGCAAGATCGTCATGATCGGCAGCCTGATGTCGCTGCTGGGACTCCCTTATTTGACGGTGTACGCCATGACCAAGAGTGCCATCGCCGGCTTGACGCGCACGCTGGCCGCGGAGTGGGGACGCTATGGAATTCAAGTGAATTGCATCGCGCCGGGATTCATCATCACCGATCTCAACCGTGACATGTGGTCTCGCGAGGAGATGCTCGGCTGGTTGAAGTCTGTTCAGGCCAATCCAAGTGCCGGAACGCCCGAGGACGTCGCGCCGCTCGCAGTATTTCTAAGCTCGCCAGGTTCGGCCTACATCACCGGACAGGTGATTGCGGTGGACGGCGGTTACACGACGACCGCGCGCTGGCCGTTCGAGGTCTGACGCGCGGGTGATCGCGAATGCGGGACAATGGAGATGACTCCCATGAAGTGGTTTGCGTTCCTGTTTGCCGTCGTCCTCCTCGCACAGGACCCCTTGTCGAAGTTCCCGCTGCCTCCTAAGGAAGCGGGGGAACCACCGGTGGAATTCGTCTGCCCCATGGACCCCGACATTCGCTCCTTGGCCCCCGGCAAGTGCAGCCGGTGTGGCATGGCACTGGTACCCGGCATCCCCGATCAATCGGAGTATCCCGTTGACCTGAAGCTCAGTCCCGCGGCGCTTAAAACCGGCCAACCAATGGAGATTGCGTTCACCATACGCGATCCAAAGTCGGGAAAGCGGGTCACGGATTTTGAGATCGTGCACGAACGCATTTACCACATGTTCATCGTGAGCCAGGACATGCAGTACTTCGTCCACGATCATCCTGTAAAGGGCGACGACTCCGTATTTCGTTTCAAGGCTGTGCTGCCGAAACCGGGCATGTACCGAGTGCTGAGCGATTTTTATCCAAAGGGTGGAATTCCGCAGTTGATCGCCCGCACCATCATTGTCCCGGGCGGGCCGATTACCGCAGGCACGAAGCTGCAGCCGGACATGGCGACACAGCAGTCGGAAAACATCCAGGCGTCGTTGCGTCTCGAACCTGAGCAAGCTATTGCGGGCACTAAGACGCTGATGTTCTTTAAGGTGGAACCCGGAGACGGAATCGAGCAGTATCTTGGAGCCTGGGGTCACATGATGGCGGTTAGCGACGACCTGGTGGACATGATTCACACCCATCCGTTTCTTGCCGACGGCGGACCCAATATCCAATTCAACATGATCTTCCCGCGGCCCGGAGTCTACCGCGTTTGGGTACAGTTTCAGCGCAAGGGTGTAGTGAACACGGTGGCGTTCAACGTTCCGGTAAGCGAACTGAAATAAGCGCGAGTTCAGCTTGCGGACTGGTGGCCGGCGACGGCTTCCTTGTGTCGCGTCTCGTGCACGTGATGCACGCGGTCGTCAAAGCGGCCGAAAATCATCTTGCCGGCGGTGGTCTGTAGCACGCTGGTGACGGCGATGTCGATCGTCTTCGAGATCATCCGCTTGGCGTTATCCACAACAACCATTGTGCCGTCGTCCAGGTAGGCGACGCCCTGGTTGTATTCCTTGCCTTCCTTGAGTATGAAGACGCGCATAATCTCGCCGGGCAGCACGATGGGCTTCAGCGCGTTGGTGAGTTCGTTGATGTTGAGAACTTCCACCCCGTGAAGCTGAGCCACTTTGTTCAGGTTGAAATCGTTGGTGACAACTTTGCAGCTAAACAGCTTGGCCAGTTCGATCAACTTCATGTCCACTTCGCGGACGTTGGGAAAATCTTCCTCGACGATGGTCACATGCAGGTTGGGGAGCTTCTGAATCCGTTGAAGGATGTCGAGTCCACGGCGCCCGCGATTGCGCTTCATGGAATCGGCTGAATCGGCGACGAGTTGAAGTTCACGCAAGACGAATTGCGGGATGACCAGCGTGCCATCGAGAAAACCGGTATCGGCGATGTCGGCGATGCGGCCGTCGATGATCACACTGGTGTCGAGAATCTTGAAGCTCTGGTGCGAAGTCTTTTCGCCGCCGAAGACTCCGCCGAATGCGGCCAGGTTCAACATCTCGCCCTTGTTGGCGCCTACCACCAGGCCGACGTACCACATGAACGCGAGAATCATGACCTGGAGAAAGGGAATGGTGTTGTGGGAATTCGGGAGCGCCGTAGTGAGCACCCGCGAAATCAGGTAGGCTCCTAAAATGCCCAGCACGGAGCCGAAAGCGGCTCCGATAAGACGTTTGAGGCTTACCTGCTTTAGCCGGATCTCAAAGACGACAACGGCACAAGCGAATAGGATTCCGGCACCCGCGGCAATGGGGGCATCGAGATTAAAAGGTTGGAGGAAGTACGCCGCGCAGCCGAGAATGAGGACGAAGAGAAATCGAACAAGGAGAAGATCGGTCATCGGACCACCGCCTGAAGTCAGGTTGAGCGCGAGTGGCCGGACGGCACGATCACGCCAGGAGAGCGCAATTTGGACACGGCGTCAAACTGACGAATGAGTATATCACCCTGGGAGGGTGTTGGTAGCGGCGGGATTGGAGGAGGGACTGGTGAAGCTGAAACGCGAAGGCGCTGTAAGTTTACAGAGCCTTCGCGAGTTCTTCGGCAAATGCGCTCTGCGGACCCGACGCTTTGCGGGGGCGAGCTTTGCCACCACGGCGATTGCGATCCTGAGTTGGCGCGGCCATGCCGGCGGCGGTTGTGGGACGAGGACCTCCGGGAACAACGGGACCAACCTTGCCCTTGGGCGGCTGAGCTTGATTGGCGCGAAGCAGGCGATCGTCGAGCGGCGCACGATCAAAACGGCGGATGATCGAGTTCATTTCCTCGGCATTCGGCGTGTCGATGAAAGCGAAACCTTTCGACTCCTGGGTTTCCATGTTACGGATGACCTTGATTTTGTCGTAAACGAGAGATTCTGCGGTGAGCCACGACTTAATATCGTCGTCGGTCACCCAGACCGGAAGATTTCCGAGGAAGACGGTAAAACTCATTCGAGGATGTTGGCTACTCCGTGCAATCGAGGGATTTTGCTTCGGGGAACATTAGAAGCACCTACATCGTAGCACATCGATTCTTCGCCGTAAACAGAAAAGGTTTCGTAAGTTGCACGTAAGGCTTAGATTATGGCCCTGCCGCATATGAGGGGTAGAACCTCCCCGGAGGTACCAGTGCGATAATCAGCCTCATGCGTTTCCGCACCGCAGTTATTCTCGCCTGCGCCTTTATCCTGAAGTCAGCCGACAAGCCACCGGATTTTCGCCTTCCGGGCATGGTGAGGCCGGAACGCTATCAACTCGATTTGACGCTGCGCCCCGAACAACCGTCCTTCCATGGCGAGGTTGTGATTGACATCCGGCTGACGGCAGCTACCCAGGTGATTTGGCTGAATGGCAAGGATCTGACAGTGGAATCCGCGTGGATTCAACAAGGTGCAGGCCGCAAGCCAGTCCGGACGCGGGTCGAAGCGGGTGAGTTTATTGCACTCGAGTTGGATCAGCCTGTAGGACCGGGACAGGCGGCAATCGGCCTGACGTTCAAAGGCAAGCTGGACGAGAAAGCGTCGGTGGGGGTCTACCGGCGGTCAGACGGGCAGCATTGGTACGCATTTACAGCTTTCACAGCCATCGACGCGCGGCGTGCATTCCCCTGCTTTGACGAGCCGGAATTCAAAACGCCGTGGCGGGTAGTACTGAGAGTCCCGCAGGACGATGTGGCGGTGGCGAATTCACGGATGGTGTCCGAGACTCGCGAGGCCGGCGGTCTGAAGCGGGTGATTTTCGACGAAACGAAGCCAATTGCTACCGAGGTAGTGGCGTTCGGCGTGGGTCCGTTCGATGTCGTTGAGGATGGTACGGCGGGGCGCAACCATATTCCGGTGCGCATTATCGCCCCGCACGGGCGAGGGTCCGAAGCGGACGGAGCGCGAGGCGCCAGTAAGACAATTGTGGAACGGCTGGAAGCCTATACCGGCTTTCCTTATATGTGGGACAAGCTCGACCATATGGCACTGCTCGACATGCCATTTGGGGCGATTGAGAATCCCGGGCTCATTACATACCGCGACCGGGTATTGCTCGCACCGCCACGGCGCGACACGGCCGAACGGCGTCAGGCCATGCGCGGGACGATGGCCCATGAACTGGCTCACCAGTGGTTCGGCAATCTGGTCACGCAACGGTGGTGGAACGATGTCTGGCTGAGCGAGGGCTTCGCCAGTTGGCTGGGCGGGAAGATAAGCGATCTGGAATTGCCGGAGTCCCAACGGGGCATTGCCGGCGTGGAGAGCCGAGCCAGGATCATGAACACCGACAGCCGGCCGGTGAGGCTGGAAATGCACTCTCGCAAGGAGATGGGGGACATCTACAGCCAGATTGTCTATCAGAAGGGTGCGGGCGTCCTGCGGATGGTGGAGCACTGGCTGGGCGAGGAGCCGTTCCAAAAGGGTTTACAGCGTTACCTGAAGGAACATGCCTACGGGTCAGCCACGACGGCTGATCTCGCTGCCGCGTTAAAGGCGGAATCGGGGGTGGATGTTAGCGGCGTCTTCGATTCGTTTTTGAATCAGCCGGGTTTCCCCGTGGTGAAGGCAACGATGGATTGTGCGGAGAAGCGCATCCGGGTGCGGCAGGAGTCGAGTTTGAAGTGGCGCACTCCGGTTTGTGCCGGCGCAACCTGCAGGGTAATCGCCGAGGAAGGCGAGATCCCGATTGAGGAGTGTCCTGTGTGGCCAAACGCCGGCGGAACAGGCTACTACCGCGTGGACTTGAGCGATTGGGCAGGGATGTTGGAGAAGAATTGGGAGTCGCTCACGGCGCCCGAGCGGCTGGCGATCGCCGAAGACTCGGCCAGACTCCCGGCGCAGCAGCAACTCGCCGCGCTTCCGCTCCTGCTGCGTGATCGCGATTCGCACGTGGTGGCGGCGGGTCAGAAAATGGCGATCAAGCTGATGGGCAATGCCGAGTATCGGGACAAGGTCGCCGAGATAGCGGCGGCCAGCGGACGGCGGCGACGCTAGTTCTTATTCCATCCTCAGCGTAGCCATGAGAGTGAGCGTTTCGATTTCGACGCCGGTACCCTCGGGGACGTCGAAAATCGGAAGCTCGATGGCGGGTCCGTCGAACCTGTAGAGCCTGGCATGTTTCCACTTGCCGAGGACGTGGACGGTTATGGATTCGCCGGGGAAATCCAGAAAATTCAGCAAGTGCACGATGACGCTCGCGCCGTCCGGAGCAGCCAGGACGCTCGACAGAATGCCCGTTGTATTGAACGTCCGCGCGCCGAAGTTTTTCCTGACGGTGGCGTTGTAGGTGACCTCCCATAGACTCTGCAGTTGATTCGCCTGCCGCCGGTCGAGCAGGATCTGATCGTTCGATGGCTCAGGAAAGCGCCAGCGTGCGGGAGGATTCACAACCGTGCCGCCGGCCTTGGCGAAGTCGTCAACAGCTTGCTGTTGAGCGGGTGTCAGGAGATCAGGATCGACGTCGAGAACGACGCGCGCGTCCTTTAATGCGGCCGGGGTGAAGCGATGGGGCGGGATGACACGCACCGATGAGCGCTGAGACGACAGCATGTCGAGGAGGCTGCCGGAAAGCAAACCGCCGTTAGCCGCGGATTGAATGACCGCGAGACGGCTGTAGGCGCGATATCCGCGCCATTCGGGATGACTCTCGTAGTAGCTGAGGTAGGCGGCAATCGTACGCCAATCTCGCATTGCGGCGGGATCGCGGGCGAGGAGGCGGGAATCCAGGTCGTCGTCGAGAGCGACAATCCAGCGGGCGCCGGCGAGGGCGGCATCGCCGATCACACGGGCGTAGCGCTCGGGCGGAAAGATGGTGCGCGGCGGCGGTCGAACGCCGATCCAGATTACAGCGCTGGTGGAGGCTCGGAGAAATCTGAGGAAGCCGCCGTTGGTATTGATCCAGGGAGTGCTGGTGGGTCCGAGAACGGTGCGCCCGCCGTGTTCGGCTTCAACGCCGGGCCAGAGCGCTTGGGACGTTCCCGTGACGGTCAGGTTGTCATCCAACCGGATTGCCGCGCGGGGAGGAAGCTCAATCAACGGCAGCGTGGATGAGCGGGCGGCGGCCTTGAGGTCAGCGTCGGGAGTGCCTTCAAGCACCAGTGCGTCGAGACGGGACTGCCGGGCCAGCGGCACGTCGGCAGCGGTGCGTGCGAGGCCGATCAAAGCAATGTTGTGCTTGCGGGCGGCGGCGATGAAAGCCGGTTTCCAGTCCTGCGATTCGAGCAGAATGCAATTCACCGGGGTACCGGCCAGCAGTTCGAGGGACTGCGGAGCGCTCGAGTGCCAGCGCATGGGAACCCAGCTTGCCGCGCCTGCCAGGGCAAGCATCGCAAAAAGCATGAAATGAATGTAGCAGGTAAACTTGTGGACGTGATCACGCGGAGAGGCTTTTTGGCGTCGGCATCGGTGGCCGCGCTGGCCGGGTCTGGTTGCGGGCGGAAGCGCGCTACTGGCTTTGACGGCTACGCTTTTGTCGCCAACGCCGAGGGGCGGGCCATCGCGGCTGTGGATCTCACCGCATTCGCAGTGGTGCGGCACGTGCGCCTGGACGCCGATCCTACCGAAGTCATCGCGCATCCCGGCATGCAGGCGGTGTTCGCATTGACGCCCGCCACTGGCGTGGTTCACGAGATCGACGGCGGACGTCTCACCGCAGTCCGCAAACTGCAAGCGGGCAGCAGTGCGATTTCGATGCGCATGGCGTGGGAGGATCCACGACGCCTGTTTGTGCTCTACCGTGATCCGCGCAGATTAGCCTGTTTCTCACTCGCCACCGGCGCGGTGGAGTGGCAGGCATCGCTGCCGTCGGACGCGTCGGATTTCGATGTCGCGCCTGACGGGCGCACTTGTGTTGTGAGTTTCGGAGCGGCCGGTGCGATCGGTGTAGTGGAAGGAGCCACGCGGCACATCCAGAGGCTGGAAACCGACAGCGATGTTCGGCTGGTGCGGTTCCGGTCGGATGGTAGAGCCATGCTGGCGGGGGACGTCACCCAGAATCGCCTGCTGATTTTTGATACCGAGCGCAAAAGGCTGGTGGTCCGTCTGCCGCTGGCGGTGAGACCCGACCAGTTTTGCTCGAGCGGTGACGGTGGTCAGATCTTTGTGACAGGCGAGGGTCTAGATGCGGTTGTGGTGGTCTATCCCTACGCCACCCAGGTTGCTGAAACCGTCCTGGCGGGACGTAAGCCGGGCGCAATGGCCGCTTCGAGCGGCAGGCCTCCCTACCTATTTATTGCCAACCCCACATCGGGCGATGTGACGATCATGAACGTGACTACGCGCAAAGTGCAGGCGATCGCTTCGGTGGGCGCGGACCCGGGATTCATCGCCATCACGCCGGACAATCAATTTGCCCTGGTGCTCAATCGCCGGTCGGGCGATATGGGAGTGCTGCGGATTCACGACAAGTTGCAGCCGCAGCGGAAGAGCGCGGGGTTGTTCACTATGATCCCGGTGGGATCGAAACCGGTGAGTGCTGCTGTACGGCAGGCCTGACCGCCGGCGCCTGGCGCGATTTATATAAACGCAAAAGCAGGAGCGCGGTCAGCACGGCACCGTAAAACAGCGGCTCGCGAATGTCGGACTTCACCAGCCAGTAATAGTGAATGACGGCGATGGCCGCGCTGAAGTAGATGAGCCGGTGCAACTGCTGCCAGCGCCGGCCGAGGCGGCGGATCCAACCTTTAGTGGATGTGATCGCGAGCGGAACCATTAACGAAAAGGCGAGCATCCCGGCCGTGATGAAACGCCGCTTCACCACGTCGTTCCACATTTCGGTGGGGTCGAAGAATTTATCGAGCCACATCCAGGTCATCAGGTGGAGAAAACCGTAGAAGAAGGCAAATAGTCCCAGCATGCGGCGGAAGCGGATCAGGTCGAGCAGGTGAAGCAGGCGGCGCGCGGGGGTGATCGTAAGAGTGAAGAGGAGGAAGCGTAGCGCCCAGGTGCCCGTCCGGTGAGTGATGCGCTCAACGGGATTCGCGCCGAGATCGCCATTATAAGCGCCCCAGGCGAGCAGAAGAGCAGGCAGAAGGCTTAACAGAAACAGGAATATCTTAGCCCAGCGGGATTTTAGGAAGGCGCTCATTCAGCCGCCTAGTAGTTCTTTTTCAAGTCCATGCCCTGATAGAGCGAGGCCACCTGGTCGCCGTAGCCGTTGAACATGAGGGTCTTGCGCTTGAGAAATTCGCCCAGGCGGCGCTCCGAACCCTGACTCCAGCGTGGATGGTCAACTTGGGGATTCACATTGGAATAGAAGCCGTACTCGCTGGGGTTGGACATTGCCCAGGTGGTGGGCGGCTGCTTTTCCACCAGGCGGATCTTGACGATCGACTTGATGCTCTTGAAGCCGTACTTCCACGGCAGCACCAGTCGTACCGGCGCGCCGTCCTGGTTGGGCAAGCTTTCGCCGTACATCCCGAAACAGAGCAGCGCCAGAGGATTCATGGCTTCATCGAGGCGCAGTCCTTCGCGGTACGGAAATTCGATGCCTGCCTGGAAAGAGGAGAGCATCGTGCCCGACTGGTAGACGCTCTCAAACGCGACGAATTTGGCTTTAGCGTTGGGCTCGACGGCTTTGAGAAGCGTGGAGAGCGAGTAGCCGTTCCAAGGGACGACGATCGACCACGCTTCAACGCAACGGTGACGATAGACGCGCTCCTCGATGGGGGCAAGCTTCATCAGAGCGTCGAGATCGAAAACACGGGGCTTATCGCAGAGCCCTTCCACGCTGACCTTCCAACCGTCGGTTTTGAGCCGGCTGGCATTCTTGGCGGGATCGGTCTTACTGGTTCCGAATTCGTAGAAATTGTTGTAGCTGGTGACGTCGGACACCGGCGTGATCTTCTCGCCAGTAGTAGTAAGAGGGGATTTCTGAACGTTTTGCAGTTTGGCACCCTGGGCATCAGCGGCACCCAGCAGCAGGGCTCCGGAAGCTGCTGCCAGAAAGCTTCGCCGGTTCAAATAGGCCGCTTTGGGCGTGATTTCAGACGAATGGATATCAGCGGCGTTCTTTATCAGCATGGACACTCCCTCTATTTCTCTACGTATGATGCCACGAGGGCGGATGTTTATTCCAAAGAAGTGCCCAGAGTGCGATTTTCTTCAGGCAGTGGCGAGCACGGGGGCGGATTTGGGAACAGCGACCGCCGGAAGATCGATCTCGACGCAGAGGCCGGGGTTGCCGTTCTTAGCGGTAATGGAACCTCGATGAATCTCGACGGAACGGCGTGCGATAGCAAGGCCCAAGCCGACGCCGCCGCTGTTGCGATTACGGTCGGAGTCGACGCGGTAAAACGGCTCGAAAAGCAGGGGGAGCGACGATTCGGGAACACCGGGTCCGCGATCACAGACAGTGATGTGGACGCGACCGTCGGACGAAGCACAGTCCACCTCCACGGCCTGACCCGCCGGGCTGTAACGGATCGCATTCCGGACCACGTTCTCCACGGCCCGTCGAAGCAGTTCCGGATCGCCTTCAACGGTGCAGTCACCGTTGATCTTTAAAGCAATCGAAGTGTGAGGGCCGGCCTCGAGACGATTGTCCTCGACAATCTCTGCAATCAACTCCGCAAGCGAGATCGTTTCGTGCTTACGGTGTCCCGGGTCGCCCTCAGCGCGTGTAATCTCCAGTAACTCACCCACCATCGCGTTGATCCGATCCGCTTCCTTCTGAATGCGGTCGAGAGAGACATCGCGGTCCGCGCCTCCACGAGCCAATTCGACGGCAACCGCGAGACGGGCAAGCGGCGACCGGAGTTCGTGCGATATATCCATGAGCAGGCGGCGTTCGGCGGTGACCAGGGTCTGAATGCGGTCGGCCATCTGGTTAAAGGTGCGGGCCAGGCCACCCAACTCGTCGCGGCGTTTGGAAACCGCGCGTGACGCTAAATCGCCGCGACCGAATTGCTCAACAGCCGACTGCAGCTTTCGAATGGGCGAGCTCAGATGGTACGCCAAACCCCAGCACATCAGGATGATCATGGCGAAAATCCAAATGTGCTGCCATTCGAGAAACCAGCCGACTGCGTTCTGGTGAGGAATGACGATAAACCAGTACTTTCCATCCTGCGTTTGGCGGGCAAAAGAGGGCCGAAGAAACGGCAGGACGAAAGGAGAACGGCGGCGTTCGGCGATATCGCTGATCTCCTTGGAGCGATCCTCTCCGGTGATGACGTCGCGCCCGTCAGCGTCAGCCAGTGCCATATCGGCCTGGACGACCGACTTGAAGCGGCTGAGAGTTTCAGCGAGCGCCTGCTTACCGCCGTTTTCAAACGCGTAACGCGCTTCGCGCATCTGCACGCGGACCAAAATCGGGAATGGCGTTTGGGCGTTTTGCCTCTCGGAATTAAACCCGATGATGGCCGTGATCGCGACGGCGGTGATCGTGATCGCACTGGTAATCAGGAACCAGAGCAACACCTTCGCGAAAAGCAGAGATTTCACAAGTAAGCCTCGTCCGAGGACTGGCAGAACTGATAGCCGATGCCCCGGATGGTCTTGATGAGGGTACGGCTCTGCTCCAATTTCTTTCGCAGATGGCTGACGTGCATATCGATCGAGCGGTCAAACGGTGTGGCTTTGCGGTTGTACATGCTCTCCATGAGCATGTCGCGCGACACCACGCGTCCTGCGGCGCGCATGAGAATTTCGAGGATGTCGAACTCGAGGGTTGTGGTTTGAATCTGGGCGCCGTCGATGGCCACCTCGCGACTGCCAGGATCGAGCGCAACGCCATTCACTTCCAGCCGTCCGAGCGAGGGCTTACTTTCGATACGCCGGAGAATAGCGCGGATCCGCGCCACGAGTTCGCGTGGGTTGAACGGTTTTGCGAGATAGTCGTCGGCGCCCAATTCCAGACCGACGATGCGGTCGACATCTTCACCGCGGGCGGTGAGCATGAGAACCGGGATCCGGCTCTGAGTGCGGATTCGTTTCAGGATCTCGAACCCGTCCAAGCCTGGAAGCATGACGTCGAGAACGAGCAGGTCATGCTCGTTTGCCAGGGCGCGGTCAAGTCCGCGGCGACCATCATGTTCGAAGTCAACGGTGAATCCCTCGCGCCGTAAGAACTCGGCGAGAAGGCTGCAAAGTTCAACGTCATCGTCGATAACAAGGATTCTCACGCTTTCAGAATACTATGATTATCCGAGCAAGACGCTCCTGTTTACTATCATTTACAGGCGAAAGCACGCCACCCTAACGTCTACAGCGTTCGTCGCCGGAGTAGCGAAGGAAAGGCCCGTTCTTGCCGGACGGCAGGATGGTATCTCGATCGGTTAGGGCTTTCCCCAGCTGGTCGCCAGTTAATTCGCGGGCGCCGGTGAGATCGGCACCCCGCAAATCGGTGGAAAAAAGGTCCGCGTCACCGAATCGTGCGCGCTCAAGATTGGCGCGACTAAAGTCGACACCCCGCATTCTGGAATTGCGAAAATCGCCGTGGGATAGGATCGCCTTGTAGAAATTCCCAGACTGTACGGTGGTACGGGAGAAGTTCGCGTGGGTCATTTCCGCCGAACTGAAATTGCAGGACTCGAGCTTTGCATTGGTGAAGTTGACGCCCTCTCCGGTGACGCCATAAAACCGCACATTCTGCAGCCGGGCACCGATGAAGATCGCGCGATCAAGGGTAGATTCACTGAAGTCAGATTCGAAGATATGCGACTGGTGAAAGGCGGCTTCTGTCAAATCAGCGCCCCAGAGAGATGCTTCGCGGATGGATGCATCGAGAAAACGAGCCTGCGCGAGGTGGGCCTTGCGGAAAGTGGTTTCATGCACCCGCGCCTCCGACATGATGGCACCCGACATCCAACAAAAGTTGAAGCGCGCTCGCGTGAGTTCGGCTCCTGTGAGATCGGCGTTAGTCAATTGGGCGCGCTCGAGATCGGCTCCGGTGAGTTGCGCTTCGCCAAGATCGGCGCCAGCCATGTTCGCATCGAGGAATGTAGAACCTGTCAGGATCGCCTTAGTAAGCCGGGCGTTCTGGAGATTCTGATCATTGAGCGTAAGCCCGCTCAGATTGGCACGCCACGAGACCGACGCCCCGTTCAGCCAGTCGACATGGCCACGCAGCACGTCCGTCATTGACCTGCCGCGGGCAACCTCGGCAGATTGCGCAAACGCTCCTTCCGTCATGTGTCGCTTATCGGCAAGGCTGACGGCAACGTGAGAGCGTAGTATCTTTGAAACAGATTACTTATGCGCATCCTCGTCGTAGAAGATGAAAAACGCATTGCCGACTTTTTGTCGCGGGGCATGGAAAGCGCCGGCTACGCCGTCGACGTCGCCGGCGATGGAGCGACGGCATTGGACCGGGTTCATACCTCGGAATACGATCTGATCATCCTGGACCTCGGACTTCCCGATATGGACGGTCTCCAGGTTCTCGAAAAGGTGCGAAACCGCAAGACCAGTCCTCCGGTACTCATCCTCAGCGCCCGGGACGCGGTGGACGATCGGGTTAAGGGACTCGAAGTGGGCGCGGATGACTACCTGGTGAAGCCGTTCGCCTTCGTAGAACTCCAGGCGCGCGTCAGGGCCCTGCTCCGCCGCGGGCAGCCGACACCGGAGCGCCTCCAGGTGGGTGACCTCGCACTCGACTGCATCCGCCGCAAAGTCACACGGTCAAATGAAAACATCGAGCTTGCGCCAAAGGAATTCAGCATCCTCGAATACATGATGAGGAACCGCGGCCGTCCACTCAGCCGCACCATGATTGTCGAGCATGTCTGGGATATGGACTATGACGGCCTGACCAATATCGTCGATGTCTACATCCGCCATCTGCGCAGCAAGATTGACGATCGCTATCCCGCCAAGATGATCCATACCGTGCGCGGGATAGGCTACATGCTCGACCTGCCCGAGCAGGCCGAAAGAATGTCGACCCCGCCCATCAGCCAACCGTCCTAGAACCGGCCTGGCTATGTTGACACGATGATCACCAGGGCGATTAAGAGATCACGGCAAGGCGTCAACCTGGTGCGAGGACTCCGGTTCCGGCTGGCCGGCGCCTTCCTGCTTTTCTTCCTTCTTCTGCTGGCTGGGCTTGGCATTGTGGTCCGCCAGTTACTGGTGAACATCGTCACCAACCAAACCTACGCCCTGCTGGATGAAGAATGGGCCGCCAGCAAAGGCTACCTGCGCATAGAGAACCAGCGGCCGTTATGGATGGCGGACCCGGTGGATCCAGAAGAGGCGCTGATCGTTTCGCGCATCCAGGTGGGCGGACCCTACCTGATTGCCGACACCGACGGCAACATTCTTCAAGCCAACTCCCCCATCAATCAGACATTGGGTCTCGATACGGAGAAGATCAAGCAACTCATCGCAAAGGCGCCGCAATCGCCGCAGCCACCGGCTCGCGAAGTATTAATCGACAACCAGGGAACCTCGTTTCTGCTGCACTACGGCATGTTCCCCGACCTTCGTCATCGCTACTATCTTCTGTTGATCGGCAGGTCGCTAGGCGACGGGATGAAGACGGTGAACCAGTTCACCTGGCGCTACGCCGCCGTGGTTCCGCTCATGCTGCTGCTCTGCGCCGGACTGGGCTGGGTGGTGGCCGGACGCGCGCTTGTACCGGTGACAGAAGTAGCGCAGACGGCACAGCGAATCACTGGTTCGAACCTCAGCGTCCAGATTCCGTTACGCGGCTCGGGTGACGAGCTCGACCGCCTCATCCAATCCTTCAACCGGATGATCCAGCGTCTGAATCGCAGCTTTGAACAAACCCGCCAATTCTCAACCGATGTGTCGCACGAACTCCGCACGCCGTTGACTGCCATCCGAGGGCAACTCGAGGTGGCGCTCTTCACCGCCGAAACCACCGAGCACTTTCGCGATGCGATGGTGAATGCACTCCAGGATGTGGAGCATCTAACCAGCATCGTCAAGGCGCTACTGATGTTGTCGCAGGCTGAGAGCGGCCAGGTGGTGCTCCAAATGACGACGCTGAATTTCGGTGACATGGTACGCGACATGGTGGATCAGTACCAAATCCCGGCCGAAGAAGCGCAGATCCATCTGGAGATCGACTGCGCTGAGGATGTCACGATCCGCGGTGACAAGGTCCAAATTGGACGACTCATTTCAAATCTGTTGTCGAACGCCATCAAGTACACACCAGCGGGCGGTTCGGTGAGAGTGGGCGTAGGGCCAAGAGGGGACATGGTCGCGTTCTGGGTGGAGGATACCGGCATCGGAATCCCCGCGGAAAAGCTCCCTCATATTTTCGATCGCTTTTATCGTGTCAGGCGGTCAGAGTCCAATCCGGTGCAGGGGTTGGGATTGGGATTGAGCTTTGTGTCGTGGATTGTTCAAGAGCACGGCGGCAAGATCGACGTCGACAGCACCGAGGGTAAGGGAACGCGCTTCACGATCACTCTTCCGTTGCAGCCGCGCGACGTTGCGCCGCCACCATCCGTAGCGGCCGATCACGCTAGACTGTAATGATGGTTAAGCTCGATCTGAGCCGGCGCGAACGCGAAGGCATTAACATTATCGACATGAAAGGGCGCCTCGTC
This sequence comes from Bryobacterales bacterium, assembly GCA_038212445.1. Taxonomy (GTDB): domain Bacteria; phylum Acidobacteriota; class Terriglobia; order Bryobacterales; family Bryobacteraceae; genus TMP-7. The sequence goes on from JBBQUM010000004.1 coordinate 216,666, forward strand.
GCGGGCGAACCTTGCGGGGAGGTGCGCGAGACGCTTACCACTCTTAATAAGACGAGCCAAAACAAAATCATCCTGAACATGAAGGAACTGGACTATATCGATAGTACGGGCCTCGGAACGCTTGTCATGTGCCACACGACGCTTGAAAAGTCCGGTGGCGCTTTGAAGCTTGCAAGTTTGAACAAACGCAATCTCGAGCTGATTGTGTTGACCAAACTTGGCACCGTCTTCGAACTTTACAATGACGAGCAGGACGCGGTAAATAGTTTCTTCCCCGACCGGGACATCAAGCATTTTGACATCCTAAACTTCGTACAAAATCAGCAGGACCAATAATCACGACATGCGACTGGCGGTGATCGGCGGGGTTGCCGCTGGACTCAGCGCCGCGGCGCGGGCCCGACGGCTTGACCCGAGCCTCGAAATTACCGTCCTTGAACGCGGACCCACTGTCTCCCACGGTGCCTGTGGGCTGCCGTACTTTGTCGAAGGAATCATCCGGTCCGCTGATCAACTAGTAACCTACGATGCCGCCTATTTCAAGCGTGAGCGCAACATTGAAGTTCGCGCCGGCGTAACGGTAGCGCAGATCGAACACGGACGCCGTCAGGTGCGACTGGAGGGCGGTGAGATTGTCCGGTACGACCGGTTGGTGATTGCTACCGGCGCCGCTGGCTCGAAGGGCATCCAGGGTACCGAAGCGCCTCACGTGTTCTCGCTCCATACGCCTGCGGATGCCGTCCGGCTGCGCGATTTTCTGGTATCGTCCAAACCCCGGCGCGGAGTGGTGATCGGCTCGGGCTACATCGGGCTTGAAGCCGTGGAGGCGTTAAGGGTGCATGGCGTCCGCGTGACGCTGATGGATCATTGCGGTTGTGTGCTCGGTCGCCCGGACGACCATCTCGTCTCAGTTGTGAAGAAGCATCTCGAACGGTTTGGCGTGGAGGTGGACCTGACACGCAATGTGGCCGGCGCGAGCGAACTTCCGGCGGACGTTGTGGTGGTAGCGGCAGGGATGCGGCCCAATGTCGACCTCGCGGCGGAGGCTGGAATCGAGCTTGGACGCTCGGGTGCAATTCGGACTGATGAACGCATGGAAACCAATCTCAACGGTATCTATGCGGCCGGTGATTGTACGGAGAGCCGTCACATTGTAACCGGGCAACCGGTGTGGATTCCGCTAGGCACGACGGCGAATAAGATGGGCCGGGTAGCGGGCGCAAACGCCGCCGGGGGACGAGAGCGATTCCCTGGTGTCTGTGGGACCTCGGTAGTCCGCGTTTGCGGACTGGGGATCGCGTTTACGGGTTTGTGCGTCTCGGATGCACGGGCTGCAGGGTTCGAGCCAGTGAGTGTGCGAATCGAGGCGCGAGACCGGGCGGGGTACTTTCAACCGCGTCCTGTGTCGGTGGAGTTAATAGCGGACCGCCGGTCTAGACGGCTGGTGGGCGGCACCGTCATTGAGGAACGCAATCCAATCGGGCGCATAAACGTTTTGGCGACTGCGCTGGCCGGGCGCATGACCGTCGAAGATCTTCTGAATCTCGACTTGGCGTATGCTCCACCCTACGCACCCGTCTGGGATGCGGTGTTGGTCGCCGCTCAACAACTAGCGCATCAGCTTTAGCGCTCCCGGTGTTTTAGAGTGGAAATATGTTGAGCGCCGGCGACCAGGCTCCTGGATTTGAATTGAAAGACATTGAGGGCGCCGACCAGACTCTGGAGCAATTGAAGGCGCACAAGCCGGCTTTGGTGGCGTTTTTTAAGGCCAGTTGTCCGGTGTGCCAGCTCACGTTGCCGTTTCTCGAACGCATGTCGGCAGGTGGGATCGAGATGGCGGCGGTATCGCAGGATGATCGACAAACGACGGAACAGTTCCGCTCGCGATTCGGCGTCCGGTTTCGTACGTTGCTGGACGAGTCCAAGAAGGGTTACCCGGCCAGTAACGCGTATGGAATCGTGAGCGTGCCGTCGTTATTCCTGGTGGAGCCAGATGGCCGTATCTCGCTCGCGGTAGCAGGGTTTTCAAAAAAAGACATGGAACTGATTGGAGAGCGTGCCGGCGTCGCGCCCTTTCGGGGAGACGAGCCGGTTCCGGTCTGGAAGGCTGGTTGAGGCTCGAAGAACTGACGTTCCGGTGCGGAACGAAGCGAATTGGTAAGCTGAAGATTACGAATGGCTGGGATCTTTTCAGAATTCACAAACTCGGTATCGGCAATCGCCAAAGGCATGAGCGTCACCTTCAAGGAGATGCTTCAGCCCACCCTGACTGAGGACTATCCGGAAGCGCCGGCGAAGTTTCAGGAACGCTATCGAGGCGTCCATGTTCTTCAACGTGATGAGAACGGACTTGAGAAGTGCGTCGCGTGCTTTCTATGCGCGGCGGCTTGTCCCTCCGATTGCATTTATATCGAGGCGGCTGAGAACACTGATAAGCTTCGCATGAGCGGCGGCGAGCGTTTCGCCCAGGTGTACAACATCGATTACAACCGGTGTATTTTCTGCGGCTACTGCGTAGAGGCTTGCCCCACCGATGCCATCACCCACGGGCACGGATTCGAGATCGCCAGCTACAACACCTCGACACTGGTATACCGGAAGGAGCAGATGCTAGCTCCCATTCCGCAGGGTGCGCATTTTCCGCTGAAGGCGGAGCCGGTGGCCGACTCATCAGGCGGCCATTAACTCACGCCGAAAGAACGCGCCATGCACGGCGCGCAACAATCAATTCCTCATTGGTGGGCAAAGCCACGACGTTCACACTCGAACTTGGGGCTGAGACCACGCGTTCTCCCGCCGGTTGTTGATTGCGTTCTGGATCGAGGACCACTCCAAGATAATCAAGTCCTTTGCAGCACGCTGCTCGCAGACGCGCAGAATTTTCGCCAATTCCGCCGGTGAACGCAATCGCGTCGAGCCCGCCGAGCACCGCGGCGTAAGCGCCAATCGTTTTACGTACCTGATAGGTGAAAACGGCCAGCGCCAGGGCGGCATGATGGTTTCCCTGCGCGGCGGCTTGTTCGAGATCGCGTACGTCGCCGCCCGGGATGCCGGAAAGCCCGGCCAGCCCACCTGACCCGGCGAGCGCGCGTCTGATATCGGCGGTGTTTATCGCCGTACGGTCCATCATGTACAGCACGGCAAAAACATCCAGGTCGCCATGGCGGGTGGCGTTCTCGAGTCCCGACTGGGGAGAAAATCCCATCGTGGTGTCGAGCGACCGTCCGCCCCGGATAGCGCATATCGACGAACTACCGCCCAGGTGGCAGCTAATCAGTCGATCTGACTTCACTCGCTCGGCGATGTATTGGTGGGACGCTCCATGAAAGCCATAGTGAATGACTCCATGTGTAGTTCGCCAGTCGGAGGGCACGCCGTAGGCGGTAGCGTAAGGCGGCATAGTAACATGAAACTCTGTTTCGAATGCCGCTACCAGTGGCACGGCCGGCATCGCCTGGCCGAAGGCGCGGATTGCGTCAAGATACAGACTGTTGTGAACTGGCGCGGCCGGGAGAAACTCACGCAGCGCGTCAATCACGCCGTCGTCGACGATGAAGGTCCCACGATAGCGCGGACCGCCGTGGACGGCCTTCAGCGCGATGGCCTCGATGGAGACGCCTTCTTGTGCGATTTCCTGTAGCGCTTCACCGTAGTCGGCGACGCGTTCGCGTTTGCCACGAGCGAGAACCTTCTCGCCTGGCATGTCGAGAATCTGGTACTTGAGTGAAGTGGAGCCAATATTGGGAACGAGTATATTCATGAGCCCCTCGCCGGAGCGAGTGTGACGACGCTCGTTCCTGTCAGGCTACTTGAGATTGTATTCCGTCTTGATCGAATCGATATTCTTCTGCGCCTGCTCCCGGTAGGTGCTGGGGACGGTGGCGCACTGCTCGTTGAACTTAATGGCATCAAAAACACGGCCGCGCTGGCCTTGTTCAGCCAGTTGATAGTTGGCGTAACCGAGATGGTACAGGATTGCACCGAGAACCTGTCCGCCGGCGCCCCGCATAGACGGCAGGGCGGCCCGGAGGTTCGTGTCGGCCTGGATGTAGCGGCCCTGGATACTCGACACCACGCCGATCATGTAATAAGCGGCGGCAAGATACCGGTCCTTCTTCTGCTGCCAATCCGCTGCCGAGACATCTGGCGGCTGCTGCTTGGTACGCAGAATCTCAACGACGCGGCTGGAATACTGGATCACTTTGTCATATCCATCGCCATGACGCATGTGGGCGTCGGCCGCAGTGATCAACATATCCTCATTGTCCGGATCAGTGCCAATGGACTTTTCCGCCACGGCGGCGAGTTTGTCGGGCGACGCGCCCTGGGCGGCCAGACTGGCAAAGTCGGTTCGAGTCGCCCGAAGCCATGCACTCTTCGGATTGAGGGACTCCAGTTCCTTCAGGTAGTCCTGTTTCTTCTGAGCGTCGGCGGTCTGGTCACTCAATGACGCCAGTGAAAACTCCGAATAGGCAGCCAATTGACGAGCAAAATCCTTGTGTTTAAAATCCGGAACTTCGGCCAGCCTGGACGCCATTTTCCAGCTAAGGACCGAGAATCTCTCCAGTAGATCGGGATTCTTGATTTCTTCCGCCGCCATCAACAGCGTATGGGCAGCGTCAAGATCGTTCGGATCCACTTCTACCATCTGCGTGCCGACTGCGACCACCTTGTCAAAGTCCTTGGCCTCGACGTAGACCGGCAACAGTTGATCGTAGGCCCAAGATAAAGAGGCGCTTTTTGGAAACTCCACTACGAAGTCGTTTAGTAACTTCGTTTTCTGAGCGGCACTTCGTTCTTGTTGGATGAGCTGAATGACATAGCCTTCCTTAGTTTCGGGATCGACTATAGGCTTGTGGCGCTGGGCCAGTGCAGTGCCAGCAACCAGCAGGCAAACGAAGAGGGGTTTCGCTTTCATGCCGCTAATACTCCACCGCATTATTCGGGTAAAGATGGAAGGAACTTTACAGTCCTAGGACTTTCGATAAGGAATTCCTCTTAGTGCCCCGACGCGCCAGTTAACCGATACAAAATCCTCACCTGCCGGCGTGCAGAGTCCCGCGTGGTACAATCGCGCTTTCTAAGGTTCTGTTTGTCTACAGGGTTACGCCCCCGTGCGTCCGCGCCCTTGGGGCACGTCAAGGATCAGAGTTTGCATGTTTCTTCCAACAACTTACGCAGCAGCTTTGCTACTCACACTCCTCACCATGATGTGTTGGGGTTCGTGGGCCAATACCCAGAAAATGACGGGGAAATGGCGCTTTGAACTGTTCTATTTCGACTATGCGTTTGGGGTACTGCTATGCGCAGTTGTAGCCATGCTGACCCTGGGTTCGCTCAACGCAGCTGAAAACACGTCGATGGACAGCTTCGCACTCGCTGCTAACCGTAAGATTTTCTATGGATTTGCGGGCGGTGTGGTCTTTAACATCGCCAACATGCTGCTGGTTGCCGCGATCTCAATTGCGGGATTGGCGGTGGCGTTTCCAATTGGGATCGGCTTGGCGCTGGTGATCGGGGTCATTTGGAATTACAGTCTCAATCCACAAGGAAATCCTGGCTTACTCTTCGGAGGTTCAGCGCTGGTAGTTGTTGCCATCGTCCTGGACGCACTCGCTTATCGATATCACGTAAGTGAGCGACGCCGCGCCGCGACGGCCGCTGCGGCGGTTCAGGTGCCGGCTGAAGATCCAGCGGCTTTGGCAGTTCCTCGCCCTGTGCAAAAAGCCGCGAAGAAGCGCACTCTTGCCACTAAAAAGGCTTCGCCCATGAAGGGCATCATTATCAGTCTCATCAGCGGACTTCTGATGGGCTCGTTTTACCCCATCGTGGAGATGGGAAAAAGCGGCGATTTTGCGCTGGCCCCTTATCCTATAGCACTGATGTTCGCGATCGGAGTGTTTTCCTCCACGTTTGTATTCGGCTTATTTTTCGCTCTCATACCCGTACATGGCGAGTCTGTGAATTTGTGGGACTATTTTCGCGGCACTAAGAAGCAACACCTGCTGGGGATAGCGGGAGGAATGATTTGGATGGTAGGCGCCATTGCGAACTTCGCGGCGTCCAGCGCACCGAGCACTGTCCAGGTTGGTCCGGCGGTGAGCTACGCGATTGGCCAAGGCGCGACGATGATCAGCGCGTTGTGGGGAATTCTAGTCTGGAAAGAATTCAAAGACTCGAGTCCTACGGTGAACAAGCTGTTGATCGCCATGTTTGCTATGTTCATCATCGGACTGGCGCTGGTTTCAATCGCGCCGTTGTACGTTCGTGGCTAAGGGCCGCTCGGCGCTCCTGCTGTTGGTGGCCGCCGCCCTGACGGCGAACGCTCAAATCATCTTCGATACGGACTCGGGTTACTTCGGCGACGACGGCGTGGCGCTGGTGATGCTCATGCGCAGTTCTCGCAAGCCTGAGGTTCGCCTGATCTCTGTGGTAGCCGGGAATGTATGGACGCGCTCAGGCGCAAACTACATGCGCCGCAATCTACGGTGGCTCAGAGCGACACAGGTGCCGGTAAGAGTGGGCGCCCAGCAACCGCTGGTTCACACCGCGGCGATGATGAAACTCGAAGGAGCTATCGAGTTTGCCGGGGCCTTCAGCGAAAAGCCCGAAGTGGCGGTTGTGCCGAGCGACGCAGTGGAAGCCATGGCGCGAATCATCGATACAGCTAAAGGATCGGTGACCCTGCTCGCCATCGGGCCGATGACCAACGTCGCCATGTTGCTCGGGACGCGGCCTGATCTCGAGAAGAAGATTGGGGCGCTGATATTCATGGGCGGCAACGTGCATGTGGGCGGAAACTCCAGCAAGGCGGCAGAGTTCAATTTCTGGTTCGATCCGGAAGCAGCAGGCATTGTCCTGCGCTCAGCCATCCCCCGGAAAGTAATGTTCGGGCTGGATGTGTCGAACCGCGTCAAGCTGACGAAGGCGACCTTCGACGAAGTGATGACGGTACAGAATCCAATCACGGCGTTGTACCGGGATGATTTCGGGAATCGCTATCCAGGGTTTCTCAAGGATCCAAAGGCAGAGGGCTCACTGTGGGATGAACTGGCCGCGGCATACCTGATCGATCCCTCGCTGGTGAAGAAATCGGAAACCGAGTACCTGGACGTGGAGTGCGTCTTCGGCCCTAAGTATGGAGCGGTCAAGAAACTGGACCGGAAAATGGCGCCTGACGCGACTCCGGTAGAGATCGTCCTCGACATGGATTTTCCGCGCGTCCTCGATATTTACAAGAAGGCGCTGATGTTCCAACCACCTCCGGACTAGCTGTTCAGCATCGCTTCAGCACGCCGCAACGCCTCTAAGTCAGGCAGGCTTCCCTGCCCCATCCCTGGACTGCCGCCTCCGCGTCCACCATTTGCGCTGACGGCGTTCTTCACCAGTTCGCCGGCATTGACGCCGCTGTCCTTTGACGCTGCCACGAGGATCGCTGGAGGATTCTCTGAAATCGCCACAAACACCGCTTTGGAGAGAGCTACAAAGGACTGGGCGCGCGATCGCAGATCGTCGGTAATTGGCTCACGCGCCACCACGCGGCGCAGCCCCTGAGCATCGGGTGTCGCGGCATTGTAGAGATCGCGGCCCTGAAACTGCGCCAATTCGAGCGCCATCTTCTTCCGTATTTTCTCGGTCGCCGACGCGCGGTCGAGCGAGTCGCGCACTAACGCCGGCACCTCATCGACGGACGCGGAGAGTGCCCGCGCCATCCCGGCGAGCGAGTCATAGTCAGCGACCGCGCGACGAACCGCGCGCATCCCGCATAAAAACTCCAGCCGAGTACTGTTGCGCACCTTCTCGGTTTTGCGAATCAGTATGGGACCGATTTCCGCGGTGGAGCGGACGTGCGTACCGCCGCACGCGCTGCGATCGAGTCCGGTAATCTCCACCACGCGCAGAGCCCCGTCGCGATCGACTTCCTTCCTCAGCCCCTCCGCCGAATCCACGAACGAAACGGCAATCGGCCGGTTCTCGAACACCAGTTCAGCGGCGAACTCCTGGATGCGGTGGAGCTGGGCGGGCGAAAGTGATGGCGCGGCAACGTCCATGGTGGCGTAGCCGGCCGCGAAATGAACGCTGAGTGTCTCGATGCCGTAGAGATTGGTGAACACCGCCGATAGCAGGTGCTGGCCGCTGTGCTGCTGCATGAGGTCGAAGCGGCGAGTCCAATCAATTGCGCCCTTGACAGCGCCAGCCGGGGGATCACCGCTGACGACGTGCGCAATACGATCGTCCTCGTCGATTACGTCCACCACGGCGGCTGTGCCGATGGTCCCGAGGTCGAAGGGCTGACCGCCGGAGGTGGGATAGAAGGCTGTGCGGTCGAGGTAGATCTTATTGCCGTCAACGGCGACCACAGTGGCCTGGAAGTCGCGGAGATAGGAGTCGTGGTAGTAGAGGCGTTCGGTCATCGGGATGCGCACCAAAATCTCAGTATCAACCCGTGGCTGCTTTCAGGGCGAGTCCGCGGGCAACGGAGGTGAACTCATTTCCAGCGCGGATTCGCTCTGCGCCGAAGCGCGATTCGAAAATCCGGCGGACGGCGGGCACAAACGACGTACCGCCGGTGAGGAAGACCATGTCCACCGCGCGCGGGTCAACCGAGCACCTATTGAGCAGACCGTCGACGCAAGTTTCAATGCGTGATAGCTCCTCGGTGATCCAACCGTCAAAATCGTCACGCTGGACTTCGAAGTCAAGCTCCACTGCGCCGTCGACGAAATGAAATGATGCAGAGGACTGGCTCGAAAGATCGCATTTCGTCTTCTGGACAGCCCTATGCAACTGGTATCCCAGATCCTCCTCAACCAGATGGAGGAGTGCGTCGATCTTGTCGGGATGGAATGCCTGCGCGCGGACGCTACGCAGCATCTGCATCGTCTCTCGCGCCTTGAGGAACGACAGGTGATGCCAGCGCTCCAGTTTGCTGTACACCCACGTTGGGACCGGCAGAATCTTGTCCACCGATCGAATCTCTGTGCCCGCGCCCAACGCCGGCGAAACCAGGTGCTTGATGATCTTGGCGTCAAAAGCATCACCGGCAAGTCCAACGCCGGAATTGCCCAGAAGATCTTCGGGACGCCGACCGCGCTCGCGAATCGAAGGCCCCACCTTGACCAGCGAAAAGTCGCTGGTGCCGCCGCCGAAGTCGCCGATCAGGATCAGTTCGTCGTGATCGAGCGTTGACTCGTAATAGTGCGCCGCAGCCACGGGCTCCATCTCGAAGTACACCGCCTCAAAGCCGCCCAGCCGGAAGGCCTCGCGGAGTCGCGTCTCGGCGTACTGATTGTCACTCTCTTTCTCGCTGCCAACGAAGTGCACCGGGCGGCCCACCACCGCGCGGCTGATCTTCGCTCCAAACTGATCTTCTGCTTTTTCACGGAGGTCCTTGATGATTCGGGAAATCAGCTCCTCGAGGGTCCGGCGCTTTCCAAACACGTCGGTAGTGGTCAGGCTGCGGCTACTCAGGAACGACTTCAGCGACTGTATGAGACGCCCGGGATGGTCGGCTGAAAGGTAGCGCTCGATGCCCTCGGGCCCTGTCCACGAATGCACGATGGTGGCGCCGCGTTCCTTTACCTGCTCGAGGTAGAGCAGCGAGCGGTAGGCATCAGTGAGTCCGGCGGCGACCGGGAAAGTGGCGAGCTGAACGTCGCCGGCGGGGGTGATCATGGCGATCGAACTATTAGTGGTGCCGAAGTCGATGCCGACAGGGAGATGTTGCGTCATTGGTGATATGAATCTGAAATGAAGGAAATGAAAGCGGCGACACGACGGCGCGGCGTTGTCTATACCATCATCCCAGAAGTCAGACCCGTCGACCGAGTTCTGCCCCGCCATCGGGCCTGGGTCGTCACTACCAGTAGCCCAACAGTTTCCACCAGGTGAAACCCACCACCGACCAGATCGCCAGGTTCACAAGCGACGCTACGAAGCCCACTCGCCACCACGTCCCGAGCGACACGTAGCCCTGCGCAAAGAACAGCGGGGACGGTGTAGTGCCGTAGTGCGTCAGTCCGGCAGCCAGATTTGAGAAACAGATGAAGGTGTAGATCACCAGCCCCTTGGGCGCACCCGACGCCAGGAGCACTATGACAAAGGGCGGTAGCATCGCCAAAATGTGAGCGGTAATGCTGGCGAATCCGTAATGCGCATAGAAGTAGATCAGCAGAGCAATGCCGAATAGCCAGACCCAGCCGAGTCCGCCGAACGTGGCTGCGACGGCACGTGCGAATTCAGTCGGCACTCCGGTTTCGTTTAGCGCGCGGCCGAGACGTACCAAGCCCCCGTACCAGACAAACATCTCCCACGCCGCATGCTCCTGCAGCACGTCGCTCCAATCGAGGACGCCCGTGATAATCAGCGCGACGGCTCCGCAAAGTGCGATGACCGTGACGTCTACCAGATGGATGGACGACGTAGCCCACAGCGCGCATACGATGGCGAACACACCAGCCAGGATCCGCTCGGAAGTGCTCATCGCGCCCATGGAGGCGAGTTCGCGGCGCGCAAACGCCGTAGCCTCAGGCGTCGCCTTAATCTGCGGTGGATTCAGCTTCCATACCACCCAGGGCACTGCGAAAATCCCAGCCAGTCCAGGCGCCAGGCCAGCGAGAAACCAGCTCGACCAGGTCACGGGATAGCCGAATTGCTGCGTCGCGATCTGCGCCGCGAGCGCATTACTCGCCTGTCCAGTGAGAAACATCGCCGTGGTCACACAGATGCCTTGATAGACGGCGGTCATCAGGAACGAGCCGAGCAGTGCAGCCGTCGGTCCGGGGGACGATCCGTAGAGCTCTGCGATGGAGCGTGTGATCGGCAAAATCACACCGCCCGACCGCGCACCGTTGGAGGGAATCATCATCGCGAGCACCATGTCCGACAGGGTTAGCGCGTAGGAAATGCCCAGCGAACTCCGGCCGAACAGGCGGACAAACAGCAGCGCGATGCGCCGGGCGAGTCCGGTGTTGATGAGCGCGCGAGAGATGAAGAATGCGGCCATCACCAGCCAGACAGTCGGATCGCCATACCCGGCGAGCGCCTGCTGAATCGTCAGTCCGCCCACTAGCGAAACCAGCGCCACCGCGCCCAGCACCAGCGCCGCGCTCGGTACCGGTCGTAGGATCGTCCCGACGATCGTCGCGATGAAGATCCCGGTCAGTCGCCAGCCCTCCGGCTTCACCGCGGCCGGCTTGGGGATTACCAGCACAACGAAGAAGTAGACCGCGACCAGAATCGCCAGCCCGAGCCAGCGTTTACGCAAAAAAGACCCTCATGGTTGCGACGACAAGCGCGTGGGTAACAACAGCCGCCCGAATGCTGCCGGCGCGTTGATACGCGAGACCGCAGAAGATTCCGAGAATCGTCGCCACCACCACCCATTTCCAGTTCGGGAAGAACCGGAACGGCAGATGCGCCAGACCAAAGAGAACCGATGTAATCAGCAGACCGGCGATGAATCCCAACTTCTTCGATAAGGTCTGCTGCACGATGCCGCGAGTGAGCAGTTCCTCAAACAGCGACCCGACCCAGAGGAAGGCCAGGAAAGTCCCGATGCCGATGGCGGCTACCCGCCACCAGGGTCCGGGCGCGATGCGAAGAGTGACGGCGTGCAGCCAGGTATTGGTAAACAGCACCACTGGGATGAAAGCCGCAAACGCGAGGATCCCGATCAACCAGTCCTTGCGGGCGGGGATAAATCCGAAGTTCACCCCGGGCATCTTGCGGATTGTAATCACCGACAGGGCGCTGCACCGGATCAACATCAGGGAGCCGAGAATCTGAGCGTCAGCCTTCTTTGCGAGTACGACGTACACGCTGTCGAGCGCCTTACTGAGGAGCACTGCTGCAACCAGCGCGACAAACAACAAGTCGGTGAAGGTCGACTTCTGGGCGACGAACCATGCCGACACCACCGTCGCGATAATTGCGAGCAAGGCGAAACTGCGCCAGTGGAAGGTGGCCGTACCCAATGCGTAAATCAGGTACGGAACGAGCGCGGTCAGCGTGAGGATAAACGCGCGGACCGGCACGGGCTCTACCGACTCAAGCAGTCCTCGCGCCCAGGCGAATCCAGGAGCCAGGTAAAACACCGCTTCCACCATGAGCGCTGCCAAAAGCCAAGCGGCGATGCCTGCCGGGATATTCTGTTGTTGAGAGTAGAAGTACGCGATGACCGGTAGAATTATCCAGATCGTCAGCAACGTGGTGCCGTATGCGCGTGCATCCTTCGCCATTCTCGCGTTCATCTTAGCATTCGACCTGACAATCGCCGCCCAACCGGCCGATCTTCTGAAGCGCGTGGCCGAACGCGAGACCGAAAACGAAGCTGCCCGGCAGAACTACACCTACCGGCAAACCGTGGTTGTCGCCGATCTGGACTCGCACGGAGCCCAGCGCGGTGAGTACCGAGAGGTGCGCGACATCATCTTCTCGCCGACGCAGGCTCGCACGGAGCAGGTTGTGGAGAAGCCCAAGAATACTCTGAAGGGGCTCATCCTCACCGACGAGGACTTCCGCGACATCCGCGATATCCAGCCGATGCTCATCACCAAGGACACGCTGTTCATGTACGAGACCAAGCCAAAGGGCGAAGAGCCCGTGGACGGGCTCGACTGCTGGGTGCTGCAAGTAAGGCCACGCCAGATTCTCGACGGCCAGCGCCTGTTTGACGGTCTCGTCTGGGTGAGCAAGGCGGACTATTCTGTCGTGCGACTCGAAGGTAAAGCTGTCCCCGAGGTCCATACGTCGAAGAACGAGAATCTATTCCCGCACTTCACCACCGTGCGACAGAAGGTTGAAGACAAGTACTGGTTCCCGGTCACCACCTATGCCGACGACCTGCTCCCGTTCCGCAACGGCGCTCAGCGCATCCGGATGACCATCCGCTACGCAAACTACAAGAAGTTCGGCGCCGAAAGCACGATTAATTTCAAATGAGCGTACGCGAAGTATTAGTGCTGGGACATACTCGCGCCGCCGCGGATGAGTATGTGCGCGCCCTTGACGGCAGCGGGTCCGTCGGCTACCACCGCATGACTCCCACGCAGTTCGCCGCGCAGCTGGCAGGTCCCCGCATGGCTGAACTTGGGCTGTCGCCCGCCACCAGGCTGGGCGTCGAAGCAATAGCGGCGCGCGTCATCCATCGCCTGCATTCGGCCAAGCGTCTCACCTACTTCGGGCAGGTGGCAAAGTACCCGGGATTCCCGGGCGCGTTGGCGTCCACGCTCACCGACCTTAGACTGGCCGGGACACGCCCCAAGTCCGCTGACCTTCGTCTGCTTCTCGCTGAATACGAGAGAGAGCTAGCGTCGCGCGGTGTCGCCGACCTTGCCACCGTCTTCGAACTCGCCTTGGAGGCGCTTCCCGCATGGCCCCGAATCCCGGTGATCGTTCTCGACCTTCAGGCGCCAACTCTTGCGCACCGCAAATTCCTCGAAGCGCTGAAAGGCGGAAGTCCAGGCACCCCGGCGTCGGGAGCAGGAGCCTTGGCCAAAGCACGCGAATTCGTCTTCTCCGCCGAGCGGCCGCCATCCGGCAGCTTCGACGATTCGTTCGAAGCGTTCTCGGCGCCTGGCGAAGGGCTCGAAGCGGTGGAAATCGCCAGGCGCATCCGTTTGCTCCCGGACACCCCATTTGACCGCGTCGCCATCCTTCTGAGAAGTCCCGAGCGATATCAGTTTCTGGTTGAAGAGGCACTCCGGCGCGCCGGCATCCCCGCTTACTTCAGTCGGGGCTCGGCACGGCCCGATCCTGCCGGGCGCGCGTTTCTGGCGCTCCTGCACTGCGCTTCGGAACAATGCTCGGCGTCGCGGTTCGCTGAGTATTTATCTCTTGGGCAGGTCCCCGAGCACCCCGCCGAACCGGAGTGGATTCCGCCTGACGACGACACCTACTTCGTCGCCGGCGATGGCACGGCCACTGCCAGGGAGCCTGAGCAGGAGCCCGCGATGATCGCCACTCCCATTGCCTGGGAACGCCTGCTGGTGGACGCTGCCGTAATTGGCGGGCACGATCGCTGGGCGCGCCGGCTCTCCGGCCTCGAGGAAGAATTCCGTCTCCGCCTGAGAGTGGAAGAGGAACGCGCGCGCGTCGAGCAACAGCTTGAGCGCCTGGCCACACTCAAGCAGTTCTCCCTGCCGCTTGTTGATCGCCTGGACCAACTGCCCAAAGCGGCTGACTGGTCCGACTGGCTCGACCATCTCCGCCGTCTCGCTGCCGCCTCTCTCAATGCGCCTGACTCCGTCCTGGCCGCGCTTGCTGAACTGGAACCCATGGCGGGAATCGGGCCGGTGGAGATTGACGAAGTGATTCAAGTACTCTCCGAACGGTTGCGATTTCTACGGCGCGAGCCAGCCCGCCGCCGCTACGGCCAGGTGTTTGTCGCCTCTATCGACGAAGCCCGTGGCCGCACGTTCGACATCGTATTTCTGCCTGGCCTCGCCGAAGGGCTATTCCCACGGCGGACCTTCGAGGATCCTCTGCTGCTCGACGAAGCCCGACGTGCACTCTCCGCTGAACTCCCGCGCCGGGAAGACAAGAGTGCCGACGAACGTGATCTACTGCGAGTGGCTCTGGGCGCGGCCTCCAAGCGATTCGTCTTTTCCTACCCCACCATGGACGTCGCCCAGGGACGTCCACGCGTGCCCTCGCTCTTCGCCCTGGAACTGGCTCGAGCGGTGGAAGGCCGCGTGCCCAAATTGGAAACCTTCGAGCGTCGACTCAGTGCGAATTCGGAAGCGCGGTTGGGCTGGCCCGCCCCGACCAACCCCACGCACGCCATCGACAACGCAGAATACGATCTGTCCTGGCATAGCGCACATCAGCAAAAGGGCAGTAGCCGGTATCTGATCGACGCATCGCCGGTGCTGGCGCGGTCGCTCAGGACGCGCTATCGCCGGTGGGAGAAGAAGTGGGGCGAGTCAGACGGGCTCATCGCGCCCGACGCCGAGACCAAGGCCTATCTCCGCAAACGCCTACTGGCCGAAGCCGCATATTCGCCGACTTCGTTGCAGAGCTTTGCCGCCTGTCCTTATAAGTTCTATCTGCACGGAGTCTACGGCCTGCGCAAGCGTGAAGAAGCCGCCGCGCTCGAACAAATGGACCCCATGACTCGCGGCGCGCTCTTTCACGCCGTGCAGTTCGAGTTCTTCCGCACCCTTGCCGGCGTGGCGCCCAGCACACTGCAGGACGCCATGGATACCCTCGACGCTGCCCTCGATCGCGTCGTCAACGAGGAGAAAGAGAAGCTCGCACCCGCTATCGATCGCGTCTGGCAGAGCGAGGTAGCCGACCTGTGTACCGACCTTCGAGGCTGGCTCCGGATCTGGTTCGAAGTCCAACGCGAGTGGGAGCCCGTCCATTTCGAGTACGCCTTTGGCCTGCGGACCGTCGACGGTCACCATGATCCGGACAGCACTACCGAGCCGGCGATCCTCGACGGCGGTGTGAAGGTTCGCGGTTCAATCGACTTGGTGGAGCGACACCGCACCCGCAACGTCCTCCGCGTAACCGACCATAAGACCGGGAAGCCGCCGGAACAGCATCCCGCCAGCATCGGCGGCGGCGCAACGCTCCAACCCGCGCTTTATGGACTGGCTGTCGAAAACCTGCTCGGCCAGCCTGCTGAACTTGGACAGTTGTTTTTCTGCACACAGAAGGGCGGCTTTACACCCATCGAAATCCCGTTGACGCAAGGCACGCGCGACCGCTTCAAGCGCACGCTTGACATCATCAATACCGCGATCGAGACCGGTTTCCTTCCCGCCGCTCCACAGAAGGAAGCGTGCGATTTCTGTGACTACCGGCCGGTCTGCGGTCCCTACGAGCAACAGCGTTTGCGCCATAAGGATAAGGACGAGTTGGAACCGCTGCTCGATATCCGGAGGATGCCTTGACCCCGCATCGAGTTGGCGATCACGATCAGCGCCTGATCATCCGCGAGAGTCTCGACGAAAGCCTGATCGTCGAAGCCTCGGCCGGAACCGGCAAGACGACGGAACTGGTGAACCGCATCGTTGCGCTGCTCAAAACCGGCCGCACCACCGTCGACCACATCGCCGCCGTCACCTTCACGCACAAAGCTGCCGGCGAGTTAAAGGTCCGCCTGCGCCAGGAACTGGATGAGACGCGGCAGAACGCGACCGCCGAGGAAGCAGTCCATCTCGAGAACGCACTGAAGCATCTCGAGGAAGCCGCTATCGGCACTATCCACTCGTTCTGCGCACAGATTCTGCGCGAACGTCCGGTAGAAGCCGACGTCGATCCCGCTTTCCAGGACTTGCCCGAACAGGAACAGCGCCGCATGTATGACCGCGCGTTTCAGGGCTGGTTCGAAGACGCTCTGGCTAAATCGAATCCCGGACTACGCCGCGCACTTAGCCGTCTGGCTTGGACTTCCGACCGTTCCCCCGCCGAAGAACTCCAACTCGCCGGCTGGAAGCTCATCGAGTGGCGCGATTTCAGAACACCCTGGCGCCGCGAGCCGTTCGATCGTGAGGCGGAGATGGGGGCGCTCACTGACCACGTGAGGAAGCTGGCGGCGATGAGCGCCAAGTGCACGCGGCCCTACGATGATCTCTTCAAAGGCACACGGCCGATTCGGGAGTTCGCCACCTGGATGGAGCGTGCCGGCGCCGACACCAATCCCGACTACGACGCCCTCGAAGGCCTGCTGCTCAAGCTGCAGAAGGACGCCCGGCAGTTTGACCGCAAGGGGAGAGGCGAGTACGCGCCCGGCGTAAAGCGCGAGGACCTTCTGGCCCTTCGCGAAGAGCTTCTGGCGTCGCTCGTGCGGTTCAAACAGAGGGCCGATGCCGATCTGGCGGCACTCCTGCAGGCGGAGATGCAGGACCTGATCGACCGCTACGACGCGCTTAAGCGGCGCGCCGGCAAACTCGATTTCGTCGACCTTCTAATGAAGACGCGCGACGTGGTCCGCAACAACGCCGAGGTCCGCCGTTTTCTGCAATCGCGCTTCACGCATCTCTTCATCGACGAGTTTCAAGACACCGATCCGCTTCAGGCCGAGATGCTGATCCTGCTCTCGTCCGACGATCCCGAGGTTACAGACTGGCGCGCTGTCACTCCCGCGCAGGGCAAGCTCTTCGTGGTCGGCGATCCCAAACAGTCCATCTACAAATTCCGGCGGGCCGACGTCGCGTTTTATCAGGACGTGTGCCGCCGCCTGCTCAACCGCGGCGTGCGCCACGTGGAGTTGAGCACCAGCTACCGTTCGTTTCACACCATACAATCGTGCGTCAACGCTGCCTTCGCTGAAGAAATGCAGGGCGACGAAGCCACCGCGCAGGCGCGCTACGTTCCACTGGAAGGCAGCAAGGAACCGGTGGACAATCAGCCGTCCATCGTCGTGGTCCCCTCCCCACGTCCCTGGGGCTCACGTCAAATTTCCAAGAAATCGATCGACGAGTGCCAGCCGGAATCCATCTGCGCCTGGATCGAGTGGCTCCTGAAGGACAGCGGCTGGAAAGTGCGCGACCCGAATGAACCGGGACGCCTGATCCCCGTCGAAGCTCGCCACGTCGCTGTGCTCTTCCGCCGCTTCATTAACTACGGCAACGACATTACGCGGCCATATGTGCGCAGCCTCGAGGCGCGCGACATCCCCCATCTTCTGGTGGGCTCGAAATCCTTTCATCAGCGCGAGGAAGTAGAGACGCTGCGCGCGGCGTCGACAGCCATCGAGTGGCCGGACGACGAACTGAGCGTCTACGCAACGCTGCGAGGGTCGCTATTCGCGCTTCCTGACGGCTTGCTGTTCCGCTACCGGCAGGAAGTAGGCCGCCTTCACCCGCTCCTGGCGGCCGACAACCTGGAAGCCGAAGCCGGCCCATTCGCTGGTGTCATCGAGGCGCTCGCAAAGCTGGGCGACCTGCACCGTCAGCGCAATCGCCGTCCTATAGCGGAGACCGTCAACCTGCTGCTTGAAGCCACCCGCGCTCACGTCGGCTTTGCCCTGCGCCCGGGCGGCCATCAGGTGCTGTCCAACGTGATGCGCATCTCCGAACTCGCGCGCGGCTTTGAAGCCTCCGGCGGAATTTCCTTCCGCGGCTTCGTGGAGGAACTCGCAGCGCGCGCTGAAAAAAGCGACAGCTCTGAGGCACCCATGATGGAACCCACCGCCGACGGCGTTCGCCTCCTCACCGTCCACACCGCCAAAGGCCTCGAGTTCCCCGTCGTCGTGCTTGCCGACTCTACCGCCAATCTCTCCTCCCGCGACGCCGACCGCCACATCGATCCCGATCGACGCCTCTGTGCCACCCGCCTGCTTTGGTGCGCACCCTGGGACCTGATCGATCATCAAGCCGAAGAGAAGGCGCGCGAAGAGGCGGAAGGCGTCCGCGTGGCTTACGTCGCCGCCACCCGTGCACGCGATTTGCTGGTATTGCCGGGGGTCGGCGATAAAGAGATGGAAGGCTGGCTCGGCCCCCTGAATCGAGCCGTCTATCCCGAGCTAAACGACTACCGCGCGAGTCGTCCTCATTCCGGCTGCCCTAAGTTTGGCGACGCGTCAGTGCTGTTCCGGCCCGACTATCGCGGCAGCGAGCCTTCAGTAAAGCCAGGAACGGTCCAGCCTAAGAAAGGCGGCCACGAGGTTGTGTGGTGGGATCCCGGCGTCCTGAATCTGACCACCGAAGGCAAGCTGGGACTGAAGCACCACGACCTGTTGGGCGGCACCTCGACGGAGAGCACGGCGAAATACGTCGAATGGCAGGGGGAGCGCGAGAAAGCCATTGCCGCCGGCCGGCAGCCGCAGTGGGAGGTCTTCATTCCAAGCGAGACCAAGGATGCGCCGCCTGAAGTGGACGTGGAGATCATCGCGGCGGCCAAACTCGGCGAGCGACCGTCAGGACGACGGTTCGGAACGCTCGTCCACATCATCCTGCGCGACGCAGGATTCAACGGATCGGCAGTTGAACGTTTGGCGAAAGCGCAGGGTCGCACTCTTGGCGCGACGGCGGATGAGATTCGATCGGCCGCAGACGCGGTGCTCACTGCCCTGGCGCATCCTCTTATGGATCGCGCTCGCCGGTCGGCGGAATGCTATCGGGAATTGCCGGTCGCGCTGAAGCTCGACGGCCACCGAATCGTCGAAGGCAGCATCGACTTGGTCTTCCTCGAAAATGGCATGTGGCACGTCGTCGATTTCAAGACCGATGCCCACGTAGCCGGCAAGCGAGCGCAATACCAGAGACAGCTCCGATGGTACGCTGAGACACTTCGGGCTATTACAGGTACCTCCGCAACCTGTGTACTACTAAGCATTTAGCAGCGAAGCGGACACTCTGTCCATGCTCGAAGGGACAACCTGTCCAGCCCTGACTGTAGTCCATTTTCCCGGCCGGTATTAGTATCTGCGATTTAGCGCCGAACCAACCTTTGGACCCACATCTGCATTGAAGGAGGCGTAGTAAATACAAGAAAAGGTACTGGTAGGGCGAATGCGACTCGGTGCATACATTCTGGTTTTCGCGGGAGCGGCGAATCTGGCGTTCGGAGCCTCCCATGCGAAGATCTCGCGTGAGCTTGAAGGTCTTGGTGCAGACGGCACCGCAGATGTCATCGTCCAGTACCGGCAGCCTATGAAGGCTGAACATCTGAGTCGCGCACGCCAGCACGGCGCGGTGCACCGGCAGACACTCGACCTGGTGAACGGCGCGGTATTTCACGTCAGCGGACGCGCTGCTGAGGCGCTTGCCACTGATCCTGACGTCGTCCTGATTTCTCCCAATCACGTCGTTACAGCGACACTCGACCGGGCGAATGCTTCGGCCAACTACACCCAACTCTCTGACTATCTGAACTCTATCCACGTCGCGAAGGGCGGCGGCGTCGGCATCGCCATTATCGACAGCGGAATCGATTCGGGCCATCCCAACTTTAAGGGCTATAACTCCACCGCCTCGCGCATCGTTTACAGCCAAAGCTTTGTCTCGTACGAAACCACGACCGGCGACAATTACGGACACGGCACGCACGTGGCGGGCATCGCGGCGGGCGCGGATAACATCACCTCGTTGAGCGGCCTTCCTCTGGCGCATTGGTTTTGGGGCTTCGCGCCCGATGCAAACATCATTAACCTGAAAGTTCTCGATCAACACGGCAGCGGTACCGACGCCAATGTGATCGCAGCCATCAATCGGGCGGTCCAACTCAAGGCAACGTACAACATCCGTGTCATCAACCTCTCCATCGGCCGGCCGGTAACGAGTTCCTACAAGACTGACCCGCTCTGTCAGGCAGTGGAGACCGCCTGGAAAGCGGGCATCGTCGTAGTGGTGGCCGCAGGCAATAATGGACGCGACAACAGCCAAAATAATAACGGCTACGGAACCATCACCGTCCCCGGCAACGATCCCTACGTGATCACCGTCGGCGCGGTGAACAGCAAGGGTGACACCGATCGGAATAACGATGTCATCACAACCTACAGTTCTAAGGGCCCCACGGCAATCGATCACATCGTAAAGCCTGATCTGGTGGCCCCGGGCAACAAGATCATCTCGTACCAATCCAGTAGCGGATACCTTTCGAACACGTACCCTGAAAACCGTCCGGACGTAAAGTATTATTTCCCCACCGCCAATTCGCAGGGCTCCCCCTACTTCTTCACTCTGTCGGGAACCAGCATGGCCGCTCCGGTGGTAGCCGGCATCGCGGCAGAGCTAATCCAGAAGACACCGACGATCACACCCGACCAGGTAAAAGCGCGCTTGATGCGTACAGCGTGGCGCGGATTCCCGGCCACCGTCTCCACTTACGACCCGACGACGAACACTACCTACAACGCTTCGCATGACATCTTTACCGTCGGCGCCGGGCTCGTCGACGCATTCGCCGCCTATAACGACACTACAGTTGCCTCGGGCGCAGCACCTTCGCCCGCGGCCTACTACGACTCAACCAGCAAGACGGTGAAGCTCACGCTCAACTCCATCGGCGCAACCGGAATCGTCTGGGGTAGCGGGATCGTATGGGGCAGCGGCATCGTGTGGGGATCCAATGTTTCGGGTCTCGGAATTGTCTGGGGAAGCGGAATTGTCTGGGGCAGCTCAAACGTAGCCGGATTCGGCATCGTCTGGGGAAGTTCCTCACCCTGGGCGCTCTCAGCCCCGAGCGGTGAATCGGCAGCAGTTGGGATTACGGGCGAAAACTAGTTCACAACCTTCACGAGTCAACTCCACATACTGGCGTTGCGCGACAGGCCCCCAAAGACCTACCGCGCTTCGCCAGTTCTTTTTTATTGGATTGCGATTCGTACCGTGTTAGCAGGCTGCCCGTCGACGGTCAACACGACGTCCACTTCGCCCGCGCCTCGCAGACTGAGGAGCAGGCCGACGTTTATCTGGTCGAGTCCCGGATATTGTCCTTGCGGTCCCGCATACTGAACCGGCATGTCCATCCCCGCTATCGTCACCTTCACGCGATCCATCGACACTCCGCGAACTCCAGTCGTATAGAGAGAAAGTGTCACCGGCGCGTCTGTGCCAACATCAATCGGCACTGCTTTGCACACGACGGCGGCGCACTGGAAGACAGTCACTGGACTATCGGTGTTGGTAGGGATGACTCGCCTTGTCGCCGTCGCGGCCGCAACGCCCTGGCCATCGCCGTTGGCGGTAAACACGCCCGGCGCCACGGGATTGATGAAGAAGGATCCCGGCATCGTGACCCCGCCCACGGCCAGCGTGGCGCTACCAGCCGCGGTGCTGGCAGGAATCTGGAAATTGATCTGTGATGTTGACGCGTAGGACACGGCGGCATCGCGCGACGCGCCCGTGCTGTCGCGGACAGTGACTTTGTCGCTTACGAGATTCGAGCCATAAATCGAGGCAAGCGACTGCGGCGCGCCCCACGCAACGCCGCTGGCTGACGAGACAGCGGCAGGCGCGTACGTCATTCGATAGATCACCGAGGCGCCGTCGTCCGAGATCAGCAGCGCGCCTGCGGAATCGACAATGGCTTGTACCGGACGTCCCCAGTCGTTGCCCGACTCGAGGAAGCCGGTGACGAAGTCTACCTGGGCGCCGGGCGTCTTTGAGGCCGAGTCGAAGGGATAGTAGATGATCTTGTAGCCGGTTTTGGCGGCGCGATTCCAGGAACCGTGCAACCCCACTACCGCTCCCTCGCGATACGGCGCGGAGAAGGCTGTGTCTTGCAGGAATGTCAGGCCTAGAGGCGCCGAATGCGCTTGAATGCCCTTGGAAGGTATGTCCATCCGCGAACAATCGGTCTGATTATTTGCGTTCACGTCAAAGTCCGGCAGGAAGGGCATGTTGTCCAAACCTGCGTCCGGATTTGAATTGCAAAAGGGCCAACCATAATTACCGCCATCCCGCGCCTGCGTGAACAGGTCAGGGGGGTGATTGTCGACGTAGGCCTGCAGCACTCTGCCGTAGTTGTTGGTGGAGTCTCGTACCGGGTAAGGCTGGTTGTCGCGGTTATTCATCACCACGAACAGCGAATCCGTTCCCGGCAGAAAGCGTACGCCCTCGGCGTTGCGAAGACCTCTCGCGTAGATTCTCCCATTGGAGCCATCGGCATTGTATTGATAAACGGAACCCCGCACGGGACTCGCCGTTGTATCCGAGGCGCACACATTACACGACGACGCAATGGCGACGTAAAGACGGTGCTGCGAGTCAATCGCAAAGTTCTTGAACGGATGCGCGTACCCGTTGATGGTGCTGTTATCGGGCAGACCCGCGACCAGAACCTGGCGGTCATGCGCAGAAGTATCACCAGTCGAATAGACGTAACGCACAATCTGATTCGACTCGGCGGCGTAAACATAGCTGGAGGCGCCGGCCACGTGAAAGACGACGTCATGCGGACTGCGCAATCCGCTGGCATATGTGAAACTCTTCGGCACTCCGCCCGCCGGATTGGGACGCAGCAGCGTGATGCGTCCAAGCGACGGCTGCGAGACCAGGATGTCGCCATTCGGCAACAACGCCATGAAGCGCGGCGATTCCAGGCTTGCCCATTCCGAAATCTGAAAACCGGGCGGCAGGTTGAGTGTATGGGAGGTGCCGGCGACACGCGTCGGTACCAGCGCACCAGGAGCGGCGGCAAGTAAAGGCGCGCCACTGAAAATCAGCCAGAGAGCATGTCTGAACATCCCAGGCTCCCTCCTAGGCATATACTAGCCGACCACCCGTCGCCCTCGTGCCGGGGGTGCGATATGATGCTGGTTTCCCTATGTACATTTCCCGATGGGCACTCATTCCGGCGCTGGCCGCCTGCGCTGCGTTCGTCCTCGTTGCAGCCGCTCCAAAAGCTGGAAAGGATACGGCACTCGACCGCTACGTCAAGGCGCCGGATCCTGCGTATAAGTACGAATTACTGAAGACGATTCCGGGCGGTGAGTACACCACCTACGTCATCGAGCTGACGTCACAATCCTGGCGCTCGCCGAAGGAAGTCGACCGCACCGTTTGGAAACACTGGCTCACGATTGTAAAACCGGCCACCGTAACCTCTAACATCGGCTTCCTGTTCATCACCGGGGGATCCAACAAGAGCAAGGCGCCCGAGAAGGCCGACGCCATGATGGTCGCCGCCGCAACCGCCACCGGCGGGATCGCGGCGGAGCTGAAAATGGTGCCCAACCAGCCGCTCGTCTTCGCCGACGATAACGGCAAGGAACTGACTGAGGATTCGCTCATCGCTTACACGTGGGACAAATTCCTGCGCGGCGGTGACGATCAATGGCCGGCCCGGCTCCCGATGACCAAGAGCGCCGTCAGAGCCATGGATACCATCACAGCGGTGCTCGCGAGCGAAGCGGGCGGCGGAACGAAGGTCGACAAGTTCGTAGTCGCCGGCGGATCCAAGCGCGGCTGGACCACCTGGACCACCGCGGCCGTCGACAAGCGCGTCGTCGCCATCTCTCCCATGGTGATCGACATGCTCAACATCGTCCCCTCGTTCATCCATCACTATCGCGCCTATGGCTTCTATGCGCCTGCAGTCGGGGACTACCAGGCTCGTCATCTGATGGACTGGTCCGGCACCAAGCGCTACGCCGAATTGATGAGCATCGTTGAGCCGTTCTCCTATCGCGATCGTCTTACGATGCCCAAGTTCATGATCAACGCCGCCGGTGATCAGTTCTTCCTGCCCGATTCCTCACAGTTTTATTTCGACGACTTGAAGGGCGAGAAGTACCTGCGCTATGTCCCGAACGCCGACCACTCACTCCGCGGCTCCGACGCCTTTGAAAGCTTCATCACCTTCTATGACTCCGTGATCAAGAACAAGCCGCGCCCCAAGTTCTCCTGGAAATTTGAGAAGGACGGCACTATCGCCGTGAAGACGGTGGACAAGCCCACCGAGGTGAAACTCTGGCAGGCCACCAATCCGGACGCTCGCGACTTCCGGCTGATGACCATCGGACCGGCCTATAAGAGCTCCGTCCTGACAGACGAAGGGAGCGGCAAGTACACCGGCAAAGTCGAAAAGCCCGCCAAGGGTTTTACGGCGTACTTTGTCGAGCTCACCTTCCCGAGCGGCGGCAAGTATCCCTACAAGTTCACGACCGCTGTCCGCATCGAGCCCGACATCCTGCCGCACCCGGCTCCCACAGCGGCGCCACCTGTAGCGACGAAATAGGCCAGCACGAAAGGGAGGCGGGCATCACACCGCCTCCTCGATATCGCCCGCCCGTGGGCAAACCGCCCCAACCTTTTTCCCGCAGGACTAAACTTTCTCCGTCATCGCACGTACAACTGTTGAGGGCCGTAATGATTGATCGTAAACTCCCGGCTCCTGGGCGAGTCGAGAACATGAATGAATACGATCGCCTGCACCCGGCTTGGCGCACATTCATTCGCTACTGTCTGCAGTTGAAGCACGGCGAGATCGAACGCCTGTGTATCCAGGATGGCGTGCCCGTCCTCGCCGAATCAATCACCAAGAAAGTTAAGTTCACATCTTAGTTTTCGAATCCGAAGGCTGACCGGATTACCGGAGGCCGCTTTGTCTATTCACGCACTCTCCTGGAGGAGATAGATATGCGCCTTTGCCAATGGATCGTTGTCAACGCTCTGGCTCTTGTGCCAGTGCTCGCTTCAGAGAATGTTCCCCAGCCGAAACCATCTGCGGTTGCCGATTTATTACAGGCAGTCGAGCTGGAACATCAGGGACGGAATACGGAAGCCAAGGTCCTCTTGCTCAATTTGGTCCGCCGCCTCGAACCCGGCAGTGGCGAGGTTGCCGTTGCACTCGGCATTGCGCTCAATGACCTCGCAGCGATTTCTCAGACAGAAGGCCAGTTCGCCGAGGCTGAAGCCGGCTATAACCGCGCGATCCGTACGCTGGCGCCTGAGATGAGCGTCGCGGGACGGGCCGCCTGGGCTTACAGCAAGTTCAATCTGGCCAGGCTGTACCTGGAGTCGGGGCGTATTGCCCAAGCCGAGCGCCTTTCACTCCCCGACGCACTCGATGCGATCCCGGACGTGGAATCGCGGATGCGAGCCGAGTCAACACTGGCTGGAATGGCAGCACTGCGCAACGACTTCGCGAAAGCCGAAGATACCTACCTCCGTATGCTCTCCCTCTGGCGAGATCCGGAGAGGATAGTGAAGAACCAGGTCGAAATCGCCAGCCTACTGAATAACCTCGCAGTGATCGCAATCTGGCGGGGAAACAAACAGCGGGCCAATGAGAGAATGACCGAGTCTCTCGCGATATGGTCGGCCCTGGACTCGCCCAATGATACGGCCGCAGCGCGTGTTATGGCAGCCACCGGCGTCGTCTGCACTCTGCTGAAGCGCTATGACGACGCTGTCTACATGCTGTCCCGCGCAAGCGCTACGGGACGCGCGCGCTACGGCGAGTCACACCCACTCACGGTCGCCATCGAGCTTTCCTACGTGCAGGCACTGAATAAGGCCGGCAGGAAATCCGAGGCGCGTGAGATGGCAGGCATCGCCGAACAAGGACGCAAAGCGGGTGGCCGGACCTACGGCAACTACACCGTCGACTATCGCGACCTCATGACTCTTGGCCTCAGAAACACACGCTAGAGTCAATGCGCAGGTAGCGCTGGTGGAAAACGGCGGAACTGGTCCTGCCAATTGATTCTTCCGGTGACTTGCATCACCACGAACAGTGTCGCAATCGATCCGATCGTTATCGACAAACCAGTGAATCCCTTGAAGAAGAAGGCGTAGGAGAACAGAACGAGATAGACGAATTGCACCAGTGCCGCCTCGCGCATCGCGAATCGCAGGCCAACCACCAGTCGAAGATAACTCACCACCAACGCGATAGAGACTGCTGACGAAATCGCAAACGACAGGTGAATCGAGATGTGATCCACGAGATAGGCCAGCAACAGATGAAAAGCGAAGAAGGCCGTCGCCAGAAAGAAGTAGTTCATCGGATGCAGGTCGATGTCGCGAATCGTCGTGATGATGAACATCAGGAAAAAGAAGAAGAACAAGGATACCGGTGCGAAATAGATAATCTCCCCAGCCAGCGGACCCGGCTGAAGTTTTTCAGGACATACCACCGCGATCTGGAATCCGGAAACGAGGTTGCGATAGGTCCACTCAAGATCCCAGCCGTTAGCCGACAGGCGCTTGGCCGTCGGGGCTAGCGAATTCTCCGGAAAATCCGGCTCGCGGAAATTCGTCCTGAGTTGCAGCGAGAAATCGCGGACCTTCGAGACGTTCTCACCAAACGAATATTTCCAACTCTCGAGCCCCTGCGACCGATAGCCAACCGCCAGGGTCACGGAGGCGCCGGGCGGCACATGTGCCTGCGCCGTGATCGCACTCGCACTGCTGCGCGTCTCCACCGCGCGCCCGTCAACCGTTACCGTCAGGTCATCATAGAGGGCCTGCGTCGCCGGCAGGGGAAGTTGGAACACTGCCAAGTGCGACTCCGCGGTGTCGTTGTGGAACACGTATGATCCGTGAAAATTCACACGGTAGGTGCTGTACCAGAGAAGCCCTTTCTGCCGGTGGTCCAGGTCGAGCGCAACACGCAACCGTGTGGTCTCAAGCGTCAAAGCGCCGGTCGCGCCATTGGTAGAGTCCAGGGCGTACATCGCCGATGGCGCTTTCTGTTCTTGCGGACTTCCCCATACCGATGCCACCTTACCCGTCAGGTCGCGCTGCGACGCGCTGGTACGGCTGAACATCGTCGCTCCCAGAATCCACCACGCAACCGAAGTACACGCGAAAATCGCGCAAAGGGCACCGATTCGGGCAAGCATGACCCGAGTATACGTAAATTACTTTTTATTGTAAAGTACTTTTCATAATGCCTACGCGGTCCTTACCCAGGTTCCTCGTTTTCCGAAATCGCAACCCGCGCAGGCACGTCAGAGAAATATAGGGTGTACACGTATAACATCCCGCCACGTTTGATAAGATCAGTTCCGATGCGGAGTTTCGCGTTCTGGGCGCTACTGGCACTCCCGCTCGCGGCCACCGACAACATACCGTTGGTCGAGCGAAGCCAACAGTATCTAATCGACTTAGTTCGGCTGGACACCTCCAATCCGGTTGGCCACGAGACACGCGTGGCCGAATATCTCAAGCAGGTGGCCGACGCTCACGGTATTCCTTGTGAATTAGTGGGACCCGACCCCAACCGCCTGAATTTCATCGGCCGCATCAAAGGACTTGGCAAAGGCCGTCCGCTTCTCCTGATGGCGCACAGCGACGTAGTTCCGGTGGACCGCGCCCAGTGGACCGTCGATCCATTCAAAGCCGAAATCAAGAGCGGTTTTATTTACGGCCGCGGAGCCGTGGACGACAAGAGCCTCCTGGCGGCGGAACTCGCTGTGATGGTGGAGATCAAGCGTCGAAACATCAAATTAAACCGCGACATCATCCTGTTGTCCGAGTCCGACGAGGAAGCCGGATCCACCGGTATACAGTGGCTGATCAACAACGCCTGGACGAAGATCGACGCGGAGTTCGCGCTCAATGAAGGAGGCTCCGTACTCGAACTGCCCGGCGGTCATCGCGTCTTCCAGGCGCAAACAGCTGAAAAAATCCCCACTCGCGTCATGCTGACCGCGAAAGGAACCGCCGGCCATGGCTCACTGCCGCGCCCGGACAATCCTGTCGTCCGTTTGTCTAGGGCGATCACACGTCTGATTGACTCCGACCAGCCCGTACGTCTGAACCCGACCACTCGCCGTTACTTCCGGGAAATGGCCAAGACAGAGGAATTTGGCTGGCTCGCGCCAATCCTGCCGCGCTTGGACAATCCCGTCACGGCGAATGCGTCGGCCAATCAGATTCGTGCCCGCGACCCCGAGTTGGAAGCCATGCTGCGTACCAGCATCTCCCCTACCATGCTTCGCGCCGGCTTCAAAGTGAACGTGATTCCGAACAGTGCGGAGGCGCAACTGGACGTCCGCCGCCTGCCCAATGAAACCCGCGAGGAGATACTCGCCCGCTTTCGCCAGATGATCAACGACACGGCTATCGAAGTCTCGCTCGTCAACGGCCAGCAAATGCCCGCCACTGACCCGACTCCCCTAACCACGGCCCTGTATAAAGCGATCGAGAAGATCGCCACAAGTCATGCCGAGGACGTCGTTATGCCCTATATGACCCGCGGCGCCACCGACGGCGCCTTCCTGCGCGCCAAGGGCATGCCCGTATATGGCGTCCCGATTTTCGTGCGCGACGGCAGCGAGGGCCGCGGGCACGGGAATGACGAACGTATCGCTACCTCGAACCTCGAGGACGGCGTGGAACTACTGTGGCGCATGGTGGTGGAGGTCGCCGCCCAGCCATGACCCGCCGTGGCCTGTTCGCGATTATCCTCGCAAGCCCCGCGCTGCTCGCGCAAAGGAGAGGCCGAACCCAGGGTCCCAAACCCAATGGTGCGGGCGGATCCACGTCCGAAGAGATGCTGCTGCGCTTTCCCGGTACCCTGAAAAGCATCTCCAAGAAGGAGATCCTTCTCGAAGTCGAAGGGGAGCAGCAACTTATCTTTCGCCGGATTAAGAAGACCCGCTTCCTGGATGGCGAAAAAGAAGCGAAAGAAACCGACGCTCCCGCGGGCCAGGCCATCGTGATCGAAGGACGCCGCGAACTCAACGGCGACCTCGATGCCTACAATGTCCGCTGGAATGAGAAGCAACCCCACCCGCAATAGTCCGCAACCCGCGATGCTTACCGTACATCCAATGGGCTTGGAAAGGCACGCGCTGGTTATACTGAGTGAAAGCCTGCGGGTTCGATGCGATGTTGAGGTTGGTTTTTGCTACATTCCTTCTCCTGGTTCCGGCGTTCGCCGGCGCGGGTTCCGTCTACGACGAGGCCAATGCCGCCTATCGCAGGACTGATTACGAACGCGCTCTGCGCCTGCTGAACTCCGCTGCGCAGCAGGATGCCCGATCCTGGGCTCTGATGGGCATGGCTTCCTTCGGCTTAACCGACTACAACAAAGCCACTGAAGCGTTTGAGCATGCTGTTCAACTGGAGCCTCGTAATTCCGATTACGTCCACTGGCTGGGAAAAACGTGGGGGCGGCGCGCTGAAACGGCCAGTCCCTTCACTGCACCTGTATATGCGTCACGAGCGCGGACTCAATTCGAAAAGGCAGTCCTGCTCGATTCCTCCGACAAGGAAGCTCTCAACGATCTGTTCGATTACTACCTTGAGGCTCCGGGATTTCTCGGCGGCGGCTTGAACCGCGCCGAACAACTCGTCAATAAGATCTCGCAGTTGGACCAGGCCGAGGGCCATTACGCGCGCGCCCAATTGGCCGACAAGCGAAAGCAGTTTGACGAGGCCGAAGAACATCTGAAACAAGCGCTCGAACTTGCTCCGCGACAGGTAGGACGCTTGATCGACCTTGCGATGTACGTGTCTAAACGCGGTCGTCCGCAGGAGAGCGAAGATTATTTCGCCAAGGCGGAGAAACTCGCGCCGGATAGCCCGCGCATCCTCTATAACCGCGCCGAAACCTACATCCGCGACAAGCGCAATCTCGACCAGGCGCGTGCCATGCTCAAGAAATACATCGGCTCGCAACTCACTCCCGACGATCCGCCGCGTGAGAAGGCCGAGGAACTGCTCCGCCGCGCCGGCGCCTGATCCCCGCCTTTTTTGACAACCGCTTTCCGGCTGATATAGGCTGAGGCAGCCCATGTTGCTTAAGAGCTTCCTTACTCTCTCTGTTGTCCTCGTCGCGTTCGCTCAATCGCCGCAGCCCGCACGTCCGCGCCCGCTGCCTGTGCCTCCTTTAGAAGAGACCGGATTCCGGCCAATCTTCGATGGCAAGAGCCTCAGCGGGTGGGATTGTGACCCCGACTTCTGGCGCGTTGAAGACGGCGCCATCATCGGCGAGAGCAAACTCGACCATCAGCCCAAACAGAACATTTTCTGCATTTGGAAAGGCGGCGAGCCAGCGGACTTTGAGTTGAAACTCGAATACCGGATGACCGGCGTCAACGATGGCAACAGCGGTATCCAGTACCGCAGCATTGAACTGCCCGAAGTCGCCAAGTGGGTGATGAAGGGCTACCAAGCGGACATCGATCTCAAGCAGCAGTACACCGGGCAAATCTACGAGGAGCGCGGCCGCGGCTTCCTCACCCTCCGCGGGCAGATCTCATATGTGCCCAACGGCGCCAAGGTCGGGTCGATCGGCGCCACGGGAGACGGCACCGGCGAGCTCAAATCCTTGATCAAGGACAGCGACTGGAACGAGATCCATATCATTGCCCGGGGAAACACCATCGTGCAGCTGATTAACGGCCGCGTGATGAGCGTGCTGGTTGACGACGATGCCAAAAATCGACGATTGGCTGGCGAAATCGGCATCCAACTGCACCGCCTGCCAAATGCGGCGATGAAGATGGAATCGCGGAGAATACGCTTGAAAACGTTCTAGCCAATGCATATAACTTGCAATTGTATTTAAGCTTCGCCGCTAGAACCTCGCATTTCAGCCTATACTGGCGTCATTTCAGTCATCTGAAATTACCGTTGCGTATTTTTTGTTGACACTGAGTTGCAATCAGGCATAATTGAGCCAGGCTGACAACAATGCCGGACTGAACGCGACAACTCAAGGAAATCAACATGTTCCGTGGCAAGACGCTGTGCGTCATGAGTGTGCTCATTTCATCGGCGATGCTCTTCTCCGAACCAATTCCCCGTTCCAATGCCAACGGCCGCGTGGTCGACCCCAGCGGCGCTGCGATTGCCGGAGCGCATATTGCCGCCAGTTTCAGCGACCGTCTGATTGCGGCCGGCGTCACCAACGCTCAAGGCGAATTCTCCCTGCGCCTTCCGCCCGCCGACTACTCCCTCAAGGTCTCAGCGCCGGGCTTCGCCGATTCTGTCGTCCGCCTCGTAGTCACCGCGGACTCGTCAACGTCAGTTGATGTTCAGTTGCAAATCATAAACCATGATGAACTGGTCACCGTCACTGAAGCACCAACTTACCAGACGCTCGCTACCGACAGCGCCACCCGGACCCCAACCCTGATCTTGAATGTTCCGCAGTCCATCTCCATGGTGGATCGCTCGCTCATACAGGACAAAATGATGCTGAGCATCGCCGACGTCGTCCAGTACGTCCCCGGTATCACGGCCATTCAGGGCGAAAACAATCGCGACCAACTGGTGATTCGCGGCAACAGTTCCTCCGCAGACTTCTTCGTCAATGGTGTCCGCGACGACGTGCAGTATTATCGCGACCTCTACAACACCGAGCGTGTTGAAGCCCTCAAAGGCCCCAACGCCATGATCTTCGGCCGTGGCGGAGGCGGTGGTGTTATCAATCGCGTCACCAAGGAAGCAGGCTTCACTGACCTCCACGAGATCTCGCTGCAAGGAGGCGCTTTCGGCGACCGACGGTTCGCCACTGACCTCGACCATACGTTCAAAGACAAAGCCGCCGTCCGCCTCAACGCGATGTATGAAAACTCGGACAGCTTCCGCGATTTCGTCGGACTTGAACGCTACGGCTTCACTCCCACTGTCACCTTCTCGCCGAACCAAACCACGCGAGTCGCGCTCAGCTACGAGTATTTTCACGACGGACGTACAGCCGACCGCGGCATTCCTTCCTACCGTGGACTGCCCGCCGACCTCACCATCTCCACATTCTTCGGCAATCCCTCCGACAGCAATGTCCGAGCCGATGTCAATCTTGGCTCGGTTAGCGTCGAGCACCAGTTCGGCCACATCAACTTCCACAACCGGACCTTGATCGGCGACTACGACCGCGGCTATCAGAATTTCGTCCCCGGAGCCACCACCACCGACAAGACGCTGGTTGCACTCTCGGCCTATAACAATGCCACTGCCCGCAGAAACGTCTTCAATCAGACCGATCTCACTACGAGCATCAACGCTGGTCCCACTCGCCACACGTTCGTTTGGGGCGCGGAGTTCGGCCAGCAAAATAGCTCCAATTTCCGCAATACCGGATACTTCAACAACACGGCGACATCCATCACTGTCCCCTACCAGAACCCCGTAATCTCGACGCCTGTCACCTTCCGACAGAGCGCCACCGACGCCGACAATAAGGTGACCACCAATGTAGCCGCCGGCTATTTTCAGGATCAGGTGGAAGTGACACGCTTCGTCCAACTCATCGTCGGCGTCCGCGTCGACCGTTTCAATCTCGACTTCCATAACCGGCGCACCGGCGAGAGCCTCTCCCGCATCGATACTCTGCTCTCCCCCCGCGCCGGCATTGTGCTCAAGCCCATTGCCGCAGTCTCGGTCTACGCCAACTACAGCGTTTCGTACCTTCCCAGTTCCGGCGACCAGTTCTCGTCGCTCACCACCATTACCCAGCAGGTGAAGCCCGAGAAATTCTCAAACTACGAGACCGGCATCAAATGGGATGTCCGCCGCAACCTCTCACTCACAGCCGCCGCCTACCGTCTCGACCGCACCAACACCCGCTCCACCGACCCCAACTATCCCACCCGGATTATTCAGACCGGGAGTCAACGGACCAACGGTTTTGAACTCGGCTGGACCGGTAGCCTCACTAACCGCTGGAAGGTTGCGGGCGGCTATGCCTGGCAGGACGCGTTCATCCGTAGCGGTACGGTATCGGCTCTCTCCGGCGCGCAAGTGGCGCAGGTTCCCCATCACACTTTCTCGCTGTGGAACAGCTATCAGATTTTGCCTCGCCTCTCAGCAGGCGCCGGACTCCTCAATCGCGCCGACATGTTCGCCGGTGTCGACAATACCGTAACGCTCCCCGGCTATACGCGAGCCGACGCTGCCGTCTATTACTCGATCACTGAGCGCATCCGCTTCCAGGCCAACGTTGAGAACTTGCTCGACAAGAAGTACTACATGAACGCCGACAACAACAACAACATCTCGCCCGGTTCCCCCCGCGCCTTCCGCGTCGGGCTAATCGCCCGTTTCTAAGCGAAAAGGGCGGGCGCAACGCCCTTCCGTGAGAAAATGGAAGGGTGAGGATGGCCTGGATTCCATTCCAGCCGGAACGAAATCGAGGGGCCGTCCTGTGCGTCCAACGATTGTTGCGGCTTTTATCAATGACGCTGCTGGCGGTGGTGCTGCCAGCCCTGGGCGGTGCGAGTAATAACGCCTTCAGCCCTTCGACAGCCGACGTTGATCTGCTGAACGACCTGGAACTGCGCTGTTTCCGCTTTTTCTGGGAGCAAACCAGCCCGCGTGGCATCGTCCGTGACCGTGCTCCCGCCGACGGCACCGAGGCGGGTAACCTAGGCCAGAATCCCAATATCGGCAGCATCGCCTCCACCGGTTTCGGGCTCACCGCCCTCCCCATCGCTGTGGAACGTAACTACGTTACTCGTGACCAGGCCCGCGCCCGCGCCGCACGGATGCTCCGGTTTCTCGACCAGGAGGCTCCTCGCGAGCATGGCTGGTTCTACCACTACCTCGACACCGAAACCGGAAAGCGTGCCTGGAACAGCGAGATCTCATCCATCGATACGGCGCTGCTGTTAGCCGGCGTTCTCACCGTGGGACAGTTCTTCAGCGACGACGACGAGATCACCACCCTTGCCCGCCGCATCTACACCCGCGTGGACTTCCCGTGGATGCTCGACGGCAACGCGCACCTGTTTGCCCACGGCTGGACTCCTGAAAGAGGCTTCCTACCCTATCGCTGGGATTCCTATAGCGAACTGATGATCCTCTACATTCTTGGTATCGGTTCTCCGACACATCCCATTCCGCCCGAGTCGTGGTACGCCTGGAAACGTCCTGAGATGGAGTACGACGGCATCCGCTTCATCACCGGCGGTCCGCTGTTTACCCATCAGTACTCGCACGCCTGGTTTGACTTCCGCGCTCTGCGTGAACGGCAGCCAGGCGCGATCGATTGGTGGGGGAACTCCGTCGCCGCCACGCGGGCGCAACGCGAATTTTGCAGCAAGCTCAGCCTCGTTTTTCCCACTTACCAAGACGACATCTGGGGCATCACCGCGTCTGACAGCGCCGTGGGCTACACGGTGTGGGGAGAGCCTCCGCTCACCGCTCACATCGATGGAACGCTGGTGCCAAGCGCTGCCGGCGGGTCGCTGATGTTCTCGCCCGACATCACCTTGCCCGCACTCCACAAAATGCGTGAGCAGTATGGCGACAAGATCTACAAGCGCTACGGCTTCGTCGACGCCTTCAACCCTGCCGAGGGTTGGGTGGACCCCGATGTGGTCGGCATCGACGTCGGAATTATCCTATTGAGCGCCGAAAACCTGCGCAGCGGCTTCGTGTGGAAGCAGTTCATGGCCACGCCCTACGCGCGAGTTGCCGCTGACCGGATCGGCTTCAGCCGCATCGACGATAAGAAGCGCCCAGGTTTTTTCCAGCGCTTGTTCCGCTCGACTGCCAAACCGGAACAGACCGCGCTCAGGAATTAACCGGAGCCGCTTCCGGCATCGGCATCGTCTCCCCGGCTTCAGCCAGCGCCCCCGCCGGTACTCGTTCCTGCAATAGCAATTCCGCCGACATCACGTGCGGCTCAGCATGAAAGTAGCGCTGCACTTGACCGTCGAACATCAGGTTGCAAATCGCCAGCAGCCCCATACCCTGATGGTGCGCCATCCACGACCGCACCAGCTTTCCGCCGCCTCCATGCCGGTAATCGATCGCTTCGTAAAATCCGTACCGTCCTGTCCACCCGAAATCCTGCATCTGCCGGAGGTTCTTAACAGCATTGTCAGGATCCACCATCGCCGCCAGCATCGTCGAGTAAGGACTGATCACCAGGACGTTGTCCTCCATCCGCTTCGACGCAAGCTGCGGGATACCGAACGGCTCGTAGCCGTACTTGCCGTCGTCGGACACACACGCGGACTCCGAAATTCCCCACGGCACGCCCTTTCTGCGCGCATATTCACGCTGCACGCGAACCGCCGCCTGTGCGCTGTGCTCGAGCAGCGTACCCGCGTAGTGGCGCATCCAGAGCACTGGCATGAGGTATTCGAACATCGTCCCGGTCCACGACGTCAGGACGCGTTCGCCGCGGTAGAGAGTGTGCGACCGGCCAAGATGGAACCAGGCGTCCTGCGGGATGTCGCCTTTCGCAATCGCCACGAATGACGCAATCCGCGCTTCAGTAGCCAGCAGGTCGTAACAGGATTGCTCCACCTGCCCCGAATCGCCGTGGTACCCCACCGAAAGCACCTTCTTCCGCGGGTTGTAAAGAAAAGCGAAGTCCATCTCCCGTACCATCCGGTCACACGTTTCAGCGATCGAATTCAGGCTGGTGGTGATCGCCTCGGTCAAGCCGCGCTTGATTGCGGGTTCACCGGCAAACGCGAGCGCCGCCTGCTTCAGCGTCCATAGGCTCGCCGCCAGGTTTCCGCTGTCCACGGTGGAGACAAAACGCGGATACATCGGCTCGCGAGTATTGAGGTCGTACCAGTTGTAGAGATGGCCTTTGTATTTGGGCAGCGCCGCCACCGAGTCGAGGGTGCAACGCGTCTCCGCAGCGAACTCCTCGATCGTCGTTTGATTGAGGTGGACGGCGGCCACGCGCGCATTTAGCAGCATGCCCAGGTTAGTTGGCGACAAGCGCAGTTCGGCGGCGCCGTCTTCCTCCACGTTGTCCGGGATCAACCAATGCGTCGCCGGAGAACTCCACTCGCGGAAGAACCGGCAAATACGCTCCGCAGCGTCTCGCATCAGGTCTGCGTCTTCACGATTCAATTCGCAGTTGCCGCGGCGAGGCTGACGGTTGAGCCATAGCGTCAGCAGCGGCGACAACATCCAGGCACCGAGAATTGGCGCCGCGGCAA
Organism: Bryobacterales bacterium; assembly: GCA_038212445.1. GTDB lineage: Bacteria > Acidobacteriota > Terriglobia > Bryobacterales > Bryobacteraceae > TMP-7. The sequence continues at coordinate 252,931 of JBBQUM010000004.1, forward strand.
TCAGAGAAGCCGGGCGCGTGAGCCACACCACCATGCCAATTGCCAGCGCCAGAATCGGCGACCATTCCAGATATACGTCTACCCGCGACTTACCCTTCTTTGCACTCTCGGCCTCCGCCGCCGTCTCCCACTCGAGCAGTCGCTTCCGCGTGATGAACACCCGCGCGATCGATCGTCCGATGGCGTCCACTGTAAGCATCGCCTGATGTAACAGGTAGATCAGGCTGAACGCCGTCACAACGACGCTCTTGGCAAATGCCGATACCGTGTCGACAAACCATATGCGCAACGCCGGCAGTCGTCGCGGCAACCGGAGCAAGGCGAACGCCACGCCCGCAACCGCTGGCAGAAACAACAGCATCATCGTCACCACTGTCCAGTAACCGGCCGACCCGGGTAGAAAAATCCAACCGGCCAGCAGAAGGGCCACCAGGCTCGGCTCGAGCAAGCTGCGACGCAAGTTGTCGATGATCTTCCACCGGGAAATCAGCGAGATCGGATTGGGTACAATCTGCCGGTCGTAATTCGGAACGCGCAACCGCACCCATTGGAGAATCTGCCAGTCGCCCCGGACCCACCGGTGCTTGCGCTTGTTGAACGCGCTGACGTGCGAAGGATAGTCGTCGATGAGTTCGATATCGCTCGCCAGCGCCGCCCGTGCGTAGGCGCCCTCAATAAGGTCGTGACTCAGCAGCGTATTCTCGGGGAAGCGCCGCTCCATCACGGCTCTCAGCGCATCCACGTCGTAAATGCCCTTTCCGGTGAAGATGCCCTCGTTGAACAGATCCTGGTAGACGTCCGACACCGCACGCGTGTAGATGTCGAAACCGGTCTGCCCGGAGTACAGCGCTGCCAGGCGGCTTCGCGCAGCGGATTGTATGCTGATGCCGATCCGCGGTTGTATGATTCCGTAGCCCTCCACCACCATCCGCGACACCGGATGCACCACCGCCCGGTTCAACGGGTGTGCCATCGCGCCAATCAGCTTGCGCGCCGAATCGCGCGGCAACTGCGTGTCGGAATCGAGTGTGATGACGTACCGGATCGACGGGAAAATCGAGGTGTCGCCCACCTTTACCGGAAACGCGTCAAATGCGCCGCGCAGCACCGAGTTGAGGTCCAGCAACTTGCCGCGCTTGCGCTCCCACCCCATCCAGCGATCTTCTGATTCGTTGTAAACGCGGTGCCGGTGGAGCATCAGGAAGGGTGCGCGTCCGTCGGTGGTGTGACGAGCGTTTAGCCCTTCAATGAGCGTACGGCCGAGTTCCACCAGCGCGTCGCGATCGTCCACAACCTGCTGGGAGTCAGGAGAGTCGGTTACCAGCGCGAAAAACAGGTTCGGATCACGGTTGGCGAGGAAGCGAATCTCCAGGTCGAGGATCAGATCATGAAGCTGGGCCTCATTCAACAGCAGAGTCGGCACCGCGACGATTGTCGCGAAATTGTTTGGAATGCCATCGCTGAAGTCCAACTTGGGCAGCGCGCGCGGAGACAGCAGTGCAGTCACTAGATTGTTGATGAACTCCACGGCGAACTGCGTGCCGGGAATAATCATCAGCAAAATGATCACCGAGATTGGCAGCAGTGTGTGCGCGTTGAACAGCAGGAGAATCGTGATCGTCAGGGTGAGCAGCTCGATGCCGCCAAGATAGAAGACTGCGGGATTGTCGCGCAGCAGCCGTGAAACCCGGGCCCGCAATGGAGGGCGGTATTCAGCTGCCGACTCCAGTGCCACGCGTCCCCGGTCGATCAGGAAGAAACCGACGTGGCGCCTCCGCATCGCACCCGGCGAGTCATCCGACGATGCCACCTCTCTCTCCGCAAACCGCACCGCCGTTCGTGCTACTTCCCGCTCATCCAGACGTCCGAATTGCGCAATCTCCGTCACCGCCCTGCGGTACATCTCGCGGCTGTCGAAATCCATCAGGCGATACTCGCCCGTGCGGTCCTCGCCAAGAATCAAGTCCACCGCGTTCAGCGCTTCGAAGATCTCTTTCCACAACGTTTCGCTGATCTCGATTAGCGTTGCCACCAGCGCCGGCCATTCACGCGGATCCTGGTGGATCAGCCTTTCGATCGCTTCCAATTGAAGAGCCGGTTTCAATGCCCACAGCTCATTCATGTCCAGATAGGCGATCTCCTGATGACCGTTTACAAAGCACACGAATCCGATCTCGTCGAAGGCGTTTGCCCCCGCGTCCAGAAGAGCGCGCGCTAGCTGCAATGCCCGCGGCGTACCATCGGCGAGCGACGGCAGTTTGTGCGCGGTGGTCAGGAATTCGTGGGAGTGCTTGGCCGTCGACTGTATGAGCCGAGCGTTATCCAGCACCCATGCGGTGTGTGCCTCACGCTCGCTCCCGGCAGCCTTGGCGATCAAAGCACGAACGTCCCGGAGCAGTGCCCGCGAACTCCGTAGTTTGTTCCCACGGCGGCGCAATTCTCCAGCATTCTCAGCCAAGCGCCTTCCGCTTTCCCGCCAAAAAGCCCGGTTCGTGTCGAGTTGAAACGGCGTGCGAACATTCGGTGAGATTGGTGGCTCTTGGATCATCGGTAGCTCGCTGCTTGAAGTTCGAACATTCCGGCGTAACGCCCGCCCAGCGCCATCAACTGCGAGTGGCTGCCTTGCTCGGCGATCCGCCCTTCTTCCAAAACCAAAATCCGGTCCGCCATCCGGACCGTCGAAAAACGGTGTGAGATGAGCAGCGCGGTTTTTCCTTGCTGCAATTCGGCGAAATGCCGGAATACCTCGTATTCCGACCGTGCGTCGAGCGACGCCGTCGGTTCGTCGAGAATCAGGACCTGAGCGTCACGGAGGTAAGCGCGCGCCAGCGCCATCTTTTGCCATTCGCCGCCGGACAGGTCCACTCCACCTTCAAATCGCCGGCCCAACAACTGGTCGTATCCGCCCGGCAATCGCGCGATCACCTGGTCGGCGAGACTTTTGCGCGCTGCCTGTTCTACGGCCTCGTCCTCCCGGCCGATGCGGCCCACGGCGATGTTCTGCCGTGCAGTCATCTCATACCGCATGAAGTCCTGAAAAATTACGCCGATCTGACTTTGCAAATCCTCGATGTTGTATTCCCGCAGGTCAACGCCGTCCAACAAAATCCGGCCCGCGGTGGGATCGTACAGGCGCGTAATCAACTTCACGATGGTAGTCTTGCCCTGGCCGTTCTCGCCGACAACGGCAATCTGTTCTCCGGCCCCGATGTGCAGATCCGTACGGTCAAGCACCACCCGTTTCGTCCCCGGATACGCAAACGAGACTTTCTCGAAGATCAGGCCATCGCGTATCGGCCGCGGCGCCATCAATGCTCCCGGACGCGAGTAGATCGTCGGGCCTACTTTGAGAAACTCCACCAGGTCCGTCAGAAACAGGGACTGATCCGCGATACTCGACAGCGTCGAGAATACGTTCTGTATGTTCGCGCTTGCCCCGGCAATAGCGCCCGCCAGAAACTGGAGCGTGCCCCATGAGAGATCGCCGGCCACGGTGCGATAAATCACGTAAGCATACGCCCCGTAATAACCAGCTGAACTCAGAATCGAGAGCGCTGCCCCGCCCCACAAGCGCCGCCTCGCGAGCGTGACATTCTGCTCGTAAATGCCGTTTGCCAGACGGGCGTACTCGCTGGAGAGAAATCCGCTCAATCCAAAAAGCTTGAGTTCCTTCGCGGACTCCTTGCTCGCGCCGAGCACACGCAGGTAGTCCAACTGCCGTCGCGTAGGCGTCTGCCGGATGTTCTGCGCGTAGCCGAGAAACGCGAAATGACTCTCGCCGATGAAGGCAGGAATCACGGCCGCCACCAGCAGCACCAGCAACCAGGGCGAGAACCAGAGGATTCCAAACGACAGGCTCACCGCCGCGATCATCTGCTGCACGACGGTCCCAATCGCCTGAATCATCGCGATGCGGTCCGTCGCCTGAACGCGCGCCCGCTCGAGCTTGTCGTAGAACACCGGATCTTCGTAGGAGGCTAGATCCAGGGTGGACGCATGCTTCATCACACGGATGCTCACTGACCGCGTGAACCGGTCGGCCAGCAGCGCGTCGAAGAAACCGATGGTTCGCCCGAGCACCCCTGCCAGGGCGGCCAGGACGAATTCCGCTCCCACCCACCACCAGAAAAGCTCAGGCAGGGGCTTGGCGGCGAAATGCGCCTGGACGCCGTCCAAAATGCGTTTCGACACCGCCAGCATGGCCAGCGGAACAAGCGCAGCCGCGATGCGGAACGACAAGTTGCCAGACACCACCGCCGGTCCCGACTGCCAGACGATGCGCGCCAGGGGCGGTATGTTCTTCAGAGCGTGTATGCGCTCCTGCCAGCTAGCCCAGAATGTTCGAGAAGTTCTTTCCATTGAACAACATCGGGGAGTTCGGTAAATAGACGCTCAAAAACGACGAATGATGTCCGGAAAAATCACGAAGGGGGCTCGCCGGCGGGGACGAACGCGCAAGAAAAGTGAATGGTTAGGGGTGCGGCTAGGCCAGCAGGCCCTTTACTTGAGCTTCCACTGCCTCTTTCATCTTGGCCTCTGGGATGAAGTTGCTCACGAAGGCCGGCAGATCCACGTCGATGGTCACGAGCTTTTCCTCTACCAGCACCGTACCCTTGATCGGGACTGTTATAAAGCCAGCCACCGCGGTAAACGAATACGTCATCGTTGACCCGTTCCACACGCGCTCGGTGTCGGTGATCTGCAAAGCCGGAATCGGCAGCCCTTGGAAAATATCGTTGAAGCCGCTGTCTACCCGCTTCTTGATCTCATCGACAGACTTGTTGTGGGTTACGGTCAGGCGCATATCGGTTTGACTTAGTGCTTCAGCGTTTCGTTCAAAGATCCTTGGCGGTAGCCTTCGAGATCCAGCGTTACGTAGTGAAAACCGAGCGGCTTAAAAACCTCGACGAATTGGTTCGCCATCGCCATCGACAGTGCGCGCTCCATCTCGGCGCGGCCCACTTCCAGGCGCACCAACTCGCCGTGAAAACGCACTCGGAACTGCCGGAAACCGAGTGCCTTCATGGCTTCCTCGCCCTGCTCCACCACCCGTATGTTCTCAGGAGTAACCGCGGTGCCGTAGGGGATTCGCGAACTCAGGCACGCGGCAGCAGGACGGTCCCAAGTGGATAGCCCATTGAGCCGCGAAAGCTCGCGAATCTCGTTCTTCGTCAATCCTGCATCCACTAGCGGCGCTTTTGCCTGGTGGATTCGGGCGGCTTTCTGCCCAGGACGGTAGTCGCCTAAATCGTCAACATTCACTCCGTAGACGATGTGCGCAATACCGCGCTCCGTGGCCACCTGCTCCAGTCGCGTGAACAACTCGTCCTTGCAATGGAAGCACCGGTCAGGATCGTTTTTCACGTAGTCGGGATTGTCGAATTCGAGCGTCTCCACAAACTCATGCCTGAAGCCGCATTCGCGCGCAAACGCCTCGGCATCTCGTTTGTGCGATTCCGGAATTGACGCCGAATCCGCTGTAATCGCCACAGCATTCGCGCCCAGCGCACGGTTCGCCGCCCACGCCAGGTACGCGGAATCAGTGCCGCCGGAGTAGGCCACAATCAACCGTTCCATCGAACCCAATTGCGCGAGCAGACGGTCCTGCTTCGACTGAAGTTCGACGGGATCCAGTTTCGGTGGCGGTCCGAGGCTCACCAGAGAAGCCATGCCTTCAGTATAAGGGACGCATGATAGATTGATCGGTACATGAATGCGTCGGGCACCCAGACCGCTGCCTCGGGCGGCGCGTCGCGAAATACTCTTCTTGCGCTGCTCGTCGTCTCGATCTGCATCAACTATATCGATCGCGCCAACCTGTCCGCCGCCGCCAAGGGACTCAGCGACGACTTATCGCTCGATCCAAAACAACTCGGCCTGCTGTTCTCTTCCTTCTTCTTCAGCTATGCCCTCTTTCAGATCCCATCGGGCTGGCTCATTGACCGATTCAACGTCTATTGGATCTATGCCATCGGCTATTTTGTGTGGTCCAGTGCCACGGCATTAACCGGCCTTGCCAACTCCTACGTCCTGATCCTTGGCTTGCGCTTGCTGCTCGGAACCGCTGAGGCTTGCGCTTACCCGTCCTATTCAAAGATAATCGCCGGTAGTTTCCCGGAAGCCAAGCGCGGCCTGCCGAATGCCCTGATCGACGCCGGTTCCAAGCTCGGACCCTGGCTGGGACTGCTGATCGGCGGCAACATCGTCGCCGGCTTCGGCTGGCGCGTCATGTTCTTCGCCATCGGCGGCCTCAGTCTGCTGTGGCTCATTCCCTGGTGCCTGTCCATACGAGGCATCTCCGATCACACCACCGAACGGTCGAACTTCACCGGCTCGCCGGGCATTCTCCGCATCCTTAAGGAACGGTCGGCTTGGGGCACTTTCATCGGGTTGTTCTGTTCCAACTACGCCTGGTATTTTCTTCTGACGTGGCTGCCTACCTACCTGCAGCGCGAGCGGCATTTCTCCCAGGAATTAATGTCGAATCTGGGGTCGGCACCGTTCCTCGCCGTCGCATGTTCCTCAACCTTCGGCGGTTGGCTCTCCGACCGTCTTATCCGAGGTGGAAAATCGGTCACCTTGGTGCGCAAGTCCTTTGCAATAGTAGGCTTAAGCGGGGCTATGTGTCTTCTTCTCCCCGCATCGGTGGTGTCTGACCAATTCTTAGCTCTAGTACTAATCACCGGTGCATGCGTTTTTTTCGGGTTGTACAGTTCAAATGTATGGGCCATTACTCAGACGCTGTCCGGTGCCTCGGCCGCAGGCAAATGGACAGGCATCCAGAACACATTCGGCAATCTAGCTGGTATTGCCGCCCCTTACCTCACCGGCTGGATAGTTAAGGAAACCAACTCATTCTATTGGGCTTTTGTGCTCGTAACACTGCTGTTAGCGTTGGGTGTCATCGCTTTTGCAGGCATCGTAAAACAGCTCAATCCAATCGATTGGGAGCAGTAGTGTCGCCCCGGGGAGAATCCCTAGTACTTCTGTCATGTTAGTTACATTTTGCTATCGGGAGTAGTACGAAACCTGATTCGCCCTCTTGCGTCTTTAGTACTAGCGGCGCATACTGAACAAAGCGATCAACGTCGCGAGGTTTAGGCTCCTTACTCCTTCGGGGGTAGTAGCCGACCGGTGAGCATCTTCCTCCGAGTGCTCACCGGTTTTCGTTTTTAGGACCTAAATTGATCCGCCAAGCGCTCCTCTCCCTGCTGACGCTATCCCTTGTTTTTGGCCAAGAGCAAGCCATCCGCGATCAGATCAAGACACTGCGGAAGGTTCCTGACGAACAACGGGGTGCCGTCACCCGCGATTTGGCGTCGCAAATTCAGGCACTGGCCCCCTCCGCAGCCAAGCTGAATCTCGCCCTAGGTCTTGCCGGTCTCTCCACGGAAGGGGATTTCGGACGAGACACGCTCCGGGCGGTTGCCGGAACACTGGCCGCCGCAGCCTCTGAGCAGTCCTCGGTCCCCGACGAAGTTTACTCGGAATTAGCGCAACTGGCACGATACGAAGGCATCGAAGTGGACGTGAAGGCGCCGCAATACGCGGCCGCGATGAAGCGCCTGGAATTGGATGACGCGGCGCGTCAAGCTGCGAACTTCACCCTAACCGACCTTGCCGGACAGCAGTACACATTGAAAGATTTGAAGGGCAAAGTGGTGCTCCTCAACTTCTGGGCGACGTGGTGTCCGCCTTGCCGGAAGGAAATGCCCGATCTGGAAGCGCTTTACCAGAAATTCAAGGACCAGGGTCTGATAATCCTTGCCATCTCCGACGAAGACATCGCTAAAGTTCAGCCGTTTCTCGCCCAGCGGAACTTCACTTACCCCGTACTGCTCGATCCGGGACGCAAAGTAAACAGCCTGTTCCACGTCGAGGGAATTCCGAAGAACTTCGTGTTTGATCGCGGCGGCAAGCTGGTTGCCCAGTCCATCGATATGCGAACCATGGGGCAGTTTCTGCAGATGCTCGCCGCTGCTGGATTGAAATAGCGGTCAGGGCCTGGCCGGCGCAGGCTCTCCGGCTGTCTCAAATCGATCCACCAGCAGGTAGCGGGAGTACATGCCCATGTGGCCGAACTTGCCGTCCGTCCGGAACACTCCCACAGCCACCACTTCGAGCGGAACGCTCCATTTGAGATCCTTGATGCGGTCCCGGACAACCGCGTCGGTCTGTTTCTCCCAGCCCTTGCTCAGCCCGAGCCACGTAGGCGACTGCGCACAAGCCGGCGCCGATAATACCGATTTCTCAAAACCGGTTTCATACATGGCCTTCACCCGCACAGTCTTGCCGTCGAACGCGGGGGCCTTTGCCATCAGTTCGCAATAAGGAATCTCGACCGCGCCGGGCTGACCACTGGTTTGCAAAGCTGCGGCCACCACCATCGCCCACTTCTTCATGACGAACTCGCTCTATTTTTCCCAGGGACGCGGCTGCGCACCACGATCGCGGTCGAGGATGCGATCGTACATGTGCTGGTCAGTTGTGGTGCCGAGTGATTCGTTGTAGAGGCTGGTCAACCCAAGCCCTTCCTTCAAGTCCTCTTCAAATGCATGCAGGGCCGTTAGCTGTGTGGACAATGCCGGTTCCACCTTACCGGACTGCGTACGCCAGAACATCTGGTATCCGCCGTGAACCAGCCAGCCGATCTCGCTGCCGATCAGTGTACCCGCTTTGTTCACGCGTACCGGCTTTTCGATGCCTTGATCTTCAATTAAGGCAGCCATGCGGCCTTTGCCGACGCGTGCCTTACCCGACCCTTCGCCGGCCACGGTAAACCCAAGGGCCTTCAATTGGTCGAGCCGCTCGGCAAACGGGGGGACAATGACTTTCTCGCGTCGAAAGAACATGAGTAAAGTTCATTATAATTCAACCACAGTGGCTTACATTCTCTCTCTCGACGAAGGCACCACCAGTGCCCGGGCCGCGCTCTACGACGAGCAAGGCCGACGCATCGCCATGGAGGCGCTGCCCATAGAATCCCGCTTCCCGCATCCGGGCTGGGTGGAACAGGACCCGCTTGAAATCTGGAATGCTCAGATTGGCGCCGTGAGCCGCACACTCGAACGCGCCGGCGTCCAGCCCCGCGACATCGCCGCCATAGGCATCACCAATCAGCGCGAGACGACTATAGTGTGGGATCGCAAGACCGGCAAACCGGTCGCGCCGGCCATCGTTTGGCAGTGCCGCCGTACCGCCGCATTCTGCGCCGAACTCGCTTCCTCACCCGAAGCCTCTACCATTGCCTCGAAGACCGGCCTGGTGATCGATGCCTATTTCTCAGGCACCAAGATTCGCTGGATTCTCGAGAACGTAGCCGGGGCGCGCGAACGTGCCAACAACGGCGACTTGTTGTTCGGCAATGTCGACACCTGGCTGATCTGGAATCTCACTGGCGGCCGCTCACACGTCACCGACGGGACCAATGCCTCCCGGACGATGCTCATGAATCTCGCTACTGGGGATTGGGACGACGAGCTGCTTCGCCTACTCAGCGTGCCCCGCTCCATGATGCCGAAGATTGTCCCGTCCAGTTCCATCTGCGGGACCGCTCTAGCCGAGCACGTAGGAGCCGAGATACCGATCGCTGGAATCGCAGGCGATCAGCAAGCGGCACTATTCGGGCAAGCTTGCTTCAGGCCCGGCCTTTCGAAGAACACTTACGGCACTGGCTGTTTCGCCCTCATGCATACCGGAACTCACCTGCCGGTCTCGAAGAACCGTCTAATTGCGACGCGCGCCGCCGGCACCACTGAAAAATCGGAGTACGCAGTTGAAGGCAGCGTGTTCGTCGCCGGCGCCGCCGTGCAGTGGCTGCGCGACAAGCTTGGAATCATCTCCACAGCCGCAGAGTCAGAGGGACTCGCAGCGTCGGTGCCCGACAACGCAGGCGTATATCTGGTTCCGGCGTTTGTCGGCCTTGGCGCTCCCCATTGGGACGCGAACGCCCGCGGAATGATCTGCGGACTTACGGCCGGCGCTTCCCGAGCCCACATCGCCCGGGCGACGCTCGAGTCCATCGCCTATCAGACCCGCGAACTGGTAGAAGCCATGCAAGCCGACAGCGGCGAAAAACTGGCCGAATTGAGAGTCGACGGCGGCGCTACCGCAAATAATTTCCTCATGCAGTTCCAGGCCGATATTCTCGGATGTCGCATTGTGCGTCCAGCGGATATCGAGACAACGGCGCTGGGTGCGGCCTATTTAGCGGGTCTGGCGACTGGCTTTTTCAAGAATACGGCAGAGGTGGAGCAGTTTTGGCGGGCAGAACGGATATTTGAGCCCGTAATGGATGCGGGTTTGCGTGAACAGTTGTATTCTCAGTGGAAGCTCGCCGTAGCGCGATGCCGGAGTTAGCGCACCTCGTTCCCTGACGGTGCGGAACCCGGTCTAAAGAATCTGGGCAAATTTTGCAAGAGGGGTTCCATGAAGCATCTCAGTGTAGCGGTTCCGCTTATCTTCATCAGCGGTCTTGTAGCGCAGACCGTTGAAACCATTCCATATCGCGCTGTGCTCTTAAGCACCAATGAAGTACCCGCCGGAAGCGTGGTCGCCTCCGGCGCCGCCACCGTTTGGCTGCACGTCGTGCGTGACTCGGCCGGAAAGGTCGTCTCCGGAAGCGCCGATGCCAACGTGTCCTATAAGTTTCCGGCAGCCGTGTCCATCACGGCCATGCACATCCATGCCGCACCGGCCGGCACCAACGGCGGCATCGTTGTGCCCTTTGCCATTACCCGCACCGACGATGCTACCGGCGTCGGTAACCTGCCGCCGATTCAAACACAGTTCCCCACCACAGCCGTAACACTCGACACGATCAATGGCATCATTGCCAACCCGAGCCAGTTCTATTTCAATGTCCACACTACCGATGCGCCGGGCGGCGCCATGCGCGGACAATTGCAGCCCGCGACCATGATCGTCCAAATGGGACGCCTCAGCCCCCTGAATGAAACGCCGCCGATCACCGGACAGACCTGGTCGGCGATCAGCACGATTACGTCGTTGATCACGCGCGATGCAGCAGGCAAACCCACATCCGCGTTGGTGACCTTCGACACCACCTACTCCGGCTTCCCGGACGACACCACCTTCACCGGGCATCACATTCACTTGGGCGGCATTGGCGTCGCCGGTCCGGTGACCATCAATACCGGATTACGCAATCTGGCCGCTACAGCCGGCGGCGGATCGCTGCACTTTGACGTAGAAGCGGACGTCACGTCACAGGCTGTGGTCGACACGCTGAACTCGATCCAGTTCAACCCCTCGAATGCGTATGTCAATTTGCATACGACTGTCGCGGCAGGTGGCGCTGTCCGTTCCCCGCTGCTCACCACCGACAAGATGAACTTCCAGATCACCATGTCGTCGGCCAATGAAGTGCCGGCCATCACGCCCACCGTTACGGCTCCCGCGTCCATCAATGTTTATACGGTTCGCAACGCCGACGGTACAGCGGCCGCTGGAACGGTGGTTTTCGACACCAACCCAAGACTCGCGGCGGGTTCGACCGTAACCGCGATGCACATTCATGATCAGGTTGCCGGGCAGAACGGCCCCGTGACCATCGACTCCGGGCTCACCACGTCCCCGATCCTGATTGCCGACGGTACGGGTAACATCACTCGCGTCGCCCAGGTCAAGACGGCCACGGCGCTCGCGTCGCTGAACTCGCTGATCGTCAATCCTGAAAAGCACTACGCCAACATGCACACCACCGCCAGTCCCGGCGGCGTTGTCCGCAGCCAGCTGGCTGCCGCGAACACGGCGACACCGGCCATCAACTACACCGAGTCGGCCGTACAGGATCCGCGGATCACCACGCTCGCCCCCGGCGAACTGGCCTTCATCAACGGTACGAATTTTGCGAAGATCGGCACCGACCTGGGCGGCTTCAATGCAGCCACCGCTTATCCGAAAGCCTTAAACGGCGTATCGGTGACCATCGGCGGTGTTGCCGCTCCCATCTGGACCGTATCTGGCGAACGCGTGTTCGCACAGGTTCCGTTCGAAGTGCCTGCCGGACCGCAACCGGTAGTTGTCACCAACGCCAATGGCGCGTCGGCTCCGTTCTCGATGAACATTGCCGCCGCCGCCCCAGCCATCTTCTTCTATGACACCGGCGCCGTCGCCTTCCGCTTGACGGATTTCGCTCTGATCACCCCGGCGAATCCGGCAGCCGCGGGAGACACCATCGGGGTCTTCGCTACCGGACTTGGCCAGACCACCCCGGCACAGAAGACCGGCGACATCACTCCGAATTCGATCTTCCTTACCGGCGCCGTCACGGCCAAGATCGGCGGCAAGGACTCGCCGGCTGTTCAAGGCGGAGCGTTACCCGGCTTCGTCGGTGTTTATCTGGTCCTGGTAACGGTGCCTCCGGGCGTGCCCGCCGGCAACGCATCGTTGCAGATTTCGATGGGCTCAGCGACGTCCAACAGCACCACCATCGCAGTAAAGTAGTCCGCCACGAACCACCCTGCCGTCAACGGCGGCAGGGTGGCTTTATGATGTGCTCCCGCCTCGCCGCCTATTCTGGCAGGCTCTCTAAATCCGCCAAATCCTTCGCCCGACCGCTTGCGGCCTTGTTCTGCCGAAGGCGGGCGAGACTAATGACCGGTACGAGGATTTCTTCTATCCGGATATCTTCTTTCTCGGCGTAGCAATCGTCGAATTCCACCCCCGAGATCGAGGTCAGGATCTCAATCCGAATGGGGGGCACTCCCATGCGGATGACGTTATGGGGAGTCAAGAAGAGGTCTGAACTCAAGGCCGTGTCATTGAATCCGAAGTCGCGCAGCGACTGCTCGACGCGTAATGCGTTTCGCGCACTCACATTCACCCAGATATCCAGATCGTTGGTGGCCCGAATATACCCGTGGATACCGACCGCGTATCCGCCAATCAGCAGGTATTCAACGCCGTTCGAGTTGAGCGACTTCAAGAACTCTTTGAAGTCCCTCGCTAGCGCTGGCAGAGCCATAAAAGGTCCTTCGAAGAAGTTCGAGCGCCCGGAGACGCTCTTCAACGGGACGAGACAGCCAGTAGGCGGTACTGTCGTCTGGATCCGTTAGTCGCGCGACCGAAAATTGAGTGCGGTCCAATCGAAAGTCTTCGACAGGCTCCTCAGGTTTGGAGTCCATAAACTAAGTTTACCTCTGGAGGCGGTAGCGATTCTCTGCGTTGAATCAAACATGCCTGCCGGTTACAACCCCAAACGGTCTAGCTTTGACTCTTCATAAGGACTGTCTTCCCCGGGATATCTTAACTCGCGCTCAAAGCGGCCAGTCTCTTTGGCGAGTGCCCAGATAAGACTCTCTCCCGCAGGGACGATATCTGGTTGGCGCTGGAACACGCTGTGGCGGAAGGCTGTCTCGGCATCCACAGCCTGCCAACCTTTCTGCTGGAACATTCTGAGTAGATCTCCCAGGAACAGGGTGTTCAGCAAATTGAAATGCAGCAACAGGGTGTGCGGTACGGTTCCACCTGTGACCTGGCGCGCCAAGCGATCGTAGTAGACCGCTCGATCCCAAATGTGGGCGAGATAGGGCGCTCGGAAACGATTGACGTCGAATGTCCGGTCCTTCTCCAGGCACGCCCTGAGACGCTGATCGTAATACCAGTCTGAAGCATCAATCGTCACGTATCCGTTGCGATATCCGTGCTCGCGCAGGAAGCCGCGCATCCAGTCGCGCCGTTCAGGCGTGGCTCCTTCTTTCAGTGCCGGGAAGCGGAAGAAGGGGCGGAAACGGGTGAACTGGCGGATCAATGCATCGCAACGAAGCAAGTCCTTCGCGAAGTCCTGCGGTTCGATCGAGGCGTTGTAGACATGATGCGACCAGGTGTGATTCGCGAGCATATGTCCGCTTCGGCTCCATTGCTCGAGAACCGCTTGTCCGCCGGCTGAATCGACGTTCGTGCCAGCAACAAACAAGGCTGCCTTGAGATCGTGCTGGTCCTTCAGAGCCCCGAGCAGCCGTCCATTCCCTGTTTCCTGATAGGGCGCTGGAATGCGGGACCATGCCACATCGTCGATTGTGATCGAGTAACTCGGCTTGCCCTTCGACGCGGCCATTGCAGGCAGGGCCGCCAGCACTCCCATCCATTCACGTCGAGTCATTAGAGATGGTGACCTCTAAAGCATCCGGCCGAAGAAGTCTGCCATCGCGCGGTAGGACTCCAGCCAGTGCCCGTGCGTCAGAAAATCGTGGACCTCATCCGGATAGACGATCTGCTCCACATGGACTTTGCGGTCGCGCAGGGCCTCCACCAGTCGAACAGATTCACTGAACGGCACATTGCGGTCGTCATCGCCGTGAATCAGAAGTACGGGCGATCGCCAGGTGTCCACCGACGCCATCGGCGACGATTGAAAGGCCACTCGCGCCATCTCCGGATCGTTCTCGATGCCGCGCCGCAATTTGGTCCAATCGTGGACACCGTGGAAGTCCACTCCGGCCTTGAACAGATCAGAACCGCGCGCCAGTCCGAGCGCCGTCAGGTATCCACCGTACGAGCCGCCCCAAAGACCGATGCGTTTGGGATCGACATCGGCTCGACCGCGCATGTACAGGCCGGCGCCAATGACGTCGTTGTACTCGCTGGCTCCGGCCGCCCCGTAGTTGGTAGCTTCGCGGAAGTTCAATCCGTAGCCAATACCGCTCCGGTAGTTGACGCTCAGAACCACGTAGCCCAGGCTGGCGAGATACTGATTCATCGCGTAGGCATTCGAGTAGTAATACATATTGTGGCGGCCCAACATCATCTGTCGACGCGACCCGCCGTGGAAGAAGATCAGGCCCGGCTTCTTCGCCGCCCCGCCGGAGGGAGGCAGGAAAAGCTGTCCGTGAATTTGCATTCCGTCGGCCGCTGAAATCATCACCGGCTGAGGCTCGGCAAGGGCGGCGGGATAATCGGCTGGAATCGTATTGGGCGCGAGATCGCGTGAACCGGTGACGGTCTGAATTGCCGCTCGCGCAGGCAGCCGCGTGTCGGAGTGGAGGAAGGCCAGGGTGCCGTTCTCGAGCATCTCCGGCGCCCATTCGATGGACTTACCGGGAGTCATTCGGCGGGGACTCTCGCCCGCGCGAATGCCGGTCATCCAGATGTGGCGCCGGTCGGTGTCATCCTGATTCGACGAAAAGATCACCGACTTCCGGTCAGGCGTGATCGACATCGATTCCACTTCAAAGTCTCCCGGCGTTAGCAGCGAGGGTTCGCCGCCGTCAGTGGAGACCGAGTAAAGATGAAGCCAGCCGTCGCGCTCCCAGGGAAACACCAGGCGCCCGTCGCCCCAGAGCAACGGTGTTCCGCCTGAATTGATCGCGAAGCGGCTTCCCGGCCCCGGTTTGGCTTCAAACACAGTGCGGGACTTCGCGGTGTTCGCCATGTCGACCAACTGAATACTCCATGGCTGCTTGGCGGTCGGCGTTGGTCCAAATCGCGGCGCGATGGTGGCTGCCGGAATCCGGACAAACGCTACTGATCTCCCGTCCGGCGCCCAAGCCGGATGCAAATCGGAATCGAGCGACGGCGCCAGATATCGGAACTGATTCTGCACCATGTCGTAGACGCCGATAAAGCTGTGATCCGCGCGGGTGCTGACCAAAGCGAATGCCTTACCCAACGGCGACGCGATCAGTTCCGAGGCTGTACCTTTGGAGCCGATGAGTTGTACGGGCTTGGAGTCGGGCATGAGTTCGACCGCCCAAACCTGGCCTCCCTTGATGTAGACTACGCGGTCGTTGGCCACGATTGGCGAATGTCCCTCCGCCAGTTTGCGCGCACCAACGGTGGCCAGCATGGCGACATAGACGGCTTGCTCGGGAATGGTGGCGTTGAGCGCGGGATTGGGGTTCACCGATCCGGGATGTTCGAGATCGCCGCCGCGTGTAAACACGACCCCGCTGCCGTCCGGAAGCCAGTGCAGGCCCCCGATCTCAAGCCCGTCATCCTTAAAGTAAGTGGTGAGCGGACGGCCCTTGTAATCCGGTGCCTCGGCAATCCAAATGTTGCGGGCTCCCAGCGAATTCAGGACCCAAGCCACGCGGCCGCCGGGACCGGGAGTGAGTTCAGCGGCAAACGGCGCTGACATTAGCTTTTCAAGGTCGATCGACGAAGCCGCAAGACAGTTGAGTGATGCGCAAAGCAGGACGGTGGCGAGTCTCATTCGCTGGTCATTCTCCCATATATCGTGATAGCTTTATACGATGCGACGCTTGATGCTGCTGCTGTTGGCTGTAACCTTCCTCGCAACTACCGTGCCGGTGCAGGCGGTGGAAACGCACGCGACGCGGTCCCGAACCCGGCGATTGATGAAACAGCACAAGGCCAAGCATCACGCCAAGGCGCGCTACAGCAAGACCCGAAGCCACCACCAACATTCCTAGGAAGAGGCCGGGACTTGGCTCCTGATAAACTCGCAGACGAATGGCCATAATTCTCGATGGCGCGAGTGTGCGCCAGCAAGTTTTTGAAGAACTCAAACCGCGCGTAGCGAAACTCGCGGCAACCGGACGCCCGCCGGGTTTGGCAGTCGTTCTCGTAGGCCACAACCCCGCCTCAGAGATTTACGTCCGCAACAAAGAGAAGGCCTGCGACGACCTTGGTATCTATAGCGACAAGCTCGCACCACCCGAAACCGTAACTACCGATGAACTGCTGGCGATCGTCGACGAACTGAATAACAGGCCGGAGATCGATGGCATTCTCGTACAGATGCCCCTGCCAAAGCACGTCGACTCGCGCCGCGTGCTCGAAGCTATCCGTCCGGACAAGGACGCCGACGGCTTTCATCCCTACAATGTCGGAAAGCTGGTTGCAAACCGCGCTGCACCGCGAGCGTGCACACCGGCAGGCGTCATGGCGATTCTCCAACAAAACGGCATCGCGGTCTCCGGGAAACGAGCAACCATCGCCGGCCGTAGCGATATTGTCGGCAAGCCGATGGCGATGATGCTGCTCCACGCGGACGCCACCGTAACCATCTGCCACTCGAAAACTCCTGACCTGGCCGGCGAGTGCCGCCGGGCGGACATTCTGGTGGCTGCAATGGGACGTCCGGCCATGGTGAACCGCGAATACATCAAGCCCGGTGCAGTTGTGATCGATGTAGGGATGAATTCATTGAAGGCTCGCGAGGACGTAGACCGCATCTTCCGCAGGTCGCCGGAAAAGCTCGCAGCATTCGACAAACGAGGTTCGGTGCTGGTGGGTGACGTGGACCCCATCGACATGGCCGAATTAGCCAGCGCATACACGCCCGTCCCCGGCGGTGTGGGCGTACTCACGGTCACCATGCTGATGTCGAACACTGTAGGCCTGGCGGAGAGGCGCCGCTAGCTTCATGTTGCGCGTCGGGCTCACCGGCGGTTTGGCCAGCGGCAAGAGCTTTGTCGGCGAGCACCTGCGCCAGCTGGGCTGCCATCTCATCAAGGCGGACGAACTGGGTCACGCTGTGCTGGGCGTGGACGGCGAAGCGTACCCGGCGGTGTTGGCGGAGTTTGGCGAATCGATTTTAAACCCTGACCGCAGCATCAACCGCCGCCATCTTGCCGCCATCGTTTTCAATCAACGGGAGCGCCTGGCTCGACTGAACGCCCTGGTGCATCCTGCGGTTCGCGAGCGTGCCATGAAGCTCCACGCAGACATCGCCGCGCGCGATCCCGAGGCGATCGTTGTAACTGAAGCTGCGATACTGGTTGAGACGGGCTCTTACCAAAACTATAATCGTTTGATCGTGGCTTTTTGCAGTGAGAACCAGCAGATTGAACGCGCCATGCATCGGGACGGCATCACACGTGAAGAGACGCTGGCGAGACTCGGCCAACAGTTTCCCTTGGCGGAAAAGGTGAAGTTCGCGGACTTCGTCATCGATACATCTGGATCCAAGGAGAACACGATTCAACGGACGCTGGAAGTCTATCAGGCGCTCCGGGAAGTGCAGCAGACAAGGTAGATCGTATGAAGATGAGGATCGTACTCGTAAGCGCGCTCATGATTGGCGGGTTCGTGTTGTTGACGACACGCGGAAACTGGAATCTGGCGAAGATCCGGGAGGGACTGCCCGGCGGCGGAGGACGGAGCTGGTCAGAGCCCATGTCGGTTCACGGAGCCGGACTCACACCTGACGAAGTCAACAACATCGAGATTTACAAGAACGCTCGCGAAGCGACGGTCTACATCACCAGCACCGTTTATCAGCGCAACTGGTTCATGGAGGTCTATCCGGTGAAGGATCTGGGATCCGGATTCATCATCAATGGTGATGGCCGCATCCTGACGAACTACCATGTGATCTCCGGTTCGAGCCAGGTGGAAGTGACGCTGCCCGACCAGTCGAAGTACAAAGCGGAGGTGTTGGTGCGCGACCGGCAGGACGATCTGGCACTCATCCGGATCACTCCGAAAAAGCCGCTAAAGCATCTTAGCCTGGGCGACTCCGACCGCCTGCAGGTGGGGCAGAAGGTGCTCGCCATCGGCAACCCGTTTGGCCTCGAGCTAACGCTCACTACCGGTATTGTCAGTTCGCTCGGCCGTACCATTCAGGGAAGTCAGAACGAAGCGACGCTCGAAGGCATGGTACAGACCGACGCGGCCATTAACAGTGGCAATAGCGGCGGTCCGCTACTGGATTCGAGCGGCAATGTAATCGGTATCAACACGGCCATTTACGGGCCCAACGGCGGCAATATCGGGATCGGGTTTGCGATGCCGATCAATCGCGCGAAGGCGATGCTCGAAGATTTTCAAGCGGGCAAGAGCTTCCGCCGCGCGCGGTTGGGCGTGACCACCGTATTCGTCGCGGGCGACTATGCCGAGGCGCTCGAACTACCCCGCGAAGGCGGATTGCTCGTCCAGGAAGTAGCGTCAGGATCAGGCGCCGCCGCGGCGGGAGTTCGTGGTTACAAGCAGGTGGTGGTGATCGGCAATGCCCGCATCGGCGTTGGCGGCGACTTCATCGTGTCGGTGGACGGTCAGCCCGTGAAGCAGGAGGACGCCATCAGCCGTATCCTCGCGCGCAAGCGAGCGGGTGACACCTTAGAGCTCGAAGTGTACCGAGGTGGCCGCAAGGTTAGCGTCCGCGTGAAACTCACCGAGGCGCCGGAACAGCTCTAGAGGCCATTAACATTACTTTACGTGCGAATCGCCGTTGAGGACCGTCATTGGTAGTGAGGCGCATGGAAGTATTGGCGTCTCACGAAAGGATGAACGGAAATGCAAAGATCCAACGCAGCGATAGACCGTATTGACCGGGCCAGCCGGGCTCAGAACGACAATCATCAAGAGCGCGTGGCCGAGCTGGCCTATCAACTGTGGCAGGACCGTGGAAGTCCTGAAGGCTCGCCCGAAGAGGATTGGACGCGCGCCGAGCAGCAGTTTGTCAGTGGCCAACAGAACGAGCTCCGCTCGGCTGCCTGACGGCGAGGGACGCGCGCGGTCCATCGCCTCCCCCGCGCGCGTCAGATTCTGAGGAAGACTTTGCGGCGATACATCCAGAACAGCAGCAACCAAAAAACTGTCAGTACGGCAATGCCGCGCAGCAGAGGTTCGAAGCCGCCACCGAGAAACTGAAACGCCCTCGCTCCCAAGTGAGTCTGGAACGAGCTGTCGATGAAGTGCTCAAACAAGTGAGCGATCAGGTAGGCGGCAATTGAGTTCATACCGACGACCAGCAGCGGAAACAGCCACTTTCGATTGCCCAGCCAGAGGAAGAGAGCGAGCAGCAGGAAGCACGCGCCGCCGCTGGCAAGCGTCCACGACGGAGTCCAGATGCGCTTCACTACCGGGCAGATTCCGGAGAAGTGGAGCGCGAGTCCGGCGGCGATGCCTACGAGACCTGCGTAGATGAGTTTGACGCGCTGGCCGTCGCGCAGCCACTGTCCTGCGATGAGGCCGAGGATCATCGTACCGAGCGTCGGAATGAAGGAAAGTGTCAGGTAGCCGCCGCCGTTGTAGACGAATGGCTTGGTGCGCGGAAAGAGATTCAGGAACCACTGATCGAACGCATTGCCGAAATTCGCATTCTTATTCCAGTGCGCAGCAAAGCCGTTATAGAGGTGCGACCAGCCGGCGGGCACTCCAACGCTCTGCCAGTCGAAGTTCGCGGGCGGCAGCGGATAGACGGCCCACGCCAGCCAGTAGCCGAACAGGAGCACGCCAAGCGCAGTCCACTGCCATTTGGGAGGACGGAAGCCAAGCAGGAACAGGATCGGATAGCCGAGGCCGATCTGCGTCAGCGTGTCCTCAAAAGTGAAATTTGTGATCGGGCGGTTGATGGACCGCAGGAAAATTCCGAGAGCCGCCAGGATGAAGGCGCGGCGCAGAGCGTGCCAGAACATCGGCCGGAACGAGCCACCCTTCGCAATGCGGGCAGCAATGGAATAAGGCAGTGCGGCGCCAACCAGAAACGAGAACGAGGGCTGAATCAAGTCATGCAACGAGCAACCGGCCCATTCCACATGCGTCTGGTTGAAGGCGAGAAAACTCCAGAACCAGTTGCCGGGAAAGGCGCGCGATACCTGCGACAGCCGCAGTACTTCGGCCATCATGAGCAGCATTACGAATCCGCGGTAAACGTCGAGAGCGACGACGCGGGCAGGTGCCGCTACGATCGGTGTAGTGGCTTGTTTGATTTCGGAACGTTCGACAGTAACCTGCATGGAAAGCCCACTCAGTGCGTCATGGAGTAGATGACTGAGTTTACTCCGATCCGGATGGCGATGCTGGCGAGTTTCTCGGGATAGACGGGATCGTCGGCGTATTCCCAGGCGTCGCCCAGATCCGAGTTGTAGGAGATGAGCACCATGATGCGCCCTTTGTCGTCGTAGATCGCGCGCCAGTGTGCGCCAATCCCATTGTTCTTGTAGCCCAGCCGCAGGTGGGCACGACCGGGAATCTGGTCCTTCTCAACGAAGTCGTAGAGGACGTGGAACATGGGGTCGTTGTCGGCGATCTCAACGATCTGTCGATCGGGGAACGCCATCTTGATGCGCCGCTCGAACATTTGCCATTCGTAATCGCCGTGGAAGTCGTCGGCAAGGAAGAAGCCGCCGCGGAGGCAATAGTCGCGGAGTTTCTTCGCCTGCGATTCGGTGAGTCCCCACTCGCCGACCTGGACTGCGTAGAGCCAGGGCCAGTTGTAAGCTTCGGCAGATTCGTCCAGGTTTACTAACTCCTCGACGCTGCGGGTTTGTACTCGTGTGAGACGGCGAAGGGCTTGCGCAAAGTGGCGGTCGGCGCGCGGATAATCCTGCGTCCATAAAGAGAGCCCCTGCTGCCAGGGACCGTCGAAGCGTCCGCGGTAGCCATCGTTCTCGCCGGGCGGGAACATGAGACGGGCGAAGGCAAACTCCGCGTTCTGGTTCCAATCCTGCGGCGTCTCGAAGTTTGAATATTCGACGCCGGGCAACTGGTAGAAGGGCTTTTGGAAGGCGAACATGCCGCCGCACAGCACCAGCACGCAGCCCAGTGATACCGCGGCCCTCATGTCGAGAGGATAGCACCGCCGTGAGTGCTGAACGCTCCGTTTGTTGAAGCGTCGGCGCCAGCACTAGCGCTATTTCCGCGATGCGGGCGGTCTAGGAAACGACAGCAGGTTGGAAGATCACGACCTCGATCTGGGGCGGGTGCAGCAATGTGTTGTGGATCAGGCACTTCTCGACGGCGCGCTTCAGTCCTTCAGGATTGGCCTCAGCCGGGCCGTGAACATCGATTCTGAAAATACCTACGCGTGCAGGATCCTTCACCTTTTCCGCAGTAATCTCAATCTTCAGCTCACCGGCCGGTATTTTGTGGGCGTTCAAATACTGGAGCGCGTAAAAAGCGGCGCAAGTCCCGAGGGAGGCAACAAGCAATTCAGGCGGCGTCATGGCCGCGTCCTGGCCGCCGAGCGCGGTTTCAAGATCGGTGCGAACACGGTGGCCTCGTGTTTCCGCTTCGAAAGCCACTCCACCGATGCTCCGCACTGTCATTTTCATTTTTCCTTCTCCTACTAACCAAGATGCAACCTCAACCTTGAGGTGACACCAATACGAAGCAGGCATGTTGCCGGTCTTTGCGGACCTTGTCGATAGGAAACACCTGGTTGTGAATCACGACATACACGCCGGCGGGAAGCAGTCGAGCGGCAAGAAAGCTTTCGGCGAGGTTCTGCAGTCCGTCGCTGCCTTCAAAGCCGAGCGGCGTCATGGCGCCGGTGAGGACCACGGGGACGCTGAGTTGCGACAGTCCGCGCTTCAGCACGAGTCCGGTTTCGACCATCGTATCGGTGCCATGTGTGACGACGACGGGCGCCGGCAACTCGGCGAGTTTCTCGCGGATTGCCTCGAGGATACGGTTGCGATCGGCGTCGTCCATGTCGAGGCTGTCCTTATTCATGAGGGGCACGAGGTCGATTTCAGCATCGGAGAGGCGCAAGCGCTCGACATAACGGAGCACCTTACTGGCATGGTTTCCAACCGTGCCGGTTGGCTCGTCGTAAGCCTTTTCCATGGTGCCACCGGTGGTAACCAGGTAAACGCGCATCTAATTTCATTGTTGCAGGCAGACAAGCTTTCCCGTCGCGAAAAGCGAATAGAATGATTTGAGCCATGGGAGTCACTCCCATGCCTGGAGGATATTCAATGAAGTATGCACTGGGATTTGCTTTGATCGCACTAGCCACGCACTCTCTGTATGGGGAGGATGGCGAGAAAACCGCTGCTTCTGCGGCTGCCTGCAAAGATTTACCTACCGCGGCTGCTCTGCGAACCGCACTCAAAGCTGCGCGTGCGCAAGGGAACGGCGGCTTCAATCTCGACATGTGGGGCACTATGGTAAATCGCGACGGCGTGGTTTGCGCGGTGGTCTTCACCGGTTCTACGCGCGGCGATCAATGGCCCGGAAGCCGGGTGATTTCGGCACAAAAGGCGAACACGGCCAACGCCTTCAGTCTGCCGCACCTCGCCCTATCGACAGCCGATCTTTACACCGCTACGCAGCCTGGCGGATCACTCTACGGATTGCAGCATAGCAACCCGGTGGATACAGGCGCCGCGTATGGCGGGAACGCTGCTAACTATGGCCAACCGAACGATCCGATGGTGGGCGAGAAGATCGGCGGCGTTAACGTATTCGGCGGCGGACTGGCGCTCTACAACTCCACCCATACGCTGATTGGCGGACTCGGTGTCAGCGGCGACTCGTCCTGCGCCGACCACAACATCGCGTGGCGGACTCGAAACACCCTGGTGCTCGACTACGTTCCGGGCGGCGTAGGTCCCGACACCAACCGGCCCGACAACATCATTTACGACATCACCGCGCAGAGCGGTCAGATGCCTGGAGTCAGTGCGAGCGGGTGGGGCCATCCGACCTGCGCGCCCGCTGCAACTTCAGTATCGGGAGTCTTACCGGTAACCCGGCACTAAGCGGCTGACATTGCCTTCCACTGTTTGCCTTGAGAGTCGGCGACAGCTGGGTAGGTGATGGAGCCCTGATAGGTGTTGACGCCTTCGCAGATTGCCGCGCTGGCCTTGCACGCGTCTTCAAGTCCTTTATTAGCTAGTTCCAGGAGGTACGGGAAGGTCGCGTTGGTGAGACCGAACGTCGAGGTGTGCGGGACCGCTGCCGGCATGTTCGACACGCAGTAGTGAAGTACCCCGTCAACGAAGTAGACCGGATCGGTGTGGGTGGTGGCATGAGAAGTCTCAAGGCAGCCGCCTTGATCGATGGCGACATCCACCACCACCGCTCCCTTCTTCATGATCTTGATCATTTCGCGGCGGACTAATTTGGGGGCCGAGGCGCCGGGGATGAGGACAGCACCGACAACCAGATCCGCATGGCGAAGTGCTTCCCGAACGGTGTGGACATTCGAAGCAAGCGTAACGATCCGACTGTCGTAAATATCATCAAGCTCGCGGAGGCGGTTGAGGTTCCGATCAATAATGGTCACGTTGGCTCCGAGGCCCACGGCCATCTTCGCTGCATTATGTCCCACGATTCCGCCGCCGAGAATGACGACGTTCGCGGGGGCCACGCCTGGGACGCCGCCGAGCAGAATGCCGCGTCCGCCATTGGGCGCTTCCAGATATTGTGCTCCCACTTGAACGGCCATGCGTCCGGCCACTTCGCTCATCGGCGTGAGCAAGGGAAGCGAGCCGTCTTTTTCGCGAATGGTCTCGTAGGCGACGGCGTTCACGCGGTCGGCGACAAGGCGGTCTGTCAGATCAGGGAGCGGAGCAAGGTGCAGGTAGGTAAACAGGAGCAGGCCAGGACGGAAGTGGGGATATTCCGACGGTTGGGGCTCCTTCACCTTCACGACCAAGTCGGACTTGCTCCAAACTTCAGCGGCGGTGGGGAGCACTTTGGCGCCCGCCTCCGCATATTCTTCGTCTGGGATGGAGCTGGCAAGTCCGGCACCAGTCTGGACATACACCTGATGTCCGGCTTCAACGAGTCCGGTTACACCGCTGGGGACGAGTCCAACGCGGGACTCATGGTCTTTCACTTCCTTGGGGACGCCGATTATCATCTTGAGGCCTCGGTAGAGTATTCAGATCCGGGGAGGTGCCGGCAGCGAGGTTACGCTTTGGGCCCAACCCGAGTGCGATGAGCGTCAAAGAATCAACTCTGCCGCTCGGCGCGAGATTCTGTTCTTGCTGGAAACGCTTGAGCGCTTCAACCGAATTAGGTCCCCAAGTGCCATCCGGCTCACCCGAGAAATAGCCGCGGGAAGCAAGTGACTGCTGTATTTCCTGGTAGCGGGCCTGGCTGGGCACCGACTGGTAGCGAGGACGAGGAGGCGCGCTGCGGGCCGACCGGGTAGTGCGTGAGGTGGGGGCCGATTTTCCCCGGACTGCGGTTTTTACCGGTGCCTTACCGCGTGCTGCCACTGGAGCGGCAGCTTTACGGGCAACCGGCGCGGCTTTACGGGCCGGCGCCACCGTCTTCTTCGGCACGGGCTTTGTAGCCACCGCAGCGAGACCCAGGCCGGAAAAGGCAAGCAGGGCCAAAACCGGGATTACGGAGATTCGAGTGAATCGCAAATAACTATTCTACCAAGAGCCGGGCTGTTAGCCACAAGCGGCGCAGTAGCATCAGTTTGTTCTGCCTAATGTTCTGGTTCCGGCAGTCCGATGAGGAGAGTGGTGCCAATGTAACTTGATGAAGACAGTCGTCAATTCGTTCGCGATCTGCTTAGTGGTATTGGCGTTGTTCTCAACGATCCGGCTGTCAGCGGAAGAGCAGTTACACCAGACACTTACCGAAATCTCACGGATCCGGGCGCTTGATCCGAAAGCTGCGGCAAGTCACATCCCGGTGCGAATCACCGCCACGGTGTCATACTCCGACTTCCCAAACGATCTGTTGGTGACAGATTCTAGAGCTGGGATCTACGTGTTGTGGCAAGGCAGTCACCAGCCGGGACTGAAGGCAGGCGATCGGGTGCTGATCGAAGGGGGTACCGCAGCGGGCGAGTATGCTCCCGTAATCTCCGCCAAGAGGATCGACATCGTTGGCGACAATCCCTTACCGGCGCCGCGGCCACTGAGCATTTCCGAACTCTTTACAGGCCGCTTTGACAGCACGTGGGTGGAGGTAGAAGGCATCGCCGAACTGGTGCGCGAGGAAGATGGACAGCAATTCTTGAACGCGTCGTCGGGTGTACTCGAGTTTTGGGTCATGTACCCGAAAGGGATTCGGGACGAACGGGCCGACAACCTGGCGGGTGCACGCATTCGGGTTCGCGGGGTCGCGATGACTCGCTTCAATGGCCGGCGCCAGTTGAACGGCGTGGTGATTGGAGCGACGGGAAGCGATGCGGTCACGATTCTGGATCAGGGTTCACAGCGTGATTCAAACGCGGTTGCCAGTATTTCGCAGGTACTCCAGTTCAATCCAGCCCGGTCTGGAAACCGCTTCCATCTTGGTGGGGTAGTGACGGCACGGCCGAACGGTCAAGCGGTCTACATACAGGATCATAGCGGGGCGATC
Organism: Bryobacterales bacterium; assembly: GCA_038212445.1. GTDB lineage: Bacteria > Acidobacteriota > Terriglobia > Bryobacterales > Bryobacteraceae > TMP-7. The sequence continues at coordinate 278,914 of JBBQUM010000004.1, forward strand.
ATGGTGCTGGCGCCGACGGTGGCCGGAATTCAGGTCGGCGACGAAGTCGACGTCGAAGGCTACGCCGCTTCTGGTAGTACGGCGCCCGTGCTTCGTAATGCGTCCATTCAGAAGCATCCCGGAAATTTACGCATCGTGCCCGAGTCATTGACGAGCACAGATCTGGCCACCGGGCGGCATGCCGGACATCTGGTACAGATCACAGCAGCGCTGGTGGGAGAGATCCGCGGCGAGGCCCAGCGAATCCTCCTGCTGCGGTCCGGTCAGACGCTTTTTAGAGCCGAATTGCTCGGCGCGGGAGCGGAAAACGGCGCGAAGCATCAGGTGGACGACGTCATTCAGGTGGTAGGCGTGGTTTCAGGATCGTGGGGGCAAGACGCCGACGCGTCCCTGAAGATTCTCTTGCGTTCAGCGGCGGATATCAGTGTAGTCACACCGGCACCCTGGTGGACTCTTCAGCGAATTGCGACGGCGGCGGGCCTACTGCTCGGTCTGGTTGTTGTGGCTTCTATCTGGATCTTCGCGCTTCGACATAAAGTGCGCAACCAGACGGAGATCATTTCGACGCAGCTTGAAAGAGAGAAGTCGTTGAAGGTCGCCGCCGAGGCGGCCAGCCGCGCCAAGAGTGAATTTGTCGCTAACATCAGCCACGAGATCCGGACTCCAATGAACGGTGTTTTTGGCATGGTGCAGTTGCTTTCCGACACGACACTGACGGCCGAGCAGGACGAATATGTGTCCGCGATGCGTTTCTCGGCCGAATCCCTGGTGAATCTTCTTAACGAAGTTCTCGACTTCAGTAAGATCGAAGCCGGCAAGATGGACGTCGCCTGCGAACCCTTCGACCCGGCGGGGCTGCTGCGGCATGTCGCGAGCACGTTCTCGGCACAAGCCCAGAAAAAGGGCTTGAAGCTCGAATGCAACGTACGCCCGGACGTTCCTGTCCTGGTACTCGGTGACGCAAGCAAGATCCGGCAGGTTCTGCTGAATCTGACGGCCAATGCGGTGAAGTTCACCGAGAACGGGAGAGTGACACTATCGCTATCCGCCAAAGGAGACGCAGCGGACGGGCGGATCCTCCTCACTTACTCCGTGGAGGATACCGGGGTCGGCATCGCGAAGGATCAGCAGGAGGCAGTATTCCTGGCTTTTGAACAGGCTCGAGGAGAGCATTCAGCCAGGCTCGGCGGCACAGGTTTGGGGTTAGCGATTTCCCAAAGGTTGTGCCAGCTCATGGAAGGCCAAATCTCAGTTACCAGTGAGCTAAATACCGGGTCGACGTTCAGCGTGGAGATCCCGAGTGAGGTTGCGGCAACCGTCAAAGGGAATTTGGAAACACCGGCGCCGGTGGCGGTTCCTAACAAGACCACCGGCGCAACCCGAGGCTTGAACATTCTCGTAGCTGAGGATAATGCCATCAATCAGCGGGTAGTGTTTCGGATGCTTGAACGTGCGGGGCACACGGTCACCGTTGTCGCCAATGGCGGGCAGGCGGTGCAGGCGTTTCGGGACCACGAATTCGATGTGGCATTGATGGATGTCCACATGCCGGGGATCGACGGACTAGTCGCAACGGCGTCAATTCGGGCATTAGAAGCAGATACAGGCGATCATCTGCCGATCCTGGCCCTGACGGCATCGGCGCTCGATGGAGATCAACAGGCATTCCTGGCAGCCGGGATGGACGGGTACATCGCAAAACCAATCCACCGGGACGCATTACTCGCAGCTATCCAAGAGCAATGCCGGACGGCCCGCCACGCTGATTCGACATCGAGAAGTTAACGCCTAATTCACGGCCCCAGTTCCAGCCTGATTGGCTTGACCCAGGAGCAGGCGAAGCCGCTCCACCAGCTGTTTTCCCAACACGAGATCCGTCGGGCTAAATTTACAGCCGGGCAAACGGGAATCAATAAACTCACGCCGAAATAGCTGGTCGGAGGCGAGACTGGTAAGCAGGTGAAGTTCTTTCGCCGTGAGCTTAACGGTGATGCGTATCATTCAGTCCTGTCTTGATTGCGACGCGCCTGAATTGCCTGATAACGGGGATCGCGGGCGATCATTTGTCGCACTTTACCGCCCAGTTCCTGCCAGTCCTTTATGAAGTATCCGGCTTCGTCTCTCGCCATCACCTCATCGCGTTTCTCGATCAGAATCGCAATGATGGCAAGAGTTTCCGACCGCTTATCGTTCCGTTGCCTTTGAGCTACTTCCTCAAACGCCTTCGCGACCCGGTCAAACTCGGCGCTGACGCGCGGCTTGATCTGACCGGCCCATTCGATCTGGCTTGGTGTGCCCGTCACAAATACTCTACTAACAGTTTCTACGGCCGGAAATTGGGCTTGTTTACGACGCGAGCCTTCTGAAGAAGCAGACCTTCGTCGTGGTCCTTCTGCTTCTGTTTCTCGATCTCGCGTTGAGGTGCGGATGCCGCCTCTAGCTTCACAGCTTCGAGACTCGCAGATTGGGCAAGGGCATCCAGGCGCTTGGAATACAGAACCATGACAAAACTCGATTGGTCGGTTGTTCGTACAAGATTGTACGCGTACTGCGGATCCTCCCAGCGAGCGATGACTGGAACCACCTCTCCATATCCGTAGATCGACCGGTACGCCAGCTCTACGCCGGGTCTGGTGGCCGGACCATAGGTAGTCGAGATTCCTTCGATCAGGTCTTCGGGAGTGAGCCCTTCAACCTTTTGGCGGTCATAGGAAACCACAATGCGAGAGAGTTCGCCGTTGTAGAAACATAGGACGCCCTCGCGTACCGGGTCGGTCTTAATGGGGTCGGCAACCACCGGAGGACGGGGTTGCCAGTCCATCTCCTGAATGATGGCAGGACGCGCGTGGATAGTCCGAGCATCGGCCGGAGTCGTTCCCGCCCGTTTCGCAACCGCCTCAATATTCATGCCAAATTGCATGCCGCGGTAAGTCGATAGATCACCGCCAGCCACGGAAGCGATGAGCGATATGCTGAGTAGCGGAATCGCAAACGAGCTCGTAAGCTTCATTTCACTCTCCGTCCTGGCGCTGCAATTGACGGAATGAACAGCCGCGATGCCTTCTTCCAACTGATCCAGGCAAGCGAGACGCACATTGCGCTGCAGGCCACCGCACGGAAGAGCGGTAGTTGGCTGGCGGGCCGCGAAACCAGAATAATCGCTGGGATAACTACGAACGCCACAACCAGGAAGCCAACGGTGGCGGTATATCCGGTACCGGTCGACTTCTTTAGTAAATTAAACACTTTGCAACCTCCTTAGGTTGATTGCAAGGCCTAAGAAGAGAGATCGGACCGGCGGACTTAGCTCAGACGACCCGCGAGTAGGACAGGAGCGCCCTACGCGTAACCATTATTGGTTAAGTGTTACTGACTGTCAAGATATTCCGTGTCATAATCGAAGTATGAGTTTACTTATTTGAGTAAACTGGAGCCGGCCTTTTGGATGTCCCTCTATTAATCCGCCAACGTTTGAAGGAACTCAATCTCGAGCAAAAGGACCTTGCCGCAGCCGCGCAGGTCACCGAATCATACGTGTCGCAATTGCTGGGGGGACGCAAGTCACCGCCGGCGCCAGGCCGCACCGATCTGTACGACCGGATCGGCGATTTTCTCGGGTTGCCGCCCGGTGAGCTCTCGAAACTGGCGGAATTACAACGCCAGCAGCAGTTGCAGATGAAGGTATCTGAGCCCTTGGCTCCGTTGTTCAAAGAGTGCCGTAAATTGGCTTTTCGCAAGTGCGATGCGGAGCGGCGCAACGAGATCGAGCGGATCTTTGAACGGCAGCCGTTTGGCGAGCTCGAGCGACTGGTGACGCAGAAACTCCTGGACGCCGCGCAGGCGGTGGCACGAGAGGAACTCCGCAGCGAACATTGGCTGCGGTTGATGGGAGAACTAAGCGGGCGAACCTACGAGCAGGTGCGTGTGGAAATCCTGGAGTTTCTGGACACTGATGTCTTCAATGTGACGGTCGAGAATTGGGTGGCCTTTCTAGATCCGATGATTGAGTCGTGGGATATCGACTTAAAGACATTTGCAATAGAGATTGTTTTGAACCCACGCCTCGCGCCTGGACGAATCAAACGCTTTGAGTTTGTAGCCACGGAACCGGAGGAGAGTATCGCCGTGGAGCCTGGCCTTGAGGAGTTTCTCAAGAATGAAACTTTGAGCGGAGACATCACAGAAGAAGAAATCGAATTTTTGGGCGGGCTGCGTTTCAACGACCGCCGCCCGTCTGCGCTGTACTATTACCGCGAATTACAGAATCTCCGGGATCCACTACACTTCGCGACCCCTTCTCAACTTCAGCGAGCCAGCTAAGCCGGCGGGCCGTCCGCCCTGGTAAGAAAGGAGCACTTCATGAAAGAACACTCGAAGGTCCGCAAGATTGCGTTTGTAGGTGATCATCTGCCGCGCAAGTGCGGAATCGCCACTTTCACCACCGATCTGCTGGCGGCCGTTGCCGCGGCGCACCCCCAGAGCCAGTGCTTTTCGGTAGCGGTCAACGACATCAAGGGCGGTTACGAGTATCCCGAGGTCGTACGCTTCGAAATCGAAGAGCAGGACTTGCCCTCGTACCTCCGAGCAGCCGATTTTCTCAACATCAGCAACGTGGACATCGTCTGCTTGCAACACGAATTCGGCATTTACGGCGGCCCAGCGGGCGGGCACGTTCTGGCATTTCTGCGCGAATTGCGAATGCCGGTGGTGACAACGCTGCACACAGTCTTGAAGGATCCGAACTCTGACCAGCGCCGCGTCATGCGCGGTCTGCTCTCGCTGTCCACGCGCGTGGTAGTGATGGCCGATCGAGGACGCCGGATGCTTGAAGAGATCTACAACGCTCCTCCGGCAAAAATCGATGTGATTGCGCACGGGATTCCGGATATGGGTTTCGTGGATCCCACTTACTTCAAAGACCAGTTTGGCGTGGAAGGTAAGATCGTCCTGCTGACGTTCGGCCTGCTTTCGCCAAACAAGGGCATCGAGTCGGTGCTGAATGCCTTACCCAGCATCGTCGCCGAGTTTCCTGAGGTGGTCTACATCGTCCTCGGCGCTACCCACCCCAACGAAATCCGGGACCACGGCGAGGCATACCGCGTGAGCCTGGAAATTTTGGCGAAGAGGAACAAAGTTGAGAAGAACGTGATCTTCTACAACGGCTTCGTCGATCTCGAAAATTTGAAAGAGTTCATCGGTGCGGCCGACCTCTACATCACACCCTATTTGAACGAAGCGCAGATCACTTCGGGCACGCTGGCCTACGCCTTTGGTTCGGGAAAGGCAGTGGTTTCGACGCCTTACTGGCATGCCGCCGAACTCCTGGCCGACGATCGCGGGGTATTGGTGCCCTTCGGGGATGCGCAAGCGATTGCCCGGGAGGTGAACAGTCTTCTCAAAGACGACACTCGCCGTCATGCGATCCGTAAGAACGCATACCGGCTGGGGCGGGAGATGGTGTGGAGCAATGTCGCTCAGTTGTACATGCGGACGTTCGAGGTGTCACGGCTCGAAGGAGCCGCGCTTTCGCGAAAGTCGCTGGCAACGAAGACGCTCGACCAAAGGCCGCGCGAGTTGCCCGAGTTGAAATTAAACCACCTGATGCGCATGACGGACTCGACCGGCGTTTTTCAGCATGCCCTGTTCGGCGTGCCTAACTTTTCCGAAGGCTACTGCACGGACGATGTCGCACGAGCCTTCATTCTCGCCGTTCTGTTGGGGGAACTCGGTGAAGATCCTGAGCGTCAGCGGACGCTAGCCACCACATGTGGGGCGTTTCTGAACTATGCGTTCGATCCGAAGACCCGGCGATTCCACAATCTGATGAGTTTCGACCGGCGCTGGCTGGACGAGCAAGGCTCGGAGGATTGCCAGGGGCGAGCGATTTGGGCGTTAGGAATTGTGGTGGGACGTTCGCCATTCCGCAGTTTTCACATGATGGCGGGACAGTTATTCGCGCAGGCGCTGCCGGCCCTGATGGAATTCACATCTCCGCGCTCGTGGGCATTCGGCCTGATCGGCATCCACGAGTACTTGCGCCGGCTGAACGGCGACAGCCTGGTCAACCAGACTCGCGAGGCGCTCACCAATAGGCTGATGGATCTGTACGACCGAAGCTCTCATCCGGACTGGCTCTGGTTTGAGGAGGAGCTTTCCTATGACAACGCCAAGCTGGCTCACGCTTTGATCTTAAGCGGGCGGGCCACCGGACAAACTGCAGTTTTCGAACGGGGATTAGAGGCGCTGCGATGGCTGAATGCGGTCCAGATCTCCGAGAAAGGTCACTTCAGGCCAATCGGCAGCAATGGTTTCTACCGGCGTGGAGGCGAGAGGGCCACGTTCGACCAACAGCCAATCGAGGCCCACGCGATGGCGTCGGCCTGTCTCGAGGCCTACCGAGCCACATCGGATGTCTGGTGGTACGAGCAGGCACAAAGGGCGTTCGACTGGTTTATTGGATGGAACGACCTCGGACTGGAAGTCTACTCCGCCGATAGCGGCGGCTGCGGAGACGGGTTGCATGTCGATCGCGTAAATGCAAACCAGGGTGCGGAATCGACGCTGGCTTTTCTGCTTTCGCTTGCCGAGATGCGCCTGGCACAGAATATGTTGACTAGCTTTAAGGAGCCCCTGGCTGCAGGGGCATGATGAAGATACCTATCAGACGTATGTCGCTGGTTCTCAGGCCAGACCAGTCGCGAGTGTTACTCCGACCGTTCGCTTGGGGCGACACTCAGAGAGCCGGCAGTATCATCACTCGGATCATGGAGATTCCGGAGGAACGCGTTGGGAGTCTGCTCGGGGAAATATCTGCCGATTTCTCACGACGGCATGAAGATCTTCAGGGACTCTTCCGTCAACGCTTTGAGGAAGTGCGCGAGCCGTTCATGGCCGCCGATGCCGTGTCCGACGCTCGTCGGCAGTTGATCGGCGCATACTTCCTGGCGGAGTATTCTTTAGAATCGGCCGCGTTGTTCAATCCCTCGATCGTCCCGGACCCGGATCAAAGAGGTTTGCCGCCCGGTTCGCTACGGTTTATCCTCAGTCTCCGTGCGACTGGCGAGGGGCACATCTCCTCGATCACGTTCCGCAGCGGAGTCCTGGACGCAAACTGCAGGATCCAGATGGCGTCGCCCACCGGTTTCCTGACTGAGCCCAGCCAGATTCCCAATTCGACTTACGAGAAGGATCTTTTCACCCGGACGCTTTTCGAACTGGGATTGAATGGAGACTTTACTGCAGGTGTGATGAGCGGGCTCGGCGAGCAATTCACGCTCGATGAACTTCGAGACCGGATCGACACGGTGGTGAATGAAGCCAGGCAGTCAAACGGGATGTTCGTGGACGATCAGAAGTCAGCAAAAGGAATCTGGATGCTGGCGAAATCGAATTACGAGGTTCAGTTTCAGCCGGAGCAGGCGCTGGCCGACCGTATTATTTTCCCTGCGACTCCCTCGCAAAGCAACGGCATCGAGGACGCCCGCTTCGTCAAATTCCATGACGGCGATGGTCCGGCACTCTACTACGCAACCTTCACCGCGTTTGACGGCAAGGTCATCATGCCGGAACTGGTGGAGACTGCCGATTTCCTGTCGTTCCGGTTCATAACGCTCAATGGTCCCGCCGCCCAGAACAAGGGTATGGCGCTTTTCCCGCGAAAGATCAACGGCTCCTATGCCATGCTTTCGCGACAGGACAACGAGAACATTTACATCATGTTTTCAGACAACGTCCACTTCTGGAACGATTGCAAAGAACTGCTAAAGCCCCAGTTTCCGTGGGAACTGGTCCAGATCGGCAATTGCGGCGCACCGATTGAGACGGACGCAGGTTGGCTGGTGCTGAGCCATGGCGTTGGCGCGATGCGTCAGTACTGCATCGGAGCCTTTCTGCTCGATCGGGATGATCCAACTCAGGTAATCGGGCGGTTACGCGAGCCGCTTCTAAAGCCGGATGAGACTGAGCGTGAAGGGTATGTGCCGAACGTCGTCTACACCTGCGGAGCACTGATCCATAATGGCGTCCTTGTAATGCCGTATGGGCTGGCGGATCACGCGACCGGTTTCGCCACGGCGCAAGTGGACGATGTGCTGGCGGCTATGGAGACATGAGGATGGCAGGGAGAAGGATAGCAGTGTTGTCGCCGGTGGCCTGGAGGACGCCTCCCCGCCAGTACGGTGCATGGGAAACCGTAGCCAGCAATATCGCGGAAGGGCTGGTAGCCAGAGGGTGGGACGTAACGCTGTTCGCGAGCGGGGATTCAATCACGCGTGGCCACCTGAGCTACGTGGTTCAGAAGGGCTACGAAGAGGATCCAGATGTGGATCCGAAAGTGGCCGAGACGCTGCACATCTCAGCGGCTTTCGAGCGGGCTGCTGAATTCGACCTGATTCATAGCCACTATGACTTCATGGCGCTGGCTTACACGAAGCTCGTGAAGACGCCGGTGCTGACGACGATTCATGGGTTTTCATCGCCGAAGATTATGCCGGCCTATCAGAAGTACAAGGATGGATACTTTGTGTCCATCAGCGATTCGGATCGCGCACCTGGGCTGAATTATCTGGCAACGGTATATAACGGAATCGATCTGTCGCTTTATCCACTGCAGAAATCGCGCGGCGAGGATTTGATTTTTCTTGGCCGCATTCATCCAGAAAAAGGAGTGCACCTGGCGATCGCGGTGGCGAGACTCAGCGGCATCCCGCTGCTGATCGCAGGAATCATTCAGGATCAGGGATATTTCCGGACACAGGTTGAGCCATACCTTGACGACCAGATCCGTTATATCGGTCCTGTTGACGTGGATGGGAAGAATGCTCTGTTCGCGCGAGCGAGGGCGCTGCTGCATCTGAATACGATTCCCGAGCGTTTCGGCCTGGTGCTGGTGGAGGCGAACGCCGCAGGCGTGCCGGCGATTGCCATGGATATGGGCTCGTGCCGCGAGGTGATCGAGCACGGGCAAACTGGATTTCTCGTGCAGAACGTGAATGAAGCGGTACGCGCGCTGCAGCGGCTTCCCGAGATCGACAGCGGGCAATGCCGCGAGCGGGTGGAGAAGCATTTCAGCATCGAGACAATGGTCGCGGCCTATGAGCGAGTCTACGAAACAATTTTCGAATTAGAGGCGAAGGGAAAGCATGAAGCGGGAAATTGTACGACGGTATAACAAGAATCCGATTCTCACCAAGGAACAGATTCCTTACCCGGTAGAGACGGTCCACAATGCAGCGGTGGTGAAGCATGAGGGCAAGTACATCATGCTCTTCCGGTCGCATTTGCGGACCGGGCGGTCAATCATCGGGCTCGCGCGCAGTCACGATGGCTTTCGCTTCACGGCAGATCCACAGCCCTTTCTGGTTCCGGAAACAGAGGGTCCATTCGCCGAGTACGAAGAGTTTGGAGTTGAAGATCCTCGAATCACCCGGGTGGAAGACGACTACCTAATCACCTACAGCGCCTACTCGCGCAATGGAGTACGCATTGCCCTGGCGAAGACCAAGGACTTCAACCGGATAGAGAAGTTCTCTCTCATCACGGAAGCTGATTACCGGAACGTTGTCATTTTCCCGGAGAAGTTCAACGGGTTGTATGCACGGCTTGACCGCCCGCACTCCGAGATTTCGCCTTGGTCAATCTGGATTTCATATTCACCAGACCTTCGTTTCTGGGGCGACTCACAATTGATCATGAAGCCGGTGCAGTATCACTGGGACGAGATGAAGATAGGTCCCGGAGCGCCGCCCATCAAGACGGATAAGGGATGGCTTTCGATTTATCACGGTGTTTTCGAGACGATGGACGGATCGGTCTATCGCCTGGGAGTCGCACTCCACGATTTGCACGATCCTGCGAAGATCATCGGAGTGGGAGATTCCTGGATCCTGCAGCCGGAGGATACATGGGAACTCACCGGCTATGTGCACAACGTGGTATTCACGTGCGGCGCGGTTGCGGAGCCTGATGGGACGGTAAAGATTTACTGGGGCGGCGCCGACACGGTGATGTGCATGGGCGAAGCGGTAATCGCCGATTTGGTGGCGCTGTGTGTGGATCACGGCCGGCCGGCGAAGTAAGGGTCAGGAGCCTGCTTCGATCGTCTCGCTAACTTCTTCCCATTCCTTCAATGCTGAGGCGAGGCCGGCACGGCTCTTCTCAAGCAGACCGGTGTTGCGTACCGTTTCGTCCATGCTGTGAAAATCGGACAGAGAAGCCTCGAGGGCGGCGATCTCGGATTCAAGTTCCGCGATGCGGCCTTCGAGTTCGCCGGCGCGGTCCTGGAGTTTCTGCAGCTTCATCGGGTTGAGCCGTGGCTTATCTTTGGATCTCGCGGCCGGCTCGGAAGTTGCAGCGACTTCGATTGGGGCGCTGACCGGCGCGTGGCCGTTCAACGACAGATCGATGGGGGCGCCTCCCTTGCGCCACAAATAGTCCTCGTAGTTACCAGGGAAAATCCGCACCTCGCCCTCTCCGACTTCAAAGATGCGGGTGGCCAGCTTATCGATGAAATAGCGGTCGTGTGAGACGAAGACCACGGTGCCGGTGAACTTTTCGAGCGAATCTAGCAGGACGTCCTTGGCGCGCATGTCGAGATGGTTTGTCGGCTCGTCGAGCAGCAGAAAATTGGACGGCCGGAGCAGCAATTTCGCAAGCGCATAGCGATTACGCTCGCCGCCCGAAAGGACTCCGATCTTTTTGAAGACATCGTCCTCGCTGAACAGGAAGCAGCCGAGCAGACTGCGCAGTTCCGTCTGCGTGGCCTGCCCGCCGGCCGTGTACAAGTCGTCGAGCATGCGGCTGTCGGGGTCGAGTTCCTTGTACTGGTCCTGCGCAAAGTAGTCAGGCTCGACATTGTGACCGAGCTTGTACTCGCCGGAGGTGAGCGGCTCGGTGCCCGCCAGCAGTTTGATGAGAGTCGACTTCCCCGCTCCGTTGATGCCGACCAGCGCGATGCGGTCGCCGCGCTCGATCAGGAAATTCACTTTATTGAAGACGAGATGGTCGCCATAGCTTTTGGCGACGTTCTGAAACTCGGTGACCACGCGACCGCTGGCTTTGGGCTGCGGAAAGGTGAAGTGGATGGTCTTCTCGTCGGGCGGTATCTCAATTCGCTCGATTTTGTCGAGTTCCTTGATGCGGCTCTGCACCTGTTTGGCCTTGGTAGCCTGGGCGCGGAACCGGTTGATGAAGGCTTCGAGTTGTTCAATGCGCTCGCGCTGGTTGCGATAAGCCGCCTCGAGTTGGGCGCGGCGCTCTGATTTCATCTCGATGAACTTCTCGTAGTTGCCCGGGTAAAAAAAGATCTGCTTATTCCAGATTTCGGCGATCTTGTCGACGGTGACGTCGAGAAAATAACGATCGTGCGAAATGAGGACGAAGGCGCCGGGATAGTCGTGCAGATAGCCCTCGAGCCAGTTTCGAGCCTCGAGATCAAGATGGTTGGTGGGCTCGTCGAGCAGCAGAAAACTGGGCTTCTGAAGCAGCAGTTTGGCGAGCGAAATACGCATCTGCCAGCCGCCGGAGAACTCCTCGGTACGCTTGGTCCATTCGTCCTTAGGGAAACCGAGACCCGCAAGTACGGTGCCCACTTGAGACTCGATGGCGTAGCCGTCGCGCGTGCGGAATTCGGTGTCGAGTTGATGGAAGCGTTCGGCTACCTGGTTGTACTCAAAGCTGGCCGGATCGATGTCGCCCATGCGATGCGCCAGTTGTTCCATCTCGCGTTCCATGTCCCGGAGGTCGTCAAAAACGCTCATGCACTCAGCAAATACGGTGCGTCCGGAGAGCGACAGGCCGTCCTGTGGGAGGTACCCCGAGGTAGCGCCGCGGGTGCGGGAGATGCTTCCGTAGTCGAGTGTTTCGATGTCGGCGAGGACTTTGAGGATGGTGGACTTGCCAGTGCCGTTTCCGCCGACGAGGCCGCAGCGGTCGCGCGTGGTAATCAGCCAATCGACATTATCAAAAAGAAGCTTGTGGCCGAAGCGTTTTCCGGCCTGGGACAACTGGATCATCGGGTGGTACTTCTATTGTCGCAGGGTTGCCGGACCGCGCAAGATCTGACCAGCGCGAATTTCCGACAATTTGCCTTGATCCACGGCGAAAATGCCATTTACGAGTACGTAGTCGAAGCCTTCAGAGTATTGATGAGGCTTGGCAAACGTGGCTTTGTCCTGGACCTTGGCCGGGTCGAAGATCAGGATATCGGCGGCAGCGCCCTCGCGGATGATGCCTCGATCGCGGAGGTGGAAGGTCCGTGCGGGCAGGGTGGTCATGCGGCGGATGGCATCCTCGAGACGCAAGGTGTGACGCTCGCGGACGAACTCGGCGAGAACGCGTGCGTTGTTGCCGTACGATCGCGGGTGCGGAACGCCCCGGCCGAAGTCGATGATGCCGCCGTCGCTCGCAACTGCGGTGAACGGGTACTTCATGATGCGCTCAACGTCGACGTCGCCCATCGAGTGGAACACCATCTGGGCGTTTCCGTTCGACATGATCTCGAAGATGGTTTGCAGCTCGCCTTCAAAAGTCGCCGGGCGGCCCTTCATGGCAGTGATCTCGGTGATCGTCTTGCCTTCGTATGAAGGATCTGGGCGATAGGCGGCGACCATGGCGTAGGAGTAGTCTGGATGACCGAGTCCGGCGAGATTCACCTTCATCTCGGCAGCGATTTTGGCGCGGGTGTCGGGATCCTCCAAGCGCTTCTTGATGGCGTCGGCACCGTCGGCGAGCGCCCAACTGGGCAGGGTGATGCCGAGGTTGGTACTCGAGCGGTCATACGGATACTGGTCAACCACGACGTCAACACCCTCTGACCGGAACTTCTCGACCAGTGCGAGCGACTTGTCACTTGCACCCCATAGCCGTTGGTTGTCGATCTTGAAGTGCGACAATTCCACAGGCATTCCGCTCTCGCGACCCACTGTAACCGCCTCGGTGATGGCTTCGAGGACGTGTTCTCCCTCATCGCGCATGTGGCTCGCATAGGTGCCGCCGAACTTGCCAGCAGCGCGAGCAAGTGCCACCACTTCCTCGGTATTCGAGTAGGTTCCGGGAATGTAGATCAGGCCGGTGGAGAAGCCGACTGCTCCGTCCTGCATGGCGCGCTCCACCAGTTTTTGCATCTGCGCAATCTCAGCAGGCGTCGCCAGTCGATTGGCGCGTCCCATCACTTCAGCGCGAACAGTGTTGTGTCCGATGAGGGAAGCGACGTTGATGCCGACCCTGGTGTCCTGAAGTTCCTTGAACCAGGCCGAGAGACTTAACGCTGACCCGCCGCAGTTGCCGGTGACGACGGTGGTGACGCCGTCAAGCAGGAAATTGGGCGCGGACGGCACATCCTTGACAGTGCCCTCGATGTGCGTGTGAACGTCGATGAAGCCCGGAGCGACGATGCGGCCGGCAGCGTCGACTATACGTCCAGCTTTGTCGTTCGAGAGGTCGCCGATTGCCGCGATGCGGCCGGAGCGAATACCGACATCGGCGCGAAACCAGGGATTGCCGGTACCGTCGATGACGCGGCCGTTGCGAATGATGACGTCGTAGTCAGCCGCGCTCGCCAGGGATGCGATGAGCGCAGCGACGGCGATCAGTCGCATAGAAACTTGAGTGAGTTGGAGAGGTACGCCTTGAGTTCGCTTCGTTTGACGACAGCGTCAAGAAAGCCGTGCTTGAGTAGAAACTCGCTCCGCTGAAACCCTTCAGGTAGTTTCTGACGGATGGTTTGTTCGATTACGCGCGGACCGGCAAAACCGATCAGTGCGCCGGGTTCACCAATATTGAGATCGCCCAACATGGCAAAGCTTGCAGTAACTCCGCCGGTGGTGGGGTCTGTAAGGATGCTGATAAACGGAACTCGCGCTTCATCCAGGCGCATCAGCACCGCGGAGATTTTCGCCAGTTGCATCAGGCTCACGGCGCCTTCCTGCATACGTGCCCCGCCCGACGCTGACACGATGATCAGCGGCGACCGCTCAGCAATCGATCGCTCTACGGCACGAGTGATTTTTTCGCCCACCACGGACCCCATGCTGCCGCCGATGAACTTGAGCTCCATGGCGCAGATATTGACGTGGCGTCCATCCAGTTTGCCGGCCCCGCAAATAACGGCGTCTTTGGGACCATCGCCATTCTGCATCGCCTTCAGCCGGTCGCGATAGGGCTTGGAATCGACGAACCGAAGCGGATCGGATGAGTGCATGGCATTGTCAAACGTCTCAAACCTGCCGTCGTCGAACAGGAGTTCAAGACGGGTACGCGCATCGATTCGAAAATGGAAGTTGCATTTTGGACAGACCTGCAGCGTCTCATCGAGAGTTTTACGCCAAATGATCTGACCGCAACTGTCGCATTTCAACCAGAGCCCTTCGGTTTGCACGTGCTTGACGGCATCGGGCTGGCTGGCGCCCTCCATTGAGGGTTTTTGACGGGTGAACCAAGCCATCTAATCTTCGAGGTTAGCACGTGCACCCTGTTATCCTGGAGCACACTATGCTTCGCAGAAGCCTTTTTGCGGCTCCACTTGCAGCTTTTCCACTTGCGGCGGCGGCTCCGGACGCTCGCGTATACGCTTCTGGAGACGGGCTTTCACTGTCGACTGATGAATACGCCAAGGTGTTAAGTGGACTCGGCGAGATTGCGCGCGACGACTATTCGCGCGGAGGGGTGGTGGAACGGTTGGAGAAACGCATGGCGGAGGTCCTGGGTAAGGAAGCCGCCGTCTGGATGCCTACCGGGACCTTAGCCAACCAGATCGCGGTGAGAGTGCTTGCCACGGGCGGCAGGCGGGTGCTGGTTCAAGAACAAAGCCATCTCTACAACGACTGTGGCGACTGCTCACAAACTCTCAGTAATTTGACACTGATGCCGCTAGCGACCGGGCGTTCCACGTTCAAGCTGGATGATGTGGAAGCGGCGGCGAACCAGGCAATGACAGGGCGCGTGGTGGTTCCAGTGGGTGCGTTGCAGGTGGAAACTCCGGTACGGCGGTTGCACGGGGAGCGTTTTGATTTTGAAGAGATGAAGCGGATTGCGGGTTGGGCCAGGCAGCAGAAGGTCGGTCTTCATCTGGACGGCGCCAGGCTGTTTCTTGAATCTGCCTACACGGGTCATCCGGTGCGCGAGTATGCGGCGATGTTCGATACCGTCTACGTCTCGATGTACAAGTACTTCAACTCTGCCAGCGGCGCAATGCTGGCGGGTCCGCGGAGTTTGATGGAGGGGCTGTATCACACGCGAAGGATGTTCGGCGGAGGATTGCCGCACGTCTGGCCGTTTGCGGCGATAGCCCTGCATTATCTTGACGGATTTGAGGCGCGGTTCCGGAAGGCGGTGGAGACATCGGAGCGCGTCATCACGACGCTGCGGCAGGACCCCAGTTTTGAGATCCAGCGGATCCCCAACGGGACGAACATATTCCGGCTGCGGACGACGAACGTGAATGTACCAACGTATCGCGGCCGACTGGACGCTGCTGGCGTCACAGCCGGAGCCGATGTTGAGGGATGGTTCCTGATGCAGGTCAACGAGACTTGGGCGCGCGTGCCAGCGGAAGAAATCGCTGGGCGCTTTAGGCGGGCGCTCGGATAAATCCTAGGGCGTAGAAGGCAGAGTCTTGACGCGGTAGATGGTGGTGGATCCGCCGGGCAGCACCGCTCCGATTGCGGCACCTCCGGCGGCGCCGCCAATGCTGGCGAGCATTGCATTGTTGCAGCCGTCGTTGGTCTCGGCGCAGGCGACGCCAAAGCGCATTGCACCCGCTCCAACGAGTCCACCCACCACCCCGAGGATTACTCCGTTTCGAATCCGGTGTGGATTGGTCTTGACGGAAACACGAACGACGGAGTTCTTCGGAATGGCCTGATCGGCGCCTCCGGATTCGATCACGAGATTGTCGGCGGAAGTACTCCGGAAACTACCGGAGACCGAACTCTGGTTCACTTGGACGACGTGAATCCGGTCACCGGGTTTCAGGCGCGATAATTCAGACCAGTCAGCTTCACCGGCGAGAATCAGGGTGAGTGCCAGCACTGCGCCGGTCATTTCGGCTGCGGCACGATGCGGAGATAAGGCTTGGGCGACTTCCAACCATCGGGATACTTCAGTTTCGCTTCCTCCTCGGTCACTGCCGGGAGAATGATGACGTCGTCGCCGTTGCGCCAATTCACCGGGGTTGCGACTTTGTGCTTGGCCGTGAGTTGAATCGAATCGAGCACCCGAAGCACTTCGTCGAAGTTGCGGCCGGTGCTCATGGGATAGCTCAGCATCAGCTTGATCTTCTTGTCGGGGCCGACAATGAACACGGTGCGGACGGTGGCATTGGTGGCCGCGGTACGCCCTTCTGAAGTACTGCCGGCGTCGGCGGGCAGCATGCCATAGAGCTTGGCGACACTGAGGTCGGGATCGCCAATCATCGGATAGTTCACCTTGTGACCCTGCGTCTCCTCAATGTCTCCGGCCCATTTGCCGTGGCTGGCAACAGGGTCGACACTCAGCCCGATGATCTTGCAGTTGCGCTTTTCAAACTCCGGTTGCAGGCCGGCCATGTATCCAAGTTCGGTGGTGCACACCGGCGTAAAGTCCTTGGGATGGGAGAAAAGGATTGCCCAACCATCTCCGATCCAGTCGTGGAAGTGGATACTCCCTTGAGTGGTTTCGGCGGTAAAATTCGGTGCTTCGTCGTTGATTCGTAGATTCATATCGGAGTCTCTTTAGTCTTAGGGATTGTCACTGTTACCAGACCCGGGTGTCAAGCGCGGGTTTGCTAGAATCGGCGCTTGCGAACGCTTTTCGCCTTACTGTTTACGTGGGTGTCGGCGTGCGGAAATTCGTCCTGGAGCGGCGACGGCCGTGCCGCGACGATCGCGCAGGCGCGATCCTTTTTACAAGAGAGGCCGGTTACCATCACTGCGTCGGCGAGCACGCGCAGCGCTGGCGGAAGGCACGATTTCTTTTCCGAGGGCGACTACTGGTGGCCCGATCCCAACAATCCGGATGGTCCCTATATCCAGCGCGACGGAATGACGAACC
This sequence comes from Bryobacterales bacterium, assembly GCA_038212445.1. GTDB lineage: Bacteria > Acidobacteriota > Terriglobia > Bryobacterales > Bryobacteraceae > TMP-7. Next base: position 295,939 of record JBBQUM010000004.1, read on the forward strand.
CGGAAAACTTCGTTGAGCACAGGCGCGCGATGATGCGGCTCAGCGTACAAGTTCCAGCACTCGCTGCCGCCTGGAAACTCACGCATGACTCGCGGTTTGCCCGACACGCCGCTCTACATCTACGAGCGTGGTTCATCGATCCCGAGACTCGCATGAATCCGAACCTGCAGTATGCGCAAGCAATTCATGGACGGGTGACCGGCCGCGGGATCGGCATCATCGACACGCTGCATCTGGTGGAAGTAGCTCGCGCGGTTGAGGTGCTCGTGCCGTCGAAGGCGCTGTCGAGCGAGGACACCCGGGAAATACGGAAATGGTTCGCCGCCTACCTGACATGGATGACAACCAGCCCCAACGGCATGGAGGAGAGGGATGCGAAGAACAACCATGGGACCTGCTGGCTGCTGCAGGTGGCGGAGTTTACTCACCTGACACGCAACGAAGAGCTTCAGGCGTACTGTCGGAATCGCTTCAAGACGCTCGTGATTCCAACGCAGATGGCTGAAGACGGCAGCTTTCCTCTCGAAGTCCGGCGCACCAAGCCATACGGATATTCGCTGTTCAATCTCGAAGCCATGGCCGGGATTTGCCAAGCGCTTTCGACGCCGGATGACAACTTATGGGAGTTTGAACTTCCGGATGGCCGGGGCATGGCGCGGGCGATGGCATTCATGACACCCTACATCCGCGATAAGCGCAAATGGCCCTATCCGCCGGATGTGATGTACGACGACCAGTGGCCGGTGAGGCAGACCAGCCTGCTGTTCGCCGGCGTCTCCTTGAAGCGTCCGGATTACATCGCGCTCTGGCAATCGCTGAAGCCTTACGCCGAGGTTGAAGAGGTGGTGCGAAATTTCTTCCTGCGCCAGCCGGAGTTGTGGCTCAGTTCAAAGCAATAAGGTCGCGCATGTAAGCAGCCGGGCGAGAGTTTCGAAGAGTGCGCGGCGGCGTTCTCAGGCCAAGCGTGCGGGCAACTTCACCAGCGAACGTGACGCAGTCCTTGTCCAACAGGTGATAGGACCCATCGCATTTCCAGCGCTCGATCACATGTTCAACTGTTTGATAGAGGGCCGGGGTGACGTAGACGACCAAGCGGTCGACGGCGCGCGGAAGCGCGTGAGTGGCGAGCAGGTCATCCAGAATGACGCCGCGGACGGCGCGAGTGGCGGCACGCGCGGTACTTACATCGGGATGAGGATAAAAGCCATAGGCTTCGACACGGGTTCGGAAACCGCGGGAGTCCTCGCGTTCGAGGGAGACAAAGGCATGGCTGGGGAGGCCACCGGTGGCATAGAAGATGACGGCTTGGCGGTCGCCGCGCGCGGTGGGGTCGGAGAGGTCGATCATTCGGGACACGCTGTCCTGGCCCTGCGCGCGTAGATATTCGTCCACCGAGTAGTAGGCGCGGTCCCGGTAAAGGCGGCTGTTGTCCTCCACCGGTTCGCTCCAGTTGTTGAGCCAGGAATCGCCGGTACGCCGCATCCAGGACGCGAGGCGCTGATCCATTTGTGCGACGAGCTTTTCGTCGCCGGCGAGGTTTTCCTGTTGGAACGGATCGTTGAGATTGTCGTAGAGCAGCCAGGGCTCGTCCTCATACCTAGCGTAGGTGTAGCGATGACTCCGGAGGCCGCGCCATCCCGCTTCAACGCCGTCGCCGCGATAGGGCCCGAAGATCTGGAGGTAGGCCTCGGAAGGCCCTGGCGCGCCAGTGGTGAGGGCGGTAGTGAGGTTGGAGCCTTGCATCGATGCCGGAACCGGAACTCCGCACAAGCCGAGCAGCGTCGGGGCGAAGTCGACGTGCGAGAAGAGAGCGTCGGAGACGCTCGCCGGTTTGATGGAGCGCGGGAATCTGACGATGCCCGGCACGTGTATCGATTCTTCCCACGGTTTGCGTTTGAGACGTGCGCCCTGCGATCCGAGCATGTCGCCGTGGTCGGAGGTGAACAAGACGATGGTGTCCTGGCCGTATCCGAGCGCGTCGAGTTCTCCAATCAGGCGGCCCACCTGAGCGTCGACAGCGCTAATCATCGCGTAATACTCGGCGATATTTTCAGGCGTCGCGCCACCCGGTTTGAAGTTAGGACGAAGTTCGAGCGTAGCCGGATCGTAGAGCCGCGAGTACTCGGGAGGAGCCTTGTAGGGATCGTGCGGCGGTCCCATTTGCACGGTGAGAAAGAAGGGTCGATGGTCTCCAGAGTGAGAGCGGAGGAACTCGACCGCAAGGTCCGTCCAGCCGTCCGCCTCGAATCCCTTCACCGGCAGGGGCTCAGGGCTGTCGCGGAAGTACTGTGTATTGAAGTGAGCGTGGCTGCATTCATTGGCGGCCCAAGATTCGAAGCCGTGACGGCGAGGGCCGGGAGGGACAAATCCAGGCATTCGCGGACCGCCGTCGAGATGCCACTTCCCCACGAAGCCGTTACGATAGCCGGCGTTTCGCAGGGTACTCGAGAGGGTGGGCTGTGATTCACGAAGCCGCAGGTCGTTAGCGACCATGCCATTGCGGTGAGCATACAGGCCGGTCAGGATGTTGGCGCGGGCCGGACAACACACCGGCGTGTTGGCGATGGTGTTGCGCATCAGGATGCCTTGCGAAGCAAGCCGGTCGATGTTTGGCGACTGCACATTGGGGTCGCCCATCACGCCGAGTGCGCAGGCGCGAAGTTGGTCGGGAAGGATGAGAAGGATGTTGGGCCGCCGTGGCGCGGGGGCGGCCGCCGCACTGGCCGAAAGCAGAAACAGGCGGCGGTTCATGTGGTGCTTACGCGAGCGCCGACTGCGCCGCAGCGAGGAAGTCGCGCGCCAGCGGTGGAACTTCCCCGGTCAAGGCCCGGCGTTCGTGTTGGAAGAGGGTGGCGACGAAGAATGGGTGATCGTCGAGTTCAACGGCTCGGACAGCACCGGTGAGATCGCGCGCGACCGGCTTGAGATGCCCGTCGAATAGTCGCGCTTCGAATTCGGCATTCAGTCCGTAATTGCAGTGATACTCCTCGTTGATCCGTTCCTGCTGATAGCTGGCCCGGATACGGCTCCCTTGGTCAAGGATGAGTTCTTCACGCTGCTCGACGAGGGAACAGGAGAGAGGCGTGATGACTAAGTCAGCACCGCCAGCAGGATTGGTCTCGGCATGATCGGCCGCTTGAATGTGGCGGACGTTGCGCGCGTACTCGATGATTGCGTGCTGAAAGCCTCCGCAAGTGCCGAGAAAAGGCCGTCGCTGTTCGCGGGCGAAGCGGATGGCCGACAGTGCGGCTTCCATGTCAGCGTAAGGACTGGCGGGGACACACCAGATGCCGCCAAACTCGGCCAGAGTGAGCGCAGGATCGCCGATTTTGGACGTGTGCAGCCATTTTTCCTCGACCATTATCTGAAGGTCGGCCGCTGCAAGGTGCAAGGCGCGGGGAATGGCCTGATGGGCGGTGACGTTAGGGTTGAAGTCGCCGATTAGGGCGATGCGGCAGATTTTGGCCACGGAACTCAGGATAGCAGTCGGGCTTAGGGCGTTCTTGGAATTACGGGAGCGGTGGTGGAGGACCGCCCGTGGGTGGAGCAGGCTTACCGGGGTCACCGGCGCCAGTGCTGCCACCGCCGCCTGGAAGGCCGGTGCCGCCGCGGGGTACGCGAGTGGCCGCTGTCTGTACGGCATCCATCAGCGAACGTAGGGCGTGCTGCAGAACAGTACCTTTATCGATCGAATGATAGGCAAGCGGTACGGTACGATCCACGGTCAAGGATTCTCCGGTATGGAGCGTCCGAGTGGTGCCGCCGCCGAGCAGCGCGTGCTCGATCACAACCTCGCCTTCGACAACTTCGATCAGGGTTGATTCGCTTTCAGGGTCGACGGTCACATCGAATGTGGTTCCGCGAACGGAAATAACCGCCGTCGGGGTAAAGATGCGGTTGTTGTTCGGTTGTCCCCAATGCTCGATATGGACCTTCACACGTCCAACGATGACGTCTATCAGATCTTTCCAATTGGGCGCGTTCTTGCGGAAGACGACGTAGGAGTTCGGGAACACTTCGAACGTGCTGCCATCGGAGACCTGGAACACAGCGTGTCCATCCCCTCCGCTAATAATCACCTGCGTGACCTGTATACTATCGCCGATGTCGAGCGCCCACGGCCGGTTGTCTTTGAGGACGGAAACCGAACCCGTCAGGGTCATGACTTTAGCGGCATAGGCGGGTGATTCCGTCGGTGGCGCAAACTGCGCATGCACCGATGGCGTGGCGGCGATAAACAGCGCAGCCAGCGCGGTCCACCCGGCAACCCTCAACATTTACGAGAACCCCCGAGCCAGGGATGTGCCCCAGCCTATCAACTAACGCAAGTACTGAAACATCAGTCTAACATCAAAAATGCTGTGCAAACTTGTGACCTGGAACTTTTTCAAGGTTCAACCGTCATGCTATCAGTAGTTTCGGCTGAAATCTGCCGATACATTAAGGGTACAATGGACTCGTCGGATGTGGCATAGCAACCCAGACAGGAGGAGTCAGACGGCGTCAGCCTGTCTGATGTTGTTGGTATCAGTCGTGTTAGCGACGGCGCCAACCGGATTTGCACAAGTTCCTCCGCGTCCCGACTGGCGACGAATTGGAAATTCCGCGGTGGATTTATCGCTGGCCGCCGTCACCACCGGTCCGGTCGCGCGAGTTTGGTATCGACAGGACGGCAATCGGCTGTTCGCCAGGTCAGCCAATGGCCGTATCTTTTATACAGATGACTTCGAAAGTTGGACGGCAGCGCCTGACGGCGTCGCGATTGGCCCGCCGGCGGTAGAAGACACGCCCGCGCCAACGCGCCCGGAGACGTTTGTCCGGGTCCGCGGACCCGCCACGCGAATTTACGCGGCCGGACGGTACGTGTACAAGTCGGAAGATGGCGGTCGAAACTGGGCCAACCTGACCCGATACAAAGAGCGGTCGCTGATTGGCAGCGGAGTTGCGGATCTAGCCGTTTCGCCGAAAGACGACGAGGAAATCGTGGTCGCTGCGGACACTGGCGTATGGCGGTCGGTGGATGGTGGATTGTCGTGGTCGGGACTGAACCAGTCGTTGCCGAACCTGCCCATCCGGCGGTTAGCCGGCTTTCCCCTGGACACGCGCGGGGTGAGAATCGCTACTGGCGATGCGTCGTCAGTTTTTGAATGGGCGCCCGGCGAGAAATCGGCATGGCGTCTGGCCGGCGACGACACGATGCTGCGCGAGGCCGAACTCAGGAAGACGCTCTCAGAGAAATTGCGCGCCCGCATCTCGGCCGTCGCGACCTCGGGAGATTTCGTTTATGCCGGCTCAGCGGACGGACAGTTGTGGGCTTCCTCAGATGGTGGACGGACTTTCAGAAGCAACCCTGACCGCGCCGCTGCTCCAGTGGAACAAATTGCGGTTGACTCGAAGGATCCACGGTTGGCCCTGGCGGCGTTGGGAGATCGCTTCGCCGATCAACCGGCCACAGCGCGTGCGCCGCATGTACTGCGCATACTCAATGCCGGAGCCTTCTGGGACGACCTGACCTCGAACCTTCCTGATATGGCGGTGCATGGAATAGCGGCGGACAGGTCGACCGGTGCGGTCTACATTGCAACCGACAGGGGCCTATTCATGGCCTTTGAGGACTTGGTAAACGCCGCGCCTGCCGCTCAATGGATTCAATTAGCCGACGGGCTGCCGGCCGCTGCGGCCATGGATGTAAAACTCGACCCGGCAGGCAACCAGATCTACGCGGCGTTCGAGGGCTATGGCGTATACGCAGCGCCTGCTCCCCACCGTTTTCGCGACCCGCGGGTCGTAAATGCGGCCGATTTCAGCACTCGCGCTGCCGCACCCGGCTCGCTACTGAGCGTACTTGGGGCGAATGTCCGTTCGGCTGTGGCCGGCGGCAGTCCGGTGGCGATTCTGGCGGCGGCGGATACAAAATCCGAAATTCAGATTCCCTTTGAAGCACGAGGAACGTCGATCGCCCTGGCTCTCGAATCGACCAACGGGCCAATCACCGTGCCGTTGACGATCCAAGCTACCGCACCCGCCATTTTCATCGATCGCGATAGTTCTCCAGTTCTGCTCGACGCCGATAGTGGCGTGATGCTGGACGCGATGAATCCAGCCCGGTCGAATTCGCGCATTCAGATTCTGGCCGCTGGCATGGGACGCGTGCGCCCCGAGTGGCCGACGGGCATGGCCGCGCCAGTGGACAATCCGCCGAAGATTGTCGCCAACGTGCGGGCCTTTCTCGACCGTCAGCCGGTGGAAGTGACGCGCGCCGTCCTCGCACCCGGATATGTCGGCTTCTATCTGCTCGAGATTCAGCTTCCAAAGCTCGTAAATTATGGACCGGCGGAGTTGTACGTTGAGGCCGACGGTCAATCAAGCAATCGCGTCAGGGTGTATATTGAGCCTTGATGATTTGGAAGCTTCTTCCCGCGGTTTTTGCGATTTCCCTCGCCTGGGCTCAGCCGCCCGCAGGCGATAAACTCGCGCCTTATTATCCGACGCCGGAGTCGATTGTCCGGAGAATGTTCGAACTCGGTGGATTGAAAGCCGGCGAAAAGATGTTCGACCTCGGGTCGGGCGATGGACGGCTCGTGATTATGGCAGCCCAGCGCTTTAAAGCCGACGGCACGGGAGTGGAACTGGACGCTGATCTATGCAAACAGAGCAGCGACAAGATCAAGAAACTGGGTCTCGACAAAACGGCTCATATCATCCATGGTGATTTGCTCAAGCAGAACTATTCATCCGCGGATTTGCTTACCGTGTACCTTCTGCCCAACTCGATTGACGAGCATTTGACTCCAATTCTTGAGCGCCAACTGAAAAAGGGCACTCGCATCGTGTCGCACGACTTCGAATTTTCAAAATGGAAAGCGGTAAAGACTGTAGACATTGACGACGACGGCGAGGGTCGCAGTCACCGTCTTTACCTCTACATCCGCTAACCGATGCTGCCCTACGCCTGGCGTTTGTCCATCAGCATCGTCCGCGCCGCGCTAGGCATTAGCTGCCTCACGCTGCAGGTCGCTTTTTCGGTCTCGCCGTTCGGCTGGCCGCTTTTACCGTTAATCCTGTTTGTCGTGTACTCGCTGTTCGCCCTCTGGCGCTCCATGGAAAGCGACGGCAACACGCTGGTGACTCTGATTGTCGACACCGCAGCCTTCATCACCTGGATTCTGCTCAGCGGCGAATCCGCGTACGGAGGGTCGCTTTGGCTGGGCCTGGCGGCGGCCTGTTACGTCTTCTTGCTGGTTGAAACGGTGCTGACGCAGGAATGGCACCGCGTGCTGGGCGTGGTGGGGCTAACGTTTATCCTGCTGCTGTTCGTCCCCTACGCGACTGCCCTGCCTTTACGTCCGATCGTGTTGTGGGCGGGTGTGCTCGGCGGCGTCTGGACGGTCCACCGGCGCTGGACCGAAGATCGAATCGCGAACGCCTCGCGACAGACCGTTCTGTTCCGCTACGAAGCGCAGCGCGCCCGTGATGAAGAGCGGCAGCGGATTGCGCACGATTTTCACGATGGCCCGCTCCAGAGTTTCATCGGCTTCCTCATGCGCCTGGAGATCCTGCGGAAGATGCTGACCCGCGACGCAAACATGGCGATGGAGGAGTTAAAGCAGTTGCAGGACCTGACGAAGAAGCAGGTGGGCGAGTTGCGGGCTTTCGTTCGCAGCATGCGGCCCGCCGACGTGGATGGCGCGAGCTTGGGCGCTTCGGTGAGCCGGATGGTAGAGCAATTCCAGAAGGACACCGGCATCTCCTCGACCTTTCTGGCCGGCGATGCAATTGAACCGCCTGAAACCGAAGTAGCGTTGGAATTGCTGCAGATTGTGCGGGAAGCATTGAACAATATCCAAAAACACTCGCGTGCCTCGAGGGTGGCCATTTCACTGGCTAAACGCGGCGACCAACTGGAGATTTCAGTTGACGATAACGGCGCCGGTTTCCCCTTCGCAGGATCTTACACGCTGGACGAACTTGACCTTCTGCGCCTGGGTCCGGTGAGCATCCGGCGTAGAGTCAGGTCGCTCGGCGGAGAGTTGATGCTGGACTCACGTCCGGGTCAGGGATCGGGACTCAGGGTCCGCATTGCAGGCGCATGAGATTCAAGCTCGCCGCATTTTGCCTATTGCTCGCCGGGTGCGGCGCCCGTTACGACACGTTTCGGCTTCCAGATCCGCCGTCGGAGCCTGAAGTTCGATATCACTGGGCTATCCGTCCAGACCCGGTGATTACCCGCGGCAACGCCGGTTCCTGGGATTCCACGGATGTCCTCAATCCTGCCTTGTTCCGCTACAACGGCGCGTTGCTCAACCTCTACTCGGGCTTCGACGGAAAGACCTGGCACACCGGCCTTGCGTCCACCTTTGACGGACTGAGTTGGAACAAACTCGGTAAAGTCATCTCGCCGGATCCCAATTCCTGGGAAGGTTCTTATATCGCCGCAAACGGCACAGCACTGGCGGAGGGCGGCCAGATTCTGTACTGGTATCAGTCCGGCAGTCCGGTACGTATCGGGATGGCGCGCTCGAGCGATGCCCGCACTTTCACAAAGGAATCGAAGCCTGTTCTGGAGACTGGTCCATCCGGCAGTTGGGATGAACGTGGCGTTGGCGACCCCAATGTGGTGCTCGCGGCCGGCCAGTTTTACATGTTCTATTTGGGTCAGGACCGCGCCGGGAAGCAACGGCTAGGCGTCGCAAAATCCCCGGACGGTCGCACCTGGACGAAGTTGAAGGAGAATCCGATCCTCGATATCGGCGCGGACGGCGCCTTTGACGAGAACGGACTCGGAGAGCCTGCGGTGTGGATCGCCGGCGGCCGCTACTGGATGCTCTATACGGGCCGGGACCGGCATGAGATGAGGCGCATTGGCGGCGCTCAGTCGCGCGACGGCGTGCACTGGGAGCGTACCACCGCGATTCCGGTATTGAGCGGCGACCAACCCTGGGACGACAAGGTAGTGTGCGACCCGAGCGTCGAAAAGACGGCAGAGGGAGTGCGCGTGTGGTTTGGCGGCGGCAATGTGGCCAGTCCGGATCAGAGGCTGAATGGCGCGATTGGATACGCAGAGCTACGCCCCGTCCACTAGGGAGCGTGGATCAGGCCTGAATAAGGCCTTCACCTTGAGAGAGCCGGTCGACCAACTTCTCGCGGTTTTCCTCAGCGGTTTTCACGGCAGAGTCCTTAGCCACCCAGTAAACGATGGCGCCGATGCCAGCTGCCAACACCAGCACCACGTAGAATGCGGCGATGCTGTCGAACGCATATCGGGCTCCATAAGCGAGTCCCACCGGGATGGCGGCCACCGGGTACACCAGCACCAGCAGTGCCTGCATCTGTCCAGCAGCGCCGCTGCGCATTGACTTTTCCGGATTCACAGCGCGAGGGTTATGAGTGGACGTGAGATTCCCGACGGACACCAGATAAAGAGTGATCACCAGAGTTACTGAGTAGGCTTCGAGTAGGCGCGCGGGCGTAACGGGCATACGCAGTATCGAGCAAACGACAAGGATCGCAGTAATTTCGAGCAGGACGAAGAACAGCGCCGTGATGTTTTTCGCCAGAAGCACGGTGTCGAACCGGACTGGCATGACGAAGTAGACCTGGGCTGCTCGACGGTCGAAGCCGAACGTATTCCAGAAGCAAACATCGCCCAGCAGCAGCAAAGCGTAGACGCAAATCAGCGTGAGATAGTTGTCGCGCATGAAGGCGGATCCGCTGGGTCCGCGCATGGCGAGGGGCAGCCAGATCACCAGTCCAAAAGTGAACCCCATCGTAAAGACCAAGCGAAATCTGGGCGCGCGCGACAGGAAGCGGAGCTCTTTTTCGACCAGCGCCGCGAGAGGGTCAGGAAACAGGTGCGACGGCCAGGAGAAGAACATCTGCGAGAAGCGTCCGCCCGACCGGTGCTTGGTCAGACTACTCGAGCGTGCGGCGTCAGCGTCGAAGTTCAAGCCTCGCTCGAACTGGTATCTGCCGAATGAATAGGCGAGGCCAGTCCAAGCCAGGACAACGATAAAAGCACGCAGAGTCCAATTGCCAGCCGCAAGTGACGCGGTAGCCGACCACGGCAGAAACCATGTTTCGTAAGCCAGCCAGTTGCGAATGCTGCCGTGGGAGTTTGTGGCGAAGATCAGTTGGGGCAAGGCGCCCACACAGACGAGAAGGAATACCGCGATCTCGCGTACCCGTTTGCGCGCGAAGATTCGGGACAAGATTTCCCGTGTACCCGCGGCGCAGGTGAGGTTCATGACTACGAATGGCAACAGAATGAGGGGACACCAGAAGGGCAGTTTGGGATTGAACAACAGTCCGAGAGCTGCCCCGGCAAGCACCAGCAGCATTTCGATCCCGGTGGTCACGCGCAGGAGCACTTCGATCATGAAGAGTTGCGAGTGCGGAATGGGGTACACGCGCAGTTTCTTAATCTCGAGCGAAGCACCGCTTGAGGCCATGAGGACGGGTATGATTTGCCAGTACAGAATCATCAAAAACAGACCGCCGCTCAAGACCGACGCGAGAATCTTCAATTCTGCGGGCTCAGACATGTGGGCGATTACGAAAACCAGGGACGCAGCGAAGACGGTCCAGATGCCGTACCAAAAAAGGGAGACGGCAATGCCGAAGACCAAGCCACCTTTGCTCGAGCGCGGAAAGTAGTTCAGCAGGCTGCGGAACTGCGCCCACAGGATCGCTCGGGCCTGAAAGTTCACAGCCAGTCCAACATTTCCGCGTGCCGGTCGGCTCCCACAACACGCACGAAAATATCCTCGAGTGTCTCAGCACCGGTGCGCAAACTAGACATGGGCTCATCGATGACCAAGCGGCCTTCATTGATGATGGCCACGCGGTCACATAGGCGTTCCACCACTTCGAGTACGTGCGAGGTCAGAAAAATCGTCGAGCCTTGGCGGACCTGGTCGAGAAGAATCTCCTTCATCAGTCGGGCGCCTACAGCGTCGACGCCCTCAAAGGGCTCGTCCATGAGGAAGAGTCTCGGACGGTGTATGAGCGCGGCGGCCATCGCCACGCGCTTGCGCATCCCCTTGGAATACTCAGAGATCAGCTTGCGATCCGTTCCACTCAATTCGAATAACGCGAGCAATTCCCGAGCGCGCTCTCGCGCTACGTCGCGCGGCAGGGCGTACATGCGGCCGACAAATTCGATGAATTCAGCGCCTGTGAGATGGTCGAACAGTAGCGTTTCATCAGGCACCAACCCGATCTGCTTCTTGATCTCGACGGAATCCTGAGGCATCCGCATCCCTAACAGTTCAATCTCGCCGGAGGTTGGGGGAGCGAGTCCCATGAGCATTCGGATGGTTGTGGTTTTGCCGGCTCCATTCGGCCCGAGAAAGCCGAAGAAGCATCCTTGTGGCACGGTTAACGAAAGCCCGTCGACTGCGGGCTTATTGCCGTAGACCTTCCGAAGGTCTCGGACAGTAACCGCTGCGCTCGCTTGCATCTGACCTATCGTAGCCCACGCGGTTGGTCTCTTGACAGTGGGCGAATAAAAGGCGAATATACCCATATCGAGGGCGTATCTTGTTATTCCCGGAGTGCGAGCCTGAAGAAAAACTCATTGGAATTGCCCGTATGGCGGCTGAGAGTCCGCTGATCGAAGCCAAGCGGCGGGTGGATTATCACGAGTTGCCCACGAGAAAGTTTGTGGGGCGGTGTTCGAGCGATAGGATGCCGTTTGACTGGACGATCAATCCTTACCGGGGCTGCGAGTTTGGCTGTAAATACTGCTACGCGCGCTACACACATGAGTTCATGGAACTGCGCGAACCTGAGCAGTTCGAGCATCAGATTTTCGCGAAGAGGTGGAACGAGGCAGGTTTTCGGGAGGAGTTGAAGAAGATCCCGCGTTCGGCGCCTATCGCGATTGGTACGGCAACCGACCCTTATCAACCGGCGGAGCGAAGATACCTGCTGACGCAGAAGATGCTCAGCGTCCTGGCAGAGGGGCGCGGACGGGCGGTTTGGATTACGACCAAGTCAGACCTGGTCGCGCGCGACTCCCAGTTACTGGCACGGATACAAGTTCGGAATAACGTCCAGGTGAACATGACCATCACTACAATGGACGAATCGCTGGCTCGTGCACTTGAGCCTTTCGCGCCGCGTCCGTCGCTGCGCATTGGCGCAATTAGAAAGCTCTCGGCCGCCGGAATCCCATGTGGCGTGCTCTGCTGTCCATTGATGCCGATGATTAACGACAGTGAGTCGAGCCTGAACCGGGTGGCCTCCGAGGCCGCAGCGGCGGGAGCGCAGTGGATGTATGGCAACGTGCTCTTCCTGAAACCGTGCGCCAGTCGCGTGTTTCTTCCATTTGTCGATGAGCATTTCCCTAAGCTGTCGCGCCGGTATCGCGAGCGATTCGAACACAGCGCAACGCTGCGCGGCGCTTATGTGGAGATGGTGAACGAGCGCGTGAGGCAAGTCCGGGAGAGAAACGGGCTCCGTCAGCGGGCGAATCAGTACAACCCGGCGGACTTCGAGGAGGAGCAGATGGCTCTCTTCTGAGCTTGTGTTTGATAGAGTGTTGGCCTGGGAGTGCAGTATTGAAAATTGGCATCAACACGCTGCTGTGGACCGCCGCCTTCGATCGCGGGCATCTATCGCTGTTGACGCGAATCCGCGACTGGGGCTTTGACGGGGTTGAGATCGCGCGCTTCGACTTTACCGATTTTCCTGCCCAAGAAATCCGGCGGGCGCTGGGTGACACAGGTCTTGACGTTACCGCTTGCTCGGCGCTCACAGGAGAGCTTAGCTTCACGAGCGAGAGCGCGGCGGTGCGTGCCAAGGCACATGATTTCATGCTGCGTGCAATCGAGGCGGCAGCCAACCTGGGATCAAAACTTCTGGTGGGTCCGTACGTTTCGCCGGTGGGCTTTTTGACCGGGCAGCGGCGTACGAGTGCCGAGTGGGGACGGGCGGTGGAAGGCCTGGCGGCGCTTGCACCGGCGCTCACTGAACATCGCGTGACGCTGGCGGTAGAACCGCTCAACCGGTTCGAGTGTCACACGTTGAACACCGCGGCAGACGCAAAACTGCTCTGTGATGAAGTGGCAAACCCGCGGGTTGGAATTCTGCTCGACACGTTCCACGCCAACATTGAAGAAAAGACCATGGCCGAGGCTGTAGATCACGCTGGACGTCATCTTCGGCATGTGCATGCCTGCGAAAACGATCGCGGCGTTCCGGGGTCCGGACACGTTGACTGGGCGGGGCTGTTTGAGCGTCTGCAACGCAACGGTTATGACGACTGGATCGTGATTGAGAGCTTTGGGTCACGCATCCCTGAGATCGCGGCCGCCGCCTGCATCTGGCGGGATTTGGCGCCGGAGTCGGAGATGATCGCTAGCGACGGCGTCAAGTTCCTACGCCTGATGTCGCGCGGACAGTCAGTTGGATCAAGCGCGTTACTATAAGAGTTCACTTCATCTGACCTGTCCTTTACGGAGGCCTTAATTCTTAAATGCTGAGACTTGCAGCGCCCGGAATCCTGACGGTACTCGCGACGTTAGCCGGTCTGGTTTTTTCAGGCTGCGCGCGACCTAGTCCGAAGCTCACGGTGGGTGGCGAGTCAACAACTGATCAGTTCGTGACCGCGGAACTGTTGGCACAGCAAATCGAGGCTCGTATCGGTCAGGAAGTCTTGCGGCGCACCGGCTTTACGAGTACGCCAATTCTGCACCAAGCGCTGTTGATGAATGAGGTGGATCTGTACGCCGGCCCTCTGGGTGGAATCTCAATGAACGTCTTGAAGGAGTATCCCGATCCTGACCCTTCAATCGTCCTCGAGCGTCTGAAATCAGAACTGGACCGCATTGGACGGGTCCAGATTATCGGCTTGCTTGGATACGAAAATCCGTTCGTGGCGGTGATTCGAACGGCAGACGCAAAGAAGAGAAATTTAGAAACCCTGAGTGCGGCACATGATGTGAAAGAAGGCTGGGACATCGCCGCATCGTCGGACTTCCTGGGTCGAAACGACGGCAACACCGCTCTGCAAAACGGATATAGCCTGGTGACCCGCACAGTTCCGCGTCCCATGGACTACAGGGAAAAATTCCGGATGCTCCAAGAGGGTCACATTGACATGGTGATCGGCACAGCGACGGATGGGCTACTGAACGACGAGAATACCTACACGGTTCTTAGGGATGACAAGAAAGGGTTCTACCCGTCACAACTCGCTGTCCTGACACGCGCTGAAGTTCTACTCAAGCACCCGGAACTTACGGCGGCCGTCAAGGAACTTGCAGCGAAGCTATCTACGGCAACGATGCGCAAACTGGATTATGAGGTGGAAGTCCGCCACCGCCAACCGAAGGATGTTGCGGCTGATTTCCTGGCAGGACGACTAAAATAGCCACCCTCAAATTTCAGCGATTCTCAAAAGTCCTTGTTATACTCGCGTTGTCCGATCTTTGACAATTCAAAAAACGCGAGGATGTTCGGGAAGACGGTGAAATTCCGTCGCTGCCCCGCAACTGTAATCGGCAACTAAGGCCGCGAGCGATCACTGCTTTCGAGTGGGAAGATCGACGCATCCAAAGGCCGCCGCTAGCCAGGAGACCGGTCCCGCGTAAACCAGCAACACGTTTTCGAGGGAGAACGTCTCGTGAAACTTCTATTTCTTTTCTCTATTCTTGCGCCTGCACTCTTGCGTGCCGGCGAAACTCAGATTAAGGGCATTGTACTCGACCCGGCGGCGCGGCCCGTCGCTGACGCTTCGGTGGACTGCGGAGGTGTTCGCACATCCACAAGGGCTGACGGCATCTTCGTAGTCAATGGCGTTGAGCGATGCGCTGCAGTCATCTGGCATGAGGGATTTGAAAAACTGCGCGCGGATCTGACAGCGGGCGGCGAGAATCGGCTCAGGCTTTCCATTTCCCGCTTAAGTGACGGCGTCGTAGTGTCGGCGACCCGTGCTCCAGTTTCTCTTGAAGAGTCGGGCGTGTCGGCGACGGTTCTGAATCGCGCGGAGATCGAAGCGAGACAGACGCCTGCCGTGCTCGATCTGCTGCGCGATATTCCAGGTTTCGCGGTGGTGGAGAGTGGACGCCGCGGTGCCGTCACGAGTTTGTTTACGCGCGGCGCAACAAGCACAGGCACGTTGGTGTTGTTGGATGGCGTGCCGCTCAATGAGCCTGGCGGACAGATCGATCTGGCGCATCTCGTCACGCCAGCGCTCGAACGAATAGAGGCGGTGCGAGGCCCGGAAAGCGCATTGTTCGGAGCGGAGGCCGCGTCGGGTGTTGTGCAACTATTCACGGCGCGTGGCACCGGTGAGTCCGCCGCGCCCCACGGTCGCCTTTCCTATGAGCGTGGGAATTTCCAGACGGACCATTGGACTGCCGGTATTAGTGGAGTGCTGTCCAGGATCGATTATTCGCTGACGGCGGATCAGTTTCACACGGTGGGAATGTTCGTAAACGACTTCTACCGCAACACCAACGGGACCGCCAATATAGGCGTTAAGCTTACTCAAAAGACGGAATTGCGGGCTATTTACCGCCAGTTTTCGGCGGAAGGCGGATCGCCGAACCAAGTCGCCTATGGAATTTTTGATCGTGACTCTGAGGGCGCCACTCGAGACTCCACGCTCGCCGTCAAGCTCGAGGACGTTCGGAATTCGCGCTTCGCCCAGCGCATTTCGTTCGGCTACCACAGGTTGCATTCCACGCTGAATGACAGCATTCTGGACGGTCCGTACAATGTTGCTGCACTCCTTCGCAACGTGGTGGGAACGGGAGTGTACCTTGATCGATTGGTCCCGTATGACTATCCGGCGAGCCAAGTGCCCGTCGGTGAAACCATCTCGCGCCAAAGCGTTACGCTCTATCCGTTTCCGTCATCGAGCGAGACCGATCGAAAGAGCATCGACTATCAAGGCACGCTCGCTCACACGGGCGGCACGCTGGTGTTCGGCTATGAGTACGAGAGACAGCAAGGTCTGATCTCACTCCTGGATGTGAATCGCAGCAACAACGGGGGGTACGTACACGAGCAATATCGGTGGGGCAAGCGAGTTTATTTGACGGGTGGCGCCAGGCTGGAGCACTCCTCCACCTTCGGCGCGAAGTTCACACCTCGCGGCTCGATCACCGTCTTATTGGCGGGCGAGCATGGCATTCTGAATTCCACCTATCTGCGCTTCAGCGCAGGGCGTGGCATAACGGAGCCAAGCTTGCTACAGAATTTCGCGCAGGAAGGGTTCTACGTTGGGAATCCCGCGCTTCGCCCCGAGAAGACGACGAGCTACGATCTGGGGCTGGTGCAGGAAGTGTTCAGGCGGCGGGTTCGGCTCGAGGCGACAGCGTTTCGAAACAGCTTCGAGGATTTGATCGTTTTCGATTTTGGAACCAATCCAGCCAGCTGGCGGAATGTAGATCGCAGTTGGGGTCGCGGCGTGGAATTCAGCGCGACAGTTCGACCGATGAAGGCGCTCCAGGTTTCAGCAAACTGGACACACCTTGAAACGAAGATCACCAGAACGGATTCATTAAGCGCATATGCGAGTGTCGGGCAACCGCTTTTGCGAAGGCCTGGGAATTCCGGCGCGGCTTGGCTGCTGTATAGCCCTCGACGGTGGAACTTAATTGCCGGTGGGCGCTGGGTAGGCGACCGGCAGGATTCCGATTTCCTGTTCGGCATCACTCGCAATCCGGCCTACGGCACGATGTACTTCGCGGGAAGCTTCCAGGTGAACCGCCATTTCGCGCCGTACTTCCGGTTGGACAACGCGCTGGACGAACGCTACTCGGAAGTCCTGGGTTACACAGCGCTGGGTCGCAACGGCGTGGGAGGCGTGCGGGTGACATGGTGAAGCGCGCGGTCGTCCTCCTGGCCGCGATTGCATTGGGATGCGCCGCACAGCCGCGGCGCATCATCTCCACCGCGCCGAGCATTACCGAGATGCTTTACGCGCTGGGCGCCGGTGATCGTGTAGTAGGAGTGACCACTTACTGCCACTATCCGCCTGAAGCGCGAAGCAAAGAGAAGATTGGCACATACGTCGAGCCAAATCTGGAGAAGATCACGTCGTTGCAGCCTGACTTGGTGGTCATCCAGAAGAATCCCATTCAGTTGCGCGCCAAGCTGGAAGCATTACACTTGCATGTGCTCGAGATCGGGCACGACACAGTAGATGACGTCTACCAGACGATCGAGCAGATTGGGGCCGCGGTTGGAGTCAGTGCGAAAGCACATGAGCTGACGACGCGGCTGCGGCGGGAGCTGGCAGCGGTACGGCAGCGAACCACCGGACGGCCCACGCGTATGATGTTCGTTGTTGGCAGGGCACCGGGCCGACTGGAAGACATCATCGCCGTGGGACGCGCGTCGTACCTCAACGGGTTGATCGAGACGGCTGGCGGCGAGAACATTTTCAAAGACGCCGCAGCGCCGTATCCGAAAGTTGGGATGGAAGAGATCCTCTCGCGCAATCCGGAAGTGATTATCGACATGGGAGACATGTCGGACACCGAGGGCGTGACCGAAGCTCAGAAACGAGCGGTAGTCGCGCTGTGGAGCGCATCACCTGCAATTGCAGCGGTTCGGAACAGGAAGGTGTTTGCGGTAGCCTCCGACATTTTCACGGTACCCGGTCCGAGAATGGTGGACGCGGCGCGGGCCTTTGCGGAGATGCTGCGGCGGTGAGTTTCGTCCTTCAGCAGGTTACCGTACGATACCGCGAGCAACCCGTTCTACATGAGGTGAGCACGGAATTTCGGCCTGGCGTGCTGACGGCGATCGTGGGTCCCAATGGTGCGGGAAAGTCCACGTTGTTGGGCGTGATGGCCGGACTTCGGCGCGATTTCAGCGGCACGTGCGAATATGGCGGCGTCAATATTAGAAAATGGTCGCGCTCAGCGTTTGCAAAATCGGTGTGCCTGGTTCCTCAGTCACTCCATCTTGAGTTTCCGTTCACGGTGGAGCAGGTGGTGATGATGGGTCGCGCACCTCACGCGGGCCGCATGTTCGAGAGCGACGAGGATCATGCTGCCACTGAGCGCGCGATGGGCATGACGGATACACTTAGCTTCCGCGACCGCGACTTTCGCAGTCTGAGTGGAGGCGAACGTCAGCGGGCGGTGTTGGCGTCGGCGTTAGCGCAGTCGCCTGAGTTTCTGCTGCTCGACGAGCCGGCGACATTTCTTGATTTGCGTCATCAGGTGGGAATTTACCGACTAGTGCGCGAGTTCTGTCGTACCGGCGTGGGCGCTGTCACAGTGACGCACGATCTGAACACCGCGCTCACCTACGCCGACCGGGTGTTGATCCTCGATGGAGGCCGTATTGTGGGCGATGGACTGCCTGCCGACGTGCTGAGCCCGGTAAATATCGAAAGCGTATTCGGCGTACGCTCCGAAGCTGGTGGAGGAAGCCGGCCATGGATTGCCTATGAGCCCTAGGCGGTTTTGGGTTGCCATCATCGTTTGTCTAGTACTCATGTGCGCCGCGGCACTCGTTGCTCCGCTAATCGGATCCGCACACATTGACTATTCGAGGGCCATCGCAGGAGAGTCCCCGGACCACGAGATTCTCTTCCTGGTGAGGTTTCCCAGGGTCCTCCTGGCTCTGCTCGCCGGAGGTACGCTGGCGATGACAGGAGTGCTCTTTCAGGCGTTGCTCCGAGATTCGCTCGCTGAGCCGTACACGCTCGGCGTTTCCAGCGGATCAGCGTTAGGCGCTGTTCTGGCGATTTGCCTCGGATGGCGTGCGGTATGGCCTCCAGCCTTTCTCGGGGCAGCCGTGACCCTGTTCGTTGTCCTGGCAATCGCATATCAGAGGCATAAGCTCTCATCTTTCACGCTATTGCTAGCGGGCGTGTCCATCAACAGCATCGCGATGGCCAGCATCCTGTTCCTTCATAACGTCGCTACATTCTCGCAGTCCTTTGCAATCACTCGCTGGCTTATGGGCGGTCTGGATTCACCGCGCTATAGCGTCTTGGGCTGGCTGGCCGGAGTGGTACTGCCGATCTGCGCGGTGATCTTTTGGCAAGCACGTCACTGGAACCTGATGGCGGTGGGCGAGGAATGGGCAGCAACCCATGGCGTCAATTCCAGCCGGCTCATGGTAGGCGGCTATATCAGCGGATCAATCATGACTGCGGCCATTACTGCTTTTACCGGGCCTATTGGCTTTATCGGATTAATTGTGCCCCATGGACTCCGGTTGGCGGTAGGTGCCGATCATCGCGTTCTGCTCCCCTGCTCATTCTTCGTAGGAGCAGCCTTCCTGGTGATTTGTGACACTTTTGCCCGGACGCTACTTTCGCCCGTAGAGATTCCTGTCGGAGTTATAACGGCGTTACTCGGTGGACCGTTCTTCCTCTGGTTACTACGAACTTCCTCCCGGTAAAACTGGCAGAGCAGGAATACTTAGACATACAGCCCGCGCTGCATGTAACTCATTCATAACTTCAATCAACCGTTTGTAAGAGCGGGACATACTCGCCAGTTCCGCTCCGCACCCGATACTGGCCTTGCGATTGCAACGGAGCTAATCACCAGACATGCCCGGACCATCCTGGTCCTGGCGCCAAATGAGGTTATGAGGAGTTCAAAACAGATGAAGTTCAACAGAGTAATGTGTTGCGTAGGTGCACTAACGGCCATGTCCGCCTTCGCACAAGAAATTCCACGTCTCGCATTCGATGTTAGCGGCGGCTTCACGGAGCCGCGGGGCCGTTTGGGAAATCGGACGGACGCTGGCTGGAACGTCGGAGCTGGTGTGGGGTACAATTTCTCGTCGTACGTCTCGTTGATGGGCCAGTTCGGTTTCAATGAGCTCGGCGTGAATACGAACACCCTGAACGGACTGGGCTTCCCGGCTGGTCATGTGCGAGTGGCATCCTTCACCTTGGAGCCTGTGATTCACCTGGTACCGCGGAGTCCCGTCGATGTTTACGTAACGGGGGGTGCGGGACTCTACCGGGTGTCGAACGAGTTTACACAGCCGTCGCTGGCGTCGGCGGTTGGATTCGATCCGTTCTTCGGGTTCTACAATGCGGCAATACCGGTGGATCAGGTTTTGAGTTCTTACTCGGTCAATAAACTCGGCTTCAACGGTGGCATCGGAGTAGCGGTAGGTACGAAATGGCACGGCAAGGTTTTCGGCGAGGCTCGCTACGCCCGAGTAAAGCTGAACGAAAATCGATATTTTGACTATATGCCGGTCAGTTTCGGCTTCCGCTGGTAATCGATTTAGCCAAATCACTCGAACGGGGCGTAGTAGCCGTGTCGATATTGAACTGACAACGGTTCGTCGTTCTCGATTCTAACTTTTACACGGTGGAATCTACCGTCCCGTTCGAACTGGCTTGGGGAGTAACCCAAGATGTACTGAGTTCGTAACTCCAACCCAACTCGTTCACTGATCGCTGGTAATTCGCTCAGGTTCTCAATCGCGAAGTGCCGGCCACCACTCGCTTCCGCCAGTTCTTTTAGCAGATCAGGTCCACGAATTTCTTCAGGACTGCGGGCAGGCTCGTCATATTCGGACGGGTAGATGCCGATGGCGTAGAGTTGCACGTCAGACTCGAGCAGTTCCCCTTTGATTGATCGGAAAGTGTGACGGCTCCGGTTATCCCCTCCGTCGGAAAAGACAACCAAAGCCTTGCGGCTATACCGCGCACTCTTCATTTGCTTGAGTGCGACCGCCACAGCGTCGTAGAGGCTGGTTCTGCCGAAAGGGCGGAACGAACCCACGCGCCGGTATAGATCGTCGGTATCGTCAGTAAACCCCATGGCGATCCTCGGACGCTCATTGAACTCAACGAGGAAGAACTCGTCCTCGCGGTTGGCAATCTTGATAAAGCTCGCAACCGCCTCGCGCGCTTTCTTCATCTTCTTTTGCATACTACCGCTCGAGTCAAAGAGAATGCCGATGGACACCGGAGCATCGTCCTGCGCGAAGTAGTTGATGATTTGTTCGAGATCGTTGTCGAACAGCTTGAAATTCTCTCGCTTCAAGTCGACCACGGCACCGCCAAGCTTGGTCGACGCGTGCACCGGAATCACGACGGTGGAACTGTCTACCCGTAAGAGCGAACTGGGAACGTCCAAAGGCGTTTGTGGCTTGCGGGGGCGAGGCTCAATCGAGACCTGACTCCAGCACGAGATACAGATTGAAGTGAGGACAAGAGCCAGTCGCAGCATGGTGCACTACTTTCGGGTGAGGCAAGTATAGCATCATGCCCAAAGCGCGCTGCAATGGACTCTTGTCTCACGCAAGATGAGCCTGAGGGTGGGGATGGATTCTCACGCAAGATGAGCCTGGAGAGGGGATGGATCGGGATGCTGGGGATTGGTCATCAGCATGGACGATACGGAAGCGGGGAGCCTGGAGCAGAT
>JBBQUM010000005.1:0-294764 GCA_038212445.1 Bryobacterales bacterium
CGGGATACCAAGCTTTCGTATCCCTCCGTCCGGCTTCGGGATCTCTACCCGTTTCACCGGTTGCGGTTTATAAGTCCCACTCAGCAACTGTTCCCGGATTGCTGGCCATTGCTGTTTTAGAAACTCTGGTAACTCGTGAACGGTCATCCCGTCCACGCCAGCGCTTCCTTTATTAGCCTTGACTCGTGCCAATGCCTGCTTGCAGTTTTCCCGCTCGCAGATTTCCTCCATTAACTGTTCACCGATAGCCAGGCTTTCTGTCCCGCGCTTCGCCGCCAGCGATTCGGTCCCTTCCGTGGACACCCTCGGAGCTTCACTCCTACTCTCCTCCATGAAGGCCAGCACTAGCTGGTTCTTCTGCCGCTTGTCGCTCATGAGTTACGCTGCTTACTTGCCTTTCCCATCAACCCCTTGCGGGGACCGTTCGGGCCTTCAGCACTGCGTGCCTAATACGCCCTCTGCTGACTTCTGCCGCCCAGTCAGGATCGATCGCTCGACCCTCAGTCCTGAATCCAGAACAAACGGCAGATCTCCCGAGGTAAGTTCGACCGCCTTCCGCACGCGACCGCCGGATCTACAACCGGGACCTTTGATGGATATGGACTTCGTTGTTACGAGCCAACTCGTCCGGCCCCGTATGCCTCTTATCCGGTTCTTGTTCATCGGCCCGTGCGTTTGCTCCACGCTTCTTTCAGACCCCGCCTCGCGACGATGCCCTTGCGCTTCGCTATCACTTCACCTCCATCAGGTTGTGAAAAGGACTTTCACCTTCGAGCTGTCGAACATGCTCGGCACACTCGCGGTAGGGACGCCGGTTGACCCGACGCCCCCCGCACAGATCCGTACATGCAGAATTGCTGCATACGGCTCCTACCTTGGATGAATGGCGTCGAAGCGCACATTCGGGTAAGGGTGAAGGACTTGTGGACGGGGAAGCCAACGATTAAACAATCGAGATGCCCGTTGTCCGGACAGCCGGCCTCGCTGGCTGCGCCGTTTCAGCGTCTGCCGCCAGTACCGGGAGATCCGTTCACGGAACTTGCTCAGGAACAGCGTGGTATTGGTAATACCCTCGGAGTACCCGTTCCAGCCATTGGCCCACCGGTGCCACCGGTTCGTGCATGCGGACTCGAAGCGTTTGCTTGACCTGCTGCAACTTCGCTTCCAGCCGCTTCCTCACCGTTTGCCGTCGAATGGTGAATCGCCCTTTGCTGTCGGTTCCGCAGCTATGCGTGAACCCCAGAAACGTGAAACTCTCCGGCTCCCCTTTTCCCCGCTCTTGCCGGTTCGTCCGCGCGAACCTGCCAAACTCAATCAGCCGCGTCTTGTCTGGATGCAGTTCCAGCCCGAACTTCGCCAACCGCTCTGCAAACTCCCGCAGAAACCGCTCGGCTTCGCTTCGGTGCTCTAACCCCACTACAAGATCATCGGCGAAACGAACCACGATCACATCGCCGTTCGCTTCCTTCTTTCGCCAGGCCTCCACCCAGAGATCGAACACATGGTGCAGATAGATATTTGCCAGCAGCGGCGAAATCACCGCTCCCTGGGGCGTACCGATCTTTGTCTCCGACCACTCGCAGTCCTCACTCACTCCCGCCTTCAGCCATTTCTGGATCAGACGTAAGATCCGATTGTCGGCGAGCCGGTGTTGCACAAACTGTATCGTCCATTCGTGGCTCATCTGGTCGAAGAACCCTCGAATGTCGGCGTCCAGAATCCAGTTCACTCGCTTGCGGGTGATGCCCACGTTCAGCGCGTCTAACGCCTGATGCGGGCTGCGTCCGGGTCGAAACCCGTAGCTGAATCCCCGAAAATCCACCTCGTATATCTCATTGAGGATCGTCACCACGGCCTGTTGAACAACCTTGTCCTGCAGCGCCGCAATCCCGATCGGACGCTGCCGCCCATCCGGTTTCGGTAGATAGATTCTTCGCCAGGGCTGTGCACGGTACCCTCCCCGATGGATCCGGCCGTGCAGATCTTTGATCCGATCTTCCAGACCTTCGCCATATTGCCGCCACGTCACTCCATCCACTCCCGGCGCGGCTTGCTTTTGCAGCTTCTTGTAGCTCGCCTCCAGCAGTTCCGGCGTCACATGTTGCAACGTTGTGAACCGTTCTTCCCTTCTCTCCTGCGCTACTTTACGCACACCGCTCAGCCCTTGTGACACCCCGCGCCCGTTCTGTGCCGGCGGCATGTGTGGCTGTCCGGTGTTCTCCTTGGCTCGCACCCTTCCCTCGGCCAACTCCGCCGCTTCGGCCTGTTGCTCCGTCGCTTTGTTCACTGGTGTCATCGGTACTATTGTGCGATCCGACTCCTCGCCCCCGTTCATGCCAGGGGTGCGGCCTTGGCCTTCTGTCCATAGGGTCGGCGTCCCAGACTAGGTTTATCGAAGCTCCATACCCTGCCCACTGATGCCTCTTGCTTACGCTTCGACCTCGGCCTCGCGACCGCGGCCGCAAAACTAGAGGACAGGTGCTTCGCTACTCCTTTCCTGTAGGACTCTTTCATTCCCTACTACATGCCGGTTTATCCCGGCGCTCGGACAGACAGCCCTTTTCGCCATTGGCAAGTCTGTGATTCCAGGAATTGGTGGACGGATATCGTATTTGCCAAGTAGCCAGTCGATGTCAGACACCTATATTGATGCGTTACGACAATGAGTTAGGAGGAATCTGAGCCCCAAAGAATCGGTCTCTGACACCGATTAATAAGAATCGGTCTCTGACACCGATTAATTTAATTGGTCGGCTAGGCGTTGACGGTCGAGGTCGCCGGTCCAGCGGGCTACAACGAGGGTGGCGACGCCGTTGCCGATTACGTTGGTGAGGGCGCGGGCTTCGGACATAAAGCGGTCGATGCCGAGGATGAGGGTGAGTCCGGCGACGGGCACATCGCCGATAGCGGAGAGTGTGGCGGCGAGGACGATGAAGCCGCTGCCGGTGACGCCGGCGGCTCCTTTGGAAGTGAGCAGCAGGACGGTCAGCAGGGTCACCTGATGCATCAGGGTTATGGGAGTGTTGGTGGCCTGGGCAATGAAGATGGCCGCCATCGTGAGATAGATAGCCGTACCGTCCAGGTTGAAGGAGTATCCGGTGGGGATCACCAGGCCGACGGTCTGCTTGCCGGCACCGAGGTTTTCCATTTTCGTCATCATGCGGGGCAGAGCGGCTTCTGACGAGGACGTTCCGAGGACGATGAGCAATTCCTCGCGAATGTACTTCAGGTAGCGCCACAAACTGAAGCCGTGTACCCGGGCAATGAGTCCGAGGACGAGGAAGATGAACAGAAGGCAGGTGAGATAGAAAGTGGCCATCAGGGTCGCCAGTTGGGCGAGGCTCTTGAGTCCATAGGACCCGATGGTGAACGCCATTGCGCCGAAGGCACCGAGGGGGGCGGCGCGCATGATGAGGGACACCATGCCGAAGAGCACCTTGGAGGACTTCTCGATGAATTCGAAAACGACGCCGACGCGATCGCCCAGGCGCTGCATGGCGAAGCCGAAGAGGATGGCTAGCAGCAGCACATTGAGGATGTCGCCTTTGGCAAAGGCGTCGAAGAAAGATGAAGGGATGACGCCGAGGAGAAAATCCTGAAGGCCCCCCATTTTGCCAGCGCCGGTGTAGGAGGCGATGGCTTTGGCATCTAGCGTCCGCGGATCAACGTTCATGCCTGCGCCGGGGCGGATGATGTTAACGGTGAGCAGTCCGATGATCAGGGAGATGGTGCTGACCACCTCGAAATAGAGCAGAGCGAGGCCGCCGGTTTTGCCGACCTTGCGCATGTCCTCGGCGCCGGCGATGCCGAGCACGACGGTACAGAAGATGATGGGCGCGATCATCATCTTGATGAGCTTGATGAAGCCGTCGCCGAGCGGTTTCATAGCCGCGCCAGTGGAAGGCGCGACTACGCCGAGGAGGATGCCGGCCGCGATACCGAGTACAACCTGAAAGTACAGTGACCGGAAGATCTTCATTGATCCCGGAGCGCCTCGGCAGGGTCGACGCGTGCGGCCCGAAGCGCGGGGACGAAGCTGGCGAGGGCGGCGATGAGGAGTAGAACGACGGGAGTGATGGTAAATGCCGCCCAGTCGCGCGGCGTAACACCGAAGAGAATTTTTTCAAGCAGGCGGGCGCCGACCAGGCCGAGCGCGACGCCGATGGCGACACCGACAGCGGCGAGCACCAGGCCTTCAGAGACGATCATACGCAGCAGGTCGGAGACCGACGCACCGAGCGCGGCTCGAATCCCGAGTTCGTTCATGCGCTGCATCACACTTGACGCTAGCAAACCGTAAAGGCCGATGCTGGCAAGTACGAGGGCGGAGGCGGCGAAGATGGCCAGCAGAAGGGTCCGGAAGCGTGGCTGAGCGACTGAATTCGAGATGAGTTCGTCGGCGGTGCGGACGTCGTACAGGGCGAGTTCGCTGTCGAGCGCTGCCAGTTCACGGCGAAGCGAGCCGATCATCTGATGGGGTTCTCTCTCGGTGCGGAGGGCGATAGTCATGGTGTTCTCGGTGAAGTTCATCAGGGCCGGCGGAACCTGGAGGTAGTGGTAGTAGATTTCGCCGTCGGCGATGGCGTCGATGGCGCCATGCCGGACGTCTTTCACAACGCCAATGATGGTGCACCAAGGAGAGCCGTCGAACCCGCTGCGAATGCGGCGGCCGAGCGGACTGGCTTGCGGCCATTCGCGATTGGCGAGGGTCTCATTGATGACGGCAACTGGCTGAGTATGGTCAGAGTCGGACCGGTCAAAGGTACGTCCCTGGGCGAGGCCGATGCCGAGTGCTTCGAAGTACCCGGCGCTGGCCGAGCGGAAGCGGGCGCGAGGTTGTTCAGACGACTGTTGCGGAGCGCGTCCGTCGATTTCGAAATTCAGGCTCGGGTTGACGCCGCTGAGGGGGAGGTCGCGAGTGACGGCAGCATGCTGCACGCCGGGCAGCACTGACACGCGCTCGAGCAGGCGCTGATAGAAGCGGCCGACGTTGAGGTCCTTATAGCGTGTATCGGGGAGAGAGACGCGAGCGCTGACGACGTGGTCGGGCCGGAATCCGAGCGGCACGTTGCGCAGTTCGATGAGGCTATGGATGAGCAGTCCTGAGCCGATGAGCAGCAGTTGGGCGAGCATGAGTTCTCCGATGACGAGGGTGGAGCGCATGCGTCCCCAGCCGAGGCTCACCATGCCGCTACGTCCGGAGGCGCGCAGCATGTTGTTGAGGTTGGTGCGCATGGCCGAGACACCGGGGACCAGCCCGAACACGATGCCGGTGAGTACGCCGACGACGAGTGCGAAGAGTAGAACGCGCCAGTCCATCGAGAGATCGTGCAGTTCGGCAATGGACGGGGGGGTGATGCGTCCGAGCAGGCGCGTCCCGATCCAGGCGAGTCCAATGCCGAGTGCGGCAGCGACCAGGGACAGGATCACGCTTTCAGCGAGCATCTGGCGCAGTACGCGCCAGGGAGAAGCGCCGAGGGCAGTGCGGATTACGAGTTCTTTCTGGCGGGCTCCGGCTTTCATGAGGAGAATGCTGGCGACGTTGCTGCAGGCGATGAGCAGGACGAGTCCGACGGCTCCCATGAGGATCCAGAGGGGTTGCTGTAGTCCGCCGGTCATCTGTTCGCGCAGGCCGACGACGTCAACGGTCCAATTGGCATTCATGTCGGGATACTCGGCGGCGAGGCTAGTGGCGATGGAGGTCATCTCCGATTCAGCCTGCTGGATGGTCACGTTGGGTGCGAGACGCCCGAAAACTTTTAGAGTATGAAAGCCGCGCTCGGCCAGTTCCTTGGAGTCGAGCACATAAGGAATCCAGAGTTCCGAAGCTGTATTGAGAAGCTTCACGCCGGGCTGGGCGATGCCGACGATGGTGTAGGTGGCGCCGTCGAGGGTGACGGTGCGATTGAGCACTGAGCGTTCACCGCCGAAGCGACGCTGCCAGAGTCCATAGCTCAGCACGGCTACTTGAGCGTGTGAAGGGTCGCCGTCCTCAGGCAGGAAAGAGCGGCCATAGGTGGCCCTGATTCCGAGCATGTCGAACAGGCACGGTGAGACGCGGGCGATCTCGAGGCGTTCAGGTTGTCCGGCGCCGAGCATGGTAGCGGGCAGCTGGCGCAGTCCGCAGAGCGCGGTGAAACTGTGGCTACGCTCCGTCCAATCGCGGAAATTCGGAGGAGCGGCTTCGAATTCCTTGATATTCCGTTTCTGATTTTGTTCCCAAATGACGACCAGACTGGACGGGTCGCGGAAGGGGAGAGGCCGCAGCAGGACGGCATTAATGATGGTGAAGATAGCGGTGGTGGCACCGATTCCGAGGGCTAGCGAGAGAACGGCGACGAGGGTAGCGCCCGGACTTTTGCGAAGCATTCGCAGACCAAAGCGTACGTCCTGCGTCAAGAATCCCATAACAGGAAAGTCGAGTGTAAGCTCAAATACGGCCAGGCGCAAGAGGCGAACAGTGCCATTGGGCCCATCGCTACTAGTCTATCGGGTGGGCGAAGAGTCCGCTGATTTTCGAGGTCAGTTCTTCGCGGGAAAATGGCTTGGAGATGAAATCGATTCGACGGGAAAAGTCGGGTAGTTGAGCGGGCGTGTCACCGGAAGACAACAGGACACGCATTTCGGGGAAATTGCTCTGACAATACAGGGCGAGATCGATGCCGGAGCTGGATCCAGGCATACGTAAATCGGTAATGACGAGGTCGACTTCAAGTCCGGAATGCTCGAGGAGCAGGCGGGCAGCGTCGCCGGATTCAACGCTTTGAACGTCGAATCCCGCTTCTTGGACGAGGAGGGTGACGAGGCGCCGGACATGCGGATTGTCCTCGACGATCAAGGCGCGCAGCGGGGGCATAGCCGAGGGAGAGGCAGTACCCGATCCGGCGTAGGTTTTGATGGTGCGCATTGCGCCAAGCCGCCGTAATGCCGATGCTGCCATTAGCATACACCTGGGGCCGGAGAGAGTCGAGTAAACATCACCTGGTTACACGATTTGTGACTTCGGACCTTTATGGGCTAGTACCGGAGGATGGTCTTTTATGGACTCAGGCGGCGGCGTACTAAGCGCGTTTCCGCGGTTCGTTTCAAAGCAAGTCCGCATTGTGGAGGTAGAGGCTGCGAGGCAAACTGGGGCATGACTGCTGAACGAGGTTTTAGGCACACCGCTGGGCGCGGAAGAGACGTGAGAGTTTCACTGTTGGGGGCCGGCGACGAACCCCAGGAGGGAGCGATTTTGGAACGCTCAGACACCGAACTTGCGATCGCCTTGCCGGAGGAACTGGCGATCGGGGATGTGGTGCAGGTGGAGACCGACGATGCGCTGATGGTGGCTGAGGTGCGGGAGTGTGAACCTCAGCAGTCGGGCTACTTCGCGGCCTTCGAGATCACGCACATTGTGAACAAGGGTATGCTGCATGCCGAGATGAGCGATTTCGACACGTGGGCAGCGTAAGGCGAGGGTCCAAACGGTATTATCAGTAGCGTGGCACTATCTCCCCTAGCCGGAAAGCCGGCCCCGTCCGAATTACTGATCGATCCGGCACGACTCGAAAAGGAATATTACGAAAACAAACCGGACCCGGGAGTGGCGAGCGAGCGGGTAGCGTTTGGCACGAGCGGGCACCGTGGCACGACTGCCGCCAATACATTCACCGAGGCGCATATTCTCGCGATCACGCAAGCGATCTGCGATTACCGGCGGGCGAACGGGATTAGCGGTCCGGTGTTTTTGGGAAAAGACACGCACGCGCTGTCGGCGCCGGCGCAGCGGACGGCACTCGAGGTACTGGCGGCGAACGGCGTGGCGACGATGATCCAGGGCGGTGACGGCGCGACGCCGACGCCGGTGGTGTCGCACGCGATCCTCGCCTACAATCGCGGCCGCTCGGACGGATTCGCGGACGGGATCCTGATGACGCCGTCGCACAATCCGCCGTCGGATGGAGGGTTCAAGTACAACCCGCCGGAGGGCGGTCCGGCAGACACGTCGGTGACCAACGCTATACAAGATCGCGCGAATGCGCTGCTAGCGGCGGGCAATCGTGAGGTCCAACGGGTGCCTTATGCGCAGGCGGTGAAGGCGGGGACGACGCGCGAGCACGGATATGTGTCGGCGTACGCGGGCGACCTGAGCGCGGTGATTGACATGGACTCCATCCGATCGGCGCGAGTCAGGATTGGCGTAGATCCGCTGGGCGGGGCGTCGGTGGGTTACTGGCAGCCGATCGCCGAGAGGTTTGGCCTGGACATCACAATAGTGAATCCGAAGACGGATCCGCGTTTCGCGTTCATGCCAGTGGATCATGACGGCAAGATCCGGATGGACTGTTCAAGTCCATATGCGATGGCTGGGCTGGTGAAGCTGAAGGATCAGTTTGATGTGGCCTGGGGCAATGATCCGGACGCGGACCGGCACGGAATTGTGACGCGGTCAGCGGGTCTGATGAATCCGAATCACTATCTAGCGGTAGCGATTCAATACCTGTTGCAGCGGCGTTCGAAGTGGTCGGCGTCGATGGTAGTGGGCAAGACGGCGGTGTCGAGCACAATCATCGATCGCGTAGTGGCCGAGCAAGGGCGAACGCTGTGGGAAGTGCCTGTGGGATTCAAGTGGTTTGCTCCGGGACTGTTCGACGGCACATGCTGTTTTGGCGGCGAAGAGAGTGCGGGCGCCTCATTTCTACGCAAAGACGGAGCGGTATGGACCACGGACAAGGACGGCCTGATTCTGGGGCTGCTGGCGGCCGAGATTATGGCGCGCACGGAGAAGGATCCGGGACGGCACTACGCAGACATTACGTCGAAATTCGGCGAGTCATGGTATACGCGCATTGACGCTCCGGCGACGGCTGAGCAGAAGGCGGCGTTCAAGAAGTTGTCGCCGGAGGCAGTAACGGCCACCACACTGGCGGGGGATGGGATCATTGCGAAGCTAACTCGCGCTCCGGGCAATAACGAGCCGATCGGCGGCTTGAAGGTGGCGACGGAGCACGGGTGGTTTGCGGCCCGGCCGTCGGGGACCGAGAACATCTATAAGGTATACGCGGAGAGCCTGCGCGGGGCGGCGCACCTGGAGAGCATTGTGGGCGAGGCTCAGCGCATCGTGACGGAGTCGCTCGGGGGTTAGTGGCAGGCGTATCCGGGCGAGGGCGAGGGCTGCGAGAAGTTGCGAACGGCGACGGTGGTGAGTCCGACGCTGAAAGCGAAGTTCGCGCCGGTGAAGAAGCGGTAGAAGCGCGGATGCGATTTGCCGGTGAGTTGTTCGAGGACGACGACGCCTCCGAGGGCCGCTCCTTTTAGTAAGAGTGCCTTGGAATCGAAGTGGCCGCCGGAACCAGCGAGGAGAGGATTGGCCTCGCACTTTCCCCAGCTCGAAACGGAATCGAGAAGGTTGGCTCCCGCGAGCGTCACCAAGCTGGTTTTCCATAGCTTCTCGCCCGGCGGCGTAGGCCGGTCCTGAGCGGACACATTGAAGCTGAAACCGGTGGCGGCGATGAGCACGGCGGCCCAAACGTTGTGCATGAAAGCAATTTGCCACAACGCGGTAGACTGTGCGAGCGCCGTGGTACTAGGCGTAGGTTGCCGGGCGGCGCGATTTGGTTAGATTTGGAATGATGCGAGCCACGCGGAGGGGCAAGTACTGACCTATCAGGTGGATAACCGCCGGCCCCTAAAGTCTGCACAGCCAATGGTCGATACGAGAACAGGGAATGGCCGGTCTCTCCAGTTCGGGTGTGCTCGACGACCGCATGCGCAAGACACTGCTGCGGGTGGCCCTGGTGGTGGCTGTGGTGATTGCTGGCATAGCGGTCAAATATCAGGCACATAAAGTACTTGCGGCGCATCCGGTGGCGGAGTGGAACAACCGCGCATATGGCCTTTTGCGCTTCAAGGACTCGAATACCGTAGTCGGATTGCGGCAGCAGGGCACCAAGGTGATCGTCGACCAGTGGAAGGGCGGAAGCGAAGAAATCAAGCGACGCTCGCTGGAGTTAGGCGAGGAAGTGCCGGTATCGGCGCTGCGGATTGCACCCGACGCGTCGCTGATGGCGTGGACGACAGGGCCCGAGGTGTGGGTCCACGATCTTGAGGAAAACAGCGCGGCGGTACGGATACCGACGCGGCGCGGGGCGTCGCTAGTGGACGTGGCGGTGATGCGGGAGGGATCCCTCATCATCCTGTTCTCAGACGGTCTAATGCAGCGCTGGGAAGCGATGGCCCAAAAGCTCCAGGACGAACAGCAGATTCCGCTCAGCCATCCCGACCAGATTGCGGCGGACGAGGATTATATTGCGGCGGCATCCTCTTCTGAAGGAAAGCTGGTGCTGTACCGTCAGTGGCTCGGCTCGCACATGCGCGTCACCGAGGAAGTACAGTGTCCGTCACCACCGTTTCAACTCATCATGGCGGGTCAGGGTCAGGCACCTTTGATCATTCCGGGTGGAGTATTCCTGAATGGCAACACGCTGAATACGCCGGGGCGCGTGCGCTCGCTGGCCTTTGGCGCGCACGGCGCGTTGATAGTTGCGGGTGACTTTGACGGGCTCTACTCGGTAACCAAGGACGCTGATCCATTCAAGATCGCGGACGTGCCCTCGGGCGGCGTAATCGTCGCGAGCGAGGACTACATGGTCTACAGTTCGCCGTCGGGAACTCGTGTGCTGAGCTTTGGGAATCAGATTCAGCTCACGGACCGCGGCAAGAGCCTGATGTGGGTGGGCGGGATTTTTGCCTTCATGGCGTTGATGGTCATGATGGACAAGGTGATGCTAGGCGTCTTTTACCAGCATCCCACGGCGCGAGTGGCACAGAAACGTCTGGACGTAAGCCGGTCGTTTGGCGAGCCGTCGGAGGAACTGGTGGAAGCGGCGAAGTCCGGAGGTCTGGCGTTGTGGGCCGGGTCGGGGCTGAGCGCGCAATGCGGTTTTCCGATCCGTCGCAATTTTGCGGGCCAGATGCTAGAGGCGGGCCGGTTTGACGGCTGGCTGAACAACACCGACGCCAACGCGCTGCAGGGCCTATGCGACAGGGGCATGCACGAGGAAGCGATGGAAGCGTTGGTGACTGAGCGTCCGGAGAATCGGACCGTCGTATCGTCGATGGTGAAGGGCGCCTACCGGAAGACGCTAGATCCGTCGCCGGCGCACAAGTGGCTGGGAATGATCCCGTTCTGTTCGGCGATCACGACCAACTATGATGCGCTGCTCGAGGAATTAGGGGTCGCCTGGGGACGGAATTTGTATCATCCCAAGATGCGGCGCGGGCGCGACGCGGTAGTGGAAAATGAGTTCTTCCTGATCAAGCTCTACGGCGATCTGTTCCGGCCGCACACCGTGCTGCTTACGCGGCAGGAAGCGATGCAGGAGTTAGAACAACCGGACGGACTAGCTCCCTTAGTGGCCAACGTGCTGGCGAAGAAATCAATCCTGTTTGTAGGCTGCTCCGTTGATGGACTGCTGGGCGATCTTGCGAAATTCCCCCCGAAGAAGCCGCTGCAGACGCATTACCTGCTGGCGGGTATCTACGACCAGAACTGGAAGAAGAAAGCATCGCAGTTGTCGAAGTGGGGGATCCGGGTGATCCCGTGTGCTGAAGATGCGATTTCCCATGAACTTCCGGTGTTCCTGGAGAAACTGGCAATTCAGGTGAATCGCCGCCCGAGGCAGGTGACATCCGACCCTGTAGCAGCGCCCGCGCCAGCACAGGCCCCGGCGGTAGCCGAGACTCGAGTGACGGCTCCGCAGGAAACTGCCGAAGCTCCTAAGAGCTAACCCGGCGGCGCGCTTACTTCTGCGCCAGCGCGAAAAGCTGATTGCGATTCATGATGTACAGAGCACCGTTAGCGGGAATGGGCGTCGAGTAGACAGAACTTCCCATGTTCATTTCGGCGATGAGCTTCTTTTCCTTACCCGCCTTGAGCACCACCACATCGCCGTCCTCGTCGCCGAGGTAGACGTTGCCGTTGATGACCATGGGAGAACCCCAGACCGCAGCGAGCATATCGTGGGTCCAGTACGGGGTGCCGGTCTTAGCGTCAAGCGCGTGGAGGAAGCCGCTGAAATCCGCGTAGTAGAGAATACCGTCGAAGAGTGCGCCGGTGGAGATGGACCGGCGGATTTTATCGTAGTGCCAGAGGCGTCCAGACTGCGTGATGTCGCCGCGCTTGGTGGCGTCGATGGCATAGAGGTGTCCAACGCCTTCTCCATGCTCCGGATCCTGGCCGTTGGCGATATAGACGACGCCGTTGGCGATTACCGGGGTCGAGATGACTTCGTTGCGCGTCTTGGGCCAGACGGAGTCCTTAGGATTCATATCGAAGGCCCAGAGTTTTTTCCCGGTCTCGGCTTCGAAGCCGCGGACCCAGCCATCGCCTTGTCCGATGACCACCTGCACGACTTCCCCGATCTTGCCGACGGCGGCTGAGGACCACTGCCCGTGGAGGATGCGGTCTTCCACTTCATTCACTTCCCACACCAGTTTGCCGGTGTCCTTATTCAACGCGATGAGCGAAGGCGCCTTGGGTGAGGGTATGTTGACGTGGCTCTCGTCCTGTCCGTTGGAAGTGCTGACAAAAATGAGGTTCCCGTAGGAGACGGGCGAGGAATTGGACATGTTGTGCGGCTGGGAGCCGACCTCTTCCATCATGTCGAACTTCCAGATGACCTTGGCTCCGCCTTTGCCGTCGCCCTTGGTGTTCAAGCACAGAACTTCGCAGCGGTTATTGACGTACCAGAGGCGTTCGGCCTCGACCAGGGGCGAGGAGCAGACGCCCTGATACGGCCAGTCGTTAGCGCGACCGGCGGGGAGTTTGGTATTGGCCTGCTGCCAGAGAAACTCGCCATCGGACTCGCGAAACACCATCAGGACGCCGCGGTCGCCGGGTTCCTTGGCATTGCGAACAGCTTCATTGTTGGTGCCGACATAGACCTGGCCGCCAGCCACGACGGGATTGCCGTAACTCTGGGAGCCCAGCGAGGCCACCCACTTCACATTGACCTTTTTCGCGACATCCCAGGTGGTGGGGATGCCCTTCATGGAGGAGACCATATTGCGGTCGGGAGTGCCGCCCCACATGGGCCAGTCACCGCCTGAGGGGTCGGAGGCGAGGAGCCCCAACGAGAGCAGAAGGAGAGCTGCCGAGGAGATGAATATTGCAGTTTTCATTGATTAGCCGTGACCTTCAGGTTATCGAAGTAAGCGCCGAACTGGGCATCGGTGAACAGTCCCGGAGAGCCCTGGCGGTTGGGGGTATGGTCCACTTTGTCGATGGTCCATTCGGATGGCTCAGGGTCGCCGGTCTTCCAGGCTTTGCCCTGGACGTGGGTAGTGCCGTCGGAATTATTCTGCACTTTGAGTTTCAGGTGGTACCAGGTGTCCGCTTTCCACTCGAAGGCCTTGCGCACGAGGGCATGGGTATTCTCCTGCCAGGGCCACATTTCAATTTTTTGGTTGTTGCCGAACAGGACCAGGGAGTAGGTTTGGGCGGTGATGCCGACGTCGCCGATCTGGCGCCGTTTTTCGATGGCGCGGACGTCGGCTTCAATCGTGTAGTTGGACATGTTGGGGGCGCCGAGGAAAAGGCGCATGCGCTTGAACAGGGTTTCGTTGGGGACTTTGGCGAACACCTTCTGGCCGTCGAGCGAGGCGACCTGGTATTTTCCGGCGGTCGCTCCAACCCACCAGGCGGGGGCTGAGTCGTCCTTCATCGAATCAAAAGTCTCGTTCCAGGGCAGGTTGGGGACGATACGGATGCGCGCGGCGCCTTTGACGCCGCCGACGGTCGCGTTGACGACGCCCACCTGTCCTTTATTGCCGGAGCCCGCAGTGAACTTGCCGTCGGTGACGGTGCCGTCGAGGGCGGTATCCCAAGTCGCCTTTTGCTCGCTCAGGAAGCGGCCCTTATCATCGAAGGTGCGGGCGCGAAGTTGCACCGACTGTCCGGGCATGAGGGTGATTTCGGTGGGAACCACCTGGACCCAGGTTGCGGGTCCCTCGCCCTTGGGCAGGGCTTCGGGCTTCGGGGATGCGGCGTTGTGGGCCTGCTTGGGGCCGATGGCG
Organism: Bryobacterales bacterium; assembly: GCA_038212445.1. Classification (GTDB taxonomy): domain Bacteria; phylum Acidobacteriota; class Terriglobia; order Bryobacterales; family Bryobacteraceae; genus TMP-7. The sequence goes on from JBBQUM010000005.1 coordinate 14,059, forward strand.
TAAAGGTGATCGGTGGAAACGAAGTAGACTCGGCCGCGAGCCACGGCGGCACTGGCGAGCACTGGTTCGGGCACATGTTCTGCGGCCAGCCCGGACTGGCTGATTGGCAGTTCGACTTCGCTCAAGACGTCGGCCTTGTCCTGATGCGGGCGGATGATGTAGAACTTGCCGCTCTCGGTGCCAACGTAGATTTTGCCGTCGGCCACCACTGGCGAGGCCTTCTGGATGGATCCAAGGTTCTGCTTCCACAGCTGCTTTCCGCCGATCGCGTCGAAGGCGAACAGGTTGGAGCCGTTGTCAACGGCGTAGATACGATCGCCGTCCGATACGGGAGTGGAGTAGCCGGCCTGTACGCCTTTGACGCTCCACTTCACGTTGGCGTTGGTGAGTTTGCCGCGCGCGGTTGCGTCGACGGCAGCGATCAAGCCCATTTCGTTGGAGTCGTAGTTTTCTTCGGAGTGGGTGAGGATCGCATATTTGCCAGCCATGACCACACCGGTGTTGATGCCGCGTTTGGCGGCGGTGTAGCTGAAAAGCTGCTCGCCGGTTTGCGCCTTCATTCCGTGGATGCCGCCGTCGCCAGACCCGGAGATGAGCATTCGAATGCCTTCGAGGTTAACGATGATGGGCGTGGAGTAGGTGGTGTCGTAGGGGCGTCCAGCGGGCGAACTGATCCACATGCAGTCGCCGTTGGTCTTATCGAAGGCCATGAAGCGATGCTGCCTCGCTGCTTCGGAACCCCATGAGGAAGAGGCGGCGGCGATGATGACGAGGTCGCCGTCGATGATGGGGGAGACGGTGCGTCCGCCGTGGGTAGTGAACAGGTTGGTTTCCTGATTGACGCTACGCTCCCAGATCTTTTTGCCGTCCTTGGTATAGCCGTAGAGGGAGCCGCCGACGCCGAAGACGTAGACGTTGCCGGTGGCGGGATCTACAGCGGGAGCCGCCCAGGCAATGCGGTGCATCGGCACGTCGCTTTGGAAGACGTTGAAGCGCTGTTCCCACAGCAGCTTACCGGTGTCGGCGTTGAGGCAAAGCAGGCGTTCCTGCACCACCTCCTTGTCGGAGTAGGTGTTGAGGAGATAGAGGTGGTCGCCGAAGATGACCGGGGAGGAACGGCCGCCATAGTTGGCCTTCCAGGCGAGGCCTTGGCCATCGAGTGACCATTTTTCAGGTAAGCCGCTCTCCTTGGAGATGCCGTCGCGGCCAGGGCCGCGCCATTCAGGCCAGTCGTTGGGCAAAGCAGAATTCACGAACAAGAGGGCAAGAGAAAGCGTTAGAACAGTTCGAGGCATGGTCGAGGTCTCACACCACAGTATAATTTACGGAGTCGGGGCAGGAGTGAATACGATGATCCACAGATTCTTTGTTTTGGCGTGTTTGGGCGCCATTCCGTTACTCGGTATAGCGGACGAAGCGGGTGACGAACTGTTAGCAGCCGCACGAAAAGGAGACGTCGCCGCGGTCAAGGCGTTGATCGATAAGGGTGTGGATGTGAATTCGAAGTCGCCTTACGGGTCGACGGCGCTGTTTTTTGCGGCGGATCGCGGCCACACGGAGGTGGCGAGGGTGCTGCTCGAACATGGGGCCAATCCGAATGTGAAGGACACGTTTTACAATGCGACAGCGCTGACTTGGGCGGCGTCGAAGGACCGCGTGGAGATCGTCAAGATGCTGCTGGCCAAGGGCGCCGACGGCGTGGACATGGTGCTGTCGTCGGCGGTGCAATCGGGAAACAAGGAGTTGATCAAGACGGCGGTCGACACCGGCAAGGTGAAGCAAAGCACTCTGAACTACGGGTTGTCGATGGCGACGAAGGCCAAGAAGGACGACATCGCGGAGATCTTGAAGAAAGCGGGAGCGACGGCGCCGGTTGCAGCGACCGCGCAAATCCCGGCGGAAACGCTGGCGTTGTACACCGGCAAGTATCAGGGGGGCCGGGGCGGAACGGAGATGGAAATTGTGGCGTCGGTGAAGGACGGGAAACTGATGCTGACGGCGAGCGGCGGTCCGCTGACGTTCAATCCGCTGAGCAATACGCGGTTCCGATCGGTGGAAGTTGAGCAGTTGGAGGTGGAGTTCAAGATGAAAGACGGCAAAGTGACGGGTTTCGACATGATTCAAGGCGGAGAACCCAGGCCGTTCACGCGAATGGAGGCGAAATGAAGCGGCTGTTTGTACTGGCCTTCACCGGTGCGCTTGCGTTTGGGCAGAACTGGCCGCAATTCCGCGGAATCGAAGCCAAAGGGATTGCCGATGGGACGAACCCTCCGGCGACGTTCGACGCCGAAAAGAAGACGAATCTGGGTTGGAAGACCGAGATTCCAGGATTGGGCCACGGGAGTCCGATCATCTGGGGCGACCGGGTATTTGTGACGACGGCGATTTCGAGCGATCCAAAGCCGTTCAAGCACGGTTTGTATGGCGACGTGGAACCGTCGGACGATGTGGCCAAGCACACCTGGAAGGTCTATTGTCTCGATCGCAAGACGGGCAAGGTGATTTGGGAACGCGTATCCCACGAAGGGGCGCCGAAGACCAAACGGCATCCAAAGTCGAGCCAGGCGTCATCGACTCCGGTTACTGATGGCAAGATTCTGATTGCGCTGTTCGGGTCGGAGGGGATGTATGCGTACGACATGGACGGGAAGTTGAAATGGAAGGTGGACCTGGGCATTTTGAACTCGGGCTGGTTTTACGATCCTGATTACGAGTGGGCGCACGGAAGTTCGCCGATTCTCTACAAGAACACGGTGATTGTGCAGGCCGACATTCAGAAGAACTCGTTTATTGCCGCCTACAGCTTGAAAGACGGTAAGCAGGTCTGGAAGACGGAGCGGAAAGAAATCCCATCCTGGAGCACGCCCACGATTGTGCAGGGGAAGGACCGGACGGAGCTGGTGACCAACGGGACCAAGGGCATTCGGGGATACGACCCGGACACTGGGAAGGAATTGTGGTGGTTTAACGGCAACAATTCAGAGATTGCGGTGACGCCGCCGGTGGAATCGGGCGGTTTGATTTATCTGAATGCGGGATATCCGCCGGTGCAACCGCTATACGTATTCAAGACGGGTTTGAACGGGGATGTCTCGTTGAAGCAAGGGCAGGAGTCGAACGAGTTCATGGCCTGGGGTAAGAAGCGTGGCGGGACGTATATGCCGTCGCCGCTGGTTTATGGCGATCAGCTATACGTGCTGAGTATCAGCGGAGTTCTGGCAGCGTATAACGCTAAGACCGGTGAGCGCATTTACCAAGAACGCCTGAGCAAAGAAGGTTCGGCGCACACTTCGTCGCTGGTGGCTGCCGACGGGCGCATCTATGCCGGCAGCGAGGACGGCGACGTGTTTGTGGTGAAAGCGGGGCCCAAGTTCGAGCTGATCGCGAAGAATGCCGTCGGCGAGCCGATTATGGCGTCGCCGGCGCTTGCCAAGGGAATGCTCGTGGTGCGTGGGGAGCACCACGTTTTCGCATTCGTTCAATAACCGGCTAATTCGGAGGAGCAAACGTTACGCGGACCATCATGGAGCTGGAGATTGGCGCCCCACGCAGCGTCGCCGGTTTGTAGCTCCAGCGCTTGACTGCGTCGGAGGCAGAGGCTCCAAGAATCGGATTGCCTTCTACAACCTCGACGGCTTTCACCGCTCCTTTCGGATCAACCATTACGCGGAGCGTTACAGCGCCGCTCAATTTCAGCTGGCGTGCGGTTACGCTGAACGCGGGCGGGAATTTCTTCACCACTTCCACCGGAGTAGCCGAGGCTATGGCTGTGCCTTCAGATTCAGCTGGCACAGCAGGCTGTGCGACTGGAACGGCCTGGCGGGGGACCGGTACAGGCGCCGGAGTGGTGACGGAGCGCAGCTGAGCAGTCTCCACAGGCGCGGGTTTGACGGGCGAGGGCGCGGGGACGTCAGGAGAAACCACAACCGGCTTGGGCCTGGTAGAGGCAGGGCCTGAATCTGCGGTAACGACGCCTCGCTGGGGCGCGGGGCTTTCGATCATCGGAGTTGGCGCGGGTGGCGGCGGCGTGACCTTCGCTACCACTATGGGAGCGGGCGGCGCGGGCGGCGGCACTTCCGGAGCTTTCGCAACGACGACGGGAGCCGGTGCGGGAGCAGGAGTGGGAGGAGTGACGACGGCCGCGGCAACTGGTGCGGGCGACGCTGCCGGTGCGACAGCCACCGGCACTCCTGGTTCCACCGTGAGGTAGAGCGGTTGCTCCAACAGCACAGGTTCACCCTTCCGATTTGACAGAAACAGAATCTGGTAGCGGCCCGGCTTCGCAAAAGGAGGAATACGGATAGTCATGCTTTCCGATTCCTGATCCAGCACCTTAACCAGCAGGTTGAAGCGATGGTCGGTCAGATAGACTTCGTCTACCTTGGCCTTTTCCAGCGCAGTTCCCGACATACGAACCACGGTGCCCGGCACACCCGATCTCGGTTCTATCAGTTTGGCAACCGGATAGAACTCGAGCGACTGCGCCAAAGCGCCGGCCGAAATGAGTAGAAGGAGAATAGCAGCGCCCATACTCTCCTCATGAAATCGGACAAATAGCGCAAGAGGATTAGTGTCAGGGCGTTAGTCGGTACTTTGATGACGCTCGGGCTACAAAATTAAGGCGAGCGGCGGGAGGAAATACTGGAGGTCCGCGCGAGCGTTCATAAGGGCAATTGGCGCTTCTTATGAGCGACTTAGTGAAAAAAACGAGCCGATAACTTGACAGGGCGTGGGATAAAGAAGGTGGGAAGAGGTTTGGCGGCCTCAACCCGCTGCTGTAAAGACATGTGTTACTCCTACCTTGGGAGAGTCGCTCAAAAGGCGGCTCTCCCTTTTTTTGTAGGCCGAATTTCTAGACTTTCTCGAGGGCCTGTTCAAAGTCTGCTAACAAATCCTGGGCGTCTTCGATGCCAATCGAGACGCGCACGAGACCGTCGGTGACGCCTGCCTGCCGGAATTCCTCCTCGGTGAAACCGGAGTGCGTGGTGCTCTTCGGGTGACAGACGAGGGTCTCGACGCCGCCGAGTGAAACGGCGCTGCGCGCAATCTCCAGATGCCGCAGGAAATCGAAGGCGCCGCGTTTGCCGCCGCGAATCTCGAGGGATAACATCGCACCCGGATGATCACATTGGGTTTCGAGGATTCGGAGTTGATCGCGATCCTTGAACAGTGTCGGGTAAATCACGCGCTCGACTTTCGGATGTCTGGCCAGCGCTTCAGCGATCACTCGCGCGTTCTGACCGGCGGTCCTCATGCGCAACATCACCGTGGACAGGCGTCCGTCGAGCATCCAGCATTCGTCGGGCTGAAGGATATTGCCGAACAGACTGCGCTTGCCGCGGATCTTCCTCATCAATTCGGGATCGCTCGACAGCGCCACGCCGCCGATCATGTCGCTCAGACCAGAGAGGTACTTTGTGGCCGAATACAACACGATGTCAGCGCCCAGGGCGAGCGGGTGCTGGAACGATGGTCCAAGCAGAGTGTTGTCGACCATGACTAGTGGTCGCCCCATGCCGTTGGCGCTTGCATGCGCTGTGTCGCAGGCGCGGCGGATGTCGGTCATCATCAGGGTGGGGTTGGCAGGAGTCTCGATGAGGACCATCGCGAGGTGCTTGGCGTTGCGAATCGCCTCGTCGAGTTGTGCACCTTGCCCGGCGGGAACGGCTACACCATCCACGCCCCAAACGGAGAGGTAGTCCTGGATGAAATGCTGAGTACCACCATAAATCGGGACCGTATAGACGACAGTCGAGCCGGGCTTCAGGAAGGTGAGCATCGACGTCATGATGGCGGCCATGCCGGAGTTGAACACCAGCGCGGCAGAGGCGCCCTGCTCAAGCGGCACCATATGATCTTCGAAGATTTCGGCGTTGGGGTGGTTGAAGCGCGAGTAGACGAGGTCAATCTGCTCGCTCTCATCCCGCTTGCTGCCCCGGCCGGCCATGATGTCGAAAGCGCGCTCCGCCGCTTCCGGACTCGAGAACACGTACGTCGAACTGCGGAACACCGCGGGTCGCGCTGACCCGAGCGACAGCCTCGGATCAAATCCCCGCGTCAATACTTCCGTCCCCGGCCGAAGCGTCGTTGTCGTCTTGGACATTGGATGGCGAACCCCCGCACTAATTGTACCCACTTACGAGTGGGGCTTACATTGTTTTTTGGCAGCTAAAGGCCATTTGCGTCTTCTGCCTATCGGCAAAAGGTCCGTTTTGGTTGCGCACTCTATAATGGAAGGACTTCGGATGTCCCAAGATGCCACGACGCCGCTGATGCGTCAGTATCATGCCGCCAAGCAGCAGGCGCCCAATGCGCTGCTGATGTTCCACCTCGGCGATTTTTACGAGCTTTTCTACGACGATGCCATTACTGCGGCGCGCGAGCTCGAAATTACGCTGACCTCGCGCAGCAAGGAGAAGGACAACGCCATCCCCATGTGCGGAGTCCCGATGCATGCTGCCGAAGGGTATATCGCGCGCTTGGTGCAAAAGGGTTATCGGGTGGCTCTCTGCGACCAGGTGGAGGACGTAAAGGTCGCGAAAAAGCTCGTCCGCCGGGAGATCGTCAGGATCGTAACCCCCGGCACCGCCACTGACGCCAACCTCCTGCGTTCCCACGAGAATAACTACCTCGCGGCCGTGCTGCCCAATGGGACGCGCGCCGGTCTCGCCCACGTGGACGTCTCGACGGGCGAATTTCGCGCGACTGAACTGGACCTGGCGGACGTCACCGCGGCGCTCGAGAATCTCAATGTGCGGGAACTGCTGCTGCCTGGCGAATTCGGGCGGCTCGATAGCCCTTGCCTGCGCACCGATGTCGAAAGCTGGGTTTTCAGCTTCGACTATGCGCAGCGAAGCCTGCTCGATCATTTCAAGCTGCTGGCTCTGGACGGTTGTGGCCTGGAGGGTAAGCCGCTCGCGGTGGGCGCGGCGGCGGCGGTGCTGCACTACCTGCGCGACACCCAGAAATCGGCGCTCGATCACATTGAGCGTCCCGCGTTTTACGACCGCAGCGAGTCGCTCGTACTGGACGCAGTGACGGTGCGCAATCTCGAACTGGTGGAGCCGATGTTCGCCGGCGAGCGCAAGGACTCGACGCTGCTGAGCGTCCTGGATCAAACGGTTACGGGCATGGGGGGCAGGCTTCTGCGGCGCCGGTTGCTAAGGCCTTGCCTCGACAAGAGCGAGATTGAAGCGCGTCTCGATTCGGTGGAGGAACTGCTTAAAGCCACCATCACGCGCACGGAGATTCGCAAGAAACTCGGCGATATTCTAGACCTCGAGCGGTTGCTGGCGAAGATCACGCTTGGTACCGCCGGACCGCGGGAACTGCTCGCGCTCGGACGTTCGCTCGCCGCGATTGGTCCGGTGGGCGCTCAACTCGCCGGCGCAAAATCAGAGCGTCTGAAGAATCTGGTTTCACGGCTGGACGAGGTACCGGAGGTGCGCGACCGTATTCTCGAAGGGATCGCCGATCAGCCTCCGATCAACCTGGCCGACGGCGGCACGATTCGTGATGGAGTCCACGCCGAACTCGACGAACTGCGCGATATCTCGCGAAACAGCAAGCAGTACATCGCCCAGATTGAAACTCGCGAGCGCACGCGCACTGGAATCGGGTCGTTGAAAGTCCGGTTCAACAATGTCTTTGGCTACTACATCGAAATCAGCAAATCGAATCTCCACAACGCGCCGCCTGACTACGAGCGCAAACAAACGCTGGTAAACGCCGAACGCTTCACCACGCCGGAGTTGAAAGTGCTGGAGGCGAAGATTCTCGAGGCGGAGGAGAAGATTCTGGCGATTGAGCGCGAGCTCTTCACGGCCATCCGCACGTTCGCCGCATCGCATGCGGTTCGCATTCGAGAATCCGCCGGTGCGGTGGCGGAACTCGATGTCACGGCCGCCATCGCGCAGGTGTCGGGAGACAACCGCTGGACGCGCCCGAAGTTCTCAGACGGCGAGATGCAGGTTCAAAACGGCCGGCATCCGGTGATTGAAAAGCTCGCTGAACGCGACGCGGTGCGCTTCATTCCGAATGACTGTTTTCTCTCCGGTAAGGAGTTCATCGCCGTCATCACAGGGCCGAACATGGGCGGCAAGTCCACCTATCTACGGCAAGCCGCGCTGCTGGTGATCCTGGCACAGATGGGCTGCTTCGTCCCCTCCACGTCGGCGCTGCTCCCGATTGTGGACCGCGTGTTCACGCGCATTGGTGCCGCCGATAATCTTGCACGCGGCCGGTCCACGTTCATGGTGGAGATGACTGAGACTGCCGTCATTCTTAATACGGCAACCGAGAACAGCCTGATTGTGCTCGACGAGATTGGCCGCGGCACCGCCACCTACGACGGACTCGCGCTGGCTTGGGCAGTGGTGGAGCACATCCACCGCAACATCCGGGCGAAGACTCTGTTCGCCACTCACTATCACGAGCTCACTGAACTCGCAGATCAGCTTGAGGGCGTGCGCAACCTGCATGTCTCGGTGAAGGAAGCCGGCGACTCCATCATCTTTCTTCGGAAAGTGGAGCCGGGGGCGGCAGACCGCAGCTACGGTATCGAGGTGGCCCGACTGGCCGCCCTTCCTTTATCTGTTATTGAGCGAGCCCGCGAGGTTCTGGCGTTTCACGAGCGCACAGAACACGAGGTGACGGGAGTGCTTGCGCCCGCGCCCCACAAGGCCGCCAGTCCTTTGCAGATCCAGCTTTTTGAGCCGGTGAATCACAACATCGCCGAACGCATCCGCTCGGTGAACCTCGACCAACTACGGCCGATTGAGGCATTGCAGCTGCTGAGCGAGTTGCAGCAGGAGCTGGGCCGAAAATGAGAGTTGCAGGACTAATCTCAGGGACATCGCTCGACGGCATCGACGTCGCGATCGTGGACATGGACGAAACCTCGATTCTGATGATCGCCCATGACACCATTCCCTACCCTGCCCCGGTACGGAGCGCGATCCTGGCAGTGTCGAATGCTTCGACGCACACCGCCGACATCTCGCGCTTGAACTTTCTACTCGGACACCTCTTCGCCGAGGCGCTGATTGCCACTTGCGACAAGACCTCTCTGCCTCTGCATTCCATCGAGTTGATCGGCTCCCACGGCCAGACGATTTTCCATGAAGGTGACGAGTACGAGTGGCTCGGGCGAAAGACGTCGAGCACGCTGCAGATCGGCGAGGCTTCCGTGCTCGCCCACCGCACCGGCGTCAGGGTGATCGCCGACTTCCGCACTGCCGACATGGCCGCAGGCGGCAAGGGCGCTCCGCTCGTCCCCTTCCTCGACTACCGCGTCTTTCGCTCCGACGTCGCCGGCCGCGTCGCGCTGAACATCGGCGGCATCTCCAACATCACCGTCATCCCAGCCGGCGCAAAGCCCGAGCAAGTCATCGCCTTCGACACCGGCCCCGGCAACATGGTGATGGACCAGCTCTCGCCTCCTTATGATCGCGACGGCGCGCAGGCACGTGCGGGTCGCGTGAATGAAGCGCTGTTGGACAAACTGCTTGCCGATCCATACTACAGCGCTCCGCCCCCGAAGACTGCGGGCCGCGAGCAGTACGGCGCCGAGTTTTTGAAATGCGGCATCGATATCACCACCGCCGCCGAACTTACGGCTCGGACCATCGCGATGGGGATCCGCCGATTCTCCAGAATCAAGGAAGTCATCGTATCCGGCGGGGGCGCCCACAACAGCTACCTCATGGAGCGCCTGAAAGCCGCTCTCCCCGAGTTGCACGTCAACCCATCGGTGGACTACGGCATCGACATCGACGCCAAGGAAGCGGTGTTGTTCGCGGTGCTGGCCTACGAGACCTGGAACGGCCGACCTTCGAACATTCCGTCAGCCACAGGTGCGCACAAGGCCGTCATCCTCGGCAAGATCAGCCACCCTTGACGGAAGCCCGGTTTTATTCTACAGTGTAGAAATGCCTACTGACCTTGACCGCCTGCAGGGATGCTGGCTCGTAGCCGCATTGGAAGTGAACGGGCAGCCGGTTCCCTCGGTCGCGGGCATGAACGCGAAGATCACGGTCAAGGGTGATCTTTTCACCACAACCGGCATGGGTGCTGACTTCGACGGGACACTCACGCTGAGGCCCACGCGCAAGCCGCGAACTTTCGACCTGAAGTTCGAGACCGGCCCTGAGAAAGGGACATCGTCGCTCGGCATTTACGAACTGAAGGGCGACACCTGGCGAATCTGTCTCACCACTCGCGGCGGTAATCGTCCCACAGCCTTCGTCACTCAGCGCGGCACCGGCCACGCCCTCGAAACCCTGGCCCGCGTGAAGGGTGACGTGGGGATGAAGGAGGTCGAATTAGAGCCGCAGGACCTGGCCGACTTCGGCGGCGAGTGGCAGATGCTCTCGGGCGTGATGGACGGCAAGGCGCTGCCCGAGGAATACGTGAAGACCGGAAAACGTGTGGCCGAAGGCAACCAGATCACGGTGAGCATCGGCGGCCGCGTGATGCTGAGAGGCCTCTTCAGAGTGGACCACGCCGCCAGCACCATCGACTATTTCCTCAATGGCGGCAAGCAGCAGCTCGGCATCTATGAGCTCGGCAAGGGGCGCCTGAAAACGACGTTCGCGGCTCCCGGCCTGGCGAGGCCTGGCGACTTCAAACCTGGCGCCGGTCGTACGGTTACCGAGTGGCAACTCAAGAAGTAGTCTTGGCCGCCAGTGCGCGGTCGTAGACGAGCCGCGCCGCCGCCACATCCTCGACGGCGAGCCCGAGCGACTTGAACACGGTGATCTCGCTGTCGGACCGCCGCCCTTCGAGGGTGCCGTCGATCACCTCGCCCAGTTCGCCAACGATGTGGTCCTGGAATCCTCCCAGGATAATGTCGCCCGACTCCTGCACTGCTGCCTGCCGTGAGTCGAGGAACAGCCGCGACTGCGCGATCAACTGAGGATCCAGTTCGCGCTGATTCGGGCGGCAGGCGCCCACTGAAATCACATGGGCGCCCTGTGCGACCCAAGACACATCAAGGGCCGGAGTGGTAGAAGAGGTAGCCATGACGACAACATCCATGCCACGGACCGCTTCAGCGGCTGTGACGCACGCTTTCGCGCCAGATTCGGCGGCGAACTTCTGGAGGCGCTCCCGATTGGGACTCCAGGCTCGCACTTCCTTAAGATCGAGGACGTGCCGCATGGCTTCGACGTGACTGCGCGCCTGCACTCCTGAACCGAGGATGCCGAGGGTGGCAGCGCCTGGCCTCGCCAGCAGCTTTGCCGACACGGCCGATACTGCGGCGGTGCGGACTTCGGTGATATACCGGCCATCCATAATCGCGAGCAGGGCTCCGGTCTCGGGGTCGAAGAGCAGGATGGTCGCCATGTGGCTCGGCAGTCCGTACTGCGCGTTGTGATGAAACACGGTGACGAGTTTGGCGCCCAGCGAGTTTTCGTCTCGAAGGTGGGCGGGCATGACGCCGAGGAAACCGCGTCCGGGCGAGACATCCACTACGGCTCGAACCGGCTGGTCCACTCGTCCGCGCGAGAACGCCGCTAGCGCGCGTTCCATCCTGTCGATCAAGGCCGGCATATCGAGCAGGGGCCGGACGTCGGCCTCGCTAAGTTGCATGGTCATCGGAACTCTCATCCTATCCGATCTGGCACAATGAAAACTCATGGAAATCGCGCTGGCACCGTACCGGATTGAAGGACTTCAGGACGCTCTCACACCGGCACTGGTGATATATCCCGAGGCGGTCCAGGAGAACATCAGCGCCATGTTGCGGCTGTGCGGCGGCGACGCCAATCGCTGGCGTCCGCACGTGAAGACATCGAAGCTCGGCTTTGTGATGGGCATGATGGCGGAGCGCGGAGTGGTGAATGTGAAGTGCTCGACGACGCTCGAATTATCGACGGCGTGCGCGGCGGGTGGGAAAGACGTGCTGGTGGCGTATGCGATGGTGGGCGCCAACGCGCGGCGCGTCCGCGAGATCGCCGCGAGCTATCCGAAAGTGCGAGTGTCGATTCTGGTGGAGAATGCGGCGCAAGCGGCGGCTTGGCGCGGTACCGGCATCGGGATCTTCATTGATGTGAACTCGGGCATGAACCGCACCGGCATCAGCGAGGACCGTGTGGATGAGGTGGTGTCACTGGCACGCGCCTGCGGTCCGCAGTTCCGCGGATTGCATTTCTATGACGGGCACGTCTCGATGCCGGATATGGCGGAGCGCGAACGTGCGGCGCACGCGGGCTACAGTCACCTGCTCGAAATCGTGAGCGCGGTGGGAGAGGTGGGCGAAGTGATCACCTCGGGTACTCCGGCATTCCCGTGCGGGCTGTCGTTTGAGGGATTCCGCAATTCACGATTCGTGCATCGTGTCTCGCCAGGCACCATCGTCTACAACGATTTCACCAGCCTGGGCCAGTTGCCCGAGTCCTATGGATTCCGCCCGGCGGCTCTGGTGGTGGCGACAGTGGTGAGCCATCCGCTTGCAAACGTCGTGACTTGTGACGCAGGACACAAGGCGGTATCGGCCGATGCCGGCGTACCGACTTGCAAGGTTCTGGGCCACGAGGGGCTGACCTGCTTAAAGCCGAGCGAAGAGCATTTGCCGATTGAAGCGAGCGCCGGCGTGGCTCTGCCGTCGATTGGCGACCAGCTCTATTTGCTGCCGCGGCATGTCTGCCCGAGCGTGAATAATTTCGATGAGGCGCTGATCGTCGAGCATGGCCGCGTCACACGCATGGAGCGTGTCACTGCGCGAGGTCATGAAGCGCCGTTGGTGCTGGCGTCAGCGGTTTAGCGGACCGCCATCAAGGGTGGGAGACGTACATCTCGCGTAGATGCTTCACGTCGGCGTCGGTGATGTCGAGTTGCTGGCGGCGGTAGTTGTCGAAGCCGGCGTAATGGGAATTGATGAAGCGCCAGACCGATTCAAGGTACACGGCCTCGACGCCCACCATTGGTTTAATTGATTCAATTGGCGGCAAGGCGGGCAGGTCGTACTGCTTCTTCACGCTGAGGGCGGCGCGTTCTACCACCTCAGGTGCGAGCACGTATTGATTGGTGAGCAGGTAGTCCTGCATGATGACGCTGCGGGGAACGCCGAGAGTCTGCAGAAGAAACGCCGCGAAGAGTCCCGTGCGATCCTTGCCCGAAGTGCAGTGAAACATCGCCGGAGTGTCGCCTGCGAGGAGCCGGTGGAACAGGACCTTGTAGCGCGGCGTGGCCCGGGGGACAATGTCCGCGTAGATGCCCATCATCACGCCTCGCACGGCGGGCGCGGAGGCGCCGTATTTGAAGACCTTGTCGAACTTCCCTCGGTTGAGCGCTTTGCCTTCGGGATCGTCGCCGATGGGCTGCTCAATGACCTCGGGACCGTTGGTCCAGCGAGTAGGCTGAGCGGTGCCCTCAGATAACGAGCGCAGGTCGCAAACCAGCTTGACGCCGATGGAGTTCAGATAAGCGAGATCCTTGTCCGAGACAGCACTCAATTGGCCCGAGCGGTATAGCTTGCCCCACTTGATGGACCCGCCGTCGAACGTTGGATAACCGCCGAGATCGCGAAAATTCTCCTGCCCTTCGAGCGGTAGGCGTCGTATGGAGACGACACGCTCCGGGCCGGATGGCGGCTTTAGGTGGAAGTACGGGCGGCCCTCGAAATTCGGAAGGTCGAATTCCACCGGCGAGCGCGCTGCCGTGATGACGGGCGCGTCCTCATCGATGGAATCCGGCGAATGGCTCGCGTAGATTTTGCCTACCGGCTTCGAGAAGCCAATGCGGTACTTGCCCGGCGCTTCAAGCTGACAACTGAGGTCGCTGGTAGCGACTCTTCCAAACGAGAGCGCTGCCAGCAGCGCGGCCCAAAGCAGTGTTCTACGCGACATGCCGAAGCTTAGTGACGCGTCCGACTTCCACCCATTCCACGACAAAGATATTCCCCCTGTGATCGAAGCACGCGCCATGCGGACAGACGAACTTGCCCGGGGTAAAGGCGTCGCGGGGCTGCGTGCGGAGCTTGCGCTCGGTTCCGGCAGCGCTGTTGTCGCCGAGCTGGGCGACGATCTGGTTGTTGCGATCGAGCACGGTCACCTTGGCGCCGAGATCCGGCACGACGACGTCGCCGTTCTTAAACACGCTGAAGTGGCAGGGTTGCGGAGTGCCTTCGACAAAGCCGATGTGCTTGCCTTCGAGCGTGAAGCGCTGAAGGCGGTGATTGCCGCGGTCAGCGACTACCAGAACGGGATCCTTGCCGCGGGTGTCGACGATGATGCCGTGGGGACAATCCAGCTGTCCAGCGTCCTTACCCTTGCCGCCGAACGTCCGGATGAACTCGCCCTTGGAATTGTACTGATTGATGAAGCTCGAGCCGTAGCCGTCGCCAACGTAAATATCGCCGTTGGGCGCGATGGCGAGATTGGTGGGACTGTACTTCACCGGCTTGCCGTCGGCGCCGGGCTTGTAGGCGTCGGATTTATCGGGATAGCGGATGGTCCAAACCTCTTCACCGTCGAGCGTAGCCTTTACGACGATGGCGCGCTTGGTGTCGCAGAGATAGAGGAACTCCTGGCTGCCTTCTTTACGGATGTGGAGGCCGTGGGCGCCGCCCTCGAAGTCCTTGCCCCAGCTCTTGACGAACTTGCCTTTCTCGTCGAACACGACCATGGTGTCGTGCTTTTCACTCGCCTTGTTTACGGTGTGGTGAACATAGATCCGGCCGTGCGAATCCTCCACCACACCGTGAGTATTGCCGTACTTGATGCCGGCCGGCAGTTCGCCCCAGTCATGGATCACTTCGTACTTGTGATTGCCTTCACCGGTGATCAGATTTTGCGAGCCGCTTTTGTTGCCGGCGCCCAGAATTGCCGGAGCGCTCAGGGTGGCGCCGATGTAAGAAAAGAAACCGCGGCGACTGTTTTTCTCCATAAAAAAGGGACCTCTTCAGTGTTGTAATCAAGTATACATGGATGCAATTCAGCTCTCTCCTGGGATTCGAGACTACATACAGAAGGTGGCCGTGGATGAGCCGGACGTAATGCGCCGGTTGCGGGAAGAGACTGCGGCCGACGCATACGCCAGCATGCAAATTTCGCCTGACGTCGGCCAGTTGATGCGCTTTCTAGTGCATTCGCTAGGCATCAAGCGCAGTTTGGAGGTTGGCGTTTTCACCGGTTACAGTTCCCTGAGCGTTGCGCTGGCGATGCCGGATGATGGCCGGATTATCGCCTGCGACGTGAGCGAGCAATGGACTTCGATTGCGCGCCGCTACTGGCAGGAAGCGGGCGTGGCGCACAAGGTGGACCTCCGCCTCGCTCCGGCGATTCAGACTCTTGACGCGCTGATCGCGGCCAGGCAAGAGGGGCAGTTTGACTTCGCATTTATCGACGCCGACAAAGCTAACTATTGGAACTACTATGAGCGGGCAATTCGACTGGTGCGTCAGGGCGGCGTGATCGCCATCGACAACGTCCTTTGGGATAACAAAGTGATTGACCCGTCGGTGAATGACGAGGACACGGTGGCGATCCGGCAATTCAACGAGAGACTGCACGCCGACGCACGGGTGTTCGTGACGATGCTGGCCATACGCGATGGTGTGACACTCGCCTGGAAGCGCTGAGATGAGCCGCGCCCTACTGTCGGCATTCGGCGGTCTGCTGCTCGGCTTCACTCTGTGGTTCCTGGTAGGAATGGCGGCGGCTCTTATTCTCGAGCGCATGCCGGGCGGGCAGCGCGAGGGCATGGGCGCGATGACGGGGATGTTCTTCATCGGTCCGTTTGGCGGAGTGGCCGGGCTGGCGGCGGGGTTCTGGATGGTCTGGCGACTGACAGCGGACGCGTCGCGTACAGGCACGGTGACGATGGGTCTGTTTGGCTTCCTCGGACTGATCGTGATTACGGCCGCGATCATCATGATGCCGAAGGGCGCTCCGGGGATCGAATATCCCAAGGGGATGCGCGGCGAGGTCCAGGTAGAGGTGAAGAAGCTACCGCCGGGCGTGGCGGCGCAGAGTGTCGGGTTCGAGATGCGGGCGGGCGGCGAGTTTGACGAGGTGGGGGCCAATTTTAAGGCGGCCAGAATTGAGGGAGCGGAGTCCGTCGTGCCGGGCGTTTTTCCGATTCACCACTTGAGCGGGTATCGTATTTTTGCGGTGATGGAGGGTGAGAAGCAATTGGACGTGCTCTCGATCGACTTGCCGGAGTCGCCAAAAGAACCGACGGAGTGGACGTCGTGGACGCGTATGGACAAGGGCGTGGAGATGCGCTGGCGGGTGGCGGTGGTGAAGAAGTAACGGCCGCCGGTCTGTGCTAGATTCATCCGTTATGAAGAGATTGGCGCTGGCCGGATTGCTGCCGCTGTTGATGTTCGCGCAGAAGATTGAGATCGAGTCTGATCAAGCGGTCGATTTCACCAAATTCAAGACCTTCGCGATTCGTGACGGTCGCCTGAACAGCAAGAATCCTTCTCTCAACAGTGAACTGGTACGGAAGCGGATCGATGCGGATATCAAGCGAGCCTTAACGTCGAAAGGGCTAACCTTCGTACCGTCGGGCGTGTCGGACCTCAATATCCGGTACACGCTGGGAGCGGGCCGGAAGATGGAAACCGAGAGCTATCCCGCCGGGTGGCGCGGTTGGGGCACGCGCGTGGTGAAGGTCCCCTACACCGAGGGAACGCTGGTGATTGATCTGCGGGACCCGAGCACACGTTCGCTGGTGTGGCGTGCGATTGCACGGGAAGAAAAGAAGGATGTGTCGAAGCTGGAAGGCAAGCTGGAGGATATGGTGAAGAAGTCCTTCGACAAGTATCCTCCGAAGGCGAAGTAGAGCCGCTACTGGCTTTTCAGGTGATCGACTTTCTTGAAATCGGACGGCGGCGTAAAGCGGAAGAGTGCCGGGTCGAGCGGCGGTTCCACTCTGTGCCAGGCATATTGGACATCGTCGAACCGGGGCAATGTTTCCATACCGGCGGAGCCGCTACCGGGAGGGAACGCGCCTTCGCTGTGCATGACCAGGGCGCGCTCGGGGTCAATCCACAAAACGTCCGTCCAAGTGGAGGAAGCGGGCTCGCCCTTTGGTGATCCGATGCGGATTACGGCGCACTTCACTTTCTTTCCGGCGACGTCGAGTTCGCGATAGCCTTCGAATTTCGGGGCCCGCATAGGCCGGCCGGCGATGGTGGCGAACCGGCCCTTGTAGCGCATTTGGATGATCGCCAGTTGCTTTGCTGCGTCGGTGCTGCCGAAGGGCTGGCCGGCAGCTTGGAAGCGCTCCTCGCGATACTCATGATCGGACCGCCGGACCGACCAGACGACCGCGCCGTCGCTGATGATCTGGTCGGGCAACCGGCCGCTTCCGCGCACTACTGTGAGGTGGGCCATGGCGGCGCCGGAGGCAGCAAAGTGGTAGACGCGCATGAATTCCGCCAATGGCACGGAGTTATTGCGGACAGTGACTTCGACGTCGTAGTCGTTCATGTGCTGGTAGTGGGCGGCCACGCGG
The DNA here is from genome assembly GCA_038212445.1 of Bryobacterales bacterium. Lineage (GTDB taxonomy): Bacteria > Acidobacteriota > Terriglobia > Bryobacterales > Bryobacteraceae > TMP-7. Next base: position 31,525 of record JBBQUM010000005.1, read on the forward strand.
GTGAGCAGGGCCATGGCTTCGTCCGCGGCCGGACGTCGCGGTGCGGCATCGAGCAGCACGGCTAAGGTGATCAACCCGGTTATTACTCCGCGATACCGCTGGGTCATGCGCTTTTATTGTATGTTGGCCGGCTGCCGGCCTAAAGCAGATGGCGCGGTCCCGCCGATTAAGCGAGACAGCGATGACTGGGTGGATCACCGAGGGCGATGCTTTTGTTGGAAGGTCCGCTGGGCCATATACGATTCAAAGAAAAATAGCGGAAGGCGGGATGGGGGCGGTGTACCTGGCCGCTCGAAGCGACCAGGAGTTTGAGAAGACGGTCTGCGTCAAACTGCTTCAACTCACGAATCCCACAGCGGAAGAGCTTCACCAGTTCAGGCAGGAGCGCCAGTTGCTCGCGCGGCTGAATCACCCGCACATTGTCACGCTTCTCGATGGCGGCGATTTGGACGGCGTTCCGTACCTGATCATGGATTACGTGGTCGGGCTACCGCTCGATCAATACTGCCGCATGCACCGCTTATCTGTGGAAGCGAAGCTGGTGTTGTTCCGCAAGGTCTGCTCGGCCGTGCATTTTGCGCACCGCAATCTGATCATTCATCGCGATATCAAGCCGACCAACATCATCGTCACCGAGTCAGGCGAACCGAAGCTGCTGGATTTTGGCGTGGCCAAGCTGATGAATCCGGAGTATGGGCCGCCGGCTGACATGGCGGTGACGGCCGGGGCGCGAATGTGGACCGCGCTCTATGCGAGTCCCGAGCAGGTGCGCGGCCGAGCCATCACGAGTTCGAGTGACATTTATTCGCTGGGAGTGGTGTTGTACGAATTGCTTTCCGGAAGTCTTCCGCTTTACCAGAGCGGAATGACGAGTGCGGAATTCTTCTGGGCGCTGGCGTCTGAGAACCCACTGCCGCCAAGCCAGGCAGTGCTAGCCGAGCAGACGGGAGCGAGCGCCGTAGAGGTTCGAGCACTCGAGACGCAAATCGCCGGCGACCTGGACTGCATTGCGCTGAAGGCACTCGAAAAAGATCCCGAGCGCCGCTATGCGTCGGTGGAGCATCTCTCGGAAGACGTCCGGCGTTTTCTCGAGAAGAAGCCGGTGAAGGCTCATCCCTTGACCGCGACTTATCTGGCGTCGCGCTTCGCGGCGCGGCACCGGCCGACGGTAATCGTCTTCTGTTCAGCGGTGGTATTGCTGGCGGGGGCGACAGCGGCGGCACTCTGGCAAGCGAGCGTCGCACAGCAGGAGCGTGTAAGGGCCGAACGCAGATTTGAGCAGGTTCGCGACATGGCGACGTCGTTCATCTTCGACTTCCATGAGGCGATAGCGGGGTTGCCCGGCGCGACTGACGCGAGGCGCATGGTGGTGAAGAAAGGCCTCGAACATCTGGATGCGCTGGCCAAGGAATCAGAAGGCGACCTGGACTTGCAGTTGAAGCTGGCGCGAGCATATCAGTCGATTGGGCTGATTCAACGCAGCCGGACCGGTGCGAATCTGGGCGACACAGCAGGAGCTCAAATCAGTTATCACAAGTCACTCGACATCACAGAGGCGGCGCGCGGAAAATTCGGTGACACACCGCAGATTCTGGATGTCCTGGCGGGGGCGTATTCGGGGTTGGGAGATGTGTTCGCGGTGCGGGGAAAGTCGCAGGACGCGCTGCCGATTTACCAGAAGGCGCTCAAGTATGCGCAGGTGGCGGCGCGGTCACAGCCGGAGAAGGAGGCCGCTCAGCGCGCTTGCTTCCGGATACTAGCGAAGATTGGCGATATGCAGGTAATGATGGGTGACATTGATGCCGCGCAGACGAGCTATGCGATGGCTGGTCGAGGCGTGGAGGAATTTGCGGCGCGTTTCCCGAATGCGTCGTCGGCGGTGCATGACCGGCTGGTTGGCTATCACAAGATCGCCTTTGTCTGGCAGAAGAAGCGGAACCATGCGGCCGCGATCGAGGCGCTGCTGCCGGCTGTGGAGCTGGCGGAGAAGACTTATGCAGCCAATCCACGCAGTCATGAGGCGCAGCACGATGCCTATGTCGCCAGGATCCGGCTGTCGGAATCCTATGAAAAGCTCGACCGCTTCACTGAGACGATGCTGCACGGACAGCGCGCGCTCGAGATTGCGCAGGCTGAAGCAGACGTGGATGCGAATGACGTTCAGGCGCAGTATGACGTCACCAACGGATATTTGCATATCGGTGATGCGCACCTGGGCCGGGACCGTCCGGATGAGGCGGCGCGGGCGTACCGGCTGGGATTGGAGTCAGTAAAGCGGGCGATGATTCCAGATCCTCAGGCGGATGAGGGGACGCATTTCATGATTCAGGCGTACTCGTCGCTCGGCGAGGCACTGCTTGAGGATCACGATGTGCTGGGCGCGTTTCAGAATATACAGCTCGCGGTGTCGTGCGCGGAAGCGGCAGCGGCTCGACTGGGAACACCGCAGTCGAAGGTGCACCTGGTGAGTACGTATCACTCGATGGCGGAGTTGTGCGAGAGAGCGTCGCGGTGGGATGAGGCGGCTCATTATTACAGCAAGATTGCGGCGCTGCCGCAGCAGGTGAAGCAGATGGCGGGTCCTGACGCGGATGTGTCGGTTGAGCTGGCGAAGTGCCGGCAGCGGTTGGCTCGCCGCTGACAACGGGTGCGGCTTTCGGCTAAAGTAGATTCGACAGTACGATGTCACTCTACTGGAGGCCTACTCATGCTGCACATGATCGGACATGCTTTGTTCGGGCTCGTGATTGGAATCGTGGCGAAGTTTTTGCTGCCCGGAAAGGACCCCGGCGGCTTCATTGTCACGGCGCTGGTGGGCATGGCGGGGGGCTGGTTGGGCGGACTTCTGGGACGGCTGCTTGGCTGGTATAAGGAAGGCGAGGCGGCTGGATTTCTGATGTCGATTGTTGGAGCGATGGTGCTTCTGGTGGCCTACCGGATGTTGGCGGGTTAAAGTTTTGCGGCGGTTCGTCCGATCAGAAGTAGGATGGACCACCGTCTGCACGAACGCCTACCCGCTGATATTGAAGCGCATGTGATCAACCTGTCGCGGCAGGAACATGAGGCACGCTGCTGGATCCTCGACGCGTCGAAGTCGGGGGTAGCGGTGCTGACGAGCCTGGAGTGTGCCTGCGGGGACATGGTGCGGCTGGAGATTCCGGACGGCGGGGTTTACGGCCACGTAATTCATGTGTCGGCACAGGACGGGATGTCGCGGGTGGGGATTGAGATTGAGCAGGTATTGCTGGGGCGGTCAGATTTGGGATGTTTAGTGGATCGCTTAGCGCAAGAAGTGGTTCGCGTGCCTGAGAGTGCAGCGCAGGGCGACTAAAACATGGTATTCTGAGTTGGTCGTCGATACAACCCTGTAGCGGCGTTCGGGGCGTGGCTCAGCCTGGTAGAGCGCCTGGTTCGGGACCAGGAAGTCGCAGGTTCGAATCCTGCCGCCCCGACCATTTCCTCAAAGACTGACAGTTCATCGCCTCGGCTCTACGCCAACAATGGGGGCAGGCTTGCCTCCGAACTGATCTAAGAACACAATACCTTAACCCTGAGACGGTAGTTGCTGAAGTTGCGAAAGCCGTAAGCTTGACACCGGAGGACTTCCATTTTGGTATGGAAACCTTCGGTGATTCCGTTATCGCGGGTGAAGCGCCACATGGCTCCGATCTCTGAGGCCCAAGAGGCCAGTATGTGGCCCAGGGTGACGAGTTGAGCGAGGTCGGCTTGCTGCAACTCAGAGATGGCGCGGAGGAAGCGTGGAGCAAGCTTTTCACACTGAAGCCTGTTCGGGCTTGAGATTATGACGGTGCCGGCGCATGAGCGAGAGCCATCCGCGAAGCAAGTGTTTACGTACGATCGAGCGAGCCAGATCGATGCGGACGACGCGGACGGGATCCTGGCCCTCCAAGTTGACGAAGTAGCTCTCCAAGAGAGTTCGCTGCGGCCCAGCAACACGTCGTAAATGGAGTGGTTTTTGAGACCGCAGAAAGTCGTGGCAACGCCAAAATCACCCGCTGCGCTCGGCAGCCAGCCGCACCAGGAAGTGAGTGCAATGGCGTTGGACGGTGGCGCTGCCAATATGCTCGCGGCGGGCGACACGGCTGCGGTTGAAGCCTTCCCTGTGACCTCTTGAAACACTTTGGAGCGAGGGCCTCTGGACGGAGCCTGCACGGCCTATCCTGGCTCCGGTAGTTTGAGCAAGAGCGGAGGCGACCCAACGCAAGACGATCAACAGAGGGTCAGCGCCTGTGCTGGTCACTGTCGCAGGTACAGGCGGGACCTTCTCCTGAATCCGGGCCATCATTCGGAGTTCTTCATGGACGATCCGTTACCGCGATATCGTATTAAAGCAACGTCATGCTCCGACTCCTTTTCCTCTGCCTCCTCGCCCTTGCCACCTTCGCGCAGGACCGCATCGCCACTATCCAGGTCCGCGTCTCTACCGACCATGCCGACTGGCGCTACGAGTCGGGCCAGCATGTCCGCTTCAACATCGTCGCTGTAAGCGACGGCCATCCCCTCAGCGGGATCAAAGTCGCCTACCGCATTGGCCCCGAAATGATGCCGCCGATCCTTGATCAGAGCGTCACTCTCACCACCGAAGGTCTCACGGTCGACGGCGGTACCCTGACTCAGCCCGGCTTCCTTCGCTGCATTGCCACGGTGGAACAGAACGGCAAAACCTACCGCGGACTGGCCACTGCCGCTTTCCACCCGGAAGAGATCAAGCCCACCCAGCAGGACCCGCCTGACTTTGATCAATTCTGGGCCATCGGCAAGGCGGCACTGGCAAAACTACCCATCGATGCGAAGCTGACTCCGCTGCCCGATTACGGCAACTCCGCCGCCGACTGCTTTCAAGTCAACCTGCAAAACGTCGGAATGGGAAACGCGCCATCTCGCTTTTATGGCATTCTTTGTGAACCCAAGGCTCCCGGTAAATATCCCGCACTGCTCAGTGTTCCCGGCGCCGGCGTCCGTCCCTATCGCGGACTCGCCGAAATGGCTGCTCACGGCATTATCACTCTCCACGTGGGCATTCACGGTATCCCCGTAACAATGGATCAATCCGTTTATGACTCCCTCTCCGCCGGCGCTCTCGCCAACTACAACACCTTCGGGCTCGACAGCCGCGACCGCTATTATTACCGCCGCGTCTATCTCGGATGTATTCGCGCGAATGACTTCCTGACGAGTCATCCGAAGTGGGACGGAGCTAACCTGGTTGTCACGGGAGGTAGTCAGGGTGGAGCGTTGTCGATTGTTACCGCCGCGCTCGATCCTCGCGTCCGCGGACTCGCAGCTTACTACCCCGCGCTGTCGGATGTCACCGGCTATCTCGAGAATCGCGCCGGCGGTTGGCCACACATGTTCCGCGCCGCCGAAGGCCCGCTCTCTCATCGTTCGCCCGAGAAGATCGAAACGATGCGCTACTACGACGTGGTCAACTTCGCCCGCCGTATCAAGGTGCCGGGACTATACTCGTGGGGATTCAACGACGAGACCTGCCCGCCCACGTCGACGTACTCTGCATACAACGTGATTACAGCCCAAAAGAAATTACTGCTGGCGCTAGAAACCGGCCACAATAATATCCCTGAGCAGGTTGCGGAAGTGCAGGCGTGGCTGGAGGCTTTCCTAAAAGTGAACTGGAAACGCTAATCAGAAATCTTCTCACTTCAGGCGACGACAGACCGCCTCCAAACCGGAAGCGCCACGCCCACCGCAGTTCATGCTATTCGCAAGCGCCGAACTGGCGGGTATGGCGTTAGAATTCAGGAATGCTTAACTGGGCCGACGTTCTGAAACTTGCCAAGGACGGTAATCCGGATCCTGCGCGGAGGGTGGTTAAGACTGATGCGGAGTGGCATCAGCAGTTGACCGACGAGCAGTACCGGGTCACACGTCAGGCGGGCACTGAGCGCGCTTTCAGTTCAGAGATGTGCAGCCTGTTCGAGCCGGGACTCTACTCCTGCTTGTGTTGCGACACGCTGCTTTTCGATTCGAACGAGAAGTTCGAGTCTCATACCGGGTGGCCGTCTTTCACACAGCCGATTGAGTCCAATGTCATCGCCTACCACTTCGACGGGCCAGCCTTCCTGAAGCGAGTGGAGACCATCTGCAATACCTGCGAGGCTCATCTCGGGCACGTCTTTCCGGACGGTCCGGCGCCGAGCGGTCTGCGCTACTGCATGAACGCCGTCGCGCTGAAGAAAGCCGGAAAGACTTGAGAGTCTTTATCACCGGTGCCACTGGGATGGTGGGTGAAGGGGTGTTGCTGGAGTGTCTCGGGCATCCGACGGTAGAGAGAGTGATGTCGGTCAGTCGCCGGAGTTGTGGCGAGAAGCATCCGAAGTTGACTGAATGCATCATCCCTGACTTCCTCCAACTGGATGCCTACCTCGGTCAACTCAATGGATACGATGCGTGTTTCTACTGCGCCGGCGTCAGTTCGGCGGGGATGAACGATGCTGACTACCCGCACGTCATCTACGGCACCACCCTTCACTTCGCCCAGTCGCTTGCGACCCTCAACCCGGCGATGACGTTCGTCTACGTCTCCGGCAGTCACACCGACAGTTCCGAGAGGGCAAGACTGAGAATGCGTTGATGCGGATCCCCTTCAAACACGTCTACAACTTTCGTCCCGGTTTCATGAAGCCGATTTCAGGACAGAGGAATGTTAAGGGCTATTACAAGGTGATTGGGTCGCTCTACCCTCTCCTGAATGCCGTGCTCCCCAACCAGGCCAGCCCTCTGCGCGATGTCGGAGTGGCGATGATCAACAGCGTCTTGAAGGGGTATCCAAAACAGGTGCTGGAGATCAAGGACATCAACGCTCTCGCCAAAGCCTGACCATCTGCGATCATAGGCCGATATGGAGCCAAGCGCGTCAGCTACCCGATTTCGTGAATTGCATGAACCTGAGGGCAGGCCCCTTTTGCTTTGCAATATCTGGGACGCCGGGAGCGCTCGGATTGTCGAGGCCGCCGGCTATCCGGCACTGGCCACGGGAAGCGCAGGCGTCGCATTCTCCCTGGGCTATGCCGACGGGCAGACAATTCCGTTTCAGGAGATGATGGCCGCCGTGGCGCGGATTGTGCGAGCAGTGGAGGTCCCGGTGTCGGCCGATGTCGAAGCAGGTTACGGCGATGTGGAAGCGACTGCGCGCGAACTCATCAATGCCGGGGCCGCGGGCATGAACCTCGAAGACCTGGAGGACGGTAAACTCGTTCCGCTCGATCAACAGGTGGATCGAATCCGGCGAGCGCGGGACAGCGGCCTCGTAGTGAACGCGCGTACCGACATTTATCTCGCGGGTATTGGCGATGCGGGTTCGCGATTCGACCGTACGGTGGAACGACTGCGGGCCTTTGCCGCAGCAGGGGCGGACTGCGTGTTCGTGCCGGGCGTCCGCGACGAGGCGACAATCGCGGCGCTGGTCCGTTCTGTGGACGTCGCGGTCAATATACTGGCCACCGCAGGATCGCCCACCGCCGGCCGGCTGCGTGAGCTGGGAGTGGCACGGATCTCGGTGGGCTCCGGCCCCATGCGCGCCACCATGGCGTTGACGCGGAGGATCGCTCTCGAGATGCGCAATTCCGGCGAATGGGACTCGTTCACCAACGACACAATCCCTTACGCTGACGCGAACGCGATCTTTCAGCGCTGAGCTACTTTTGCAGCCAGACGCGGTAGCTCTTTGCGTTCGCGAAAGGCACCAGCGTCAAGGTATGACCGTCGGCCGACGGCGTGGTGTAAGTCGCTTCGCCCGAAGCTTCGAGATGCACCGGCAGGCGCGGTCCCGCAGTGTCGAGTTCCGGCAGACTGCCGTTTAGCGACTCTTCCAACGCGAGCACCTGGGGTCCACGAGCGATGGCGAGCGATTGATTGTACGTGGGCGCGCCGGGGAGTACGCGGACCGTCATATCCATCGACACCTTGATCCGCTCGTGAGATCTCCAAGCTCGATTGATTTCCAGATACTCACCCGGCTTTCCAGAATATTTGCGGCCGCCGACTTCGGCCGTGAATGAAGTCGTCCAAGCGGGGACTCGCAGGAAGATGGGGAATTGCGTGGATGCGTTCACCTTCAATTCCACGGTGCCGTTACCGTTCGGATAGTCCGTGGTGGACTCGATGGAGCCCCATTTGCCAGACACGCGGCCGGGAGTATAGAAGTTGATAGCGACTCCCCCGTTGCGGGCGCCCCACGCCAATTGCGGAATCATGGAAATTCCGCGCGGTTCGCTCGACACGCAACAGTTGATGCCCGGAGTTGGATTCTTGCGGCCCACCAATGGCGTGAAGTAACAGATGTTGCCGTTGGCCGGATCCTGTGCGCCGAGCAGTTGATTATAGACGGTTCGCTCCAGTTCCTCGGCGTAGCGCGGATCGCCGGTAAGGCGGAGTAAGTGCCAAGTCAATTGGAGCCAGGTGACGGTAGCGCAACCTTCTCCCACCTCGGCTGCGGTTTCTCCAGGAAGCACGAAGTCGTCCTGGAAGTGCTCATGCGAACTGGTGGTGCCGGTGATGTAAAGGCGGCGCGTGCGTATGTCGTCCCAAGCGGTCCTCACCACGCCCGCCAGGTTGGTATCTCCGGTGAGGCGGGCGTATTCGGCCAGGCCTACCAGGTCGGACATCATCTCATAGGCTTTCGCGTTTGCAGTTCGGCGGACACTACCGTGCGCGGTTAATGAAGAGACGATCTTAGGTCCGTTGGGTTGTTCCCAAGCGCGCAGAATGTAGCGAGCGAACTCCAGGTAGCGCTTGTCGCCGGTGTCACGGTAGAGATACATCACAGGCTCAAGGACACTGGTGGCGGCCATGCCGACATGCGTGCTTGAGGCGATGATGTCGCGCCTCCCCAGTTGGTCGCCGAAGGTGGCGATGAGCAAATCGCCGACGCGCCGGGCGGAATCGAGCGCGGGTTTGTAGTCGAACGTTTCGTAGTAGGCGAGCAGTCCCAGGAGATTGTATTTGTGGACCCAGACATCCCAATCGGTCCAGCGCTTGGAATCGATGTAGGTGCCGAGGTAGCCGTCGGGCTTTTGGGCGGCGATGAGGGCTCGCACCATGCGATCCATTTGGGCTTTGAGGCGATCATCGTGAGTGTAGGCCCAGGTGCGGCATCCGGCGTCGAGATATTTTCCGATGTGCTCGCCGATCCAGACCTGGCGTCCAGGCGGGTTCTGAAAGCCTTCGAGCAATCCCTTCTCGTCGATGTTCAGCAGGCGGCCTTCCAGGTTGACGCGCATTCGTTCGCCTAGGAGTCCTTCGATGCGTTGCGAGTTCAGCGAGGCGGGGACGAACTTATCCGGGATGGCGTTGGGGACGACCGGGGACGCGGCGAAGAGCGTCGCCGTTTGGAGGGCGATAAACAGCGCGGAACGGTACATTATGCGATCAGTTTATATGAAAGCGCTTCAACCATTCCGACATCGCCTGAAAGTGATCGATGTGATCGGGGGCGCTGTTTCCGGCGAAGCCCATTAGCTCGAAACGGCCCGCGCGAACCTGACTGAGTTGTTGCATACCGAGGGGTCCCCAGCGCAGGACAGCCTTGCGCTTTTTGTCTAGCGACTTGACCAGATAGTCGGTGGTTTCGGTGGTGCTGGCGAAGGTTCCCGGGTAAATCTCCGAGTGTGTGATGACGATATGGCCGCGGCGGGAGAAGTCGGCAAAGGCAAGCAGATCGGCAACCTCAATAGGCCCGGTTGAGGAATTGTTCACGTAGCCGGCATGCAGGGAGTCCATCAGCAGGACGCCGTCGATCACAGGCCAGTTGTCGTGGTTGTTGAGGATGGCGCGGACAGCGCCATAGCCCGCACTGAAGGATGTCAGCACCACCGGTTTGAACTTGGCGTGAGCGGCGGCGCGCGCTTCGTCAAGAAGTTCAGAGAAGCGTCCCGGGTCGGCAAGCGCCTTCGAGTACACGCCTGAGCCGGCGCCGATATTCACGGTGAGGACAGCGGCCTTGGACGATCGCTGACGGACGCTCCACTCGGCGAGCCAAGGAGCGCCGTGGAAGTGGATGACCAGCGGCATGGCGGTTCGCTGTTTGCCGGGCGGCAGCAGGAGCGTGCCTAGCGAGAGCGGAATCCGTGAACCGGCGACCTGGCGTTCCGGAATGCGGCGATGTTCGCGGGTAGAGTCCGTCATTGGCGACGGATTCTGAGCCGATTGGGCAAATGAGGCGCTTGCGGCGGCAGCCCACAAGAACGGAAGAATGTATTTCAAGCGGTCGTCTTCATCACAAGCGCCTTGATCAGGCCGCCGACTGCTAGGAATTCGTCGAGCGTCGGGGGCTTCTTGATATAGCAGTTGGCGCCGAGATCGGTGAGTTCCTGGCGGTCCTGGGGCGAGTCGGACGAGGTCATGATGGCTACGGGTGTCAGCTTGAACGCAGGGGTGGAGCGGATACGCGCGAGGACTTCCTTGCCGTCGACGCGAGGCAGGTTGAGATCGAGCAGCACGAGATCAGGAGATGTAAGCGTGCCGTCATCGAGTCCCGACAGGACCTGCTCGCCGTCGCGCAACCATTGCAGGTCGAAGTTGACGCCGTGAGTGCGCAGCGCTTCCTCGATCAGGTAAACGTCGGCGGGGTTATCCTCCACGAGCAAAATCCTCATGGGCGTTTCATCCACGAGTTTCACTGTAGCCGATCCAACTCATCCACACAACTGCGCAAAAATAAACCTCCCGAATCGAAATCCGAAGCGGCGGTCTCTACGTAATACGATTTGAAAGAACGTGCTACGGTAGCGATTTGCCGGCCACACGCCCTGGGAGACTCTTTATGATAGCCGCAACGTGTCGCACCCTAATCCTCTTCATTGCAGGGGTGGTCTCCTGTGTGGCGCAGACGACGTTATCGGGCAAAATCGTCGATCCTCAGGGGAAGGCTGTACCGCAAGCCTCCGTCGTGCTGCTCTTTTCGAACGATATCGAGGCGATGAAAACGAGAAGCTCCGACACGGGAGAATACATCTTTCTGAACGTACCGGCGGGCACCTATGTCGTCGCTGCCACCGCCCCTGGTCTGCGAACGATCCGCGAGAACATCACCATCAAGTCCGGTGACGCGGCGAGGGCCGATTTGCAATTTGAGGCGCTCGAAGCCCGCCATGACAGCATCGTCATCTCGGCGAAGTCGATTGAGCCTTCCGTCGATCTTCGGAACGCAGAGGTCTTCGAGAAGACGCTGTTCACCCGTGACGATCAGGTGTTCCAGCAACTCAATGCAGGCATCAACGCGGGTCAGCATGAGGGCGGCGGAAAGTCGCTCGAGATCCGGCGGTTTGGATTCAACCTGGATCATGGCGGCGTGAACGGCGGACTTAAGGTGTTGGTGGACGACGTTCAGCTGAATCAAGGAACGCAGGGTCACGGCCAGGGATATCTGGGCGCGATGAAGGCGTTGAGTCCGGAATTGATTCAGGAAGTCACCGTTATCAACGGGCCGTTCAGTGCGCAGTATGGCGACTTTAGCGGCCTGGGCGTAGTGCACATCCGTCAGCGGGAGTCTCTGCCCGACGAATTCACGGCGCGTCTGGGGGGCGGCAATTTCGACACGGGACGAGCCTTTCTGGCCTACAGTCCAAACGCGCAGAAGGTGGATTCCTACCTGGCATATGAAGGCTCGTACAGCGACGGTCCTTTCATCAGTCCCGGCAAGTACCGGCGGGATAATGTGAACGCCAACTACACGCGGACGCTCGATGACACGCAGAAACTCGGCTTCCGTTTCATTTTCGGCCGCAACAACTTCGACTCTTCGGGACAGATTCCGCTCGACCTGGTGGACGCGGGCTTGCTCGACCGCTTTGGCTATGTCGACCCCTCCGACGGGGGTCGCGTGAAACTCGGAACGTTGTCGGCATACTACAGCAAGGCCTTTGCCAATGGCGACAGCCTGAAGGTGGATGGCTTCGTGAGCCGCTCGCTGTTCGACCTGTATTCAAACTTCACGTTCTTTCTGAACGACCCGATTCACGGCGACGCCTTTCAGCAGCACGATTCACGGCTTCAGCAGGGAACGAACGCCCAGTATCAACACACGCATCACATCGGTGGCCTGACGGCGTCGTTCACCGCGGGGGCGAACTTTCACGACAATCAGATCAACGTGGGCCTGTATCCGCGCGAGGGGCGCGACCCCACCGGTGTGACGACGCGTGCTCACGCCCATGTGACCAATGAAGCAGGTTATGTTTCAGAGACTGTGAGCATGTGGAACGGCCGGTTGATTCTTGGCGCGGGACTGCGATTCGATGAATTCCGTTATGGCGTCGAGGACCGTGTGAATCCAGAGGCGAGCGGCGTGCAGTACGCCGGACGCTGGCAGGGCAAGGGGAGTGCGGCGCTAACGCCTGTCCGCTCAATCCCGTTGACGTTCACAGTGAACTACGGCCGCGGTATTAATAGCGTTGACGCGCGTGGCGTGGTGCAGCGACCGGATCAGCCCAGGCTCGCCACTACGGATTTCTATCAATTCGGCGCGGCGTCCAATCACGGCCGGTTCGGTCTGAGCGCAGACGTCTTTCTGATTGATCATTCGAACGAGCAGGTCTACATTCCCGACGATGGCAGTTTTGAATTCAAGGGGCCCAGCCGGTCGTATGGCTACGAAACCAAGGCCTCGGTTCAGTTGACTCATCAACTGTCATTGAACGGCGGACTGACGAAGATCGGGAATTCGTTCTTCAAGGGCGGAGATCATCGTGTGTATGTCGACAGCGCTCCACATTTTGTGGCCAACGCCGCGTTGACGATGGCGGCGTGGCACGGCTGGAGCGGTTCGCTACGGATGCGTGCCATCAACCACTACCGTCTGGATGGCGACGATCCCTCGATCACGGCGTCGGGTCACACAGTCCTCGATTTTGGCGTCGCAAAACAGGTAAGTCACAGAGTCGAGTTGAACCTCAGCCTCGACAATCTGACGAACCGGGATTATTACGAGACACAGAACTACTTCGAGTCGCGAGTAACGCCGCTCGCGCCAGTGATCGCGCGCATTCATGCCACTCCGGCGTACCCGCTAACCGCGATCGTTGGGATCACGATGCACTTCGGCGGCAAATAGACGGTTAGCGATTTTCCCAGACGTAAGCAGCAAAATTCCGCGTCGTCGTGAATCCGATGCGGCGGTAGAGATCCACCGCTGACGTGTTCGCGGCGGTGACGGTGAGACTCGTTCGCGTACAGTCGTGTGCCGCGAGCGACTGCAGGGCTAGCCGCATGAGTGCGTAGCCGGCGCCCGAGGTGCGCAGTTCAGGCACGACGCAGATCTGGGTGATGTGCCCAACCCCGGGACTCACGATACTGCTCAGGCAAACGCCCAGTATCTGACGGCGTGCGCGATCAACCGCGACATAAGAAGCGGGTTGGAAGAAGCTGCCGCAACCGGGATATTGCACAATGTTGAGCAGGAAGCGACGGGCGCCGGCGGGCGAACGATACTGGTCGTTGATGCGGCTGTCGATGTGGCCGTTGTAGGCAGCGGCGATAACGCGAGCGGCTTCGTCCTGATCTGCGTCGGCCCACGGTTCGATTCGGAACAGTGGAGTGGGCCGCTCGGGTAGCCGCCGGACACCGCTGAGTTCGATCTCCATGAAGTTGCGCGCGAAGACCGCGACGTGGTCGGGCAGCGGCAACGTCCTCGATAGTGGCTGTCCAATCATCATCAGTTGAGATTCCACGCGATGAACGCCGGGGACCATGAAGAGTGCATCGAGCGCGGCACCGAGCAGCATATTCTCTGCTTCGTTGGTGCGGTAGCTGTCGATCACATAGAGGTCGCCCAGGAGCCCCTTGCGCTCTTCGCACACGTAATACACGTAGCCGATGACATGGTTGCCCTGCGTGAGCGCGAAACCGGAAAGAGCCTGCATCTCAACGAAACGCCTGACCAACTCCACAGAGGGTCCAAAGTCCCAATGGAGGCGTCTTTCCCACGACGTTACTTCTTCGTTTAATAACGCGTCGAGGTCCGTCGCACGGAGGTGGCGTAAATCCGTGAGACGCGGGTGGGGGATTTCGGACAGCGCCGCCATACGCGAATTATAAGCTGCCGGCCGATGCTACGTGGAACAACTGCGATTGAAATATTTGACTTGAGAACGCGTCTAAGTAACGACGGAGGCCGAGAGGAGAGAAATAATGCGAAAGAAATTGTGGATCGCGTGTCTGGCCGCTGCTGCATTCAGCTTGACCGGAGCGATGGCCCAAGAGCCCAAGCCCGACAACACCAAGGTCAACAAGCAGGATCGGATGGCGGGTGCGGTAACAGCGGATCAGGCGAAGAACAACAAATCTGATACCAGGCTGGCCCAGCAAATTCGAAAAGCGATCGTCAAAGACAAGGGTCTTTCAACATACGCGCACAACGTGAAAGTAGTTGTGCAAAACGGCGCGGTGACCTTGAGAGGGCCGGTACGAAGCGACGACGAGAAGCGGGCAGTGGAAGCGAAGGCAACTTCGGTGGCCGGGTCCGCGACGGTTACTAACGAGCTGACGATTGCCGAATCAGCAGATCGAGCAAAGAGCAAATAGGAAGGATTTATGGCTGGAAAAAACACTTCAGTTTACGGAATTTTCACGAGGCGCACCGCGCTCGAGAGTGCTGTTGATGCTCTGAAGGCAGACGGGTTTCGAAACACGGACATCTCAGTCCTTTTGCCGGATAACGAAGGCACCAAGGATTTTGCCCACGAGAAGAATACGAAGGCTCCCGAGGGTACCGCGATTGGTGCGGGAACTGGCGCCGTGTTAGGCGGAACGCTAGGCTGGCTTGCCGGTATCGGCGCGCTGGCGATCCCAGGGCTTGGGCCATTCATCGCGGCTGGACCGATTATGGGTCTACTGAGTGGACTGGGCGCAGGCGGCGCCATCGGCGGCTTGAGCGGCGGGTTGATCGGGATGGGAATCCCTGAGTATGAAGCGAAGCGCTATGAGGGTCGCATCAAAGAAGGCGGCGCGCTGCTCTCGGTTCACTGCGACAACTCAGACTGGGTGAAACGCGCCAAGGCAGTCCTGGAGAAGACTGGCGGACACGATGTTGCTTCCGCTGGTGAGGCGAGCGCCGACTACGCCGAAAGCGATAAGCCGCGAACTCGTTAAGCGTCTGATGGAAGAGAGCGGCGCCCATCGGAGAGCGCCGCTCTCATTGACTTGGTTTCCTGAAATGCGCTGGGTCGAACTTCAGATTGATCTCCGCGCTCTCCAAAATGATGATTTGTTTCTCATCGAACCCCTCGGTCTGCGAGTCAATGCGAAAGGCGACCGCAATACCGTCGACGCTCCGATAATCGGAGAACACTGACGCGACCCGCACCTCTTTGTCCCCGATGTTGATCTTTCCTTCCCACTTGGTTTCGAGAAAAGTCTTTGCGTCAATGTAATCTGTTCGCTCCACGCCATTCTTTTGCAGAACCGCGAGCTTGAAATGTTTCCGTCCCCCGATTTCCGCCGTGCCTGCCAGCTCGATGGTGGTTCCCTTGGCAGCGTAATCAAGAAGCGGACCATCCAGGTCGGCACTGTTTGTCAGGTTGCGGATGTCGGCGGCCTCGAGTTCTTTACCTGGGTTCCTGCCGGCAACCACCCAGCCGTGCACGCCGTCGCTCATGCGGGTGACCGTCTCATTGCCGAAGTTGAATTCTTCCCGAATGGAGGCGGGCCGTTGAATTTCGACCTGGAGCGATCCCTTATCGGCGCCGCTCGTGATTGTTCCTTTCAGTCTCTGCGACTGCATTGCGCGGAGCTTATCCGCTCCGCCGCGGGCCGCCAGGGAAAGGTTAACGATTTCATCCAACGTCTGCGCATTTGCCGCAAGAACGGAAGCCAGCACGATTAAGAGAAGTCGAGGCATTTGAGAAATATTCTACTTGGCGGCTTGAGTTGCCGCCTCGACGGTGGTAATGTCCACCAGGCCGAGGCAGCCGAACAATGCCGGAATGATCCTCTCGGCCGGATATTGACGCCGCAATTCAGCCACGCGCCGGGTGCCCGCGCGGTAGGCCGGAAGGTACATTCTTCCCAGCAGCGGATGGCGTCCCCAAGCACCGGATAGCTTGCCTGCACGCTCCTCGGAAACCAGGAACTCGCGCCGCAGGGTGACGGCCACTTCTTCCTGCGGGCGCCGCTCACCCCAGGTGAGGTAGGACGACTGATTCTTGGCGTCGTCCTGGAGTAGCGCCAGCAGCAGACCGATCTGCATATCCTCGTCAGGTAGTTGATCCACAGCGGTCACGTTGTGGGCCATGAGGAGCGCGTTATTCGCGATCCCCTCGAAGAGCGTCGCGGCACGGGTGTTCATGGTAAGCACGGATGCTTCAAAGCCTGCCAGTCCTCGCGCGTATAGATTTTGCAGATACGCGAACGTGGTGACATGCCCCGGCACTACTTCGTGACTGACGAGTTGCAAAAACTCCGGAAGCGAAATTTCAAGAGAAGCGTTGATCTCGTAGGTGGCTTCATACTCGGGGCTGCCGTCTGTTTTTCGCGCACGCCCGAGATAGTTCATCGATCCTGAGAACCAGGCGTCTTTAATCGCCAGAAACTGTATGTTGGCGCGAGGGACGGCATGCAGCGGTTGGGGAAGGTGGGGAACGACATTCCGTGCACTGAGCGCATCGTACATCGCGATCACTGCGGCGCCGAGCATGGAGACAGAAGCCATCGGAGCGTTGCGAGCCTTACGCCACGCGGCTACCGCATCGAGCAAGTCTCCCGGGTAGCCGGCTTTTGACAACAATTCGGCAACGCGCTCGCGTTTCGCAATGGGGTTGGAGGGTTCAGGATCTCCGCCGGTGGACGCCCGAACGCAGCGGGAATATTCGACGGCCGGACCGTCGCCGAGCAACTCCATCGCAAGATCCCACATCACCTCGAAGCATTGCGCGAGGCCGGCGATGTAGTCGGCGCGAAGTCCGCTGGCGCCGGATTGAGCTTGAAGAGAGCGGATGGCTCCAAGGATGTCGACGTCCTGCAGATATTCCTTGATGGCCTGCCGGTCAGGCTGCTTGGCGCCCACGCCTCCGGACTCGCGAACTTGGGCCGCGGCCCGGTGGGTGTAGGCGGAAGGAAGCGGTTCGTCGGAGAACCAGGAGTCCGCGATGAAGCGCCCCGTGCCGGACGCACACATGACGTCCCCGCCCCACAGTGTGTCAATACCGAGGATTGCTGTTCCTACTGTTTCTGGGTAGGTCATCCTTCAACCTCTTTCTGAGGGCGCTGGGCGCCGAACCATACATACAGACACAGGGCGACAAAAAGCGCCGCTGATACGCATTGCGAAATGGCGTTGTTGTCGTAGAACGGCGTCTTCACCCAATCCTCGTTATACCCCGGGATCAAGCGGCAGGCTGCGCCGATCACGCCGCCGAGCGCGCCCCCGGCCATGAGTCCGCTGGCGATGATGACAGCCCGCTCGCGAATGGACGCACCAATGTCGCCGCCGATCCGGTTACTCCGTTTCGTCAGGAAGTGCGATAAGGCACCGCCGATGAGCGCAGGAGTGTTCAGTTCGAGCGGCAGATACATCCCGAGCGCAAAGATTAGCGCCGGCACCCCGAGCATCTCCATAATCACAGCAATGAATCCGCCAGCGAGGAACAGAATGTATGCCACCGGCTGATGGCTCATAAAGCCTTCCACCAAGGCCTTCATGATGGAGGCCTGCGGCGACGGTAAGATGACGCGCGTGTCGCCGGGAGCGGCATCGCCGAATTGAAATGCCTGCGCGAGCATAACGATGGTGAGTCCCACCGCCACCGAGGCGGCGATTACACCGAGGAACTTAGCCTTTTCCTGCGCGGAGGGCGTGGACCCTAACCAGTAGCCGACCTTTAGATCGGTTACCGTCTGTCCCGACACCGAGAGCGCCGTGCACACCATTCCGGCGATGGCCATCACGAAGAACATGCCAGTTGTTCCGGAGAGTCCGAACTGCAGTAGAACCACCGAGGAGATGATGATGGTGAGCATCGTCATTCCCGATACGGGATTGCGGGCCGTGGTGGCGATTGCGTTGGCGGCAACCGAGGTGAAGAAAAACGAAAAGACCAGGATCATCACCAGACCGATGACGATCACCGCCGGCGACGGCGTGAGTGTGCCGAGTAGGACGGCCACCGCGAGCGCAGCCAGCACCACGCCAATGAGCAAGCTCAGAACCGGCATGTCGCGGTCGGTGCGCTCGAGTCCCGAGTCCTCGCCGCCGCGGAAAGCCTTGAGCGCGACGCCGAACGATCCCGCCACAATGCGCATCGATTTCAGGATGCCGAAGATGCCAGCGGTAGCAATGGCGCCGACTCCGATGAAGCGCACGTAGCCGCGGAAGATCTGCGCGGCCGACATACTGGCGATGGGGACGGTGCCGGGATATACGGCAACGTCGGGCATATGGCTACCGATCATCCAGATGAGCGGCACCAGGACGAGATTCGAAAGCACACCCCCGGCGCAGAGGATCATGGAACTGCGCAGCCCCATGACATAGCCGAGCCCCAGGATAAATCCGATGGCATCGAAGTTCAAGGCGATGCGGGCGCGCTCGGTCAAGCCGTGAACAGCAGGGATGAACTGAAAGTCGACAAACTCCTTCCAGACATGGAATGTGGTGACAAAGAAGTCGTACACGCCTGCGATCAGGGTGGCCTGCAGAAGTAGCTTGGCCTGGGCTCCGCCCTTCTCGCCGGTCACTAAGACCTCGGCGATGGCGGTGGCTTCCGGGTACGGCAATTTGCCGTGCATCTCTCGCACGAAATAGCGGCGCAATGGGATGAGGAAGAGGACGCCGAGACAGCCGCCCGCCAGGCAGATGAATATGGTCTGCACTGGATGAGGGTCCAGTTTGAGGATGTAGAGGGCGGGCAGCGTGAAGACAGCGCCCGCCACCACGCCGCCGGCCACGCCGCCGATGCCGGTAATGATGACGTTCTCGAGCAGCGTAGAGCGACGGCGGTAGAGGCGGGCAAGTCCGATGGCAAGGATGGAGATGGGGATGGCCGCTTCCATTACCTGTCCCACTTTGAGTCCGGAGTACGCCGACGCAACGGTGAAAATGACACAGAGGAACAAGCCCCAACCGATGGACCGCGCTGTCAGCTCAGGCGGTTTGGCGGTCACCGGAACGAGTGGTTCGTACACTTCCCCGGGCTTCAAGAGCTCGTAAGCGTTCTTCGGCATCGCCGTGCGTTCGGCAGCCGTTGGCATGGCGCGACCTCCAATTCTCTTTGCGAAGTCCAATCTTACTACCGCCCTGAGGAGTAGAATGACCCTGATGCGATTCCTTCTATTCACCGCTCTGGCGGCAATTGCCGCGGCACAGCAACCTGCGCCCGATGTGGGCGACGACCGAAGAGGCTACACCGATACGCCGCAGATTCCGGGCCAAACTTGGAAGGTCCACGACGCTGCGCGCCAGCATCCGCCGAAGGTGACGCCGGGACAGCCACTCCTGAATGAGGCGCCGCCGTCGGATGCGATTGTGCTCTTCGATGGGAAGGATTTATCGAAGTGGAACACCGTCCGTCAGGGCCAGACGCAGGAAGCCCAGTGGACGGTGGAAAAGGGCTACTTCCAGGTGAAGCAACGCAGTGGCAGGCTGGTGACCAAGGAGAAGTTTGGCGACGTCCAGTTGCATGTGGAATGGATGGTGCCCACTGAAGCCGCCGGCTCGGGTCAGAATCGCGGCAACAGCGGAATCGAGTTGATGGGACGCTACGAGATCCAGGTGCTGGAGTCGTATGAGAACCTCACCTACGCCGACGGTCAGGCGGCATCGATTTACGGGCAGTGGCCGCCGCTGGTGAACGCCACAAGGCCGCAGGGTGAATGGAACGTCTACGATATTTTCTTCGAGGCGCCGAAATTCGAGGGCGAGAAAGTCGTTAAGCCGGGTTACGTGACGGTGGTGCATAACGGCATCCTAGTCCACCACCGCAAGGAGATTCTCGGCGGGGCGGTTCACCGCAAGGTCGCCACCTACAAAGCGCACGGCGCTGAGGAACCGCTGAGCCTGCAGGATCACGGACAGCCGGTGCGCTACCGGAATATCTGGATCCGCCGCCTCAAGGGGTACGACGAACAGTAGCGTGGCGGGCCCACTCACCGGCATACGCGTTGTCGATTTTGGCCGATTCATCGCGGGTCCTTACTGCGGCATGCTGCTGGCTGACATGGGCGCGGATGTCATCCGTGTGGACCGGCGTCAGGGGAGTGAAGACCGTTACACGGGTCCGGTGACAGCCGCCGGCGATGGTGGCGCGTACCTATCGCTCAACCGCAACAAGCGGAGTCTGACACTCGATCCCGGTAAACCCGGAGGCGCCGAAGTGATTCGCCGGCTGGTTGCTCAAGCCGATGTGGTAGTGGCGAATCTTCCCATCGCGGTACTGCGGAAGATGGGCCTCGACTACGAAACGCTGCGCGCGATCAATCCGCGCGTGATTCTGGCGCGCATCTCCACGTTCGGCCCCGACGGTCCTTATGCCGAGCGTCTGGGATTCGACACCATCGCGCAGGCTATGTCGGGTGCGATGAGCCTGACCGGATTCCCCGGGGCTCCGGTGCGATCGCTGGTGCCGTTCGCCGATTACGGAACGGCGCTGCACACGGCTTTTGGAATCATGGCGGCGCTGCTCCACCGCGAGCGAACAGGTGAAGGCCAGATCGTCGACGGGTCGCTGTTCGCCACCAGCGTCACGTTTATGCAGGCGTTTCTGGCGGAACGCGCCGTGACGGGCACGGAGCGGTCGCAGCGCGGGAACGCGGCGTTCTACACCGCGCCTGCCGACACGTTTCCAACGCGCGACGGCTGGATTGTGGTGCAGGTGATCGGCCCCGATATGTTCGCGAGGTGGGCGCGTGTGGTGGGGCGCGAGGACCTGATCGGTGACCCGCGCATGTCCGACGATCTTAAGCGCGCGGACCACTTCGAAGTGATCGGCGAGGCCATGCGCGAGTGGCTGTCGACGCGGACCACCTGCGAGGCGATGGAGGAGTTGAGAGCGGGCCGTGTACCCGCAGGTCCCGTGCAGTCGCTGGACGATGTAATCGCCGATCCGCAAGTAGAGGCATGCGGCTTGTTGACGTATGTGGAGCATGACGGCGCGGAAAAGCCGGTGCCGCTGGCCGCTCCGGCGGTTCGGTTGTCGGCCACACCGGCCGAGATCCGGCATCGAGCACCGAGGCTCGGCGAGCATACCGGCGACGTTCTGCGGTCGCTCGGGTTTTCCGAGGCAGAGATTGTCCAGTTGCATGACGACCAGGTGGTTTGACAGCGGACGTACAGGATTCCTGTACAATAGGGCTAGATGCCGATAGAAACGACGTACACTGCCCTACGTGCAAATCTCGCGAGCATCCTGGACAGGGTAGTTGATGAACAGGAAGTAGTGGTGGTTCGTCGCAAGGGTGTCCGCGATGTCGCCTTGATGCCCGCATCCGAGCTCGCAGGTTTGCTTGAGACGGTCCATCTCTTGCGCTCGCCCCGTAATGCTCAACGGCTGTTGAAGGCCCTCGGCCGGTCAGAACGGACCAAACTAAAACCCTCGAGCGTTGCTCAACTGCGGCATGAGTTGTTGAGTGGCATCAAAGACTGAGCGGGCAGTTGTTTTTCATCCAGAGTTCCGCGAAGACCTGCGTCACTGGATAGAATCCGATCGAAAAACCGCACTGCGAATTCTCGGACTGGTTGAAGCTGTTGTCAGAGATCCCTTCGCCGGACCGGGCAAACCCGAGGCGCTGCGGTACGTGCTCGGCGGATGTTGGTCCAGGCGAATCACTCAGGAACATCGACTGGTCTACCGCGTCTCGAGCGAGCGAATTGACTTCTTGCAGGCGAGGTATCACTACTAACCCCTATCCGTGTCGGAAACGTTGTGGGATCATCTTTCCCATGAACACCAGACTCTCGGCGCTGTTCGTCTTCGTGCAATTTCTTGCGACTGCCGGGCTTCAAAACATCGTCAAGACCGACTCCGGGCTCGTGGCGGGTACGGGGACACGCGTCCGCGTCTACAAGGGCATCCCTTATGCGGCCGCTCCGGTCGGCGAACGGCGTTGGAAGGAACCGCAGGCGCCCAAGCCGTGGAGCAACGTGCTCGTGGCAAACCGTTTTCTGCCGATGTGCCCACAAATTCAGCTCATGCCCGAGCCTCAGAGTGAGGACTGCCTTGGCATGAATGTCTGGACGCCGGCCACCTCGCCATCGGCCAAGTTGCCAGTGATGGTATGGATTCATGGCGGCGGATTCCAACTCGGCGCGAGTTCCCAGACGGTCTACGATGGCGAACCGCTGGCCAGCCAGGGCGTGGTGCTGGTGAGCTTCAACTACAGGCTTGGCGTTTTCGGCTTTTTGGCGCACCCGGAACTCAGCAAGGAATCGCCGCGCGGCGTGTCCGGCAACTATGGACTGCTCGACATGCTGTCGGCGCTTGCGTGGGTGAAACGGAACATTGCGGCATTTGGCGGTGATCCGGCGAACGTTACGATCTTCGGCGAGTCGGCGGGCGGCACTGCCGTCTGTCTGCTGATGGTGCTACCTGGGGCGGAGGGTTTGTTCCAAAAAGTGATCTCTGAAAGCGCGGCGTGGATGGACAATCCGGTCAGTCATCTGAGGGAGTCGTGGTATGGACGGACGCCAGCCGAGAAGTTCGGCGAGAAGGCAGGGGCGGACATCGCCGCCTTGAGAAAGTTGAGCGCGCCGGACCTTGCGAAGAAGACCGCGATCCCTCTGACTGATGCCGAGGCAAGTGATCGCGGCGAGAGCTATATGCCGGTGGTGGATGGAGTGGTGCTTCCCGATGATCCGGCGCGCCTGTTTGCCGCGGGAAAGTTCCATCACGTTGCATTGATCGCGGGGACGAACGCTGACGAAGGAACACTGCTGGGTGGTCCTCCGGTTCGCACGATGGACGCGTTGAAGGCGTGGAGCGGAAAGCAATTTGGGACTTTTTCAGAGCGTGTCATCGGGACCTATAGTCCGTCCGGAGACAGCGAGGCGCGTGACGCGGCGGTGAAGATGGCGGGAGATTGGGTGTTCCTGACCGGCACCCGGTTTGTGCTTCGCGCGGCAGCCAAGGAAAACAAGAACGTGTATCAGTACCACTTCACGCGGGTGAACGGCGTCGGCCGGCGAACGAAGTGGGGAGCGTTCCACGCCTCGGAAATTCCCTATGTTTTCGGCACCCTGCCGGACTCCCCTTACGGGACGACCGCCATGCTATTCGGCGATTTTTCGGTCGGGCCGGATGCTTACACTGAACAGGATCAGAAGATATCCGAGGCGATGCTGGGCGCGTGGGTTAGTTTCGCCAAGACGGGTGACCCGGGCAAAACGGGCGCCGTGAAATGGCCTCGTTTCGGCGACGGGCACGAAAGCTACGTGGAGTTCGGAGACAGCATCCTGTCTAAGTCGCAGCTTCACGCGAAAGAATTAGACATGCTCTCAGAATATGCGGAGGGACTCCGCTCGAATCACCGTTAGATTTCTCACACTCTGACGAAAGTGCTTTGATTGCCTGTGGGGCAATGCTAGAGTACTATCAAACCCCTAGTACTATTCGTCAGGAGACCCTTTGCGACATCTGTTTCATATCACCCTTGCGCTCGTTTTTGGCTGTAGCGAAGCGCTCGCCGCGACGCCTACCCTCGACTCTGAGCAATGGGCTTTCTTAACTATTATCAATAACTTCCGGGCCCAGAACGGGGCCGGTCCGCTGCAGGTTTCGGTGATTCTCGAGACCTCTTCGCAGTGGATGAGCGATGATCTGGCGACGAAGAACTACTTCAGTCATACCGATAGCCTGGGGCGCGCGTTTGGGTCGCGCCTGCAGGCTTTCGGGTACAACTATTACCCTGCTGGCGAGAACATCGCAGCGGGCAGCAGCACCGCGCAGGCCGCCTTTAATCAATGGCTTAACGCCTGCGACGCCGATGCCTCTGGTGCGTGCACATATGCCCACCGGAAGAACATGATGAACGCCGGATATAAGGCCATCGGAATTGGCCGCTCCTACAACTCGAGTTCCACTTACAAATGGTATTGGGTGACGGACTTCGGCGGCGTTGTCGACCAGCCGATCACGCCTCCCAGCCAAGCGGGCAGTCCCACGATTGCGTCCTTCACGGCCAGTCCGTCCAGCATCACTGCCGGCGGTTCGGCGACGCTCGCGTGGAGTGTCGGCGGATCCACCAGCATCACCATCGACAATGGCGTGGGCAGCGTCTCGGGATTGACCTCCAAAGCGGTATCTCCAGCTCAGACGACTACCTACACGCTGACCGCTTCGAATTCGTCGGGGTCAGTGACCGGCACAGCCACGGTGACGGTGATTCCGCCGGTGGGCATGGGCAATTACAGCATTTGGAGCGCGTCGGCGGTGCCCTCGTCGTCGATCCCGCAGATCTCGCCGGTCGAGCTGGGCGTGAAGTTCCGGTCGGACGTCGCGGGCAAGATCACTGGGATACGGTTCTACAAAGTGGGTGGCGGGGTGCACTCGGGATCTCTATGGACGTCGGCCGGCGCGCTGCTAGCTACGGGGACGTTCAGCAACGAGACCGCGAGCGGATGGCAGCAGTTGAATTTCGCGACGCCGGCGGCGATTAGCGCGAACACGGTGTACGTCGCGTCGTATCACACGAATGTCGGACTGGGGATCGACAACGGCTATTTCCAGACTAAGGGAGTCGACAATGGGCCACTGCACGCGTTGCAAACGGGAGTCAGCGGCGGAAATGGCGTGTTCACGTACAGCTACGGCGGCGTGTTCCCAACGTACGGGTGGAACCAGAATTACTGGGTGGATGTCGTATTTGCAAAGTAGCCAGTCCGTGTCAGACACCAAATAATCGGTCTCTGACACCGATTATTTTGGACGGCTGGTAGAATCGCGGGCATGCGCGCCGTCGTGATTCTCCTCATTCCGCTAATCCTTCTGCCCCTCGTTGGATTTCAGACTGCCCCGAAAGAGATCCGCCTCATCATCAAGGGCGACGACATGGCGGCCGCCCACGGCATCAACACCGCCACCATTGACGCCTACAAGCGCGGCGTCCTCACGGCCACAAACATTATCGTTCCCGGACCCTGGTTTCCCGAAGCCGCGCGCCTCGTGAACGAGAATCCCGGGCTCGACGTCGGCGTCCACTTGGCCATTACAAGCGAGTGGCAGAACGTCAAGTGGCGACCCCTCACTCCCGCGGCCTCCATCGTCGACCCCGACGGGTACTTCTTCCCCGTCGTCGCGCGCATCAAGGAATCGCAGTGGAAGCTCGACCAGATCGAGCGCGAACTCCGCGCCCAGATCGAAATGGCCAAGCGCCACGTCCCGCAAGTCAGCTACACGTGGAATCACATGGGGTTCACGTCCATCTCGCCGGAGATTCATCAACTCGTCTCGCGTTTGAGCAAGGAGTACGACTTGGTGGTGCCGTCGGAGGTTGGAATCAAGATGATCGGCCGCGTGTACGACGGGAAGGATACCGGCGCGGTGAAGGCCGACAAGCTAGCGGCAAAGCTCGAGACCCTCGAGCCCGGCTTGTGGCTGCACATTGACCACGCCTCCACCGACGATCCGGAAATGCAGGCCATCGGTCATGTGGGTTACGAATGGGTGGCGGCGGACCGCCGGGCAAACCACGATGCCTGGATCAGTCCGAAAGTCCGCGAAGTCATTGAGCGGCGTGGGATTAAGCTGACCAACTACCGCGAGATCGCCAAGGAAATGAAGCGTTAGAAAAAATATCGGGAGTGCTGTCGATATTGAAGTCCGCCATTCGACTTACCAATATGGAACTCATGACATTCCTGCGCGACCTGAAACTCGCTGTCCGGTCCCTCTCCCGGACCAAAGGGTTAGCCCTGACCGTGGTGCTGACCCTGGCGCTCGGCATCGGAGCCAACGCGGCGATCTTCACCCTCGTGCGGGGCGTGCTACTGCGTCCGCTGGTGAACCGCGACGAGGACCGCCTGATCTATATACGCCAGACCGCGCTCGGCCAAGGAGCCGGGAATGTGCCGTTCTCCGTCCCCGAGATCATCGACATGCGTGCACGGGTGAAGACGCTCAGCGCCATCGGCGAGTTCTCCACCATTGGCTTCACCATGATTGGCCTGGGCGAGCCGCGAGAGGTCAGCGCTGGTGTCGTGGACGGCCGGTACTTCGAGGTGATGGGGCTTCACCCGGTGATGGGCCGCTTGCTCGACATGCGCGACGACGGTCCCAGTGCGGCCGGCGCGGCGGTGCTCACCTACCGCTTCTGGTCAGAACAGTTGAAAGCGGATCGCAATGTGCTCGGCAAGAGCGTGCGCCTCGGCACGCGCTCGGCGGTAATCGTCGGTGTCATGGAACCGTCGGTGCCGTATCCCGCCGAAACCGAGATTATCGCCAACGTCGTCACCAGTCCGCATCATCTCTCGGCGACGATGGTGACCGGCCGCGTCCATCGCATGACTCAGCTTTTCGGCCGTCTTGCCCCGGGTGTCACCCTCGATGCCGCTACGGCCGACTTGAAGGTGGCCTACGGGACGATGCTGAAGGACCATCCTGAGGCCTACTCTCCGAAGGCCAATTTTCAGATCGGCGCCGTGCTGCTGCGTGATCAGATCACATCGCAGGCGAAAACCGTGCTGCTGGTCCTGATGGCGGCATCCATTCTGATCTTCGTGATTGCCTGTTCGAACGTGGCCAATCTGATTCTGGCGAGGACGGTGCGGCGCGAAAGTGAACTCAGCATCCGCGCAGCGCTCGGCGCAAGCACTGCTGCACTGCGCAGGACGCTGCTGGCCGAGAGCCTGGTGTTGTGCTCAACCGGGGCGCTGCTCGGCATCCTTATCACGAAACCGATGGTGGCCATCCTCTCCCGTTATGCTTCGCGATTCTCGGTGCGCGCGCTCGACCTTACGGTGGATTCAAGCATGCTTTGGGTAGGCGCACTGCTGGCGCTGATCGCGGCCGTGACGCTGGCGTTTGTTCCGCGTCTGCCCAACGCCGACACGTCGAACGGAAGCAACCTGGCCAACAGCAATCTGAGAATCACCGGCAGCACCAAGCGGCGACTGCGTGCGTTCGCGGTGATTCAGATCGCGGCGTCGTTTGTCCTGCTCGCCGGCGCGACGATGCTCATCAAGACACTTATCTCCCTGCAGTCCCAGAAGACCGGCTTTGACACTCACCGAGTGCTCACGGTCAACGTGCCGGTGATGGCCTACGGAAAGACGCCTGAACAGATCACCCAGTTCTACCAGGAGACGATTCGTCGCGTGACGTCGCTGCCCGGAGTGGACGGGGTCGCGGTCGGGAGCTTCATGCCGTGGCGGGACGGCGGCAAATTCGGGCCGGGATTCGAGTTCACGGCGGACGGCCATGTGAAAGCGGCGGGCGAAGAGGATCCGCGAGCCCGCTTCCGTACTGTGTCGCCAGGATACTTTGCGTCACTCGGAGTTCCGATCATCGCCGGGCGCGACTTCAACGATGCCGACCGCAAAGGCGGCGAGCGCGTAGTAATTGTGAGCCAGAGCCTCGCTCAGCGCATGTTCCCGAATCAGGACGCCGTGAATCATCACATGCGATGGACAGACCCAGTGGCGAAATTCGTCGAGATTAGCGAGGAGCGAAGGCGCATCATCGGCGTCACTGCCGATGTCGACGACGAGAACGTGGTACCTGGTCCGGCGATGGCCGTCTACCATCCCTTCTCTCAGGAAGAACTATGGGCAGGCAACCTGTTCGTCCACGTACACAATAATCCTTACGGACTGGTGTCGCCCATCACCAAGATCATTCGCGAAATGTCCGTGGAACAGCCCGTGGATCGTGCCGCGACCCTTGAGGACGTACGCGCCGAAGTGCTGACGCCTGATCGTTTGAACACGCTGGTCTTTGGCGGTTTCGCCGCCGTGGCACTCGCCATCGCGGTAGTTGGCGTGGCCGGCGTGCTGGCGTTCTCAGTAAGCGGACGCACCCGAGAATTCGGCATCCGGCTCGCAGTCGGCTCACAGCCGCGGCATCTCATGTTCGATGTCATTGGACAAGGCGCGTTGATGGCTGCGATGGGTGTGGCGGCTGGAGTACTTGGCGGATTCGCGCTCGCGACGCTGGCAGGCAGCTACTTTACCGAGATGAAGACACCCGGCGTAGCGCCCGTGATCGGCTCAGCCGCAGTACTGTTAGCCGCCGCCGTGATTGCATCGATGATCCCGGCAGCGAGAGCAGCCCGTGTGGATGTCATGCAGGCTCTGCGGGGCGACTAATAGCATCGTGTACCCGGGTTCACTACCGGGCACGATTCTGCAAACTCACTCAACTCTCGACGTGTTCGCCGTCTAATGAATACCGGACTCGCTGAAGATGCTGGTGCGTGGCAGCAGATTCGGAATATCGAGAATGATCCCCAGATAGCCCGCTGCATTTGAGAGGGATGTGGTCCCGCCTCCGCCCAGGAACGCATACGCGTGGAGATAGGGGAACGAGCATCGGGCGATCACGTAGCCCTCGAATCCCGGGGTCGCAGCGATTCCAAAGTTCCCGCCACCCGAGAGCGTCCACACCAATTGCTCTCCCGCGGGCACGCTCTGGGTCACCTGCGGCGGCGGTGCATTGGTCCCGTAGTAGTAGATAGTGCAGTTGCCTGGGAGCTGTGAATTGATGAATGGATCGGCGGTTGTGTTCGAGATTACGATTCCGGAATCGAAACCGGTACGATTACTGACATATGGGAACAGAACGTTGTAATTGCAGCGCCCGGTGGTGAACGCACTTCGCGTGATGGAGCTGGCAAACCGGGGGATCGGCGCCGAACTGCTCGCCGCACTCACCTGGCTCAAAGGCGCAAAACTGCCGTCGACGGTGGCTGTGCCTACGGTGGCGAGCGCTGAGTAAGAGACGTATACGTTGAAGTCGAAGGTCTCGAGTGCCTGCGGGTCTGACTTGAGCACTTCCCAAACCGCGGTTGCCGTGCCGTTCACGGGCGTGAGCGACCCACGATCCGCTGAGGCAGCGACAAAGGGACCGGCGCCAGTGCTGTCAGTCGCCACCAGACGCGCCCGGCTTGGGTAAACACCGCGCTCGTAAATCTCCACTGAGACGGTCACTCCCGCCGGGATGTTATTGAAGGTCGCCATCAGGCGGGTGCCTGCATCCGCGAGTCCTGCGCGATTCAGACCGAAACCTGAAGGAAAGCTCGGATTGTAGAACCCGGACTCGTTAAACGAGATCCCACCCGGCGTATCCTGCTTGGCCGGAGCCGGAGAAGAATCCTGATCGTAGTTGGTACCGGGCGCCGGGGTACCGCGCGGAGCGAATGCACTCGGGAACTTCTCCTCAAAGCGCAGGACCATCTGGCTGAACGACGTACACGGATTCAGCCGCACGCCCACCTGTCCGGTGACCTCACTCAGCAAGCCGAAGCTGTCCGAAGACAGAACGTGGAAGTCCATGCCGGGTTGAACAAATGCGACCGTCTGCTGGGGATTCGACAGTGGCAGGGAGGTGCTGCCTGAGACGGAAACGAACATCACTACTGTGCGCGGCACCAATGTCTGCGTGACGCCGAGTTGGGTCGCGTTGCCGCGCACGTTCGTAATCCGGATGACGCGGGTGCGTCCTGGACCCGGAGGATCGATCGGTACGCCGAGAAACGTCACCGAATTCGCACCGGTCTGGCGTCCCTGGTAAACGTTGGCGATGGTGGTGGGAACGGGCGCGGCGTAATTGATCCCGGCGCCTCCAACTCCAGTAGCCGGGCAAGGCCCTGGCGAACAGACGCGCTGATTGGCTTCTGCGGGATCGTCAATCAACAGCAGCGCTTCACTGAACGGATCGTTCAGCAAGCGGCTCGTAATATTGACATTGAGAAATACCTGAATATTTACTTGCGGGATGGTGGAGCCGGGGGCCGAAGGGACACCTCCGGTGCAGTTCAACACCAAGTCGCCTACAAGTTCAGTAATGCCCTCGGCGCGCACCAGCGGCGGTACAGCGGCCGTAGCGGTGCATTGAACGGGCGGCTGACCCTGTGCAAAAACAGGAGATAAAGCGGCGAGCAGCAGGCTCGCAACGAGAGCGCACTTCAGGCTCGCGGTGGAAAAACCATCGACAAAACGAGACATGAAAGAAACCGGAATCCTTCTTCGGCCTTGTAGTGCGCCGAATGAATACTAACTTCTATGTGGTGCTTTGGGTTTGCGGCCTAGCAGTCCGGGGCCACAGTGGGCGATGTCCTAACAGGACAGTACCTGAACTCTGTATTCTACACAGTCTGGCGACAATGTTTCCACTGAGGGGCGGACGCTCAGAGGTGGAACACTTCCTCGATGGGCCGCATTTGCTCGTCGGCGAACTTGCCGCCGGCGTCCACGAAGAACCCTGCCATCTCGGTTTGCCAGCGCGCATTGATCTCCGCGGCGGCCATCCCGGCTAGTGCCTTCTCGAAGTCCGGCGTCTCCAGATAGCCGATCAGCAATCCGTCTTCACGCAGGAAAAGGCTGTAATTGTGCCAGCCGGTTTGACGCAGGGCGGCCAGCATTTCGGGCCAGACATGCTTATGGCGTTCCTTATACTCCGGCAGCCGTTCCGGCCTTACCTGCAGCGTGAAGCAGACTCTCGTCATCGGCGAATCACCTGTCCTGGTGTGGCTCCCGTATGCTTGCCGTGATCGATCACCAACTGCCCGTTTACGAGGACGTAGTCGATACCGTCCGGCGGCAGCGCGGGTTGCTCATAGGTGGAGCGGTCCTGGATTTTGTCGTAGTCGAACACCACGACGTCGGCCCACAGGCCTTCCTTGATCATGCCGCGCTCGGGGATTCGAAGGCGGGTGGCGGGCCACGATGTCATTTTGCGCACCGCATCCTCGAGCGTCAGCACTTTGCGCTCGCGGACATATTTCGCGATGAGGCGCGGGAAATTGCCAAATGCGCGGGGGTGCGGATTGCCGGTGGCGTCGTAGCCGAGCGACGGATTCACCGTGCCGGCGTCGCTGCCGATAGCGGTCCACGGAAAGCGGAGCGCGGTTTCGATGTCGGGCTCACACATCATATGGTAGATCGCCATCACACGACCGCTTCCCTGCGCCACGATGTCCCAGGCCGCGTCCGCCGGATCCTTCCCGGTCAACGCCGCGATCTCGGTGATCGACTTGCCGTTGAACTGCGCGTTTGCCTTATTCTGAGCGTTCGCCAGCACCACGCCGTCCCAACCGCCCGCTGCCTCGATGATATTCCACCATCCCTTCGATCCTGTCTTCAACTCGCCCTTCAGCCTGGCGCGAATCTCCGGATCGGCAAGCCGTTTCAACAGCGCATCCTTACCTCCGTCAAACGCCCACGATGGAATGGTGGCCTCAAGACCGGTGCCACCGGCGGTGTACAAGTAAAGGTCGGCCGCGACATCCACACCGCGCCCTCGCGCTGCCTCGATGTGACGCCCAGCCTCCTGCATCAAAGTGCCGCAGCCGGCCTTGTAGCCGACTTTCAGGTGAAAAATCTCCACCGGCAGTCCAGCCTTCTCGCCGATGCTGATGGCCTCGTCGATGGACTGCACCACCTCGGCGCCCTCACCGCGGATGTGGCTCGCGTAGACGCCGCCGTAACGCGCAGCAACCTTGGCGACTTCGATCAACTCGCTGGTGGATGCGTAGCTGGACGGCGGATAAATCAGCGCAGTGGTCATGCCCAGCGCACCGTTCTTCATGGCGGTCTCCATGATCGCTTGCATCCGAATCAGCTCTTCGGCATTCGGCGCACGATCCACAAAGCCAAGCACGGCAGTCCGCGCCTGCGCCTCACTAAAGTACGTTCCGAAGTTAATGCTAATGCGGCCCTGGAGACTTTGGAAATATTCGGGGATTTTCTCGGCGGGAACAGGAGTACCGCCTTCGCCGCCGATCGCCGTCGTGACGCCTTCGCGCAGTTTGTTCTCCGCCAATCCGTACTTCGCGAGCGTGCTGCCCGACTGATCCATCGAATCGATCCAACCGGGTGTGACATAGAGGCCGGTCGCATCGATCGTCCGGGTGGCAGTTCCGTCCACCTTGCCTACCTTCACAAAACGGCCGCCGCGAATCGCAACGTCGGCGGAGATCCAGGGATTGCCCGATCCGTCGAGTACGCGACCGTTGCGAATGACAATGTCATAGTCAGCCGCACAGGCGGTGACTGCAATCAGGCAAATGAACAGCCTCATTGCGCCGCCTCAATCGGGAGCAGGATATGGGACCCGCGGTAGATGCGATGCGTTGCCTTCACAAAGTCCTCGGGCTTGGCCTCAAAAATGTTCGGGACGAACCTCTGCGGATTACGGTCAATTAATGGGAACCACGTGCTCTGCAGTTGGACCATGATGCGATGGCCCTTTAGAAACGCGTGGCTGTGCGTGAGCAAATCGAGCGAAAACGGAGTCGCTTCGCCGGGCTTCATCGGCTCGGGTTTCTCGAAGCCATTTCGGAATCGGCCTCGCAACACATCGGCCGCGATCATCAGTTCATAACCGCTCATGTCCTTCTCGGCGTCATCCGGATAAACGTCGATGAGCTTCACAATCCAGTCGGCGTCGGACGCAGTGGTGGACGCGCTGAAGACAGCAGAGACGTCGCCTGCGATGGTGACACTCTCGGTAAGCGGATCGGTCTGCCACGTAAGCACGTCGGGACGACCGTCGGCGAAACGCTGATCGTCGGTTAACCAAGTGGACCATGTGGACGTCGGGCTGTAGGTGGGCGGGATTGGCCGGGGCCGGTAAGATACCGGATGCTTGGGATCAGAGAGAAACTCGTCGTAACCTGGCTGCCCTGCCACACTGTCGAACGTCAACCGTCCATCCGCGGCAAAGTACAAGGCGCGCGGTTTGGAATCCTTCGGCGGCCACGAGTCGTACTTCTTCCAGACATTGCTGCCCGTCTGGAAACATTGAGCCTCAGCGCGATCCAACTTGCCCTGGTCCTTCAACCAGTAGGCAAACCAGGGAGCCTGCACCTCTCGGCGATACCAGGCGGCGGTGTCACTGCCGAAATCAAAACGCCCCAGCACGCGACCCTCGCCGCCTGACCAACCGCCGTGGTTCCACGGTCCAGCGATCAGATAATTCCGATGCTGCGAATCGGTCTTCTCCGCTTCACGATAGATCCTTACCGGACCATAGAAATCTTCCTGATCGAACCAGCCTGCGACATTCAGATTCGGCACTTGCGGATCGTGCGAGAACTGGCCTACTTCCTGTTGCTGCCAGAATTTGTCGTAGTTCGGATGCGCCACGAAGTTATTCCAAGTGGGCCGGGCGCCATCCAGATAACGCCGGTTCGCTTCGCTGAGCGGCCCTAGTTTCAGATACCAGTCGTAGGTATCGTAGCGATCGAACTTAAAGGGCGTGTTCTCTTTCCCGGTCTCCATCATCGACGCGTACTCGTAGCCGTAGCTCAGCCGGAACGCACCCTTGTGATGGAAATCGTCACCGACAAACATATCGGCGGGTGACGCCTGCTCAGATGCGGCCTTCAACGCTGGATGCGGATGGATGGTGGCCATCATGGTGAGCCATCCTCCATAGGAAACACCCAGGATACCCGCCCGTCCGTTATTCGACGGAACATTCTTTAGTAGCCAATCAATGGTGTCGTAGGTGTCGGTGCCCTCATCCACACAGGATTTGTCCGGGGTGGCGCACACCGGGCGCTGCATCACGAAGGTGCCGTCGGATCCGTAACGGCCGCGAATATCCTGGAAAACGAAAATGTACCCATCCCGCACCATGTCGTCGTAGGACCGCTCCAGCACTCCCTTCGCACGCCCCCACCCGTATGGCGACCGCGTAATGATGAACGGCAGGCTGCCCGCTTGTCCTGTATCGCGCCAGATCTCCGTGTGCAGCTTAAGACCATCGCGCACGGGGATCATCGCGTCGGTGACTTTGCTCATTTCAGCATGAAGGGCGACGGAACAGAGTAGTAATACAGCCAGCAGATTGGACAAGGGCGCTCCAGGTTTTGAATATAGCAACGAGGGAGGGTTAACCGGCGACAGATTTCAGAAATCCGGCCGCGACTTCAGCCGGTTTCCGATGCTCACCGTCCATTTGATAGTTGAGGCCGCTCATCGTCCGGGTATCGATCTTGCTCGAGAGCGCACTCAAAACCGCTTCCAATTTCGGCTGACTCCGGAGACTCTCTTCGCGTACGACGACACAGGCCTGATAGGGGCCAAACGCGTGCTGGTCGTCTTCAAGTGCCACGAAGTCCCGGGCAGTGAGCACACCGTCGGTGGAACTGCCGACGGCCAGGTCGACCTTCTTCTGATGCAGCGCCATGTAGAGAAGACCAAGATCCATCGACGATGGCGTCCCATCGAACTTCAGGCTTGGATACGTCGAAGTCAGCGCCTTCATTCCGTCAGCGCGTTTTTCAAATTCGTAGCCGGCGCCGAGGCGCCATGCGACGCCCTTATTACCGGCGTCGGACAGCTTAGTCAGCGAATACTTGCGGGCATCTTCACCGCGCATCACCACCGCAAACGAATTGTTGAATCCGAGCGGATCGAGCCACCGCATCCCGAGTTTGGCGTAGGCTTCACGGACGCGCGCCAGCACTGACGCCGGAACTGTCTCGCCGCTCTGATTCAGAATTGCCGAGTAAGCCGTGCCCGTGTACTCCGGGTAGAAATCCAGTTCCCCGTGCAGCATTGCCTGATGCGCCAGCAGCGTGCCGCCGAGGTTTAGCTGACGCTTCACTGCGACGCCGAGCCTCGACTCGACATGCTGGGCGATGATCTCGCCGAGAATCAACTGTTCGGTGAAATTCTTGGAGCCCGCGCGCAGTCCCCCGCCACCGGCGGTCCCGCAACCCGACAGGGCGCCTCCTGCTAACGCGGCGACAGCCGTTCTTCGATCCATTGCAGTCCCCAATCCGCTCCCAAAGCCAAAATCGCCGCGGCAACCGCGCCCGATGCGATCTGCGCGCTGTCGGCTGTCGAAATCCCTCTGAATATTAAAACCCCAAGTCCGCCACCACCGATCGCCGCGGCAATTGTCGCTGTGCCAATGGTGGTGACCGTCGCGATGTGGATGCCGGAAAGAATCGAGCGTACCGCCAGCGGCAACTCCACCTCGCGCAAAACCTGCCTCGGCGACATGCCCATCGCCTGAGCCGACTCTCTCACCGCTGCGTCCACACCCAGGATACCTGTGACGGTGTTTCGAACAATCGGCAGCAACGCGTAGAGCACCAGCGCCACAATCGCGGTCCGCTTGCCAATACCTCCCATCACCGGCAATGGGATCAGCAGTCCGAACAGCGCCAGGCTTGGCACTGTCTGGATCACGTTCACCACGCGCAGAATCCAGCGCCTCCAGACCGGCCGCCGGCTGATCCAGATTGCCAGAGGCAGGCCGATCGCGCACGCCGACAGCATCGAAACGATCACCAGCAGCAAATGCTCCGCCGCCAGTTCGAGCACCTCACGCATGCGGCCCCCCGGGATTAAGCACCAATTTCGCCAGTGGCTGCACCAGCGGCTGATCGCTTCGCAGAAACTCGTCCGGCGTGCCTATGAACACCAAACGCCCGTCGTCAAACACGGCGATTCGCTTGCCGACGCGCATCGCCTCAAACACGTCGTGCGTGACAAACAGCGCGGTCTTTCCTTCAGCCCAGTGCAGGAACTCGGTCTGCAGTTCCGATCGGGTGAGCGGATCGAGCGCGCCGAATGGCTCGTCGAGCAACAGGATCGACGGGTGTGCCGCGAGCGCCCTCGCCACTCCAACACGCTGCCGTTGTCCTCCCGAAAGCTCGCGAGGATGGCGGCCGCCGAATGACGGGTCAGTTAGCCCCACGCGCTCCAGCAGTTCGGATACGCGGCTCCGGATGCGATCCTCCGGCCATTCTTCGAGCCAGGGCACAAGCCCGATATTCCGCGCGACCGTATAGTGCGGAAACAGACCGCTCTCCTGAATCACATACCCGATGCTGCGCTTGAGCCGGACCGAGTCCCACTCTTTGGTCGACTTTCCGTTTACGATCACTTCGCCGCTCGAAGGAAGCACCAGTCCGTTAACCATGCGGAGCACCGACGTCTTGCCGGCACCGCTGCGCCCCAGTAGAACGAGGGTTTCGCCCGCCGCCACATCCAGCGAGACCCCTCGCACGATCGGCCGCGATCCGATCGAAAACGAAGCGTCGCGAAAGCTGATTACGGAATCGCTCATTCAGAGTCCGAGTTCAATGGCGCCTCAGGCAGGCTGAGGTAGAAAGTGGAACCCCGGCCTGGACTCGACTCCGCCCAGATTTTCCCGCCATAGCGCTCAACGATCCGCTTCGAAATGGCGAGGCCCAGGCCAGTACCCGGATACTGGTCCTTATGCAGCCGCTTGAATAATCCAAAAATACGCTCAGCGTGGGTCTGGTCAAATCCAATTCCGTTATCGCCAAATGCCACCACGTAATTGTCGCCGCGCTTGCGCGAATTCACCTGGATGCAAAGACGCTCCTCACTGTTGCGATACTTGATCGCGTTCGAGAGCAGATTCTGGAAAACTTGCGAGAGTTGGGATTCGTCTCCGGCAACGTCGGGCAGAGGTTCCCAGTGAATTTCGGCGCCGCAGTCGTCAATGCGGTTCTGAAGCACCGTCAGCGCCTGCGCCATCGAGTGATTCAAATTTGCCACCGGTAGACGTCCGTTGTTTGATTTCTCGGCGTGAATGATTCTCGAGAACTGGAGCAAATCATGCAGTAACTGCTGCATCCGGCGGACGCCTTGGTCGATGTAGGATGCGTAGTCGCGCGTGGAGGCGTCGAGCAGCGGTGAAAATTCCCGCATTAGAAGTTGCGTGAAGGTGTTCACCATCCGCAGGGGCTCCTGCAAATCATGACTCGCTACATAGGCAAACTCCTCCAGCTCACGATTCACCCGCTCCACCTCGTGCCGATCCTTCACCTGTGCGGTAACGTCGATTGCCACCGTGACAATGCCCGAGACTTTTCCGTCTACCTCGCGCAGCGGATGGTAAACGACATTGAACCAGGTATCCTCGGGAACGCCATCCTCGTTCCGATCGAGCGGCACGAGAAACTCGGTGGCCGAGTATGGCTGGCCAGTGTTCATTACCTCGTTGAGAATCGCCATCACCTTCGGATCTAACTCCGGAATCACCTCGACAATCGGCCGGCCGATAAAGTCACGCGACGGCAAGAACTCTTCATAGTGGGGATTCACCAGTTCGTACCGGAGATCGCTCCCGCGCATCACGCACACAGCCACCGGGGCCTGCGCAAACACCTGTTCCAACCGCTTCTGACTGTCTCGCAGCGCTTCTTCAAACCGCTTCCGTTCGGTAATGTCCTCGATGATGCCGACAATCTGCATCGGCTCACCGTTCTCATCCAGGCGCATGGTGCCGGAGATGCGAGCCCACAAGAGCGATCCGTCTTTACGGATGTAGCGCTTCTCGAGCACCGACCGCGGATTGCCCGGCTGATGCAACGACTCGGCGAATAAACGCGTCGCCTCCACATCCTCGGGGTGCGTGAACGGCTCAGCGTCTCCCGACAGCAACTCCTCGCGCGTCATGCCCAGCATCTCGGCAAAACGCGGATTCACCTCGATGAACTTGCCTCTCGGATTAGCAAGGACCATCCCGATGGGAGCGTGGGCAAACGCAGCCACAAAGCGCTGCTCGCTTTCCCGCAGGGCATAACCAGCGCGCCGCGAATCGGTAACGTCGTCGCAGTTGCCAATCCACTCGCGAACATTTCTCTCGTCGTCGAGCACAGGTGCGCCGCGGGCAATCACGTCGCGGTATTGGCCATCACGACGGCGAAGCCGGTAGGTCGACTCGTAGCCTTTCTTCTCACCGAGCGCACGCCGCCAGCGATCCGCCACACGCGCACGATCGTCTGGATGGATGGCGTCGGTCCACCCCCAGCCGCTATATTGCTCCCGCGATTGGCCGGTAAATGCGCCCCACGATGGCGTTTCCTCCACAATCGCGCCACCGGCATCGGTATTCCAGAGGATCGACGAAACCGTCTCTACCAGGGTCCGGTAGCGGCTCTCACTATCGCGCAGCCGCGCATGCATCCGATCGCGTTCGGCCATCAGATTCTGCGACTCCGCCAGCTGGCGGCTACTCACAAACAACTCGGCTTCCATGCGATCCGCCCGAAGCCGCTCGGACTCCGTCAACCGGCCCTGCATCAAATGCTGTTTCTGCAGACGAACAAAATCAGTGACGTCCTCGACGTGGTGGGCGATCGCCCGCACCTCTCCATCGGACCCGAGCACCGGGGAATTCAGCGGACTCCAATAACGCTCTTCAAACCCGCCACCCACCGACGCCGGACGCTGTAGATCGTATTTCTGAACCGCCATCGCGTCGGGCGCGCGGGTAGCCAGAACGCGTAGAAGCGAAGCGCGCAGGTTGCTGACGCCGGTAGCTGCCGGATCATCCGGATTGTCTGGAAAAGCCTCGAACAGCGGCCGCCCAAGCAAGTCGTCGCTCGATCGCATTATCGCGCGCTGATAAGCATGGTTCACCGCGACGATCGTGTAAATCGGATCGTTGGGCAGTAGGACCAGATACGTTCCGGCCAGCGAATCGAAAAGCTCGCGGAAGTCAACATCCGGCACCGGATTGCGAACATCCATGCGGCTATAAACTCGCCACCGTCCAGGACGGGCGAAACGCGACGGGCGCACTACTCACAGTCAAAGGCGAATACAACATGCGTGGCCTCCGGAACATTTTCGCACACGAGCGTGCGGAAAGGTCAGTTGCCGATCGCAGTGTAAAGCGTTTGACTGCCGGGAACACCGCCGAGCGTGAACGTAAGCGGTACAGCGTCTCCAGCCGCCACCGCCGGCACCACCAGGTTGAACTGGTAGAGGCCCACAGCGCCCGGCGCCAGTCCTGCGTACGGCAAAGTTGCCGTATTGCCGCCGATCGAAATCGAAAGCGAATTTGCCAGCGCCGTACCCTGTCCCGGCGCGATAATTCGCCCCGCCGCTACGGCCGGCGTCGTCGCTCCAAAGCCAATACCGAAAAGCAGAATGGTCTCGCCCGGACGCGCCGGACGCGATGTCACTCCGGCAATGGCGCCAACGGGCGCAACATACGTGCCGTCGCTGAACAAAGCCGTGACGTACTGCTTGCCCCCAACGTTAAAGGCGGCAGGCGCGAGCAAACCGGGTTGCGCCGCATTCACGTTCACTGCGAAAGGTAGCGAAGGGCCGTTGTCGGTGTTCACCACTACAGCCTGCTGCCCAACGGTAACGTTCGACGGTACCTGAGCGTTTACCTGACTTGGGCTGACATAAGCCACATAAGCCGACTGCCCGCCAATGGTCACCGATGTCCCTTCAAGAACCGTCGGCGCCAGCACGCCGCGAAAATCAAAATCGTTCCAGCCGCGCGCCGCCGTCGAAAGCTTGTTGCCGTAAATCTCAATCCAGGTGCCCGGCGCCACTGCGGTGGACCCGCCAAACGCCGCGGCGCTGATTACGCCGCCTGTGTTGATGGAGGGAGCGCCGCCATTCGGTTGAAGCAAGCGGATGACATTGTTACCGGCGTCGGCGATGTATATGTTGCCCGCCTTGTCGACTGCAACGCCGGAGGGAAACTGCAGAGCCGCTTTTGTCGCAGGTCCGCCATCACCAAAGAAACTGAACTGGCCGTTGCCGGCGATGGTGGTGATGATTCCGTCAGTAGTGACACGCCGGATGCGCGAGTTCAGATAGTCCGCGATGTAGAGGTTGCCCGCCGCATCGAGCGCGATGCCCCGAGGATCGTAAAGCCGCGCCGCCGTGGCAAGCCCTCCGTCACCACCGTAACCGCCTGGTCCGCCGATACCCGCCACCGTCGTGATGATCCCGTTCTTGTCGATCTTCCGAACGCGGTTGCCGCCCGACTCCGAAATGTAGATGTTCCCCGCCCCGTCGAGCGCCACCGACTGCGGTCCGTTCACCGACGCTGCCGTCGCCGGACCGCCATCTCCCGACGTGCTGGCGATATTGTTGCCCACCACCGTCGCGATGTTCTTGTTGCTGGCCGTCACCAGTCGGATGCGCTGATTGCCGATGTCGGCAATGTAAAAATCTCCGTTCGATGCCACCGCCACACCTACTGGACCGCGCAGTTGCGCTCCTGTCGCGGCGCTGCCATCCCCCGAGTAGCCCGCGCCCGCCTGGTTGTTGCCGGCCACGGTGGCAATATTGCCGTCGCTCGTTACCTTGCGAACTACCGCGTTGTCAGAATCAGCGATGAAGATGTTCCCGCTCGAATCAATGGCGATGTCGTAGGGATGGTTAAGTTGAGCCGCGGTGGCTGCCTTGCCGTCGCCCGCATACCCGCCTGTCGCGCTGCCCGCGACTGTTGAGATCGTGCCGCTCGTGATCTTGCGAACGCGGTTGTTACCCTGATCAGCGATGTAGACGTTCCCGGAAGAATCCAGCGCTACCTTGGAGGGAATGGCAAGTTGTGCCGTACTGGCGGCCGCTCCGTCGCCGGCAAACCCGTTCGTTCCGGTTCCAGCGATCGTGGAGATGGTGTAACCCGCAGGCGTCTGCGTCCAGGCAGTCAGCCCGGCGATAAACAGTGTGGTGGCAAATAGTTTTTTGAACACGCGTAAAGGTCCTGAAGCCGAGATCATTTCGACGCGTACACGATTGGCCCGGTTTCAGCGGCCTCGGTGAAGCTCGAATGAATCGTAAGCTCCAGATTAGCGGACTAAACGGCGTTTGGCATCCTTTTCCGCCATCAGCGGCTGATCACCGTTACGTCAGTCGTGGCACTATATGTCAATGCGCACCCTCATTCTGCTCGCCGCCCTCGCTGTCTGCTCGAACGCAGCCGACATTAAGACCGTACATTTTCTGAGTGAGGATCAGACCACCCGGCTTACCGGCTATCTCTTCGAGCCCTCCGGCAGCGGACCGCATGCAGCCGTGGTAATGCTGCACGGTCGCGCGGGCCCTTATTCGTCGCTGGCCAAAGGCGTCTACACGTCGGCGACGCTGTCCAAACGACACAAGGAATGGGGAGAGTTCTGGACAGAGCGCGGCTATATCGCTTTGCTTGTCGACAGCTTTGGTCCGCGTGGATTTCCAGGAGGGTTCGGACGCGGCAGCTATGACGACCGCCCCGCCGAAGTAAGTGAGCAGACCGTGCGTCCACTCGACGCTTACGGAGCCTTACGCTATCTTCGCGGACGCCGCGACATCGTCCCCGATCGCATCGGAGTGCAAGGATGGTCGAACGGCGGCATGACCGTACTGGTGACCATGCGCGATAACGCGCCCGGGATCACGCAGCCGTCCCCCTCCACCGGTTTTCGCGCCGCCCTGGCCGAATACCCGGGCTGCGGCATGGATGCAGTTAAGGGTCGCTACCACGGCTACGCGCCGATGCTGGTGATGCTCGCTTCAGCAGACGAAGAAGTATCGCCAAAAATTTGCGAGACGTTCGCCAAACGCGCTAAGGACGCCGGCACACGGTTGGAACTGGTCCTCTTTGACGGCGCCGAGCACAACTTCGACGATCCCGGCAAAACCAAGCAGTCCAACCCGGCCAACCATACCGCCACCGAAGAAGCCAAGCGCCGCGCGGAAAGCTTCTTCGCGAATCATCTGCAAGGACGATAGTCCCCGCACACTTAGGCTTTCAGGAGTTCGACGTCGATTGTGATCTCGATGTCGTCGCCAACCAGCAGTCCGCCGGCTTCGAGCACCTGGTTCCAGGCGAGTCCGAAATCCTTACGGTTGATCTTCGTCTTGGCTTCGACGCCGGTGCGAATGTTGCCCCAGGGATCCTTGGTCTCGGGCGTCGGTCCATCGATGTCCAACACCACTTCGCGCGTAACTCCGCGAATGGTCAGGTTCCCCGTCAGTTTGCCCTTGCCGGCATCGAAGGTGGTCGACTGAAACTTGATCGTCGGAAACTTCTCAGCATCGAGGAAATCCGGGCTCTTCAAATGACCGTCGCGCTGCGGTTCGCGGGTGTTGATCGAATTGACATCGATCTCCGCTGTCACTTCCGTCGCGGAAGGATTCTGCGGATCGAAGCACACCGTCCCGCTCACCTTGGCGAACTCCCCGCGCACCCAGGAGATCATCATGTGACGCACCCGGAAATGCGCGTTAGAATGCGCCGGGTCGATGTTGAAGGCCGTGACGGCCGAAACTGCTGTCTGCAATTGACTCATAGTAATTCGTTCCTTTCGTAATTCGTTGTGAGTTGAGAAATCATGCCGCGAGGTCGAACAACAGCCAGTGGGCATTTTCAGCCGCGGTGATCGCGACACGCTCTTCACCGCTGACGGCGGCGCCATCACCCGGCTGAAGCGAGGTGCCGTTTACCGTCAAGCCGCCTTCAATCACCTGCAGCCATGCGGTGCGCTTGCCCTTAAAGCGATGCTCCACCGCGCCGCCCTGATTCAGCTTGGCGACGTAGACATCGGCATCCTGGTGAATCTCGATCGAATCCTCGCGCCCGGTTTTCGACGCAATCAAATTGAGTTTGCCGGGCTCGATGTCACGAAACGACTTCTCCGCGTACCGCGGCTTCACTCCACGCTCGTCCGGCATAATCCAAATCTGTAGAAAGTGAACCGGCTCTACCGGCGACGCATTGTACTCGCTATGACGGATGCCCGAACCGGCGCTGATGCGTTGCACCTCGCCCGGCTTCATCTGCGCCTTATTACCCATGCTGTCCTGGTGTTCCAGAACCCCGCTCACGATGTACGAGAGAATCTCCATGTCGCGATGCGGATGCAATCCAAATCCCTGCCCCCCGCTCACTCGATCCTCATTGATCACGCGCAGCGGTCCAAAGTTCACATACTCCGGATCGTAGTAGTCGGCGAAGGAGAATGTGTGATGACTGTCCAGCCATCCGTGGTTGGCGTGTCCCCGCTCGTTTGATTTTCTGACCTTGACCATGCCTGTTTAGATGCACGAGCTGAGCCAAAGATTAACTGCCTCATTTGATTAGACTTACGGCTAGGCAATGCAACGAAATGTCGTTCGACTGCCAGCCGATACAACAAAAACAACGAAAAATCGTGATAACCTGAGACATGGACTATGACGGGCTCGTAGGATCGGAGGCTCATCGAGATGTTCCTGGCGACTTAGCGTCCCGGTTCGGCGAACGCGAGGAATTCTATCGCGCCATCCTGGACAGCCTGTCGGAAGGCATTATCATTACCGATCGCGAAAGCCGCATCCTCTACGCCAACTCCCGCATGCTCGCGCTCAGCGGGTACACGCCGCAGGAACTGGCGGGCCGCGTCAGCTACGAAATTCTTTCGCCGCGCAAGAATTGGGACCGAATGCGGAGGCGTCTGGGCGAGCGGCTTGGTGGCACGCACGAAGCTTACGAGCATGAACTGCTGCGCAAGGACGGCACCGCCACCTGGATCCGCGTGGAAGCTTCGCCCTACCGCAACAGCGCGGGCGAGATCGAAGGTACTGTTGGGGCGATCAGTTGCATCGAGCGGCAGAAGATCCTCGAACGCGAGAACGAGTACCTGCGCACGGAGTTGCGTCAGGTCCAGGGACTCGACGAACTGATTGGTCCCAGCGCCGCGCTGGCCCGCGTCCGCGATCAAATTGCAATGGTGGCCCCCACGCAGTCCAACGTGCTGATCTGTGGCGAGTCTGGTACCGGCAAGGAACTGGTGGCCCGTGCGGTCCACGAACTGAGCCCGCGTAAGGATAAGCCGTTAGTGCGCGTAAACTGC
This sequence comes from Bryobacterales bacterium, assembly GCA_038212445.1. Taxonomy (GTDB): domain Bacteria; phylum Acidobacteriota; class Terriglobia; order Bryobacterales; family Bryobacteraceae; genus TMP-7. The sequence goes on from JBBQUM010000005.1 coordinate 75,259, forward strand.
GCCGCGATTCCCAAGGATCTGTTTGAGAGCGAGTTCTTCGGCCACGTCCGCGGCGCGTTCACCGGAGCTATCAAGGATCGCGCCGGGCGCTTCGAGCTAGCGAATGGCGGTACTTTGTTTCTGGACGAGGTGGGCGAGATTCCGCTCGAGCTGCAAGGCAAGCTTCTGCGGGTTGTGCAGGAGGGTCAGTTTGAGCGCGTCGGTGAGGATCGCACCAGAACGGTGGACGTGCGCCTCATCTCCGCAACCAACCGGCTGTTGATGGAAGAATCAGCTGAGGGTCGTTTTCGCACCGACCTGTACTACCGGCTGAGCGTCTTTCCCATCGACATTCCGCCGCTTCGCGAGCGCCGGGAGGACATCCTTCCGCTCGCTCAACATTTTCTACGCCTTCATGCGCGCGAACTCTCGATCCCTGCGCCTCAACTCACCACGTTGCAGCGCGAGCAACTGGAGAGCTACGAATGGCCCGGGAACGTTCGGGAACTGCAAAACGTAATAGAGCGGGCCACCATCCTCGCCGCCCATGGTTCGTTCGCCTTGAACCTCGCCCCCATACCGCTCGCTTCATCCGGCCGCCGTCAGACCGCAGAGCGCAAGTCGAGCCCGCTTGACCGACTCAAGGAGCAGGAGGCGGTAGTGATTACCGGCGCGCTGCGGCAAGCGCGCGGCAAGATCTATGGCGCCAATGGAGCCGCCACCCTGCTCGGGATGAAGCCGACCACGCTGGCGTCCAAGCTAGCGAAGCTGGGGCTGCGCCGCGACGACTATCTGCACGGATAGAGCTATTTGAGTGGCGAAAAATCGGCCGCGTCCATATAAACGGATTCCACTTTGGCGACGATCTTGCCGTCCTTCTCCGAGTCCGCCGCTACCTTCTTCCATTCCGGATCGTTGCGAAAATCGTCCCAGTTCTTTTTCGCCTGTTCCCGGCTGGCGTGCGAAATGATGTAGATCAGCGTGTTGTGGGACAACGGCGCATCCTGCGGCACCCAATAGCCGACATTCTTCATGCCGTGCTTCTCGAAAATCTGGATCGTGTGATCGCGAAAGCGTGTCTTTAGCGCCTCCAATTTGCCCTCGTTAGTTGTGTAGGTGCGGATCTCAAAAACTCGCCCACCGGTCTGGGCACTGAGCAAGGACATTCCGCCCAGTAGAAAAACAGCAGCGAATCGAAGCATGCGATTATTCTATCGCCGCAATGCTCCCGCCGCGTCCTCCGCCTGGCGCACGGGCTCGTTGCGCAGACCAACCGCCTTCTGCAGTTCAAGGAGATCTCTGGCGGATGGCTCCGCGTAGAGGGATGAGAGTGCGCGCGCGTAAGCATCGGCTTGGCTCAAGGGAAGATCGGCGATGCTCGCCTCTCGCAGCACTCGCCCTTCCTTCAGTACTACGGCACGGGTGCATAATCCCGACAGCGCGCCGACATCGTGAGTGATCATGAGATTCGCGATCCCGAACGATTCGCTCAAACCGATGAGCAGTTCGCGGATCTCGTCGCGCGTGGCGGGATCCACCGCGCTGGTTGGTTCGTCGCAAACCAGCAGTCGCGGACGGTGCAACAGCGCCATTGCGATCAGCACGCGCTGCGCCTGCCCGACGCTGATTTGCGCTGGAAATCGACGCAGGAAGCTGTCCGTCGCCGGCAGCGACACGCGCTCGAAGAGTTCAAGCGTGGGAGCCTTCCACTGCTTGTCGCGCGCATGGACTCTCCAGGCTTCATCCATCTGGCTGCCGATGCGCATCGCTGGATTCAACGCCGCTACCGCTGACTGCGGAACAAACGCAATCTCTTTACCGCGCAACGCCCGCCAGCGCTTCTCGGTGAGTTCCAGCAATTCGGTGCCTGAGTAGCGAATGTGCCCGGAAATCTTAGCGCCCGTCCATCCGAGCAGCCCGAGCACCGCCAGCACCAGCGTGCTCTTCCCCGAACCGCTCTCTCCTAGTACGGCCACGGACTCGCGCTCGTTCACAGTGAACCGCACGCCATCGAGGGCGCGAGGTTTTTGTGGATAATCCACTGTGACGTCGACGTCGAGCAGTATGGCCATCTACCGGTTGAACCGCGCGCTTTCGATGCCGTAGAGCAGAAAGGGCCAGGTTGGCGCTCCTACCAGTTTTAAGCCGGGCGCAACCGCCGCCAGTGCCTGCGGATGCGCCAGGTAAATGAAGGGGACGCGTTCAGACGAAATCATCTGCACGCGGTCCCACGCCTTCTTCCTCGCCGCGGCGTTCACGCTGGTTGCCAGAACGCTCATATTGTCGTCGATCTCTTTTTCCCAAGCCGTCGCTGGAGTCTTCTGACTGGGATTCCATTGGTGATTGGCGCCCGAACTCTGCCAGACATTCATCTGATCCTCAGGGTCCACACTGATGTTGGTAAGAGGAAGCAGGCATGCCTCGAAATCGTAGGTGCGCGTGATGCGTTCGATCAGAGAGGGAAAGTCGATCGTCACCAGGTTGAGTTTCACTCCCACACGTTTCCAGTCCTGCTGGATGAGGCCAATGGCGCGCTCGTGGGTCTTGTTACCGGTATTGGTTACCAGCGAGAATTCCACCCGGTTGCCCTGACGGTCGTAGAGCGCGTTGTCCTTCATCACGAATCCTGCAGCCTTCAGACCCTTCATTGCCTCTGTGGGACTGTAGGTGTCAGCCTTCATCGCCGTGTTGAACCAAAGCTTGTTGGCCGGAGATACCGGACCCACTCCGGGCTTGGCCTTGGTGCGATAGGCGATCCGGCAGATGTCCTCACGGTTGGTCGAAAACGATAGCGCCTTGCGAAACGCATCCGAGTTGAACCACGCCTTCTTATAAGCCGGTAGCGAAGCGGCTGGATTCTGATTGAAAAACAACACCAGCGAGTCGAGCGACAACCCCATGTCCACCAGCGCGGCGGCGTTAGTGGATTGAACACGTTCCGCCTGATCGGGCGGCAGTTGCGGAATCAAATCGATGTCCGCCCGCTCAAAATCCAGCAGTTCCAGTTCGCGGTTCACCTGAAACTTGATCTTCAGCGTTCCGATATAAGGTAATTGAACGCCATGCTCGTCCTTCTTCCAGTAATAAGGATTGCGCTTGAGCTCAATGTCGCTTCCCGCCTTATATGCCGCAACGTAATAGGGACCGGCAACGGCGTTCGCGGAACGCTCGCTCAGCACGGGCATCTCGTCGAACATCATGGCAATCTGAGCCACCGGATCCGGGAACGTGATCAGCACGGTGCGTGGACCAGCGGCCCGTGCCACCACCACGCCCTTAGAGAAATGAAACTTGTCACCGATTGCCGAATGCAGCGACGGGTCCACGATTTTCTTCATCGAGTAGACAATGTCGCTTGGATTTACCGGCGAACCGTCGTTGAATTTGATGCCCGGGCGCAGCGTGAATTCAATCGTCCGGTTGGTGGGGCCGACTTTCCAGCTGACGGCGAGTTCGGGCAGAACCTGCTGCGTCCGCCGGTCCAGCCGAATCAGCGTGGCGTAAGTAATGTAACGAATGATCTCGGCCGAACTCTCTGACGCCTGTAGCGGGTCGAGCGTCTTGGGCGGATGATGCAGGCAGAAGCGCAGTTCGTCGGCTCCGCGCGGGAGTGAACCGGCGTATAGCGCCGCAGACACGAGCAGTACCAGTATTCGCTTCATCCGAGCAGCCTCCCATCTCTGAAATCGGATGATTGCCCCGGTTCTTTAGCTGACCTGGCTACAATGAGGTACGAATCCATGGAACCGCTGCTTCACGCGCTTCAAGGCTGGATGCACGACCACGACTGCCTCCGAGCGGACTGTCCCATCGGCGTCGCGGTTTCGGGGGGAGCCGATTCGGTAGCCTTGGCCCACGCGCTGGCTCATTTGAATCAGCAGTTTGCAATCATTCATGTGAATCACCACCTGCGCGGCGCAGAGTCGCTCGCCGACGAGCAGTTCGTCCGCGCGCTGGCCGCCAGTCTCAAACGAGAGATCTTTGTTTTCAACAAACCGGTGAGTCCCGAAAGGAATTTGGAAGAAACCGCCCGCGACGGACGCCGTGAAGTTTTCCACAGCCTGTTGGCAACCGGAACAGTGAGACGAATCGCCCTGGCGCACACCCTGGATGATCAAGCCGAGACGGTCCTGTTTCGATTCCTGCGCGGCGCCCATACGCCCGGACTGTCCGGAATGCTACCGGTCACCCCTGACGGTTTGATCCGGCCCTTTCTCGACGTGCGGCGGGCTCAGGTCCGTGACTGGCTTACCGCTCACAACCTGCCTTGGCGCGAGGATGCGTCGAACGCCGATCTACGCTTTGCTCGCAATCGCTTACGACACTCCTTACTCCCCCAGTTGCAAGCCGAATGGAACCCGGCGATCGTCGAAACCCTGGCCAACCACGCCCGCCTGGCGCGGGAGGACGAACAATACTGGAACGCTCAGATTCCGCAATCAGGACCCATCCTCGATGTTCGTGAACTCGCGCAACTCCCAATGGCTTGGAGGCGGCGGATCGTAAGATCGGCCATTCGCCAGATTAAAGGGGATCTAAAACAGCTGGAGTTCCGTCATATTCAGCAGGTGCTCACCTTGGCGTCCGAAATTAACGAGGGGCATGGCCGCCTGCAGGTACCGGGAGTAGATATCATGCGGAGTTTCAATTGGCTCCGTTTCGCAGTCCCCCAAACCGCGCCAATGGAGCGCGATTGGGCGGCTAATCTCAAGCCTCCAGGGGTCGCGGCGATCCCTGGCAGCGAGACGGAAATCATTGCGGAAGTACGTGATACACTCATAGGCGACAGGATAGACTGGGAGCGGGTCAAGTCTGTTTGCGGCGAGTCTCTGGTTGTCAGGAATTGGAGGCCAGGTGACCGGTACCGGCGTTGCGGCTGTGAGCGCGAACAGAAAATAAAGGAAATGTTTCAAGACGCCCGTGTACCTTTATGGGAACGCCGTAATTGGCCGATCCTATGTACGGGGGGCCAAATCGTCTGGACCCGGCGCTTCGGGGCGGCAGCGGAATTTGTGGTGCCCGGAGCGGGACCTTCGCTGAGCATCTCCGAAAGGAAACGAATCTCCGGGCCTGTTTAGCGCGTCAGTATATTGATGCTTGGATTTTCTGGACTGTGCGGGTCTGTCCGCACGTTGTTGGATTTTGGGAAGCTGGAGTCAGAATGAACTCGAATGTAAAGACGGCAGTATTCTGGGTGGTCATCATCTGCATCGCGGTTCTGCTATATGCAGTGGTCCATTCGGGCAGTCGCAAGCCTGAGGATCAACCCACCTTCACTGACCTCATGAATTATGTGGAGACGGGCAAAGTGAAGTCCGTCGAGGTCAACAGTTCCACGGGCGACGTGACCGGGCAATATCAGCCCTCCGACGGTCGGCAATTCCGCTCGAGCATTCCTACGAATTACCCTGCCATCTATGACTTGATGCAGAAAAAGGGCGTCCAGGTAAAGGTTCAGAAGGACACCGGCACCGGCTGGGTCTCCATTCTGATCAACACCGTACCCTTTGTGTTGCTCCTGGGATTCTGGATCTTCATGATGCGGCAGATGCAGAGCGGCGGCAATAAGGCGCTTAGCTTCGGCAAGAGCCGTGCACGGCTGCACTCCTCCCAGCAGAAGAAGGTCACATTCAAGGATGTGGCGGGAGTCGAGGAAGCAAAGGAAGAGTTGCAGGAGATCATTGAGTTTCTGCGTGAACCGCAGAAGTTCCAAAAACTGGGCGGCCGCATTCCTAAGGGCGTGCTGTTGATCGGCCCTCCCGGAACCGGCAAAACGCTGCTGGCTCGCGCTATCGCGGGTGAAGCCAACGTCCCGTTCTTCTCGATCTCCGGTTCAGACTTCGTGGAGATGTTCGTCGGCGTGGGTGCTTCGCGCGTCCGCGATCTGTTTGAGCAGGGCAAGAAGAATGCGCCCTGCATCATCTTCATCGACGAAATCGACGCAGTGGGACGCCATCGCGGCGCAGGCTTGGGCGGTGGACACGATGAACGCGAACAGACGCTCAACCAGTTGCTCGTCGAGATGGACGGTTTCGAGTCCAACGAAGGCGTGATCCTGGTTGCCGCGACAAACCGTCCTGACGTACTGGATCCGGCACTGCTACGCCCCGGCCGTTTTGACCGGCGCGTCGTTGTCGGCCGTCCCGACGTGAAAGGCCGCGAACAGATCCTCAAGGTTCACACCAAGAAGACTCCGCTTGCAGACGACGTCGACCTTACGGTGCTCGCTCGCGGGACACCCGGGTTTGCCGGCGCCGACCTCGCCAACCTGGTAAACGAAGCAGCGCTGGTCGCCGCCCGCCAGAACCGCAAGCTCGTGACCATGTTCGATTTCGAACTGGCCAAAGACAAAGTGATCATGGGTGTGGAGCGCAAGAGCCTCGTCATCGGCGAGGAAGAGAAGCGCAACACCGCATATCACGAGGCCGGACACGCCGTAGTTGCGGCGCTGATCCCCAACGCTGACCCTCTGCACAAGGTCACCATCATCCCGCGTGGGATGGCGCTCGGCCTGACACAGCAGTTGCCCATCGACGACAAGCACAGCTACTCTCGTGACTATCTCGAAGCACAGTTGGCCATCCTCATGGCCGGCCGTATCGCCGAAGAGATCTTCATGAAGCACATCACCACAGGCGCCGGAAACGACATCGAGCGTGCCACCGACGTGGCGCGAAAGATGGTGTGTGAGTGGGGCATGAGCGACCTCGGTCCGCTGAGTTTCGGCAAGAAGGAAGAGCAGATCTTCCTTGGCCGCGAGATCGCGCAGCATCGTGATTTCAGCGAGAGCACGGCGGTGAAGATCGATAACGCCGTCCACGCTTTCGTGATGCAAGGCTACGATGTCGCTCGCAAGATCATCGAAGATAAGTACGATGCGATGGTACGCGTCGCTGAAGCGTTGCTCGAGCGCGAAGTGCTCGACGGCGCCGAAGTGAAACTACTCATCGACGGCGGAACACTACCGGCGTTTGTGAAGCCGGTTCCTCCGGGTGGCGATCCTGCACCGCACGTGACCCGTCCCGAGGGCGGAAATCGCGTTACCGGACTGCTGGGCGGTGAGCGTCCGCAGCCTGCGTGATCCCTCGCTTCCCCGTTTACCTGTTTGATATAGACGGCACCCTGGTCGACTCCGCGGAAGATATCTGCGGAGCCGTCCAGGCAGTGCTAGCCACCACCGATTGTCCGCCCGTCGAGTTCGCCTTCCTCAAACGCTACATCGGCCGCCACCTCGACGATCTCTGGAAAGATCTCGATTTCGATCCTGCCCGCTTCACTCCCCTGCTTGACGACTACCGCGCCATCTACGCCGCACGCCAGCATTCCTCCACCAAGCCTTACCCCGGTGCGTTGGAAGGCATCCAACGCCTCGGCGCACGCAAGTCCACCGCCACCACCAAGGGCACGCCCACCACGCGGATCGTCCTCGAGAAGTTTGGATTCCTGCCCTACTTCGACCACGTCCAGGGGACCGACGGTTTCCCCGCTAAGCCCGAACCGGACGTCGTCTTCCATGCGCTCCGAGGACTCGGCGCTGAAGCGAAGGACTGCCTGCTGGTAGGCGACTCCCCTGCCGACATGGCTGCCGGTCGCGCCGCAGGAGTGAAGATCTGCGCCGTCCGCTACGGCTACGGCCAACCTGAAGAACTCGCCGCGTTCCAACCCGACTACTGGGTGGACGACCTGCGCGAACTCAGCGCCGATAGCTAGACCCTGGTTTCCAATCGAACCGTGATGGGTCTCTGCGCGAGGCCGCCCACGCTCCAAATCATCAGAAACACTATCGCTATTGCCGCTCCCGTTCCCCCGCGGGGAATCGCCGGTGCCGGTACGTCGTGCATGAACCAAGCGTAGAGAGGGATGGTCGCCGCCGTGAACAAGCTCACGATAGTGAAGGGCTTCCAGATTGAACGGCCGATGCCCTGACGGGATACGAGGCAAAACAGGATGAAGCCAATCGTGGGGCAACCGAAGTGAACGGCTTTGGCGAACCAAGGCCCAAAACTCTGGATATGGCTCTGCGGCTCCCATCCGTTCATCTTGCTCCACCCTGCCTCGAGGATCAGGATCGCGCTCTGAAAGAAACCCTGGTAGCTGTCGATCGGCTCGATTCTGTCCAGATTGCAGCCGGCATAAACGAAACCGTGCGCCAGCACCGCAGCCACCGCCGCTCCCACGCCAATTGGTAAGGCTTGTCGTGTAGTCATCAAAGAAATCGCCACATCTGACATGTCGGTGAATATCGAAGTTTTTCAATTTTTCTAATGGGCTACGCCCCGGCCGCTCGATCGTGCCATCACGATTCGGGCGAGTGTACACTAAGACCGCATGCTCAGACGCGAGTTCCTTTTCAGCACAGCCGCAGCACTGTCTGCCGCCGCTGCGCCGCCTCCTCCGTTCGATCCGGCCTTTGCCTCCGCACGCGAAGCCGCGCTCGCCATACGCTCGAAAAAGATCAGTTCCGTCGAACTCACCACCGAAACCTGGCGCCGCATCGACAAGTACAATCCCAAGCTGAACGCCATCATCTGGCCGCTGCGGGAGTCATCTTTGAACGAAGCCAAGGCTGCCGACGCCGCACTCGCCGGTGGGCGGACGCTCGGCCTTCTGCATGGCGTCCCGGTGCACATCAAGGAGAGCTTCCACATCGCCGGCGCGCCGTCCACCTGGGGAGTGCCCGAAGCGAAGGAGTGGCGCGCCAAGACAAACGCAGTCGTCGTTGAGCGTCTTCGAAACTCGGGCGCCGTGATCCTCGGCAAGACCAACATCCCGCTCATGCTGATGGATCAGCAGAGCTACAACGGGGTCTACGGCACAACGAACAACCCGTGGAACCTCGCCTACACGCCTGGAGGCTCGACGGGCGGCGGTGCGGCCGCGCTCGCTGCCGGACTCGGGTTTGCCGCAATGGGCTCGGACATCGGTGGCTCTATCCGTGTGCCCGCTCACTTCTGCGGTATCCATGGCCTGAAGCCAACCTTCGAGCTAGTGCCGATGATCGGCCACGCGCCCGCGCCCTACGAGTCCGATTCCAACAGCTTCATCGATCTTGCGGTGGCCGGACCACTCGCACGCCATCCCGCCGACCTTCACGACATGCTCTCCATCGTCGCCGGTCCCGGCCCCTACGACAACAAGGCCTACCGTTGGACTCCGCCCGCGCCGCGTCACAAACGCCTCGCCGACTTCCGCGTCGGCTACGTGCTCGACGAGAAGCTTTGCCCTGTTTCGTCCGACATCCGCCCAGCCCTGGAACAAGCTCTGCGGGTCATCGAGAAGTCAGGCGCCAAACTGGTGAAGGGCTGGCCCGGAGGATTGAACCCGCAAGTGGAGTACGACAACTATCTCTACCTGCTCGGCGCCATGAGCGGCGACACGCTGCCTGATGCTGATCGCGACATGGTGGCGTCCACGCCTAAGGAGACCGCCGCCTATGCGTTCGGCCTGGGCATGACGCAGCCGCATCAGCGTTGGGTGGCTGAGACGCGCCGCCGCTACGGACTACGTGGTCTTTGGGAAGACTACTTCAGGGACGTTGACGTTTTCCTGTCGCCTGTATCGTTCACCGCGGCGTTCCGGCACAATCACGACGGACCCGTGGCGACGCACAAGATCGACACTCCCGAAGGCCAACGTCCGTTCATGGATTCGCTGTTCTGGATTCATCCTGCCACCGTCGCCGGACTGCCTGCTGTCTCGGCGCCAGTAGGGCTCACTAAGGAAGGACTACCGGTCGGTATCCAGATCACGGCGCCCTACCTGGAGGATCCGACGGCGATCGAATTTGCCGTCGCGCTCGCGACGGTCACTGGTGGCTTCAAAGCGCCGGCGGGATACGCTTAGGGTATCCGGACTTCGCGTCATTGCCTGGCCATGAGCCTCGCACACGACCTGCGCCATGCAGGTGTCTGATCTCTCCATGTTATGGACGTCGGGTACAGACACTACTCCGCGCGGAGCACATCGATCGGATCGAGGCGTGCGGCACGCATGGCCGGTAGTACGGCGCCCGCCAGGACAACCGTAAGGGTGATAGCTACGCCGGTCGCGATGGCGAAGGGATCGAGGGGTCGCCCGCGTAGCAGGACGCTGCTCAGGTAGCGATATAACACGACGAACAGCCCGATGCCCACCGGTATTCCGGCGGCACACAGCCGGGCGGCGTTCAGCAGGACTAGCTTCGCGATCTGCGACCCACGCGCGCCCACCGCCATTCGAACGCCGAATTCACTCAAGCGGCGCTCGGTGGCATAGGAGACGGCGCCGTAGAGTCCGCCGGCTGCCAGAAGGATGCCGACAGCGGCGAGCAGTCCGCCGAGCACGGTGGGAATCCAGTCCATGTAGAGCGCGTCCTTTAGCAGAGCGCGAAGAGTCATGGATTGATAGACGCGTAGACCCGGGGTCTGCGCGGCTGTCTTGGCGAGAACCTTCAGGATGCTGGCCGGGTCGGCCTTGGTGCGCGCGATCAGGATCGTCTCGCCCCACTGTCTGCGCGAGAACGGAATGTAGAGTACGGGAGTAGGAGTCTCGTGGATTCCGGAGATGCGCCCGTCCGTGGCGACGCCTACCACCTGATACTGCTCCTTCCAGAGCGTCAGCGTCTTGCCGAGAGGATTCTGCCCTGGCCAGAAGCGGCGTGCCGCCTCGGCGCTGATCACTGTGACGGGCGCGCCGCCGTTGTGGTCAGAGTCGGCGAAAGCGCGTCCGCCACTAATGCGCGCGCCTACCACTTCGAAGAATCGCGGACCTACCAGGTTGAAGTAGACGCGTGGAGCGGGTGTACCGGCCGGCCATCCTTCCGGCGTCGCCGAAACGGATGCGCCCGAGCCGGAGCCCACCAGCGCAAGATGACGCGCATACGTCACAGCCTCAACGCCGCCCGCGGCCGCTATACGATCCGCCGCTTCGCTGAAGATGGCATCCTCGGATTTTCCCGAGGGTGCCTCCGTGCGGTATCCCCACACCAATGCCAGCGGGCGGGAGGTGTCGTAGCCCGGATAAATCTGCCCGGCGTCGAGCAGCGAGCGCATCAGAACAACGGCGCTTCCTACGAGCACGACACTGAGCGAGATCTGAACGGTCACCAGCGCGTAACGTGAAATCGATCGCTGTGTGCGTCCCACCGAACGCGATCCAGAGATGGCCTCGAGCAGCGGTACCCGCAGCGCGTAGGCGAGCGGTGCAAAACCGAAGATGACCAGTGTAGCCGCCACCGACGCGGCAGTGAACAGCAGCAGTCGCGCGTCGATGCGAAAGTCAAAGTTCATAGGAAAGCCGTTGGGCGGCGCCAGCACCGGCACGAGATTGAGAAGCCAACTGCTGAGGAGCAAGCCCACGCCCGCACCCAACACGGCAAGCACTGCGCTTTCGGTAAGGAACTGCCGGATGAGGGCGAGGCGTCCAGCGCCGAGCGTTAGCCGGAGCCCGATCTCGCGGCGTCGCGCCTCGGCGTGAGCGAGCAGCACAGCCGCCACGTTGGCGCAGGCAATGAGCAGCACCAGAGCCACCACGGCGAGAACAAACGCACCCGGCTTAAGACGGTCGCGCATGTCGCGAGCCACGGAGGACGCGCTGAACGACAGGCCTTTTGCCACCCGTGAGTCACTCGATTCGATTCCCTTCGCCAGCGTATCCAGTTGGGCTTGTGCCTGTTCAAGCGATACGCCGGGTTGAAGACGGGCTACCACCTCGAACTGGCCGTTGCCGCGTTCGAGGTCTTCGCGGAAGTAGCGGGACCAGGACGTGGCGCCGATCCAGACGTGCCGCATCCCCATTGGATTGAGGCCTCGGAATGCCGGCGGCAAGACTGCGGCGATGCGCCAGAGATGATCCCGGAACTCCATGCGTTCACCGATGACCTCTGCGCGGCCGCCCGTACGCTCGCGCCAGAACCAGTAGGTGAGGATAATTGGCGGTTCGCTTTCCGAGGCAATTGTCTTGGGATCGGGGATCGCGCCGAGTAGTGGTTTTACGCCGAGCATCCGGAAGTAGTTATCGCCGACTGCGTCAACCAAAAGGAGCGTTGATTCATCACCGTGCCGCCATAGTCCTCCCCGGCCCATGGTGGTGGTGACATCGGAGAATGCCGGGGTCTGGCTGGCGATCGTCTCGTAGTCGGCCCAGTCGAGCGCTCCAAAACGACCTGTGGCCTTGAACATTCCGTAGATCTGGACGAGATTTTCGGGGTTGGTTATCGCAGGCGGCCGGAGGAACAGCGCATCCACAATGCTGAAGACGGCCGAGTTGACGCCGATCCCCACCGCAAGTGAGGCGATGGCGACAAGGGCCACCGCCGGCCGGCGCGCCAGAGATCGTACAGCAATACGCACGGAGGCGAACATGGTGGTTTCCGTAGCACGTCTAATTCCAGACTAAGATGTCCGAAATCAGCGAATTTGTCTGCAATGTCGTGCAACGCCGGACAACGCTGTCCGGTTTTGAGAAATTCATCCGCGCGTAAGGCGACAGATGGGTAGGCTTAGGGAATCTTCACTTCGCGATTCAGCGACGTCATCGCCTTGCCCTGAGCCTCGCGGACCACCAGCCTCACAAGGTACGATCCCGCCTTGGCGTCGAACTCCCAGCGCAGGGTCACCGCCAGATCCTGACTCGCTCGGCCGTCCTGGAGTTTCAGGCTCACAGTTTCCGCGCTGCCGGTTAGGTATCCGCCTTCGGGATCGAAAAGTGCCGCTACAACTCTAAGGGAACCGCTGTCCCGGTTCACCACCTTTCGGAAATGAAGGGAGGAGACGTCTATCTTGGCGACCACCTGGATTTTCGACACGTCGCCCGCATTCTGCTTGGAGAACCCGGCCTGGAGCACGACCGGAATGTCGTTGATCTCGGCCCGCGAGAACACGGCGTCGTCGAGGTCCTCGGTGGCTCGCTTGTCCTTTGCGTCCGGCTTGAGCGCGTAATACCGCGGCGCGCCTCGATCGTGACGCCCTTCTCGTTCGGCAGCCGGACTTTCAATGCGTGGAAGGTTCCATTGGGTTTTAGGTCAGCCGGAGAGAAGCCGAGCACGTAGGAGAACTCCGGCGCGGCGGCGACGCGGTCGAACCCGGCGCGGAGATCGTTGTTGTTGCGGAACAGTACGCCGCCGGTTCCTTCCGCCAAGTCTTTCATGACGTCGAGATTGGCCCGCGCGCTTTCCCGGCGATATTGCAGCCATAACGTGGCCGGCGACGAGGCGCGAGGAGGGCGTCTGCCGGCACCCCCGCCGGCGGCCACATCCTGCTCCTCCTCGGCTAAGATGACTCCCCTCGCACTTAGTCCACTAATAATCACGTTGGATTTCGCCGCCAGATCCAGCACTTCAGCCGTGGACTTGGTGGCTTCAGGAGTCTGTGCGAAGAAGCCAGGTGAGGCCATGACGATGACTCGCTGACCCGGCATGCCCGACAGCCTCCGTATGGCACGCCGCACTGTCCTCAGTCCCACCTCAGTGTCCTGCGCGCCAATGATCATTTGCCGGTTGGCGGCGGCCATGGCGATAGTCTGGGCGAACTCGGGTTTCACGTGAGCGCAGGCGATCGTGTGGCTCATAAGGCCCGCGAGCGCCTGGGTATCGCCCTTGACCAGAATCAGGTCCGCGATGTAGTAGCTGACGTCGGGACACTGCATCCCGCCGCGTCCGGCTTCGGCGCGCCAGCGCAGTTTCCCTACCGCGGCCTCAAGTTTCGCCTGATCGCTGGTGAACTCCTGCGTCGGATTCCCCGAGAAGGCGTAAATCGCCGCATCGTCCCCGGCGGCGAGTCCCTTCTTGAGATCGCGGAGCGCTGCCTCGCGGACATTGACAAGGTCGGCGAACCGGGTGTTCACGTCGTCGAAGAGATAGATGATGTGCCGGTCCCCGCTCCGAGCGTTTGAACGGATGGATTGGGGTCCACCTGGCACTGTGGAATTGGAACCCGAATTCGAGTCTGGAGCGGACGTTTCAGGACGTTCGACTGCCGTGAAACTGGAGATGTCCTGTGGCTTACCCCGGTCGAATAGCTGAAAATTTTTCTTGGTCAACTTGCCGATCCGATGCCCATGTCCGTCGCCCACCACCACCGGCACCAGTACCAGGTTCACCTTACTCTCGAAGGTGGGGACTGGCTGCTGAGCCAGCGCCAGCGCGCAGGATAGAACCATCGAGAGTGAGCGGGGCTTCACCAGCGATCTGACGGTTACCGCCGGAATTGCGTTACCAGACGATACAATCAACGGTTCATGCGGCTGACGCGCGGAACATACTGGTGGGGCTTGGCGGTGCTCTTCATCGTCAACGTTCTCATCGCCGCACCGTTATTCCGGGTAGAGTACTCAGCCTACCGGGAGTCCAATGAGGGAACCTTCATCGCCATCGTACGGATGATGTCGCAGCATCCTTTCGACTGGAACTGGTGGCCGATGTGGAGTGGCGGCATGCCGTTTCAGAACACCTATCTGCCGCTCACCCACTGGCTGATGGCGGCATTCAGCATGACGACCGGCTATTCGGCGGCGCGTTCGTTCCATATCGTCATGGCACTGTCCTTCATCGCAGGACCGCTGACGCTTTACTGGATGGCGACCGTCTTGACGCACAAGATTGGCGCAAGTTTCTCCGCCGCCCTCGCGTACTCTACCGTCAGCGCGTCGACGCTGCTGGTGCCGGCCATCGGGCTAGACACGGGAGGCGCACTGAATCTTCGCCGGCTTTACGTCGCCGGCTATTACGGCGAGGCGGCCCACACGCTCGCGCTGGCGCTACTGCCGGTAACGATCGTCTACTTCTACCGCGCGATCACCACAAGCGATGCACGATGGAACATCGCGGCCGGAGTGGCCGCGTCGGCGCTAGCGCTGTCCAGTGCGTTCGGCGGCATTCTGTTGGCGCTGGCGCTGGTGTGCCTGCTGATCGTCTACCGTCCCAAGCCTTTGTGGAAGCCCGTCGTTACCGTTGCGACGATCTCGATTACCGCCTATGCATGGATTTCGCCGTGGCTGACTCCGCGGCTCATTCAGGCGCTCCGGGCAAACGCGCCGACAGTGGATGGCGACTACCGCTACACGCCGGTCGCGAGGCTTGCCCTGGCGGCCTGCGTTGTGCTCTTTGGATTGCTTTGGATTGCGCTTGAGCGTCTGCGAGTGGCCGCGCATCTGCGCTTCTTCATCCTGTTCGCGTTTGTGCCGGCAGCAGTGACGGCGCTTTGGTACATCGCGAAGATTGCGCTCGTCCCACAGCCGCACCGCTATCACGCGGAGATGGATCTGCTGCTGCCGCTGGCTGTCATTTTTGCGCTAGCAACCTGGAGGATTCCGCCCGTGGCGACCCTTGCAGGCATTCTCCTCTGTGGCGTTATGGCGGTGCATGGAATGCGGTTCGCGCATCGCGTAGTGCGGTCTGACGATGTCGGGAAGTGGGTGGAGTACAAGATCGCCAAGTGGATGGACGAGCACCGGCACGGCGAGCGCGCGTTCATCTCCGGGTCGAGTTCATTCCTTTACAACGTGTTCACCGACAACCCACAGTCGAACGGCGGGCACGAACCTTCGCTGGCGAATCCCTTTGTCCGGATTGTGAACTACACCATCTATAGCGGCGCCAACGCAGGAGCGCGCGACGCCGAATACTCGATCTTTTGGCTGAAGGCGTTCGGCGCCCGCACTATCTCGGTCTCAGGCCCGAATGGCCGTGAATTCTACAAGCCGTTCGCCAACCCGAATAAGTTCGACGGTGTGCTGCCGGTGATCTGGCAGGACGGTGACGATCGCATCTACGAGATTCCAGGATCACGCTGGTCGCTCGCTCATGTCATGCCGCCCGTCGCGCTCCCCGCGCGCACCCCGATCCACGGCCTGGACACAGAGCCAGTTCGGGCTTACGTCAACGCACTCGACAACCCGCGGTATCCTCCGGTGGGCTTTGCCTGGGAGAGCACGAGCAACGCTCGAATTCGAGGTCGGGTGGAGGCTGGGCAGATCGTGTCGGTCCAGGTCACCTACGATCCCGGATGGCAAGCGATGGCGAACGGCAACACCGTAAGTGTGCGTGGCGATGCCATTGGACAGACCGTGATCGAACCCGGCTGCGCGGGAGAGTGCGAGATCCTGTTGCGCTACGCGGGTGGAGCGCAGCGAACGCTCACGCGTTGCCTAAGCGCAGGGGCCATGCTGTTTGCCCTCGGTCTTCTAACTCGGGTTTCGGGCAGCGCGCGACGGACGTGAAGCCCACTCCACGCCGGCCAGTACGAGCATCGACGCGAAGAATGAGAGCATGATCAGCGAGACGGAGATCTGAAACGGTCCGTATTCACGTTGGATCTTGCGGAACAGCCAGGGCCAGATCAGCAGTTGGACATATTTCAGAACTTCCAGCAGCAGCCCAACAAAGATGGCAGCCACCACTAGCCGGTCGCGCGCAACCTCACCGTTGGGTAACAGCCAGTAGACGACAAACAGGGCCAGGATGAGCAGCGGCATAGCGGCCATCTTGAAAACGAAGGCGGCGGTTATCGACGCCAGCAAGGGGTTCGAGATACCCACCGAGTGGAGCACGTTCGCATTGAGCGCGGTCAGCGTTGTCGAGAGCAACGCCAGCGTCCCGCAGAAGAAGATCAGACCGTAGCTGATGAGCTGGTTCCTGAAAAATGAGCGATTCTTGGTGATCCCCCACGCCTTGTTCAACGCCACCTCGAGAGGCTCGAAGATGCCATTCGCACTGAACAGCAGAAGCAGCAGCGACACCCACTCCAGGGGCCGCACATAAGCCACCACGTTACGCCGGACGAACGTCGCAACGTCGCTCGGGAAGTAATCGTTCAGGCCGACAAACACGGCGTCGATGGCCGCCTCCCAATGGAATACGTACCTGCAGATGGACGCGATCACCAGCAGAAACGGAAAGAATGAGAGCAACACGTTGGCCGCGATGGAGAAGGCGTAGACGTGCACCTCCGTCTCCATCCAGTAGTGAAATGTGGGCTTGAGGAAATTAAGAATTCGTCGGGTCACTGTTGCGAGGCAAGACCTTCCGTGAGTTCGATGTAGGTGCCGAAGGGATCGGTGATGAAGGCGAGGGCGAGGCCAAGCTGAGGCACTTTGGTATAGGGCCGGTCGAACTTAACGCCCGATGCTTCGAGCTTCTTGCAGAAGGCTTCAAGGCCCTTCACTTCGAAGCCGATGTGGTCAATGGCGTAGCCCTTGGTCCCTTTGACGGACGGCACTTTCGCGGCGGAGAACGAGAGGTTGATGCCGGGGACGTCGGCAGCTTCGAAGACATCGCGTTTGCCTGGGACGGCGCCGAAGGTCTTGACGTACCATGCACGAGTGTCCTCGATGGGCGTGTTGTAGAAGTGCACGTGGTGGCTGGCGATGGGGGCGTCGAGAGCAGGGTCACTCACCAGTTCGACATTCACCTCGTCGGGTCCCATGACGTTGGCCTTGTGCGATTTGGCGATGGTCTCGGCGGGCGTTAGGATTTTGAAGCCCGCGGCTTCCACTTTTGCGAGCGTACCGTCGAGATCCTTTACGCGGAAGCCGACGTGGTGGACGATGGTGAGTTCGCTGCCGCCGGTCACCTCGGCTTTGCGGACGAGCACGAGGGAGTTCTTCACGGAGTAAGCATCATTGGGGCCGATGGGTTTAACGGGCGTGGCGCCGAGCGCGGTCCAGAAGGTCCTGGCCTGATCCAGGTCGTGGGCGTTGAAGTGGAAGTGCGCCCAGGAAACTCCGGCGTCGTTGGGAGCGGCGAGTTCGGCCGATAGGGACAGTCCGGCGGTGACGAGGAAGAGCGCGGCGGCAAATTGCATGTGCTTCCAGTTTATCGCCGGAATAAAGGCGTCCGACGCAATTAATAAAGGCGTCCGACCCCTTTATTAGATTTGTTGATTCTAAAGGGGTGTCGACGCGGGAAGTGCCGAAAAGGCGTCCGACCCCTTTATTTAAGGCGTCGGACGGGTTTATTTGCCGATGCAGAAGGTGGAGAAGATGCGATTCAGGATGTCGTCGGCGGTGGTGGCGCCGGTGATCGCGTCGATTGGACGCAGCGCGGCATAGAGGTCGAGCAGGAGCATCTCGTGAGGGATTTGGAAGTCGACTGCGGCGCGAGCGGCGGCCAGCGCTTCGGCGGACTCTCTTAGCAGGCGCTCGTGCCTCAAGCTCGTGATGAACCCCGCCTCGCGTGGGACTTCGGGAGCCATGGCGTCCGAGATGCGACGACGCAGTTCCTCAATCCCCTGCCCCGTCGCGGCGCTGACGTCGACATCCGTCTTGATCCCGGCGGCGCGCGGCAGATCGCTTTTATTGCCGACGATCAATCGACCCGCCTGCACAAGCGCGCGATCCTCCTCCGTCTCCACCGC
Organism: Bryobacterales bacterium; assembly: GCA_038212445.1. Taxonomy (GTDB): domain Bacteria; phylum Acidobacteriota; class Terriglobia; order Bryobacterales; family Bryobacteraceae; genus TMP-7. Next base: position 93,567 of record JBBQUM010000005.1, read on the forward strand.
CGACAGATCCACCACTACCAGCGTGAGGTCGGCATCCACCATCGCCTGACGACTGCGCTCAATCCCCAGCGATTCCACAACGTCCTGCCCCGCGCGGATGCCCGCTGTATCCACCAGCTTCACCGGAATTCCGTCGATCGCCGCCACCTCGCTGACGGTATCACGCGTAGTGCCGGGAACCTCTGTGACGATGGCGCGGTCCTGCTCGAGCAGGCGGTTGAACAGGCTGCTCTTGCCGACGTTCGGCCGTCCTACGATCGCCAGGGTGAAGCCGTCGTGAACCAGTTTGCCGAAAGCGAAGCTCGAAATCAGACGTGCCACCCCGGCCTCGACTTCCGTAATGCGTCGTGTCAGTTCGGCGTTGGGCGCGATCTCCACGTCGTCCTCGGCGAAGTCGATCCCTGCCTCGAGTAGCGCGATCAATTCAAGCAGCTTTTCCTTCACCGGCTTGAGCGTGCGCGATACCGACCCCTCGGCCTGCTGCGACGCGACGCGAGCTTGGTAGAGCGTAGTGGATTCGATCAGGTCACGGATGGCCTCGGCGCTTGGCAGGTCCACACGCCCATTAAGGTACGCGCGCAGTGTGAACTCGCCAGGTTCAGCGAGGCGGGCTCCAGCGATCACAGCGAGTTCCAGGCAGTGCCGCAGGACCACCGGGGAACCGTGGCAGGCGATCTCCACTACGTCTTCAGCGGTGTAGGAGCGAGGCGCGGCGAAAAACGTTACGACGACGGTGTCGACGTCCGCGAGTTTGGCCAGAGTTGCGGTCCAGGGCTGCCACGAACAGCCGTTTGGAAAACGCAGGATCGTGCGGGCGATATCGCGCGCCGATGCTCCGGACAGCCGCACCACACCGATGCCGCCGCGTCCAGCGGGCGTAGAAATCGCCGCGATTGTGTCGCGAAGGTTTATCGAGGTCCGCGGGGACCGCGGCTGCGTCCACCGCCTCCGCCGCCACCGCCGGGCCGGGGACCACGCCGGTCGCCACCACCACCGCCACCGCGACGATCGCCGCCGCGCGGAGGTCCGCCTCGGCTGTCGCGCCGGGGTCCACGATCTCCGCGATCGCTGTCACGATCAGGGCGCGGAGGAGGCGGAATGATGGGCGGAGGAAGTTCCTTGGTATCGGCGGTCACAATCACCACCTGACGGTGCGGGGGCAGTCCGACGCTCTCACTGCGGACGTCGGTCTCCTCGCGCAGAGCCAGATGCAAAATGCGGCGCTCGCGGCTATTCATCGGACTGAAGTGGAACGGCTGACGCGTCTTCTTCACGCGTTCAGCGGCCGTCAGCGCGCTCACGCGCAGTTCCTCCAGCCTCAATACGCGATGATCGTTGGCGTCGAAGCAGACCATGGAGTGCTCCTCGGAGTGCATCCGAAGCACCTCCGTGGTGAGTTGTTCAAGGGAGAGCAGAAGCTCGGCCTTGTTCTCCAGCAGCATGTCTACGTCAGGCCCGAAGAACTTCACCATCAGGTCGGGAGTCTCGAAGTTGGCAAATGCCCCTTCGCCCGACTCGATGGTGTATTCCACATCGAGATCCATGTCATCGAGAACGACGTCGAGGAATTCCTCGATCTTCGGTCCCGTTTCTTCAACAGTGTACTTTGCCAAGGTATATCCTAGCGTTTCTTGCTAACCGGTTTCACGTCTTTCACGCCCGGGGGAGGCACGGAATGACGTGTCACCCGGTTCATGAGCCACTGCTGCGCGATGCCGACGAGGTTGCCGGTAAGCCAGTATAGCACCAGCCCCGACGACTGATAATAGAACATAAAACCCAGCGCCAGAGGCATGATCATCATGGCCTTCTGCTGCGCCGGATCAACACCGGGCGCCGCGGGCGTGAGCTTTTGCTGAAGGAACTGCGTAACCATCAGCAGAATAGGGAGCATGCGAATTGCAATCTGTTCCGGCCGCGAAAGATCGCTGACCCAGGCCCAGTGCGCGCCTCGTAATTCAATGGCGACTGTGAGCACTGTGTAGAACGAGATAAAAAACGGGAACTGAACCAGCATCGGCATACAGCCGCTCGAGATGGGGTTGACGCCGTGCTTCTTGTACAACTCCATCACTTCCTGATTTTTCTCAGACTGCTTGGGATCGCGCAGGCTGAGGTTCTTGTAGCGCGCGTTTATTGCCTGAATCTCGGGCTGCAGCGCCTGCATTTTCTTGGCGCTCTTCATGCCCGTAAGGCGTACCGGGAACAGCAGCAGGTTCAGGCCGATGGTCACAAGGATGATGGCCCAGCCGAAGTTGTGCGTCAGCCGGTCGTTGGTGAAATTGAGAGCATAAAACAGCGGTTTTGCGAGCCAACCGAACCACCGTCCCCAGTCGATCACGCCCTCAAGCTTCGGATTCACCTTGCGGAGAATATCGGTGTCCTTAGGTCCCACAAAAACGTCGAAATGGTTGAAGCCATCGCCGCCAATACCTGCGCCAACAAAAGACTGTTCCTTCTGGTCGGTTCCCGTGGGAATGGAGTCGCTATAGGTGCGGAGTTCCGTATTGCCGGTGCCCTGCGGCAGCGCGACGGCTGTGAAGTAGGTGTCCTCGAGCCCGGCAAACGAATAAGGTCCGGAGACCGAAACCGGGCCGTTTTTGGCGTCCTTGGGAACCTTAAAATTCAGCTTGGACTCGGCGGTGTCGTAGAACAGAGCCCGCTCGACGCTCGCGGCGTTCGACAGAGTGGAGTCGCCGAACCCTCCGCGCCACACCAACAGGTGGGGCACAGCTGCGCCGCCATTCGAGACTTGTGATTCAATACGGGAAAGATAACTGTCTGCGCGGAACTTGAAGGATTTCCGCGCCGAGACCTTGCCGTCGGAGTACTCGAAGTCCACCCCAAGGTTGTCGGCGGCTGCTTTGATGGACCACAGGACCTGGTTGAGGTCCACTGGAAGATTGTTGCCTTTAAAGTCGAGCGAGAAAGGTGCCGGGGCCTTGGCGAGGGCAGCCGAATTCACCAGTTCGAGCGGCTTGCCGCTGATCTCGTGGTATTCCGTCAACGTCCAACTCCGAATCACAGCGCCACGGTTCGAGAAGACGATGTGATAGAGCTTGGTGTCGATGGTTTTGGTTTCCTCCTTCTCAGCGCGCACGGGTTCGCCCTTGACGGCTGCGGAGGATCGGACGGGCGCGGGCGCCGGTTCTGGCGGCTTGGTCACCTGCTCGGCCTTTTGAGGCGTGACAGGAGCCTTGCCCTGAATGGCCGGCACGGGCTTATTGAAGTACTGCGACACGAACAGCACGACGCCCATCAGCAGGAAGGCGATCAGAAGCCGCACTTCCATGGACATCTCTTTTTTGCCGCCCGTTGGGCTAGGGGAAACTTGATCAGGCATTCGTAATTAGAAACGTTGGCAGACCGGTTACGGTTCAGCGCACCGGATCGTAGCCTCCGGCATGGAAAGGATGACAACGGAAGATCCGCTTAATACCCAGGCCGACGCCGCGCGCCGTTCCGTAGCGGCTCACAGCTTCCATCATGTATTCGGAACACGTCGGGTGAAAGCGGCAAGCCGAAGGTAGCATTGGCGACAACCACTGTTTGTACGCGGCGAGCGCCCGGATCACGAACGTTTGCATCGTTCGATTAATCTTCGCACTTCCTGGCGCAACTCGTCGAATTGCGCTTCTGCTGCTAAACGGCGCGGATGCACCACTAGATCCAGATATGCCGGTAAGGCTGAGTAATCCAGGCGAAGTGCTTCGCGCGTCCGTCGCCGGATGAGATTGCGGACATTGGCTTTGCCCAACGCCTTGGGCACGGTGAAACCGATACGGGCTCGCTGGGGACGGAGCGGGTCGTCGTTGCGGTATAGAAAGGCGGACAGCAGCCGGCTCGAATAGCGGGTGCCGTGATCGTACACGCGGACAAAGTCCGCCCGCTTGAGCAGATGACTGGTCTTCGGGAATGCAAGTGGCCGCATACACGCGGCGGATCCGGTTAGGCTACCGCTTTGGCTTCGCGGACGCGCTTTTCATCGCTGACCGTGAGTTTCCAGCGGCCTTTGGCGCGGCGGCGAGCCAGTACAGCCTGGCCGTCTTTGGACTTCATGCGAGCGCGGAATCCATGCGTTTTGGCGCGCTTACGATTGTTCGGTTGAAATGTACGCTTTGGCATTTATTTACATCGCCCGGGCAGACCAACCGCTCCGGCGCGCTCCTAGGGGCAGAACTTTACTAAGTTCCGAATTCTCAGTATAGGAGGTGGAATAGGCGGGTGTCAAACCGGCCATCGCTTACCAGGCCAGCCGTTGCAAACCGCTTACGGAGTCAAAGTGTACGTCTCGACTGAGCAGCGGCCTCTCATGCTGACGGCACAGCGCTGCAATCCAGATGTCGTTAATCGGAAGCCGGGTGCCCACCCGCTTCAGCTCCAGGCGGAGCCCGGCATAGTGTTCGGCGGTAACCTGGTCAACTGCCAGAACTCGGCAAGACCGCAAGCTTGCTTCGAGAAAACGCTCGTATGCCAACCGGTTTCGCGACTGCAGTATTCCAAACCGGTATTCGCCAATCACAATCACTGGAATTTCGATAGATATCGCGTTACGGAATTTATCCTCGGCCACGGGCGTTCCATCCGCAATTGCGGAGAGAGCTGGACCCTCACGACCGGTCGTAAACCTCGGTCCAATTGAATTCGCCCTGAGGCGCCTTGCGGTGGACGCTGCGCGTGAGTTGCCGGCCGTCGCGAGACACTTCCGTAGTCGCTTCCTCCAACACCTTGCCGTCGTCGGATTTATAGGTCCAACGCGTCACCCACGTGTTCACCTTCTGGATCGCCATCGTGCCGTGACCGTCGGGACCCTCCACCGGATATGCCTTGCCATCCACGGCGCCCGTGAAACTGAATTCGCGCGGGTTCGCGCCGTTGGCGTCAATCACAGTGCCGGTGTACTGAATTTGCGGGTCGTGATGCTCAATCTTCAACTCAATCGCGGTGGGCTTGTCGCGCCGGCCCCACTTTGACTTGTCCGTGTTCAGCTTCCAACTGCCGCTGAGATCGAGCGGCTGAGCGGCAAAGAGAACCATGCCCCCGAATAGCAAAGCGAGCGCGCGTCGTGAGATCATTCAAACCTCCCGACCAATAGACGCTGCAAACGTCAGTTTTCTGACAAACAGCGGAAAACTTCCCGGTAGAATTCCGGATGCGACTGCCACGTCTGGCCAGTAACAATCCGGCCGTCGCGAACCGCCTGCTCACCGCACCACGTGCCGCCCGCAATTTCAACCTCGTTGCGCACATTCTCGTAGCAGGTGGTTTTGCGGCCCTTCGCCAGATCGGCCGCGATGAGGACCTGGATACCGTGGCAAATGGCAAATATCCACTTTCCGGCGGCATCAAATTCCTTAACGATCTCGATCAGTTTGTGATTGTGACGGAGATATTCGGGCGCCCGGCCGCCCATGATGAGGATGGCGTCGTAGGCCGCCGTAGTGACCTCGTCGAACGAGATCTGCGCGTCAAGGCCGTAGCCGGGACGTTCGACGTAGGTGTCCCACCCGGGCTCGAAGTCGTGCATCACAAGGTGCAGACGGCGCGCAGACGGCGCGGCCACCACCGGCACGCACTCGGCTTCAAGCAAGCGGTGATAGGCATACAGCGTCTCGTAACTCTCACCGGCGTCGCCGGTAACGATCAGGATTTTCTTAGGCATGATTTTTTTAGGACACGGCCACTTGGGCGTGCAGATTGGCGACGCCCGCCGTGGGGCGGGAGTCGGTTACAGAGAAAGCGATGGCATCGTCCAGCCAGTCGTGCGCGGTGCCGTCAGGGTCATGGCAGGCGGCGGTGACGGTGTAGTCGCCAGGGCATAGTTCGCAGCGAAAGCGGAAATCGAGTTGGAGCGCGGCGCCGGCTTCCTTGGCGTCCAGCGGGACACCTTCGAGCTGGGTGTTGGTGCCGTAGACCTCTGAACCGATGCGGGTGCGGATCATGATACCGACCACGGGATCGGTGACGGCATCGTGAAATTGCAGGCGGACGCGTATGGTAGCGGACTCGCCGCTTTTCAACACGCCCGTCGGAGCACCGGCAAAATCAAGCGTCTGAAGCGCGACCACCTCCGCCTTGAAATCGCCGCGACGCGTGGAGACATCCAGCGGCTGTGCCAGGGTCCGTCCCCATTCGGCAAAGCGAGCAGCGACGAAGTCCCGATACTTGCCGATCACTTCGCGGGGATCACCCTTAGCGGCCGGCCTGCCCTCGTTGAGCCACCACACCTCGTCCGCAATCCGTGTCAGCAGCCATTCGTCGTGCGAGACCAGGAAGACGGTGGCACCCTGCCGGCGGGCTCGATCAATACTGGTAACGGCGCGAAGCTTGACCAGCGGGTCCTGACAGGCAAGTGCACCGTCAAGAAGCAGGATTTGGACCGGGGAGAAGTTTAGCGGTTCGCCATACGCGATGAGCCGCGACCCCGGATTGGCGGCGGCGATGGCCTGCAGCAGCGCGCCCTTGCCCGAGCCTTTCAGCCCAACGACGCCGATCACAGCGGCGTCCGGCACGGTAGCGCGGAAAGGTTCGTGGATCTCGATGGGCATGAAGTATCTAGAATAACGAAGAATGCTGTTTTTTCTCATTGCGGCCGCGATCACCATTCCGCAGACGGGCCGCGTGGTGCTGCCGCGCGGAGTTGTGAGCGTGACCGAGGAGATCCGCATCCCTGACGGCGCGCACGATCTGGTAATCGAAGGCCATCCCCGCGGGACCGTTTTGAGACGCTCGCCGGGATATCTGGGAAGGTCGCTCGTCTACTGCGGTAAGTCGAAAAACGTGCGGCTGGAGCGATTTTCGATCGACGGTGTGCGCGATACGATCCCGGATCGCGCGGGACTGCCACCGTCGAACGTCGCCTTCGCCGCGTTCTACAAGAACAATGGAATCGTTGCCGAAGCAGCCGAAGGATTGACGGTGTCGCGCCTCACTCTGCGTCGCATCTGGGGCTTTCCAATTCTCGTGAATGGCGGGAATAAGATCAGCATCCAGCATGTGGAGGTGCGGGACAGCGGCTCGCGCAACGAGAAGAATCGCAACAACACCACCGGCGGCATCCTCTTTGAAGAAGGCACTGCTGATTTTGAAGTCGTCGATTCGAAGTTTCTCTACGTGCTGGGCAACGGCGTTTGGACGCACTCGAATTACGGGTCGCCGCGGAGTGCTCGCGGGCTGATGGCGCGGAACGAATTTCACGAGATCGGGCGTGACGCGCTGCAAGCCGGACACGCCACCGAAATTCGCGTCGAGGACAATATCGGTACGCGCATCGGCTACCCGCTCGAAGCGGTGGACATCGAGAACGGCGCCACTCCTGTGGGGGTTGACACGTCGGGGAACGTCGACAAGTCGATCTATACGCGAAATCGTTTTGAGGAATTGAACGGCAAGTGCGTGGACCTCGACGGATTTCACGATGGCCAGGTCACGTTCAACACCTGCATCAATCGCGGTAAACCAGCCGACTATCCCAGCGGGCACTTCGGGATCGTCGTCAACAACTACAACCCCGACATGAAGAGCGAGCACATTATCATCGCCGACAACACGATCGATGGATCGAAATTCGGCGGCATCTTCCTTATCGGAAGCGATCACACCGTCGAGCGCAATCACCTCCTGAACCTGAACCTGGCGCATTGCAACGAAGATGCCGCGAAGTTCGGCTGCGTGGCGATTCAAGGCGAGCCGGATGTGCTGCAGGCAGGCATTTATCTGGGCCGCATTGCCGCGGAATGGGCGCAGAAGCGAGCCGATGCATCGCGTGGGAATGTGATCCGCGAGAATGAAGTATCGGGCTTCAAGATGAAAGACCGATGCGTTATGGCCGCGCCGGGCGTCAAATTGAGTGACAACACCGTTGAGAATAATCACTGCGAGGACAAGAACCGTTGAGTGTCGACCCTACAGTTGCTGAGCGCATGCGCTCGGATTGGAACGAGCGAGCCAGGGAGGACGCGCACTACTACGTTGCGTTCGGGGCTCGCGAGCAGGACGAGGATTCGTTCTATGACACCGGTAAGGAAGTGATTGCCGGTCTCGAATGGGAGTTGCGCCATTTAGGCGTGGCCGCCAATCCCCGAGCCCGTCGCGCACTCGAAATCGGCTGCGGTCCTGGACGCCTGGTAAAGCCGATGAGCCGCAACTTCGGCGAGATCCACGGCGTCGACGTGGCCGATGAGATGATCAAGATCGCGCGCGGTCGCCTGCGCGACGTCAAAAATGCGCACGTTCACTCCGGTGACGGCGCGACGCTCTCGCAATTTGCCGACGAGTCGTTCGACTTCGTCTATTCGTACGCCGTCTTCCAGCACGTTCCCAGCCGTGACGTCGTGCTCGAGTACTGCCGAGAAGCCCACCGCGTGATGAAACCGGGCGCGATTCTGCGAGCGCAGTTCAACGGATTGCCGGTTGCGTCGGGCTACGACACATGGTCGGGCGTCCGCTTCACGCCCGAAGAACTGATCGCTTTCACGCGCGAGTACGACTTCCAGATGCTGTCGCTCGATGGCGCCGGCACGCAATACATGTGGACCACGTGGCGCAAACACACGCCCGGATGGCGTGCCGCTCTGCGCGCCGCCGACCGCCCAGCAGCGTCGAAAATCCGCCGTATCACCCATGCCGAGACCACTGAGCCGCTGGCGCCGGCACGCGGACGCTACGCCGCGATTTCCATTTGGATTCACCACCTGCCTATTGATGCCGACCTGTTTGATCTCGAAGTGCTGGTCTCAGGACAAGCGGCACGCCTCACCTACATCGGTCCGCCGGACAACAGCGGGCTGCAGCAGGTGAACGCGGTGCTGCCGCAATTGGAGTCGACGGGACTGCTACCGGTGGAGGTGCGCTGGTTCGGTCAGGCGATTGCGCCAGTGGCTTTCCTGCGCGTGATCCCGCCTGGTCCGCAAGTGCCGCGCATCATTTCGGCAACCGACGGAGTGAATCTGAGCGCGGGCACCCGCATTGAGACCGGCACGTTCAAAGTCGTGATGGAAGAAGTGGAAGACCCGGCTTCGTTCAACGGCGACCTGGACGGCCAGCCGGTCGTCGGGATCGAGTCATTCTGCACCGATCCGCTACCGCGTCGGTTTGAGTTCAACTTCCACGTTCCGGCCGGAATGGCTCCCGGACCGCGAGCATTGAACATGACCCTAGGCCGCCGCCGCTTCCCTCCTGTGCACGTGGAGGTCGTGTAGTTCCCGGCTCGCTAATGGCGCTCAGCAGTTCCAGCTTCGGCAAAGATCACCTCCGCCTGTAATGCGTCCTTGAGGTGGGAGCGCTGAAGGTGGTGCGAGTGGAAACTGTCTAGCGGTTCAGGCGCGCTTATTTAGTTTTCCAGGTAGGTCTGGAAGCTTGCTGGCAGCGCTGCCGGGAGCGTTCTTGATCTTCTCGGCGGCTACTTCGGCGGCGTGCTTCACTGCCTGCTTTTCTTTTTTGGCTTTGTCTTTCGGATCGTGCAAGGGGTTCCTCTTTAACTCTCGAATTGGGTAGACTTTCGCCTAACCTTCCATTACATTGAGCATGCTGATGGCCTACCCGAAGTTGGGTTCCATTGCCACTTATCGCCTCGGACTGAGGCGGCGAAAGACAGGAAACCGGTAACTCTTGCAGGCATTGGTTACCGCATAGGTGCTGTGATACTTTGGTTTTCTTATGACTGAAGGACGGCGCTGGGGCATCGTTTGTCTGCTCAGCCTGGGCATGATCATCGCCTACGTCGACCGCTCGAATTTCTCCATCGCGCTCGCCAATCCGGAATTCAAGGCGCTGTTTCATCTCACTGATCACGACCGCGGACTCCTGAATTCCGCCTTCTTCTGGAGCTACGCCTTTCTCCAAGTGCCCGCCGGCTACCTGGTGGACCGCTTCGGCGTGAAGCGTCCGTACACTTGGGCGTTTCTCTTCTGGTGCGCGATTTCCGCCGCTCAGGGACTCGCCGGATCGCTCGTCCTGCTGGTCGTCCTGCGCTTGCTGCTCGGTGTCGGCGAGGCACCTGTCACACCCGCGAGCGTTCGCTGGATCCGCTACAACGTGAGCGAACGGCATCGCGGCACCGCCCTGGGAATCTACATCGCGGGGACGAAGTTTGGACCCGCCGTAGGAGCCTGGGCAGGCGCCATACTCATTCAGAACTACGGTTGGCGCTGGATGTTCTTCCTTCTCGGGCTGGGCTGCCTGATCTGGCTTATTCCCTGGCAACTGATGGTGAAGGACGACGATCGCGAACTCGCCGCGGTGTCGGCGGCGCAATGCGGCGAGTCGGTCCCACTGCGTTTGTTGCTCAAAACACCGCTGCTGTGGGGCGTCCTCATCGGCACGTTCTGCTACAACTACTTCGTCTTCTTCTCGATGACCTGGCTGCCGGCTTATTTTGTCGAAAGCCGGGGTCTCGACTTCGGTCGCATGGGCGTATTCACCGCATTCAGTTTTGGCGGCATGGCGACCGTCGCAATCCTCGCCGGCTGGGCAGCCGACTACATGATCGCGCGCGGCGCTGATCCGGTGAACACCCGCAAGGGATTCACCATCGCGGGCTTCGTGGTGGCGTCCACCGAGGTCATCGGCGCCCTCTCACCGTCCACCGACGTCGCCGTCTTCTTCGCGATTCTCTCGCTCACCGGACTCGGTCTCGCCACCGCCAACTATTGGGCTCTCACCCAGACCATGCTGCCCGCGGCCAACATCGGCGCCATCGCGGGCGCCCAGAACATGGCCTCGAATCTGTCGGGAATCGTGGCGCCGCTGGTCACCGGATGGCTCAAGTCGGCCTCGGGCGGCTATACACTCCCGATGCAAGCCATCTGGTTCTTTCTGTTGACTGGCATCGGCAGCTATGTTTTCCTGGTTCGAAGGAAATACGCCGTCCATGGCAACTACGAAACTCGAGAACGTCCGCGTGAAGGTGTCAGAGATCGTCTATGAGCCCGGCGTGCCGCGCAACCGGCACATCCGCGCAACCGACCAGGTGGTCGTGTTCCTCGATGACTGCCAGTATCAGCGCATTGACTCCAAGACTGGCGAGAAGACCGTCCGTGAGCGCAAGGCCGGCGAAGTGATTTACCACGATCGCGGAGAAGACGCGCCAGTGCTGATCAACGCCGGCGCCAAAGCCTACCGGACACTCCTCATCGAGCTTAAGTAATCGGGTTCTTTAGCACTCCGATACCCTCGATATCCACCTCGACGATATCGCCCGGCTTCATACGGCGAGTGGCGCCGGGTGTGCCGGTATAGATGACATCGCCGGGCGTAAGCGCCACGTAGCGGCTGATGAAGCTCACGATGGCGTGGCAGTCGAACAGCAGGTCGTTGGTGTTCTGCTTCTGAACCACCTCGCCGTTGAGGCGCGTTTGCAGCAGCAGATTTCCATAATCCAGGCCCGTGACGATGTGCGGACCAAGCGGACCGAATGTGTCCGCGCCCTTCGCCCGCCACCATTGCAGATCCTTTTCCGGACCGCCCTGCCAGTCGCGCTCAGAAACGTCGTTGCCGCAGGTTACGCCGAAGATCACGTTACGCGCTTCAGCAGCCGTCACGTTAGAGGCAGCCTTGCCGACGACGATTACCAGTTCGCCCTCGTAATGAGTGTTCTTACTATCAGAAGGAATGCGAATCGGGTCGCCGGGATGGGTAATACAGGTGATCGGCTTGTAGAAAATCTCGGGGAATTTCGGAGCCGGGCGATTTCCGATATGGCTCTTGTAATTGAGACCTACGGCTAACACCTTAGGTGGAACGCATGGAGCTAAGAGCTTCACGTCAGCCACCTTGTGACGCGAGGGGCCAGGCTTTCCGGTAAATAGATCGCCGCGCAACTCGGTAATCATGTCACCTTCAAGCAGCCCGTAGGCGGCATTAACACCTTTGCGGAAGCGGACATAGCGCTGCGGCGTCGGGGCGGCGGCGGCCGCATACGCGAACGTGGCCGCGAGCAGGGAACGGCGTGTGGTATCCATTAGCATCCGATTTTCTCTCAAATTTCCGCTGATTGTTGCGATAAGGGATTGTGGAACTTCGAGCTGTCGGCGACGTCCCACCGGTTGACTGGGGCCGTCTTGCCGAGGTCGAGCGGGTGGTAAGTACAAGTGTGGCCGCGGATGGCATCTCCACAGTGTTGGAGCAACTCAGCCTTCCCGCGATCGCAGAAATCCTCACGCGCATTGATCTTCGTCTCCTCGATACCAGCCCGCCTTCAGCCGAGTCTCGCATGATTGACGCGCGGCTGGCTGCGACAGTCGGCGATGTCCCGCGAATGGTCACCATCGTGATGGACCTGATCCGCGAGTTTCCGGCGATGACAGAATCGCTCCGCCACGAAGCTGCATTTCAAAACCAGCGAATCGAAGTCGAAGGCGCCATTCGCGCCACCATCGCTGAAATGCGCGATACCACCCACACAAAAATCGAAGCGGCCGCAGGCCACCTCGAAAATGCGCTCCCGATCCCGGTGGCGGTGGACGGCACCAACACGGGAATCATGCTGGCCCTGGCCGTGCGATTCTACGAGGCCGGGCGCGTTCCCGACCTGGTGCGCGCCTCCGCGCTGGCAGACCGTGTGATTGAACTGCACCGCCGTGGCGGCACAGGCTGGTCGAGTCGTGCGGCAGAGTGGATGTCGACCACCGCGCGCAGCGCCAGAAAACTGTGGGCACGGGCGCCGCTCTTGATCCTGCTGGTGGGCTGGCTGTTTCTGGGAATGATGGGCTATATCGGCCCGACAGCGCTCGCGACCGGACTGCTTGGCCTGGTCGGATTCGGGTTTGTCAGCCGTGTCTGGAATGTCAGGTCCTAGCGAACAGCCGTCTAGCCTGTTCCCAAGCGTAGTGGACTTCGGGGAGTTGGCTTCCATCGGGCGCCGGAAGCACCTTGCGCTCCACCTCCGCTCCGCCAAGGTGACGGTAAAAAGCTCGCGCTCCCTCATTCGCTTCAAACGCCCATAGATGCACCGCTGAACCCGGACGCTGCCGTTCAATCCACTGAGCTGCGTGCGCCATCAGCAAACGCCCCAGCCCATGGCTCTTTCGCGACGGATGGACGTGAAGATTGTCGACCAGCGCACCCCACTGTGGGTCCTCGTCCAGCACCACACAGATGAACCCGGCCAGCTCGTCGACTTCGACAGCGATCAGGATCAGCATGTCCGGAGCGATGGACGGCAGCATCCGGCTCGTCCAACGCGCCAGGCGGTTTTGCTGAACGCCGTCATCCAGCCAGGCGTCCGGCAGAATGCCGCGATACGCCGAACGCCAGCTTTCCGCGTGCAGTTCCGCGATGCGGCGATAGTCCTCCGGCGAAGCTGCTCGAAAATCCATTTACTCCATAATGAAGCTTCCTATGAAGCTACGTCCTTATCACTGGCTGGCCGATTACTACGATCATTTCTTCGTGGCGCAACGGCCCATATTCCGGCCGGCCCGGGACGGTGCTCTCGCCAAAATCCTTCCCACGGTCAAAGTAGCCTGCGACATCGGCTGCGGGACCGGCGCCAGCGCTCTCGAACTCGCCCGCGAAGGAATTCGTATGTACGGCGTCGACCTGTCCCCCGGCATGTGCCGCGCGGCACGAAAGAAGGTCCGCACCGCGAAACTGCCGGTGAAAATTATCCAGGGCGACATGCGCGACTTCAAATTGCCCGAGCCCGTGGACCTCGTACTGTGCGAGTTCGACGCGCTGAACCACGTCCCTGAAAGAAGCGATCTCGCTGCAGTCGCCCGATCCGTCGCGCGCGCGCTCAAGCCCGGCGGCCACTTCTTCTTCGACATCAATACTCGCCTCGCCTTTGAGCACATCTGGCCGCTCACATGGTGGCAGGAGCGTGAAGGCGTTGTGCTGGTGATGCACGGCGGCTATGATCGCGACACCGACCGAGCCTTCAGCAACGTCGAGTGGTTCTTTAAGGAAGGCGAGTTGTGGCGGCGCCGTCAGGAGCATGTCGAAGAGGTGACGTGGTCACACCGCGAAATGCAGGAGACCCTGCGCGACTCCGGCTTCGAAAGCATCCGCATGTGGGACGCGACGAAATTCTTCAAGCATGAATACATCCCACAGGGATGCCGCCGCTACTATCTGGCTCGGAAAAGCGGTTAGGCGAACGCCTTCTGCGACTCAATCTTCGACCCATCCAGCTCAATGCCGAATCCCGGCTTGTCAGGCAAGTTGAAATATGCGCCGCTCAACACCGGAGGATCCTTTTCGAAATGGTGATACGACGACATCTTCAAAATGAGATTCTCCACCAGCGGACAGATCGCCGGCGACTGGCTGGCTACGCAATGCAGCGCCGCGTGAATGCTGTGCCCGTGCGGGATCACTGGCACTTCGAATAGGCTCGCGATGGCGCAGATCTTCTGCAATTCACTGATGCCGCCGCACCATTCCGGATCGCACTGCAACACGCTCAACGCGCCCTGCCGCAGAAATTCGTACACCTCGTTGCGACCCTGAATGTGCTCGCCCGACGCAATCGGTATCGCCGACCCGCGCCGCAACTCCGCGAATACCTGCGGCTGGTCGACGTGAATCGCTTCCTCAATCCACCGCGGACGCCAGCGCTCCACCTGCTTGGACCATGCCAGCGCATACGTCAAGTCCCAACCCATGTACGCGTCGAACATCAACTCCGTATCGTCACCCACGGCCTCGCGCAATAACCTAACCAGTTCGACATTCTTCCTCATCCCCTCGGCGCCATCACCGGGTCCATACCCCATAAACCACTTCTGGTTTCTGAACCCCGCCTCTTTGAACGCCTTGGCGCGCGACTGCACCTTGTCAGGCTCTAGGGAATATCCGAGGCAACTCGCGTACGCCTCCACCTTGCTGCGCGTAGGACCGCCGAGCAAACGGTACACCGGCGTGTTGTAGTAGCGCCCCCGCAAATCCCACAGCGTGTTATCGACGGCACTAATCGCCATCAGAAAATGACCGCGCCGCGCATGCCGGTTCGACCGCCACATCTGATCCCAAATCCGCTCCTGCGCCAGGGCGTCCTTGCCCATCAGAAACGGCTTCAATTGCTCGTTGATCACGATCGCCGCCTCGCGGTCGATGGGTCCGTACAACCCGAACGCGCCACCCTGGCTCTGTATTTTCAAATAAAGCGCCGTCGCGCCGACTCGGGTCTGGCCCGCATTGGGATTGTCGCGATATGGCTTCGGACGCAGTTCCTCGTAGTAGTCGAGCGGGTTCACCTGGTGCTGCCGGTTCACGCCACGGTTATCGTCGCGATGACCGTTGAGTTGCGTGATCTCGATTGCCGCAATCGGCAGAGGCTTCGATTCCGCAAGAAGCGGCGTCGCGAGCAGGGGTAGGAATTGGCGGCGGTTCAACACGGTCGCCATTATATCCATCCAGGCCGTGAATAGGCCGCTTTAGTACTAGCTAAGAGACCCTTCATCCCTCATCTTTCCGGTCCCAAAACGATTTACCTACGCCAATTTCGCCCCCTCGGCGCGTACCTGCCCAGTTGAATTAACCCATTCGGTTGGCCGGATCGATCCATTGTTGAATCTCCCAACCGCAGTTACTATTGCGACACAATGCCCGCCCTCTCCCCGCGCGCTAGCCGTGCGCTTGGGTCAACTTTAATCTCCACGCTTAACGCTCCTATCGCGCGGCTGCTCCTCCTGCTGGGACTCGCCTCAGCCGCAAACGCCGCAGTCACCACACTCATTGACTACACCGGAGTCGGCACAAGTTCACTGGTGCCGTACATCGGCGGCACCGGCGGCGATCTCGCGGCCGGCGAAGTGGTAGGGATGAAGTGGACGCAGACCGTAAGTTACACCAACGTCGCCATCTCCGTCTCCGTCCGCGCCATTGACATCAACCATCCCAACGTGACGGCGATCCTGACCACGAATGTAGGTCCAACTGCCACTGCAGCGGATGTCATCGCCACGAAGACCGTGAACGTCTTCAACTTTTTTGCGTCACCCGTTTATCCGATGGTCACGTTCTTCACAGGACTTTCTCTGCCTGCCGGAACGTACTATCTCATGATGGTCGGCGACGCCAACGCGACACAGGGGACGCAAAACGTGAACGACCTCACTGGGAACCCGGTTCTGGATCCCGGAATAACGCTGGAACTCGCGGACAATCAGTTCACCGCCGTCGCTTCTATCGGTGCCACCAGTATCAACGCCGCATTCGTGCCTGGCTCTACGTTCTTCTTCTACGGAAGAGATGAGAACTCAGGCCGCCTCGCGGTGAAGATCACCTCAGGCGCCCTCCCTCCTACAATTCAAAAGCAGTTCTCAACCCCGACAGTATCGCTCGGCTCAAACACCGCGCTCACCTTCACGCTCACCAATCCGAACTCTACGGCGGCCACGGGTATCGCGTTCACAGACACCATGCCCGCAGGCCTCAACGCCCTCACTGTCAGCAGCGTTTGCATAGGGGGCTCTAGTAGTTTGGTGGCTAATCAGTACACGCTGACCGGCGGAACGTTGGCGCCCGGCGCGACGTGCACCATCGGTTTCACAATCGCCGCCACCAGCGCTGGAATGAAGAACAACGTCTCCGGCACGGTTTCATCTACCGACGGCGGCACCGGCGGAGCGGCAAGCGCTTCCATTAACGTCATTGCTGGTCCTCAAATAACCAAGACCTTCGGCGCATCCTCGGTGCCGGTTGGCGGCCCCACCAGCTTGACGTTCACCATCACAAACCCGAACACCATACCTATCCCAGGACTTAACTTCATCGACATTTTGCCGGTGGGCCTGAACGTCAGTAATCCGAACGGACTTACAGGCATTTGTGGGGGCGGCACGATCACTGCCCCGGCCACCGGCTCTTCAATCAATCTCAGCGGAGGCACCCTTGGTGCGGGAGCCAATTGTACTTTCTCGGTTAGCGTCACGGGCACTACCGCAGGGTCAAAACTAAACTCGGTCACCGCCTCGGCCGTCGAGACCGGTAGCGGCAACACGTCTAATGCAACGCTTCTGGTGATGGCGCCGTCCTCCATCAGCAAAGGATTCGGCAGTCCGAGAATCAACGTCGGGACAGGCACCACCGCGCTGACCTTCAACCTCGCCAATCCCAATGGCGTTCCGCTAACTGGAGTCGGCTTTAACGACGTTCTCCCATCCGGATTGGTCGTCGCCACTCCGAATGGTCTCACCGGATCCTGCGGCGGGGGAAGCATCTCGGCTATCGCCGGCGGCGCGAGCATCAGCCTAACTGGCAGTACAATTCCCTCCAATGGATTCTGCATATTCAGCGTGAATGTCCGGGCTACCACTGACGGCCTGAAATCGAACCTCACCACTAACGTTTCGTCAACGGAGGGCGGCGCGGGAAATCAGGCGACCGCCACCATCAACGCGTACCTCCCGCCGTCCATCACCAAGACCTTCAGCTCATCGTCAATTCCCCTCAACGGCATCACGACGCTGACTTTCGCCATCTCAAACACCAACACCAGTCAGTCGCTCACAGGAATCTCGTTCGCTGATACTCTCCCTCCCGGTCTGGTGGTCGCCAACCCCAGCGTGTTGACAATCGATTGCCCCAATGGCGCCGTGGCAGCCCCGATAGCCTTGGGCGTGGTTTCGTTGTCCGGCTTGTCGCTCACCGGCGGCGCCTCCTGCTCAATTGGCGTAAACGTCACCGCCACCTCCCTCGGCCTGAAACAGAATGCAGTCACCATCTCCGCCTTCGAGACCGGCACAGGCAACACCTCGAATGCAAGCCTGACGGTGGCAATGTCGCCGTCTATCTCAAAGATCTTTGGCGCATCTAAGCTGAACGTCGGCAGCAGCACTACGCTCAGCTTCTCCATTCAAAACCCGAACGCCGCCACCCTCAACGGCGTCAGCTTCTCCGATACCCTGCAGGGCGGCCTCACCGTCGCCACGCCCAACGGACTCACCGGCTCGTGCGGAGCCGGCACCATCACCGCTACCGCCGGCAGCACATCCATCAGCCTCGCCAACGGCGTCATCGCCGCCAACTCAACCTGCACCTTCAGCATCAACATAACCGCCACCGCCGACGGCCTCATCTCCAACATCACCACCTCTGTCGACTCCACCGAAGGCGGCACCGGCAATCAGGCGCAAGCCACCATCAACGCCTACCGTCCGCCTGCCATCACTAAGGCGTTCGGTTCATCAACCATCCCGCTGAACACCAACACGACGCTGAGCTTCACCATTTCTAATCCCGACACCAACCAGACTCTCACTGGAGTCTCGTTCACCGACACTCTGACGGCCGGCCTTGTCGTCGCCACCCCCAACGGGCTCTCCACTACTTGTCCAAACGGCACCATCACTGCCGTAGCCGGCTCGAGTTCGGTCGCGCTTTCCGGCCTCTCACTGAACGCCAGCCTCAACTGCGTCATCACTGTGAACGTCACTGGCAACAGCAGTGGCCTGAAACAGAACTCCGTCACCATCTCCGCCACCGATCCTGGCACAGGCAACACCTCGCAAGCCAACCTTAGCGTCGTAGGCCCCCCTCTCATCTCCAAGGCCTTTGGCGTATCCAAGCTAAACGTCGGCGGCACCACCTCGCTCACCTTCTCCATTAAGAATCCAAACGCCGTCACCCTGAACGGTGTCAGCTTCTCCGACACTCTACCGGGCGGCCTCATCGTGTCCACGCCCAACTCACTCCAGAGCACATGCGGCGGCACCGCCACTGCCACCGCCGGAAGCACGTCCATCAGCCTCACCAACGGCACCGTCGCTGCCGGCCTCACCTGCGTGCTCAGCCTCAACGTCACTGCCCCCGCCGACGGCATCATCCTCAACACCACCACCAACGTCACCTCCACTGAGGGTGGCAATGGCAACCAGGCCGCCGCCAGTCTCACCATCGCCCGCCCGCCCGCTGTTACCAAGGCTTTCTCCGCCGTAGCCATCCCTCTGGGGACAACGGCCACGCTGACGTTCTCGGTGACCAACCCGAACGTCAACGTCACCCTCACCGGCATCACATTCTCTGACACCCTCCCCGCCGGACTCGTCGTCGCCACGCCCAACGGCCTCACCGGCGCTTGTGGCGGCAGCACAATCACCGCCACGGCCGGCGGTTCTCTGGTGAGCTTCAGCGGAGCCACCCTGGCGCCCGGCGTATCCTGCACTTTCGCCGTCAATGTCACCGGCACCACCGAAGGCACCAAGCTCAATACCACTTCGGCCATCACCTCCACCCAGGCCGTCGATGGCGACCCTGCCACCGCCAGCCTGTTGGTCGGCGCGGCCTTCCAACTCCGCTACGCCGCTAACCTCGCTTCCGGCGATTCCGAATTCAACTTCACGAATAACGGCGCTTCTTGCGCCAACATCTGTGTGAACGTCTACGCCTTCTCGCCCGACGAGCAGTTGATCTCCTGCTGCACCTGCACCGTCACTCCCAACGGCCTGGCCTCGATCTCCGCCAAGCAGGACCTGCTCACCAACACGCTCACCCCGGCCGTGCCTGGCTCGGTTGTCGTCAAACTACTCGCCACCACCGGCGGACCCTGCGCCGCCAACGCTCCCGGCCCCCTGGCGCCCGGTCTCGCCGCCTGGAGGTCCACCATCCACGCCTTAGATGCCGGCTTCGGCATGACCGAAACGCCCTTCACCGCGGCAACCCTTTCCGCCACCGAACTGTCGCGCATTTCCGCCTACTGCGGCTTCATCACTGCCAACGGCAGCGGCTTCGGTGTCTGCAAATCCTGCCGCTCCGGCGCACTCGGCGGTGCCAAGAAGTAGGGACAGTCAAATCGGCGGGCAGGACAAAACGATACAATTGTCGTTTCTATGAAGTCACTCGCCCTGTTCGCTCTACTCGCTCTCACGGGCTTTGCCCAGGAGTACAAAATCGCCGTCGTCGGGATGGTCCACTCGCATGTCTGGGGACACCTGAACGACATGATCAAGGGCGGCACGCCCGCCAAGCTAGTCGGCATCTCCGAGCCAAAGGAGGATCTCCAGGCGGAAGCTAAAAAGATGGGCGCCACGGACGATCTGTTCGTCACCGACTACAAAAAGATGCTCGACGAGAAGAAGCCCGACATCGTCTGGGCTTTCGTTGAGAACAACCGCCATCTCGAAATCGTGGAGGCGTGCGCCGCCCGCAAGATCAACGTTATTTTCGAAAAGCCGCTTGCCTCCACCTACAAGGACGCGGTCAAGATTCGCGAAATCGCCCAGAAGCACGGAATTCAGGTCATGGTGAACTACCAGATGGCCTGGTGGGCCGCCAACTACACCGCCAAGTCACAAGCCGACTCCGGTGCCGTGGGCAAAGTTTACCGCCTGCGCGGCGTAGTGGGACATGGCGGCCCCGGCTCCGAAGGTGTCCGCAACAAGTACTTCTTCGACTGGCTGACTGACCCCGTGCAGAACGGCGCCGGCGCGCTCATGGACTTCGGCTGCTACAACGCTCTATGGAGTCTCTGGTACCTCGGCCGCCCCGATAGCGTCTACGCCACCGCGATTCATCTTCAACCCGAAAAATTCCCCAAAGTGGAAGACAACGCCACCATCACACTTAACTACAAGGATGGCCAGGGGATCTTTGAAGGCTCGTGGGATCTTCCTCGCTCCTTCCAGGATCTCGAGATCTTCGGCCGCCAAGGCGTGCTCTACATGCAAAACGGCAAGGTGGAATTGAAGAAGGGCCGGGAGAATAAGGAGATTGCGATCGATCCGCTGCCCGCCGAACGCGCGAAGCCTGTCACCTACATGGTGGAAACGCTGAAGGCGAAGAAACAAATTGAGGGAATGACGGCGATGGACATCAACGTCGAAGTGATTGAGATTATCGAAGCAGCAAAAGAATCCATCCGGACCGGTAAAGCCGTGAAGCTGCCGGCCCGGACAGGAACCCGCTAGTTCAATTCGAAATGGGCCGCCAGGACGGCGGTCCTTCGCTCAAATCAGGAGGGCCAACAATGAAAATGGTTCCAAGTGACCCCTTGGATCAGCCTGCCCTCCGTCCGGCATGCCCGAACTGGACGTGGCAATCGAGGCCGCTGGTGGTTGCCCTGTCACTCCTCAATACCGGTTTTCTCCCGGCATCGAATTGACGCTTCAGAGCCCTGCGCTTTTGCTGGCCTGATTGAAGTTTGGTGTCCTCGAAGCGACCTTTCGCTCGCCTGCAGCGAATCCCGCCTTGCGACGGTCTCCTTGGCAGGGTCGTAGATCCCGGCCTGCTTCTTCAACTCCACTCTGAATGACTCGACAACCCGTTCGGCGTTTCGCTCCCTTCCTCCCCGATTCGAAAGTCGGAGGGGAAGATCTACGCTAGGGCCCGTTGCTGCTTCTGTCAACCAAAGCGCCCTGACTGACTAACTAATCTCCGCTCCCCATCCGGGTCCTTCAACCCGAGTGGATCGTAGCGCCCGACTAGCCTTCAGTCTGGCAAACTTACCTGAACGATCTGCCCGATTTCCCTTCGCTCCCCTTCAGTCTCCGCTTTTAGACAATGACCGAAAGATCAACGTTCCAGGTCCGCTACAAACCGTCTGGCTTACTGTTCCTTAGAACCTCTTGGAACCAAGGTCATCATGCGCTTTCTAGGACCTTAGGTCAATGGTATTAAGGCTGTGGAAAGCTTTTTTTCAACAGGTTTATTTGGCTTTATTTTCAAAAACTTAGAGCCGGTACGCCTGTGGACAACCTGTGCATAAAACGGCAGTTTTAGATTCTGTTTGGACTAGGCTACTCGTACTGCAAGCAGTCCCCGCTTTCGCGGGACCCGCTCTAAGTGATTCACCTCCGTTACATTCCTTTCCCTGGCCCGTCATTTACACTATTAAAATGCACTCGACCAAACTGATCACCGTAGCCGCACTCGCCCTTCTGGCCCCGCTTTCCGCTTTCGCCGGCGAAAAGGCCCTCCTTCACTGCTTCGCTTTCACATCTATTAAGGAAGCCACCCCCGCCGACTGGGCCGCTTTCGCCAAGGCCAGCGACGCCATTCCCAAAGAGATCAAAGGAGTCACCCATGTTTGGTATGGCAAGCTTCAAAACCCGCTTGGCCAGACTTCAATCAGCGGCAAGCTTGACGACGAGACTGTGAAGAAATATCGCGCAGGCGGGGAAATCAGCACCACCGTCACCCGCACGCCACGCGACTACGGCATGTGCATGGAGATGAAGAACGCCGACGTCAAGAAGGTCTACGACACGCATCCTTATCACAAGACCTGGACGGAAGCATACGAGAAGGTTCGCGTCGACGGCACGACGACTTTTCAAATTCTCGGCCAATAGGCCAGAGTTAGTGCGGACGGGGAATCGCCAAAAAAAGCGATTCCCCATGTTTTTCACCACACAATCCTGGGCGTGACGCTGCTGCCAGCTTACGGCGCGAGGTCAATGCGGTCGATCACGCCGATTACGGCCATGTCGATCGGTGAGTTTGGGCGCCCGACGCTCGTCATGGCGCTATAGCCTTCCATCGTTAGCAGGACGCGGTCGCCGACGCCGGCATCCACCGAATCCATCGCTACCACGGCGTCACCGCGGTTGGTACCGTCCAGATTCAGGGGTTGGACCAGCAGAGCCTTACGACCCTCATGGCTTTCGTGTTTCTGGGTGGCCCAGATTTCGCCGATCACGCGGGCGATCAGCATCCGGCGCTCCGATCCACGTGTAGATCATCGACGATGGCGACGATGGTGCGGTCGGTAGGGACTTCGGTGGGCAGGAAAGGGAAGCTGGATTCCTTGCCGCCGCAATAGTAAACCAATTCTCCGGATCCCGCACCGGTGCAATCGGTGCAGACGAGCCGCTTGCCCGTTGGTTGAAGTTCAGGGGTGAGCGGTTGGACGACGAGTAGGCGCTGACCTTCGAGACGCGAGTCCTTGACCGTCGACCACAAGCATCCCACCACCTTGCCTAAGTACATAGCGCTACTTCTTTGGAGCGTCGCCGTTCATGTGAACGGTGTCGACGATGCCGATGATGGCGGTGTCAACGGGCTTGTCTTTGCAGCCATCCGCCATGCGGGCTGAACTCCCCGAGACACAGATGACAGTCTCCCGCGACCCGGCGCTGACCGTATCGACTGCGATGATGTAGCCGGCCTCGTCCTTGCCTTCAGGCGACACTGGCTTGACGATGAGGAGTTTGGACCCTTCGAGACGAGGATCCTTGCGTGTGGCGACCACTGTGCCGACGACGCGGGCGAGGATCATTTACCGTTGGCCTTGCCGATGTTGAAAACGTCTTCGAGACTGGGGTGTGGGCGCGGGATCACGTGGACGGCAATCAGTTCTCCCACACGGCGGGCAGCAGCTGCGCCGGCATCGGTAGCAGCGCGAACAGCCGCAACATCGCCGCGCACCAGGGCCGTCACGTAGCCGGACCCGATTTTCTCCCAACCGACGAGCGTCACGTTCGCCGCCTTCACCATCGCGTCGGCTGATTCAATCATCGATACCAGGCCGCGCGTCTCGATCATTCCTAAAGCTTCACCCATCGATCCTCCACCTACGAAACGGTCACTCCGCGCGCCCTCAGGGCTTCATCAATGAGCGCGATGAGTTCTTCTCGAGTCACTACAATCTTGTCGCTTGGCGCCAGATCCTCAGCTACGACAGGGCAACCGGGCACCGCACCAGCCCTGGCTTTAACGCCGTAGCGAGTCCTTGAATCGAATAGTTTATCCACTTCCGCGCGGGGAAGTACGTTCGGACCGCCCAGCATCTCGGCAACGAACGTAATGCGCGCGAAGTGCTCCAGGGTCTCCATGCGGAAATAAGCTTTGTAAACATCCTCGCCATAGCAGACGGCGCCGTGGTTGGCCATCAGGAGCGCGTCGTACTTGGGGATGTAGGGAAGCATGCCATCGGTAAGCGCGGGCGTCCCGGGAAGACCGTAATCGGCGAGCGGGACACAGCCGAGTCCAATGATGACTTCGGGCAGAAGCGCGAGGTTCAGGGATCTTCCGGCCGCGGCAAACCCCGTCGCGACCGGAGGATGCGCATGCACTACGGACTTGATGTCCGAGCGCATGTTATACACGGTGGTGTGCATGGCGATCTCGCTGGTTCGTTCGAGACGCCCTTCAATTTTGTTGCCCTGCATGTCGCAAATGATGAGGTCGTCGGGCTTCATCATCCCTTTGCAGACACCTGTGGGAGTACACAGGATGCGGTTGTCGCCTGTGCGGACGCTGATATTACCGTCGTTGGCGGCCA
Source organism: Bryobacterales bacterium (assembly GCA_038212445.1). GTDB lineage: Bacteria > Acidobacteriota > Terriglobia > Bryobacterales > Bryobacteraceae > TMP-7. The sequence continues at coordinate 117,727 of JBBQUM010000005.1, forward strand.
CCCATCCTTTTTGAAAGACGAGTTTGCCGACTTCAACGATATGTTGCCGGAGTTCCTGCTCGTTGACGGCCATGCGGAAAGACAATTGTAGCAGCCTCGCTTTGCCTGGAGCGTTCCCAGGCACGTCGTGGGATACACTGAAGTCCAGGATGGGCACAGTCGCACAGGATCCCAAATTGGCGGCGATCGCGGAAGCGCCAGGGGTACGGGAGTGTCTGTCGTTCTTCCGCCGCGAGAAACAGTGGATCACCGAACGGCATTTGACGCTGTGCCGGATTGCGGCTCCCACGTTCTTTGAACAAAAACGCGCGGAGTGGATGGCCGATCAACTGCGGGGATTGGGCTGGCGCGCGGAATTGGACAGAGCAGGCAATGTAGTAGCGTATTCGGGCGCCGAGCGCGAGGGTCCATTCATCGCACTGACGGCGCATCTCGATACTGTACTGGCGCCTAGAAATCTGGAGGAAGTTCATGTCACGCCGGACGGGACCCTGCATGGGCCTGGCGTATCCGACAACGGCGCCGGTCTGGCAACGCTCCTGGCAGTGGCGGCGGCGGTGAAAGCATGCCCGGAGATGGCGCAGATCGGCTCGAAATTGGTCATTATTGCCAATGTCGGGGAAGAAGGCGAGGGCAACCTGAGCGGCATGCGCTATTTATGCCGTCAGTCCCCGCTGGCCGGGAAGGTGAAGAGCTTTCTCGTGCTCGACGGTCCGAGCCTCGACCACATCACGGCGCAGGCGCTCGCAAGCCGGCGTTTTGACGTCGCCTTCAGCGGGCCCGGCGGCCATAGCTGGAGCGACTACGGAACGGCGAATCCGATTCACGCGTTGAGCCGCGCCATCACGCTGTTCTCTGACCAAAAACTCGACAACACCAACTCTCCGCGATTTTCATTCAACTTCGGTGTCGTGGAGGGCGGCGCGAGCGTCAACTCCATTCCCGCATCGGCGCGGGTGAAGATCGACATTCGCAGCGAGAGTCCGGCGCGGATCACTGAATTGACCAACCTGCTGTCGGCCTGCGTGGAACAAGCGCTCGAAATCGAGAACGGGCGGGCGGCGTCGGGCCGCATTTCGGCGAAGATTAAGGAAATCGGCGCGCGGCCTGGCGGAGCACTAGCCAGCGATGCGCCGCTGCTGACGGCAGTCCGGGCGGTGGATAGCTATATGGGGATCCGGTCGCGAATTGACTGTGCCTCAACCGACGCCAACATCCCGTTGTCGATGGGCTTGCAGGCTGTTTCGATCGGGACCGGCGGACAGGGCGGCGGTGCGCACACGCCGGCCGAGTGGTATCACCCCGACGGGCGCGAGACCGGATTGAAGCGCTTGCTGCTCACGTTGTATCTGTTGCAGCGCGATATGGAATGACACGCGCGCGATCCCTTCGCCTGAGGGCAGAACTGTTGCTGGTGGCAGTGGCGGCGATCTGGGGCGCAACGTTCGTCATCGTCAAGGACGCACTGGAGCAGGTCTCGACGCTGCTCTTTCTCGGAGTGCGCTTCACTATCGCAGCAGTGGCGCTGGCGCTGCTTTTCCGCGGCCGGCTGGGCACACATCATCACCTGAAACGGACAGGCGAAGTTCGGGCGGGGCTCATCGTCGGACTTTTCCTATTCGCCGGCTACGTACTCCAAACAGCCGGGTTGCGGTACACCACCGCGGCCAAAGCCGGCTTCATCACCGGCTTTTACATTCCGCTCGTCCCGGTGGTGAGCGCCCTTATCTACAAGCGCCTGCCGCATGCTTCGGAGATTCTGGGCGTGGCGCTCGCGACGGCGGGAATGACTCTGCTCACGATGACGTCGTTGAACCTGGATGTCAGCCGGGGAGACCTGCTGGTGCTCGGATGCAGCGTCGCATTCGCGTTCCATATCGTCGTATTGGGCCACTATTCGAAGCACCTCAGCTTTGAGAAACTGGCTCTCTATCAGATTTCTGCTGCCTCACTGCTGAGCTTGGCAACGTTCTGGTGGGCAGAGCCAATGCGCTGGAAATTGACCGGCGGCGTGGCTTTTGCCATCGGTCTGACCGCCCTGCTGGCAACGGCTTTCGCTTTCGCCGCGCAGACTTGGGCACAGCAGTTCACCACACCGACTCGCACCGCACTCATTTTTTCGCTCGAACCGGTGTTTGCCTGGGTAACGGCATTTCTGCTGGCCGGGGAGACGCTCACCGGGCGAGCACTCACCGGCGCGGCGCTGATTCTGGCAGGAATCCTGGCAGTGGAGCTGAAGCCGTTCGGCAGAAAAAACCCCAACGAATCAATGGGTGCCGAGTCTCTATAATAAAAGTGAGTTCCTGCCGCTGTCCGGTAGGTGAGAAAGGTCCCGAAGTGCTAACTCAGATCCGCCGTCAGAAGTTTCTCTCGTTCACGCTACTTTTGTTCACGCTGTCGATCGGCATCGTCATCGGAACACTGCTCAACACGCGTGTTAGCGCGGCCCGGGGGCAATCGGCCGCTCCAGATGCCACACCGCTGAAGATCCCGAACCCGGTGGAGTTGGGCAACGAGTTCACCAAGCTGGCTAAGAAGCTGGATCCCTCGGTAGTGAACATTACGGCGGAGAGTTTGCCGAAGGAAGCCAAGACCGGCCGGAATAACAAGAAGAGCCAGGGCGACGAGGACGAGGACGATAGCAGCAATCCGAATGACCCGCTGCGGCGCTTTTTCCATGATCCGTTTGGAGGGCGCGGTGGCGGCGGCGTGAATCCGAGGATGTACCGGCAGGAACAGTCGGGTACCGGCTTCATCGTGGATCGGAACGGCTACATCATCACGAATAATCACGTGATCGACAAGATGGACCGGATCAAGGTGAAACTGCACGGCGACTCGGCGGAGTATCGCGCGCGGATCATCGGGACCGATAGCGAGACCGACCTGGCGGTAATCAAGATCGATCCGCACACGAGCCTGACGCCGGTGAGCATCGGCAACTCGGAGTCAGTGCAGGTGGGCGACTGGGCGGTAGCTATCGGCTCGCCGTTTGGCCTGGAAGCGTCGGTGACGGCGGGAATCGTGAGCGCGACAGCGCGTGACGTCATTGGCGCGCAAGCATTCCAGAAGTTCATCCAGACCGACGCGGCAATCAATCCCGGCAATAGCGGCGGTCCGCTGCTGAATATTCGCGGCGAAGTGATCGGCGTGAATACCATGATCGCCACGCAGTCAGGCGGGTATCAGGGAATCGGGTTCGCGCTGCCGAGCAATATGGCGGTTCGGGTTTACAACGACATCATTCGCGACGGCAAGGTAACCCGCGGGTCCATCGGCATTCAGTGGAGCAAGGCCGACAAGCCTGAGCTCTTCAAGGCTCTGGGGACCAACGGTGGAGTCCTGGTGGGGTCCGTCATTTCGGGCGGTCCCGCGGCGAAAGCAGGAATTCAGGAAGAGGACATCATCGTTGCGCTGAACGGTAAACAGATCAAGGACGGGGACGACCTGATCAACCGCGTCGCTGATCTGCCGGTGGGGTCGCCTGCGGCGATCACGATCGACCGCGCAGGCAAGAAGATGGATTTCAAGTTGACAATTGGCGATCGCGCCGACATCATCAACCGGCGGGCCGGCATGGTGGCTCCCGACCGCGACTCCGGAGAATCGACGAATACGGAAGGCGCGAAAGCGCAGTTCGGCATCAGCATTCGACCGCTGAATGATTCCGAGCACGAGGCGGTCAACGCTCAGGCGAAGAGTGGAGTGAAAGTGACGCGGGTGGAGTCGGGCTCGTTTGCCGATGACATCGGAATGCTGGACGGCGACGTCGTAGTGTCGATCAACCGGCAGCCGGTGAACTCGGTAGACGATGTGAAGAAGATCCAGACTACGCTCAAAGCGGGCAGTGCGGTCGCGTTCCGGTTGCTGCGCGCGCTACCCGCTCAAACGGGCCGCGCCGAATGGAACAGCCTTTTCGTTTCCGGCACGCTGCCGCAGAACTAGGTACGCTAACTTCGGATGGTTAAATACGGGATCTACTATGCCCTGGCGCTGACCGTTGGGGGGTGGGCAGTGGGGTACCTGCTTTCGTGGCCGTGGGCGGTGCCGTTTTACGTGGTAGCGATCTTCTGCCTGTGGTTCTTCCGCGATCCCGAGCGCGAGATTCCGGCAGGTCCAGTGGCCGTTTCGCCGGCCGACGGCAAGGTTGTGGCGGTGAAGAGCCACGCACCGGGAATCACGCGCATCAGCATTTTCCTGAATATTTTTGATGTGCATGTGAACCGCACGCCGGTTGGCGGAACCATAGGCGAGGTGCGCTATCAGCAGGGTCAGTTTCTGGTGGCGAGCCGCGAGGATGCGACGTCCCAAAACGAGCAGAACGTTGTGACCGTCGACGCCGGGGATTCGCAGGTGACGTTCAGCCAGATTGCCGGACTGATCGCGAGGCGCATCATCTTCTACAAGAAATCTGGTGACCGGGTGGAGAAGGGCGAGCGAATCGGACTAATCAAATTCGGGTCGCGAATGGATGTCCTGTTTGGACCCGAGTGGGTGATCGCAGTGAAGCCTGGAGAGCGCGTGAAGGCGGGCTCCAGCATTATTGCGCGTCGCGCATAAAGCGCCGAACCGTCCTACTGGCCCGTGATCATGAACTGCTCATACTTCCCATCCGTCACATAAATATTCAGTCGGACCACACTCTTCTCGTAGGTCGCGCGGTAACTGCGGTGGGTCATGCCGCCGCGTAAGTTCTCGCCGCCCTTGGTCACCTGCTTCAGCGAGCCCAATGCCGTGAGTGACGATTGAAAGTCCGCTAGCGCCGCCGGGGTGAAATAGAAGTTCGCGTTTGAGGTAAAGAGTTCGCGATCGATCTTGCCTTGCTGCAACCCATTGAGGATGGCTTCCACCTGTTTGATCTCGGACTCGGGCGTCACAGGAGGTTCGTTCCGTAAAACGATCTGGGTGAGGCGCTGCGCCACTTGACCGGTGACCGAGTTGCCATCGGAGTTGGAGAGCACGGCGATAGCGGCGTTCTTGCTTGGGAACACCTGATCGCTCGATATGAAGCCCGATACTTCACCGCCGTGCGAGAACACGGGCGCACCGTCCGCCTCGCCGACCGTTAACCCAAGAGCGTAATGCGTCGGCTTACCATCACTCAGCTTGACCTCGCGCATGAACTGTTCGTACGAAGCCGCCGAAAGAATCTTGCGCTGAAGGAAGGCGATATTCCATTTCGCGAGATCGGCCGGCGTCATGCAGAGTTCGCCGGCGGCGAAATACCAGCCTGAGGCCTCGCGCGCAACCGGACGGGAGGGTCCGAGGGCAAAACGGGTGTAGGCGGTGGCGTCAGCTGGATTTCGGACGTCGCAATCGGAGGCGGTCGACATGCCGAGCGGATCGAAAATCTTCTCCTTGAGAAATTCGAGCAGTCCGCGGCCGGTGGCCTTCTCAAAAATCTGCCCGGCGAGCACGTAGCCGGTGTTGCTGTACTGCCAGCGGGTGCCCGGATCGAAGTTGAGCGGCTTGGCTGCCCATTTTTCAAGTAAGACCTGGGGCGTGGTCGGGTGAGTCCATTCGGGGATGATGTAGTCCTGTGGCGCGAAGTCCTCGTACCCAGCAGTGTGGGAGAGTAACTGGCGGACCGTGGTTTCGCCGGAGCGGGTCACCTTGGGAAAGAACTTCGACACCTTGTCGTCGAGCGAGAGTTTCCCTTGCTCCTGCGCGAGCAGCAGAGCGGCCGAAGTGAACTGCTTGCTGATGGAACCGACGGCGTAGCGCGTGTCCACAGTGGCGTCGCGATCTTTCTCGATGTCGGCTTTACCGAACGCCTTAGCGTAGACCAGCTTTCCGCCGTCGACAATCGACACCGAGACACTCGGCGCTCCGCTCGATTTGAGCGTGGAGGCAATGGCGTTGTCGAACTTCGATTCGAGGGACGGCTGTGCAAAGACTGCCGCCGCGGACAGCGCAAAGACGAGACCGGGACGATGCATAGCGCCTAGTATACTGGCACTGTCGGGAGTGATCGCAATGAAGACTCTGTTAACGATCCTCGCGCTTTCGGCCACAATTCTCCACGGCCAAAGCACAACTTCGTCCCACAGCGGCTGGAACTTCGACGACACGCTACAGACGGCGAAGTTGATAGTCGTCGCTGACATCCTCGAAGGCGCCGCCACGGATTCCGGCTCGATGATCACAGTGCACGCGAAGTTGCGAGTGGTACGGACGCTGCAGGGCAACGCGGTGATGGGCGCCTCGATTCCCGTTACCTGGCAATACACACCGGGCCCCGCCGACACTCCCGCTGCGATCGCCAAAGCCCCCCAGACCCGCGCGATTTTCTTTCTTCGCCCAAAAGGCGACAGCATGGAAGCGCTCCAGGCGAGTCAGATGGGCGGAGAGTTTGGCGGGTATATTGTCGCGGTTCCGACGGCGCCACTCTCCGGAGATTTGTTCTATACGGCGGATGCCAAACTGTCCGCGAAACTGGCCAGCGAATTCGCATCGGCCCTCGACGATCTGATGGCGCGCAAGTCCTCTGACTTCGGTCCGCAAAAGCTCGAGAGGATCAATCCGGCAGCGCCCCCGGAGTTTGTACGAACGCGCATGCAGTATCACGGGTTGACGAGGGCGTTAACGACGCTGGACAAGCAGGAGAGTGCGGTCGCCATGCGGCACCTGTCAGCGTCGGCCGACGTGAACCTGCGTCTGCTCGGAATTCTCGGACGGATTCGGAACAACGACCCGGCCGCAGTAACCGAGTTGGAGCGGGACTTGCCCCGGCTTGCGAAAGGGTTCGATGCGGGCATGGCTTCCAGTTACCTAATGGAGTTTGATTGGAACCAGAATGGCGCAGCAACGCTGGCTTTCGGCCGCATGGCACTCGCCGAGACGACACTGCAGGGACTGGACGGGATCTTCGCGATGCGCGTCAGCCGCAACAGCAGTTTTGAGGTGATGCCGTATTTGGCGGCGATGCTGCGCAGTCCCGACGTGTCGCCCCGTGATATGGCTATGACCGCTATGTGCCGAATCGCTCGGAATTCCGGCAAGTACTGGAAGAGAGAGATGGACGTACAGTGCCCGTCTCAAACGCCTGTGCCCGACCGCCAGACCGAGCAGTCCATGCTCCGTTATTGGACTGATTGGTGGATGCAGATACGAGACAATGTTTCAAAAACGGTTAGCCTGCCCGACGTCGCGATTCCAACTCGCTACAATCGCCGCGTTCCGGATGTCGAGATGGTTCAGGTTCCCGTGGAGGTACGCTTTGAGGGATTGGTACACATGTCCAGAGCGCAGGCGTCGCACTCCCACGACGCGAACGGCGAGATTTCGGAACAGGCTCCGGAACCACACGATCTCCTGTCAGGCAGGCTCAGCGCGTCGGACCAAGAAATATTCCGCGCGGCGATCGCTCAAGCAGCGTCGCGGTTGGATGGCATAGACGAGCGGATGAACGCTTCAATGAACGCTGCCCGGCAGCAGGGAGCAGCGCCCAATCGTGAGAGCATGAGCGCCGCCTACCAGCAGCGTTTGACTGCCCTTAAAGAAGGCCTGTCGGCGCTCCAGGAGAAATTATCGCCGGATGGACGGGCGGAGTTGGAGAGGTTCTTGAAGCAAATGGGCGGGGCGTCGATGCGCTCAGTGGCAGCACATTAGAGTTAATCCCCTCGGATCTGCGAAAATAGGGTTCTGCGATGAACCTTCGCGACCGACTAATCGACCCACGCTCTCCTGACCGCCGACCGCGGCGTGCCGCCTACGCGCTGCCCACGGCGTTCACAGCCGGCAATGTATTTCTGGGCTTCGTTGCGATACTGCAAGCCTTTCGCGGCGCGATGCGGGAAGGAACGCCGAACAACCATTTCGAACTGGCCGCCATGATGATCGGTATCGCCGTGGTGCTGGACGGTTTGGACGGCCGCATTGCGCGCATGACGAACACGGTAAGCGACTTTGGCCGCGAGATGGATTCGCTTGCCGACGTGATCACCTTTGGCATCGCGCCGGCGGTGCTGGCTTACGCCTGGGGCATCCAGTTTATACGACCGCCGATCGACGCGATTCCGCTCGATCAGTTGCTCCACGCCGGATACTTCGTCTGCTTTATTTTTCTGCTTTGCGGCGCCGCGCGCCTGGCGCGATTCAATATCACAACAAATCCAGTGCCGAAGAATCCGGGGCGTCCAGACCGGAAGTATTTCGTCGGACTGCCCATCCCATCGGCGGCGGGCATGGTGGCCGCAATCGTTTACGCATTCGGTCCAGCGCCCTTGAAATGGTGGCCGCTGGCAGTGGCCTGGCTGGTGCTGCTCGCGTTGCTATCGTTTCTGATGGTGTCCACGTGGCGATACCCGAGTTTCAAGGACGTCAATCTTCTACGCCCACGGTCGCCCATCAGCTTCGTTTTCGTCGGCAGTCTCATCTACTTGATTTGGGTGGCGTCACAGCCTGTATTGCTGGCAATCGCCATCACCTACGTGGGCAGCGGCATCGCCTTGCGGATGGGCGGACTCATACGCCGCCGTTTGAAGAGCACTACCACGACACCCCGTCCGGAGCACCAGGTTGGCTGAGTTCCACATCCCCACGGCCGCCATCGTCGGCGGCGAAACATTAGTTGCCAGAGAAATCCGCGAGGTTCTGAACGGTCTCAAACCGGCGCCGGATGTCCGGCTGATTTCAGGCGAACCGGAGAAAGCCAAGATCGCCCGCGGCGACGAAGGCGAGGCGATGATCCTTACTCCGTTGGACGAAGATGCATTCGACGAAGTGGACGTCGTGTTTCTGGCTGGGAACGCCGAGACCGGGCAGAAGACGCTCGAATTGGCAGGAGATACCGCCGCGATCATCGACGTCACAGGATCGCTCGAGGACCATCCACGAGCCCGCCTGCGAGCCCCGATGCTCGAGAAGGTCCGCGAACTCGGAGCGTCGTCGATCGCAGTGATCGCGCATCCCGCATCAGTTGCGCTAGCGCTGGTTTTCCAGAGGTTGACCGCCGCCTTCACGGTGCAGCAAAGTGTCATTGAGATTTTCGAACCCGCGAGCGAACACGGTCAGCGAGGGATCCAGGAGTTGCAGGCGCAAAGCGTGAACCTGCTCTCGTTCAAAGCGCTGCCGAAAGACATCTTCGACCAGCAAGTAGCGTTCAATCTACTGAGCGAGTACGGCCCCGAGTCGCCGCACAAACTCGCGGACGCGGAGGCTCTGATTGAACGGCACCTGGCGACGCTGCTGCACAATACCTCCAATGCACCAATGCCGTCGATGCGGCTGATTCAAGCGCCGGTGTTCCATGGCTATACGATTTCCGGCTGGATTGAGTTTGCGAGTTCTCCCGGAGTGGCGGCCATTGAAGAGGCGCTAGCGTGCGCATACATTGAAGTGCGGAGAGCAGCGGAGGAAGCGCCCAATAACGTGGGAGCGACTGGCGAGAACGTTCTGTCCGCGGGCGGCATCCGGGTGGATCGCAACAATCCTCGTGCCTACTGGTTCTGGCTGGTCGCCGACAATCTACGACTGCGGGCGGAGGCTGCGGCGGCGGTGGCCAAGGAGTACCTGTGAGGCTCTGCGCGGTTGCGGCCGCATGCCTGCTCTCAATTTCTTGCGGCTATCACGTGTCCGGGCATGCGGATACCATGCCGAAGACGCTTCACACGATTGCGATTCCGGCATTCGGCAACGCGACCACGCGCTACAAACTGGCCGATATGCTGCCTGAGGCCATCTCGCGAGAGTTCATTGCGCGCACACGCTACAAGGTGATCACCGACCAGAATCAGGCCGACGCCATTCTGCGTGGGACGATCGTGAACTATTTCGCCTATCCGGTGGTGTTCGATCAAGCCACCGCCCGCGCCAGCGTGATTCAGTTCAATGTCATCATGACGATCAAACTGGTGGATCGCGTGACGGGCAAGGAATTGTTTTCCCGCCAGTCTTTCGAAATGAGACAGCAGTACGAGCTCAGTTCGGATCAATTGGCTTATTTCGAAGAGAGCGGAGTGGCGATGCAGCGGCTGAGCAAGGACGTGGCCCGGTCGGTTGTCAGCGCGGTCCTGGAGAATTTCTAGCGTGACGCCCGATCAATTTCTGCGGCAGGTGCAAAAGGCGTCGGCCCCGGTGTATTTGTTTGTCGGGTCAGAATCGTACCAACGCGAGGCGTGCCGCAAAGCACTGCTGGCGGCCGCGCTGCCCGCCGAGGACCGCGAGCAAGGCTACATCCATCACGATCTCGACGAACTGACGATGTCCGAAGTCCTGGACGATGCGCGGTCAATGTCGCTATTTGCGTCGCAGCGCGTCATCTGGGTGGCGGGCGCTGAAGGCGTTTTGCCTCGCGGCCGCGCGGCCGCAGCGGCAGAAGACGATGACGACGAAGGTGGCGCCGCGGACAAGGGCGCCGCTGCACAACTGGCCGCCTACGTCGCGGATCCGGTGCCGGGCACAGTTCTTGTGTTCGATTGCAGCCGCTACGATTTCGACGGCGACGACAAAGCGCGCGTTGAGCGTGTACAGAAGTTCTATTCGTCGATTCCCAATCAGGTCGAGTTTCGCTCGTTTACGCCTGAAGCGGCTCGCGGATTGGCCCAGGATCTCGCGCGCCAGGTAGGTCTGAAGATCGGGCCCGCGGAATTGGGAACGCTGGTGGAAGCGCTCGGTGGCGACGCGGCGCGCATCGCGAGGGAGATCGAGAAACTAAGCTTGTACGCCGGCACCACCAGAAGGATTGAGGCCGCCGACATCGCGCGACTAGTCCCCAACGCGCAGGAGACGACGATCTTCGCGCTGGTCTCTGCGCTCGGCGCAGGCAATCGCGCACGGTCGCTCGATCTGCTGGACACGCTGGTGCGCGAAGGCGAGTATTTGCCACTGGCCCTCAGTTTCCTGGCAACACAGTTCCGCATGGCGCTCGTGGCGCGTGAAGCTGGACTGCGTTCAGCCGCGGATATTCAGGGGCACTTCACCAGGATCGGCGTCCGGATCTGGCGCGACCGCGCAGAGCAAATCCGTCTCACGCTGTCGGCGTTTTCGCAGGACAAACTCGAACTCGCGATTCGGAAGCTGTTCGCCGCTGACCGCGATTTACGCGATGCCCGCCCAGACGACCGGATCGTCATGGAGAACCTGATTCTCGCGCTTACGAGTTAAGCGCTAATTGGCCTTGGCCACTTCCACCGCAAACGCGTAGGTGGGGCCAAACATATTCGAGCGAAAAACAATCCACTTGCGATCGGGCGTAAAACTGACGTTCGGCTCAAGGCGATAGTTGTGCTTCGACATGTTGACCAGTTTCTCTGCGCGCAGTACACCAGGGCGGATGAAGCCCGGCTCTTCCAGACCTTCGCGATTACCGACCTTTTCAGGATGGAAGAGATAGATCCACTGGCCGTCCGTCGCGTGCGCCACCTGGCCTGGGTCGCCGCCATCGCCACAAAATAGCTGACCGTCATCTGTGACATTGAAGTGGATGGACCACTCGTTGCGCTGAAGGTGATAGGCAGTTCTTTCACCGGTCTGGACGTTGTAGCCGGCCAGCCAGAAATCTTCACCCCGCGGAAATTGCCAGTCGTACCAGATGATCCTGCCGTCCTGACTCCAGAACTCGTGCCCGAAAATCTCCATGGCCATTGTGCGCTGATGAATTTTGTTGATTTTGCCACCGTCGGCACGAATGGTCCAGATGCGGTCGATCTTATGCCAGGGTCCCTCGTGGCAGAACATGAGCAGAGTCGGATCGGTGGGCGAGAACTCGAGATGATTCAGCCAGTCCGTGGCGCGGTGAATCACCTTCAAACTGCCGGTCTTGAGATTCATCGTGAACATGGCCATCGGCAGTTTTGCCGCAAGGCGCTGCTCCATCATCTGGCCTTTGTTCAGCGGCTGGTCAAGCGGATGTCCCTGGCTGTTGATCTGCGGAGCCGTGGCCGAGAGTGGGGGCTGATTGTAGTCAGCGCCGTCGCCTTCAACGTAGGTGCCGGCGGCCAGCGTTTCGTCCGCGTTGACCGTGGCGATGCTCCCGCGGCGCGGCAGCTTGCCGATCTCGCGTGACCGCAGCGTATCCACGTCAGTCACCCACAGGGCGTCGTGCTGGATGTAGTAAACCGTATTGTTCTTGCGACCGGTCACCACCACGCGCACGCGCGCATTCACCACCTCGTGACTTTGATGAGTCTTCAAGTCGAGCGTGGAGACACCGCCCGGTGTCGTGTAGATCATGCGTCGCTTGTCGGCCGTGTAGCCGTTCTGGTTGAAATACAGGCTGGCGCTGCCGGGTTCGGTGGTAAGCCGTATAACGCGATGGCCCGTATCGGGGTCGATCCAGGAAAGCGGCGGCTCTTCGGCGCGAGCGACGGACAGCACGATGAGTCCCAGCAGGAGCGCCTTGGCCGATCGCATGTCGATCAGCGTACTACAGGCGAGTTAATGCGTGGCGTTGGCCAAACGGCGGGTCATCTCTTCGCGTTCGATATAACTGGCGGCCGACGACCAACTGCAGCGCGGTCGCCCTGGAGCGACGGGCATCTGGCCCAGTGGCCATGTGACGGGCTCTCACTACTTCACAGACGGCAAGCAGCGCGTCTTTCGCCGTGCCGGGACGCCGGCCTGACTTGTTGCTCCATTCTGAGAGACTCATCGAGTCGCGACCCTCCTCAACATCCTCTCGACTGCCCGACGCTTGCAAAGACACTGAGGCGAGTAATTGGCGTATGTTTCGGCGGAAACGGTTGACGTTCTTAACACTCTTAACCAACATCCGTACAATTCTTACGACGATACGCGGCACCACTTGTCAAATCGAGGGGTAATCTTATAGATGTGGAACGGACGCATCAGCACTCGACCCTATGGTGGGTATTCATCGCGGCTCTGGTGTTGTTGTCCGGAGTGCTGGGTTATCTGCAGTATCACTGGATCGGTGCGGTGAGTCACGCCGAGCAGGCGGATTTGCGGGAGCGTCTCGAGGCCGGCTTGAACCGCGTGAGCCGGCAGTTGAATACCGGGTTGACGAGTATTGCCGAAGGCGTAATTCCGGCGACCTTTAATCCGAAACGAGAGGATCGGGAACAGGCGTACGCCGTGCGCTTTCAGGATGCGAAGGCATCGGCAAACGGCCACCTCGTCAGTAGTCTCTCGGTCGGTGTTCCGGTTGGGCAGAACGTTGAATTGCGTCGACTCGACCCGTCCACGGGGGCTTTTACCAAAGCTGACTGGCCCCAGGGTTGGAGTACGTTGCGGACGCGCCTCCTCACTCGGCTCAATCCGAACGTGCGCGGAGATGCCTTCTCTGGCTACGGCAGCGACCCGGCGGGAGTCATCGAAATTCCGCGATTCGATTTTCAGACCAACGGCTTGCCATCGGGACATGAAGTGGAGTGGGTGATTCTCGAATACGACGTCGATCACATCCTGAAAGAAACCATACCGGCGCTGATGCTGAGTCAGATGGGAGCGAGCGAGGCGTCGAAGTACGCTTTTGAAATCAGCACAGGCCCCGATTCGAGCAGGGTGCTGTATCGTTCCGGCGAACCCATTGGCAAGCAGGCCGATGCTTCCGTGAATCTTTTCGACATCCGGATGGAATCAATGTTTCGGAGGACGCGGGGCGGTGGACCGCGGCCATTTCCCCGAGGGGACGGTCCCAAGGGTCCGCCTCCCTCCGATCGCTCGGCGAAATCGGAACGTTCATCGCCACCGGCTCCCGAACACGGACGCTGGACGCTGGCGGTCCGTCACCACGCAGGCTCGCTCGAAGCCGTAGTTGCGCAGGCGCGTATGCGGAATCTCGCGGTAACGGCAGGAATCTTCGTACTGATGATGTTCGCGGTCGGCGCGCTGATTCAACTCACGCGCCGCTCTCACCGCCTGGCCGACCTGCAAATGCAATTCGTAGCCGGCGTTTCGCACGAACTGCGCACACCGTTGAGCGTCATGCGGACAGCAGGACACAACCTTCGTGGCAACATGGCTTCAGACCCCGAGCGCGTGAAGCGCTACGGCGCTTTGATCGAGCAACAAGCTGAGTCGCTGGGCGGAATCGTGGAGCAAGTGCTGAGCTTTGCACGCGGCCGCGCGGGCAGTCCAATCGGCAAGCTCGAACCAGCCTCCGTGGCGGGGTTGATTGAGGAAGCGGTGAAGGCGGCGAACTGTCCGGCAGAAGTGGATGTTGAGCCTGGACTGCCGCCGGTGCTGGCCGATCCGACGGCGCTGCGGCACGCACTGCAGAACCTGCTGACCAACGCGGTAAAGTACGGGCGCCCGGGAGAACGCGTGAATGTGAACGCGGAACTCAGCCGTAACGGCACATCCGGAATGGTGGAGATCCGGGTGCGCGATCACGGCGATGGAATTCCGGCGTCGGAGATGCGGCATATTTTCGATCCCTTTTATCGCGGCGCTTCCGTTGTGGAGAAGCAAATTCACGGGACCGGCCTTGGCCTTACGATTACCCGGCGCATCATCGAGGCGCACCGCGGCACCATCTCGGTGAAAAGCGAGCCGGGACAGGGCGCGGAATTCACAGTGAGACTGGCGGCGGTTACGGCCGGGGAGAACTCTTGAGTAAACGGATTCTGCTGGTGGAAGATGAACCGGGGCTGGTGCTGACTCTGAGCGACTTGTTTGCGGCCGAGGGATACGAGGTGGAATCGGCGCAAGAGGGTAATCTCGGGTTGGAGATGGCAAGCGACAGCCGGTTCGACCTGGTGATCCTCGACGTGATGCTGCCGGGCAAGTCCGGTTTTGATATTTGCCGCGAGGTTCGCGCCCACGGAGTGGACGTGCCTATCCTCATGCTGACGGCGCGGTCGCAGGTGATCGACAAGGTGGTGGGATTGAAACTCGGCGCCGACGATTACTTATGCAAGCCATTCGATCCTGCCGAACTGGTAGCGCGCGTGGAGGCTCTGCTGCGTCGCGTGCACAAAGACAATCTTTCGCCGGTGCAGCGCTTCCGCTTTGGAACGGTGGAAGTGGATTTCGGAAGCGGGGCGGTGAGTAAGGACGGGACGTCGGTCTCGCTGGCAGGGAAGGAACTTCAGTTATTGCGCTACCTGGTGGACCATCGCGGAAAGGTGGTCTCGCGCGAAGAACTGCTCCAGCATGTCTGGGAATACCAGCCATCGGTGTCCTCGCGCACCATCGACGTCCACGTTGCCTGGCTCAGGCAGAAGTTGGAAGAGAATCCCCAGGTGCCGCGCCACTTCCATACCGTGCGAGGTGTGGGTTACCGGTTCGCTCCTTAGGCGTTATGGCCGCGAAACAATTTCCGCGGCCATTCAATCCCACGACGCTACGCGTAAATGCCGCGTAATTTGATGGCGAAGGCTACACGGTCGAGCGCGACCATGTACGCCGCGATGCGGTTGTTCACTTCATGCTTGTCGGCGTAGCTCACGACATCGCGGAAGCTGTTCACCATGATTTCCTCGAGGCGGCCATTCACTAGCTGCTCATTCCAGAAATATCCCTGGCGATCCTGTACCCACTCGAAGTACGACACCGTAACTCCGCCGGCGTTCGCGAGAATGTCGGGGATGACAAAGATTCCCTTCTCCTGAAGAATGGAATCGGCCACATGGGTGCACGGACCGTTGGCACCTTCGCAGAGAATCTTGCAGCGTAGGCGATGGGCGTTGGCGGAGGTGATGACGTTTTCCTTCGCAGCCGGAAGCAAAACCTCGCATTCGAGGAATAGCGCTTCTTCGCGGTCAATCGCTTCACCACCTGTGAACCCGGTGATCGAGCCGGTTTCCTTGCGATGAGTCATGAGGGCTTGGATGTCGAGACCGCTGGCGTTGTAGACGGCGCCGTCCCACTCAACGATGCAGATGACTTTGAAACCGGCACGTTCCATCAGTTTCGCGGCCATGCCGCCGACATTGCCAAATCCCTGGATCACCACGCGCGTGTTGGCGGGTTCAAGTCCAAAGCGGCGCAGGGCTTGCTGAGTCACGATGAGGCAGCCGCGTCCGGTGGCCTCGGGACGCCCCTTCGACCCGCCGAGATTCAGCGGTTTGCCCGTGACGACAGCCGTGGTGGTATGCCGCATGTGCATCGAGTAGGTATCCATGATCCAGGCCATGGTCTGCTCGTTGGTGTTCATGTCGGGCGCAGGAACGTCGCGTTCCGGTCCGATAAAGTCGATGATTTCCGCTGTATAACGGCGCGTAATGCGCTCGAGTTCAGACTGAGACAGCAGCGTGGGATCGCAGATCACTCCGCCTTTACCACCGCCGAACGGGATATTCACGACCGCGCACTTCCAAGTCATCCATGAGGCCAGTGCGCGCACTTCGTCGATGGTGACGTCGGGTGCGAAACGGATGCCGCCCTTGGCGGGACCACGCGCGATGGAATGCTGCACGCGATAACCAGTGAAAACCTCGATGCGGCCGTCATCCAATTGGACCGGAATATGGACTGTCAGTTCGCGCGACGGCGATCGAAGGACTTTGCAAATCCCGTCATCCAACCCGAGACGAGCTGCAGCTGTATCAAAACGCGCCTCGGCTGATAGCCATGGGTTGAGTTCGTCTTCGTGGACCGGCGCGGTTTCTACTAACATTTGGGCCTAACCTCCGCACTTATTATGTCACCACCGAGGGCTGGTGGCGTGGTATTTTGCAACCCTGGTGAGGTCAATTGCTATACTTGGCTCAAGCCGAAAATCGGCCTTCCCCGCCACATGGACTTGAAGAAACAAGCGGCTGAAATCGCCGCCGAGGTTGAGCAGGCGAAGCTTGCCTTCGGGGCGTTGGACTTCGAATGGTACCCCTACGCCACCCTCTCAAATATCCCCCGGATTGAGAAGTTAGCCGCTGCCGCCGGCCTGGATGTACTCGCCACTGCCTTGAAAGAGGGAGTGGTCGACATTGGCTGCGGCGATGGTGAACTTTCCTATTTCTTTGAGAAACTCGGCTGTACTGTGACGGCGATCGACTATTCGGAAGCCAACAACAACGGCATGCGCGGCGTGGAGGCGTTGCTCGGAAAGCTCGGTTCGCGCGTCTCCATCTATAATCTGGACCTCGATTCAGGGGTCGCGCTGCCGCGCCAGGACTACGGGATCGCGATCTTTTTTGGAGTGCTCTACCACGTCAAGAATCCGTTTCTGCTGCTCGAGCGGATTGCGCAGAGTGCTCGGTATTGCTTTCTCAGCACCCGCATCGCACGGCGCCTTCCGGGCGGAGCGTCGATGGAGAACGTGCCGGTGGCCTACCTGCTGGGGGAGACCGAACTCAATGGCGACGATAGTAACTACTGGATCTTCTCGCCGGTCGCGCTGGAGCGCCTCTTTGAGCGCTCGCACTGGAATGTACTGAGCACTTTTGGCGCGGGCGTCTCGCCGGATTCTGACCCTGTGAGCCTCGAACGCGATGAACGGGTTTTCTATTTGCTCGAGAGCCGGTACGGACTGAAGAATGTTGAGTTCGGGCTGGGATGGCACTCGGTGGAGGGGTCGGGCTGGCGGTGGACTGAGCGGTGTTTTGCGGGCACTCTGAAAGGCGAAGGGCGCGTGTTGTCGATGCGGGCGTTTGTGCCGGAAGCGTTGCTCCAGGATGCGCGGGGATTGACACTGTCGGCACGAGTTAACGGGCAGGATCTCGGCAGCCGGCCGCTCGAGTCCGCGACGGATCTCGAACTCACCTGGCCGGTTGCTCCGGCGCCCGCGTTTCTGGTGGAATTCGAGCTCAACCGCGCGTTCGCGCCATCGACTGAAGATCCCCGGGAGTTGGGGATCATCGTCGCGTCGTTGCGGATTGTCTAGCGGCTGGTCAGGCTGGCGGAGCGGAAGTCGCGGTTAAGCCGGGCAATCACGTCCAGCTTGATTTCCTTCGGACACACGGCCTCGCACTCACCGATATTCGTACAACTGCCGAACCGTTCCTCGCCTACCTGGGCAACCATGCGTAGAGCGCGGCGGTCGCGCTCGGGTTGACCTTGAGGCAGCAAGCCGAGGTGCGACACCTTGGCGCCGGTAAACAGAGCGGCGGCGGCATTGGGACAAGCGGCGACACAGGCTCCGCAACCGATGCAGGCGGCAGCATCCATCGAACTGTCGGCGGCGTCCTTGCCAATCAGGATGGCGTTGCCGTCAGGCGCTCCGCCCGTGTCGGCCGAGATATAACCGCCTGCCGCTATGATGCGATCGAACGCGGTGCGGTCCACCATAAGGTCCTTGAGAACGGGGAAAGCCTTGGCGCGCCAGGGCTCGAGGTAGAGGATATCCCCGTCCTTGAAATTGCGCAGCGTCAACTGGCAAACCGTGGTGGCGCGTGACGGGCCGTGAGCCAGTCCGTTGATCATGAACCCGCACGAGCCGCAAATTCCCTCGCGGCAGTCATGCTCGAACGTAACGGGTTCCTCACCCTTGAGAATCAGATGTTCGTTCAGGACATCAAGACACTCGAGCATGGACATGTCTTCGTTGGCGTCGTCCATCTCGTACCGGACCATCCGGCCTGGCGAACTGCCATTCTTCTGGCGCCAGATATGGAGGATCAGTCTCATTTACTTGTAACTCCGTTGGGATGGGTGAACGTATTCGAATTCGAGCGGCTCTTTGTGTAGTTGCGGCGGCTGGTTCGGACCCTGATACTCCCAGGCCGCGACGTACGAGAAATTCTCATCGTCGCGCTGAGCCTCGCCCTCGGGCGTCTGGTATTCCTCCCGGAAGTGCCCGCCGCAGGACTCCTTACGCTGATTGGCGTCGATGCACATCAATTCGCCGAGTTCGAGAAAATCGGCGAGGCGGCCGGCCTTCTCGAGCGATTGATTGATGTCATCGGACGACCCCGGCACCGTCACGTTCTGCCAGAACTCCTCACGCAGTCCCCGCACCTGACTCAACGCTTTGTCCAGCCCAGCGCCCGTCCGCGACATGCCGCAGTTGTCCCACATAATCTTGCCGAGTTGCCGGTGGAGCGAGTCGACTGTACGCTTGCCTTGAATCGAGAGCAGGCGCTTGGTGAGACCCGCCACCCCCTCGAGACAAGCGCGCGCCTCGGTATGGTCGACCTCAACCTTGTCGAGTTTCGAATTGGCGAGATAGTCGCCGACGGTATACGGAATGACGAAATAACCATCGGACAATCCCTGCATCAGTGCGCTTGCGCCGAGCCGGTTTGCGCCGTGATCGGAAAAATTCGCTTCGCCGAGCACGAACAGCCCCGGGACCGTGCTCATCAGTTGATAATCCACCCAGAGGCCGCCCATCGTGTAGTGGATGGCCGGGTAGATGCGCATCGGAACCTTGTACGGATTCTCGTCGGTGATGCGCTGGTACATGTCGAAAAGATTTCCGTAGCGCTCCTTGATCACCGCTTCACTTAGCCGGCCGATGGCGGCGGCGAAGTCGAGATAGACACCCAAACCGCCGGGGCCCACTCCGCGGCCTTCATCGCAAACCGACTTGGCGTTACGGGATGCAACGTCGCGCGGCACGAGATTGCCAAAGCTCGGATACTTGCGTTCCAGGAAATAGTCGCGTTCCTCTTCTGGAATCTGGTTGGGCGTGCGAGTGTCGCCGGCCTTCTTCGGAACCCAAATACGGCCGTCGTTGCGCAGGCTCTCGCTCATCAAGGTAAGTTTCGACTGGTAGTCGCCGCTCACCGGAATGCAGGTGGGATGAATCTGCGTGAAGCAGGGATTGCCGAACGCAGCGCCGCGTTTGTAAGCGCGCCAGATGGCAGTTGCGTTTGAACCCTTGGCGTTGGTGGACAGGAAAAAGACGTTGCCATAGCCGCCGGTGGCAAGCACGACAGCGTCAGCCATGTGCGTCTCGATCTGGCCGGTGACTAGGTTGCGGGTAATGATGCCGCGCGCGCGACCGTCGATGACGATCAGGTCGAGCATCTCGGTCCGCGGAAACATCTTCACGGTACCGGCGTCGATCTGGCGCTCGAGAGCTTGGTAACAGCCGAGCAGCAACTGCTGGCCTGTCTGCCCTCGTGCGTAGAAAGTTCGCGAGACCTGGGCGCCGCCGAAACTTCGATTGGACAGAAGGCCGCCGTACTCACGGGCAAAGGGCACGCCCTGCGCCACGCACTGGTCGATGATCCGTACGCTATTTTGCGCCAGGCGGTAGACATTGGCTTCACGGGCGCGGAAGTCACCGCCCTTTACCGTGTCGTAGAAGAGGCGGTAGATGCTGTCGCCGTCGTTCTGATAGTTCTTGGCGGCATTGATTCCGCCCTGGGCAGCGATGGAATGCGCGCGGCGGGGAGAATCCTGAAAGCAGAAGCACTTGACGTTGTAGCCGAGTTCACCGAGTGAGGCCGCCGCCGATCCGCCAGCCAGACCCGAACCCACTATGATCACGTTGTACTTGCGCTTGTTGGCTGGATTCACCAGCTTCATGTCAAACTTTGCCCGGTCCCACTTCTGATCAATCGGGCCTGAGGGAATCTTGGAGTCGAGTTTCATGGGGTTACTGTAGGGGCGGCCGGAATCCGAGTAGGACGGCCACTGGAATTGAACTGAAACCGAGGAAGAGGAAAATCGAGATGATCTTGGCGAGACTGCGGATCATCGGCGTGTAGCGCGGATGCGAGAAGCCGAGTGTCTGAAACATGCTCCAGATACCGTGATAGAGATGCATCATCAGCATCGCCAGGCCGATGATGTAGACCACGGCAATGGGCCACCAACTGAAACCAGCGACGATATTTTCACTGGGCTTTAACTCTTCCCACTGCGTGCCGCCAACACCCCAGGTGAGTTGCATCAGATGGTAGACAACGAAGAACAGTACCGTGAGGCCGCTCCAGATCATGGTTCTAGACGAAAGCGTTGACCCGATGCTTTTCTTCTTCACGTAGCCCACCGGCCTGGCCTCCAGACGGTTGAGCGCAGTGAGTTGGATACTGGCCCAGATATGCGCCAGCACCAGGACAAGTAAGCCGATTCTCGCCGCCCAAAGCAGCGGCGGCTCAACCCGCAGAAAACGCGCGTAAGCGTTCATCGCCTCAACGCTACGGAAGAAATTCAGGTTCCCCAACAGGTGGGCAATCACGAAGCCAAACAGCGCGAGACCGCTCACCGCCATGACCACTTTCTTGCCTACGGTGGCGTTCCAAAATCGCGAAACGCGAGTGTTTTCGTAACCAGTCGCAGGGGCGCTCATATGCTTTATCGATCTACCTTAAGGGATGCTCGTCCCGCGGTGCGAGGTGCAATTCTCGCGTGGGACAGAATGTGGGTATTCAAGAAACGAGTTTACAACAAAGGAAGGAAAAAGAGCAGAAACTCCGGATTTGAGGCGAGGCGACGGACATTGCTCCCGCCGCCCGTTTGTTGGCTAACTACTGGCGATCGTAGGGACGATCGCGGTGATAATGATGCCCGTCTCGGTCGTAACCGTTGTCACGATCCATGGATACCCTCAGTGGACGGTCCAGTTGGAAAGTGATGATCGACTCGGCGGGAATGCGGACTTCCCTGCCCCGCGTCAGAACCTGCCCTCCGGCACCCGCA
The DNA here is from genome assembly GCA_038212445.1 of Bryobacterales bacterium. GTDB lineage: Bacteria > Acidobacteriota > Terriglobia > Bryobacterales > Bryobacteraceae > TMP-7. Next base: position 139,159 of record JBBQUM010000005.1, read on the forward strand.
CCGGCACCAGCGGCCGCTCCGATTGCCGCGCCTTTGCCGCCTCCGGCTATCGCGCCGATGATCGCACCGACTACCGCTCCGCCACCGACATACTTTCCGGTACGGCTATTGCTGCCGACGCCATCCTTGCGGTCGCCTTCAAATTGTTGATCGGTGGTGGAAACGACGTAGCGCCGGTCGTTGACCATGATGGAGTCCATGTCCAGCACCATTTCGCCACGATTGACATCGCGGATGATCAGTTCGGCGTTGGAACCGCGCGAAATCAGCACGCGGCCATCGGGATCTCGCACGTCCCGGTCAATTACTGCGCTGTAGATGCGGCCATCGCCTGCACGCCGCGCGTCGATGCTTTCGTTGGTACGCACCTGAATCTGCGTGCCGGGCGGCAACGTGTCGCGAGGTTGAGCCGCAAGTCCGCCAATCAGCAGGCACGGAATGATTAGGATCTTCTTACGCATTTCGTATCTCCCCGCAATGAGGTCTGCAATCGGCCTGCCAGCGCGAGAGTTGTAACGTGACAACCGCATAGTAGCGGCTCAGCCGGCGCACCAGTTCGGATAAACTGTGCAAATGCCGGAAATATATACCGGAACCTCGGGATTTGCGTACACTTCGTGGAAGCCCGACTTCTATCCGCAGACGTTACCATCCAAGAAGTTTCTGGAACATTACGCCACTCGACTGAACGCGGTAGAGATTAATTACACGTTTCGCAGGCTGCCTTCAGCTTCAACCTTAGAGAATTGGGTGGCTTCCACGCCCAACGGATTCGTCTTCTGCGTGAAGGCGCACCAGCGCATCACGCATATTCAGAGGCTCAAGGAGTCGGAGTTTACAGAGGTCTTCTTTCGCTCCGTTGACCCGCTGCGGGCCGCGGGACGGTTAGGGACGATTCTTTTCCAGACTCCGCCAAATCTCAAATGCGATCCTGATTTGCTCTTGGCATTTCTCAGGAGCCTGCCGCAGGGTTATCGATGTGCATTCGAATTCCGGAACCCGAGTTGGCTGGACGCCGGGGTGTACAAACTTCTGGAGGACCACGGGGTCGCGCTTTGCCTGGCCGAGTCCGACACGCTCGAGATTCCCGAGGTGCTGACCGCCGGGTTCGTGCACACCCGGCTCCGCAAGAGCGATTACAACGCCGAAGAACGCGCCGTAATCAGTGATCGCGCCCGGCGTATTCTCGGCGCCGGACGCGATCTGTATGTTTTCTTCAAGCACGAGGAGACGCCTGCAGGCGCTCGCTATGCCCAGGAACTGTTCGCCGACGCTAAGGCTGCAGTTTAAAGTTAACGGCGACTGTCGTAACCACTTCAACCGGCTCGCCATTGAGCAGCGTGGCTTGATACTTCCACTGGCTAACCGCTGCGGTGGCAGCCTGCGCCAGGCTTGTGTCAGGCGTGTTCACCACGGCGAGATTCAGAAGGTCGCCACTGGTGGAGATGACGGCCCGCAGTACTACGGTTCCGGCGATGCCGGCGGCCTGAGCATTGGCGGGATATTCAGGATTGACCTTCTTCAGGAGTTTGGTGGCCTGTACGTTTCCACCCACTCGAATTCTCTGCGGAGGACCGGCGGGCGCTGCAGACGCGGTTCCCCGGCCAACAACTTCCACCGTCTCCATAGTGGATCCGAGTTCAAGCTTGGGGTCCACCTTTATTGCCGCGCCCGGTTCGAGAAACACCGGAGAATTGAGCATTGCAAAGCCCGGCGCCCGCACCTGCAAGGTGTAATTGCCGGGGCGCACTCGCGTGAAGGTGTAGGTGCCATCGGGTCCAGTGATGGTCATCTCCTGGATCTTCCCGTTGCCGACGGAAAGCGAAACCGAGACACGCGGGATAGCAGCTCCGCTGGCGTCGTAAACCGATCCTGACAGCGATGCAGAAGAGGCATCCTGTGCACGGACGGCGGCGAGCGGGACGATGATCGCTACGAGCGCCGCCGTACCGATGGCGCACATGCGAGGAGTCAGCGTCAAACGACGCCGGGACGGATCGAGGAGCGACCTGACGCGTTCCTCGAGATGGCTTGCGCGAGCCATGGCCGGCGCCACCGGCCACGCGGATGTCGGCTCGAAGCTACGGGCGACGCTCACAAGGTGGTCGGCATAGTCGGCTTCGGCCACTCCCGCCTGCAGCACAGCATCATCGCAAGAACACTCCTGCTCCTTGCGGAATCGCGCTTGCGCGAACCAGGCGAGCGGATGGATCCAGTAGACCGCGGTGGACAACTGGGCAAGCAGCGTGAGGAGCGTGTCGCGCCGGCGGACATGCGTGAGTTCGTGAATCAGCACAGCGCGCCGCCGGTCGGCGGTCCAATTCTCGAAGTTCCCGCCAAGAACGATCGCCGGATGCAGAAAGCCGTAACTCACCGGAACGTCGATCTCGTCGCTCGCGAAGAGTGTCGCACGGCCGGTAGTGGAGGTGAGCGCAGATGCTTCTTCGAAGGATTCGAGCCATGCCGGATGGTTCACCCGTTTCGCGCGTCTGCGAATCGCTCGCGCCTTTAGGTGTCCTGCGCCTATGCGAAACAGCAGGAAAACTACGCCACCCAGCCAGATCACGGCGGCGGCGCGTAGCCACGAAAATTCGGGCGCCGCGGCCGGGACACTACCCGTCGGCACGCGATGGACGGCGGACGGTACGACGGTTTGAGAGATGGCCGCGGGCGCCGGCACAGCAATGGTCCAGCTTTGCAGCGACAGGACAGGCAGCATCAGGATGGCGGCGAACACGCAGATCCAGGTGAGGTAGCGTGCAGCAGCAGACTGTCGTAGAGCGGAAGTAACCACGGCACCGCCCGCGAGAATGGCGGTCGCTTTGGCAGCGATCGCGAGAATGAATGCTCCGTTATACATACTCATTTACCGTCCTTCAGAAAGCGCTCGATGGTTTCGGACAACCGATCGAGCCGGTCGCTCGAGAGGTCCGTGCGCTTGAGATCGAGCAGCGCAGTAATGGCTTGTTCAGCCGAGTTATCAAAGAAGGTCTCAAGCAGATGGCGCAGGGCCGAGGCCTTGGCGCGATCCGGCGAGACCGTGGGAAGTAGAGATAGCGGAGTGACTGCTCCTCGTGGCGAATGTGGCCCTTCTCCTCGAGGACCTTCAGTTTGGCCCGGACCGCCGAGTAGCTTGGCGGATCGGGAAGGCTCTGATGGATGTCGGCTGCAGTCGCCCTGCCCTGCCTGTAGAGGATGTCCATCATCTCGCGTTCGCGCCGGCTGAGAGTTTTGTGATTGGTCATGCCGTTTAATGCTGCAAAAGCAGCACTGTGCTGTAAAAGCAGCACCGTCCTGACAGCGAGTCAAGCGATTTTTCTGGTTACGCCGGAAAATTCCGTAGGTACTGGTACTGCACCGCGCCTGGATCACACTCCGGATGGTGCAACGGTTCTTCCGTGGTGACTGCCGCGGATCTATAATCAAGTCCGAGAGTTCGGTTTTGGCCAGCGAATCTTCATCCACGCCAGCGGTGACGAGCGATAGTTCGCAATGCTATTTGTGGACTTTCCCTGGCTCGCCCATCACGATTCGGATCGCAGTAGACGTGATCTGGCGGCTCAATCTGGAGTTGGATCTCGAACTGGAACTCGACAAGAGCGGTAAGCGGCGGAACGCTTTCGGACTGCTGATTGGCACCCTTGAGTCAGGCGGCGCGCTTCAGGTCAACATCACCGATTACGCTGCGTTCAGTTCTGAACTGGAGGCTCCGGGAGTCGCGGAGCAAACCGATGCGCTCGCACGCCACCTGAAGCATCTGCCGGACACGGCTGAGACGGCGCAGCCCGGCCAGCGCGTGGTGGGACTATTTCGAACCCAATCAGAGTCCCGGCCGATGGTGCGCGATTGCGACCGGCCGCTCCTGAACATGACGGATCATCCGGACATCCAGGTAGTCCTGATGATCGCCTGTGGCGAGACGGACCGCCGCGTCGCCGGATTTCTCTTTCGCGAAGGGGATGCCATCCACCCCTTCTCGTTCATGGATTTTGAATTCGACGCGACCCTGCGAAATGAGCCGCGTTCAGACTTCCTGTCCGAAGACGTGGCCTCGAGCGCGACGCACGACGACGCGGCGCCGGTTCCCTTGCCGGAAACAACCGCCGCACAATTGAATCCGCCCGCCACATCCGGCGATTCCAATGCCAGGGTGCGCGACCGTTCAGCCGTCCGAAGCCGTTCGTTCGCGATTGCCGTCGCCTGTCTGGCAGGGATCGTCGCAGGAGTGCTCGGGACGCTCGGCACCTGGCTGGTGCTGACCACTTGGTCCGTAATTTCGCCGCTGAACCTGAGAGCGAGCGCGATAGACGATGGAGTCGCGATCGTATGGACGGCGCCCGCCCCGAGCGTCGCTGGCAGATTAGTCGTACGGGAAAAGTCAGAACATACGGTCATCGAGTTGGATGCTGACCAGATCGCGAGCGGCAAACTCTTCTACGGACGTGTGGGTGGAGAAGCGCAGTTTAGGCTTGAGGTCGGCCCTCACAGTCACCCGCTCATGTCCGACTCCATTACGTCCATCATGAGACCCACCGCACCGCGCAATTAGCCCCTCACTTCCCATCGGCCTTTCCTGGAACGCAAACAAGTTGTTTGAGTGTCAAATGGAAGACAAATTGCCTCTGTTCCAAATTTAGGAAGAATCGTGGAAACTAGACAATCGGTCCTAGATGTGGTTTCTTCTGGGCAGACCACTCACACAATGACTCTTCGGTTTGAACGCCGGCGCCATCCTCGAATGGCCATCCGGAACTCCGCCTTCCTTTATCGTTCGCCGTCGGATAGCCTGATTCAGGCTCGTATGGCCGATATCAGTATTGGCGGCTTTCTGTGCCGGTGTGAGGAGCGATTCATACTGGGAGAGAACATACACTGCATCGTGTCCCTGTCATCAGGAGCGCCTGCCCGCGATGATGCCTACTTGCGAGGAGAGGCGCAGGTGGTACGAGTGCTGTCGGAAGAGGATGGGTCATTCGCCGTTGCTTGCCGCATCGAAGGCTACGAGATCGTCCCATCGGACGCACTCCGATTGCGATTAGACTTGTAAAGCTCCAGTACGTCCACGCCGTCCCTGACCACCTGTCAACAAGTAATTGGCAGGCGGCTTGCAGTAGTTCCGTCGTCACCCGCTATGCAACACTCCAATACCCGTGCGCGATTCGTTCGAGCCGTCATCTCAGGGGGCCTCACTGCAGCCTCATTGATCTGCGGTCCGGCCGATACCAAACCGGCGGCGGACGCCCATGTCTCCCTTCCCGCACAACCGGAAGCGATCACATCCGGCACCTACCGAATTGGCGCCGGAGACATCTTGCAAATCAATGTATTGAAAGAACCGGACGCTTCAGTCGCGGGTGCCGTCGTGAGATCCGATGGCATCATTTCGATCCCCGTGCTGAAGGATGTTTCAGTAGCGGGACTCACGCCTAAAGAACTCGAACGGATGCTCACGCAGAAGTTTTCACAGTTCATCCGCGACCCCGACGTAACCGTGGTGGTGAAGGAAATCCACAGCGAGATGGTGTATCTGATAGGCGCCGTTCGAAAAGAAGGCCCGATTGCATTGAAGGGTCCGCTGACAGTGCTCCAGGCGGTGGCCCAGGCCGGCGGACTCACCGATTACGCCAAGCGAAACAGGATCTATATCTTGCGCGTCGAGAATGACCGGCAGGTGCGCATGCCGTTCGACTACTCCGCCGTCGTAAAAGGCGCACAGATGCAGCAGAACATTACGCTTCGTCCAGGAGACACGATCGTAGTACCGCAATAGCGAAATGGTTGCGATGAATCCCACTTTTTGGGATTCAAGTCAAAAGTTTTGGAATGTCTGAGATGTCAGAAATGCAAATACAGCTAAACTCCGCGCCCGTATGCGAATCGATGGCCCGAACATTCGAGTCATTTGGTTTTAGTACGAGCAGGTGGAATAGCGGCGCGGGGAGCGCGGCATGAAGCTGGGAAGTCGCTTCCTACTTTGGGTCCTGCCGCTGGTGCCATTGGCGCCACTCGACGCTCAGACGTTCATTCAGGGTGGTGACTTGATCGGACCACCTCGTCAAGGTCTCCACATCAACGGAGCATCGCTGTCAGCCGGGTACGCTTCAACTTCGACCGATTCACTGAATTTCAGCAGCTTCGGCGCCAAGGACGTCTACTACACCTGGGCCTCGACATCATTCGGCTACGCTCGTGGACGCGGCAACACTATCTTCACCCTCAATTACCGGCCCTCGTACGCAGGAACCTTCTATGGCGGCGATCTCCACGCTTTCAACCAGATTCTCGACCTTCAACTGACTCGGAAGATCAATGGGGCATGGACTTACTTCATCTCGGCATCAGGGACCGACGAGACGGTACAGGATTTCCTCTTCGCCACCACGCCGATTCGGCGCCTGGTAGGAGGTCCCGCCAACATCGATGTGTTCGCCGGCGCGCTTTCCTCCGGCGCTTCCTCGCTCCTGAATACACAGGCGCTACTCTTCGGCGACCGCTGGCTGAGTTTCGGCGGCATTACCGGCGCCTACTACCGGCCAAACACGCGCCTCACAATGCTGATCAGCGGACGTTTCAATCAGTCGCAACCTCGGGATCACCTGAAAAGCAACGCTCCGCCCACGCTACCTCGCACCCGCACTGAGGAAGGTGGCCTTAGCGTCAGCTACAACCTCACTCCCCGTAGCTATATCACGGCAGACGCCACCGGCGGCGCCGTGCAGAGTTATGTCGGCGATTACAAGCTGATGTATTTCACGGGGGGCTTCGGCCGCCGGCTAGGGCTGAAATGGTTCGCCTACGGAAGCGGTGGGGCCGGATCGTATTTCTCCACCTCCGCGCCCGCCGTCGCCGTTCCCGGATCGAGCACCGGATCGAGCGGCGCTACCTATGTCGCAACCGGAGTGTTCGGTTATCGCGGCCGTGAGAACACGGTCGCCGGCATTTACGGAAGGCATGTTGGCGACACCTATGGCCTTGGCGCCGGATCCACCTCGTCTTACCAGGGAGCCTGGAACTGGCAGCGAAGGGACCGCCGTTGGGAGCTACATGGATCGGTGGAAGAGCAGAGCGTCCATGGCGGCTATCTCGGTAACCTGTCTCTCTGGCAGCTACAAGGCGGACTCACTCATTCGTTGTCGCGTCAGACCGCGGTGAGCCTTGAATACTCCTACCTGACTTCGCGCGTACCGCCTGGAGCGGTGTTGACGAGTCCGACGATTTCGGCTGTACGGTTGACGTTTTATTGGATACCTGCCGCCGAACTCGAAGTTCGCCCCACTGCAGGCCCGGGCGACCCGGATGACCGGTTGAGGGATCAGTAGCACGGCAGTAAAGACGGAAACAACGTAAATGGCACAGCAAGTACAAAAGAGCCGCTCCGGTCCGATTCAACTTCGGCCGTACTCCATCGCACGCATGATCTGGAAACAGCGTGCGCTGATTCTCGTCATCTGGGCGGCGATCATGATCGTAGCGGCAATCGTCATTTCGCGACTGCCGGATGTCTACCGCGCTGAGGCCGTGGTTCTCGTCGACTCACAGAAGATCCCCGAAAAATACGTGGCCGCGACAGTACAGGTTTCTCTGCAGGACAGCCTCAGCGCAATCGGCCAGCGTGTCCTGAACGTCAATAAGCTCCAGTCAGTCATTAGCGCCTTCCATCTGTACGAAGATGAGAAGGAAAAACTGTCGCCAGAGGAGATGGTGGAGAGACTGCGTAAGGATCTCAGCGTAACGCTCGAACGCGGTCTGAGCGGCAACCGCTCCGGCGCGTTCCGTATCAGTTACGACGGCAGCAGCCCAACCGTTGTCGCCGGCGTGGTTAGTCGTATTACCGATCTTTTCATCTCTGAGAATGCAAGCTCAAGAGAGCAGCGCGCCGAAGGTACGGCTGACTTCATCGAAGATCAGCTCAAGGGCGCAAAGCAGCGACTCGATGAGCAGGAAGCTGCGCTCAGCCGTTATAAAGTGGCTCACGCCGGCATGCTGCCCCAGCAGGAAGCGGCGCTGCTGGGTGCTCTGGGACGCTTGCAGGCCGACATGCAGGGCAACCAGGACGCCATCAACCGCGCTCAACAGAACAAGATTCTTCTCGAAAGTACCTTGAAACTATCGGAGTCGGCGCTCAACACCACCAATCGTATGATTGCCGCAGCCGACGCGGCCGCCCGTCAGCCCCAGCGTACGTCCGCCACAGGCGACCCCGCCGTAGCCTCCCCGCGAAATTCGGAGGTGCTCCGCGATCGCCTCGCCGCGATGAAGCTTCGCTATCTCGACGACCATCCGGAAGTGAGGCGCCTCAAATCAGAACTCGATCGCTCAGTGGCCGACGAGAGCCGCGCGGCTGCCATCTCTCGAAAGCCTGAGCCCGCAGACGCCAAGATCACCGCCCAACAAACGGCAGCGCCAGAGCCGAGGATCTCGGAGACTTCGGCTATCTCGCTCGCCGACTACAACCGCGAGAAAGAGCGTGTCACCAGCACTCGCGCGCAACTCGAGATCATCAATCGCGAAATCGAGTCGCGGACCGCGGCTCGCGACCAAATCGTCAGTTCCATCGCGGAATATCAGAAGCGGGTTGAATCGCTGCCCATCCGCGAGCAACAGATGGCCGCCCTCACGCGTGACTACGAGACATCCAGAATCGCATACCAGTCACTTCTCGACAAGAAGCTGTCGGCCAAAATGGCGACGGACATGGAGCGCAGCGATAACTCAGAGCGGTTTACGGTGGCTGACCCGGCGCGCGAGCCCAGCAAACCGGTGAAGCCGAAGAGACTGGTCTTCCTCGCCGCCGCGGTGCTGGCCGGGCTGGCCATCGGCCTGGCGATCGCACTCGGCTTGGAATTGAAGAAAGACGTCTTCCTTGGAGAGTGGGAATTGCCACAGAACATACGAGTGCTCGGTCGCATCCCGACCATTCAGACAGACACCACACGCGTCGCCATCCTCGGAATCAGCTTGCTCCTCGCCTCCTCCCTTTCACACACTTTCTTGAATCTAACAGGGAGGCTCCAGTAGATGTACGAGCACTTTTTTGGACTGCGCAAGAGTCCCTTTGCGATGACTCCCGACTCGTCCGCCATTCTGCTCACTGAGGGGCATCGCGAAGCCCTGGCCGGCCTTTCATACGCCCTGATGCGTCGAAAAGGCTTTGTCGTACTGATCGGAGAGGCAGGCCTGGGAAAGACGACACTCCTGCGACGTCTCACCGAGATGGTCCCCGAAACCTCGGCTCATACCAGCGTCGTTTTCAATCCGACCCTGACTCCCTCCGAATTCCTGGAATTGTTGCTGTTCAAGTTTGGCGTGGAGGACCTGCCCGACAGCAAGGCGCGTCGCCTGATTCTCCTCGAGAATTTGCTAAAGGACGCCCATGATACGGGCCGTGTGCCAGTGCTCATCATCGATGAAGCTCACAAACTCAGCTCCGAAGTCCTCGAGGAGATTCGACTCCTCACAAACTTTGAGTCCAACGATCACAAGATGCTGCAGATTGTGCTGGCCGGACAACCGGAATTGGGCACATTGCTGAATCGTCACGACCTTTGGCAGTTGAAACAGCGTGTTGCGCTCAGACTGCACTTGCGGCCCCTTTCTCAGCAGCATGTTGGGGAGTACATTGGATTCCGTTGGGCGCGCGCCGGTGGGTCACTGCCATCGCCGCTGCGGGACGTCGTAACGGAGATTGGCGTCGCGTCACGCGGCATCCCAAGAGTCATCAACGCAATCTGTGACAATGCGCTGCTCGCCGCATTCGGGGCGCAGTCGAGAGTGGTTACAAAGCAGGAAGTGCGAGATGTGCTCCGCGACCTGGATATTGGAGCGGCGCAGAAACAGAGCGCGCCGGCGTCGTTGAACATCCGGCGCCCTGGGGTCGCTGCTCAGGCGCCTGGCACTCTCGTTTCGGCAGCACGACCTGTCGATGTCCCGGTGGCGGAGCAAGCAAAGACAGAATTACTGAGTCGCTGGTCCGCAAGGTTGAGAGCTTAAAGAGCCCCATGAGTCGAATCTACGATGCGCTCAAAGTCGCGGACGGTATGCAGGCGAGTTCGCTTGCCCAGTTGATCGACGAGACACATGTGCACGCGTCCGCGACTTCCGATCAGGCCGTGGAGCACGACTTCGCCAACGACGACGTCGCCGGTCCTGATGACCTGGTGCTGCCATCCGATCAAAGCGACGGCCCCTCTGTTAACAGCGTCATTTACCGCTCGGTTTCAATGATGTCGAAGACCGGCGGACCGCTGCTTCCGTTCGGTGATACGACTTCGAAGACAGCCGAGCAATACCGAATCCTGCGCACGAATTTGCTGCAACACGAGCTGAACCCAAGGATCATCGGTGTAGCCAGCGCAACTCCCGGCGACGGCAAGACACTGACCGCAATTAATCTCGCCGGCATTCTCGCCCTCAAAGGCGACTCCTCCGTCCTTCTCGTCGATTCGGACCTACGGCAGCGGTCCATCGCTAAGACACTCGGTATCGACAGTTCCCCGGGACTGACGAACGTGATCCGCGGCGATTGCTCGACAGAAGCCGCTATCGTTCACATCGATCGCTGTCCGGGCCTGTTCGTGCTGCCCGCCGGCGATGAGTTTGGAAATCCCGCGGAATTGCTCGACTCTCCCGTCTTTCGCGACATGGTCAGCAACTTGAGTCAGGAATTCTCGTACATCGTCTTTGACACGACGCCGATGACGGAAGTAACCGATTTCCGCATCGTGCAGCAGGTTTGCGAGGGAATATTAACAGTCGTACGGCCCGATCACACCAGCCGTGCAGCACTCGCGAAAGCTTCTAAAGTTCAACAGATTGAGAAGGCTCTCGGAACGGTTATCAATGCCGTAGACGACTGGTTTCTGTGGCGGAGTAGCGATCACTATCGCTATTATCCGCGCGAGGCTGCCGGCGCGCCAGGTAAGTCAAAAGGTTCGAAACACTGGCTGAGGAGAATGCTCGGCCGGTAGCGAGCTTTAGGCGTAACTCATTGTTTTTAATTGGCAGTCTGTAAGGAAAAGGGCGAAGCTTTGTCTCCACATACGCTAGAACGCTGTTGGTACGCGCTTCACACGCGCTCCAATTTCGAGCGTCAAGTCACTACCCAGCTGAGCGCCAGAGGCATCGAGACCTACTGGCCGGCGGTAAAGGAGACTTGCGCGTGGGCAGACCGCGAGAAATTAGTAGAACGACCTATCTTCCCGGGATATGTTTTCGCTCGGTTCCGGGACGATGCGCCTTCCAGGTTGGCTGTTCACAAAGCCAATGGCGTGGTCCGGATTCTAGGCTTCTCCAGCCACATTGAACCCGTGCCGGATCAGGAAGTAGCCTCGATTCGCAGACTGCTCGCGTCCGGCCACCCTTGCTTTTCTCATCCGTTCATCCGAGAAGGATCGCGCGTGCGAGTGACTCGAGGTCCCTTGCGTGGCATGGAAGGCACGTTGGTTCGATTTAAGAACCAGACACGTCTGGTTCTCTCTGTGGATTTATTGTCGCAGTCAGTAGCAACCGAAGTGGGGCTTTACGATGTTGAAGCTATTAAAACCGGCGCAATCTCCGTTCGCGCCTAAGAAGGACACATAGATGTATCCAAATCTAAAATTCCAATTGTGGCGCTCAGGCATCCGGCAGAATCGGCTCGCACAAATGCTTGAGATGGACGAGACCACACTCAGCAGAATTGTCAATGGCTACCGCACACCCAGCGATCAGCTGAAAGCCGCCATAGCTACCCTGCTCCGCTGCGACGCCGACTGGCTGTTCCAGCGAAACGAGGACATCATCAATCCCGACCCCGGAATTGCCAAACCAGTAACGCAGGAAAGCTCCTAAGCCTTGCCTCTCCGGCCAATACCGTCGTCACTTTCTCGGAAGGGCGCGGATGAGGGCCGCTTCTCCAACGGCCGGATCCCGCAACATGAGCGCCTGACGCTTGAAGTACGTCCACATGGGGACTGGTATTTGATCGCCCCCCTGTGGTCGGGGCTGGCCGGAAGTATGGACTGCCCCTCGTCGTTTACCGCGGAACCCTGGATCGCCACCTGGCTCTCAATCTTCGGTGACACATTGAAGCCCTCGATCCTGGTTATCTCTTCCAACGGCACCCCGGTTGGGGCTTGCATTGTGTCGATCTCAACAACACACAACTATCGGCTGCCCCTGCGAACGGCAACCTTGAACGCGACTGGCGAAGATGACTGCGCAACCGTCTACTCCGAGTGCAACGGTCTTGTGTGCCGCCGGGACTTTGAGCTTCCAGTCGCGCAAGCGATCGCTGATTATCTGGGGGCGGGCGAGTGGGACAACGTGAGTCTGCGGCACTTTACTTCAGGCGCATGTCTCGATGCACTTCGGGCGTCGTTCCCAGGGTTGAGTTGTATCGAGCAGCGGCGCGACACCTACTATGTCGACCTCCGTGCAATACGCGCCACCAACACCGACTATCTCGGGTTTCTGAAGCCAACCATACGAAAGCATGTAAAGCAGAACCTGCGATATTATTCCTCACGGTCCCCAGTTAGTGTACGGGTGGCCGCCGACCCGACTGAGGCCCTCGCCATGTTTGAGCAATTGGCGGCTTACGCTCGCTTGCGGTGGCGAAACGAGCGTTCTGGCTGTGTCTTCGACGCCGAGCGCTTTCTTGCTTTCCATCGAACCCTCATTCGTGATTGGTTCACTCGCGGAGCCGTCCAACTCCTCACTATTAGCGTCGGTGAGCGCGCCGTCGGCGTCATCTATAATCTGGTGCAAGGCAAGCGAGTCTATTTCTATCAGTGTGGCTACGACTACACCGATGAAAAGAAGTTGAGTCCAGGCACACTGAGCATCTCACTTGCAATTGAATATCTTCTGACAACTGGCGTCGACGACTACGACTTTCTTTCCGGCCATGCCGACTATAAGAGGCGACTGTCCACCGGATCTCGCGAAGTGGTCTCGGCTACGTTTCGTAGGCCGCGCCTGAAGTTTCGAGTGATCGACCTACTTGACCGTGCCACCGCCCGTTTCCATACTCATCCTCGGCCCTGACTCAACGCGCCGGATTCTTTCATGCTGACCTATCATTTTGGACTTGGCAACTACTCAACGCTGGTGATGTACACCGGCGGGATTGTGGCGATACTGCTCAGTCTCTTCTGGCGGCCCATCATCGGCTTGTATTACCTGGTCCCGATCTTGCCATTGCAGACCATCCGTTACCGCATGATCGACCTGCCCCTCGGCGCCAGCATGGTTTCGCTGGTGATGCTTGCCGTTGTACTCGGACTGCTATTCCGCGGATCATTCGTCACCGTCCGAACGCCCTGGAAAGCGCTGCTCATCGTCTACTGCTCATACCTGACCGTGTCGCTTTTCATGGGCTCGTTCTACCTCGGGAAATCCTCACCGATCTACTTCGACGACTCCCGGATCGCGGATTTCAAAGACTATCTACTGATGCCCATACTGCTCCTCTGTGTCGTGGGCGCTGTTAAGTCAACTACCGAAATGAAGGTGCTGGTGGCCCTCATGTGCCTCGGGTGCTTTGCGGTGGATCGCGGCGTTTGGGGAACGTTCTCCAATCGTGACTACTCCTCGTACTCCGACAGCATGCGTGAGTCTGGCGTGATGGGGCAAGCCGGTTCCAATGGGCTCGGGGCGTTCACGGCTCAAGCAGCGGTCCTTGGTTTGGCTCTGGCATCGGCCGAGCGCCGGCTGCTCCTGCGCTTTGCATATTGGGGTTTGGCCGTGTTCTCCGCCCTATGCCTCATGTACACTTTCTCCCGCGGCGGATATCTCGCATTCGTCGCAGGCCTGATCTACGTGGGCATTCGGAAACAGCGGATGCTGCTCGCGGGCCTGGTCGCCTTCGGGCTCATCTGGGCATCACTCGTGCCGGAAGCAGTCCGTGAACGAATCAACCTCACGAGTAACGGTGAGTTAGACCATTCCTCAGAAACGCGGGTGGATCTATGGGAAGACGCTATCTCGGTCGCCGGATCCAACCTCCTTTTCGGGACCGGGGTGAACACCTACGCCTACATGGGTCGCCTTGGCGACTATCGAGACACTCACAACATCTATGTGAAGGTCCTCGTCGAGACCGGGATCGTTGGCTTGGCGTTGTTTATCTGGCTCCTGTTCCGAACCTTCAGGATCGGGTCGCATTTGGTACGCATCACGTCCGACCCCTTCTTCGCGTCCCTTGGGATGGCCCTTTCGGCCTGGCTCGTGTGTTCCGCCGCGGCAAATCTGTTCGGGGATCGCTGGACCTATCTCCAGGTGAACAGCTATCTATGGGTTCTTGGAGGTCTGGTCGCCTGCGCTCTCGCTTTTGAAGAGACTGATCCGTCCAGCGACGATGGGGAACTTGAGGTCGAAGAGGAACAATCGTCGGGCTCGCTGAGTATGGTAGGCGCTCACTGACCTCAATGAGCATTCTCCAGGTAATCAGTAGCGAAGGCTTTTACGGGGCAGAGAGTATGCTGTGCAATCTCGGCGCAGCTTTGATACGCGCCGGGCAGCAGGCGACAGTTGCTGTATTTGAGGATCGCCGCGCTCCGCACATCGAGGTCGCCGACGTCGCACGGTCCATGGGTGTGCCTGTTCGATTGATCAATTGTGACGGCCGGTTAGACCGGAGCGCAGTTCACGAGCTAAGATCCGCGATCCGCCAGACGCGGGCGACGGTGGTCCACTCCCACGGTTACAAAGCCGACCTATATTGCCTTGCTGCCGCCCGCCGTGAACCGGTCGCCCTGATTTCTACTTGCCATAACTGGCCCGATAAGCGAATCCTCATGCGCGGCTACGCCATGCTCGACCGCCTTGCCCTTAGATTCTTCGATCGGGTAGCAACGCCATCACGCGAAGTCGCTCGCACCCTTCGAAAGTCAGGCGTAAAGCTGGGCTCCATCAATTACATCGGTAACGGGATCGATATCAGTCGATTCACTTCGGCTGCACCCACCGTACGTGCGGAAATTACCGCCGGCACATCGACTATTGTCGGATTTGTCGGCAGGCTGATCTCCGGCAAGGGCGGCGATCTTCTGCTGCACGCTGTCAGCCGCATTGTGAATGTCTTCCCCGACGTGCTCTTCGTGTTCGCCGGCGAAGGTGAACTCCGGTCGCGCTGGATTGAGTTGAGCGCGGAACTGCAAATCACCAGGCACGTACGCTTTCTAGGACCGCGTACTGACATGCCGAACGTTTACGCCTCTCTCGACATGCTCGTCCTCCCTTCGCTAAACGAGGCAATGCCGATGGTGGTGCTGGAGGCCATGGCGTCTGGGAAGCCAGTAATCGCCACGCGAGTCGGCGCCATTCCCGAGGTTGTCCTAGACGGAGTAAGCGGTACTGTGATCCGTCCTGGCTCGGTAGACGACATTGTCACAGCGGTTCTGCAGCTACTCCGTTCGCCCGATTTGGCCAGACAATACGGCCGCAACGGCTTTGATTTCGTCTCACAGACATACTCGTCCGAAGTGATGGCTCGCAACTATCTGTCCCTCTACGATTCAGCTCGCGTGGACCTTGCCTTGCAGGAATGCGCATGAATACTGTCAATCTGACCGTCGTGGTCGCGTGTCGGGACGAAGCCAAGGCCATTCGTCCCTTTCTCCACTCGCTCCTGGCGCAGGACTTTGCCGGAATGACTTGGGAAGTCATCATCGCCGACGGAATGAGTACCGACGGCACCCGGCAACTCGTTGATGACTACTGCCGCGAGCATCCTCAGATTCACATCGTCGACAATCCCGGTAAGATCGTCTCCAGCGGGCTGAATTCCGCAATCCGTGCGGCCAAGGGCAAATACATTCTTCGCATGGATGCCCACACGGAGTACGCTCCCGATTACTGTGCCAAGTGCGTCGAGGCGCTTGAGCGCAGCGGTGCAGACAACGCCGGCGGGCCCGCGCGTACTCGTGTCCGAGGCATCGTCCCCCGAGCGATCGCTGCCGCCTATCACTCCAGGTTTTCTACCGGCGGCGCCCGCTTTCATGACCCCGAATTTGAAGGGTGGGTGGATACAGTGCCGTACGGATGCTGGAGAGCAACCACGTTCGACCACCTCGGACTGTTCGACGAAACTCTGGTCAGGAACCAGGACGATGAGTTCAATCTGCGACTGATTCGCTCGGGCGGCAAAATCTGGCAGGATCCCGCCATCCGCTCCTGGTATTCGCCTCGAGCCACGTTAGGAGGCCTCTTCAACCAGTACTTCCAATATGGATTCTGGAAAGTGGCGGTAATCCGCAAACACAGGCTCCCAGGGTCGTGGCGGCATCTCGTACCATCGGTCTTCGTAACCGCCTTTCTTGGTCTGCCGGTGATCGCGCTCTTGGGCTTCCTCATTGGAGCAACGTCGGCCGGCTGGTTCGCCGCAGCACTATCGCTAGCGCTCTTCGCTGTCTATTCAACGTGCCTGGTGGCCGCCTCCCTGCTGGCCGCGCGAACCTCAGGATGGGTAACTCTTCCCTATTTACCCTTGGCCTTCGCTGCCTATCACTTCTCCTATGGTTTGGGCTTCGTTGCCGGCCTAACCGTGTTCGCATGGACAAACGGGCCTGTCCAGCATGACTCCGTCTTCGCGCGCATTACGAGATGATGGAGACGGCGATGAGAACCGTTGTTGACTATTTCGTGGCAACCGTCGCGTTGATCCTCTTGATACCCGTGCTGGTAGTGATCGCGATAGCCATCGTCATTGACAGTCACGGAAATCCGCTGTACCGCGCCCATCGCGCCGGACGCTTCGGCCGGCTCTTCAAGATGTATAAGTTCCGCACTATGGTTCCGAACGCCTCTACCTTGGGTCCGGTGATCACTGGCGACCGCGACCCGCGAATTACCAGGTTAGGTACGCTGCTGCGTCGCACAAAGCTCGACGAGCTGCCTCAGTTCATCAACGTCCTCACAGGCGACATGAGCATCATCGGCCCCCGTCCTGAGGACCCTCAGATCGTCGCTCTCTACTCCGACCAGCAACGAAGAATTCTTTCTGTAAAACCGGGCATGACGGGAAAGGTTCAGATCGAAGGCGAGGAATCGGACATCATTCCACAGGATGTCAAGGCCGATGACTATTACCGCCATCACCTGATGGATCGCAAGCTCAGATCCGATCTTGAGTATCTGGACAACCGTACTGTCGTCACTGATCTCCAAATTCTGATGTCGACTGCAGCACTTGTTTTGCGCGCCTTAGCTCGCAGATAGGCCCGCAGTTAGCTCGCTCCGAGGTAATCACTTCAGCATGTCACTCAAAGTCCCTTTTCATAGACCTACCATCGAGCAGGAAGAAATCGACGAGGTTGTTAGCACACTGCGGTCTGGCTGGCTGACAACCGGACCGCGAACTGAGCAGTTTCAGCGCGAGTTCCGCGAGGCCCTCGGCGTCCCGCATGCTCTTGCGGTGAACTCCTGTACCGCTGGCCTCCACCTCGCCCTCGAGGCTTTGAAGATTGGACCCGGCAGCGAAGTCATTACGACTCCGCTCACCTTCTGCGCGACGGTAAATACCATCCTTCACAGCGGTGCGACGCCCATCCTCGCTGACATCGGCGCGGATGGCAACATCGATCCTGCGTCTGTCGCGGCGCGAATCACTCCCCGAACGCGCGCCATCATGCCCGTTCACCTCGCAGGACTGCCGGTAGAGATGGACGCAATCTGGGCCCTGGCGCGGAGACACCGGCTTCATGTCATCGAGGATTGCGCCCACGCGGTCGGCGCAACCTACAAAGGATGGCCGATTGGCGCCGGCAATCCCGAGACTGGCGATCGCAGTGATGCCTGCGCTTTTAGTTTTTACGCAACCAAAAATATCACCACCGGCGAGGGCGGCATGGTTACCACCCACTCGGAAGAACTCGCCGATATGATGAAGATTCTCTGCCTCCACGGCATCAGCAAGGACGCTTGGAATCGCTATTCGGAAAAAGGCAACTGGTATTACGAAGTACTTGAGCCCGGATTCAAGTACAACCTGAGCGATCTTCAGTCAGCCATTGGCATCCATCAGCTTCGTAAGCTCGAACGCTTCACCACCCTGCGAACCCAGTTCGCCTACCTGTACAACGAGTTGCTTGCCGACGTGGCCGAGGTGGAGCGTCCACCCGACAAAACCCACTGCAGACACGCCTGGCATCTGTATATGCTTCGGTTGAACCTGGAACACCTGAACATCGACCGTGCGGCGTTTATCAATGAACTCAGGCTCCGGGGCATCGGGACCAGCGTCCACTTCATCCCCATTCAGCTTCATCCGTTCTTCGCCAGCATGGCGCAACTCCCCGAAAACCAGTGTCCCAAGTCGGAAGAGTTCTATCAACGAATCGTCTCGCTGCCATTGTTCCCCGCCATGAGCGAGGCTGAGGTGGTGCTTGTCGCCGACGCGGTCAAGAGTGTCGCGCGCATGGCACGAAAGCGTATTTTCGCTGCGCATGCGGGAGGCGACTGATGCCGTTCCCAAGAGCTCGTCATCTATTCGCGATTCTCGCCTTGCAGTTGACGATCGTCGCGGCTTCCTATTGGTCAGCTTGGCTGCTGCGGTTTGACTTTGTCATTCCTACCAGCGAACGTCACTCGTTCCTCACTGGACTCATCGTCGTCCTTTGCACTAAACTGCTTGTCGCGCTGTTCATGCGGCAGCACCTCGAACACTGGTGGGGTTATCAGAGCTTCGCCGATCTCATCCGCCTCTTGGGCGTAAACATGGGCGCATCAGTTATCGCTGGGATAGCGATCTTCACGCTTCTTGGAAGTGAATTCCCCCGCTCCATCTACCTTCTTGATCTCATCGTCTCCATACTAATGAGCGGAGGAATTCGATTTGCGACGCGCCTGTATCACGAGTTGAATGCCGAGTGGGCGGCGCGCGGTCAGCGCGGTCTGCTGATCTACGGCGCCGGTGTCGCCGGCATTACTCTAGCGCGCGAGATTCGAGCAAATCCCAAGCTCGGCTACAAGGTGCTGGGCTTCATTGACGACAACTCCCGCAAAGTCGGTACCCGCGTGATCGGCATACCGGTGCTCGGCTCAGGCGCCCAGCTTCCACAGGTGATCGCGGAACAGTCCAGACGCAAGCAGATAGTGAAAGAAATCGTTGTAGCCATGCCCTCGGCCGCCGGCCGCCAGATCCGCGGGGCGCAGTCACGAGGCATGCTCGCGGGCGTCCACACACGTATCGTTCCCGGGCTCGGCGAACTCATTAGCGGTAAGCTCGCAGTCGGTCGTATGCGCGAGATTTCCGTCACGGACTTGCTCGGACGCGATCCCATAGACCTTGATCTCGAAACCGTACGTCGCGCCACCGTCGATCGAAGTATTCTGGTCACTGGCGCCGCCGGATCCATCGGCTCCGAGCTGTGTAATCAGCTGGCACAGTTCGCCCCGCGGCTATTGATTGCCTTCGACCAGGCCGAAAGCGAACTGTTCCGGCTTGAGGCTGACCTGAAAGCAAAGTATCCCGCGGTCGACTTCATCTTCGAGGTCGGCGATATCCGGAATTCTCTACAGGTCGAGCGCGTCATCACCCAGCATTCCGTAAACTCCATCTTCCATGCCGCCGCCTACAAACACGTGCCGCTCATGGAGCGTCAGGTATGTGAAGCAGTACGTAACAACGTGATCGGGACCTGGAACCTGGCACAGGCTGCCTGGAGAGCGAATGTCTCCGACTTTCTCCTGATCTCCACCGACAAAGCTGTCAATCCCACCAGTATCATGGGACTCACCAAGCGCGTCGCCGAACTCATCGTTTCAGCGCAGCGTTCGCCACTCGCCAGTGGTAAGTCCACCCGCTTTGTTTGCGTTCGCTTCGGAAATGTACTGGTCAGCAATGGCAGCGTCGTACCAACTTTTCAGAAGCAAATTGCCGCCGGCGGCCCCGTCACGGTCACACACCCGGACATGTGCCGCTATTTCATGACAGTGCAGGAGGCCGTTCATTTGGTCCTTCAGTCGAGCGCCATCGGTAAGGGAAGTGAGATCTTTGTTCTCGAGATGGGCGCGCCCGTCAAAATCATTGACCTCGCCCGCAACATGATTACACTTGCCGGCTTCACTCCTGGCGAAGACATCGAGATTCGCTTCACTGGATTGCGCCCCGGCGAGAAGATCTTCGAGGAAGTCAGCATGGAAAGCGAGGGTATCGCCGCGACCTCTCACCCCAAGATTCGGGTCTTCCAAGGAAAGCAGTTAACTTTCCAAGAGCTGGCACCCTGGGTGGCGAACCTGCAACATCTGCTGTGGCGACGCGAACCCGAGGCAGTGGTCGCTCACCTAAAGGCCCTGGTCCCCGAGTATCAACCGGAAGGTGTTGGATCCGTGCATGATGTGAATGTCGCGCCTGTGCCCCAGCCTGCTGCCCTCTCGCAACAGGCTCCCTTGGTAAGAGCATTCAAGACTGCTGCAGGTTAACAAGCAACCCATGGGGACCGCAGTGTCAACAGCGACGGCAAAAGAAACGGCGTCGCCCGCGGTATCTCAGCAACTCACCCCTCCCATCTTCATGATGGACCTGATGGCAATCGTCCCCTACTATACCGGCTATCTCTGCGGAGCTTTACGCGGTGCGGGTGCGCGTGTCGACTTAGGATCCATCACTTACCACTTGGACCGTACGTTCTTCACTCGGTCTGGATTGAGTCCGAACGATCTCGTCGTCGACCTCACATCCAAGTTCACATTCCCGTCGACCCTCCTCCGGAGGGTTCTCAAAGTCTTGGAATGTTTGCTAACCATGCTGCGCCTCCTCGCGGAGTTTCGAAGAGAGCGCCCTGCTGCACTCCACGTGCAATTCCTGCCGATGGTCGGATTCGGTCTACCCTTCGAACGGTGGTTCCTTGCTGCCGCGAACACTATGGGAATCCCACTGGTATATACGGTGCACAACTTGTTGCCTCATGACTCGGGCACAGCGCACTATAAGTCTTTCCGTGCCGTCTATCATCTGGCGGACGCGCTCATCTGCCACAGTGACTCTGCTAAGTCCCAGTTGATCTCCGACTTTGATATTGATCCAGCCAGGATCACCGTAATTCCCCATGGTCCACTGTTTGAAGCCGGCGGAACATCGGACCGGGGTGCGGCGCGCGACCGTCTAGGGATCGACCGTCACCGGCCCCTTGTCCTTTGGCAGGGAATTCTTAGGCCGTACAAAGGCGTCCCGTTTCTGCTCGATGCTTGGAAGGCCACCAGTCGCCAATCCCCCGATGCTCAACTGGCCGTTGTGGGCAACGCCGACGACGCCGCAGCTCGCGAATTGAAAGCACAAGTCGAGCGGTTGGGGATCGACCACTCGGTTCGGCTCGACATCCGCTTTGTCACGGTCCAGGAAGTCGCCGACTACTACGTTGCCTCCGATATCATTGTCTTCCCCTACAGCGAAATCACCACCAGCGGCGCGTTAATGACGGCCGTTAGCCATGGACGGGCGATCGTCGCTACCCGCCTGCCTGCCTTTGAGCAGATTCTTCGCCACGGCGAGAACGCCCTGTTAGTTGACTATGCCGACGTGGACCAGCTGGCTTCGAGTCTCAGTGAGTTAGTATCCGACACGACACTCCGCGACCGGCTTGCGGCTGGTGCAAAGACGAGTTACTCAGAGTGTGCGCAATGGCCTGAGATCGCCAGCGAGACCCTCGCCGTATATCAGAGAATAACGGCTCCTTCGCGAGCCGCCCATCCGGCCGTCGCTCCCGGTCATCCCATGGAATCAGAACTGGGACGGCTGTTTCGACAGTCGTCCCACTATGTCTTCGGCTTGCTCGCGACGATGTCCGTAGGGTTCGTATCCTTTCCGATCTTTACTCGCGTCTTCTCGGTGGCCGACTTTGGACTAATCGACTTCGCTCAGAAAATACTCCTGCTTCTGACAGCCGTGTCAAAGCTCGGAATGCAAAATTCGGCAATGCGCTTCTACGACCCAGCGGCGTTCCTGGCCAATCCCAAGACCCAGCGGGCTTACTACTCCACGATGTTCTTCGGCGTCCTGGCTAGTGCAACCGCCGTCACAGCTCTCTTCTGGATCGCACTTCGCACAAGGCCGGCTGCATCTCTTGACGCACCACTGATCGCGATTCTGAGTTTCGCCTCCATACTCATCGTGATGAGGGCGTTGCAGTCCATCCTGTGGTCGTTCCTCCGGGTGGAGGAGCGCACCAAGACATACAACGTCACGAGCTTCCTCATGAAAGCCGGATCCGTCGCTGCGGTCCTGGTCCTTCTACCGCTTCTTGGTGCTTCGGTCAAGACTTATTACACTGCCACAATCGCCGTCGAATCAATCCTGGTCCTCGTCGTTGCCGTCCCCCTCTTCTGGCGCCGACTCTTAATACCGCTCGACTTTGACAAGACTCTATTTCGAATAAGCTTTGTCTTCGGAGCGCCCCTGATCTTCCAGGAACTCTTTGGGATCATCCTCGACTCCGGCGATCGCGGTTTGGTCCAATACTACTTAGGCGCGAATGCTCTCGGGTTCTATTCGGTCGCATACGGACTTTCGACTTATCTCAACACACTGCTGATCGCGCCGCTGTCCCTGGCCATCACACCAATCTATCTCCGGCTCTGGCGGACCTCCGGCGCTGGAGAAACCGCCGACTTCCTGAGCACCGCTCTCGACGCGTTCCTCCTTGCCGCTTTCGGCGTGTTGCTGATTGTAACTCTCATCTCGAATGACGCCATCACGATCCTTGCCTCCTCAAAATATCACGGTGCCGGGCGCCTGATCCCTCTAATCGTCGCCGGCTTGTTGCTGTACACAGCTCAGATCTTTCTCAATGCGGGGTTGATGATTCACAAACGCACAATGGTGATGGCCGGCGTACTGTTCGTCGCCGCAACCGTTAATGTTGTGCTCAACTGTCTCCTGCTACCGAAACTCGGCCTCCAGGCGGCGGCGTTATCCACGTTCGCCGGCTACGGAGTCTGTACAGTTCTGCTGGCCTACTTCGCCTACAAGGTGCTGCCGCTAAAGCTGCAGAAATGGTCCACAACCTCATATGCCTGCTCGGCCGCCTTCTGCTGGTTTCTTCTATCACGCGGCGACATTCATCCGATCTTCCTAAACCTGCTCTTGAAGTCGCTGGCCGGAGCATCGATGTATATCGCGATCGTCTGTGCGCTGGATTCCAGAACTCGAGCCAACCTGGCCTCTCTCGCCGGCTACATTCACTCCCGCATCTCGGGCGGGCCTTTCAACAATGCTTAACGAGCCAATCGAGGTCATGAGACCGGCCGTAGTTGACGGCGTGACTGCAGTACCCGCGTCTCCCCCCGTGCGGCACATTCTGGTGCTCTTCGACCAGTTGAAGAACCTCGATGGAGGCGCCGAACGCTCATTACTGAAATTGGCGCAATTGCTACCGGCTGACCGCTACCGCCTCTCAATCGCAACATTCCTGGAACCTGTCGATCGAGCCTTTCTTGCAGAATTCAAGTGCCCCGTTCACGTTCTTCCCTTTTCAAGTACGCTCAGCCGGGAGAGTCTGCGCGTTGCTCGACAGCTCCGCCACATCATTCGTTCTCAAAAGGTCAGCATCGTTCAGACATTCTTTGAGACAGCCGACCTTTGGGGCGGAATGGTTGCGAAACTAAGCGGCTGTCCCATCATTATTTCCAGTCGCCGGGACATGGGCTTCAACCAGCAAAGGAAACACCGCCTGGCCTACCGCATACTCCGCCCGATGTTTGATCGGGTTCATACAGTGTCGGACGCAGTTAGGGACTTTACACTCCGCGAAAAACTCGGCCCTCAGGACCGCGTGGTCACCATCCACAACGGAATCAACCTCGGCCAGGCCCCTGGCGCGTCCGAGAAACGAGATCTTCGCAAAAGCTACGGATTGGGCGCTAACGCTCCAATCATCGTCGACGTCGCCATGGTGAAGCCGGTGAAAGGCTTTGAGTTCCTGGTGCGCGCCGCGGCTCAGGTGTGTCGCCACCGTCCCGACGCCATGTTCGTAATCGTCGGCGGTGTCGTCGACGTAGAATATCTGAAAGGAGTGAAGGCTCTGATTTCCGAATTGGGCCTGGAATCGAATTTCTTATTTCCCGGGCTTCAGAATGACCCTTCGCCCTATTTTCGAATGGCTGATGTGTTTTGCCACTTGTCTACTACCGACGGTCTCTCCAATGCCTTGCTCGAAGCTATGGCGGCCGGTCTGCCGTGCATCATTTCGCGTGTCGGCGGCAATCCCGAAGTAGTGGAAGATGGCCGAACCGGATACATAGTGGAGTCCGCTGACTATGACGCGGCAGCAACTCGGATCCTTCATCTTTTGGAATTTCCAGATCAGGCCCGCCGGATGGGAGATCTCAGCCGTCAACGCGTTGAGAAAAGCCACTCCGCCCAAAGGATGGTAGAGTCGTTCGTCGCCCTATACGACTCGTGCTTAGAAGAGAAGGTACTGCATTCATCGTGAGCCCCTCCAGCCAGAATCTGCTTCGTCTCGGACTTCTTGTTATTGCAGCATCGCTGCGCGTTGAGGCCGCGCAGCCCGTTGTATTCTTCCTGGACCTCGAGAGCGGCCCGAACTCCGGCGGCGAGTACGACGCTGGAGTCTACGTTACGGTATATGGCCGTGGTTTCGGAGACACTGGATATGTCACCATCGGCGCTGGTCGTGCCACCGCTTATCCGGTTTGGACGGATTCGAAGGTGACGTTTCAGTTGGGACAATCCGCAACAACTGGCCAGGTTGCCGTATATGCAGCCGGCGCTACGTCGAATGCCCTTCTCTTCACAGTCCGGCCAGGCCGCATCTACTTTGTGAGTACGACGGGTAGCGACGCCGCCAATGGTTCGAGCTCGGCGCCCTGGGCTACCGTCCAGCACGCACGCGACTCCATGCTTCCCGGCGACACGACATACGTTCGCAATAGCGTCACGGCGTCGACCAATGATGATTGGAGCGCTTGCCTCATCCTGGGCGGCCAGAGCGGAATCGCCGGCCGTCCCCTGGCGATGATCGGCTATCCGGGCGAGTCTCCCACCATCGGAAATGTCGCACCAACGGCGAAGGCCGGTTGCGACAGCGGCATTCGAACCAAGGGACAGGGTGAACATTACTGGGTCTTCGCTGGACTGCGGATTCGCGGTGGCGAGGAGGCGATGTCACTATACGGCGTCCACGATTGGCGCATCATTGGAAATGATCTAAGTTGCCCTCAGGGGGACGGACCGACAGCTTGCCTCGGTACCGGAATCGCTTCTAATCTAAAGCTCTACGGTAATGATATCCACGACGCCGGCCATGTTGGTTCGTCAGCGCTCTATCACGGCGTCTATCTAGGCACTGAAAGCAATCATATTGATTTTGGTTGGAATTCTATCTCGAGAGTCAAGGGATGTCGCGGCCTCCAGGTCTATGCCTCGGACGGTGCCGACCTCTTTGATCTGCAGATTCACGACAACGTCGTCCACGACACCCAGTGCGACGGGATTATCCTAGCGACGGTTGATCCGTCAAAGCCCGGCGGCATCAACGTCTATAACAATCTGATCTACAACGCAGGTCAGGGTCCAAATACTCCCGAGGGATCGGGCGCCTTCTATTGCCTCAATGCTCAGGGATGGACCAACGCTGGCACACCGGGCTCCGGAGTCATCGAGTTCTATAACAATACTCTGTTTAATTGTGGCTCCTGGCAGGCTGGTTATGACGGTGCGAATGGCGCTGTTACGATGAACGGCGCCAACCCGGCAAAGCGACTTCGCCTGAGAAACAACATTATTCTCCAGAACGGCGCGTCGCCCTACCTGGCCATGGACGATGGCCGCGAGCATACCTGCCTTCCTGAGGACAATTGCTCTCGGGTCTTTGGCTCCAATAACCTCTTCTGGGGAAATGGTCCAGCGCCCTCCAGTACGAATCTGAACAACTCCCTGAACAATGATCCGCTCTTGTTGAACCCAGCCTTGGCGAACTTCCATCTTCAGAGTGCCAGTCCCGCCAGGTCGGCCGGGACGTCGACGCCGGTCTCCACCGACGCCGAAGGTGTCCTCCGATCAACGCCGCCCGATCTCGGAGCCCTTCAGTTCAACGATGGACTGCCCGTCACCCTGCGTTGCACCCCCGCGGCCGCTGTCACTCCCGTCAGCGCAACGTGTGTCGTCTCGCTGTCAACGGTGGCAGCCACGGCTGGCATCCGGTTCACTGTCGCATCGGATACGTCTGAGGCAACGCTGCCCCCAACCGTCGATGTGGCCGCAGGCGTGAACTCGGCGTCATTTACTGCATCTTTCAGGAGCGTCTCGGCGGTAAAGCAGGCCTTCGTTACTATCTCCGCGGGATCGTCGCGCGCGGCATACCCCATCTGGCTATTGCCGCCCGGTGACACCACTCCGATCGTCCTCTCAGCCACAAACGCCGCCAGTTATCTCGCCGACGGAATTAGCCCAGGATCTCTCTTGACAGTCTTTGGACTCAATCTGGACCATCAGGGCCAGGCGATGCTCGACTCCGCTGATGTACCTGTCATCAGCGCTCTGCCAAGACAACTGACGGTCGCCGCTCCGTATACGCTCATTCCCGGATCAGTTTCTCAGTTTCGTGTGTTCGCCGATGGAAAGTCTTCTAACTCGGTCTCTCTTACCGTGAAGGCAACCACTCCCGCGGTCTTCGCGCTAGATGCGTCCGGGACCGGCCAAGCGCTCGCCTACAACGGCGATGGGACCGTGAACTCCACCACTCGCAGCGCATCCAAGGACAGTCTAGTGACCCTCTTTGTCACCGGCCTCGGCCTTACGACTCCCGTAGGTGCTCCGGGTCAAGCTGCAGTAGATCCTCTCCAGCACCCAATCGCTGCAGTTACCGTGGAAATCGGCGGGACAACTGCGGTCACTGCCAGCGCGTCGGCCGCCCCGGGCGTCTTAACGGGCGTCTTTCAGGTCGTCACACGCATCCCGCAAACGTCGCCGTCGGGTGCTGCCGTCCCGGTCATCGTTCGTACGTCCACAGGCTCGAGTCAGCCGGGCATGACCATCGCGATACAGTAGCTCACCATTTCTAATCCGTATGCCGAAAGTCAGTGTCATTACTCCCGCCTACAATGCCGCCGAGTATCTTCCGGCCGCACTGAACAGCGTCCTGACGCAAACCTTCTCGGACTGGGAACTAATAGTTGTCGACGATGGGAGCACCGACAACACTCAGGCCGTAGTCGCAGCTCTAGGCGAGAGATTCGACGGACGCTTGAAGTATTTCTATCAAGCCAATCGTGGTCTTCCCGCCGCTCGCAACGCCGCCATTGAGCAGTCCACCGGCGAGTACCTTGCGCTGCTCGACGCCGATGATGTTTGGCTCCCCAATCGCCTGGAGCGGACCGTCGCGGAGTTGGACCGGCAACAGCACGTTGGTATCGTTCACTCCCAAGTGGCCCGCATCGACCCCACCGGCAGGGTTATCGAGAAACCACCCGCACCACCTGCCAAGTACCTCTCGGGGAGCATCTCGCGGCATCTCTATCACCGCCGCGCGCACATCCTGTGTCCAACGGTTCTGTTCCGAAGGACCTGCCTCCACTCAGTGGGGGTTTTCGACGAGCACATGAGAGCCACGGAAGACCGCGACCTGTGGTTCCGCATCGCCCGGCATTTTGACGTGGCGTACATTCCAGAGGTGCTGGCTTACTACCGCATTTCGCCGAGCTCCATGAGTCGCGATTTCAGCCGTATGCTCGCGGCTCAAATACATTTCATCCACAAGCATCGTGCCACAGGAGCCGCGTCAGCAGGTGACGCGCGTGCGTCACTCGGAAATATCTATCGAGAGCGCGGTGACTACTTCTTTCGAGCCGGCCAGCTCGGCTCGTCGCTCTACTTCTACGCCAAGGCGGTTTGGGAGTATCCCTTCAATCGCAGCAACTGCTACATGCTGCTCAGGGCTCTTGCGCAGCCGGCCTTTGGCCTTCTGCGCCCTGCCCGTCCAAATCGCTAGACTTGTTCTGAATATTATGCGCGTTACATATTATGGCCAGGCCTGCATCCTCATCGAGGCTGGCGGAATCAAACTCCTGACCGATCCCTGGCTAACCGAGGGTGCTTACCTGGGCACGTGGTTTCATACCCACATCCTTGCGGAGGCGGGTGTCACACCCGCGACTTTTCCCAAAGATATCGACTATCTCTTTATCTCGCATGAGCACTTGGATCATATGGATGCCGAAACGCTCCGTCATTTTTCTCCGGCTACCCCGGTACTGATCTGCAAGTTCTCCACGCCCAAGTTTCGGCATCACCTCGCCGGTCTTGGTTTTACTGACATCCGGGAGTGCGCTCCCGGCGCAGAGATGCAACTCAGCGGCGACGTGAAGGCGACCATCTTTGCCACTGCCGAATACACAAATGATTCCGCCATCTTGGTTGAGCACAACGGAGTCCGCGTCTTCAACGAGACAGACTGCAAGCTCGGCTACAGCGACCTCGAGGCTCTCGGCGAGAAGGGTATCGACCTCGGCTTTTACATGTTCTCCGGAGCGAACTGGTACCCGATGCTGTATGACTATCCCGAGGACGTTCAACTCGATCTCGTGCGGCGGCGACGGCGTGGTCTACTGCGCAGTCTGGTTCAACGCGTCAAATTGACGAAACCGCGCTTCGCGGTCCCCGCTGCAGGACCCTGCACCGTCCTCCACCCTGACCTGCTGTGGCTGAATTCCGAGACGAAAGGAATCTTCATCGATCCCACAATCGCCGTCAATGCGCTGCGCGAGGGAGGAGTTTCGGCTCAACCTCTCAACATGGCCGCCACGGATGCATGGACTGAGACTAGCGGGTATGAGAGGAATGCCCCGGACGCCTTTCGGGAATCGCGCTTGGCCTACCTGGACGAAGCAGCCGCCCGCATGACTCCAGGTATCCTCGCAAGACAGACCGCGGAACCTCCGGCGAACGCTGAGCTTTCCACCCTCCTGCTTCGCTATTTCTCGTCGCTTGTGGCCGCGCAAACGCCTGCTGTGCGAGAGCGCATCGCTGCTAAACTGGCGCTGGAAGTGAAGGGGCCGCGCGGAGGTGACTGGACCATCGATTTTCAAAACAACGGCACAGACTACGTTCAAGAAGGCATCAGGCCGGATTGGACCTACAAGATCACCATTGAAGACAAATTGATCTCCCCGTTTGTCACAGGCGAGGAAGCGTTCTTCGAAGACCTCTTATTGTCCCTGCGATTTCGAGCTGCGCGCCGTCCCGACGAATACAACGAACCCCTCTATCACTTTCTGTACGACCCTGATCCTGAAAAGCTACATAACTGGTATGCCACACATTAACCTCCTTCTGTCCGATCTTCAGGACAGCCAACCAACTCGCGTCAAATCCGGCGACTTCGCGATCGTCGTTGTCCGGCAAGCTGAGGCCGTATTTGCCTACGAGGACGTCTGCCCACACGCCTTCTGGCCCTTGTCCGGAGGCGAAGTGCACAGCGGAGTCATCGAATGCAACGGACACGCTTGGGAATTCGACGTACAGAGCGGACGCTGCCTAAATGCACCGGCTTACTGCTTGAACGCGGTAGCTGTCACCATCCATGGCGACCAGGTGACGCTTAGTTTGGATGCCGCCCAGAAGTCCATCCAGCCGCGCCGGCCGCAATCGTCATCTGCCTCCATTCCCACACTCGCCTGATCAACATCCACTGACTCCTAAAGGTCTGTCGTGCAGTCCCCTAAAGAACTGGTACTCAAATCGGTTGGCTACGTCGGTGTGGCGTTAAACCTCCATAGGGTTTTTCAGCCTCAGCCCCTCGCCATTCTGATGTACCATGCTGTCGTCAACAAAGACTTGCCGGTGAAGGACTGGTGCTTTATCTCCTCCAGGGACTTCCGACGGCAGTTGGAATATCTGAAAGCGACATTCGACGTACTCCCACTATCCGCTGCCATTAAACGCCAACACGCCCCCCCGGCCGAGCGGCCGATTGCGACCATTACTTTCGACGATGGCTATCAGAACAACTTCGACATCGCTTTCCCGATCCTGCGTGACCTGGGTCTCCCGGCCACGGTTTTCCTATGCACGAACCTCATTGACTCTGACGATACCCTCTGGTTCTGCCGTCTCAACGAAGCCTTGACCCTCGCTACGCTTCCAGCATTTGAGTGGCAGGGGGCTGTTTATCGAATTGCGACGCCGGAACTGAAGGAACGAACTTCCTGCCTTATCCAAGCAAAGCTGAAGAAAATGCCGCCCCACCTTCTAAAAGTGCAACTGGGCGAGATATGCCGCAAGCTCGGCTACCAGTGGGACTCACCGATTAACGCGTCGTCACCCTTCAGAATGCTGGACAGCGCCAGCATTTGCGAAATGAGCCATTCCGGGCTCATCGAGTTCGGCGCCCATACCGCCTCCCATGCGATTCTGTCCCGTCTCGACAAAACGAGTCAGACGTTGGAGATCGAGGCGTCCATTGAACGAGTCCATCAGCTCACTGGACGAACATGTAGGTTTTTTGCCTATCCAAACGGAGGCACTGAAGACTACAACGAAGACTCTCTAACTTGCCTGAAAAGGCATGGCATCCGGGCCGCTCTAACCACGGTTAGCCGGCGTAATTTGGCTGACACGAATCTTCTTGAACTAGGCCGCTACGGCATCGGTAGCAACATGTCCGACACGCTGTTCCGCAGCACCGTACACCACTTCAGTGGAATGATGACTAAGTGGGCGCGTTAAACAGCCCGCACACAACAGGCCGGCCGAAGGTAGAGCCGGTGTTCGCCCTGCTCCTGTGCCATCGAAATCACACACGCTAAGTATTGTTATCCCGACATTCAATAGAGCTCACCTCCTGGACCGGGCTCTCACTTCCGCCGTCCGCGAAATTGAACCAGATGACGAAATTATCGTTGTCGACGACGGCTCAAACGACAACACTGAGGCAGTTGTGAAAGCCACCGCCTGTTCAAAGATTCGCTACATCCGCCAAGTCAACAGGGGTGCGGGCAGCGCTCGCAACCTGGGCGTGCGCGAGGCCACTCGCGACCTGCTTTGCTTTCTTGACTCGGATGATGAGTGGATTCCCGGCAAAGTCGAGGCTCAGCGCCGGGTGATGGCGGCACTCCCGGACGTGCTGTTCATCTTTACTGACTTCGTCGGTGTCTTCGGCGGGCAAGTGCACCGGCGCTTCCTCCAGTCTTGGCACACTGACCCCAGGACGTGGAGCGAGATCATGGGTCCCGCACAGCTTTACTCGCAGATATGTCCCCTTCCCGCTGACTTCGCCGACTTCAATGTCTACACCGGGAACATTTATCGGGGCGAATTGCATACGAACTACGTCAATACCAGCACTGTAATGATTCGCCGTGTTGACGCCGGTGAGGCGATTCGCTTCACCGAGAACATGAAGACCTTTGAAGACTGGGAATGCTGGGGCCGTCTCGCCCAGCGTGGCCTCGCCGCCTATCTGGATGTCGAGACATCCATCCAACACGCACACGCAGGACCCCGTTTGACCGACGCTGATCTCCTTACTCAATCGGAGTGCCGGCTTATCGTTCTCAAGGCCGTATGGGGTACCGATCCTCAGTTTCTGAGTCATTCAGCTAGCGAGTACGAGTCCGTAGTCGAACAGCAGCGTGCCAACCGTGTGCGCGCGCTGCTAGGACTGGGCCGCATCGACGACGCCCGAGCAGAATTGGACGATCTATCGGCCGCCCCTTTGTCCTACCGCGCTCTCGCACACATGCCCGCCGCACTTGTGGTGCGCCTCGTCGAGGCCCATCGTTCTGTAAATCGCTGGCGTGAGGAGACCGCGACGGAAAAGAAGAAGGGACGGACGACGTGGGCATAGCGGACGCCGCCGCAAACCGCACCGCGCCAGTCACCGCGGCATCGGAGCCAAGGGTGAAGGCGTCCCGCGTCGTCACTACCCGGCTGGTCGACGGTTCCGAGTTGACCGCGCTGGTCGACAACTGGCAGGCGCTCGCGGACTCCGCTGTTACGGCAAACGTCTTCTACGAGCCGTGGATGCTGCTACCTGCTCTTCGGCATCTGTCGCGCTCCAATGCTCCCATGTTTCTTCTGGTGTTCGGACCCCCGGTGCGGAAGGGTGCCGAACCTCTATGGGGCTTCTTCCCGGTCCAATTACAACCGAAATGTTTCGGCCTTCCGGTAAAGACCCTCTCACTCTGGCAGCACGAGTATTGCTTCCTCACAACGCCGCTAATTCATCGCGAGCACGTTCCCGAGGTGGTCGGCGCGTTTTGGCGTTGGTTCGAGAGCAATCCACTCTCAGCCAGGGTTCTTGACAGCAATCACCTTTCGGCCGACGGCCCCTTTCACCACGTCTGGTCAGACTATACGCTCGGAAGGACCTCAGTCATTCTCGTCGACTACCCCCGCGCATCGCTGGTCCCTGCTGCCGATGGCGCTGAGGCGTATGTGGCCCGGTTGGTCACTCGAAAGCATCATGACGAATTCCGTCGACTTGAACGCCGGCTATCTGAGTTGGGAACGATCTCATACTCCAGAATTGATGATCCCGCCGAAGTTGAGCGCTTTGTCACTGACTTCCTTGAGATAGAATTGCGCGGCTGGAAAGGAATCGGCGACGGGGGCGCCTTCGCCCGTCGTGAGGAGACGGCCGCTTTCTTCCGGGAGATCACCACCGGAGGATTCGCACGCGGCCGCTCTATGCTCCTCTCACTGAACCTCGACGGCCGTCGAATCGCACTAAAACATAATCTTCTTGCAGCCGACGGAATGTTTACTTTCAAGATCGCCTTCGACGAAGCGTTCGCAAAACACTCTCCAGGTCTCCTTCTTGAGCTCGAAAACATCCGCCGGGCTCACGACACGCCGGGAATCAAGTGGCTCGATTCCTGCGCTACTCCGCGTCATCCTATGGCAAATCGAATCTGGGGCGAGCGCCGGATGATCCGTAGAACACTGATCTCCGACAGTTCCACTCGAGGCGATCTTTTCCTCTCCGTGTTTCCCTTGCTGAGGTGGAGCAAACATAGCTTCGCCGAGAACCACATTCCCGCTTATCTTCAAAAGTTAACGAGTATTTGATTCGAGGTACTGAAATGACACTAGCTGCCCGCATGGCTCCGCAGGTCTCCTGCCTTGAGGTCGACCAGAGCCGCTTTCAGAACAATTTCCCCAACCGCGGGTTCATGGTCCGGCATCAACTGTGCGATCGGCCCGAGTTCACACTTCCTCGACTCGTTGAACTGGCCCAGCGACTGCCAGCCGATGAGGTTGAGTACTTCAGCGGTATGGTATCGGTCGATCAGGACCCTTCAAGTCATCCCCGAAACGGCCTGTCTGTCGCCGAGACCGTCCGCCGGATTGAGGAGAATGGCTCCTGGATGGTTCTGAAGAATGTCCAATCTGATCCGCCCTACCGCGCTTTGATGCGCCAGTTCCTGGACGAAGTTTATCGGCGGCTCCCTGCCTCGTTTCGGAACACGCACCGGGAAGAGGCATTTATCTTTATCAGTTCTCCCGGCTCGATTACGCCCTTTCACCTCGACGAAGAACATAACTTTCTTCTTCAGGTTCGCGGATCCAAACACGTGTCCATGTGGGATCCTAAGGACCGCATCGTCATGCCCGAAACCCAGAGCGAGTACATGCTGCAGGTCTGGCATAGCAGTGATTACCACCGCAACATGAAGTTCGAGGATGCCTATCAGGCGCGTGCGGTCGTCCATACCCTGTGCCCCGGTGACGGTCTCCATTTTCCCATCGGCGCGCCCCACTGGGTCAAGAACGGACCAGAGGTATCGGTGTCATTCAGCGTGACATTCCGCTCGGAACAGTCAGAGCGGCAGGCCGTCGTTTACTATGTGAATCGCCGCCTGAGACGGCTCGGCCTCCGCCCGACGCCGCCTGAAGTATCCCCTTGGCGCGACGCACTAAAATATCGCGGTTTTACCATCGCACGGCGCGCGGTCCGAGTGGCCTCGTGGCACAACGACGGCGGGCAGGAGCCAACGTGATCGCCGCGCCACAGCAGCCGGTCGGATCCTCAGTACCGGTTCATTCGTCTATTCGTGTTTTGTTCATCATCGACAGCATCTGGGGCGTCGGTGGCGCAGAGATGTGTCTGCTCCGCATGGTCAAACAGCTTGGAGATCTCGGCTGTGAATGCCGCGTATTGACCTTCAATAGTAACGACGAAGCTATCCCCTTCAGAAATCAATTTCCTTGTGAAGTCATTCACTGGCAGTTAGAGACACTCCGCGGTTTCACTGCGTTCAGGATCGGCATGAGACTTCGCGAATTGGTCCGGCGGGAGAAGATTGACATCGTCCACACCTTCTTTCACACCTCTGACCTTTGGGCCGGCCCCCTTGCCAAATTGAGCGGCGCTAAGATTCTCATCTCCAGCCGGCGGGATATGGGCTTCCGGCGGGGTCCACTGGACCACGTCGCCTACCGCGTCCTCCGCAGCTGTTACGACCAGGTTCATGCAGTTTCCGAACAGGTTCGGCAGTACGTCATCGATACGGATGGACTCGACCCGGCTCGCACCCTTACGGTTCATAACGGCGTCGAGGAAACCGTCACTCTTCGCCAACACGAGACCGACGAACTTCGGCGGCTCATCCCTGCACGTCCGGATCAACCCATCGTGACCTGCGTCGCCAACCTTCGCCGAGTCAAAGGTATCGACGTACTCATTCACGCTGCCGCATTGGTGAAGAAGTCGTTCCCGACTGCTCACTTCGTGGTCGCCGGCGGTTTTGGCGCAAATGAGAATCTCGATTACAGTCAGGATTCAGTGAGACTCAGCAAATCTCTGGGGCTGGAAAGCACGATGACCTTCATCGGACAGACTACAGCCGTTCCCGAGTTGTTGCAGCTTAGTGACATCTTTGTCCTGCCCTCCCGGACAGAAGGACTCTCCAACGCCTTACTCGAGGCCATGAGTTCGGGCCTGGCGTGCGTCGCCACCTCTGTCGGAGGTAATCCTGAAGTCGTTGTCGATGGACAGACCGGGTTCATCGTGCCCTCCGACAATCCCGCCCAGCTCGCCTCTCGTATCCTCTACCTTCTCGAAAACCCTGAAGAGCGCGCCAAAATGGGAGCATTGGGACGCCTCCGCGTACGAAACGAATTCTCCTCAGAGTCGATGACACGCCAGGTGCGCGCATCCTACGACGACCTGCTGCTACACAAGGCGTCACGTTCCTAATAGCTCCAACGCGATTCGAATGCCCACCATAACGGCCGTTCCATCCACGACTTCCAGCGCCCCAGCGACCATCACGCCCACGCTGAACCGGCGGCTTCTCGCCCTGTTGGTTATCGTCTGGATAGTCGCGCTGACAGTCCTCGTGCTAGGCGCAACACATCGAATCCCCCGCCCCGACGAAGGCCACTTCTCTTCTCCTGCTTATAACCTTTCCCACTTCGGATTCCCAGGCACCACCACCGTCGACCCTGACGCTTCGGGCCTCTTGCGGATCGATAAGCGAACCTATTGGACCATGCCTCTGTATATGCTCGCGGAGGCAGCCTGGTTCCTCGTGTTCCCGGCCACAATTCTCTCCGCCCGATTGCTGACCATCGTCTTGCTCATACCGGTTGGATGGCAGCTCTATCGAATCGTCGAATCCCTGACAAACGACCGGCGGACTGCGCTTATCGCTGCTACTCTGCTCCCCGCCGACTATGCCTTCATGTACGCCGCTGTCTCCGCGCGACCGGATGTGCTGTGCCTGCTCTTCGGGCTCTCAGCCATTGCTTCATATCTCCGGCTTCGGTCCGTGAGCCTCCTAAAAGCGTTAGCCGTCGCGAATTTTTGGCTCGCGCTCAGCGCTCTCTCGCATCCCAACGCATTACTCCATCTGGCCGCCTTCGCCGCGCTGGTATTGATCTATGACCGCCACCGTTTTACCTGGCGAATGTTCGCCGCGGTCGCGTGTGTTTACTTGCTGATGATGACGCCATGGCTCATTTATGCCAGCGTCGACTTCGAGGCGTTCATGGCTCAAATGCGCGCCAATGGTGCAAACAACGGCCGCGTCACTCAAACGCTCAATCCGCCCTCCCTGTTTACCGGTGAGCTCTCACGATACGCTTCTGCCTACGGTCTCGACTCTCATCAATTGTTACCAAAACTGAAATCGTGGACCCTTGTACTCTATATCGCTGCGCTTTTTGTCACTTGGCGCATCCGCATGCGCCCCGGAATCAAGACACTCTTGCTCCTCTGGCTCGCCTACTTCGGTGTCCAGACCGTCTTTAATCAGAAACTATCCGTCTATCTTGTCCATATACTGCCGCTCTACTCCGCATTACTCGCCGCAGCCGCCGTCTTTGTCTGGCATCGGTACCCGCGAATCCGATTCGCCGTTCCTGTAGCTCTCGGCGTGTCCGTACTTATCCAGTGCGGCGGCATGTTTTGGACGAGCCGCCAGCATACCGAGGTGGAACAGGCGGCCGCCGCGTCATTTTTACGCTCGCACGCCACCCGCGCGGCGGTAATCAACGGAAGCTCGACTCTCGTCTATGCGCTGGGCTTTGACCGGCGTCTCACTGAGGACCACGCCCTCGGCCTCACCACCGGCAAGCAACCGGATGTCATCGTCACTGACGACAATTACACAGAGAGCTTTGCTTTAATGGCCTCCCGCCGGCCCGAATTATACGCCAAAGTTCATACTCGCCTCACCACTTACCCGGTGGTCTTTCGAAATGCCGAGTTCCAGGTGCGGTTTAGCCCAGCTTTCTGCGCCGCCAGCGCCGGGGCCGTATGTGCCGGATCCACTTCAGTGCCCTCCCGCTAGCACCATGCGCCGTTCCTCCCTCTGTTTACTCACCCTCGCCGTCGCCGTGTCATTTGCCGCACCGCATCCCGCCGGACCACACATTTTCTTCTCCGACATTGAGAGCGGGCCGAATGTTGGAGGCGAGGGCGTTGGTGGTGCATACGTCACGCTTTATGGGATAGGCTTCGGAGCTTCGCGCGACACCTCGAAAGTAACAGTCGGCGGCGGCGAGGCATCGGCCTACCCGGTCTGGACAGACAATCGACTTAGTTTCCAGCTCGGCACATCTACCGTTACTGGAGATGTCGTGGTGACTACCGCAGTTGGAGTCTCCAATCCACTGTCTTTCACCGTACGCCCTGGGCGAATTCATTTTGTTTCACCTCAAGGCAAGGATCACAGCAAGGGAAATGCCACTGCACCTTGGCGAACCATCCTCCATGCCCGCGACGCCATGGCCCCAGGTGACATCACTTACCTCCGCAGCGGAGTTGCTCAGGAGACAAACGACGATTGGAGTTCCTGCCTTCTCCTCGCCGGAAAGGCGGGTACCGCTGGAAAACCCATCGCGTTCGTGGCTTATCCAGGGGAATCCGCCACCATTGGCTCTGAGAAGTCGACGAAGAATGGCGGGTGCGACCTCGGAATTCGCACCAAGGGAGAGGGCGAACACTATTGGGTCTTCGCCGGCCTGAATCTCCGCGGTGCCGGTGAAGCCATGGCTCTCTACGGAGTACATGATTGGCGAGTGATCGGCAATGATATGACTTGTCCCGAAGGGGACGGGCCCTCGTCATGCTTCGGAACCGGTCTTACCAGCAATCTTCGGAGTTATGGCAATGTCATCCACGACAGCGGGCGTGTTGGTGCGTCTGCCCTCTATCACGGTGTCTACTTAGGCACCGACAGCAACCACATTGACTTCGGCTGGAACACGATTGCGAACATTCACGGTTGTCGTGGACTTCAGGTTCACTCATCAGGCGGCAGCGACCTGTTCGACCTTCAGATCCACGACAACCTCATCCACGATACCCAATGCGATGGCATCATCCTGGCTACCGTCGACCCGTCTAAGCCGGGTGGCGTTAACCTCTGGAATAATGTGATTTACAACGCCGGGAAAGGGCCCAACACGCCCGAGGGATCGGGTGCGTTCTTCTGCATTAACGCGCAAGGCTGGACCAACGCCGGATCACCCGGCAGCGGCACCATCGAGGTCTTCAACAACACCATGGTCGCCTGCGGCACCTGGAACAAGCCACCCTACGAGAACGCAAACGGTGGCGTGTCTATGAACGGTCCCAACCCAGCCAAACGGCTTCGGCTGCGGAACAACATCATCTTCCAACCAAATGCCGCACCCTACATCGTCATGGACGATGGCAAAGGACATTTGTGTTCAACCGCCAGTGACTGCGATCGAATCTCGGGCAGTAACAATGTGCTTTACGGACTTCCGCCGGTCGTGGCCAACCGGTACCTCACGAATACTTTGAAAGTTAACCCTCAGTTTCAAGATTCCACCGTCTCCAACTTTCGCCCCTCGCCGTCTAGTCGTGCGATCTCGGGCGGCGTTCCTACTCCCCACGTCGCAGATCGCGATGGAATTGACCTTCAGGCTTGTAAGTGCCGCCCCATTGGTGCGTTTACTTACTAACTCAGATCCAACCCTTGTATTGATACCAAAGCAAGCCGACATACTCATGAAGCGACTCTTCATTCCATGTTAAAGCTTGCCCGACGGGCACAAAGTCGCGAAAGCTACCATGAAAGTCGATACGGAAGCCGCATGGCGCAGCTGTGACGGTTAGACCCGCCTTCCGGAAACATTTCTCCGCTCGAGGCATATGATAGGCCTCGGTCACTAATAGAATCCTCTGAATCCCCTTCGACCGAAGTATCTTGGCGGACTCCTCTGCATTCTCGTGGGTGGAAGAGGACTGCTCCTCGGTCCAGATGAACTCCGGGGCAATTCCCTGCCTCGCCAGTTCCCGGGCCATGACAGCCGCATACGGCACTCCACCGCGCGACCCGCCGCCCGATGCCACCACCGGCATGGGTTTGCGACGGTAGAGTTCAGCAGCATAGATGCACCGTTCGTACGTATCGGGGCCAAGAATATCGGCCGCGCGCGGCGGTGATGGACCGAAAACCGATGACGACAGCACCACGATCGCTTCCGCTCCCCGAGGGTCAGGCAACGATTTTGAGTACCGCTGTTCAAACGGATACAGCACCAGCCACGCAAACGGCTGGAATGTTACAAGAAACAAACTTATCGCCACAAGCTGTAGCAGCCAAGCTCGCGGTGATTTTCTGATTAGCCACGACGTCAATGCGATAATTACTACTATCGATGGCAGTAGAGGCTGGAAATATGTCATTGAGGATACTTGATTGCGACGTTCGTCATTATCGCAGATTATTTTGCAGCCTCCCGCTCGCGTTTAGCAGGAGCAGTTCTCCAAAATGAGAGTCATCTCCCTCGGTTATCACGACATCATCGACTCCGGTAGTCCGTCCGGCGATACCCTCCGCGCGGCCGCCGGCGCGTATGCCTTGAACCGCCATGAATTCCGCAGCCACCTGCAGGCAGTCCATTCCAGTCAGTCGCCCGTATCGGTCGTCCAGCAAGCGATCAAGGGCACTACCTGCAGCGTTTTGTTTACATTCGATGACGGCGCCATCGGCAGCTATCGATATGCAGCCGATGAGCTCGAAAATCTAGGCTGGCGCGGCCACTTCTTCATCACCACCGATTGGATTTCCAAGCGGGGTTTCATGGAACCCGCTCATATCCGCGACCTCCACCGCCGCGGTCACATTATCGGCAGCCATACCTGCTCTCATCCTTCTCGTATGTCGAGTCTGCCGCCCGAGCGACTGCGACACGAATGGAGCGCCAGTTGTAAAATTCTGGAAAATATTCTCGGCGCCCCGGTGGATGTTGCGTCGGTCTCGGATGGGTACTACTCGAAACGAGTAGGACTCAGCGCGCAGGCCTCCGGGATTCAGTACTTATTCAATTCCGAACCAACTGACCGCCCCGAGTTTGTCTCGGATTGTCTCGTACTCGGCAGATTTCCCATCTTCAGTTCGAGCCCGCCTTCGCTCGCCCGTGCCTACGCCGCCGGTGAACGCCTGCCTCGACTTAGGCAGTCCGTCGCCTGGAACATCAAGAAATTGCTCAAGTCCGTAGGCGGTCAGACCTACCTTACCCTCCGTCGTGCTGTTCTTTCCCGATCCGTCCCGCGTTGAATGTTCTCCTGTTGTAATTTACTGCAGTTCAACTCTCATTCGTACCAGTATTACCCCTAGTATGTGAGTCACGGGCGCGTAGTGTGGCCCCTTACAGCACCCTCCAGTATGCCTGTCAACCGCTTGACTAATTGGCATCTAAGCTCTATGCTGCTTATCTAAGATGTAAGGGAATACATCTCGGTCGGGTCAAACAATTAAAAACGAAAACAAGTTTGCTGTATCCACCAACTTCGTAAATTAATAAGCGTCATCAGAACGCACAAACGGATACTGTCCTCCGATCGAGCCTGGGCAAGACCTTTCGGCTTGCCAAAAAAGAACGCTAGTGACTTTGACAATCGTGTGGAGTGTCGCTAGTGGATCGAGGGAACGATGTATACGGCCACGGGTCAGAAGACTGTCTTAATCGGTGAGGATGAAAGCGACATTAGAAGCTACCTGGAAACCAGCCTTCGTTGTCGCGGTTATAAAGTTCGCTCGGCAGCCGACGGCGAGGAAGTACTCCAACAATTAGCCGTCAATAGCGATGTAAACGCCGTCCTGCTGGACATCATGATGCCCCGCAAAGACGGCTTCGGAGCTCTCCGCGAGATTCGCCGGGCACAACCGCATTTGCCGGTTATCATGCTCTCGGCGATGGCGTCTACCAGCCACATTGTCGAGGCGATGAAGTGCGGCGCCACCGACTTTCTGGCGAAGCCGGTTTCTAATGAGGAAATTTGGCGGGTCCTTGATAAGGCGCTCGTCCACGCGCCGGCTATCTCCCCAATTTCTCCAGACCAACCGCCAGGCGAGATGTTTTTCGGCCGCCATCCGAACATCGTTAGAATCCGTAGTCTTCTTCCCCGCGTGGGCAACAGCGATCTCCCGGTATTGATCCGCGGTGAAACCGGTACTGGCAAAGAAGTACTCGCCCGTCAGATCCACGCGCACTCCCCGCGTGCCGGGAAGCAGTTCGTTAAACTCAACTGCGCCGCCATCCCTTCAGACCTCCTGGAGAGCGAACTCTTCGGCTACGAGCGTGGCGCCTTCAGCGGCGCCTTCCAACGGAAGGCCGGAATCTTTGAAATGGCCAGCGGCGGCACTCTGCTGCTCGACGAAATTGGCGACATGGACGTACGCCTCCAGGCCAAACTCCTCCACGTGCTCCAGGATCGCGGCTTCCGCCGCATCGGCGGCAAAGAGGATCTGGTTGTCGAGGTCCGCTTCATCGCCGCCACCCATCGAGACCTTGAGGCAGGCATCGCCAGCGGCACGTTCCGTGAGGACCTCTACTACCGCCTCAACGTCATGAGTTTTTCGCTGCCGCCACTGCGAGAGCGTCAGAGCGAGATCTCCGAAGTAGCCACGTTCATGCTCCGGCGGCACGCACCTGGCCTCGCCATGCCTTCTCAATTGGTGGAAGCGCTCGAACAACACGACTGGCCCGGAAATATACGTGAACTCGAAAGTGTGATCCGCAGGTACGTGGTCCTCGGTGACGCCAACTTCATCGCCCAAGAGATCCGTACGCGATCGATCTTGGAGTCTACTCCCTCGCCTGTACCCGCGGCGCCGGTCGCGCATGCAGTCACACGCGAGAGTTCAGGGACCCCTCTAGAAGAAGCGTCGCACGCAAAACGTCGCGCCGAAGCCGAAGCCATAACCACGGCGCTGAATGCCACTCGCTGGAATCGAAAGCAGGCCGCGACCTTGTTGAAGATTGACTACAAAGCGCTGCTTTACAAAATGAAGAAGCTGGCGATCGACTCCGGAAGTCGGGTAACCGAATGACTCGCGAACCCTGGCAAGGCGGGTGGCGATGCGCCTCATACTGATTTCAGACGATTACGAAGTCTATCGAACCTGCTGCAACATCCTGCAGCTTGCGCAACTCGGAGACGTCGAGATCATCGTCAATCCGCCGCAGCCGTTCCCTGCAGGCGACATTTGCATCTGGGATTATCAGGACAGCACTCCACCCGATGTCTTTACCGCCTTCAACGGAACACGCGTCCTGATCGTTTCCAGGAAGGAACTGTCGGCCTTCCCCTCCGGCTTGGCTGAGGGCATCAATGTTGTTCTTAGACCCGCTACCGAAGCGACCCTCAGCGCCTTCATCACTTCAATTGATCGGCATCCAGCCCGCTCGCGCCTTGCGGCTCTCAGCAGTGATCGCGACGCGCTTCTGCAGTTACTCTTTCAGGCGAACCTGAAACTTCAGGAGTACGATCATGCGCGCACCAACTTCCTGGCCCGCGCCGCGCATGACTGCCGAGCCCCGCTCACCGCTCTGGCAGGCTACTGTAGCCTTCTGCTGAAGAATCAAGTCGGCGCACTTACTGAAGAACAGCACGACATTCTCGCTAGAATGCAGTCGAGCATTAACCGCTTGTCCCGGCTGAGTTCCGAGATGTTTCAATTGAACATCGACAGTCGGATGGCAGCGGAACCGCAGATCGATGTCCATCCAATTGAGCCGTCGGTTCAGGAGGCGCTACGCCAAATCGCTCCCCTCGCAGCTGAGAAGCATATATCAATCGACATAGACATCCACCCTCATGTGGCCTCGATTTCGTTTGATGCCTTCCGAATCGAGCAGGTCCTCATTAACTTGCTTGAAAACTCCTGTAAGTTTACGCCGCAGTCTGGGAACATTACGATCCGCGGGTATGAATACTTCTGGGACAGGCGGCGATCCATGGGCCCGTTCGCTCCAGTTGATGATCGCCGGCAAAGTCAGATCCGGCGTCCTAACAGCTATCGCCTGGATATCTCGGACACCGGCCCTGGAGTGCCCCCGGAACACAAGAACAGCATCTTCGAGGAATATACGTCGTACCGAGGCTCAGAGGATCGCTCCTGCGGCGGTCTTGGCTTGGCGATCTGCCGGATGATCATTACCCACCACAAAGGAATCATCTGGGCAGACGACTCGGATTACGGCGCCGTGTTCTCCTTCGTTCTGCCTTTCAAGCGGGCCACCCAAGCCAGCATGACCCGCGTCGCACGATCCTCGGCTTAACTACGGCTTGCCGGCAGCGTCGTCACCGTCGCGCTCCCAAACCTTCCCCTGCTGCGCAAACTTGATGAACGTGGGCACGCCGCCTTTCGCTCCGTCAAGCGTTACCACTCCTACCAAGCCCGCTGCCCCAGCCTTCGCTGCCAGACCAGGAACTCCCGCCAGACCCACTGCCTTCAAATGACGGCAGGCGTCCATCAGGAATCCAACTGCATCAGGATCCCGAACCAGCGACGCATCGCCTTCTTCACTGCCGATAATCGCGACCGCATCGAATAACACCGACGGCGCAGCCGCCAATGCAAACGCCGCTTGGTGCTTGACGCCGCTTGAGTCTGTAGCGCCGCCTACCTTTGGAGCGACTAGCGCCACTGCGGCTCCTGCCTTCTCTACGGCCGTCACCAGCGCGTCTTTGACTTTCGCGTTAAACCCGTCAGTGAGCAATACTGCTACCTTGCGGCCCTCGAGCGTTGGCTCGTAGCGATCATAAAGGCGTAGTGCAGGGCTCGGTTGCAGGTCGATCGGTTTGCGCCCGGGCTGAATTGTGTCCGCTTCACCGATCATGCCCAAATCAGCTGCGACTCCGCTTCCCAACTCAGGATCGATAATATTAAGGTGCCCCAGCATCCGCTTGCGTACAGACACCAACTCCACCTTTCCTAATTCGAAAGCCAGGGCCATTTTGATGTGCTTCTGCTCCTGCGGCGTTACCGACCGGAAGAACAACCTGGCTTGGGAATAATGATCCGCAAATGACTCCGCTCTGAGCCGGACTTTAGTCCCCTCCACCGCCACCGGCGTCGTGGAAAATCCGCGTGGAGTCTCCCGCGGCCCTTCCGGAGCGATCGAGTTCGGTTCATAGTTCGCGCGCCCCACCGGTACCTGCATTTGCATATGGCCGTCGCGCTGGAAATTCGCAAATGGACACTTCGGGGCATTGACCGGAATCTGATGGAAATTCGGACCGCCCAAGCGGCTTAACTGCGTATCGAGATAAGAAAACAGCCTGCCCTGCAACAGAGGATCTTCCGAAAAATCGATACCCGGCACGACGTGGCTCGGACAAAACGCCACCTGCTCGGTCTCCGCGAAGAAGTTATCCGGATTGCGGTCGAGCACCATCTTTCCCACGATCTCGACAGGAATCAATTCTTCTGGGATGAGTTTGGTGGCATCGAGAACGTCGAAGGGCAATTCGTCCGCTTGTTTCTGATCGAAGGTTTGAAACCCGAGTTCAAACTCCGGGTAACTGCCGGCCGCGATCGCGTCGTGAAGGTCGCGACGGTGAAAATCCTGGTCAGCGCCGCAAATCTTCACCGCCTCGTCCCACAGAACAGCGGCCGTCCCTAACTTCGGGCGCCAGTGAAACTTCACAAACTTACTCTCGCCAGCCGCATTCACCAAGCGGAATGTATGGATGCCAAAGCCCTCCATCATCCGGTATGAGCGCGGAATCGCACGGTCAGACATCACCCACATGATCATGTGCATGGCTTCCGGCATCAGTGAGATGAAATCCCAGAAGGTGTCATGCGCCGACCCGTTTTGCGGAAAGCCGCGGTCGGCCTCCATCTTCACCGAATGGACGAGATCCGGGAACTTCATGGCGTCCTGTATGAAGAAGACCGGAATGTTGTTACCGACGAGGTCGAAGTTGCCCTCGCTCGTATAGAACTTTGCGGCGAACCCGCGGACGTCCCTCGCCAAATCAACAGAACCTGCACCGCCCGCCACTGTCGAGAAGCGAACAAACACCGGAGTCTTCACTTTCGGGTCGGCCAGAAAGGCCGACTTCGTGACATGGCTCATCGACTTATACGGTTGAAAATAGCCGTGCGCTGCCGAGCCCCGGGCG
Source organism: Bryobacterales bacterium (assembly GCA_038212445.1). GTDB lineage: Bacteria > Acidobacteriota > Terriglobia > Bryobacterales > Bryobacteraceae > TMP-7. The sequence goes on from JBBQUM010000005.1 coordinate 183,993, forward strand.
TGGACAATCCGCTCCGGAATCCGCTCGTGGTCGAAATGGGTGATTTTCTCTCGTAGGATGAAGTCCTCGAGCAGCGAGGGTCCGCGCGGCCCCGCTTTGAGGGAGTTCTGGTTGTCTGAGATCGGCAGTCCCTGATTGCTGGTGAGAATGGCTCCCTTCCCGCTAGCTTGCTGGTGGGTCTCACCTGCCTTAGTGATAGCAGCACTCTCGAGTGGTTGCGCCTTTGGCTTAGTCGACTTGTTCTGGGGTTTGCTCTTCATGTCACCAATGAGATCCCCTCGGCACAGAAAGGTAACTCAACTTCTTGAGATCGCATAACAAGCGACTGAATCGGTTCATGCCTTGCTCCTAACTTAATTGATACCTAGCAGTCCCTCGGGGTGGTGTTATGCAAACGTGTGAACAACCTGTTGACAGGAGGTTCCTAAAGGTTTATATAAGGTGAACTGGGTTTTTTCAGCTCTAACGCTCGAGGGGATAAATGTCTGAAAATTTGCAATGGAGGGTGTCTGCAATGAGGCTCGCAGCCGTCGCGCTCCTTCTTTTACTGGTCTGCGGATTCTGGGCTCAGCCTGCCGCCGCCCAAGTTCTTTACGGCTCCGTGGTCGGAACTGTCACCGACCCGTCTGGGGCCATAATCCCTAACGCCAAGGTTGCCATCACAAGCAAGGAAAACGGGCAGTCCCGTGATGACGCCGCTGATGAAAGCGGACGCTACTCGTTTGTGAACGTGCTGCCCGGCGTCTACACCCTGAAGGTGCAGGCCACCGGTTTCCGCACGTTCGCAGCCACCGACGTTGCGGTGAGTCCGAACACGGTTCAGCGTATCGAAGTGAAGCTCGAGGTCGGCCAGTTGAGCGACCAGGTGACCGTCGAAGCGGATGCCGTATCGCTTCAGACCGAGAAGGCCGACACGCACGGCGTTCTTGACAGCAAGACCATCACCAACATGCCTCTCGGCGGCTACCGCAACTACCAGAGTTTGATCAACCTTGTTCCGGGAGCGATGCCTGCCGTACTGCAGAACTCCATCACCGACACACCGGGACGCGCGCTGCGCACCAATATCAACGGTGGCAACGCCAACACCAACGTCACGCGTATCGACGGCGCGGCCAGCGTCAATGTCTGGCTGCCGCATCACGTCGGTTATGTGACGCCGGAAGAGAACATCGAGGTCGTGAACATTACCACCGGTTCGGCTGACGCCGAACAGGGCATGGCCGGATCGTCCGCTATCACGCTGGTTACCAAGTCCGGTACCAATGCAATCCATGGCAGCGCATTCGAGTTCCACGACGATCAGCACCTTCGCTCTCGCGCCTTCTTCCAGTCTTCTTCGACCCAGAAGCCGCTCAGCATCTTCAACGATTTCGGCGGCACTGTCGGCGGTCCCATCATCAAGAACAAGCTGTTCTACTTCCTGAGCTTCGACGGTACCCGTCAGCGCCAGGCGTCGCCGCTGTTCTACACCGTGCCAACGGCCGCTTTCAAGAGCGGTGACTTCAGCGCGCTACTGCCCAGCAACATCATCTACAATCCGTTCACCGGCAATGCCGACGGCAGTGGACGCGAAGCGTTCGCGGGCAATAAGATTCCGTCCAGCCTGATCAATCCGATCGCTGCCAAGTTGCAGAGCTACTACCCCGATCCGAATAACGGCACGGGCTTCTCGAATAACCTGTTTGCCGCGGGCGGCCCCATCCTCAATCGCAATAACTTCGACGGCAAGCTCAACTACACGATGAGCGACAAGCAGACCATCTTCGCCAAGTACGGCCGCATGTGGGCGACTTCGGGCGGCAAAGCGGTCTTTGGTATCGCCGGCGGCCCCGGCCTCGGCGGCGCGGATCCTGGACTCGGTGACACCACCGTTCAGGTAGCCACTCTCGGCACAACCCGAACCATCAGCGCCAACCTGCTGTTTGATTCCGTCCTGGGCTACAACCGTATGGATCAGGCGGTGATCCCGAACGACTACGGCACCAACTACGGGCAGCAGTTCGGCATCCCGAATACCAACGGTCCCGATCCGCGGCAGAGCGGCTTCCCCAATATCTCGATCTCCGGCTTCAGCGGTTTCGGCGTGCCGAACTGGATGCCCGTCACCCGTATTGAAGAGAGCTTCACGCACAGCGACAATCTCACCTGGACCAAGGGCGCGCACGAACTCCGCATGGGCTTCGATCTCGTCCGTCACCACTTGAACCACTGGCAGCCCGAGATCGGCAACTTCGGTCCGCGCGGCGGCCTTGGCTTCAACGGCCAGGAGACAGCCCTTAAGGGTGGAGCGTCGACGAACCTCTATAACGCTTACGCAGCCTTCCTGCTCGGTCTGTCTGACGATGCCGAGAAGAGCTTGCAGAACATTCTGGCCACTGGCCGTGAATGGCAGTTTGGTTGGTATGTCCGCGATCGCTGGCAGGTCACCAAGAACCTGACCGTCAACATTGGTCTGCGTTACGAGCTATATCCGCTGATGACTCGCGCCGGCAAGGGTCTGGAACGCTACGATCCTTCCACCAACCTGGTGTACCTTGGCGGTCGCGGCAGCGTGCCGGACAACGCCGGTATCAGCATTAGCCACAAGCTGTTCGCTCCGCGTATCGGACTTGCCTACCGCATGGGCGACAAGACCGTGATTCGCGCCGGCTACGGATTGAACTACGATCCGATTCCCTTCTCCCGCCCGTTGCGCGGCTGGTATCCGATCGTAATTAACGCGGCCAACACTGCGAGCGGCTTCGGCTGGGCCACCACGCTGAGCCAGGGTGTTCCGAATCCTGTTGGACCGGACATCTCCACCGGTATCGTGCCGCTTCCCGCCAATGTCGACGAACGCAGCCCGAACAGCTTTATTCATCGCGGCTACGTGCAGAGCTACAACTTCACGATTGAACGCAAAATGCCCCTCGACCTGGTGACTTCGCTCGCCTACGTCGGCTCGCACTCGGTCCATCTTCTCGCCGACTACGACATCAACGCCGGCTCGCCGGGCTCGGGCAATGCAGGCCGTCCGCAGGCCGCTAAGTTCGGCCGCACCATCAACACCAACATGTGGGATGGCTATCTCAGCTCGAATTACAATTCACTGCAGTTCGCCGTCAACCGTTCGTTCTCGAAGGGCCTGATGATCAAGGGTGCTTACACCTACTCGAAGGCCATCGACTATACCGACGAAGACGGCTGGGCTTCAGTGGGTTGGAACTGGGCTCCGGTCTTCCAGCGCAATCGCGCCACGGCCGGCTTCGACCGCACACAGGTGCTGCAGTTAGGCTGGCTGTACGAACTGCCGTTCGGCAAGGGCAAGACGATGCTCCAGAACGGAATCGGCGCAGCCATCGCCGGCGGCTGGCAGGTAAATGGAATCATGTCGGCCTACACCGGCGCTCCGATCACCGTCTCCGCGCCCGGCACCTCGCTCAACGCTCCGAACAACTCGCAAACGGCCGACCAGGTGAAGACCTCGGTGACCAAGCTGGGCAACATCGGGCCTGGCCAGACCTACTACGACACGACGGCCTTCGCCCCAGTGAACGATGTACGGTTCGGCACCAGCGGACGCAACGTTCTGCGTCAATCTGGGATCTTCAACACGGATCTCAGCGTCTTCCGCGTCTTCAAACTCACGGAACGTTTCCAAATGCAGTTCAGAACTGAAGCTTTCAACCTTGCCAACTCGTCGCACTTTATCTCGCCGACGGGCGGCAATGCGTTCAGCAGCCTGAGCGTCAACTCGCCGAGTTTCTTCCAGATCACTTCGGCTTCAGGTGAACGTCAGGTCCGGTTCGGACTCCGGTTACAATTCTAGAGTGAACGTTGTAAGGGGGCGGGCAGCGATGCTGCCCGCCCTTTTTCTTTTTTCGCTTACCTTATTCGCCTGGCAGCGCGACGACCTAGCGGCCATCTCGCAGCGTGCTGGAGTGTTGATGGGAGCCGGCAAATTCGCAGACGCCATCCCCCTCTACCAGCAACTCGTCAAGGCAGTCCCCGGCAATCCAGGCCTGGTTCTGAATCTCGCGCTGGCCCAGCACATGTCGGGACGCGATCGTGAAGCGATCCCGAACTTCGAAACCGTCCTCAAGTCCCAACCCAAGTCGCTGCCGGCGCTGGTATCGCTGGGCGCAGCGCACCTCTCCTTACGCGAACCCAAGCTGGCCGTCGACCCGCTAGAACGCGCGGTAACCGTCGATCCAGGCAATCAGGACGCTCGCGGGATGCTGGCAGGTGCGTTGCTGGACCTGGGTCGCTTCGAGGAGGCAGGCGAACATTATCGCTCCCTCTCTGAACTGGCTCCCGACGATCCGCGCGTCTGGTACGGACTCGGGATGAGCTACCAGAGCCTCTCCACCAGAGCCTTCGAGCAGCTCCAGAAGATCGATCCGACGTCCCCCTACGTGTCCGCCCTAGTGGCCGACACGCGGGTCCAGCGGCGGCAATACCGTAGCGCGTTCTTCTTCTACAACGAGGCACTCAAGAAGCTCCCCAATCTCCATAGCGTCCATGCTGCGCTGGCAGAGGTCTACCGCAAGACGGGCCACCTGGATTGGGCCGCCGCCGAGGATGCCAAGGAGCGGGCTTTGCCGCCCGCTGATTGCAAGCTGCATCCCGCCGAGTGCCAGTTCATCGGCGGCCATGACCTGCAGGCGGCCACGCCGGCGAAGTCCGCGGTGCTGGCGCTCGAGACTCTGTACTGGCAGGCGAAAGCGGCGAACGAACTGGCTCTCCAATCGTTCTTCCGCTTGGGGCAACTGCCGCCGTCGGTGGAGTTGCACCAGTTGCGCGCCGAGATCGCCCGCAATCAGAATCAGCATCTCGAAGCCGCCAAGGAGTGGCGCTCGGCGCTCGAACTGATGCCGGGCAACCCGCGGGCGCGTCAAGAACTGGCTATTTCGCTTTTCATGGCGCAGGACTTCCAGGGTGCGATCGCCGAGACGGAGGACCTGCTCAGGTCGGGTCCCAAGAACCCTGAGCTTCTGTTCGTCGCCGGCGATAGCTGGCTGCGACTCGAGGACGCGGGCAAGGCTATTCCCTTTCTCGAAGCAGCGCTGGCGCTCGATCCGCAACTGGTCGCCGCCCACGCGTCGCTCGGCCTGGCACTGGTCCGTGCCGGCAGAAACAAGGAGGCTGTCGCGCACCTCGAGAAGGCGGTTGAACTCGACGAAGACGGCAGCCTTCACTACCAGCTTGCGCGCGCATATCAAGCCACAGGCGACGCGGCGCGCGCCACCACTGCTATGGCCAAGTATCAGGACATCCTGAAGCGGGTCCAACAGCAGAAGGACGATGTTGCGCGTGAGGCGCAGATTGGGCCTCCGCGATAACATGCGGGCTCTCAGTCTCACCGTTGCCGCGGCCGCCTTCCTCACCGCCGCGGACGGACCGACGCCGATCCGCTTCCATGATGTGGCAGGGGCCTCCGGTCTCAATTTCATGCTCGAGAATAGCCCTACCAGCCGGAAGCACATGATCGAGACCATGCCCGGCGGCATTGCGGTGTTTGACTACGACGGCGATGGCCGGCCCGACATTTACTTCACTAACGGCGCCGAGATTCCTGCGCTCCAGAAGACGGCGCCTAAGTATTGGAACCGGCTTTTCCGCAACGAGGGCAACTGGAAGTTCCGTGACGTAACCGAGCAAGCCGGAGTAGCGGGCGCCGGTTATTCGATGGGCGCAGCCGCGGCTGACTATGACAACGACGGGCGTACCGACCTGTTCGTGGCCGGCGTGAACCGGAACACTCTGTACCGCAATCTCGGCAATGGCCGGTTTGAGGACGTAACCGAGAAGGCCGGCATCAAGAGCGGTGAATGGGCGGTGGCCGCCGGTTGGTTCGACTACGACCGCGACGGTCGGCTTGACCTGTGGGTAGTGCATTATGCCAAGTGGTCGACGGCTTACGACCGGTTTTGCGGCGACAGCTCCCGGGGAATCCGGATTTACTGCCATCCGAAATACTTCGAAGGGATCGCCTCCACGCTGTACCGCAATCGGGGCGACGGAACCTTCGAGGATGTAAGCAAGAAGGCGGGCATCGCGGCATTTGCCGGCCGCGGCATGAGCGTCGCGTTTGCGGACTACGACGGCGACGGCTATCCCGACGCCTTTGTGACCAACGACAACATGCCGAACTTCCTGTTCCACAACAAAGGCAACGGGACGTTCGAGGAGGTTTCCCTGCCGGCCGGCGTGGCTCTCCGCGATCACGGAAAGGCGGTGGCGAGCATGGGTGCGGAGTTCAAGGATTACGACAACGACGGATTGCCGGACCTTGCGGTGACCGCACTGGCCGGCGAGACCTATCCACTATTCAGAAATACCGGCGGCGGCAATTTCACCGACGCCACATACTCATCAAAGCTGGGCGCGCTCACCACGCGGCATAGCGGGTGGGGACTAGGCCTTTTCGACTTCAACAACGACGGCTGGAAGGATCTGTTCACGGCCAACGCGCATGTCAACGACCGGGTGGAGGCTTTCGAACCGGCGGTCTATCGCGAGCTGAACAGCGTATTCGTAAATGACCGGGGCACGTTTCGCGAGGCTAGCGCGGGCTCCGGACTGACAGGAGCGAAGGCGCACCGCGGCGCCGCGTTCGGAGATTTCGATGGGGACGGGCGTATGGACGCGGTGGTATCCGCTCTCGGTGAGCCAGCCGAACTCTGGCAGAACGTCAGCGCCGACGCCGGCCACTGGATCGTTCTGAAATTGCGCGGGACGAAGAGCAATCGCGACGGTATCGGGGCGCAGGTACGGATAGGAAAGCAGTACGCCGAGATGACGACGACGGTGGGGTACGCGTCGTCCGCCTCGATCGGAATTCACTTTGGGTTAGGCGCCGCCACGGTGGCCGACAGCATTGAGATCCGATGGCCGAGTGGCGTTAAGCAAAAGCTCTCCAATGTGAAGGCGGATCAGATTCTACAGGTCACCGAGCCGGACTAGTTCTTCGCCCTGCGTTTGGCGATGGCCGCGAGAGCGTCCTTGGCGAGTTGCAGGTCAGGCTTCAGTTTCAGCACCTGTTCGAACTCGGCTTGGGATTCATCGAGCTTCTCCATGCGGGCGAGGGTCATGCCGAGGCGAACGTGTAGGTCAACGCTGTCGGGCAGGAAGGGCGAGGCTTCCTGATATTTCGCTAAGGCGTCGGTATCCTTGCCGTTCTTGGTAAGGGCGTCGCCCCACAGAACGATCACCTGTCCCAAACGCTCCTGGGCCTTGGCGTAATCCGGCCGCTCGGCCAGCACTTGTTTAAAGCCGGCGAGAGACTCCTCCCACTTGCCTTCGGAGGCTTGCACGCTCGCCAGATTGAAGCGGGTATCGGTGTAGCTCGGGTCGATGGTGAGGGCCTGTTTGAACTGCTCTTCGGCCTCGGGCAGTTTGCGCAGCGTGTAGTAGGCGACGCCCATCTCCGATACGGCGATTACGCTGCGGGGATCAGCGGCCACGGCCTTGGCGAAGTGCGGAATGGCCTGTTCGGCCTTGCCCTGGCTGAGCAGCAGGTCGCCCATCTGGTAGTTGGCGGTGAAGTCATCGGGATACTTGGATAGACGCTGCATGGCGAGCGACTCCTGCAATTCGGCACGGTGGTCGCCTTCAGCGGCAGGCAGCACCTGGAGCCAGAAATGGCCCATTTCGAGGTCGGCACGATTACCGCCGGTGACGCGCTTGGGGGGCGAGTTGGGATTGCGCGGATTGCCGGCGGAGTTGTCGTAGTGGTAGCGCATCTGCACGGTGGAGCCCTTGGGCAGGAAGAGCGGCGTCTTGAGACGGAACACGCCCTGCCAGTTCAGATCCCAATCCGGAATCCGCACCAGCCACTTTTTGGAGCCGTCGGGCAGGGTGGCATCGGCTTCCATAAGTTTTGCGAGGTAGTGGGCGTGGGGATAGATGGCCAGAACATTCAGGTCCATCGCCGTTTTGAGCTCGTCGGTGATGACGAAGTCCTTTTCGCCGGCGGGAATGTCGAGTTGACCGTCGCGTTCGAGTTGCACCAGCATTGGGAAGCGGGTCTGCGGCTTATCGGTAAAATAGAGGCCGATCAGGGGCATGACGGTCTCCACTTTGCCGGTGGGCTTGAGGTGGACGTTGAGGATCAGATCCATTCCAGGATCGGCGCGCCACGACATGCCGTCGGCTTCGACCACCGGTTCAGTGCCGGGCTTCCAGGAGAGGAAGTGGCCATCGGGGTCGAAGACCTCTTCTTCAAAGATGAGGTCCATGCCTTCGAACCCGGCGCCCGCGACTATCTCACGGCGGCGAGCGGAGCGAGAGCGGTCAAGGATGACGTTGGCGTGGTGGAACACGCGTGCGTTGCCAGGGCGCACTTCGATGGCCTTCACCCAGCGTGTGGTGGTGATGGGCACAGGAAGGATGAAGTTCCAGAAGGTTTCAGTGGCGTCGGCCGGCAGTTTATAGGGCTTGGAAGCGCGAAGGATGAGGTCGGGCGGCCCCATCTGCCAGGTGCTTGAAAACTTCGGAGGCTGGGGCGCACTGGCGGCCGGCCCTTCAGGACTACCCTGCTTCACCCAATCCTGTATGAGCTTGATCTGAGCGCTGGTGAGGCGGCGCTCTTCAGAAAACTCGCCGTGGCCGGGTTCTGGAAGCCAGGGCGGCATGTAGCGGCGCGCGGTGACGCTGGCGATTTGCGAGGCGCGCTTCTTTACGTCGTCGTAGTTGAGTAGCGGGAACGGCCCCGACTCGCCCGGCCGATGACAGGCAGAACATTCCGAATAAATGATGGGCGCGATGTTCTTATTGAACGTCACGCTTGTTTGAGCTGCTGCAAGCGTAGAAAACGCAATTGCGACGAGCCCGCTTCCGATGCCCGATTTCATGGTGTTACGACAGGCATGGTAGCACGGTGGCGGCGGGCCAACTAGGCGCGCGGCGCAGGTTCGAAGAGCGAGAAAACTGCGCCTTGCGGATCACTGACCGTGGACATGGTTCCCACGTTGGGAATGGTGATGGGGCCCATGAACACGCGTCCTCCCAGCCCTTTCAATTTGGCAGTGCTGGCGTGGCAGCTTTCGACCAGATAGTAGAGGAGCCAACTGGGCGGCGTATTGGGAGGTTGACGTTCAGAGGGAGGCATGCCGCCGATCATGGTTTCTCCGTTGCTGATGTGCAGGTAGCCGGAGGGGTCATGCTCGCCGGGCTCGACTTTCCAGCCCAGCAATTCCTCGTAGAACTGCTTGGCGCGTTGAGTATTGGGGGTCATGAGGTCGGCCCAGCAGAAGGCACCGGGCTTATCCTTAACGCCGACTCCCGGGTTGGCTTTGGGCTGCCAGAGGGCGAACACTGCGCCGGTAGGATCCTGGGCGAAGGCCATGCGTCCGTGGGTGGCGACATCGAAGGGTCCGGCAATGATCTTGCCGCCGAGGACCTGAACGCGAGCGGCGGCGACATCGACGTCGGCGGTGGCGATGTAGAGGGTCCAATGCGGCGGAATGCCCATGGCCGCTTCGTCCTTTTGCTGCTTGTAGCCGGCCGACACTGGCTGCCCGTTCAACTGGAAGACGGTGTAGATCTCGTCGGGCCCCATGGGGTTGTCGATGGCGGTCCAACCAAAGAGTCCGGCATAGAATGTTTTGGCGGCGGACGGATCAGTGGTGCTGAGTTCCATCCAGCAGAAGGAACCGGGAGGGTTGGCGGTCATCTCGGGCATGTTGGGCATTATACCTGCGCGCCCAGTGCGCGAACTTCAGCCAGGACGGCGCGAGCGGCTTCAATTTCGGGGCCGGGTCCGGAAGGAGCAGCGACGTGGGACTCGCCGAGTCCTGAATCGCGATATTGGCGCAGACGGTCGACGATGAGGTCGCGGATCTCGTTGGCGTTGGAGACACCGGCGAACCGGCCGGTGTGGCCGCTGGCGCTACCATGCGAGTCGGCACTGCCGCCTGCGGATTGGACTTCGACGTCGGCGAGTTTCATCAAGTTTTGAAGCGGTCCGGCGGTGACGCGGATCTCCTGAATATTGGAGAACGTCATGGTGAGTTCCTGAAGCTCGAAGATGCCGCTACGAATGCGCAGGCTGCGATCGGTGACCATATACCAGCGGAGAGCGTAGTTGAGGCGTTGCGCGGTGAAGGTGATGATGACGGAAGCTGCAAAGCCGATCCAAGCGGCGACTTCGACAATGTCACGGAGCACGTGAACCCAGTCAGGTGCGCGCCTGAGTGCGCGAATCATCAGGAAATGCAAAGCGATCAGGACGCCGAGAATGAAAACGTTGCTGAGTGCCCATATAAGGAGGCACCAGGAGTAGTAGTTCTCACCGGCGCGGAAGGTCTTCATTGAATCCGGCGAGCCATCGGGCGGTTCAGGCCGAGGGGGCACGCGGAGGATGCGGAGCACCCACGACTCGATGAAGTTCTGGGCGTGAGCGTCAGGCATTGCGCTGCTCCAAGCGCTGCCGGATGGCGCGTAATTCGCCTGCGATTTCCGTCAGGATACCGGCCAGTGAGTCACTGACGGGAGCTGCAGTTTCATGGGCGTGGCGAGCGCCGCGCATGCGGGAATAGAGGAAGTCGCGCATGGCGGTGTGGTCGGTGAGTCCTTCGAGAATCATTTCAGACCCGGCGGTGCTGCTGGCGGTCTGGATTTCGATGCGGGCGAGGCCGAGGAGGCGTTCGACGAAATTCGAACGAAGCTGGATGTCCTGGATGCGCGAGTAGTTGAGCATGATCTCGTGGCGCATGATGACTCCCCATTTCATGTGGATGCCTTCAGTGTCGAAGCGGTAGCGCATGGTGTGGTAGCGGAAGTAAAGCACCAGCATTGTGACGGGTGCGGCGATGTTGGTGACTACAGCTTTGAAGATGTAGTACTTCAGCAGCGCCGGGCAGGGGCGTTCGACCGCGGCGATGTGATCGGGGATAGGCGTCGGAGTCATGAGTGTCGATTCTAGCAGGCCGGATTATTGCTGGCAGTGCTAATTACGGGGTTGGTGGGGGCGGGGACAGTGGGCTCGATTGGGATTTGCGAATCGGAGCCAATTGGAGCGGGCCGGGTTTGGGCGAAGGACCGGATGGCCTGGGCGCGGAGCAGTTCATCCTGTTCCTCCTGGCGCAATTTCTGCAATTTTGCGAGGTCGGAGCAGGCGCGGCGCCAAGTGCGTTCGATGGTGTTGAGGTAGCGGGTGATGGTGAGGAAGGCGCGGCGGGCTTCGGGGTCAGTGACGCATTCGAGGTCGCCGAATTTGTTGAGGACGGCTGCTTCGGTTCTGCGAGCGCGCTGGAGGCGCCACCAATTCTGGGCGATTTCTTCGACGAGCATGGCTTCGTGTTCAGTGGAGGGGGCATGGTCGTGAACAAGTTGGTGGTGGAGTTGGTCGTACTCGGCGGGGTTTTCGCCTTTGGTGACGACCTGCTTACCGGCGAGGCCGTGACGGGTGGCGTTGAACTTACAATTCTCGATACCAGCGGCGGTGGTGGGTCCGGTGGACGAAAGCGCGTTCGACCGGTTGGCGTTGATTTGACTGATGGTTGCCATAACTCTCTCTCTAGCTTCATTGGAGCAGGTGATGTCAAGGATTTCGGGTGGTTTGGGGCGCATGTTGTTGGAATGATTATGTCGATTGTTTATGACTGGCAAGTTTAGGGAGCTACAACGCTTGCGGAGAGTCCAGAGGACGTTCTTATCATTTTTCAATATTATTATTACTGAAAAACAATAACTTGCTTACCGTTTTACGATATGCAATACTCATATACCTGATAAGAAGGAGATTGCCACATGTCCAGCTGGTATCCAGACACCTTAGCCCTCTTCAGTCGAGTGATCCGGGTAGTGATGAAGCTGAATCTGTTGGCGGGCGCTCTGATTCTGGCGCTGCTGACTGCCAGCCTTGTCGCCGAAACGCCGGTTATGAGAGCGCTGGGCATACGGCCGGCGCAATTGAATTCCGAGGTATTTTTCGGCATGCGCCTGATCATGATCATCGGAATTCTCACGGTCCCCGTGGTGCACTTGGTATCCAAATGGCTGCTGATGATTGTAGCCACCGTCAGCACGGGGAATCCCTTCATCGTTGTGAACGCGGCGCGACTCCGGGCGATCGCGTGGGCGTTGCTGGCGCTCGATCTGCTGCACGTCGCTGTGGGCGCGGTTGGCTCGATGTTGAACTCCGCCGCAGTGCCGATCCATCTCAGTTGGGGGTTCTCAGTGACGCGATACTTCGCCGTGCTGCTGCTCTTCGTGCTGGCGCGCGTGTTTGAGGAGGGCGCACGCATGCGGGAAGACCTCGAAGGGACGGTGTGACCGGTGCCGATCGTCGTCAAACTGGACGATATGCTTCACGAGCGTCGGATGACGCTGACGGAGTTGTCGGAGAGGATCGGGATTACGCTCGCCAACCTGTCGGTTTTGAAGACAGGGAAGGCGCGCGCGGTCCGCTTTTCGACACTCGACGCCATTTGCGCGGCGCTACAGTGCCAGCCGGGTCAACTGCTCGAGTTTGTACTGGCATCGCCAGCCGGCGCCGACCCAACTGTGGCCGCGCTTGACCGCGAGACGGAATCCGCGTTGTAGGCGATGAGAACAAGGGGAGTCGCGTTGCAGCGGTCGTACCGGCAGTGAGATTTCGCCAAGGACCAAGGCGAGAATGGCAGGCATCTGCTATCCGGTGGCTTCTGATGTTTGCTGTGAGCACACATTGAACCAGGGGAAGGACTGTCTAATGAAAAACAACGTCACTTTAACCGTCGCGTCTCTGTTGTCGATCTTGCTTTTTACGTTCCACCTATCGGACGACGTGGTTCGCGGGTTCGAGCCGGGGGGCTTTAAGCACATCAGCGGCATGCTTACGGTGGCGGTCTGGCTGTACGGGGCGCTGGTGCTCACCGGACGGCGATCGGGGTACATCATCACGCTTCTCGGGTCGCTGCTGGGAGCGCTGATGCCCCTGGCCCACATGAGGGGGGCGGGGCTCGTGGGCGGGAGGATCGCCAACTCCGGCGGAGTTTTTTTTTGGGTGTGGACGCTGCTGGCGCTGGGCGTGACGGCGACATTCTCGGTTGTCCTCTCGGCGCGCGGACTCTGGGGCATGCGATGGCGCCGATCGCTTCCGCTTACCAGATAGACTTCAAGGCAGGAGAAGCGGAATGGCTGACCTGGTGACTGGGTTCTATGGCTCGCTGGAGGATCTGCTGGCGACAGGGGTGGGGCCTGCGGGCATCGATATCGCCTACCAGCGCATCGGGCACTCTGGGCCGGTTGTGCTGCTGGTGATGGGGCTGGGGGCGCAGTCCATTGCATGGCCGGATGCATTTTGTCATGCGCTTGCCGGGCATGGTCTCCAGTTAATCCGGTTCGACAATCGAGACGCTGGACTCTCGACACACATGACTGATGCTCCGACGCCGGACCTGCCCGCAGCGCTGGCCGGCGAGCTATCATCGGCGTCGTACACGCTGTCGGATATGGCTGCCGATTCAGTGGGGTTGCTGGACGCGCTTGGCATTGAGAGGGCGCATGTGGTGGGGGCGTCGATGGGAGGCGCCATTGGGCAAACGATGGCGATCGAACATGCGGGGCGGGTCCGCTCGCTCACGTCGATGATGTCGACGACAGGGAACATGGCCGTGGGGCAAGCGTCGCCGGAAGTGTTGCGGGAGTTGTTCGCGGGTCCGCGCGCAGTGACCCGGGATGAGGTGATCGAGCAGTCGCTACGGGCATTTCGCCTGATCGGCTCGCGTGGGTATGCGCGGGACGAAAGCGAAATTGCCGCGCGGGCAGGGTGGGCTTACGATCGCTCTTACGATCCGGCCGGGCTGGCACGGCAGGCGATTGCGTCAGTGGCATCAGGAGATCGGACGAAGAAGCTGCAACAACTCCAGATGCCGACGCTGGTGATCCACGGCCTTGAAGACCGGATGTGCAATGTCAGTGGCGCGACGGCTACGTCGGAGGCGGTTCGCGGGTCGGAACTGGTGCTGGTGGAAGGGATGGGGCATGATTTGCCGCCGGGATTGCGGGTGCAATTGGCGGCGCGGATTGCCAAGTTTGTATGGCGGGAAGAGCGTTGAGCCGGGCGTTGTGGCAATTCAAGGCGGAGAGTTCGCGGTGTAAGCAATTTGGTGATCGGCAGGGAGTCCAACCACCTTTCTATTCGTTGCGAGATCTGGTGCTTATTGGGGTGCTCGAGATTACTTTTGCTCGCTCTCCCAGAGACGTAACCCTGGATTAACGGCGGGCGTGAGGGCGGACGATTTGTTCGAGTCGACCCACCAGGTTCCTGATCGAGGTCTCCTGATTCGACATCTCCTCGCTTGCGGACGCGCTCTTTTCGGCACCGGCGGCAATCTTCTGTGTGACCTGGCCCATCTCAAGGATGGCCTGCGAAACCTGCCCGAGGCCTCTTGCCTGCTCCTCGCTCCCGGTGTGGACTGCATCCACCAGTGTCTTGATGATTGAAGCCTGGGCCGTGATGCCGCTGACAGCGTCGGCTACCTGCTGCAACCTTGCGCGGCCCATCTTTGCGGCCGAGACAGATGAGTCAACGAGAACGGCAGTCTCACTGGCGGCTACGGCACAACGTTGTGCAAGACTTCGCACTTCATCGGCGACCACAGCGAATCCGAGGCCGGCCTCGCCGGCTCTTGCGGCTTCGACAGCGGCATTGAGCGCCAGAATGTTGGTTTGGAAGGAAATCTCGTCGATCACCTTGATGATGCGCAGAACACTGGCACTGGAGGTACCGATGTCGTGCATGCACTGAACCATCTCGTGGAGCTTTACGTTTGCATTTGTGACCAGGTCAGTGGTGTCGGTCATGCACTCCGCCACATGCCGGCTGGTTTTGGCGTTCTCGCGTGCGATAGAAGTGATTCCGGTGACGGCAGCCGAGGTCTCGCGCAGCGAAGCCGCCTGTTCAGTGGATCCTTCGGCCAGCACCTGGCTGGTTGTCGAGATCAGGTCAGCGGTTCTGGCGGTCTCATGCGCGCCGCCAGCCAATTCGGCTACGACATATTGAATGGGCCGAGCGATGGAGCGCGCCATAAGCCAGGCACACAATAGCGACAGTGACGTGACGAACGAACCACCCCCAACCAGCACGAATAGAATTCCCCGCAGATCGGCCTTCACATCGTCCACGTAGACGCCCGAGCCCACGATCCAGCCCCACGGCTTATATAGTTTCATGAACGATATTTTTGAAACGGGCATTGTAGAGCCTGGGCGGGCCCACATATACTCGACAAACCCTTCCCCTTTTTCCCGGCAAACCTCCACTCCCTGGACGAACAGCCGTACGCCGTTGGGATCCTTATAGTTGGTAAGGTCGCCGCCGTCGAGGGAGGCATTGGTGGGGTGCATCACCATTCGCGGGTACATATCATTCACCCAGAAATAGTTGTCCTGCGCGTACCGGAGAGATTTGAGTGCGTGCTTCGCCGATTCCTTAGCCTGCGTGGTAGTCATGCGTCCCGCGGCGGCTTGCGCTCCGTAAAAGTCGACGATTCCCCAAGCCGTCTGGACCAGGTGGGTGGTCTCCTGACGTCGTGCACCCTCGATCCGGTTGGTGATCCTAGGCTGCAGCCACCCTAGCATCAGGCTAAAGCACAGCAGTGGAATGAAGATGACGGTAACGATTCGGGTAGACAGGCTCAGTCGGCTCAGCATAAGCGCTCGTACGTCCATATCGGTTGGAAGGGGGGAAGTAGTAGTGGTCAGTTGTCAGTTAGCTGCACTCGGCGGGATCTTCGCCCTTGGTTACTATCGAGGAAGCAAACTTAGAACCGACACTACGCATATTCTAAAGTTCGAATATACTGGTAGACATGAGCCAGGCATTGTGGCAATTCAAGGCGGAGATTTTTCAGGCGTTGGGACATCCTACGCGTATTGCGATTGTCGAGGCGCTGGGAAAAGGGGAGCAGTCGGCCGGGCATTTGATCGAGAAACTCGGTTTGGAGCAGGCGAACGCGTCCCAGCATTTGAGTGTCCTGCGGGCTAAGCAGCTGGTGATCAGCCGCAAGGAAGGCAATCAGGTCTTCTATTCGCTGCGGGATCCGGTGCTGATTGAGGTGCTCGAGATTCTGAAGCGCTATTTTTACTCACATGTTTCGCAGACCATGTCGATGCTGAAGGAGATCAGGGCTGAGCAGGTGGCGAAGAAATGATCGCGTCCTTGCAGAAAGTGGACTGGAGCCGTTGGCAGCCGAAGCTGGTGGGCAGTCTGAAGAAGTACAGCCGGGCCTTCTTCCTCGCGGATTTGATTGCGGGTGTGACGGTGGGGCTGGTGGCGCTGCCGCTGGCGATGGCGTTTGCGATTGCGTCGGGCGTGTCGCCGCAGGCGGGAATTTACACGGCGATCCTCGGTGGATTTCTGGTGTCGGCGCTGGGCGGGTCGAAGATTCAGATTGGCGGTCCGACGGGCGCGTTTGTAGTGATCGTGGCGGGGATCATCGCCAAGCACGGACTCTCAGGCCTGCTGATGGTGACGATGATGGCAGGCGTGATCCTGATCCTGTTGGGAGCGACCGGGCTGGGCACGGCGGTGCGGTTCATACCGCGGCCCATCATCATCGGCTTTACCAACGGGATTGCGCTGTTGATTGCCACGACTCAGATCAAGGATTTTCTCGGCTTGCGGATGACGGTATATCCAAGCGAGTTCATGGCTCGCATGGAGGCAATCGGCACCCATCTGAATAGCTTCACCTGGCTCGCTGTAGTGTTGGGAGTTAGCTCGCTGGCCATCATTTTGCTATTGCCCAAATGGTTGCCGAGAGTCCCCGGGACGATAGTTGCGCTTTTGGCGGGTGCGGCAGCGGTGGCGATTTTCCAATTGCCGGTTGAGACCATTGGTTCGAAGTTCGGCGGGATTCCGCAAGGGTTTCCGAAGTTCGACTTTCCGGAGTTTCGGCCCGACCTGATCATTCCACTGCTGCCTTCGGCGGTAACGGTGGCGATTCTGGCGGCCATTGAGAGTCTGTTGTCAGCGGTGGTGGCCGACTCGATGTCGGGCGGACGTCACAACTCGAATGTCGAACTAATGGCGCAGGGCGTGGCCAACCTGTTTACGCCGTTGGTGGGGGGAATTCCGGTAACCGGTGCGATTGCGCGGACGGCGACGAATTTCCGCGCTGGGGCAAAGACTCCGGTAGCCGGAATCATCCATGCCTTGACGCTGCTGGGAGTGGTGTTAGTAGTGGCGCCGCTAGCCCGCTTTATCCCGCTTGCGACGC
This sequence comes from Bryobacterales bacterium, assembly GCA_038212445.1. Lineage (GTDB taxonomy): Bacteria > Acidobacteriota > Terriglobia > Bryobacterales > Bryobacteraceae > TMP-7. The sequence goes on from JBBQUM010000005.1 coordinate 201,185, forward strand.
TGTCGGCGGTGCTGTTCGTGGTGGCGTACAACATGGGCGAGTGGCGGGAGATTGGCAGCCTGCTGCGGTTGGGTGCGGCGGACAAGTCTGTCTGGCTGATCACGTTCACGCTGACTGTGCTGGCTGATCTGACGGTGGCCGTCGAGGTAGGGATGGGGCTGGCGTCGCTGCTCTACATCTACCGGATTTCGCAGACGACGACGGTGGCGGCGGTGACCAAGGAGTACATCGAAGACGGGCGTCCGCACATTTTGCAGGGCAAGGACGTACCGCCTTACGTGACGATTCTGCGGATCCACGGTCCGTTTCTGTTTGGCACTACCGAACTGCTGGCGGAGGAGACCGCGAGCCTGGTGAAGTTCGCCTCGATCGTGGTTTTGCGGCTGCGAAACATGACGGCAATTGATTCCACTGGACTACATGCGCTGGAGACGTTCAGCGACCGGTTGAAGAGGTCGGGCCGGACGCTGCTGCTGTGCGGAGCTCGGCGTCAACCGGCGGAATTCTTGTCTCAAGCGGAGTTTGTCGAGCATATCGGCAAGGAGAACATCCATCCGCATGTGCAGTCGGCGCTGACGCATGCCCGGGAAATCTATGAGGATTTTGCGGGAGTGGGCAGCGAAGTGGCGCGGGATCTGTTGAAGGCCAGGCTTTAGTAGCCGCAGTCCAAATTCCACTATCTACAGGTGTTACCTTTCGCGGGGCGAGTTTCGTCCTCAATACAGGGGATATTTACGTCCAAAACTACAGGATCAGGCCAGCACCACTCGCGGGTTGTTGAGCGCGGCCGGCGAGATCGTGATATTTTGCAACTGGGCAGGCGGCCCGAGCGGCGGCTGCAGATCATCCCTGCATTCATAATTTGATTGGATTATTGGAAGGAAGCGATGGAACTCACCAGACGAGATATCGGAAAGCTAGCACTGGCTTCAGTGCCCTTGGCTAAGGCCTTTGGCGCGCCGAGAATCGACTCCAAATTCGGCGGCGTGCAGGTTGGCGCCATCACGTACAGTTTTAACCGTATTGCGACCCCGGACCCGGAAGCCATCATCAAGGCTTACGTTGAAATCGGGCTTGGTGAAGCGGAATTGATGTCGAATCATTGCGAGGGGCTGGCGGGAGCGCCGGCGATGCCGATGTTCGGGCGTCCGGGCGGCGGCGGTCCGCGTCCGGCGGGCGCACCTCCGGCAGGCGGTCCTCCTCCTGGCGGCGGGCGTCCCCAGATGACTCCGGAACAGATTGCAGAGCGGGACGCGGCGATGGCGAAGATTGCCAGTTGGCGGGCGTCGACGAACGCGGCCACCTGGAAGGGTGTCGCGAAGAAATTCAACGATGCGGGAATCGAGTTGGCGCTGCTCTGTTACAACATGCAGGACCGGATGACCGACGACGACATCGAGTACGGATTTACAATGGCTAAGGGACTGGGCGTGAAAGGCATCACCACCAGCACGACGCTCACGATGGCCAAGCGCATTGCGCCGATCGCCGATAGGCACAAGCTGTTGGTGGGCTATCACGGTCATGACGCGACGAACGATTCCAATCAGACGGCGACGCTTGAAAGCTACGACACGCTGATGGCGTACGGCAAGTACAACGGAGTCAACCTGGACATCGGCCACTTCACGGCGGCCGGGTACGACGCTGTCGAGTTCATTAAGAAGCATCACGCGAAGATAACCAATCTGCACGTGAAAGATCGCAAGAAAGACCATGGTCCGAACGTGGCCGAATGGGGCACCGGCGACACGCCAATCAAGGACGTGATGCAGTTGCTCAAGAAGGAAAAGTACGGATTTCCGGCGAATCTGGAGTTGGAGTATCCGATCCCAGCCGGTTCGAATATTATTGCCGAGGCAAAGAAGTGCCTGGCATATGTAAAGAGCTGTTTGGTATAACCCCTGTTGGCAAAACCAAGGAGAATTGAATGGCAGTAACAAGACGTCACTTTTTCTACGGCAGCCTGTTAGCCGGTGCGGTTCCATCCGCGGGATTCGGCAGCGCCGCCTCACTGAAATCCGCTGGATACAAGTCGCCGAACGAGAAACTGAATTTTGCCGCAATTGGCTCGGGCGGGCAGGGTGCATCGAACATTCGCGCCGCATCGCCGACCGAGAACATTGTCGCGCTTTGCGACGTGGACGATCGCCGCGCCGCTGAGACGTTCAAGGCGTTTCCGAACGCGCCCACCTACAAAGACTTCCGGACGATGTTGGACAAGGAAGGCAAGAACATCGACGCGGTGATCGTGGCCACTCCCGACCACATGCACGCGACAGCGGCGATGTGGTGCATGGAGCGGAACAAGCATGTATACGTGCAAAAACCGCTGGTGCGGACGATTTGGGAAGCGCGCCAACTGCGCGAGGCAGCGGCAAAGTATCGCGTTGCGACGCAGATGGGCAACCAGGGCTACTCGAACGAAGGTACGCGTCAGTGCGCGGAGATTGTATGGAGCGGCGAGATTGGCGGGGTGACGGAAGTCCACGCCTGGAGCGACCGTCCGCTGTGGCCGCAAGGGCTGACCGAGATTCCGAAGGAAGAACCGGTGCCGTCGACTCTCGACTGGGATCTGTGGCTGGGCGTTGCCGAGAAGCGGCCGTTCACCGCGGGCGGCAAGACTGAAGCGGACCGTTGGGGCGGATTCTTCTATCAACCGTTCAACTGGCGCGGCTTTTACGATTTCGGCTGCGGCGCGCTGGGTGATATGGCGTGCCACATTCTGGGCGCGCCGAACATGGCGCTGCACCTGTCGAAGCGCAAGGTTCTCAGCGTGGAGTGCATCAAGAAGGACGGGGCGAGCCCGTTCATGTTCCCCAAGGGGTCAGTGATCCGGTTTGATTTTGCAGCGTACGGTGACATGCCGCCGCTCAAGGTTTTCTGGTATGACGGGCTGAAGGAGAATCCGAAGGTCGCTGGCGTGCCGGAAGGCGAGTGGCTGGGCGATCCTCCGTTCCTGATGCGCCCCAATGCTGGTGGCGCTGCGGGCGGGCCGGGTGGTCCGGGCGCGGGCAGGCAGGGTGGTGGACGTGGGCCGGGTGGTCCTGGCGGTCCTCAGGGTCCGGTGGGCTTCGATTTCCATTCACCGGGTCGTGTGTACAACGAAGAGCAGTTTGCGGCGATGAAGGAACCGGGGGCTCAGCTACGATTCCCGACTCCTGACGGCAGCGTGTTCATCGGTGAGAAGGGTGCGTTGACGACGGGTACGTACGGCGAAGTCACTCGCTTGTTGCCGGTGGAGAAGATGAAGGACTACAAGATGCCGCCGCCGCTGCTCACGCGGTCGCCGGGGCACATGCGGGACTTCATTCGCGCCTGTAAGGGTGGGGATCCGGCATGCTCGAATTTCGATGTCGCGGCGCCGTTTGTGGAGTGGATGCTGTTGGGCGTGATTGCGCTTCGTCATGAAGGGAAGCTCGAGTATGATCCCGACAAGATGCGGATCACTAACAACGTGGAAGCGAATAAGCTGTTGAAGCCTGTGTTCCGGAAGGGTTGGGAGTTTCACACGGTTAAGTCGTAGGTTTTGATTTGGGGGGTGGGTTGGCCTGCCCCTCGTTCGTTTCTTCTGGTTTGCTGCTGCTCTCGGCTTCCTTCCTTGCTCTCGGCTTCCCTTCCTTGCTCTCGGCTTCCTTCCTTGCTCTCGGCTTCCTTCCTTGCTCTCGGCTTCCTTCCTGCTCTCGGCTTCCTTCCTGCTCTCGGCTTCCTTCCTGCTCTCGGCTTCCTTCCTGCTCTCGGCTTCCTTCCTGCTCTGTTGTGCCTGTATAAAAATAGGGACAGACAGCTCTGTCCACGTTGAATTGACTGCGAAGGGTTCGATGATCCTGTTGGGGGACAGAGTGGTCTGTCCCTATTTTTGCGCTTTTCCTTTTTTGCGGTTTTCCCGGCGCGTTCGCTTGTATAAAAATTGGGACAGACAGCTCTGTCCACGTGGATTGACTGCGACGGGTTCGATGATCGTGGTGGGGGACAGAGTCTGTCCCTATTTTTGCGCTTTCCTCTTTGCGCTTTCCTCTTTGCCCTTTTCCCTTTAGAGGGCGGCTATGGCTTCGGCTATTTTTTCGCCGTGGAACCGGCCGTTTTCGATGAAGATTTCGTTGGTGTGCATGCCGGCGACGATCACGCCTGCCAGGTACATTCCTTTGCGATCGCTTTCGAGAGTGTCGGGATCGGTGTAGGGGCGCTGCGTTTTGGGGTCTAGTTGGATGCCGTGGGCGGCTAGGAATTCGAGATCGGGGCGATAGCCGGTGAGTGCGAAGATGAAATCGTTCTTGAGCGTGACTTCGCCTTCAGGCGTGTTCAACACGACGCACTCCGGCAGGATCTCTTTCACTGTCGAGTGGAAGTAGGCCTGGACTTCACCCGCCTTGATGCGGTTCTCGATGTTCGGCTTGATCCAGTACTTTACGCGGTCGGAGATGCTTGCACCGCGATGCACGAGAGTCACGCGGGCGCCGTTCCAAAGCAATTCGAGAGCGGCGATGGCGGCGGAATTTTTGGCGCCGACGACGATGACGTCGTGGTTGTAGTAGGGGTGGGCTTCCTTGTAATAGTGGATGACCTTAGGGAGGTCCTCACCCGGGACGCCTAGTAAATTGGGGACGTCGTAATAGCCGGTGGCGAGGATGACCTTGTTCGCCTCGTAGCGGCGCTCGACGCCCAGACGGTCGATGGAATGGATGACGAAGGCGCCGTCCTCACCGCTGATTTGCTGCACGGATTCGTACTGGCGGATGTCGAGCGAGTAATGATCGGCGACCTTGCGATAGTACTTCAACGCTTCGGCGCGCACGGGCTTGTCGCCAATGGACGTCATGGGAATGCCCCCGATCTCCAGGAGTTCGGGGGTGGTGAAGAACGTCATGTTGGTCGGGTAGTGGTAGAGCGAGTTGACGACGCAGCCCTTGTCGAACAGGAGGGCGCTGACGCCGCGCTTCTTCAACTCGATGCCACAGGCGAGACCGGTGGGTCCTGCGCCCACCACGACGACGTTGGGCACTAGAGCATTGCCTCGACTTTGGCGTAGACGTCGTTAAGGGCTGCGGGAAGGGCTGCGGCATCTTTACCACCGGCCTCAGCCATGTCGGGACGTCCGCCGCCTTTGCCGCCCACGGCCTGAGCCACGGCGCTGACAAGTTTGCCGGCGTGCACTTTCTGCGTGAGGTCCTTGGTGACGGCGGAGACGATGGACACATCGCCGTTGTCAGTTGAAGCGAGGACGAGCACGGCGCTCTTCCATTTATTGCGGAGAGAGTCGACCAGGGTGCGCAGCTGAGCGCGGTCGAGTCCGTTGACCGTCGCGGCCAGGACTTTGACGCCCTTGATGTCGCGGGCATCGCCTTCGACGCGCGAAGCTTGGGCCTGGGCGATTTGCGACTTCATCTGCTCCAGCTGTTTCTCGATCACCTTCTGCTGGCTGACCATCTTTTCGAGATGGGCCACGAGTTCATGCTCGGTGGCATTGACGGCCTGGGACGCCTGGGCGAGCGCGGTGGTGGTCTCCTGAAAGCGTCGCAGCGCGCCCTGGCCGGTGATGGCCTCGATGCGGCGGACGCCGGCGGAGATGCTGGTCTCGTAGACGACTTTGCAGATGCCGATGTCGCCGGTGCGCGAAACGTGAATGCCGCCGCAAAGTTCCTTACTGAAGCCGGGGACTTCGACGACGCGGACCTGGTCGCCGTATTTTTCGCCGAACAAGGCCATGGCGCCTGTGGTGAGCGCCTGATCGAGATCCATGACGTTGGTGTTGACGACGGTATTGGCGAGAATCTGCTGGTTCATGAGGCGCTCAACCTCAGCCAGTTCGTCGGCGTCCATCGCGGTGTAGTGGGTGAAGTCGAAGCGCAAACGCTCGGGCCCGACGATGCTGCCGGCCTGTTTGACGTGGCTGCCGAGAACGGTCCTCAGGGCGGCGTGGAGCAAATGTGTGGCGGTATGGTTGCGCATGGTGGAGCCGCGGCGTGCGCCGTCGACCTTGGCGATGACGTCCATACCCTCTTTGAGACCGGCTGCGTTCGAGACCTTGTGGACGACGGCACCGGGAGCGGGTTTGTAGGTGTCGTCGACAAGGGCGATGCGTTCGCCGGTGGCGGCATCAGCGAGCAGTCCGGTGTCGCCCACCTGGCCGCCGGCTTCAGCGTAGAAAGGAGTCCGGTCAAGCACGACTTCCGTGCGGCCATCGCGCTCGATGACGCGAAGGATTTTCGCCGGCGTCTCGAGCGTGTCGCGCCCGACGAATTCAGTGGCCGGTAGCGAGAGGTAGACCTCGGGGACTTGCGCTTTGTCCGCGCCTTTCCAACTGGCGCGGGCGCGGGTCCGCTGTTTTTCCATCTCGGCATTGAAGCCGTCGACGTCGATGGAGAGGCCGAATTCACGTGCCATGTCCTGCTGTTCGTCGAGCGCGAGGCCGAAGGTGTCGTAGAGCTTGAACGCCGCAGGACCCGGCAGCAGGCCGCCGGCCGCGGATTTCGCTTCGTCGTGGAAAACGCGCTCGGCCACATGGAAGGTGGTGGCATAGCGGTGCTCCTCATCCTTCACCACGCGGGCGACGCGCTGAATGGACTCGAGCATGTCGGGGTAGGCGCCAGACATGAATTCAGCGACAAAGCCGGTGAGCTGATAGAGGTAAGGGTCGGTGACGCCGATCATACGGGCGTTGCGCATGGCGCGGCGCATGATTTTGCGCAGAACGTAGCCGCGGCCTTCGTTGGCCGGAACCACGCCGTCGTTGATCAGAAATGCAGTGGCGCGGGCGTGATCGGCGTTGATGCGAAGTACGGTGTTGGTGCGGTCCTCATCGCCGTTGCCGGCTTTGAAGAGCTCGGCGGCCTTTTGGATGATGGGCTGAATGAGGTCGGTCTCGTAATTCGAAAGCTTACCCTGCATGACGGCAGCGATGCGCTCGAGGCCCATGCCGGTGTCGATGGAGGGACGGGGGAGAGGGTTGAACTTGCCGGACGAATCACGGTCGTACTGCATGAACACGAGGTTCCAGATCTCGACGAAACGGCCGCCGCCGTCGAGTGGAAACTGCTCGTTCTCGCGTCCCGCTTCAGCGCCTTCAGGGCCGAGGTCGTAGTGAATTTCAGAGCAGGGACCGCAGGGACCGGTCTCGCCCATCTGCCAGAAATTGTCTTTTTCGTCGAGGCGGAAAATGCGGCTTTTGGGAATACCGGTTACCTGCTGCCAGAGGATTTCGGCATCGTCGTCCTCGCGAAATACGGTTACGTAGAGCTTGTCTTTCGGTAGTCCATATTCCTTGGTGATCAGTTCCCAGGCGTAGGCAATCGCTTCCTTCTTGAAGTAGTCGCCGAAGGAGAAATTGCCCAGCATCTCGAAGAAGGTATGGTGGCGGTTGGTGTAGCCGACGTTCTCGAGGTCGTTATGCTTGCCGCCGGCGCGAACGCATTTCTGGGAACTGGCGGCGCGGTTGTAGTCGCGTTTCTCGAGCCCAAGGAAGACGTCCTTGAACTGATTCATCCCGGCATTGGTGAACAGCAGTGTGGGGTCGTTGGCCGGAACTAGCGAAGAGCTGCGGACGGGTCGATGCCCGTTGGCGGCAAAATAATCGAGAAACTTCTGGCGAACCTGGTTGCCTGTCATGAACCTCCATTTTCACATGGGCCACCAGGGGCAAGTGCGTTTAGTGAAGGGCAAGGGCGACCTGGATACGGGTGGCAGCGGCATCGATGCGGGCGGCGTTGGCATAGTCCTCGCGTGCCCGGAGAGCGGCGGCGTAGGGCTCGAGGACCTGGAGGAGGCGCTTATCGGACGGTCCCCAGGCGGTGGTGAGCAGACGCGCGGCTTTCTCGTAGTGGCGTATGGCTGCTGTGGTATCGTGACGGCGCAGGCAGACGCCGGCCAGGGTGGCGTTGATGACACCGGCCTCGAGATCGTCGCCGGCGATGTCGGCGGCGCGTTGCAGGAAAGCGTCCGCCTGATCGTAGTGGTGCAATGCGGCGGCGCCGATGCCGGCGCGGCTCAAGTCGCGAGCGGTTTGCGCATGCCCGGCGGGGTACTCGCGTTCGTCGATGGCGATGGCGCGGAGGATGAGCGGTTGGGCGCTACGGTAGTCGCGCTGCGATTGCAGCAGTACCGCGAGGTTTGAGAGTACGGCGCCAATCTCCTTCTGATAGGAGTCGGAGAGGCTTTCAGCCATCGAGAGAGCGCTCAGGTACATGGCGCGCGCTTCCTTGGCTTTACCCTCGGCGGCGAGAATCAAGCCGAGCTTGTTCTGAATGGCCATGGCTTCCCAACGACGCCCTTCAGCCTGCATGACTTTGAGCGCCCGGCGGAAGAGCGCCTCCGACAGTTCCCACTTTTCCTCAGACTTGAGGACGTCGGCCAGCCGCTCAACGATGGCGAGCGTGCGCGGATGGTCGGGTCCGAGGATGGTTTCGCGGATGGTGAGGCTTTCGGCGAATCCGGCTTCAGCTTCGGCGGGGTGGCCGCTGTCGCGAAAGACGCTGGCGAGGTTGGCGACAGAGCTTGCCAAGTCGAGCGGGCGGTCCTGAAGGCGAAGCTCAGCCACTGCCGGTTCGAGATACTGCCGGGCTTCGGCATAACGCCCTTGCTGAAGGTACAGGCTACCGAGATTGTTGAGCAGTTTGGGACGAATTTTGCAGGGCGGACCCTCAGTGACGGCGCACAGGTGGATGGCGCCGCGATAGACCTGCTCGGCTGCGGCGGTCTGTCCCTGCTCATGCATTTTCACCCAGAGATCGTTCATAAACACGACGCTGTGATCGATCATTCCTGTGCCCAGGAGAGCTGCGTTAGCGGCGATAACCCAAATATTGTTCAATGCCATGCTGCCAGGTTGCGCCTGGATGGCGGCTGGCGGAAGTAATGACGGGGTAAGGGAAAAACTGCTTACGGTAAGGAGATTTGGCGCAGGATTTTCTGGAAGCGCGGGTTACCGCGGAGAGGGTCGTAGACGGGGTGGGTACCGATCAGGCCGATGGGAAATTCGTGCTGTTCGTAGCTGCGCTCGAGCCAGTCGAGGGCTTTACCGGTTTCGCCGAGACCGAGGTGTGCGATGGCAAAGCAGGTGGAAGGAACGTAGCGGCCGGCGCCGAGTTTGGCGAGATCGTCGATGCAACCGAGAGCCTCGTCGCGGCGGCCGGCGAGTCCTAGCGCCTGGCCCAAAGCGCCAAGAATGCTCGGCACGGCGGGCGCCAGTTTTCTGGCTACCAAGAGATTTTCGATGGCCTCGTCATACTGGCCGGCCTGAATCAGCGCACGTCCGAGCGAGCTATGCCAGCGGTAGAAGCTGGGATCGTCGACGAGGAAACCGCGGTAGAGAGCGATGGAACGCTGATAATCGCGCCGGAAAAGGCAGATGAATGCGCAGCTGTCCTGGATGATGTGCGAGAGCGGATCGAGTTGCTGGGCGGCCTCGATGTGGATGGCGGCTTCCTCGAATCTCCCGAGCGCGAGCAGATGGTCGCTGCCATACCAGTGATGAGCGGTGGCGTAGCCGGGGTTGAGCTGGATCGCGCGTTTGTACAGATCTTCGGCTTCACTCCAGCGCCAGTGATAGAACGATGTGATGAGCGCAAGGGATGTGTAGGCTTCGGCCGAGTTGGGATCGAGTTCGAGCGCGCGGCGGGCGGCGCCCTCGGCCTGAGGCACGATTTCGCGGGGGCGCATCAAGCCGTAAGCGGCCAGCAGTCCATAGGAGTCGGCGAGGCAGGAGTAGGCGAGTGCGGACTGCGGGTCGAGCGCGATGGCTTCGTCAAACGTACGTACGCTCAAGCGAAGTCCCTCTGGAGTGCGCTTGTTGGCGTGAAAGCGGCCCTGCAAGCAGAGATCGTAGACTTCGAGATTCACATGTGGGCGGACGGCGGGAGCAAGGGTGAGGCGCAGGGTGGCGACGATGGCGCAGGCGATGTCGGACTGTATGGCGAAGACGTCGGCGAGATCGCGATCGTAGACCTCTGACCAGAGGTAGTCGCCGGAAAGGCAGTCGACCAATTGGGCGGCGACGCGAACGCGGGAACCGGTAAGGCGGACGCTGCCGCGGAGGACGCGGTCCACTTTCAGTTGGTCGCGGAGGGCGGCGTAGTCCTGCTCCTGGCCGCGGAGTTTGGCGGCGGAATGCCAAGCGACCACACGCAGTCCAGCGACGCGGGTGAGCAGGTGGATGAGTTCCTCGGCGAGTCCGTCGCTGAAGTAGCTGCCCTTGGGAGTCACGGTGAGATTGTCGAAGGGGAGGACGACGATCCCGGCCATTGCTGACGGGACGGCGGCGGGTTTGGCAGCAGGCTGAGTGGCCGAGGGTTGACGGAAAATCGGAGTGTAGGCGCCCTTGGGATAGTCGATGACGAGGTCGTCAGTGCGTCCGTCGGCGGAGTAATAAGCCTTCAGCTTGGTGCGCAGGCGGCGGGCTTCAACGCGGACGATGGGGTCGACGCGAGGGTCGTAGTCGGGCTTCCGGTCGAAAACCTCGACGCCCACTAGATACTCCTTCACCTGTTCGCTGGTACCTGCGAGAGCATGCTCAGTAGTGAAGCGCAGAAAGCGGCTGAGACGGACCGAGCGGGCAAAGAACCGGCTGCAGATAATCTTGTCGACATGGCGCCGCACGGTTTGCGCCGGGACTTCTTGTGGTTGGGGAGTGGCCACGACAGTGCCACCACGCGGTGGCATTCACTCAGTTTAGCAACGCGCGCTCTCAGCAGCTGGTGGATTTGTTGTATGCTGAGCCAGATTATGCGAACCCGTGCGCTGTTGTTCGTTTTCTTTATGATGCTGCTGTCGGTTGGGCTGCTGCTCACCAACGGCGAGGCGCAACCCAGCACGACGAAACTGATTGTGCCGGGAGTCTGGTTTCGCGAAGGCGACATCATGAAGGAAGGGCACTGCAACAACGCGATCATCGAAATGAAGGACTACCTGATCGTGGTGGACGCCAACTTTCCCTCGGGCGCGCGAGCGGTGATCAATGATGCGAAGCGGTTGTCGTCTAAGCCGGTGAAGATCGTTTTCGACACGCATCATCACGGCGATCACGCATACGGGAATGCGGTATGGACGAAGATGGGCGCGGTAACGCTGGCCTATGTTGGCGTGGCGGAGGAGATGAAGCGTTACGAACCGAAGCGCTGGCAGGCAACGTCGAAGGAACGTAAGGATGTCGGCGAACTCAACCTCAGCACCGTCGAACCACCGAAGGAAACCTTCAGCAAGTCGCCGCACGTGATCAAGGACGACACGCGCACAGTGGAGTTTCACTTCTTTGGCTGGGCGCATACCCGCGGAGATGGTTTTGTTTACCTGCCGAAGGAGAAAGTGCTGTGTACGGGCGATGCAGTGGTGAACGGGCCGTACAATTACACGGCTGACGGCAACATCACGAACTGGCCGAAGGTGATTGCGGCGGCGCAGGCGAAGGATGTGCAGTACGTGTTGCCGGGCCATGGTCCTTCAGGCGGCAAGGAGATTCTGGCGAATCAGGCTCGCTTCATGATGGAACTTCGCGCGGCAGTGAACGACGCTGTGAAGTCGGGCAAGAAGCTCGAGGACATCGTGACGATGAAGGACAACAATCCCAAGTCGACGAGCATCAAACTTCCTGACACCGTCAAGACATATGTCAGTGACGGATTGGCGGCGCAGGTTCGGGATGCGTTCAACGAGATCAAGTCCGGCAAGGCAGCCGGGGATCTTGCGCACTAATCAAGCTCATCACTTTTATTGATCGTCAACCCGGGCGGATCGAGCGTACACTAGATCGAGAGCGGCGTTCGCTCCGATCCTCCCTGTCAGTTATTCCCTCGTAAAGGCCCTTTGAACCCCGACTGTTCCTTGATTTAGCCGGAAACGGCACTTGAGGAGCACATGTACCGAACCATTTTTTTCCTGACGCTATCCGTGTGCCTGCACGGGCAGTCGCCATTCCCTTTTACGCTGACAGGTGAAGTAGAGAATGCGCCGAATCATTTCACGGTGGAACTGGTGAACGCATCGCACCAGACGTCGTTCGGCCGGTCGTACGGATCGACGAACGGGCATTTCACGATTGCCTCGGTAGAGCCGGGACATTACGAAGTACACGTTCTCGACGAGAGCGGACGGATTCTGCGCATTGAATATACGGACCTGAGCCCTTCGGCCGGTCCGCTGATGATCCGGTTGCCGGTGGAGAAGGCGCCTGAGCGTCCGGTGTCGGGTGTGATTTCGGCGAAGGAATTGACGAAGGAGCGGCGGGCGGCCTCGCGGTTGCTAGACGCCGCAATGAACCTGCGGCATAAGGCCGACATCAGGGGCGCCATGGAAAAATGCATGGCGGCGATTGAGCGTGATCCAACATACGCCTTGGCGCACCTGGAACTGGCGAATCGCTACATGGATCTGAAGCAGCCCTGGGACGCACGCAACGAATTGCTAAAGGCGGTGGCGCTGGAGCCTAAGTTCGGGCCGGCGTACACGAACCTGGCAATCGTGGATCTGAAACTGGGGAATGTCGCGGGGGCTGAACAGGCGGCAGTCGGCGCCCTGGCGCTGAATCGCGACGATCCACGGGCGAATTATCTGAAGAAGGTCACGCTGTGGCTGCAGCACAAGGGACCGAAGCCCGACCAGACGGAGTCAGCTGCCTTCAGTCAGCAACAGGAAAGCAACTGATGGCTCGACACATCACGCTAAAATAGCGGTTTGCCGCGACATCTTCTGGCCGTTTGTTTGGCTCTGGGGCTTACCGCTTGTTCGGTGGAGCCGCAGGTTTTTGCTCCTCCGCCGCAGCGGCGGGCCCTCGAGCCATCGCTATCGGGCCTGAAGATGATGGTGATGACCGACGACGCGGTGGTGGCGCGGATTGTCCAGGACGTGTCGGGCGGTCATGCGGATGCCTGGCGTTGGACGGGTCAGAAGCCGACGCTGCGCCTACGTCTTTCAGACACCGCCGACCTCAAGTACCGCATCGAATTCGCAATCGCCGATATCACGCTGAAGGACACGGGGCCTGTCACGCTCACGTTTCTGGTGAACGACAAGCCCGTCGGCAAGCAGACCTACGACAAAGCGGGCACGCAGACCTGGGAAACGCCTGTGACGCCCGATTTGCTCGTGGCAGGCAGTGACAACACGATCGGCGTGATGGTGGACAAAGTCTGGAGTTCGCCGGGCGACGGCGCAAAGCTCGGCATCATTCTGTCGAGTATCGGGCTCATTCGCGCCGGGCAGGACCGTTAGATGGGCGTGGCCTTTTACGTTCTGCTGGGGGCCGCGTTCACGGTGCTTACGGCCGTATCCATCGGGAAACTGATGCTGCGGCGGTGGGCCCCCGGACTGTTTGACGAGGAGGAATGGCCGCTCAGCTTCGTGATCGGGTCGGGCGCGCTCAGCCTTTTTGTATTTCTGCTTTTCACGTCGCATCTGGCGTATAAGGGCGTCTTCATCGCTGCGGGCGTGCTGGCGATCGGGTGCGCGATTCGTTTAGGCGCGTACCGGTCAACCAAGCGCCGCTTCCAACCGCTGCCTGCGACGCTCAAGTGGATTGGTGTTGCGGGCTTTGCCGCCTTCACGACACTCTACTTCTTCAACGCGATGGCGCCGGAGGCCAGTCCGGACGGTTCGTCCTATCATCTCGGCTTGATGGCCCGGTATCTGCGCGCGCGTTCTTTCGTGGACACACCTTACAACATGTATGCCCAGTTGTCGGAGGGCATCGAGATGTTGTTTGCGTTTGCGTTCTCGATTGGACGCCACTCTGCGGCAGCCCTGGTCCACTTCTCTTTCCTGGTGACGCTGAGCGCGCTGCTGCTGGCCTATGGGAGACGCATCGGACAACCGGCGGCGGGCATGGCTGCGGCGTTGATCTTTTACACGTCTCCGGTAGTCGGGATGGATGGCACCAGCGCGTATATCGACGTTGCGGTGGCCTGCATCCTTTTCGCGATCTTCTACCTGACGCAATTGTGGGACGAACGGCGGTCCACTTCGCTGCTGGTGTTGCTCGGCTTTGCGGCGGGGTTTGCCTACGCAGCCAAGTACACGGCATTTCTCGCGGTGCCGTATGCGGTGGGGTATGTGGCATGGCGGTCGCGCAAATGGAAACCGGCGGCGGTGGTGGCGCTGGCGTCGTTGGTCCTGATCACCCCCTGGGTAGCGAAGAACCTGATGGTCACGGGCAATCCCGTGGCGCCACTGATGAACCGCTGGTTCCCGAACCACTACGTGCATGTCGCCTTTGAGCGCGAGTGGTCGCGTCAGTTGCGAAACTATTCCGTAAAGAGTTTCACCGAGGTGCCCTGGGAGCTGACCGTCAAAGGTGAACAGTTGTCGGGGCATATCGGCGTCATGTTTCTGCTGATCCCGCTGTCATTGCTATCCCTGCGGTCGCGGACGGGGCGGCGGCTTTTCATCCCCGCTCTGCTCTACACGGCTCCGTACTTCGGGAACATCGGGGCACGCTTCCTGATTCCTCCCCTGCCCTTCTGGGCGCTGCTGATCAGCCTTGGACTCAGCGCGTGGCCAGTTGCGCAGACGGCGCTCGCGGCGATGGCCTGCGTGCTTTGCTGGCCGGGGATTATGCGTCAGTACTCGGGCAAATACCTGTGGGCACTGGAGTCGTCGATCCCGTTCAAGGCTGCGCTGCGGCTTGAACCCGAGGATCAATATCTCGCTGACAAGCATCCCGAATACAACATCACGCGGGTGGTGGACCTGCAGACGCCGCCGGGCGCGCGCATCTTCACATTCCACGGGCGCATGGACTCCTACACGACACGAGAGCTTGCGGTGGGCTTCCAATCGGCGCGCGGGGAGACGCTGTCGGAGGTGTTCACGGGCGCTTTCTCACCCGATCTGCAGCCGCGTTTGCGGCAGTCAGTGGCCTTCAAGTCGCAAGCGATTCGCCGTCTGCGGCTGGTAGAAACCACCGATGCGCGGCAGCCTGCGGAGGAGTGGGTGGTGAACGAGGTGCGGCTTCTGGCGGATGGAAAGGAAGTGCCGCGGTCAGCGGAGTGGAGAATCACTGCGCGCCGGAATCCGTGGGACATCCGGCTGGCGTTCGACAATTCTCCGGTAACGCGGTGGCGGTCGTGGCAGCCGCTCAAGGCAGGAGACTTCATTGAGATCGACCTGCTCCACCCGACGACGCTCGACGAGGTGGCGGTGGAGACGCATGTGTCGCAGCACCTTGTGGGTCTGCGGGTAGAGGTTGAGGACGAGCACGGCGGGTGGCGCATCGCGGGCAGCGAGAAGAAAGAGTCGGAGCTTCCGGGGCGGGGATTCCAGGGCAAAGCCGCGATGGCGGAACTGCGGGCAGCGGGCTTCGACTACCTGCTGGTTCAACCGGACGACTGGGGCGGTCCCGAGGTGGCGGAGGATCCGGCGGCGTGGGGGCTGACGCCAGTGGGCCGTTCGGGATTGGTGGTGCTTTACCGGATCGACGTCGAGGGTCCGCTGCTGGAGGAGAAGTAAGGATGCGGCTTTTTCTAGGCGTAGACGGCGGTCAATCGTCCACTACGGCGTTGATTGGCGACGAGACAGGACGGGTGCATGGATTCAGCCGGGGCGGCCCGTGCAACCACGTGGGCGCGGCGGAAGCGCGGGAGAAGTTTCTGCGAGTGGTGGGGGGATGCGTCCGCGAGGCATATGAGCAGGCGGGCGGAGGGCGACCCGCGTTTGAGGCGGCATGCCTAGGATTCTCGGGCGGTCCTGAGGACAAAGAGGCATTGGTACGCGAGTTCCTATCGGCTGAGCATCTGACCGTGACCCACGACGCGCTGATTGCCTTGGCGGGCGCGTGTGGGGGTGAGCCGGGACTGATCACCATCGCAGGAACGGGCTCAATCGCATTTGGCCGGAATGCGTCCGGCGAGATCGCGCGTGCCGGCGGCTGGGGTTATGTTTTTGGCGACGAAGGCGGCGGGTTCGACATTGCGAGGCAAGCGCTGCGAGCGTCGCTGCGGTATGAGGAAGGCTGGGGTCCGCCGACTGTCCTGCACCGGCGGTTGCTCGACATCTCAGGAGCGGCGAACGCGAATGAGCTGATGCATCATTTCTACACGCCGGAGTATCCGCGGTCACGCGTGGCGACGTACTCACGGTTGGTGGACGAAGCCGCAGTGGACGGCGACGCGGTCGCGCAGCAGTTGCTGGACCGGGCGGCGCACGAACTTGCGGGCCTGGCGTCGGCGGTGCGCGGACAGTTGTTCCGTACGAACGAACCGGCGAGGGTTTCCTATATTGGCGGGGTATTTCGGAGCCAGCGCCTGCTGGGCCGGTTCCGCACTCTACTCGAGTTGGAAGACGGCAATCGTTTTGGTCCTCCGGCGATGGGACCCGCCGCCGGGGCATTGCTCGAAGCCTACCGGATGTCGGGCCTGCATCCACAAATCGAAAATCTACCGGAGTCTGAAAAATGAAATTCGCATCCTGGCTCATGCTGCTGTCGCTGCCGCTCAGCGCCGCGGAACCGGACTGGCCGGCACTGGAGCGGCACGCGATTGAGTTCCTACAGGAATACATTCGCATGGCGACGGTAAACCCGCCCGCCGATACACGGGCGGCGGCCGCGCTGTTCAAAGCGGAACTGGCGAAGAACGGTCTCGAGGCGCAGGTGTTTGAAGCGGCGCCGACGGGTCAGACAAATCTGATGGTCAGGCTGCCGGGTCGGGATCGCAGCAAGAAACCGCTGCTGTTGCTCAACCATTTTGATGTGGTGCCGGTGGACGCCAAGGCGTGGTCCATCGATCCATTCGGCGCGTTGATCAAGGACGGGCAGATCTGGGGACGCGGGTCGCTGGACATGAAGGGCATCGCGGTGCAGCAGTTGACCGCGCTGATCACACTGCACAATTTGGGAATCGTGCCGCCGCGTGACATTGTGATGATTTCGACAGCCGATGAAGAGTCGAGCGGGGTGTATGGAATTCAGTGGATGATCGCCCATCACTACGCCGAGTTCGAGCCAGAATACGTGCTGGACGAAGGCGGGTTGGGAAGCCGCGACATGCTGGCGCGGGACAAACTGGTGTTTGGCGTCTCGGTGGGTGAGAAGCAGATCGCATGGCTCAGGCTGCGTGCCAAGGGAACCGCGGGACATGGCTCACAGCCGATTCCGGACAACGCCAACATGATCCTGTTGGAGGCGATTCATAAGGCGCTGGCGCTACCGGAGCGGGCACGGCCGAATCCTGTGATCGAACAAATGAAGCGAGTGGCGGGCGGCGAACTGGCAGTCAACAAATACACGGGCGCAATTCAGCGCAACACGATCTCTCTGACGACGATGACATCGGGGGTGGGATCGCCAGTGAAGGTGAACGTAATCCCGTCGACTTCGGAAGCGACGCTCGACTGCCGGCTGCTGCCCGGGGTGAACAGCGATGAATTCATCTCGGAGATGAAGGCGCGTATTAACGATCCGCGGGTGACGGTGGAGGTCATCTCACGCTCGCCCGACACGGGGGCTAGCCGCAGCGATACACCGCTTTTTGAAGCCATCCGCAACTCGATCCTTGCGCATCACCCCACAGCAGCGGTGATGCCGATGTTTGTCCCGTTTGGAACCGATTCTTCGTACTTGCGGCAGCGAGGCGTGGTGGCTTACGGCCTGACGCCGATGGTTCTGGACGCCGCCACTGCCGCCACGATGCACAGCGACCAGGAGCGTATTCCCCTCGAGGAGTTCAAGAAGGGATTGCGGATTTATTTTGATGTGCTCAAGTCGAATTACTGAGCGGCGGTTCCCTTCACGGTGATAAAAGGCCCCAGTGGCGAAGACGCTCCACCGATGGTGAGCACCACCGCCTGATCGCCCTCCGGCATATCGGTGGGGACCTGGAAATTCAGCTGATAGAGGCCGGGGAAGCCAGGCGCGATGCCCGCATACAGGATGCCGGCGTCGGCGATGGTGCGTCCGCCGAAGGTCAGCTTTAGGGAGCCCGTCACCTTGGCCAGACCCGCGGGCGGTATGTCACCGGGGTTGATCGCTGGATTCGTCGCACCAAATGACGTCGCGTAGAGCGCCACGTACTCTCCGGGCTGCGCAGGGGCGGTTCCGCCACCGGGGAACAGGTCGGCAGCACCGATAACAGCGCCCGACACCGCGTCGCGCGCGGCGATGGGATTCCTGCCGCCGGTATTCGGCTTCAGGTAGAAGAACTCCGGCGCCGAGGCTTGCACGGTGATCGAGTCGGTGTTGCTCTTCAACTCGTTCGCCAAGCCGCAACTACTGGTGACCTGAACGGCCGCGGGCCCGGCAGTCACCGTGGGAATCTGGAAATTAATCTGCCCCGGATAGACCAGGAAGATGGGCGCCTTAACGCCGCCGACGGTGACGCAGGCGCCGGCCAGCGTTGTAGGAACTTTGCCATTGACCAGATCGCCGTCGCCCACCTGCACGGCTGTACCGGGAGGGGCGAAATTGCTGCCGAACACGCTGGCAATGCCGTTAACGGCGACCGTACGCTGAGCAGGAGTGCTGAGGCCCGCTCCCAAGACGCCGCCCTGATTGATCAGCGGTTCGAGTATCGTGATGACCTGATTCACGGTGAGCGAAAAAGAGACACTGGCAACGCCCGAGGCGCTCGCCGTGACGGTAACCGGGCCGGCCGTAGCGCCGAGGGTCGTGGTTACCGAAGCGGTACCGTCAGCCGCGGTGGTGGCCGTTGATGCGGACAGCGTGGCGGCTCCGGTGGTGACTGCGAACGTCACTGGAATGCCCGCGACGGCTACGGCGGCAGAGTCCGCGACCTTCACCGTGAGCGCGATCTGGGCGCCTGGGTTACCTTTCTGGTTGTTGCCGGCGGTGATCACCATGGCGGCGGCGGTTTGCGGCGTGAGTTTGCGAACGCGATTGTTGATGATGTCGGCGAGATAGATCTGTCCGTTCGCTGTCACCCATGCGTCCACCGGGACGAGTGCCACCGAGAGGGCGGCGCCCGAGTCCTTGTCGAACTGGTAGTTGCCGTTGCCGGCGATGGTGGTGATGATGCCGGAAGGAGTGACTTTGCGGACTGCGGCATTGCCCGTGTCGCAGATGTACAGGTTGCCGGCGGCGTCTAAACGCGCGCAGCCCGGCAGTGCCAGTTTCGCCGATTTGGCGTCGCCGCCGTCTCCAGAGAAACCGCGTCCGCCCGTGCCGGCAACGAGCACAACATTGCCGGTGGCCGCTTCGATTTTCAAAATGCGATGGTTGGGCGTGTCGGCGACATACACGTTGCCGGCGGCGTCCGGGGTAATCGTGACCGGAGTCATGGGCGCTGAAGTGGCTGGACCGCCGATCCCCGAAAGCCCGGTACGGCCGTTGCCGCCGATGGTGGAGATGATGCCGGTTTTGGCGTCCACTTTTCGAACGCGACCGTTAGCGCTGTCGGCGATATAGAGGTTGCCGGCGGCATCGAACTTGATGTCGTTGGGCATGTCGAACTGGGCCGCGGAGGCCAGGCCGCCATCCCCGGCGAAACCGGTCCGTCCGCCGGCGTAGGTGCTGATGCCACCGGTCGGGCTGATGGTCCGGATGCGGTCATTGCCGGAATCGCAGAACATGAGAAGCCCCTGCTGGTCGAAAGCAACGCCGGCCGGCAGGCTCACTCTGGCGGCTGTTGAGCCGGGAATGCCGTCGCCGGAAATTGTCACGATCTTGCCGTCGGAGCCGACGCGGCGGACTCGCTGGTTGTATGTGTCGCTGATGATCAAGTCGCCGTTAGCCGACACGCCAACCGAGGTGGGGGCATTCAAGTACGCGCTGGTGGCCGCCTGATTGTCCTTCACGTCAGAGCCGGCCACTGTGGTCACCACGCCTCCGGCTATCTTGCGTACGCGATAGTTGCTGGTATCGGCGATATACACGTCGCCGTTGGGAGCGAAATGAATATCGAGCGGAGCCGCGAACATCGCGCCGGCAACAGGTCCGCCATCGCCTTTGAATCCCACGTCGAGCGATCCACCGAGGGTCGAAATCACGTTCGACTGGAGATTTACGGCTCGAATGATGCCCACCTGCAGAATGTAGAGTTGGGTTCCGGTAGGATCGATGGCGATGGTTTCGGGCAGCGGGACGGCCGCCTTATCGGCTGCGCCATTGTCGCCGTACAAATCGAGGTCGCCGTTGCCCGCGTAACTATTGATACGCCCGTCGGTGGAGGTGACTCTGCGAATCGCATTGTTATAAAAATCGGCGATATAGATGTTGTTATTACTGTCGACGGCGACGCCTCGCGGACCGTCGAGTGTCGCCGAGGTGGCGGGTCCGTTGTCTCCGCTATAGCCGGTCTGGCCGCTGCCGGCCACGGTCGTGATGATGTTGGTGGAGATGGTCACCTTACGGACCCGGTCGTTGCTGTAATCGGCGATATAGAGGTTTCCGGACGAGTCCACGGCCAGGCCGTACGGATCGAATCCAGCCTGCGTGGCCGGGCCGCCGTCGCCTGACGCGCGATAGCCGCCATTTCCCGCAATCGTGGTTATGATTCCTGTCGACAACTGCAGGCGGCGTACGACGTTGTTGTAATAGTCGCCAATATATAAAATGCCGTTTTTACGGTCGACGACAAGCGAGCTTGGAGCATAAAGTTCGGCAAGAATGGCTGGTCCGCCATCACCGCTATAGCTTCCGCGTCCTGTGCCGGCGATGGTGGTGACGATTCCGGTAGGAGTCACTTTTCGAACCCGATTCGCCGTCGAATCGGCTATATAGAGGTTGCCCGCAGCGTCCACGTCCACCGCCACGGGGCGTTGCAGCAGCGTAGAAGTGGCCTGGCCGCCGTCTCTGAGCGTGTCGGTTCCCGCGATCGTAGAGACTGTGTAGGATTGACCAAATGCGGACAGAAGCGAACAAAATGAGGCGATTATAAGTAGAACATTGCGCATAGATAGACCACAAATATTATAATTTAAGATTTACGGACCTGAAATAGATATTAACTGTAATTCGCAGGAATAATCTGAGGGGGCGAGACTTTAGTACTCCGTAGAACGTTCGGGTGATTCTGCGGATGAAGGGGACTGGTTGCGGGAGGAGTTGAGGGATGCGAGTGGCCCGCATCCCTCGGTGAAGATTCTAGGCGAAGTGGTACTTGGCGGCCTTGTCGTCCCAGATCACTTTCTTGTTGTTCTTGAACGACAGCGTGGCCATATGGCCCGAGATGGCGGCTTGCTGGCCGATGATGGGATCGGCAATCACTTTGGTCTTGCCCTGTACGGCCTCAATCAGGTTGGTCATGTGGGATTCAACGGCCTTGTTGTCGTTGCCGGGCAGTTCAATGGTCACCTTCTGACGCGCGGCGATTTTGGCCGGCGCTTTTCCACGGAAGGTTTCCGGATAGAAGTTCAGCACCTGCCGGTTGAGCACTTCGATGGTGCCTTCATTGCCCATGAAGTTCTCGCCGTAACCGTAGTGATCGTTGCCGAAGTACGAGGAATAGTTGATATGGAATTTACCGGGATACTCGTACAGCGCGCTGAAACAATCGGGGACATCGCGATCGTCGTCAGTCCAACGGTAAATTCCGCCGGAAGCCATACAGGTGCTGGGCACGGTCTTGCCGCAGACGAAATTCGTAATGTCGGTCTGATGGACCAGGAGGTCGGTGGAGATGCCGCCGGAGTAATCCCAGTACAGCCGCCATTGATAGAAGCGCTGCTTGTCAAAGGCGTGCTTGGGTCCGGGTACGCCTTCGAGGAAGCGGTCCCAATCGGTGTTGGACGGTGAGGCGTCGGCGGGAATCGCGTAGCGCCAGGCGGGATCGGTGTCGAGCGAATTGCGATACCAGAAAGCGCGGGTATAGTGGATGTCGCCGATCATGCCCTGGGCGATCATCTCCTTGGCCTTCTGGTAGAGCGTGTTCGACCGGTTCTGCGTGCCCACCTGAACGATCTTGCCCGACTTCTGCCACGCCTTCACCATCTCGGCGCCCTGTTCGATGGTGTGGGCGAGCGGTTTCTCAACGTACACATTCTTGCCCGCCTTCATGGCTGCCATGAACATCGGGTAGTGCAGATGTTCGGGGGTGGCAATGACGACGATGTCGATGCTCGGATCTTTCAGGACGTCCTTGTAATCCTCATAAAGTTTCGGCGCGCTTTGGCCCTGGGTTTGGACCAGATCCTTGGAGCGGGCGCGATTGCCGGCGTAGGCGTCGCACACGGCGACCACCTGGACGTTGGCGCCGTTTCCGCCGGCGAAAAAGCGCTGCATCAGGTAATTGCCGCGGCTGCCGGTGCCGATCCAGGCGATGGTCAATTTGTCGTTGGCGCCGAGGGCCGGAACCACGGCGGGTGCTGCCGCGAGGGCGGCCGATGTCAACAGAGTCCGGCGTGTAGGGGCTTGCATGGCTACAGCATATCGCTGTTTCAGGCCGTTTCGCCTGTCAAGCGAGTTCGGAATAGCGAACCAGACGGACGTGGTTGGCACTGAGCGCCTGGCGGACTTCGGGCGACGTGAGCGCTTTCAGTTCCGCCTCACGGCTTTCCTTGAGACGGGTGGTTGCCGCCTTCAGTTCAGCGGTGCACAAGCCGGGGTGGACCATGAACTCGGTGGTGCCTTCGGGCAGCGCCGCGATCAAGTTCACCACATCGTTGGCCTGATAGCGTCCGGTGATCTGGAAGCCGGCAAAGTGATCGGTGGTGTGGCAGCCGTGACGCGCGAGCACGCGGTGGAAGTGGGAGCGGATGCCGACAAACGCGCGGCTCACCAGTCGCTTGGTAACGGGGACGCGCTTGGAGGCGAGCGGCAGGTCGAACGGGCGGCGAACCCACTGAATGCCGAATTCGCCGGCGAGCCGCGCGACGGCTTCGAGCACGGGAGGGAACAGGTGCGTGTGCTTATGAGTGTCGAGGTGCGTGGGCCGGATACCAGAGTCGAGAATCTTGACGATCTGTTTGCGAAGTTCGTTGTAGGGGTTCAAGCGGCCGCGGGCACAGGCCTCGAGCAGTTTCATGACGGTAGGCGGGTAGCCGGGACTGCCCACCAGCACCAGATGGCAGCCGATGTCGAGCGTTGGATGAGCGCGCGCCAGCCGGACGGCGTCGTCAAACGCAGCACCTGTGGCCATTAGCGTGGTGGCGGTGAGGATCCCGCGGGTATGCGCTGCGATGATACCCGCGTTCACATCCTGTGTGAAACCGAAGTCGTCGGCATTGACGATGAGCTGTCTCAAAACAGTTTGAGCTGAATGGTCAGGAACTTCTTCGGGTTGGCCCGGAAATCCTTCATCAACTGATTGACCTCGCGGGAGGTGCCGTTAAGACTATCGTACAGCGACGGGTTCACCAGCAGTTGCCCGAGGGTGCCCTGACCGGAGTTCACCTTGTCGACGATGCCGTCGATCTTGTTCAAGGTAGCGGAGATCTGGTTATGCAGTTGATCGCTCTTCAGCAACTTGCCGACGGTCCCCTGCCCTGAGTCGATATCCTTCAGCATCTTTCGAATGTCGAGGATCGCCTTGTTGGCGTTGTCGTACATAGCAGGATCGTGGAGCAGCTTGCCGGCGGTGCCCTGCCCGGCGTTGAGATCGTCGATGGTCTTGTCGAGGCGCGAGATGGTGCCGCGCAGGTCGTTATAAATCGCGTCGTCGTAGACTAACTTGCCGAGCGTACCTTTGTTGCTGTTGAGCGCACTGGACAGCTTCTGAACCTCGGCGACGGTGGCCAGGATGCGCGCGTACAGCTCGTCGTCGACGAGCAATTTGCCGATACTTCCCTTGCCTTGCTCGACCACGCTTACCACGGCGTCGACGCGCTTGAGGATGGACTGCAACTGGACCAGCAGCGTATTGCCCTGCGCGATCATGTCGTCGAAGTCCTTGGTGTCGCGCGCCCTGAGGGTGCCGTTGGTTTTGATCGTATCGAGCGCGGTGCCTCTTTTAATATTGATGTACTTGGTGCCCAGAAGATTGGCTGCGGCGATGCTTGCTTCAGAGTCCACCGGGATCTGGCTCAGGTATTCAGCCTCGACTTCGAGATCCATGCGGATCACCTTGGACGGATCCTTGGAACCGGAGAGCGCGATTTTGTTCACCTTACCGATTTTGATTCCGTTCAGCTGGACATCGGAACTCTCGGTGACGGCGGCGGCGTCTTCCAGATAGGTATAGAGCACGGCCTTAGCGGTGAACGGGTGTGAGTTTCCGGTGAGCAGGAAAATCAGCATCCCGAGTACAGCGAGCGAGACGATGCCCATCAATCCGACTTTGAGGCGAGCCCAATTAGCTTTGTTCTGGATAGCCATATTAGCGTTTCAAGACAAATCTCGACACGTAAGGATCCTGTGACGCCTCGAACTCCGGCTGTGAACCTTCGAAGACAATTCGGCCCTCGTGCATAACCAGGAATTTTGTATTATGGCTCACCTGTCCGTCCCCATTGGTCGAGATCCTCTGCAACTCGCCACTGTCGGGATTGTAGCGAAAATTGGCCATCAGTTGCCCGTCCTGGTAGCGATGAGTGGCCATCAGAGTCGCGGTATTGCGGGTGTCGCGCTCCTTGACGATCAACGCCATGATCGTATTCGCGGTGATGGGGTCGAGTCCGGCAGTGGGTGAATCATAGAGTACCAGAGGCGGTTCGGTGACGACAGCGCGGGCGATTCCAACGCGCCGGCGCATACCGCCCGACAACTCGCTGGGAAACTGTTCGAGGGTATGTTCGAGTTCGACGAAGCGCAGCGTCTCGCGGACCTTTTGTTCCACATCCACTTCGCGGGTTTTCTTCCGCTGGTTGACGATGGGGTAGGCAACGTTCTCCTCGACGGTTTGCGAATCGAACAAGCCGCCTTCCTGAAAAAGAATCCCGATACGGGAGCGGATGTCGAAAAGCCGCTGCTCGCTCATCGTTGTAATGTCCTGGCCGAAGATGGACACACGCCCGGCGGTAGCTTGCAGCAAGCCGATGGCGATCTTCAGCAGCACTGTCTTGCCGCTTCCCGCTGCGCCGAGGATCACTTTGGACTGGCCGGGACGCAATTCGAATGAGACACCGTCGAGGGCACGTGTGCCCGACGGGAATTCGAGGCTGACATCCTCGAAGCGGACGACGATGGACTCGGCTGGCGTCACGTGAGGTTGACGAAAATACGACCGATGAAGAAAGTGACGATGATGATCCAGATTTGCGCCACCACGACGGACTGCGTAGTCGCGCGGCCGACGCCCTGTGTTCCGCCGGTTGTCTGCATGCCGTAATAGCAACCCACCAAGGCAATGATGAGCGCGAAGACGAAGGGCTTCAGCAGTCCCTGCACCACGTCGTTCCAGGCCAGCGAGCGCCAGGCGAGGCTCCAGTACTGCGAGCCGGAGATATTCATGACGGTGAGGGCGATGACATAGCCGCCCAGTATTCCCATGAAGTCGGCAATGATTGTCAGCAGCGGAAGCACGACGGCGGCGGCGATTAACCGCGGAGTAACGAGCTTCTGGATCGGATCGGTGCCGAGCGCGCGCATCGCGTCGATCTGCTCTGTGACCTTCATCGAACCGAGTTCGCTGGCGATTCCCGAGCCATTGCGTCCGGCGATCATCCAGGCGGTGAGCACCGGGCCGAGTTCGCGAACCAGGGTAATGGAAACGATCTGGCCGATCTGGCCTTGGGCTCCGTAGGCGGCCAGGGCGCGCGACATCTGCAGTCCCATGACACCGCCGGTGAAGAAGCCGACCATGATAACGACGGGGAGGCTCTGGACGCCGATGATGTCCATCTGGAGCGCGATGTCGTCAGTGTAGTGGGGCGAGCGGAAAACGTTCCGAAACGCTCGACCCGAAAGAACGATGAAGTCCTGAAAGGCTCCAACCTGCGGCTTCAAAAAGTCGAGCAAACCGGCGCTCCCACGTTTGTGATGCTACCATACGACCGGATATGAAGGGCCTCACCGACATACCAGGAATCCTGGTGGGCCACGCATCCGACTACGAAGCGCGCACCGGCTGTACGGTGGTGCTGTGCGAGGCGGGCGCGGTGGGCGGCCTGGACGTGCGCGGCTCAGCCGCCGAAGGCCAGTGGGCGGTGCTCGATCCGCTGCATGTCACTGACCGCATCCATTCCGTAATCTTCACCGGCGGCAGCGCGTTTGGAATCGAAGCCGCATCCGGCGTCCGACGTTATCTCGAGCATCGCGGAGTTGGTTTCAACACCGGCTCGGCGATTGTTCCGATTGTCGTAGGCGGCGTACTCTACGACCTCGGCTTTGCGAAGAAGGGCATCCGTCCGACGCGGGAGACCGGCGAGACCGCGGCAGGTGCAGCCACCGACCGTGCGGTAGCCGAAGGCGCGATTGGCGCGGGCACTGGCGCCACCGTCGGCAAGGTGCTGGGCATGGCGAACTCCATGAAGTCGGGTGTGGGATCGTGGACGATCACGTTGTCGGGAGGCGTGATGGTGTCGGCGCTGGCGGTGGTGAACGCGGTAGGCGACGTACGGGATCCGCGGACCGGCAAGATCCTGGCGGGCACTCGCACCACGGCGTCGGGCATGGAATTTGCCGACAGTGAACGGCTGGTGTTAGGCGGAACCGCGGCCGGCTTTCGAGGCGCGAATACGACGCTGGTCTGCGTGGCCACCAACGCCATGCTGGACAAAATCCAGGCGAAGAAGCTGGCTCAGTTCGCGAGCCTGGGCGTGGCGCGGGCGATTGCTCCGGTGAACATGATGTCCGACGGCGACACGGTGGTCGCGCTGTCGTTGGGCACGCTCAAAGCGAACATTGACGCACTCGGCGTGGCGGCGGCGTCGGCGACCGCGCAGGCGATTGTGCGGTCAGTCACCGAGACCAAGCCGATGGGCGGGTTGCCGGGACTCGGCAAGTAACTCTAAGCCGGACGCGCCGCCGACGCTCTCAGCGGGAAGCCCGGGCCGGCGAGCGAATCGAGCAACTGCTCGTGCGCGGTCTGATCGATCAGATAAACCAACTTGCCGTCCTCCTCCATCGTCGCGGCCATGCGCTTGGCTACCAGCAGGAGGCATAGCTGCTGTTCGCCGGGAGTGAGCGCGGCGGCCTCCACCCGGGCCATGCCACGAACGGTGGGCATAAGCTTGCGCAGAAAATCGCGGACGAAGATCTGATCGTCCAGCGAATCGAGTGCCGCGCTGGCAGAGATCCAGCGTTGTTCACTGGCGCCGAAGAAGTACGGCCCGGAGGCGAAAGCGAGCAGGAACACGATGATGTCGATGAAGGCGGCGAGCGTGAACGCGAACATGTGCCGGCCGGTGGGCTGTGTGAGCAATTCCTCGAAGGCGACCAGCAGATCCTCCTGGCCGCTCTGGGTGCGGTCCACGAAGTCTGAGTAAGAAGCTACGGCGGGACGCTCGAAGCGAGCCGCGTGCATTGTGGATTCCACATCCGTCCACGGCACTGCGTCGAAGGCCTGGTGGAAATCGCGGAGTTGTTTCTCGGTAGGATCAAGCGGCTTCAACTGCGTGTGAAACGCCGTCATCGACTGCTGAGCGGCTTGGATTCGCGCCAGGCTCTGCTCGGCCATCTTGCTGTAGCGGTCAAAAGCGGTGTAGCGCACACCTTCGCCGCTGCCTTCTTTATAAGTAGCCGCGTAAGTCTGAGCCTCGCGGGCCACGGCCTCGCGGACCTTCGCAAGGTATGGGTCAGCATCCTGCGCCTGCGAAATATGGCCGTGAGTCTTTTCCGCCTCGGTAAGTTCGCGAAGGGCGAGTACGTGCTTCTGGGCCTCGGCGGCAGCGGCGTTCAGCGTGTCCTGCACGCCGGCAGCGTCCTGATTCAGGCGATCGTACAGGCGCCGCTCGATGGCCACCGGACGCTCCTTGGCGGAAAACCAGGTGAACAGGCTGACGTAGGAAAAGGCGATAGAGACGGCCGCCGTCATGACGTAGACGCAGATGAGCAGCGCCCGCCGCGATCGCGTAAAACCAATCAACCAAGCCACCAGCACCAGCGACACTTGTATGCCGAAGGACGCAAGCACCGCGAACCAGCTCGACAGATACAGAGCCATGCCTTGCTCAGTGGTGTACCAGGAAACTACGGAGAGGAAACAGCTTGCGATAAAGAGACCAGCTACCAGTGGACGGGTGGCGGACAAACGGCTGGCAGAGAACCCCGCCGGCGCGAAGGACATAGCAGACTACTCCTTACGGATTAGTCAACGTGTGAACCTGCGCCAAAGTTCCAGGAAATGTTCTCGCCGGGTTCAGCGAAGAGCATTGAGCCGCGATTAGTTATCGTAAAGATGTGCGCGAGCAGCGATCGTTAAGAATTTCCCATGTTGGACTGCGCGGTGTAGTTGGCAGTGGAATGACCGCCGCGCATGTGCTCGATTTTGCAGCGGCGTTCGGCACGTTCCTGCCGGCCGGACCGGTGGTGATCGGGCGCGACCCGCGTGCAAGCGGTGTGATGATCCGAGAGGGTGTGGTGTCGACACTGCTGGCCTGCGGGCATGACGTGGTGGATCTGGGAGTGGCCTCGACGCCGGTGATCCAACATGCCATCGGACGGCGCGACGCGGTGGGCGGCGTGTCCATCGGCGCCAGTCATAATTCCGCCGCCTGGAATGCGCTCAAGTTTTTCGGTCCGCGCGGCACCTACCTCTCCACCGCCGAGGCCGGTGAACTGCTCGACATCTACCACCTGCGTAAGTTCGACTTCACCGAGTGGACCGGCGTGGGAACCTTGCGCCGTGAGACCGGTTCGCTGGATCAGTATCTTGACGACCTGGCGGGTGCCTTCGATTTTGAATCGCTGAGAAAGCTACGGATCGTGGTGGACTGCTGTAACGGCACGTCCTCCTTGATCCTGCGCCGGTTGAATCAGCGCTTCGGCTTCCACTTCATTCTGATCAATGCCGAAATCGAAGGAGTCAATTTCGCGCACGAGCCGAACACTTCGAGCCGCACGCTGAGCCTGCAACTGGCGCCGCTGGTGATGCCGCTCGGAGCCGATGCCGGCTTTTTGTTTGATGTGGACAGCGACCGTGTGTCGTTTGCGACCGGCGAAGGCAAGGCCGTCTCTGAGGAGATGGTGCTGCCTGTGCTCGCCGACTATCTGCTGCCGCGCGCTGCCGGCAAGCTTGTGATCACGAATCTCTCCACCACCGCGCTACTCGACGAGATCGCGGCGCGCCATCAGGGTCGTGTACTGCGCGTTCCGGTAGGGCGGCAGGCCGCGATCGACGCGCTGTCCACTTACCGTCCCGAGCAAGTGGCGATCGCCGGGGAAGGCACCGGAGCCGTGATGATGCCGAAGTTCCGCTTCGTCTACGACGGCATCGCTTCGATGCTGGCAGTGATGTCGCGCATGGTAGAGGAACAGCGTCCGCTCGCCGAAATCGTCAATAGCTATCCTCGCTACTCCATCTGCAAGGGACAGGTGCCGCTGGTGACACAGCGCATCCCGGCGCTGCTCACCGAACTGCGCGATTTGTATTCCGACGGTCAGGTGAACTCGCTCGATGGACTCCGTGTGGAATGGCCGGACCGGTGGTTTCACGTGCGTGTGAGCCAGACCGAGCCGGTGGTGCGCGTCATCTGTGAGCGTCGCGGTGCGGAGCCTACAGAACTATATGAGCAGTTGATGGAGAAGGTGAGATCGTATGCCGCGTGAGCACCTGCTGAAAATCGGCGTCTCGGGAATTCGCGGCGTAGTGGGGGAATTTCTCACGCCGCTGCTGGCTCGCGCCTTTGCCCAGGCCTTTGGAACGTACGTGGGCGCGGGGCGCGTGGTGGTGGGTCGCGACACGCGCTCGAGCGGACCGATGCTCCAGCATGCGGTGCAGTGCGGGCTGCTGGCGGCCGGTTGTGAAGTGGTGGACGTGGGCGTGCTGCCGACGCCGACGATTCAGATTTTCAGCGCGGCAACCGGAGCCAATGGCGCCATCGCGATCACGGCGTCGCACAATCCGCCCGAGTACAACGCCCTGAAGCTGTTCAACGCCGAGGGTCTGTTCTTCAATGCCTACGAGCGAAGTGAACTGCTGGACATCTACCACCAGAGCGACCTGCGACAGGCGGAGAACGATGAGATGCGGCGGCTGTCGGCCGACTATGACACCGCGCCCAAGCTACACCTGAGGCGCGTTCTCGAGCACGTGGATGTCGACCGGATCCGGGCCCGAAAGTTCCGCGTCGCGCTCGACGCTGTGAACGGTGCGGGCAGCGTGATGACGCCGGGCTTCCTGCGCGACGAGCTTGGCTGCGAGCTACACGCAATTTCGATTGACCCCACCAAGCCGTTTCCACGCGTCGCCGAACCGCGTCCCGACACGCTGGGCGACCTGTCGGCGCTGGTGGCCCGCGAACACTGTGACATCGGGTTTGCGCAGGACCCGGATGGCGACCGTCTGGCTGTTGCCGACGAGCACGGCACGGTGCTTGATAACGACGACGTGCTGGCGATGGCGGTGGACGTGGCGCTCGAGCGCAAGCGCGGGCCGGTGGTGGTGAACCTGACGACGTCATCGGTGGTCGACGATGTCGCCGCAGCACACGGTTCTCCGGTCTACCGTACGCCCGTAGGCGAGGCGAACGTCGTAGAGACGATGCAGGCGGTGAAGGCTGTCATCGGAGGCGAAGGATCAAACGGCGGGATCATCTTCCCGGCAGTCCACCTGTGCCGCGACAGCTACCTGGGAATGGCGTTCCTGTTGGACCGCATGGCGGCCACCGGTGCCTCCATCAGCGCGCTGGCGGGCAAACTGCCGCGATACTACCGGCGATTGGGCAAGGCAGCGTTCGAACACGGGCGACTGGGTCCGCTGATGCGGTCGTTGGAGGATGCGTTCCCGAACGTTAAATTGGATCGCAGCGACGGATTGAAGCTGATTCTGGACAGCGGGTGGATCCACGTGCGTGCATCCAACACCGAGCCGATTCTCAGAATTGCCGCCGAAGCGCGCAGCGAGGATGAGGTGGAAAAGCTCTATCAGCAGGCGGTGGATCTACTTGGACGATGAGCTGTCGGTCTTGGGAGGCTCCGGCAGGATGAAGGTAGTCTCACCGGGGCGCTGCAGTTTCAGCTTGCGTCGAATCTCGAGTTCCTGCTCGCTGGTGCTGTTCTTCAGACGCTCGATCCGGTCGTGCTTCTGTTGGATTTCCCGACTTAAACGAGCGTTCTGCTCTTCGAGAGATTGCACCTCACGGCGCTTCTCGCCAAGTGCGGACATGCCTCCGGGCCCACGCAGCGCAACCACTGCGTATGCGGATACCAGCACGAATGCTGTTATCGCAACAGCCCTCTTGATACTGCTCGTCATGAACTACTAGAAAATTCCCTCTTATGTTTATAATCCGATTTAGTAAAAATAGCCAGAGCTAAGGTGACAAAACTTCAAGTAACCGTTGAGAAAAATCGCGCGCCTCTCAGTGTGCGCCAGCGAGGATCGAACTGACGTCCGATGACTGACAAAATTGTGATTTTGACCGCCTGCGAGACTCGCGAGGAAGCCGACCGGATCGCGCACCAGCTAGTGGAACGCCAGCTGGCCGCCTGCGTGAACATTCTTTCCGGGGTAAACAGCGTCTACCGGTGGAAGGGCGCCGTGGAGACCGCGTCCGAATTCCTGCTGTTGATCAAGACGAGCCGGGCGTTGAAGCCGGAGGTGGAAGCGCTGGTTGAGAAGATGCATTCGTACGAATTGCCGGAGTGCGTGGCGATTCCCATCGTCGACGGAAGTGAGCGCTACCTCGATTGGTTGGAGCAGGGGCTGAAGCCGCACGAGGACCGGTAGAGCGCGGACGGCGGTGTCCACGATAAGATACGGGACACTTCCAATGACGAACCCCGTTGTTTCTGAAAAGCCGACTCGCGCCCGGTACATCGTGGTGGCGTTCGCACTCAGCCTGGCGATCCTTTCTTATATCGATCGGGTAGCGCTTTCACAGGCGGCGCCGCGCGTCCAGAAGGATCTGGGACTGAGCCAGCAGGACATGGGGCTGATCTTCGGTGCCTTCGGATTAGCCTACGCGCTGTTTGAGATTCCCGGCGGATTTCTGGGCGACTGGCTGGGGCCAAAGAAAGTGCTGATCCGCATCGTCATATGGTGGTCGTTCTTTACGGCGGTGTTGGGACAGATGTGGAACTTCCGCTCGCTGTGGACGGCGCAGATTCTTTTCGGCGCTGGTGAAGCGGGCTGCTTCCCGAACCTGACGAAAGCATTCAGCGTCTGGCTACCGCGGCACGAGCGTGTCCGCACTCAGGGGTTCATGTGGCTTTGCGCACGATGGGGAGGCGCTTTCACTCCGCTCATCGTGGTCTTCGCTTTCCATTACGTGAGTTGGCGTACGGCGTTCGCTATGTTCGGATCGCTGGGTGTGGTGTGGGTGACGTTGTTCTGGTGGTGGTTCAAGGACGATCCGGCCAAGCATCCGAGCGTGAACCAGGGAGAACTCGCGCTGCTGGAGAACGTGCGAGGGCTTGGGGGCGGACATGGCGACGTCCCGTGGAGCAAGCTGATCCGGTCGCGCACGGTGTGGTTCCTGTGGATCCAGTATTTCTGCTGTTCGTTCGGCTGGTACTTCTTCATCACGTATCAACCGAAATACTTGCAAGAGTTCCGCCACATGACCGAGCGCGAGAGTGCGTCGTTTGGGACGTTTCCGCTATTGCTGGGAGGGCTGGGGTGTTTGCTGGCAGGATTGATCGCGGCGAAGCTGGCCCGCTGGACGGGCAGCGTCACTAAGAGCCGGCGTGCGCTGAGCGTGACGGGCTTCCTGATCGCGTCGGCATGCTGGCTGGCGGTGACGCAGGTGGAGAGTCCTGGGGTCGCGGTTATGTTCATGGCGCTTGCGAGCTTCGGCAACGATCTCAACATGCCGAGCGCGTGGGGAAGTTGCATGGACATCGGTGGGAAGTACGCCGGGACGCTCTCAGGGTCGATGAACATGATGGGAAATCTGGCGGGGTTCGCGATGCCGGCACTCGGCGGCGTGATCCTGCAGCGTACGGGCGGCAACTACCATGCAATCCTCTATCTGATCGCCGGGATCTACCTGGTGGGCGCGGCGCTCTGGCCGTTCATCGATCCAGTCACGCCGATCGAGAAGGACCTTGCCCCCACACCCCGGTAGAGTATCCGGTGTCAGAGACCGATTCTTTTTATCCGGTGTCAGAGACCGATTTCAAAGAATCGGTCTCTGACACCGATTTAACGGCATCATGAAAGTAGATGCCGACTGACCCGCCTTCCGCTGACCGCCCGCTTGTGGCGATGCTCGGGCCGACGGGCTCCGGGAAGAGCGACCTCGCCCTTTCCATCGCCGCGGCATTCGACGGCGAAATCGTCAACTGCGACTCCATCCAGCTTTACCGCGGTTTCGACATCGGCAGCGCCAAGACGCCCCCGGAGGAGCGCCGCGACATCCCGCATCACATGATCGACGTCTGCGACCCGCAGGACGTTTGCACGGCCGGGGACTATGCGCGTCAGGCGCGCGAGGCGATCGCCGGCATTTCCGAGCGCGGTCGACTACCAGTGATGGCCGGCGGAACCGGATTCTATGTGCGGGCTCTCCTCGACGGCCTCTTCGACGGTCCCCTGCGCGACCAGCCAATGCGTCAGGCCCTGGCGCAGCGTGAGGCGAGACGCAGCGGCTTCCTGTGGCGAGCTCTTCGTCGCTACGACCGCGACGCCGCACAACGCATTCACCGCAACGACCTCAACAAGCTGATGCGCGCTCTTGAAGTGACCTTGGTTGCGCGCCGTCCGATGACCGAGTTATTCACAACCGGACGGAATCCATTAATCGGATATGTTACTCTTAAATTGGTTCTAGATCCTCCGCGCGATGAGTTGTATCGCCGCTTGGATGATCGCTCAGCGAGGATTTTTGAAACCGGTTTATTGGATGAGGTACGCGGTCTCCTCGCGCGGGGAGTACCGCACGATGCAAAGCCGTTTGAAGCGATAGGTTACAAACAGGCGCTGAGTTTTGTAAGCGGCGAGTTAAGCCGCGACACAGCGCTCGAAGAGATGCGACGCCACACCCGGCGCTACTCCAAACGGCAGGTTACCTGGTTTCGTCGCGAACCCGGCGCTGTTATTGTGTCCGGTTTCGGGACTGATGAAGAGGTACAGCGTTCGATACTGAACACGGTCAAAAACCACCTGGTTTCCTCGCGGGAATAACTCGCGCAAAACGCATTTTTGTAGGAACAAAAACAGGCGTCGCACGTATTGATAAATGGTAAGCCTAGCTCAGTCGATAGGAGTTCCAGAAATGAAAAAACTAATCTTAGGATTCGCCACAATCGCGCTTGCAGTAGCGAGCGCCGCCACTCACAAGGTCACGCTATTTCAGACTTCGAACCTCGGAGGCCAGGAGTTGAAGGCCGGCGAGTACAAGATTGAAGTTACTGACAATAAAGCCGTGATTAAAGACGGCAAGAAGGTTGTTACAACCGACGTAAAGGTCGAAACTGAAGGACAGAAGTTCGCGTCCACCAGCATTCGTTACACGGACGGCAGCAAGGTATCAGAAATCCGCTTAGGCGGAACCAACACCAAGCTCGTATTTGCCAATTAGTCCACACGCAGGCGGGGCGGAGTTATTCCGTCCCGCTTTTCACTTAGTTACTCGCTACTTACATTCTGATGAACTGGTATCAAATCCATCAGATCGTCGCCTGACTCCACATCCATCTGAATCTTTAACCAAAGCAGTGGCATCGCTTCGGGGATTCGACTTAGGTCACGCGGTAAGTTGTAACAATCCTTCTCAGTTGTAACCAACGCCTCGGCGCCCATTTCACGCGCCTGTTCAGCTAACCGAAACAGCTCAACCGACTTATACAAGTGGTGGTCACCAAACGGCCAGAACAGGACCACGTCCAAGCCGAGTTGCTCGATAGTCCGCCGGAATCCCGCGGGATTTCCCAAGCCGGCGAACGCGGCGACTTTCCGATAGGGAACTTCGCTCGCGGGAATCGTTAGTCCATTGCGAACGTCGCGCCACTCGATGGGACGTACGCCGGCGCGGAAAATCGGCGCATGCTGGTTATAGCGCCGGATCTCATGCTCCAGCGCGGCAGTCCGCATCCCCGACTCCACTCTGGTAATGACGATGGCACCCGCCCGCTCCAATCCACCCAGCGGTTCTCGCAGTCTGCCCCGCGGAACCACTTGGCCGCCCCCAAATGGCGCCAGTGCGTCGATCAGAACGATATCGAGGTCCCGGCGTAGAGCCCAATGCTGAAACCCGTCATCGAGCACCAGTGCATCGGCGCCGAAGCGCTCGACGATCTGAGTACCAGCCTCGAAGCGGTCGCCACCGACGCCTACGTGCGCTAATCCCGCCTGTACGAAAATCTGCGCCTCGTCGCCGGTCAACGCGACGGGCGCCTGCGCGCGAGCGCGAACCAGTGTGCAGTCGGCGGAGGTGCGTCGACGGTACCCGCGGGTAAGAATCGCTGGTTGACGGCCAAGGTCGTACAGCCGGCCGGTCAGCCATTCGACGAACGGCGTCTTCCCAGCGCCGCCAACCGTCATGTTCCCAACGCTGATAACGGGACGGTCAAGCCGGCGCGACGGCGTGGTGGCGCGGTCCCACTGCAGCCCCACCGTCCATGCCCAGGCGAGCGGCGCGAGCCAGGCGGAACCTCCCCTTCGATAAAAGCCTGTGTCGTGCAGCAAGACCAGTTCCACGGCCAACCGCTTGGCCACACCGCGCTTAGTGTCGGCCACTTTCTTGGCCCGCTCGCCAATGCTCCGGCGCTTGCTTTCGTCGTCCAACAGCGAGGCAATGGCCGGCGCGAGTTCCTGCTTGTGGGCGATGGTGACGGTAGCTTGAGCATCCGAAAACTCACGAGCGATCTCGTCGAAGTTCTCCATGTGCGGCCCGCGCACCACCGGCTTGCCAAAGTACGCCGGCTCGAGGACGTTGTGTCCGCCGCGACGGGCCAGCGTCCCTCCCATGAAAATGGCGTCAGCCAGCTCAAACAGGCCGCTCAGTTCGCCCATCGAATCGAGCAGCAGCACAGCCGGCAATTCCGGCGGCGCACTCAGCTCGATATCCGACCGCCTCACGAACCGCACGCCCGCCCGCGTTAATTTTGCCGCCGCGGAATCGAAACGCTCGGGCCGTCGCGGAACCAGAACCAGCAGATGCCGTGGATGCGTCTTTGAGAGCGCACGGAACGCATCGATGACAGCGTCGTCCTCATCCAGGTCCGTTGCATCGCGCGGTGGCATCGTGCTCGCGGCAATCCAGATCTGGTCGGGACGGACCGAGTCGAGCATCACGCGAATCGGCGCAGCGACTCCGCCGGCGGGCGGCTTAAAGTCGTATTTCAGATTGCCGGCCGAGTGCACGATGGACTCGGGAGCACCGGCAGCGACATAGCGGACGGCGTCCCGGGCGCTCTGCACCCAGATCGCATTCGGGAAAGAGAGCGGCGCTTGAAACAGCCAGCGGAGCTTCTTATAGCGGGGAAACGCACGGTCGGAGATGCGGCCGTTCACCACTGCCAAGGCCGCACCGTGCTTTCGCGACTCGCGCCAGAGGTTCGGCCAAATCTCGGTTTCAAGAATCACCACCAACGCGGGCCGCAGCTTGCGGAGAACTCGCCGGACGAACAAGGGATAGTCGAGCGGCGCGTAAAACAGACCGTTCACCAGGGGCCGCAATTTGGTCTCGGCCAGTTCACGCCCGGCGACGGTGGTACACGACACGTAGACCGGCGCTTGCGGATACTGCTCCCGCAGCGCCACCACCAGGGGAATCGCCGAGAGCACCTCGCCCACCGACACTGCATGCAACCAGATGCTACCGGCAGCCGTCGGCTCTACGGGGAAAGGTAACGTCCCAAAACGCTCGCGGAAATTGTGCCCGTAGCCGCGGTCGCGGGCGATGCGCCGTGCAAAATAGAATGGAAGCAACGGAGCGGCGGCCCACAGAGCCAGCCGGTAAAGGAGATAAATGCAGAGAATCCTGAATTGGGTGGCGATCTCTTTGAGTATAGCGGCCCTGTCGGCAGCGGACAAGGAGACGCGATTCGCCGCGAAGCCGGCAGCGGACTATCCCACGCACGTGACTCAGGAAAAGCTGACCATCGCCGCCGTGCCCTACGTCACCGAGGAAGATATGAAGGCCGCGTTCGGCAAGGCCGATCCGGTGAAGTATGGCGTTCTGCCCGTGCTGGTGGTGATTCAGAACGACACTGGCAAGGCCATCCGGATTCAGCCGCAGGCGGAATACGTCGAATCAAGCGGCCACCATGTGGAAGCGATCAGCGCTGACGACGTGCAGCGCATCGGCACCCCTCCCCGGCGCAAGGACACCAACATCGGCATTCAATCGCCGATTCCCTTGCCTAAGAAAAAGAGCAACGGTCCGCTAGCCGCGTGGGAGATTACCGGACGCGCCTTCTCGGCCAAAATGATCCCGGCCGGAGAGCAGGCAAGCGGCTTCTTCTACTTTCAAGCGAGGCTCGAGCCCGGCTCCAAATTCTACCTGATCGGCCTCAGTGAGGCTTCCACCGGCAAGGAGCTCTTCTATTTCGAAGTGCCGCTCGATTCGAAATAAGCGCTACTTTTTGACTGCGGGCGAGGCCTTCGGGGGAGCCGGCGCAGCCTTGGCGGGTGCCGGAGCAGCCTTCTTCATGGCCGGCTTGGCCGGGGCTGTTTCAGGCCAGATCACCGTGGCGCTCTTGATCACGTCCAGATTGTCGAAGTCAGCCTTCAAATACTTCTCGCCTTCCGACATCACACGCATCTGCGCCGGACCCTGACCGCCCTGCTCCTTGATCTCGCCATAACCGCTAAACAGGCCCTCGACTACATCGGGACGCTCAATCACTTCGCCGATCGGAGCAAAGCCCATCGCATCCAACGGCGAGTTGTCCTTGAGATTGAAGAAGAGTTGGGTGGTACGTGTGTTGGGCCCGCCCATGGCGAAAGTGAGGCGTCCCTTCGTATTCTTTTCCTTCACCGTATCGTCGGGGATTTTCGCGTCCACCCATGCCTGTGTGATCTTCGGTTCGGGGGAAACGCCGAACTGCACCACGAAACCGGGCGACACACGGTAGAAACGCACCCCTGTAAAGAAGCCATTCTTCACCAGGCTGAAAAAGCGGTCCGCGCCATTCGGCGCCCAGTCGCGATGGACGTCCACAACGAAGCTTTCATCCTTGCCCGTGGTGAACTTGACCTTGTATTCGTCCGGCGCCGTCACTTTGAGAGTCGCAGGCTTCAGAAGTTTGATCGCTTGAGCCGGTGTAGGACCGAGTGGCGGCGGCGCCTTCGGTGCGGCCTTGGAAGCAGCCGGTTTAGCGGGTGCGGGCTTCACAGCGGCAGGCTTGACAGGAGCGGGGGGCTGAGCGAAGGAAACGGTGACACAGAAAAGAGTAAAAAGGGTCGAACGCATCTGCTCGCGATTATACTGGAAGTGCCTGCCGATGCGCATTTCTAAAGCCTTTTCCTTGATCTTTACCGCTGTCTCCGGACTGCTGTGGTTGCCTTGCAGCGTTGTTCATGCGAAGACGGTCACCGTGACTTTACTGGCCACCACCGACGTCCACGGGAATATTTATCCGCATGACTACTTCACTGCCGCACCCGCTGCCCGGGGACTTGCCAAGATCTCCAAACTCGTGGACGCCGCGCGTGCCGAGAATCCCAATTCCCTGCTGATCGACTGCGGCGATGCCATCCAGGGTTCTCCGCTCGAAGCCGTCTACCAGCACTACGTGCGCTCGGGAAGTTTGCCCCTCGATCTGCCGGTGACGGTGAAACTCACCGCCGACCCTGTGATGCTGGCCATGAATAAGATCCGCTATGACGCGATGGTGCTCGGGAATCACGAGTTCAACTTCGGCCTGAAGAATCTCAATCGCGCCCGCGGAGACGCGCACTTTCCGTGGCTTTCGGCGAATACCGTCGTGACGCCGGGCGCTCCGAACAAGCCGTTCGACGGCTACATCATCAAAGAGATGGGCGGCGTGAAAGTGGCGATCATCGGAGTGACCACACCATCGATTCCGATGTGGGATGAAGCGCCAAATTACAAAGGCTACGAGTTTCGCCCCATCGTCGAGACGGTGGACCGCATCGTCAGGGAAGTCCGGGAAAAGCATCACCCCGACCTTGTGATCGTCGCCGCGCATTCGGGCCTCGGGCGCGACTTGAAAACCGGCGCGCGCGAAACCAACGACCTGCCGGGCGAGAACGCCATGTACGATGTAGCGGAAAAAGTGAAAGGCATCGACGCGATCGTTTTTGGACACACCCACAATCAACTGCCCTCCGCCACCGTCAACGGCGTCCTACTCATGCAGCCCAAGAACTGGGCCATTTCGCTCGGCCGTATCGACTTCACTTTGAACGACGACGGCGGTCATTGGAGTGTGCAAGCCAAGACCAGCCATCTGATCCCGGTGAAGGCCGACGGGCCGGTGGACGACTCCATCCTCCAGCTCGACGAGCCGTACCAGCGTATGGCCGAGCAGTATCTGAACGCGCCAGTGGCTTCGACGAAAGTGGAGTTGAGCGCCGCGATGGCCCGCGCCCAGGACACCGCCATACTCGACGCGGTCCAGCAGGTGCAACTCGAACTGGCGAAGGCCGATGTCTCGTTTGTCTCGTCATTCAACCCTCGGGTCAGGATTCCCGTGGGTCCTGTCACCGTCCGCCAAATTGCCGCGCTGTATCTCTACGACAACACCCTGCTGGCCATCCAAGGGACGGGCAAGATGGTGCGCGAGGCCCTGGAGAACGCCGCCCGCTACTACCTGGAGTGCAACGGCGACTGCAGCAAGGGTCCGCTGTTCAACCCCAAGATGCCGGGCTTCAACTACGACATCGCCCAGGGCGTGGAGTACGAGATCGACGTGAGCAAGCCGTTGGGACAGCGGATTCAGAACCTGCGTTGGAAAGGGAAACCGCTCGCCGACAACCAACCGCTGCGCATCGCGCTGAACAACTACCGGGCCGGCGGCAGCGGCGGGTACACGATGTTCAAAGACGCGAAAGTCCTGTGGCGGTCTACCGACGAGATCCGTGACATGATCATCCGCTACTATTCCGACAAGCAGCATCTGCCTGAACAGCCTGACAACAACTGGCACGTTCTGCCCGATGCGGCGCTCCAACAGCTTCGCCGTGAAGCCGCCGGCGCTGCCCGAAATAACTCACTTCAATGGACCGGAAGTTGATATCCTAAAGCCGGAAACGTGTTCAGCCGTCACAATCGAAAAGTTCGGGTACTCTTCGCTTTATCCGACGTATTGTTGACCGCTATCGCATTCGAAGCCGCCTACCAGACCCGCTACCGGCTGAGCATGCTGCAGCACGATTTCTTCCTCGACATACCGCGCAAGGCCCTCCTGCTGGGCTATTCAGTGGTGATCTGGGTGGCACTGGGCTACTGGTTCACGCTCTACGACAAGCTGGATTCGGCCCATCCCCGCATCATCCTGCGCGACACATTCCGCCAGTGTTTCATTGGATTCGTGGCGGTGATTGTCTTTGAATTCTTTCTGCGCCTCGATTTAAGCCGCTTCTTTCTCGGTCTATTCGCCTTTTACGCCTGGATCCTGCTGTGCCTTTTCCGAATGCAGGCCGGCAGCATTGTCGGACTCATACGCCGCGAGTTCGGCTCTCTCCATTACGTCATGGTGGTGGGCTTCGGCGAGCGCGCGCGGCACTTAGGAGAAGCGCTCGAGGCGTCGCGACACTACGGCATCCGTCTTATCGGCTTTCTTGCCGACGAGCCCGGTGCGCCAGATCAAATCAAGCTCAAGGCCGACTATCCGGTAAATTCGCTCGTCGTGCTGCCCGACCTGCTCGAGCAGAACGTGATCGATGAAATCATCTTCGCCGTCGACAGCAGCCGCCTTGCCGACCTTGAGGAAACCTTCCTCGCCTGCGAAGAAGAAGGCGTCCGCACGCGCGTCGCCGTGGACTTCTTCCCGCATGTCAACAGCGACGTCTACCTCGACCGTCTCGCCGAAACACCGCTACTCACCTTCTCGGCGGCGCCTCACGATGAGATCAAGCT
Source organism: Bryobacterales bacterium (assembly GCA_038212445.1). Classification (GTDB taxonomy): domain Bacteria; phylum Acidobacteriota; class Terriglobia; order Bryobacterales; family Bryobacteraceae; genus TMP-7. Next base: position 242,084 of record JBBQUM010000005.1, read on the forward strand.
TTTCCTCAAACGCATCACCGACATCTTCCTGGCCGTTGTAGCCCTCACGCTGTCCACGCCTTTCATGCTTCTGATCGCAGCGCTGATCCGGCTCACGTCGCCCGGTCCGGCGATCTTCCGGCAGGTCCGGTGCGGCCTCAACGGACGCCGTTTCGTCTTCTATAAATTCCGCTCGATGTGTGAAAACGCAGATGAGCTGAAATCAGAACTCCAGTACCTAAACGAGAAGGAACTCGCCTTCAAGATCTCAAACGATCCGCGGTTAACGCCTTTGGGCAAGTGGCTGCGGAAATTTTCAGTGGATGAGTGGCCGCAACTGTGGAACGTGCTCAAGGGCGACATGTCGCTGGTGGGTCCGCGACCGGCTGTGCCGGAAGAAGTGGAACAATATAAGCGCTGGCAGCGGAGACGGCTCCGCATGCGCCCCGGGCTTACCTGCCTCTGGGCGCTGGCCGGACGTGACAGGTTGGACTTCGAAACCTGGATGAAGTTGGATATGCAGTACATCGACAATTGGTCGCTCGCGCTTGACTGGAAAATTATCGTCCAAACCATACCGCGCGTGCTGACCGGCAGAGGAGCGCATTAATCATATGCATCTCGTACCGACCCAAGATGAGGTCGTCGATCTGTTGCGCAGAACAGGCGCACTTCGCGACGGACACTTCGAATACTCGACGGGTCTCCATTCAAACGAATATCTTCAAGTACCGCTGGCCATGCGGTATCACCAGCACGCGCGCACGCTCAGCGTTGCCCTGAGCCGCCTGGTGCGCGCGAATACTGAAATTCGCGCCGGTATCAATGAACTGTCAATCGTGGCGCCCGCCACCGGCGGACTGCCGGTAGCTTTCGGTGTCTGCGAAGCGCTGCGCGCCCATCAGGTCTATTGGGCCGAACGCGAGCATGATGGCGAAGCCCTGCGCTTTCGACAGTACCTCGACGTCAAGCCAGGCGAGCAAGTACTGCTGGTGGACGACATTTTGCGCAGTGGCAAGAAGCTGTCCGAATTGAAAAAGCTGGTGGAAGCCAAAGGCGGCATAGTGGTCGGCTTAGGCGTGATCGTCTATCAGCCCACACCTGAAACCATCGACTTCAGGCCGCTGCCGTTCTACTACCTGGCCAAACTCGACGCCAGTTACTATCAGGACACTCCCAATTGCGAGCTCTGCAAAAAAGGCACTCCGATTGAGAAGGTAGGAGGCCTGAGCCTTTGATTTTGCGGTTGGCCGCGGCGGCGGTGCTACTCGCGTCTCTCGCTTCGGCGCAGCGCGTGGAGTTTCGCGCCGGCGCGGCCAGCCTCGATATCACCCCCGACGGCGCTATCTGGCTTTCGGGCTATGCAGCACGCACCCACCCGTCGACAGGCGTACTGGCCCCGCTCTCCGCTAAGGCGCTCGCCTTTGAGGACTCGCGGAAGCACCGCGCCGTCATCGTCACCACCGATCTCATCGGCCTTCCGCGCTCGATTACCGACGCCGTCTCAGCGCGCCTCGCTCAGCAGCAGGGCCTCGAGCGTGCACAGGTGCTGTTCAATTCGTCGCACACCCACACCGGTCCTGTTGTCCGGGGCAATCTGTCGGCGATGTACAATCTCAGCGCCGGGGACGCAGAGCGCGTCAACGAGTACTCACGCGTCCTCACTGAAAAGCTGTATCAGGTGGTAGTGGGAGCCATCGCGAACCTCGCGCCAGCCACCGTCTCGCTGGGCTCCGCCGAAGCGCCGTTTGCGATGAATCGACGCACGAAGGTAGACGGCGTGTACCGGATCTCGGATAATCCCGAGGGTCCCGTGGACCACTCCGTTCCTGTCATTCGCGTGCTCGACGCATCCGGCAAATTGAAAGCAGTACTGTTCGGGTACGCCTGCCACAACACGACGCTCACCGCGGAGAACTACGAGATCAGCGCCGACTACGCAGGTTTTGCGCAGCAGGAAATCGAAGCGGCGCACCCGGGCGCGATCGCGCTGTTCCTCCAACTCTGCGCGGGCGACCAGAATCCCACTCCGCGCGGCACGCCGGACCATGCGCGTCAGCACGGCAAGGAACTGGCTTCAGCCGTGGATGCGGCCCTGGCCGGAAAACTGGAGCCCCTCAAGGGTGAACTGCGCTCGTCGCTCGAAGTCACCGAACTCAACTTCGCTCTCCACACCCGCGACCAGTTCGAAGAAGATCTGAAGAGCAGGAACCCGTTCGTGGTGACGCGTGCGCGCCAGATGCTGAAGGCGTACGACGAAGGCCATCCCATCCGGCGCACGCCCTATCCAGTGCAGGCGATCCGTTTCGGCAATGGACCGGCGATCCTTGCGCTTGGCGGCGAAGTCGTCATCGATTACGACCAGCGCGTGAAGCGCGAATTCCCCAATGCGCAGTTGATCGTCGCCGGATATTCGAATGACGTCATGTGCTACATCCCCTCCAAACGCGTACTCAAGGAAGGCGGCTATGAGGCCAATGAAAGCATGATCTACTACGGCATGCCCGGTCCCTTCTCAGACGACGTGGAAGACCGTGTGTTCGACACCATCCGCAAAGTCCTGAAACGTGTGGGAGTGAAATAATGGCGCGCCAGATCTACTCGACGAACACCCCGTGGGAACCCGTGGTCGGCTACTCGCGCGCGGTCCGGACCGGCAATCAGATCTTCGTCACCGGAACCACGGCCACCAACGAGCGCGGCGAGACGGTAGGCGCGGGCGATGCGTATGCGCAGGCAGTCCAGGCGCTCCGCAATATCGAGAGCGTACTCAAGCGCGCCGGAGCGGAGATGCGCCACGTGGTCCGCACGCGCATGTTCGTCACCGACATCTCGCGCTGGCAGGAAATCGGGAAGGCGCATAACGAGTTTTTCCACGACATCCGCCCGGCCACTACCATGGTGGAAGTGAGCCGCCTGATTGACGCAGACATGCTTGTAGAGATTGAAGCCGACGCCGTCATCGACGACTAGATCCGGCTGATTCTGCCGTCCTTATCCAGTCGCAACCGCACGCCGCCCCAGTCAACCGTATTGCCAAACAAGCCGGCCACCCACACCGCCACGCCGAACAGATCGCGCACCGGGACCAGCCACAGCAGTTTCAAGACGTCTGGACTGCGCAGCACCAGCCATCCCGCGGCCAGCGCCATCGACATCCGCGCCGCCACGATCGCGAGCGCCGCGCCAGGATAGCCGGCGGCCAGCGCCACCACCGCCCACAGCGTTGCGAACGTCACCGGGAGTCCCAGGTAGCCGCCGAAGCGCGACACGCGTATCGTACGCGCCCAGCGCACCTGGTGCCGCCACACCGCACCCCACGAGTCTCCCGCCAGATGCGTCTCCACCATCACCTCCGAGAGCACGCACTTGAGCCCGAGAGCGTGTATGCGATGCCCGATCTGGTAATCATCGGCGAGGTAATCGGCGACGGCTTCAAAGCCGCCAATGCGCTCAAGGTCCCCCCGCCGGAACGCCAGCGTCGACCCCAACGCAAATTCGTCCACTCCAACAAACGGCGCAAGCATGGTGCTCGGCGCGAAGTCGGTGGACACTCCCAACGCTTCAAAGCGTCCCGCAAACTTCTCTGAGCGAGCGCGGTAGACGCACGTTACCAGACCCACCCCAGGGTCGGCCAGCGGAGCCGTCACGCGGCGCAGATACTCGTCCGGCACGAGAATGTCGGCGTCGCTCACGATCAGGATTTCCCCTTTGGCCTCGCGCGCGAGATCGATGAGCGTGCCTACTTTGCCGTTGGGCGCCTGCGTGGTGGTGTCGATCAAGCGTATATTGGGGAACTCGCGCGCCAACCGCGCCACCAGGGGCTTCGCTGCATCCGACGAATCGGAGAATCCGAACAACAGCTCGAACGAGGGAAACTCCTGGACGGCGTTCGACCGGATCGCGTCCTCAAAGCCATCCGACGCTCCCCGAACCGGCTTCAGGATGCTCACCGTCAACGGCAGTGCCGCCGGCAGTCCGCGTGAACGCATGCGCCACAGCGATGCTGCCATCGCCAGCCATTGATAGGCAATTGCGACAGCCGCCAGGATGTAGATCACTGGGCCAGTAGCGCGACGCCGAAAGCCACCAGGCACGCGCCCGCCCAGCGCATTCCCGTCACGCGTTCCTTCAACACGATCTTCGCCAGTATGGTTTCAAGCACCACGCTGGCTGCGGTGGCCGGCACGGCGAAGCTCAAGTCCGCCACCGTCACCAGCTTCATGAATGCGAAGAACGACACCGCCATGAAGCATACCGCAAGAATCAGGAATTTGCGGCTCGCGAGCGCCGCGATGTGCCGCCGAATCCCCGACGGCGCAAAGTCGCGAATCTCGCCGTGCCGCTTCATTTCCAGGCTCTGCAGCAGATCGCCCAGCACCGTGCAGCCCACCACCAGCGCCACCAGCAGCCAGGTCATTCGGTGGTCCTCACCGCCGTGCGTCCCACCAACGCGATGCCCGCCACAATCAGCAGCGTCCCTGCCCAGCGTTGCGTCGTGATTTGCTCATCAAGGAACCAGTGCCCGAATAGCGCCGACAGCACGTAGCCGACTGCGGTCACCGGCAGCACATAGCTGAGGTCAGCCCAGCTCAGCAGCGTCATGCGCGACAGCAGCCACAGCACCAACAACAGCACTCCGAGGCCAACCAAGGGATGAAAGATAGCGCGCACGTAGGAGAACGGCGAGAGTGCCAGTTCCCCGCCCCAGCGCTTGAGTCCGAGCGTGAGAAAGAGGTTGCCCAGCGCATTGCTGAGCACCACGATTACGGTAAAAATTCGGGTCTTGAGACGGATTCGTTCCGCGGAGTCCATCGAACGGTCAGGCGCGCTCACCGGCCGGAACAACCGCGCCCGGCTTCTGATCCTTGATGAACTTCTTCCGCTTGTTGCGCAACGAGAGATACTCCCGCGCTTCCTTGTAGAGGCGCGGAACGTCGTTGTTCAGGACGGCTTTCTTGACGATGCGCCAGGCCTGCTTCGGACGGAAATAATACTCGTCGTAGAAGGTCTCCACCCACTGTACGAGTTCGCCGCGATCCAGGCCCGGATGCACGACGTTGGGCAGCTGGTGGCCGCTCTCATCGGTCATGCCGTCAATGACGATCAGGTCGTTCTTCTTCGCCCAGTCGAAGAACTCGGTGCCCGGATAAGCGTGCGCGATCGACACCTGTATGGTCTCGACGTCCAGGCGTTTGGCAAAGTCGATGGTGGTGCGGACGCTGTCACGCGTCTCGCCAGGCAGCCCAATAATGAAATCCCCGTGGACCGTCAGTCCGAGCTTTGCGCAGTTCGCCGTAAAGCGCTCGGCCATGTCCACCGTCGCGCCCTTCTTGATGTTCTTCAGGATTTGCGGATCGCCGGATTCATAGCCGACGATCAAAAGCCGGCAGCCCGAGTCCTTCATCGCCTTCAGCGTGTCGTAATCGGTGGTGACGCGCGACGTGCAACTCCAAGTCATGTTCAACGGCTTCAGCTTTTCGCACAGCTCAATGGTCCGCTGCTTGCGATAGTTGAACGTGTCGTCGTCAAAGAAGATTTCCTTCAAGCCCGTGAAATTTTCGAGCGCCCACTTGCACTCGGCCACGATATCGTCGGACGAACGCAGGCGCCAGCGATGTCCTGAATGCGTCTGCGGCCACAGGCAGAAGGTGCACATCGCCGGACAGCCGCGCGACGTGTAAAGCGAGATGAACGGATTGAGCAGGAACGGTACGTTGTAGCGGCGGAAGTCCAGATCGCGCTTGTAGACCTTGGTCACCCACGGCAACTCGTCCAGATTCTCGATGAAGCCGCCATCGGCGTTGCGCACGATGCTGCCATCAGCGCCGCGATAGCTCACGCCCGGCAGGTCCGCCAGCGGTGCGCCCTTGGCGTAGGAAACGATCTGGTGGTCGAACTCCTTGCCCACCACAAAGTCGATCACCGGATTCTCGAGCAGCACTTTCTCAGGCTCCACGGTCACCGGCGGTCCCACAAACACAACCTTCAGCGTGGGATTGGCTTCCTTCATTAATCCCGCGATCTTTACGTCCACGTGAAAGCCCGGGGTGGAAGTAAACAGAACGAGCAGCTCGAACTCTTTCCCCATCTCGACGGTCTGCTCAATCGAGACGCCGTGCGGCGGAGCGTCCACCACCTTGCTGTCAGGCAGCATTCCGGCGGGGTAGCAGAGCCATACGGGATACCAGTAGGATTCGATCTCCCGCGAGGCCGGCCAGCGCGAACTGGCCCCTCCGTCAAACCCCTCGAACGACGGTGGATTGAGGAATAGAGTTCTCATGTACTCTCTTGAGCTTAAGGTAGTGGGGCAACGAACTCAACTGCTTGGGGGCAGTCGGGACTACGGAACCTAGTGAATCTCCGGCTCTAGAACATGCACCGGCTGAGGTTCCTGCTTGGCGACGTTCGTGAAATCAATGCTCATCTCGGCAGGTCCCCAGAGTCGCGTATCAACTGTACTTTGGATGTGCTTCGGGATCGAGATGCCGTCGACAATTTCGTATTTGCGGACAAACTCGATCTTCTTCAGGAAGATGGAAGGGCTCTTTACAAACCGCCCCGACTCCCGCACCGGCAGGCAGGTCTGCGCATCCAGCCACAGTTCGCCCTTGAACAGTCCCACGCTCTTCTTCTTCGGCGAGAGCTGGAAAACATGCACCAGGTGACCGTCGTCGGCCGACATTCCCTTGTACTTGAATTTGTAGTTGTCGGGCGTGATAGCTAGTTGAGCCACGTCCTTGGTCTCGTTCTCCGCCTGCAGGTAACGGCCGATTACGTCCTTCTTAATCGTATTGTCACCGATGAAGCGAAGGCCGTTGTAGGTAATCTGCCCCACCCGCGACACGCTGCGCAGTGCGTGAAAACGACCTGTTTTCTGCAGCTTAGGGAGCCGAGCGTCGATATCCATGTCCATCTGAAGACCGCGGAGAGCAGTAGGCTGCTTCTCAACGTAAGTCAGATAGCGGTTGAGGATCTCGCGTGTTTGCGGGTCCTCCCCCGGCACAGCAAACATCGCCGTCGCCGCCAAACCCAGTAATATTACGAAACGACTAACCTTCAAAGAATAATCCTTAATCTACGACTAGTACTTAACACTCTAGCAAGTCCGTTACAGTCGCCGCAAACGGCTCTCCCGTCGTCTTGCCTTGTTAGATGCTCGCTCGCACAGTAGGGATACGAATCAAATCGACCCCTAGATCCTCAGACCGAAGCTTTTTTCGCCGCCAGCCGCGTCGCGAATTTCGACACTTGTACGACAAACCGTTCGTGGGTTCCCTCGGAGATCTTCTCCTTCTCATCGAACGCTTCCACCCGAAACTTGATGCGCTTACCGTCTACCTCCACCACTTCGCTGTGAAAAGTAACCTGCATCCCCATTGGAGTGGCCGCCAGATGCCGGATCGACACCTCCGTCCCGACGGTGTCCGACCCCGCCTCCAGGTACGGCTTCACCGAGTTGCGCGCCGTCATCTCCAGCAGCATGATGAGCCACGGCGTACCCAGCACGCGCGCCTCCTCCTGCCCCATGAAATCGATGGCGATCTCGGGCGTGACCAGCGTCTTGTGTTCACCCCGGAGTCCGGGAGCAAGTGCCGCCATTCTTGAATCCTCCAAACTTAGCGAGTCAAAACCAGTGTCGCGACGCTCCCAACCTGATCCACGTCCAGGCCGGTGCCGTCCTCCACTTCGTAACCTTCGAGCGTCACCGTTGGACCACCCGGCCGGTACAGATACGCCGATTTGTAACGCCCCAGCACATGCACCGTCAAATTCTCCACCGGATAATCCGAGTAGTTCACCAACTGCAAAATCACCTTCGACCGGTCCGCCGACTCCTGCAAATTGGACAGCATCGTCGACACGTTGAACAGCCGCGCGCCGAGGTTCTTCCGCCCGGTCAGCGAGTTCAACTCACGCCAGATCTCGTCAAGTTTGCCGAGGTCGCCCTTTTCGAGCACGATCTGCCCCGGCCGCGGCTCGGGAAATTTCCATCCGGGCGGACCGGTCAGCAGCGTACCACCGGTTCGCGTGAACGCCTTCAGCACGTCCTTCTGCCCGTCATTTAGCGACGACGGGTCGACATTCACGGCCAGCTTTGCACCTTCCATCACTCCAGGCTTCAGGTGCGACGGAGGCACCGGACGCACCGGCGTATGCTTCACCGCGATCATGTCCAGCACGCCGCCCGACAGCAGGGCACCGCTGTGCGCGTCCTCTACCAGCGCCAGTTGCGCAAACGGCTGAGCACCGCGCCATTCCTTGTGCTCTTCAAAGTAGTGCAGCAAGCCGGTAATCCGTTTCCAATCGGCGAGGGCGCGCTTGTCGCCCGCCAGCAGCTTTCCATTCGACTCGGCATCGAGCGACACCACCCACCGCGCACCCGTCATCGCGGCGTCGCCGATGGCTTGCAGATACCGCTCGGCCGGAATCATGGCGCCCGCCGGCGGCAGATTGCCCAGCCATACAGTCGACTGCGTAGCAGCCCTCGCATAACGCAGAAATCCCGTGTTCGTATCGATCCACGCCGCTCCGCTTGGCGCCGCCTTGTGCTTCCCCTCGGCATCCGCCTGCACTCCCGGCCAAAGCCCCTGGCTCGTACCGACAATAGGATCGTCCGACTCGAACCGTATGCCGGTGCGCGACGGCAACTCGATCACCTGCATCTTCCACTGCTCGAGCGTCCGGCGCAGGCTCTCGCGAACCGGCGCTTCAAAATCACCTTCGAGCACCGCACCAGTGAAGCCCGCCTTCTTCGCCCGTCCCGCGGCTTCCACCACGCCGGTTGACGGCCTCAGCAATGCCAGCGTCTGAACACCGGATTTCGCCGCCTGCTCGATAAAAGCCCCAGACCAGTCCTTCTCCTCTACCAACAGGCAATTGACGGCGGTGCCGCGCACCAGTTCGAGCGACGCCGGATCGGCGGAGGACCAGCGCACCGGCACAAGATCAGCAGGAGCGACTGTGAGGAGAACGGCCAGCAGCGGGATCAATGCGCTATTTTCTCATGCCGACTTGATCTCGGTCCAAACGCGGTCGCGCTGCCGCTGACCCTCAGGTGGGAGCGGCTCAAACCACTGTCCGCGCGCCAGAACGTCCGCCGCCGGGTACAGCGCCGCGCTCGACTTCACCGCTGGCGGCAGCAGCTCAAACGCCCGCGCATTCGGTGTCGTCGCCTTCACTGCAGCGGCGATTCCCGCGCCCACCTGCGGCCGCAGCACGTAGTCGATGAAGCGATGCGCCAGCTCCACCCGCCGGCTCTCTTTCAACACCACCGCGTTGTCGCACGACAGCGGGTAGCCCTCAGCCGGCAGCGCAAAGCGAAGCTTCGAATTCGCGTCAATCGCCAACTGCGCCGTGGTTGACCACATCTGCGCCACCATCACGTCGCCCGCCACCACCTGGTCCTTGCCCTCGGCGTTTATGTAAGCGCGAATCAAGCGCTTCACGTCCACCGCGGCGTCGCGCGCTTGACGCAGATGCGCCGGGTCAACCGAGTTGAGCGGATGGCCAAAGCGCAGCAGACAGGCCCCAATCACCTCGTTGGGATCATCGAGCATCGTCGCGCGCCGATGATAGCGGTCCTCCCAAAAACTGGCCCACGACGCGGGTTCCGGCGCGATCGTCGAGTTCGAAATGATGCCGGTCGACGTGCACAGGTAAGGAATGCTCCACCGCAGATCAGGGTCCCACGGTGGACGCTGATAACGCGCCGCAAGATTCGCCGCATTCGGAATCCAGTCATGCCGCAGCGGGACCGCGAGGCCTGCCTGGCTCAGCGGCTGAATGTAATTATTGGTGCAGATCACCACGTCCCAGCCGGAATTGCCCGTCGCTACCTTCGCCAGCATCTCCTCCACGCTCTCGAAGGTGCCGTACCGCACCTGCGCGTCAAACTCGCGCGCGAAATTCGCAATCGTGTCGGGCGCGATGTACTCCGACCAGTTCAATACGTTCAGCCGGAGTGTCCCGCCGCTCGAGCATCCGGCAGCCCCCGCCACCGCCATCAAGAAGGTTCGCCGGTTCATTCGCGCACCCGCTGCAAACGCTCCGACACCAGGATCAACACGCCCAGCGCTGTCACAATCAGCGTCGAAATGGCATTTACCGACGGATTCACCCCTCTCCGCGCCATTCCGTAAATCACCATCGGCAGAGTCTGCGAGTCCACGCCCGCCACGAAACTGGTGATCACGTAATCGTCAATCGAGACGGTGAATGCGAGCAGCGCGGCCGCGATCACGCCCGGCAGGATCGACGGCAGCGTCACTCGCCAAAACGCTTCCCATTCGGTAGCGCCCAGGTCCATCGCCGCCTCCTCCAGGGTTGCGTCAAAGCTCTTCAATCGCGAATTCACCACGATCACCACGAACGCAATCGAAAACGCGACATGCGCCAGAATCACCGTCCACAATCCCAGCTGAAGATGGACGTAGTGGAAGATCCACTGGTAGAAAGCCAGCAGCGACACGCCTGTGACGATCTCGGGCGTCACCAGCGACGCGTACAGCGCGCCCGACACCAGCGGCGACTTCCGCTTCCACATCGCGTACGACGCTGCCGTCCCCACGACGGTCGCCAGCACAGTCGACACCACGGCGATCAACAGGCTGTTGGCCGTGGCCTCGCGCAGCGTCGGATCCCGCGCAATCGCCGCGTACCAGTCGAGCGAGAATCCGCCCCATGTCGAAAATCGTGAGCGATTGAAACTGAAAACTGCCAGCACCAGCAGCGGCACATGCAGAAATGCATAGATGCATGCCGCGTATAATCCGAGCGCCCGCTTCACGCCAGATCCTCTCCGCCGCGCCGCGCCAGCACAGCCATCAGGATGAGCACCACCGCCATCACAGCGAAGGAGAGCGCTGCGCCAAACGGCCAGTCCCGCGCAGTCGTGAACTGGTTCTGCACCACGTTGCCGATCATGATCGACTTGCCGCCGCCCAGCAGATCCGGCACCAGGTAAGCGCCCAGCGCAGGGATGAAAACCAGCACCGTGCCCGCGATGATGCCTGGACGGCACAGCGGCAGCGTCACCAGCGCGAGAGTCGTCCACGGACGCGCACCCAGGTCAGCCGACGCCTCCAGCAGATTGCGATCCAGCCGTTCGAGCGTCGCGTACAACGGCAGCACCATGAAGGGGAGGTGCCCGTACACCAGGCCCAGCATTACCGCGCCGTCGTTGTACAGCATCGGGAGCGGCTCGTGAATCAGGCCGAGATTCTGCAGCACCGTGTTCACCAGTCCCGTATCGCGCAGCAGGAAAATCCATGCGTACAGCCGCACCAGGAAACTGGTCCAGAAAGGCAGCATGACGAGATTCAAGTACAGATTTTTCCGAGGCCCCGCCTGCGAGATGAACAACGCTAGGGGAAATCCGAGGACCAGGCAGATAAATGACGCCAGCCCCGCTTCCACCAGCGACCGCCAGAGCACTCCCGCATACAGCGGATCCCAGACGCGCGCGTAGTTGTCGAGCGTCCACGGCGGTCCCAGTCCGAAATACGCCCCGCGCGTCAGCAGGCTGTAGATGAAAACGATCGCCAGCGGCACCGCGAACAGCAGCACCATCGTCACCGCGCCGGGCAGCAGAAACAGTGTGCGCAGACGGCTCATTGCTGGAACCGTAGCTCGTCCGACACGTTCCACCATACGTGGACCGGCTCGCCCGGCGTAAACGGCTCGTGATCGAACGCCGTCTCGCACACCACCTTCTCGCCATTCGCCAGCCGACTCTCAATGTGGACGCAGTTCCCCAGAAATCGCAGAGTTTCGATGGTCGCCGGCCGCGAGCGTGAGCCCGTTCGTGGATTCGATCTCGCCATTCGCACCGCCTCCGGGCGCACGCCGATGCCGTCAATCCAGTTCACCGCGCCCAGAAATCCCGCCACGAATCGCGTCCGCGGCGTCATGTAAATCCCCTGCGGCGTGCCCACCTGCTCGATGCGCCCGCCATTCATCACGGCAATCTGGTCCGACAGCACCAGGGCTTCCTCCTGATCGTGCGTCACCATCAGGAACGTAATCCCCACGCGACGCTGGAGCGCCTGCAACTCGGTGCGTACCTGCTTGCGGAGAATCGGATCGAGCGCCGACAGCGGCTCGTCGAGCAGCAGCACGTCCGGCGCCAGCACCAGCGATCGCGCCAATGCCACCCGCTGACGCTCGCCGCCGGACAACTGCGCCGGCAGCCTTTGCTCCTTGCCCGTCAATTGCACCAGCTCGAGCATTTCCCGCACGCGCTTGTCGATATCCGAAGCGCGCTTCCGCCGCAGTCCAAACTCGATGTTGTCGCGCACACTCAGGTGCGGGAATAGCGCGTAATTCTGAAACACCGTGCTGACGTTCCGCTCGTACGGTCGCAGATGAGCAATCGGCTTGCCGGCCAGAATGATCTCGCCGGACTCCGGCTGGTCGAACCCTGCCACCATCCGCAGCGTCGTGGTCTTTCCGCACCCGGACGGTCCCAGCAGCGAAAACAGCGTTCCCTGCTCAATTTCGAGCGACACTCCGTCCACGACCTTGTTGCCGCCGTACGACCGCGAAACGTTGCGAAGCTCCAGTATGTGCGCCACGTTGTAGCAATGTTAACGCGTCGGCTTTATCGCTCGGCGCGCAATCGCAGACGCCGGTAATCCACGTGCCACTTTCCCTCAAAGTAGAGTTCCGGACGCAGCCTCTCGGCCACGCGCGCGATGGCCGCTTTACGCTCGCCCGCCGGAATCGCCGCAAACAGCGACTCGCCAAACATCACCAGCCAGTCCTCAAGTCCGCGCTCGCCTTCAAGTGCCGTCATGCGCGGAAAATTGAACATGTGCGTCACCCGAAATCCGTGGCGCTCCAGCAGCGTCGCGTATTCGCCGCACGACGGGAAATACCAGGGAATCGCATCGGATCCGGTCTCGGCCTTTACCCCCGCCATCACCTTCGCCGTATTTTCACGACCGCCAAATTCCACCACCAGCCGCCCGCCCGGCTTCAGCGCCTGCGCCATGCTCGCGGCAGCCGCGTCGGCGTCCTTCACCCAATGCAGCGCAGCGTTCGAGAAGATGGCATCCACCGGCTCGTCGACGGTGAAACTACGCACATCCGCCAGCCGGAACGTCAGCCCGGGATAATGGATGCGCGCCTGCGCGATCATTGCCGGATCCGCGTCCAGTCCGGTAACCACCGCGCCGCTATCGGCGATCTTCTGCGTCAGATGCCCAGTTCCGCACCCGATGTCGAGAATCCGCTCGCTTGCCGCTGGGGCCAGCAGCTTGATCAGATCCTCGCCAAACTGCCATACAAAGGAAAATCGACCCTCGTATAGCTCCGTATCCCACGCCTTCGCCTTCGGTGTCACATCAACATTCTTCCACGTTCGTGACGGAAGTCACCGAATCGACGCCCGCTACCGCCCTACACTGCCATCAGGAGACGAAACAGTCATGTCAAACGGAGCCGCCTGCGAGACCACCCAGAGCGTTCAATCCCTGATCCAGCACATTCTTGATACCCACCACGCCTATATGCGGTCGGAATTGCCATTCCTCGAGACGCGCATCGCCAAAATGTGCGCCAATCACGGGCAGACTCGCCCAGAATTGTTCCAGATTCAACAACTCCTCCAGAACCTCCGCGACGACATCATTCCGCATCTCGAGAAGGAAGAGCAGATCCTGTTCCCTTACGCCTCCGCGCTTGAAGCCTCCCTCACCACCGGCAGCCCCGCGCCCCATGCCTGTTTTCCCTCCGTCCAATACCCCATCCGCGTCATGCACAACGAGCACGATACCGTTGAAGGCATTCTTAAGGAACTGCGGGCCGTCTCTTCTAACTATTCGGTCCCGCCTGGATTCTGCGAAAATGGGGCGGAGTTTTACAACCGTCTCGCTGCCATGGAAGCCGACCTCCACGAACACATCCGCGTTGAGAATGAGGTGCTGTTCCCCCGCTGTCTCGAGCTTGAAGCCACGGCCGCCTAAACCACCATGCCCGTTGTCATCGGAAAGAAACCGGATCACGACTTTAGCAACCCGGTAGGGATGCTGAGCGATTGCCACCGGCGCGTCGAACGCTTCCTCGGCGTTCTGGTGAACCTTTCCGCACACGCGGGAGGCGCGCTCGAAGATACGCAGCGCGCTTCCCTGGAAGCCGCCTTGAAGTACTTCCGCGAGGCCGGTCCGCTTCATACCAGCGACGAGGAGGACTCCCTGTTTCCTCGCCTCCGTGCGCTCGACCATCCGGATGTCCGCGCCGCCATGGCACAGTTAGACCGCCTTGAAGCCGACCACCGCGTCGCCGGTCCGCTGCACAACGAGGTGGATTCACTCGGCCGTCAGTGGCTCGCGGGCACCCTCACTGCTGCCTCGGCCATCCGGCTCAAGTTCATCACCCGGCAACTGGCGGAGCTCTACACCGCCCACATCGCCGTCGAGGAGTCCTTGATCTTTCCGCTTGCGGCTGCAGTGCTCGGCGCTGCCGTTCACAGCGAAGTCGGGCATGAGATGGCTACGCGCCGGGCCGTTCCCTACGCTTCGCCGATCCCCCGATCATAGCTTGGCGAAGTTTTTTAGCGGTCGCACTAACCTTCTACCTCCCAATAATTTACAGGCGCCTCACCTTATCCCAGACCCCCTACGAAAAAACCGGCCATCTCTAGACTGAGGGCGTAATCAGATGCGTGTGAAAAACGCGTCGCGAATCACTCTGTGGGAGGCCCACCCGATGTTTTCTTTTCGTTCCCTGGCGCGCACGATGCTCGTCGCTGCCGCCATCCTTGCAGCCCGGCCCGGCTTCGGCGCACCGGCACTCACTACCATTCAGGACGTCCTTTATAGAGCCGACGGCACCCGCTTCAGCGGCACCCTCTATATCACCTGGACCAACTTTCAGTCAGGCGATAATACAATCCCGTCCCAAGGCATTACCATCCCGGTTGTCAACGGCGCTATCCGAGCCCAACTGACACCCACCACCACCGCCTCGGCAGGCGCCAACTATACCGTCCAATATTCCAGCCAGGGCAAATATCAGTTCTCCGAGGTGTGGGCGGTTCCGCCGACCACCTTCACGCTCAAGGTGCGCGACGTTCGTGTGTCCAGCGGCAGCCAGGTTGGACCGCCTCCGCCCGTGCTCTCGCAAATCCTCATCTCCGACGTCACCGGCCTGGCCACTGAACTGGCCACGCGTCCGGCATCCGGCATCAACTATCAGCCGGGACGAACTGCAGTGATCAATACGTCCGGGCAGATAGATGCCGCTACCGGGAACCTGAGCGACTGCATCCACGTTGACGGCACCAGCGGTCCTTGCGGCTCAGGCTCAAGTGGATCGGGTGGCTCGGCATCGTTCGTCGATGCGGAAACGCCTGCTGGGATCGCCGACGGTACCAACACTGCCTTCACACTACTGGCCGCGCCTTCACCAAGCTCCAGTCTCGCGCTCTATCGCAACGGACTGCTGATGCGGTCCAGTCTCGATTTCACACTCGACACCAACCACATCACCTTCATCCCGGCAGCCGCTCCCCAGCCAGGGGACGTGCTCGTCGCCTCCTACCGCTTGGCAGCCGCCGGCGCCATCGCCGAATCAATCCAGAGCTTCCCCGCTCCCGAGGTGATCTGCAGTGGCACCGGCGCCCAAACAGTCAGCGGCACACCGCTCGTCAGCGTCTGCAATATACCTGCCAGCCACATCGCCGCAGGCGACCGCTTCGAGGTGAGCTACGACTTCGCCCATACCGGCGCGATTACTGGCTTCACCACCGCCGTTACGTGGGGCAACAGCCCGGTCGCATCAATGTCGGGCTCGAACGCCGATACGCTGTTGGGAGGCAGAACCAGTGTCGGAGTCGGTTCCATGGGTTCGCAATGGAACACTCAGCAGTGGACCGGCAACTCTCCGCTCTCCGTTTCAGCCGGCACCGCGATGGACAGCCTCGACTCGGGGATCACTCTCCGATTCACCGCCTCACCCATCCTCAACTGCGCCGACACGGTGACCCTCCGCAACTTCACGGTGGTTCGCTTCCCGGCCGTTACAATGCAGTAAATCAGGGCCTTAGCTGCGGCCAGCGCTTTGGCGGGGCCGCAGCCGTACTTGAGTTCTAAGGTGTTTTCAGGTGCGGCGTACGAGCGAAAATCTGTTGCTTGAAACCCGTACCTGCCGGATGATAGTTTCAGTGAACCAAAGGAGCGGAGATATGCGCCCAGTACTGAAAACTCTCATCCGGAAATTCTGGCGCGATGAGTCCGGCCAGGACATGATCGAGTATGCGCTGCTGGCGGCCGCCCTGGTGATTGTCGTAGCCGGCTTCCTGCCGCCGGCCATCATGCCCAGCATCACAACTATCTTCTCGAAGATCTCAGCGGATCTAAACGGCAGCTAAAAGACGCCTCCACTTCCGCGCCTATCCCGCAACCGCTCTGCGTGGTTGAGGTTTACTGCAAGTACTTCTTCAGGTCCGGATTAATCTGCTCCTGCACCTCAGGCGTGTTCATGTTGTCCCGAGTCACTAGCCTCGGCGGCAAGTTCTGTATCTTCTCTACCGTTTGCCCCTTCAGCTTCGCGGCGGCCGCCTTCACCGAGTCATAACCCATCCGGAACGGATGCTGCACCACCAGTGAATCAATCACTCCCGACTGCAAGTCCTCCAGGAACTTCGGGCTCCAGTCAAAGCCCACCAGCTTCACTTTCGACTTACGGCCCTTCAGTGCCTGCACCGCACCAACCGTGCTCGACTCGTTCGAGGCAAAGAAAGCATCCAGGTCAGGATGCGCCGTCAGCATGTTCTCGGCAACAGCCAGGCTCTTGGCGAAGTCCGCCCAGCCGAATTGCTTGTCGACAATCTGGATCCCGGGATAATCCGCCGCCAGCTTCTTCTGAAAACCTTCCTCGCGCGCCATCGTCGACGCCGCGCCTGGCTGCACCATCACCATCGCCACTTTGCCTTTGCCCCCCAGCATCTTGCCAACACGCTCGGCACCCGCCTCGCCGGCCCGGTAGTTGTCCGTCGCCACCTGCGCGACGAACTTGTCGGTGTCGACCGGCGAATCGAAAATAACCACCGGAATGTTCTGCGCCGCCGCACGGTCCACCACGCTCACCATCACCTGCTTGTCAATTGGCGCAAGAAGGATGGCGTCGACATGCCGCGTGATCATCGAATCGACGATCCTCAGTTGATCGTTGAAATCGGTCTCCGCCGCCGGCCCGTTCCACGCAATCTCGACGTTCTCCTCGCCCGCCGCCTTGTTCGCGCCCGCGTGCACCGACTGCCAGAATTCGTGCGCCGTTCCCTTCGGAATCACCGCAAACACCTTCTTCTGGCTCCGCCCGCAGCCGCCCAGCAGAATCGCGCCCGCAAGCGCCAGCAACGCAAATTTGAGGATTTTCATTCGGGGAACTTAGCCGGTGGACCCAGATGCTGCCAGCCTTCGCCGCTCAGCGCCTTCAGAAACTCCACCAGATCTTTCTTGTCCTGCGCAGTCAAATGCAATGGCTTCACGGTTTCGTCGAGATTCTTGTTCGGAATGCCGCCTTTGTCGTAAAAGTCCACCACTTCGTCAAGCGTCCTGAAACGGCCATCGTGCATGTAGGGCGCGGTGTGCGCGATCTCGCGCAGCGTCGGCGTCTTGAACGCGCCCCAGTCCGCCGCATTCTTAGTGAAGAGAAACCTGCCGCCGTCCGGTTCCGGCTTGTCCGTCCCGATGCCGAGGTTGTGATACGAGTTCAGCGTGAAGTTGATGCCTTCGTGACAGGCATCGCACTTCGCTTTATTGAAGAACACGTCCATGCCGTGCACCTGAGCCGCGGATAGCACCTTCTTGTCGCCCGCTTTGTACTTGTCGTACGGCGAGTTGCCCGACAGCACCGTCCGCTCAAACGTCGCAATCGCCTTGGTCACGCGGCTGATGTTGATCTCGTCGCTGCCGAATGCCGCGGCAAACATCGGACGGTAGCCGGCGATCTTATTCAAGGACTGACAGACGCCGTCGTGCGTGTGCCCCATCTCGATGGGGTTCGCCATTGGACCGCCCGCCTGCTCCTCGAGCGTCCCCGCGCGTCCATCCCAGAACTGCGCCAGGCTGTAGGCGCGATTGATCACCGTCGGTGCGGACCGGCCGCCAAACTGATGCTTTACACCCGCAGAAACCTTCTGCCCGTCGGTGAAGCCGAACTGCGGCGAATGGCAACTGGCGCAGGAAACGGAGTTATCCACTGAAAGCCGCGTGTCGTAATACAGCGCGCGGCCCAACTCCCACTTAGCCTTTGAATAAGGATTGTCCTTCGGCCATTGAATCGGCTGAAGGCCCCGCGGAATCTTAACATCGTCCGCGGACCAGGCGAACAGCGCGGCCAGCGCCATCAGGCCCAGCCGCGCAAAACTCTTCACTGTCATTCCTGACCTACTTGTTGACGTAGCCCTGAACGTAAATCGCCATGTATCCGGCATGCGACGCTTCGGTGCCGGTCACTTCCATGATGTGTCCGAGATGGGCGGCGGCATCCTTGCGGAACGCGCTGGTCTGGCCGTCACGACGGGGATCGTGCTCTTCTTCCATCAGCATATAGACGGTCCCGCCCTTGGTCAGCAAACCCACCGGCTGTCCGGCAGCAATGCACTTCTTGCCGCAGGCAACGTGCTTCTCGCCGTGCTTGCCCAACTGCAGGTAACAGGACATGTCGATGATTTCACCGGTCATGGTGGTGACTTTGCCGGGCTGCGGTTTACCGTCAACGCCCGCCGCCATACTGGTTTGCGACCACCCCTTGTCGCCCTTCTCGCCCATCTTGCCCATGGGTTTCTCAGGCGTGCCGGCATCCGCCGCTACTTTCATTTCCGGATGCAAAACCTTCTTGTCCTGGGCCGGCAGCACAATCGCCATCGCGGCCATGGTCATGACGCATAAAACATTCTTCATGTAGTTTGTTCCCCTCTCTTCCTAAGAGGCTCCAGTCTTCCTGAAAACAGTATCACACCAACCGCCCGTCTAAGCAGAAGGTAGCAAGCACGGCGAAGTAAGTACGACAGCCCTCCCGCCAGAGGAAGTAGGAAGTGGCTACGAGCCAGGAAGTAAGACGGGGCTCCCGCCCCGTCTAAGCAGAAGGTAGAAGGAAGTAGGACGAGCCGGAGAGCCTGAGAAGCAGGAGCGCCTAGCACACCCGCCCACCTCACTTCCCAAAGTGACTCGACAAATAGTCCAGAATCCCCTGGCGATCCTCAGTCTTCACGCGCGAACCCCAACGCACCATCTTGTCCACCTCGCGCTCCCACTGCCCACGCGTCAGCTTCTGCTGCGTCACGACATCCTCGTCGTGACACACCATGCACGACTGCTTATACCCCGCCGGCTGCTCCAACTTCCCGGGTGTCACCTGCGCCGGACGCACCGGCTCAGCATCCACCGTCGCATTCACGCCCACCGGCTGAACCACGTTCCACGAATACCCCGACGGATTCCACTCCTGCGCCATCGGCTGCACACCCGCACCTGCACGCGCCCGCGACATCAGCGTGTAATATTGCACCGACTTCGGCGTGAACGAGTGAGAGAACAACCGCCACCCAAACTGACTTCGCTCGGTGCTGAGTTTCGCAGGAGTCCAGGTCCGCCCGGCATCCGTCGACACGTCAACAGCCGTCACGGGTCCGCCGTCGCCTGCCCATGCCGCGCCTGAAATGACGAGCGGCTTGCCAACCAGAACGCCGGTCCCGTTCACCGGCCCCCCAATCACAGACTTCACCGCCAGGCTTGTCACCGGATGCATCGCCGCCGGGTCAACCGCCGCCCCCGGCACCACAGGTTTGCCCGGATGGCGGTATGCGGTCTTCATGAAGAACCCATCGAACTCGTGATCGAGCACGGTGATCTTCTTCAGCCACTTCACCCACGAGTCGCTGGCCCAGCCCGCCGCAATCACGCGCAGCGGGAAGCCGTGCTGATTGGGCAGCGTCTGCCCGTTCATCTCGTACGCCAAAATCGTATTCGGATCGAGCGCCTTCTTCACGGTGATCGTCCGCTGGAACTTCGGCATCGTCCCGACTGCGACGTCGGTTCCGTCCAGCAGGATCTCCGTTCCCGACGCCTTCATCCCCGCGCGCTTCAAAACGTCCGCAAGCCGCACGCCGGTCCAGCGACCGTTACCGACACTGCCGTACTGCCATTGCAAGCCCGGCACGGTCGGCTGGTAAAAGGCCCGCCCGTTTCCGGCGCACTCGCACACCGCCACCAGGTCTACCTTGGGCATCTTGCGCAGGTCGTCCAGGCTCAGCGACAGCTTCGTGCCCACCTCGCCATCCACCTCTAATTTCCAAGAGGCCATGTCCACGCGCGGCTCGTAGTGATGGCTGCGCACAAAGAAATGTTCGATCGGCGTGATGTAATCCTGGAACCCTTCCAAGGGCATCTCCAGGTCTTCCGGCCGCGTCGACCGCACAATCATTCCTGATTTCGCCGGCCGCGGACCGCCTTCCTCAAATCCAAACACCGTAGCAGCCGCAGCCGCCAGCCCAAACAATTCCCGTCTTGAAAACATCCCTGACGACCTCATTCGAGTATGTATCTCCGCTGCGACATACCACCGTCGCTGATTTGAACCGTTTCTTCATCGGCCTTCAGGTTTTCTTTCTCAACCTTGAGCTTGTATGCACCCACAGGCAGCGTCAACACCACCGGCGTTTTCTCCGGGCGAAGCTGTCCGTTGAGATAAATCGCCGCGCCGGGCGGATTGGACGACACGCTGAGCGTCCCCATCATCCGCACCAGGTCCACGGTGACGGTTGAATCCGCGGGCGCTTCAAAAACACGCAAGGCGTCGCGATAGCCTTTGAGCGCGACCTTGATCACGTGCCGGCCCGCGTTCACCGGGAGATTGCAGGGCGTCGTGCAGAAGGGTTTGCCGTCAAGCGTGATCTGAGCACCGCCAGGAGACGTCAGAATCTCCATGGGGACTTCCCGCGCAGGCAGGTCAGGACGGCTCAGCGTGGGCGGGTTGGCCGGACGTGTCTGCACCTGCGTCTCGCTGGGCTCAGTCTGCGGAGTCGAAGACGACGGCGCAGGGACCGGCGGCTGCTCTTCCTGTTTGGGAATCGGCGTGGGCTTCTCGGGCTCCGCTCTAACCGTCTGCTCGGTTGTCACCACGGGCGCCGGTGGCGGGCTCGACGAACGTTGTGCGAGGATCAGAACCGCTGCCAGCACGACAACGGCTACCAGCGCGATCAGGACGTTCCGCGCGGTATGCGTCGGCGGAGCGGGCGGCCGCGGTGGCAAGGGCGGCAGCGGGGCAACCGGCTCCTTCAGCGTCGCCGAGGCCGGCGCGGTCACCACTACCGGTGGCGGCTCACGCTTCAAAATTGTCGGCGGAGTATCCGCTCCGGTGGTAGCTAGCGTGGGCCCGTCCACCGATCCGCTGCGGATCGGCATCAGCCAACCTGGACGCGCATCGCAGGCCGCTTCCAGCTCCTGTATGAAGTCCACGCAGGTCATGTGGCGGTCGCTCGCGCTCTTCGATAGCGCCTTGCGCAGTACATCGTCGACGCTCGGACTCAGCGTCGAATTCAATCGGTGGACCGCCACCGGCTCGTCGCGCACAATTTTGTAAAGCAGGCTGGCCAGCGAGTCAGAGGCAAACGGCTTTTCGCCTCCGAGCACCTCGTATGCAATCACTGCCAGGGCGAACTGATCGGCGCGTCCGTCCACGGTGCCGCCTTCAATCTGCTCGGGCGACATGTAGCTCGGCGTGCCCATCATCATGCCGCTCTGGGTTAACTGAGACGACGCGATCTTGGCCACTCCAAAGTCAGTGATCTTTGCCGCGCCTGCCTCGTCCACCATCACATTGGCGGGCTTGATATCACGGTGAATGATGCCCTTACGATGCGCGTAATCGAGAGCCGACGCCGTCTGCCGGAAAATGGAGAACAACGTCTGCCGGTCGGGTGGCTGTTCGCCGCCGAGCATCTTCTCGAGCGTCGGCCCGTTCACCAGTTCCATGAAAATGTACGCCATCCCGTCCTGCTCGAGGATGTCGTAAATGGTGACGATGTTCGGATGAGACAGAATGCCCGCCGATTGCGCCTCGCGAAACAGGCGCTCGCGCATGCGGTCGCGCTCGCTCGGATCAGTCAGGTCAGCGAGCTTGATGGTCTTGATCGCGATCGTACGGCCAATCGCAGGGTCCTGCGCCCGGTAGACGATGCCCATGGCGCCGCGACCCAAAACGCCAAGAATGTGGTATCGACCGATCTGCTGCACGCCGTAAAGTTATTGTAACGTTCCCCTATGGGCGCCGTGCTTCTACGACACTGAAACCGGATGGAGTTAGTACAATTCGCACGAGCTCAAGACCAGCTCTTTCAAGGAGAGCGCGATACTCGCTCGCTGTGCGCTCCTTGCCTCCGGTCATCACCATCATGTTCAGGTCGAGCCATTTGCCAACGAACGGTTCGTTGGTATCGGGGATCACGGTCTCGACGATCAGAACGCGTCCCTCCGGGTTCATGGCCTGCCGGATATTGCCGAGAATTTGAATCGACTCGGCATCGGCCCAGTCGTGGATGATCCATTTCAGAAGGTAAGCATCAGCCCCGGCGGGTACTGCCTGGAAGAAGTCGCCGCCAACCATCTCACTTCGCGAGGCGAGTCCGGACTGCTCCAAACGCTTCGCTCCACTGATCACCTGCGGCGCGTCAAAGAGAATCCCGCGGGCGTGCGTGTTGGCCTGGAGAATGGTCGAGAGGAATTCGCCCTGTCCGCCGCCGATGTCGGCAATCGTATTGAACGGGGTGAAATCGTAGGTGGTGATCACCGAGATCTCGATGACCTGAGTCAGCATGGTCATGCTGGCATTGAACACAGCGGCGTGTTCGGGATTCTCGGCGTAGTATTGCCATGGATTCTGCTTGAACCCGTGCTCAAACGCCATCTCGCCGGTGGCGACGCTGTACGGAAAATCGCGCCATGCTTCAAAATGCTCCTGCCCCAGCTCGGCCATCGCGAAAGAGCGCATGGACCCCGGGACTTCGCTGTCGAGCGTAGCCGCCAGCGGCGTCAATCGATACCGGCCGTCTTCCTGTTCGGCGAAGATGTCGATGCTCGATAGAGCGCGAAGCAGGCGCTTCAACGAGGGTGCGTGCGTCTTGCTGGCGGCAGCGAGTTCGTCCACTGTCTTGGGACCGTCACGCAAGAAATCCGCCAGTCCAAAATAGGCTGCGGCGTGCACGGCGCGGGAAACCCAAAAGCCCAGAATGAGTTCCCGCATTTGAAGATGGGGCGAAATTGCCCCGGATTGCGGTGATGCCATGCAGGTGATTTTAGCCTGACTCCCGGTCGTACCCGAAGGCCAGGACGCTGCCACGCCGGATACGATACTCTAGACCAAACCGCCAAGCGGCAAGTCTGGGAAAACTGGGAGCTTTTATGAACGCCAAGAAGCTGTTCATTGCGAGTTGTATCGCGCTGATCACTACGTCGATGGTCTTCTCGATTCGGGGTGACATTCTCGATTCACTCGGGACGGATTTCCATCTTAGCAAGGAGCAGATCGGGTACATCCTCAGTCCTGCGTTCTGGGGTTTCACGCTCTCCATCATCATCGGCGGATCGCTGGTGGACCTCTTTGGAATGCGGCGCCTGCTCCTGCTCTCAGCCGGCGGCTACGTGGCCGCGGTGCTGGCCATCATCTTCGCGCCCCGTCCCACCGGCCCGGTGGGCTTCACCGACATGCCGTACATGATCCTTTACGGCGCCATGCTGACGCTGGGACTAAGTCAGGGTCTGGTGGAAGGCGTGATCAATCCGCTGTGCGCCACCATGTATGCGAACGACAAGACCCGGCGCATGAACATGCTTCATGCCTGGTGGCCCGGCGGACTCATCATCGGCGGGCTCGCGTCCTACCTGCTTACAAAAGCCATGGGACTCGACGGCGCCGGAATCTCGGCCGCCACACGCACCTTCGGCTGGCAGATCAAACTCGCGCTGATCATGATTCCGGCCGTAGTGTACGCGGTGATGGCCTGGAAAGAGAAGTTTCCCGCCACCGAGCGAGTCGCTGCCGGCGTAACCAACAGCCAGATGGCCAGTGAACTCCTGAAGCCCATGTTCATTCTTTGGTGGATCTGCATGTGGATGACGTCGTCCACCGAACTCGGCCCCGATCAATGGGTGGGCTCGATTATCACCAACCTGGTAAACATGCAGGGCATCCTGATCCTCGTCTATACGGCTGGACTGATGTTTGTACTCCGCTTCTTCTTCGGCGGCGTGGCTCACGCGCTATCGCCGCTCGGCGTGCTCACGGCGTCCGCGATTCTGTCCGGCCTTGGGCTCTACTGGCTCAGCGGAGCACAGTCACCGGCGCAGGCCTTTCTCGCCGCTACGGTCTTTGGCGTCGGCAAGACGTACTTCTGGCCGCTGATGCTTGGCGTGACATCCGAACGGTTCCCCAAAGGTGGTCCGCTGGCGCTGGCGGTGATGGGCGGTACGGGGAATCTGGCAGTCGCATTCATCCTGCCGGTGATGGGCGGATGGTACGAACGTGACGGACCGGCGGCAGCCTTCCGCTACGTGGCTGTGCTGCCTATTTTCCTGACGGTGATCTTCGCAGGCCTGTTCTTCTACTTCAAAGCGCGAGGCGGCTATCGAGCGGTTACCATTCAGAATCAATTTTCGGGAGACTGACGTGAAAGGACAGCTGAAAGCATCAACACCTGAAGAGTACATAGAGCAACTGGCGGAGCCGCGCAAGAGTGAGATTGCGGCGCTCGACGCCATGATGCGCAAGGCTGCTCCGAAGGCGCGGCGGTTCATACAGGACGGGATACTCGCCTATGGCTCGCGCGCTGTCGCCGCTCGGCGCGCTGACGGAGCATTCTCGCCGGCGCAGGCGTTTCTCGCCGCTACAGTCTTTGGCGCCGGCAGGATGTACTTGTGATGCTTGGCGTGGCGTCCGAACCGTTCCCCAAAGCCGGTCCGCTGGCATTGGCGGTGATGGGCGGTACAGCGCGAGGCGGCTATCGAGCGGTTACCATTCAGAATCAATTTTCGGGAGACTGACGTGAAAGGACAGCTGAAAGCATCAACACCTGAGGAGTACATAGAGCAACTGACGGAGCCGCGCAAGAGTGAGATTGCGGCGCTCGACGCCATGATGCGCAAGGCTGCCCCGAAGGCGCGGCGGTTCATACAGGACGGGATTCTCGCCTACGGCGCGCGGATCCTGAAGTATGCCGATGGCCGCGAGGTGAATTGGTACCAGATCGGGATTGCCAGCAACGAGAATTACATCTCACTCTATGTAGGCAGAGAAGGTCAGAAATTCAAGGAAGCGCTGCCGAAAGCCAACATCGGCAAAGGTTGTGTGCGCTTCAAGAAGCTCAGCGACCAGGATCCCGCAGCCTTAAAGCAGTTGATTCGCGATTCTTTGAAAGCCCGGGCTTAGAAGGGTCGCTTGTAGAGCCTGAACTCGAACGCCATCGGGTCGGCGCCGCGGCCAACAATCTGACGAAGGCAGTCGGCTGCAGAGTCGCCCACAGCGGCAATGCGCCTGAGGGCCAGGTTATCCGGCGTGTAGATCTCGAGCGCGATCCAACTGCCTCCGAGAGCAATTTGTTGTTTGAGTGTGAGCCGGTCAAGCTCAGCGCCAATCAGGTCCGCGGGGGTCAAAACTTCTTCAGCTCATCCACCAGGGCCTTGATACCCTTCTTGCGGTAGATCTGAACCAGGCGCTGTTCCTCGGGCGACGGCGCCAGTACATGCTGTAGACGGTCAGCGGAGATCTCTGAACGAGTCGGGATCCAGTAATGACCATCGCTAAATTCGACGTTGCTGATGAATGCCGTCATGCCCTTGATGCCGGTCTGATCGGGAAAGCGCAAAGCGGTGTCCTGCAGGACTTGGGATTTCTGGCCTGGGGCGAGATTCAGTTCCGCCGGGACCGACCCGGCCAGAAACTCGCGTCCCAGTTGATCCTGCACCAGCCAGCCGATCTCAAGCGACCGGACGCTCTTAGCCGAACGATTGCGGATCTCCAGGCGAGGCGCGCGGGCTTCGTTTCCGGCGATGCGGGCGATGCCGTCAATTGGGACCACCGGCGAATCCGGAAATTCGAGGAAGGCAAACTGCAACTCGCGTTCGGAGTCAAAATTCGTAGCGCGTCCACGGACGATCTGTACACCGGGTTGGGCTCGATCAGACAGCCGTCCCATCGAGGACAGAACTTCCTTCTGCAAGCCGTCGTTGCCCGCACGTTCGAGAACCTGCTTGAAGTAGCGGCGGTCGCGTTGAGCTTCGAGTTCCCACACCGTCATAGAACGGCGGGAGTTCAACCGGTTTGGCCCGAAGAACGAGAGATCTTCAAAGAGGACGCCATCGAGCGACACCTGTACTGGCAGCGATTCCGCGCCTTGCACGGGCCGCAGGAGACGGAGGTCAATGCGGATCGGGAACGTTTCTCCCGGCGGGATGTCCAGGCTCGGCACCGACACTGAACCCTTGCCCCCCGGGGTTACATCCTGCGCCAGAACGAGGAGAGTGACGCCGCGGATCCGGCGTTGACTGGAATTGCGCAGCGTCAGCGTGGTGTGCAGATCGAGGATCATCGCACCGCCGCGGGCCGCAACCTTCGACTGTCCCCAGTCAGTGGTCATCGGCATCATCACGGTGACCGGTCCGTCGGTGGGGAAGTCGATCTTAAGCGAACCATGGACGTCCGAGGACTGCCCCATCGCCAATCCGGCACCGAGCGCGAGCACGCCGCTAACCCAGCCGAATTTACTGACCGTAGACATTGGTTATCGTCACTTGTCCGGTATCCGCTATGTAGCGGGCGCCAATTGTCCCCTGAGTGCTGACGGAAATCACGGTCGGCGTGGCATCGGGATGCATCATTGTGAACGCCGATCCATTCTCTTTCACCTGTATGCCGGCGCGATTGGCTTCGAGGAATACACGGTCAGCGGGCAGGTGTGCCGGGGTGCGATTCCAAATCCGGCTAACGTTGTGGACCAAAGTCTCGCGCTGCTCCACCGGGAAATTCAACCACCAGGCGGATGTCACTACCAGGCTCAAAGCGCAAATTGCGGCTACCGGTTTCCAGGCAAAGCCATGCGTACGGCTCGATTTCAGTTCGCCCACGCATTCGCCCGCCGCTAAGCCGACCCGGATATTGCCGGTCATTTCGGCTGCAAGCCGGTCCCAATTCAGGCCTGCGGGGAGTTCGGAGGCTTCGGCGCGCAGCAGTTCGCTGGCTGCACGGTGACGGCTCACTTCAGAACGGCAGCGGCTACAACCACGGAGGTGATGCCCGACACGGAGTTTTTCGAGGAAGCCGAGGTCGCCTCCGGCGTACAACGCGATAACAGACTCAGCAGGGTGCCTCATGCCTTCCTCCTTTCAATGTACTTTCGGAACTTCGTCCGAGCATTTGCGATATGGCTTCTGACGGTGGCCTTTGAACAGTTTAGATGAGCGGCAACCTCTTCAGCCGGCATATCTTCCACGTCGCGGAGCAGCAGCGCCGTCCGCTCCCGCTCTGTGAGCGTGGCCAGACCCGCCTCAAGGTAACTGCATCGTTCAGACCGCAAGACCAGGGCTTCAGGACTCTCGCTCGAGGGCGTGCTGATGGGCTCGGGAAGTTCGTCGATATCGGCGAAATTCACCCGCCCGTGACGCCTCAGAAAGTCGATGGCGGTGTTGGTGGCGATGCGGGACAACCAGTGAGTGGCTTTTTCCAGGTCCTTGATCTGATCCTGCCGCTGGAGAGCCTTAATGAAAGTCTCCTGGGTGAGATCCTGGGCATCATCCACATTGCGGACAATCCGGTAGATAAGCAGGAACACGCGCCGTAAGTTCTCGGAAATAAAGCGCGATTGCGCTTCCTGGGCGACATCCAGGACAGGCCCCGCGGAATGTGCAAATTCGCTCATCCGTTGCTCGAACGCCTGTTGGACGCTTGCCATTGAATTGGGTTCCGGTGCTCCCTATGAAGCATGACGTAAGGGGAGGGGTGAAACGTGCAATCCGATTTGGCTGGTTGTAGGCCCATGTGGCTCCAGACTAACTATCGGCCCTGATTATATGTTAGATGAGTGGCGGAGACGCCATAGGTATCAGATACTATTATCTCTATGAGACCAGTTGCCGTCTTCGGCATCGGGAAAACCAAGTTTGGCGCTTTTCCGGACCGCGACTTGCGGTCTCTGGCGGTCGAAGCGGGCGAGCGGTGCCTGCTCGACGCTGGAGTGATGCCGGAGCGAGTTGAGGCGTTTTACCTCGGTAATTTCGCCGGACCGTCGTTTGTCGGGCAGAACCATTTGGCGCCTTACATCGCGGGAGCCATGAACATCACAGGAGTGCCGGCGACGCGGTTTGAGGCGGCCTGCGCGTCAAGCGGGTCGGCCTTTTACCACGCAGTTTCAGCAGTGGGCGCCGGGTTGCACGACATCGTTCTGGTGGGCGGGGTCGAGAAGATGACGTCGCAGTCGACCCCGAAGGTGGCTGAGATTCTCGCGGGCGCCGGCGATACCAACGGCGAGGTGAAGGCGGGGGCGACGTTCCCTGCCCTTTTCGCCATGATTGCGCGCCGCCATATGTACCAGTACGGCACCACCCGGGAGCACCTGGCGGCGGTAGCCGTAAAGAACCACGCCAATGGCGCCAAGAACGAGTACGCGCACATGCGGAAGACGATAACGATGGAGCAGGCGCTGGCCGGAAAGCCAATCGCCGAACCGCTGACCATCTACGACTGCTCGCTGGTGAGCGATGGGGCAACCGCGGTGCTGATCGCGCCGCTCGAGATGGCGGGCGAATTTGCTCGCAGACCGGTGCGGGTGATGGGGATCGCACAGACTTCGGACCAGGTGGCACTCGACCGGAAGGACGACATTACGACTTTTGCGGCGGTCCGGCGGGCAGCGGAGAAGGCGTACAAGATGGCTGGGGTAACCGCGGCCGACATCCAATTCGCCGAAGTTCACGATTGCTTCACCATCGCCGAGATTATCGCCACTGAGGATCTTGGGTTTGTCGAGAAGGGCGGCGGCGGACAGTACGCGCTGGGCGGCGCCACGAGTCTGACCGGCGAGCGTCCGGTTAATAGCAGCGGCGGCCTGAAGGCGAAGGGACATCCCGTCGGCGCGACGGGGACTGGGCAGATCTGCGATGTGGTCCAGCAGATCCGCGGAGAAGCTGGGGAACGGCAGTTGAAGAATCACAGTCTCGGCCTGACGCAGAATCTCGGCGGATCGGGTGCGACGGCGGTTGTGACAATTCTGGGGGCGGAATGAGTACGACGACGATTCTTCCCGAGCGTTCGGCGGTGGCGGTGGATTCGCCGGGTCCGGGGACGGTTTATACCGAGACGCTAGTATGGTCGGCGCCGGTGCAGTTTATGCAGGACGCTCCCTATCAACTGGTGATCGTCTCACTGGAGAGCGGGGAGCGGCTGACGGGCCGTATCACCGGTGAGAAGGTC
Source organism: Bryobacterales bacterium (assembly GCA_038212445.1). Classification (GTDB taxonomy): domain Bacteria; phylum Acidobacteriota; class Terriglobia; order Bryobacterales; family Bryobacteraceae; genus TMP-7. The sequence goes on from JBBQUM010000005.1 coordinate 271,526, forward strand.
ACGATTGGCGACACAGTCGACTTTGCTGAGTTTCGCGGCGGCATTCCGTTTTTCCGCAAGCTCGCATGAAGACGCTCATGGTGCCGGGTGACCGGCAGGAGATCCTGGAGCGGGTTCACAATCTTCGCTTGGATTCGCCCCGTCAGTGGGGACGCATGTCGGCGCATCAGGCGATCTGCCATCTCAACGATTCCTTCCTGGCGGTGCTGGGCGAGAAACCGGTGTCGCCCGCGACGGGCTGGTTTCAGCGCTCGGTGATGAAGTGGGTGGCGTTGAAGACTCCGATGCCGTGGCCGAAGGATTTGAAGACGCGCCCGGAGATGGATCAGACGGTCAGCGGTACGAAGCCGGTAGATTTTGACTATGACCGGGCGGCCTTGTGTGCGTCGACGGAACGGTTTGTGTCGGCGGTCCAGTGGGCTCCGCATCCGATTTTCGGGCCGATGGTGGCTGAGGAGTGGATGCGCTGGGGCTACCTGCATATGGACCATCATCTGCGCCAGTTCGGCTGTTGATGGCGACTGGCGTCGACGCGCTTTCCGCTTCCATCGCGCTCTTTCCTCCTAGCACGGGTCGGGAGACCCGTGCTACTCGCTTTGCATCGCCAGGTCGGCGGGTGGCGACTCGCTTCCTGCTTCCTTCGCGCTCTTCCTAATCCGCAAACGAGCCGGGAGGCCCGTTCTACTTCTTCCTTCCTACTGTGCTTTGTAGGTTTGGGTTTGGCCGGTGGGGATGTCGATGGGGGTCTTCATCGACCAGATTGATTTGGCGGGTTTGTAGTCCTGGTCGAGCATGAAGGCTTGTTGGACTTGATCGACGTGGCAATCGCCGGACTGGGGCATGCGGCGGTCGGGGCTTGGGCCGGGGGAGACTACGCATTGCAGGCCGATCTCCGCGATCTGTTCCGGCCTGGTGCCTGGGGGCAATTCGATCGTCGTCTGGACCCAGCCGTTGCGGCTGATGGCGTAATCGGCGCGGCCGAGGTCGGCGCTGCGCCAGATCGGATCGTCTTTCAGGCGCACAGTCACGCTCAGGCCGGCGCTGCGGTTGCTCACTAGGGCGTCCACATATAGATAGTTACGAGGGTCGCTAATCTTCTCACCATCGACCTTGCCGAACTCCCGGAGTTTGCCTTCGCGCTTCAGCTCTTCAGCCGCGATGCGATAGGTGAACGGGTGCTGCGCCATCACCTGCTCGCGGGTGGCGGCGTGGAGATCGACTTTCAGAGGCGTGATCTGGTAGCGGATGGGCGGCGGCGGATCGACCACTGGACCAACCATGTTGTTGTCGGTGATCGGCATCAGCACGGGATGGAGTCCTTCGAGTTTGCCGCTGTACTCGATGTCGTGATGATCCTTGCCCTGGATGATGGCGACACCGGAGCGCTTGTTCAAGCGATAGACGTACTCGATGTCGGTGGTGCGGCCCCAACGGGCCATCAGTGCGCGGGTGGATGTCCCACCGTCCTCGTTGCTGAAGATCACCGTATATTGCAGGAAGTCGCCGTCGTCTTCGGCGTAGACCAGAAGCGGGACGTCGGTGAACTTGCCGATGGTGTTGGCTCGCGCGTAGAGCACGGGGGCGCGGAGGACTGCCTCATCAGTGGTGGCTTCGAAGGTGGCGCCGTTCACTTTGAGTTCGCCGGCGTTGCGCTCGATGATGAGGCGATGGCGACCTGGAGCCAGTTTGCCGAGGAAGACGGGGTAGTCGCGATCGGCGAACACCATTACGTTGAACGGCGTCTGATCATCAATGCGAACATCAGCCAGAGCAGCTTCAGCGCCGATCCTGGACCAGCTCTTGCCGGGAGCAGACAGCGAGAGGCGGGCGGTGATTTCGCCGGTTGCAGGGACGGTAAAGTCGAACGATTCGGCGCGGGCTGCGCTCACCAGCAGGGCCAGCATTGCCAGGCGGGCCAGAGTGCCGAGTAGACGCTGGGATTGAGCGGGCTTCGGAACTACTGCGTCGACCATGGCGGCTTCAACGCGACCGGCGAGGTCGTGAGCCCAACCGGAGAGTACGACGATGCGGACGGTGGAAGAGCAGGTGCGGAATTCACGAATTAGGTCGAGACCGGCGCCCTCACGTTGAAGCCTGAGGTCAACCAGGACGATGTCGGGATGGAAGTGGTTGAAGACCGTCAGAGCGTCGCTTTCGTTATTGGCGATAGCGATACTGTGTCCGGCGTGTTCGAGGATGAGCCGGCGAATGTCGAGTTGATCAACGTCATCGTCAATGAGCAGAATGCGGCTCATTGTGCGAACCGGATTCCGGCGATCACGATTTGCGGCGTCACGTGATTCCAGTTGTCGGAGACGGTATCGAAGGGCAGGCGGAACGACTTGGTATCGCCGGGCTTCAAGCCACCAGTGGACACTTTGACGATGGGTACTCGCTCACGCAGGACGACCTGCTGATAGGTGTCGTAGAAGACGCAGTAGACCTCCACCTGGTCGAGCGGACGGTTGCCGCCGTTGGTGATCTTGCCATCGATCTCGACCACCATTTGCTTGAGGTAGCTCTCGTTGGCTTTGATACCGACTTCAGAGAGCTTGAGGCTCTTCACGTATTCCTTGGCATCGGGTGTTAAGGCGAGGAGATCGTTTTTCCCGGGGTGGGTTTGCATGTACCAAACCGCGACGGCACCGAGGATCACGAGGGCTGCGACGACGTAGACGCCGATGCCCAGCGCCGGGCCGGCGTTTTTTCGAACTTGCGGTTTAGTTGGCGTGGCCACTGATAGTCATCTCCCGGATGAGAATCGCAGGCGAGGCCAGGGAGCCGCGGAATTCCAGGTCCGAAGCCACGGCGTCGACGCCGGCGAGCATATCTTGAAGGGTGCCGGCGATGGTGACCTCGGAGACGGGAAAAGCGATCTCACCGTTCTCGATCCATAATCCTACCGCGCCGCGAGAATAGTCGCCGGTGACGGTATTGACGCCGAAGCCGATCAACTCGGTGACGAGAAGGCCGCGGCCCATAGCCTTGATCATTTCGTCCAGGGTCTGGGTACCGGGGGTGAGGTAGAGGTTGCCATGGCCGACGCCGGGCGCACCGGTGAGTCCGCGCGAGGCGTTGCCGGTGGTTTTGAGGCCGAGGCGGCGGGCGGAATAGGTGTTGAGCAGATAGCTCTGGAGGACGCCCTTTTCGACCACAACGGTGCGGCGCGAGGCTACACCCTCGTCGTCGCAGGGCGACGTTCCGAAGAGGCCGGGCATGGTGGCGTCGTCGATGATGGTCACGTTCTCGGAGGCGATTTTCTGGCCGAGCTTGTCGGTGAGGAAAGAGGACTTGCGATAGATGGCGCCGCCGTTGACGGCGTCGAAGACGTGATCGATGAAGCCGCGGGCCACTCGCGATTCGAAAATCACGGGCGCCTTTTGGGTGGGCACTTTACGAGCGCCGAGACGACGAAGGACACGCTCGGCGGCTTTGCGGCCGACGTACTCGGGATCCTCGAGTTTAGCGACGCTGCGGGCGGCGGTGGACCAGTAGTCGCGCTCCATGGAGGAGTCCTGCTTGGCCACGGGGACGGCGGTAAGGGAGCAGGTGCTGGTGCGGTAGCTGGAGACGAAGCCGAGGGAATTGGCGAAAGCGCGGGTGCCGTAGTAGGAGTCAAAGGAAGCGCCCTCGGAGTTATTGATACGGGCGTCGACGGCCATGGCGGCGGCCTCGGCGGTCTTGGCGCGGAGAATCTTGTCGCCGGTGGACAGGGAGGCCACCTGATCGTCGTAGAGGTTGAGGTCGCCGGTGAGGCTGCCGAATTCAGACGGATCGGGGATGCCAGCGTAAGGATCGTCGCTGGTGATGCCGCCGACTTCGATGGCACCGTCGACCATGGCGCGGATGCCTTCAGGCGTGAGGTCGGAAGTATAGGCGGAGCCGCTGCGCTTACCGAACATGACGCGAATGCCCGCGCCACGGGATCCGGCCTCCTTCAGGCTTTCGACCTCGCCGAGACGAACGCCGACCGAGAACTCGTCGCCTTCCATGAGGGTGCATTCGGCGGCGGTGGCGCCGGCCTTCATGGCGAGTTCGACGGCTTGAACGGCCGTCTCTGAGAGCTTGGTGTTGACGTCGGTGGCGGTCATGCCGCGGTCCCTCCGACCGTCATTTTATCGATTCGGATGGTAGGGATGCCGACTCCGACGGGAACGCTTTGCCCTTCTTTGCCGCAGACGCCGACGCCTTCATCCAGTTTGAGGTCATGACCGACGCGGCTGACGTGCTTGAGCGATTCGGGGCCGTTGCCGATCAGGGTGGCGCCGCGGACGGGACGGGTGATTTTGCCGTCCTCGATGAGGTAGCTCTCGGATGCGGAGAAGACGAAGTTGCCGGAGGTGATGTCGACCTGGCCGCCGCCGAAGGTGGCGCAATAGAGGCCGCGGGGGACGGAGCGGATGATATCGGCGGGATCGTCCTCGCCGGCGAGCATGAAGGTATTGGTCATGCGCGGCATGGGGAAGTGCTGGTAGCCCTCACGGCGGCCGTTGCCGGTCGGCTTTTCGTGAAGCAGGCGGCTGGAGAGTTTGTCCTGAAGGTAGCCGCGGAGGATGCCGTTCTCGATTAGCACGTTCTTCTGAGTGGGCATACCTTCGTCGTCCACATTGAGCGAACCGCGACGGTTACGGATGGTGCCGTCGTCGACAACGGTGCAGAGAGGGCTGGCGACCTGCTGTCCGATTTTGCCAGAGAAGGCGGAGACGCCTTTGCGATTGAAGTCGGCTTCGAGGCCGTGGCCGACGGCTTCATGGAGGAGGATACCGGGCCAGCCGGGCCCGAGGACGACGGTCATTTCGCCGGCGGGGGCTTCAACGGAGTCGAGCAGGACGATGGCCTGGCGGACGGCTTCCTTGGCGAAGTATTCGGGCGTGTGTTCGTCGTAGAACTCGAGGCCGACTCGTCCGCCGCCGCCGTGGTAGCCATTCTGGGGAGGAGCGTCGCCCTGGCGAGCGTAGGCGCTGACGTTGAGGCGCGTCATGGGTTGTTTGTCGGCTGAGATGACGCCGTCGGAAGTGGCGACGAGGACGTGGCGGACGCTGTCGGCGTAGGAAACCTGGACGAGGTAGACACGGCTATCAGCGTCGCGGGCGGCCTGGTCTGCGCGCTTTACGAGTTGGACGCGCTGGGCGAGCGAGGTGTCGGTGGGCGCAGTGAGGACGGGGTAGAGGTCGCGCTGAGGTCCGGGTTCGAGGGCGGTCTTGTCGATCTTGGCGGGTCCGCTGGCGATGTGTGCGGCGACACGGGCGGCCTTCAGAATCTTCTCGGGCGCGAGATCGTCGGAGTAAGCGTAGCCGGTACGTTCGCCGGAGATGACGCGAATGCCGACGCCGACGCTGGTACCCTGGGTAGCGCTTTTCACGATGGACTCGTCCATGGAGATCGAGGTAGTGACGATGTACTCGAAGTAGAGGTCGGCGTAGTCGCCGCCGGCGGACAGAGCTTCGCCGAGGTAGCGTTCGAGATCGGGGGAGGCGATCGCGAATTTTTGGGCGAAGAACGAGTCAGGGAGTTGCATAGTTTGAGGGTAGCAGGGGAGGGGCTAGTGGCTTGGCGAGTGGCGAGTGGCGAGTCTGCCTGCGGCATTGCCCGGGTTTTCTGCGTATCTCCCTTCTAGAACATTCGTGGGCCACTGAGTGGCGAGGTTCAGATGAGGGGCGTCATAGAAAAATGGGACAAAGGCGTGGCGGTGCGGATTCCAGACGCTGTCTTGCGGGCGGGCGAGCACGAGCTTGGCGCGTCCGTAGAGGTTCGCGCGGAATGTGGGCGCATCGTTATAGAGCCAGTGCGCCAACACACCTACGATCTCGACGGTCTGATCAAGGGCATTAACGCCATGAATGTTCACAAGAGTGCGTGGTAGGCTCACCTTTTCTCTCAAGATCCTGATCAAGGGCTGACCGGGTGGCGCTGAGCTGGTGGAAGTGCGGGCCGAGATCCGGGTTCTCATCGGCTAGCCAGTAGGTTGGATGGGTTTTGCGAAGCGGAGCCAATTTGTTGGGGTGAGGACTGGGGGCGGCTGGCGGCGAAGGATCTTATGGCTTCATCGCGGGTTTGTTCTTCCTCTTCCTCTTTGCGTAGTTTTTGGAGTTTGGCCAAGTCGGTGCAGGCCCGGCGCCAGGTTCTTTCGATTGTATTCAGGTAGCGGGTGATGGTGAGGAAAGCTCTTCTGGCTTCGGGTTCGGTGATGCACTCGAGGGCGCCGAATTTGTTGATTACGGCGGCTTCGGTTCGTCTTGCGCGCTGGAGGCGCCACCAGTTCTGCGCGATTTCCTCGACGAGCATGGCTTCGTGCTCGTTGACGGGCGCGTGGTCGTGGATGAGTTGCTGGCGGAGTTCGTCGTACTCGGCTGGATCTTCGCCCTTGGTCACTACCTGCTTGCCGGCAAGACCGTGGCGGGTGGCGTTGAACTTACAATTCTCGATACCCGCGGCGGTGGTGGGGCCGGTGGACGACAGCGCGTTCACACGGTTTGCATTGATCTGACTGATGGTTGCCATAAACTCTCTCTGTCTTTATTGGAGCAGGCAGTGTCAAGGATTTTAGGTGTTTTTGATCGTATGTTGTTGGAATGATTGTGTCGATTTTTTATGACTGGCCGGGCCGCTGAAGGCGATTCGTCCGGGAATATGCCCTGACTTCAAACTGGCACGCGCTCGAATTCGGGCAGGCACTCGCGGAGAGATGGGACACAAGCCACTGGGACGGCAGCATTGGGGCGGGTCCACTCGTATAGAGACGAGGCGGCTTCTTTGATCGCCGAAGGTGTGACGCGACGGTCGCGACGGTAATCGGCTAACTCATCCACGATGTTGCCGTTCAGACAAAGAATCCACGTCTCGACGTTTCTCTTGGCGATTAGATTGACGATCGGGTCACCTGTGGACAATTGAGCTTCACCGGCAGCGCGAAGGGCACGTGCGAATTGAAGCCGGCGATTGTGCGTGGACCCGGCGTCGGCATCAATCATAACGATCAGGCAACATCGTGTCCGGGCGAGTTGGGAACGAATGCTTCGCACTTCTGATGCATACCGTTCCCGAACATGCTGTTCACCCGAGCCGGTAGCGTTGACTCGTCTGGGGCGCGCGCTACCCTTTGAATCATTCAAACCACCCGCGGGCAATACGCTCCGAAGGCGACAGCGCGTCTCCGGCTGAAGCTGCATACGGCCGCGTCCGAACCGGCCCGGAGCCAATTCTTTCGAAGACCAGGCCAATGTCCGCTGCCAGGTAGTCGATCATTTCGGGGTGGTGGGAGATGAGGATGACCTGACCGCCGCGATCCGTGATGCGGTCTTGAAGTTCCATGAGCCACGGCTGTATTTCAGGCAGAGCGATGAAGTTCTCGGGCTCGTCGAGAAACAGGCAACTCGAGCCTTCGACAAGAAACTCGAGAATCGCATAAAGGCACACCAGAATTCTTTGGCCTTCTGAAAGCTCGTCGAATCCGACAGCGTAGCCTACTCGCTCCCTATCCTCTGAAGAACCGAACCTCGCGGAAAGCGTTCGCACCGCGCCGCCTGCCGAGCGGAGATCCAGCGACTCAAACCCGGGTATTATCTTACCGAGCGTATTCTGCAGTGCGGCGGCTGAATCGAATCGTTCTTGACTGAGGTGACGGTACCACGCGGCGAAGTTTGAGAGATCATCTGCTGGGCGCGATTGTTCAAGATCGGTACTTCCACTCACTCGGTGGGGATCGATCTGCAGGCAATGGAGGCTCGACACCCAATCCTTGAAGCGCATTAGCCGGGAGTTTTCGGACCGGCGCTGGATGGTAGCCAACGCCGATCGGAACCAATCAAACGGATACTTGACCTTTTGTTGGAACTGATCGTTGAAAAGATGTACCTCTCCATCGATAAACTCAAAAACGGGGCGCTGGTCACTCATCACAATCTCGTGACGGATCCGGGTTCGCAGGGGCGCTCCCCAGGACTCCAACTGTAGTTTGTATTGGTAAGGTATTCCGTCAAGCTCGACATCGAGCTCGAATGACTGCTGGGACAGAGTTTGCCACCGCGTATGCGTGGTGGATGGGAACAGCACATCAGGTGCGCAATCACCGATACAGAGATTTCGAATCGCGCGAAGGACGTCCAGCAGCGTCGATTTCCCACTGCCGTTCAGCCCTAGAATCAACTGCTGCTGGTTCAGTCGAAGTTCGAAGTTCACGAAACAGCGATAGTTGTCGATGTAGATGCGTTTTAGCATCGTTCTATGATTCTAGCTGCGCCTGTCTCCCTAGACGGCTTCCGCGGGGGCTGGCTTCACTTTAATCTCTACTGTTTTCGTGCCGAGATACGGGTGCTTTGCGGTGAGCTTCACGCTGCCTGCGGCTTCCTTGGCCTTGATCCATACGGCGCCGGCGCCGCCGACTAGGGAGAACGGATTCTCGCCGATGATTTCGGCGGGGCCTGTGATGGAGAGACTGATGGCGCCGGTGGCGAAGGGTAGCATGTTGCCGTACTCGTCGGTGACCATGAGCACGACGCGGGTGGCGTCGCGGCCGTCGGCCATGAGTTCGGTGTCGTCCGGCAACACCTTCAAGTCGACGTCCTTACCTGAACCGGAGAGGATGAGCGTCTTGGCGAGCTTGCCGTCGATGTAGCCTTCAATCTTCAAGTCGCCCCAGGGATTCAGGGGCATGTTGGAGATGTCGACCATGAAGGGCGGGTACTTCAAATGCGCGAAGGTCTTGCGGTCGGGTTGGTAGTCCTTAGGCGCACGGCTGGGAACGTGGAGCTTGATGCTGTCGCAGTTGGACAGGATGGGCACAAGGCCGGTCCCGCCGGCTTCGGACTTGTCGCCGGAGGACCAGAAGAAGCCGGCTTCGAGTACGACTTCCTGTTTCGGGTCGACTTGGGATTTATAGAAATAAGCCGCCGGCTTGGGGATGCGGAAGATGTCGCTGACGCCGTGATAGCAGATGTGGTCGCCAGAGCCGAAGTTGGAATGCGTGTTGTAGTCGAAGGCGCACCAGCCGATGCCGCCGGCGTACTGATTATCCGACGCCAGTTGATCGTGAACGCGGGCGTGACGGGTGACGTGTTCGGCCACGCGGGTGACGTTGTCGAAGCGTTTCGTCGAGAACATGTGGCCGTTGAACTCGGTGTTGAGATACAGAGGATGATTCGGCTTGCGCAGGGGAAAGCCGAAGTCGTTCATGGTGAAGACGTCTTCGAGGAGTTCGGAGTTGGGGATGTAGCGGATGCCGCCGGTCTGACGGAGATCGTCGAGCTTGTGGCCGAGTTCATTGGTGCGGACGTAGAACGGGTGGTTGTCCATCGACTCGTTGACTCGGACGCCCCAGAGAATGATGGAGGGATGGTTCCAGTCGCGCTGGATCATTTCGCCGACGTTGCGGACCACGAGATCCTGCCAGGCATTCTCGCCGATGTGCTGCCAGCCTGGAATCTCTTCGAGCACGAGCAGGCCGATTTCGTCGCAGGCATCGAGGAAGTCAGTGGACTGCGGGTAGTGGGACGTACGGACGAGGTTGCAATTGAGGTCGTGCCGGAGAATCCAGGCATCGCGGCGCTGGACGCGGGCGGGCATGGCGCTGCCGACGTAGGGGAAGGTCTGATGGCGGTTGAGACCGCGTAGCTTGACGCGTTCCCCATTGAGCATGAAGCCTTCGGGAGTGAACTTAGCCTCGCGGAATCCGATGCGGGTGGAGTACTCGTCCATTGAGCCGTCGGGCGTGGTGAGCAGGACGTGGACAGTGTAGAGCTTGGGCGAGTTGAGATTCCAGAGTTCGATGTTGCCGAGGGCGGTGATTTTGAGATCGTGAAAGTCGCGCGCGGATGAAATCTGGGTGGTGGAGCTTTGAACCACACGGTCGCCGTCTCGTAGTTCAGCGGTGAGCATGACGAAACCCTTAATGGGTCCGTTGAGATAGCAGCGGACGACGACTTCGCGATCATTGGCGAGGGGCCGGACCACTTTGGCGTAGACGTTGTCGATGAAGGTGGGTGGTACGACGCGGATCTGGACGTCGCGATAGATGCCGCCGAAGGTGAGGTAGTCGATGTTGCCGCCGAACGGCGGGATGTCGGCGCGCTCGGTGGAGTCGAGTTCAACGGCGATGACGTTGGAGGCGCCGAGTTTGAGGGCGGGCGTGAGTTCGAAGGAGAAGGGCGTGTAGCCGCCCTTGTACTCGGGAAATTTCTGGCCGTTGACGGCGACGGTGGTGGCGGTCATAGCGCCGGCGAAGTCGACGAAGATGCGCTTGCCTTTCCAGTCGGCGGGGGCCTGAAAGTGGCGGCGGTAGGCGGAGACAAACTGGAAGTCCTTCTCGTCGAAGCTATGCCAGGGCAGGACGGCGTTGGAGTGCGGGAGAGTGACGTGTTCCCATTTGGCGTCGTTGAACTCGGGGCCGAAGATGCCGGACTGAGTCTTGCCGCCATAGAGCCACTTGCGGTTGAGGGCGTAGACAGAGCGTCCGCTGGAGTGGGTGACGGCGTGTCCGGTGGTGGACTGCGCGGCGAAGGCGGATGCGGCGGCGGCTGAGCCGAGGAGGAAGGATCGACGATCGAGTTGAGTTTTCATGGACGGGCCAGTATTTGGAATCGTCCTTATTCTTTCACTAAGCGGGGCGGGCGGGGACGGGCGGCGGAAAAAAAGCGCCGGTCCCCGAAGTCTGGGAACCGGCGCATCGGTCGCTATTGCGAGGAGCGTTCTTAGAAAGTCATGGCGCAATGGCCGCCCGAGGCATTGACCCAGTTCTGCTGGATGAGGTAACGGGTGGTGCCGAGGGTGATGTTGTACTTGGAGCCATTGGCGGCGGTGGAGGTGGTGCCGAAGGTCCAGGCGCACTTGTCGGCGTTCTCGTTGCCTCTGGAGTCGTACCAGGCGTTGAGATCGGGGTCGCTGGCGGCTTCGTCGAGTTCGTGAGTGAGGATGGAGGCCATGCCGTCGGCGCCCAGATTGCCGTTAGGCGAAGTGCTTTGGGCGGCGCAGGACGAGGGGCAGCGGGCAGGATTGCCGATGAAGGCGTACTTGATGTCGGACCCGCTGAGCGAGGTGCGGGTATGCCAACCGCAGTATTGGGTACAGAACCCGGAGGTCTCGTTGACGTCGGCGGACGCGAGCACGAAGTAAACGCCGTTGGGGTCGCGCGGAAGCCCTCCGGAGTTGATGGCGTTGACGACGATGGAGCGCACATTCGCGTCTGAAAGGCTGGCACCGAGGCTATAGCTATCGTTCACCGATTTGACGTAGTTGACGACGCTCGAGACATGCTGCGAACTGGAATTGGTGTAAGTGCTGTTGATGTTCCAGTAGCCGGTCCCGCCGATTTTCTGGGCGAGGTTGGTGAGCAGCGTAGTGGCGGTGTTGCCGCTCCAGGCGCCGTACCAGATGTAGTAGACGTTCACGGGCGCGGTCATGACGGGACCGCCGTGGTAGGAGATGCCGTTAGCAGCGGCGCCGCCGTTGGGCCGTGCGAACTGCGGCAACGGGTTGTTGGTCTTGTTTCCTTTGCCGTCGGGTTGATCGTCGGCGGCTTTCCACTTCTCGTCGTCGGCATAGGCGCCGACTGCCAGAACAGACGCAAGGGCAGTGAGCGCCCAGAGCTTTTTCATGTCGAATAGTACCCTTCCCCAGCTCAGATGGGACTGATAGTACCAGAGGAATTGGGTCGAGACAACAGTTCTCGGCTGAAATTCCGCAGGCACTAAAGTTTTTAACCTACCTGGCCGATAGCGTGAGGGTGTATAAGTGTCGCGAACGCGGGTTTGTCCTGCTAAGTGCCATGTTGATGTTGTTTTTGCTGGCTGGTCTGTTGGGGCTGCTGGCTGACACGGCTCACTTGCAGTATGCGCGTCAACGGACGCAGACGGCGGCCGACGCGGCTGCCATTTCCGCCTATCTCGAGTTTGAGAAAGGAGATACGGCGGGGATGCGTCTTGCTGCTCAAGCCGACGCGGCGCGGAACGGGTTGGCTGGAGATCGGGTTCAGGTGGAAGTGCATTGCCCTCCTCTGCGGGGTGAGCATGCGGCTGACAATTCGGCGGTTGAGGTGTCGATTGTGGAGGAAGCACCGACACTATTGATGGGAATATTCGGACATTCGGCGGTCACGGTGGCGGCGCGGGCTGTCGCCATGAAAGGTTCAAACGGAAGGGTCACGCTGGGCGAATGAGAAGGCGCAACCAGAGAGGTTCGGCGTTGATCGAGGCGGCAGTGGTGCTGCCGGTGATGGGCTTGGTTCTGTGCGCGTCGATCGACATTGGCCGTGTGCTGCAGTTAGGCCAAGTGGCGTCGGCGGCGGCGCGGGCGGGAGTTCACAGGGCGTTATTCGAGGACGCGCACACAGTGGATTTGAAGGTGATTGAGGACGCCGCGGTGGCGGATGCCGGGCTGCCGGGTTTCAGCGCCAAGGCTTCACGGGTCTGCGCGTGCGGGGTGGAGGATCCTGAAACACGATCCTGCGATTTGGTGAAGTGCGGAGCGTCGCGGTGGTCGTACATCCAGGTGGACACGCAAGTGGAGTTAAAACCGATGATGAAGTATCCGTGGATACCGGCGGTGGTGCGCGGGCAAGCGCTGATGAGGGTGGAATGAGGCGTGGGAGGGAGCGAGGAAGCACGCTGCTGGAGGCGGCGCTGATTTTTCCGGTGCTGATGGCGGTACTGCTGGGGGCGGTGGACGTATCGCGGTCGCTGATGGCGAGCAATTTCGTGTCGTATGCGGCGAAGGAAGCGACGCGGTATGCGGAGGTGCGGGGGGCGGATAGCCGGACACCGGCGACGGCGGAATCGGTGGCGAACTATGTGCGCGGGATGGCTCTGGGAGTGGCCCCGGGGGACTTGCGGGTGACGACGATCTGGACGCCGGACAACCGTCCTGGCAGTCGAGTGCGGGTGGAAGTGGCGGCGGGGGAATTGAAGGCAGGGTCGGAAGTCGTGGTTTTGCGGTGAGGGCCGGCGAGTCTCTCCGGCCCTTTCCGCTTTATCCTTGCAACTGCTAATTTATCCTTGCTTCGTCTGCTGTATCCCTGCTTCGTCTAATCGTCGGCGCGGACCCAGCCGTAGGCGAAGTTATCGCGCTGGCCGCCGCGGTCCTGGTATGCGACTTTCATCTTGTCGAGCGCGTCGGCGGGTAAGGCGGTCCGCTTGGCTTTGGCGTCGATGCCGTAAATTTTAGCCGCGTTGAGGCCGAAGATCTTGGCTTTGTCGTCTTTGGTGAGCTTCTTGTAGCCGAATTTCTCGCACAGGTCGTCGGAGATCTGGAATCGCTTGAAGGCGTCGATGCACCATTGCGGCGATCCCCACCAGAGACAGTCCGTCCCCCAGATCACGTGGTCGGCGCCGTAATACTTCACGTTCTTGCCGATGCCGTGCATGCACATGACAGGGTCGGCGATGGCGAGGACGTTGAAGAAGCTGCCGATTTCGCAATAGAGGTTATTGATCTTTGGATTGCGCTTCTTGATGTCCATGAGGATCTTGTGCCAGGCGAAGTCGCCGGTGGTGGGATCCCATTCGTTGGCGTCCTTCCAATTGGGCTCACCGGGACCGTGCTGGAGGGCGGAGTGGTAGACGATGAAGTTGAAGTCGGGATTGCGGAGGGCGGCCTTCTCCATGTCCTTGGGATTGGCCAGGTGGCCGAGGGTGCGCGACTGGTAGGAGAATCCTTTGTGGACGCTGATGGTCTTGAGGCCGCGCTTGCGTGATTCCTCCATGAACCACTGGGCGTTGTCGTCGTCGCACTGGAAGCCGCCGCCGGACTGGCCGGGGTCGGTGTGGCAGTACCACTTCCAGCTTTTGATCTGATACTTATTGAGCTCGCGATCCATCTGCTCGAGGATGGCGGCCTTGTCGGGCGTGTTGTTGGTCTTGTCCCAGTAGTGGTTGGGCGCGAGATTGCCTTGCCAGACGGCGCGCTGGGTGCCGGCGGCTTCGTTGATGGTGCGGCCGGCCTGAGACATAAGCCAGCTGGGCAGGATACCGCCGCCGCGACGGCGTCCTTCGAGTACGTTGCCTTCCTTATCCTTATTGTTCTCGCGGCCGGGGACGCCGGAGATGACGACCATATTGGTGTCGGAGTCGAAGAACATTTCCTTGACGAAGGTGCGGAAGCTGTAGGCGTCGACGTCGTTTTTGAGGTTGAAGCCCATGTTCTTGACGAACTCGGCGTCGCGGAAGCCGGGCAGGGCGATGCCGTTGGTGAAGTGGGACTGGACGTCGATGATGAAGTACTCGCTCTTGGGGTACTTCTCTTCGGTGGCCTGGGGCTCGTAGGCTTCGACGGGGTCGACTTCCCAATTATTGCCGTAGACCTTATTGGAGGCAAGGAAGCAAGTGGCGAGTCCCATGGAGCTAGCCATAAAGGCGCGGCGTTCCATGCCGAGCTTCTTGGAGGACTCGGTCGACATTTCGCCGATCAGGTGCTCCACCTGTTTCTGCTGCGGGGTCTGGCGGCGGGGAATTAGCTCCTCGTTGGAGACCAACTGGGTAGGCATCGGGGAGTCGACGCCTTTCTTCTGATCGCGCTGGAACTTACGAGTCCACATAGCATCCTTTCCGAACTACGCTGTCGGCATCTGGGCGACGGCATTCCGAGGTTCAGGTGTCTTGAATGATAGAACGATCGTTCACTCGGATACAAGCGTCCCGGCACGGAGCCTTGAACTAGCGTGAGCAAATAAAGGGGTCCGACCCCTTTATTAAAGGCGTCCGACGCCTTTATTTGGGGAGAAGGGGTAGGACGAGTGGACGCGGCAATCAAACGGGTTGAAAACAAAGGAGACGGCTGAACGGTGGCAAAAGGCGTCCGACGCCTTTTTAAAAGGGGTCGGACGCCTTTTTGTTTGTGGGTTGGAATTGGAAGGTAATTTGATAATGATAGACTAAGATTATTGCATCCTTTTAAGCTCATGTGCTATCTTATCTCCAGAGGAATTGTGGATGGACTTCAACCGTTTGACTGAGAAGGTACAGGAAGCATTACGCTCCGGCCAGTCGCTGGCGGTTCGGAACGGCAACCAGCAAATCGACACTGAGCACCTGTTGCTTTCGCTTATTGACCAGGACGGCGGGCTTGCGCCCTCGATTCTGCACAAAGCGGACGTGCGCGTCGACGCCGTACGCCGCCGCCTGGAGCAGGAGATCGACAAACTCCCAAAAGTCTCCGGCCCCGCCGTCGGACCCGACCAGATCTACGTCACCACTCGGCTGACCAAGCTGTTCACGACCGCTGAGGACGAAGCCAAGCGGATGAAGGACGACTTCGTCTCGGTGGAGCACCTGCTGCTGGCCGCGACCGAGGACTCCGGTCCCGCCGGCAAGATCCTAAAAGAAGTAGGCGTGACGCGCGACCGCCTGATGCATGCGCTACAAGAGGTCCGCGGCAGTCAGCGTGTGACCACGCAGAATCCGGAGACGACTTACGAGGCACTTGAGAAGTACGGCCGCGATCTGACGCAGATGGCGGTGCAGAATAAGCTCGACCCTGTGATCGGCCGTGACGAGGAAATCCGCCGCGTCATCCAGGTGCTCTCGCGCAGGACGAAGAACAACCCGGTACTGATCGGCGAGCCCGGTGTCGGCAAGACCGCCATCGTCGAAGGACTGGCTCAGCGCATTGTCCGCGGCGACGTGCCCGAGGGCTTGAAGGAAAAGCGCGTAGTGTCGCTCGACATGGGCGCCCTCATCGCCGGTGCGAAATTTCGCGGCGAGTTCGAAGAGCGCCTCAAGGCCGTCCTCAAAGAAGTGCAATCGGCCGACGGCCAGATCATCCTCTTTATCGACGAGTTGCACACAGTAGTCGGCGCCGGAAAGGCTGAAGGCTCGATGGACGCCGGCAACCTGCTGAAACCCGCCCTGGCGCGTGGCGAACTGCATTGCATCGGCGCGACCACGCTTGACGAGTACCGCAAGAATATTGAAAAAGACGCCGCGCTCGAGCGCCGCTTCCAGACCGTGCTGGTTGACCAGCCGTCTGTCGAGGACACGATCTCGATTCTGCGCGGACTGCGCGAGCGCTATGAAGTCCATCATGGCGTCCGGATCAAGGATTCGGCGATGGTGGCGGCGGCCGTCCTCAGCCAGCGCTACATCACCGACCGCTTCCTGCCCGACAAGGCCATCGACCTGGTGGACGAAGCGGCGGCCAAGCTGCGCACTGAAATCGACTCGATGCCCGCTGAGCTCGATGAGTCCATGCGGCGCATCATGCAGTTGGAAATCGAGCGTGAGGCTCTGAAGAAGGAGAGCGACGCCGCATCGAAGGACCGTCTGGCAAAGATCGAGCGCGAGATCGCCGAGCTCAAGACCAGCAGCAGCGCAGTGCAGGCGCAGTGGCAGGCGGAAAAAGAAGGCGTACAGAAACTACGCGCGTTGCGCGAGCAGATTGAGCAAGTGAAGGTGGAGATCGAAAAGGCCGAGCGCCAGTACGATCTGAATCGTGCTGCCGAGTTGAAGTACGGGAAATTGACGGCGCTTGAAGCCGAGCTGGCCGCGGCGCAATCGCGCCTTACCGAAAAGCAGGGCACTACGCGTCTGCTCAAGGAAGAGGTGGACGAAGAGGATATCGCCGACGTCGTGAGCCGTTGGACGCACATTCCGGTGTCCAAGCTGCTCGAAGGCGAGATGAAGAAGCTGCTAGGACTCGAAACCGAGTTGCACAAGCGTGTTATTGGCCAGGAAGAAGCGGTGACAGCTGTCGCTGAAGCGGTGATGCGTGCGCGCAGCGGGTTGAAGGATCCCAAGCGGCCCATCGGCAGCTTCATCTTTCTTGGCCCCACGGGCGTGGGCAAAACCGAGCTTGCGAGAGCGCTGGCCGAGTACCTGTTCGACGACGAAAAGGCGATGATCCGCATCGACATGTCGGAGTACCAGGAGAAACATACTGTAGCCAGGTTGCTGGGCGCGCCTCCCGGTTATGTCGGTTTTGAAGAGGGTGGTCAACTCACGGAATCGGTTCGCAGACGTCAATACTCTGTGATCCTGTTCGATGAAATCGAGAAGGCCCACTCTGACGTTTTCAATGTTTTACTTCAGGTGCTCGATGACGGCCGACTGACTGACGGCCAGGGCAGGACCGTGGATTTCAAGAACACCATCGTGATCATGACTTCGAATATTGGGAGTCATCGCATTCTTGAATATCGAGGTATGTACGAGGGTCGCGAGTACGAGCGGATGAAGGAGACGGTCCTCGAAGAATTGAGGAAAGCCTTCCGTCCGGAATTCTTGAATCGTGTGGATGAGACGATCGTGTTCCATGCGCTCGATGAGCAGCATTTAATGAAGATCATCGACATACAGCTGGAAGGTCTTAAGGGCCGGCTGGCTGAGCGCAGGATCGGGCTGGAACTTACAGAAGGCGCCAAACGTCACCTAGTAAGAACGGGCTACGATCCCAACTACGGCGCACGGCCGCTCAAACGCGCGCTGCAAAGGGAATTGGAGACGGCGCTTGCACGCCTGATCCTGTCCGGCGAAGTCCGCGGCGGAGAAACCATTCAAGTTGACGCAAGCGATAGCGGCCTGTCGTTGAAAGTACAGGCCGCGTCGACAGCCGCCAAAGCGCGGCAGTGAATTTCACGGGAGTAATAGATTTCTGGGAGGTAGGCAATGACAGGCAAGTTTGAGATTCGCCGTTCAGCGGCGGTGCTCACGTTAGTGGCCGCTTCGATTGGCGGCGGTGTGGTTGCGTCGATGATTGGGCGCGGCAATGGTCCGGCGCCGGTGTTCGTCGCCACCGCTCATGCGGCGGGGATCGAGCCGTCACAAATGTTGAGTTTTTCCGGAGTGGTGAAGCGCACGGCGCCTGCTGTAGTGCAGATCGATTCCACAAAGGTAATCAAGGCGAGTGAGCAGCGCGGTTCGCGCGGCGGCTCCTCTCCCTTTGGCGACGATCCACTGTTTCGCCGCTTCTTCGGAGACAACAGCCCGTTCCAACAGCCGCGTGACCGGCGCGAGTCGGGGCTTGGTTCGGGGGTTATCGTCAGTTCAGACGGTTACATTCTGACCAACAATCACGTGGTGGACGGGGCCACCAATGTGAGGGTGACGACGTCGGGCCGTAAGGAGTACACGGCCAAGGTGATCGGCACCGATCCGCAGACCGACGTGGCGCTGCTCAAGATCGACGCCTCGAATCTGACTGCGTTGACCCTCAGCGGGAGCAAGCCCGAAGTGGGCGACCTGGCTCTGGCGATCGGCAATCCGTTCGGTATCGGGCAGACGGTGACGATGGGAATCGTTAGCGCGACGGGCCGCAATCTCGGCGGTCGCATCGAAGCCTATGAGGACTTCATTCAGACCGACGCTGCCATCAATCCCGGCAACTCGGGCGGTGCGCTCATCAACACGCGCGGCGAACTGATCGGCATTAATACGGCCATCATTCCGTCGGCTGGCGGCGGTGGTAACCAGGGAATCGGCTTTGCAATTCCGGTGACGATGGCCAAGAACGTCATGGATCAACTGATGCACAACGGCAAGGTGACCCGTGGTTACATTGGCGCCCTGCTGCAGGACGTGGATCCTAACCTGGCGAAGGCTTTTAAACTGCAGAATTCCAATGGTGCCGTGATTACCGACGTCAGCAGCGGAACACCGGCTGAAAAGGCCGGGTTAAAAGCGGGCGACGTCATCACGGAAGTAAACGGGGAAGGTGTGAACGACGTTGCCTCGCTGCGACTGCGGATCGCGAGCTATGCGCCCGGTACGGCGGTGAAGTTCCACCTATTACGTGACGGGCGGGCGCAGGATACTACTGTGACGCTCGGTGAACGTCCTGCGGAGAACGACTTGCGGGAGCGCGGCGGCCGGGGGAATCGCGGCGGTGGTGAGCAAGGCAAGCACAGCTCTCTCGAGGGCGTGTCGGTTGACGACATCACTCCGCAGATCGCCAGTGAACTGCAACTGAAGAGCGGCACGACCGGTGTTGTAGTGACGGAAGTGGATGAGTCCAGTGCAGCGGCTGAAGCCGGCCTGCAGCGCGGCGACGTCATCCAGCAGGTAAACCGGGTTCCGGTGAAGAGTTCCAATGACTTCGACCGGATGACTCGCGACGCCCGCGGAAGCCAGACGCTGTTGTTGGTGAATCGACAAGGACGAACCCTTTTCGTCGCTCTTGAATCTAAGTAAGTGAGCACTAGTTCCTGCCGGTTGCGGTTAGCCGGAGCCGGCAGGTTGGGAATTTTCGAGTGTGGAGAGAGAGCCGGGTGGCGTGGAGCAAGCTGCCCGGCAAAAGAAAGGCGAACCATTGAAAGTCTGGTCGATTTATTTGAGTTCGCAAGTAGAGCCGGGGGCGGTTGCGCAGCGGCAGGCAGCCAAAGCGTGGCAGCCTCCGGTTGACATCTACAGGAGACAGGACGAGTGGCTATTGAAGTTCGATCTGGCTGGGGTACGGGCCGAGGATGTGGAGGTCCGGATCTCGGGGTCGAGAATCACGGTGGCTGGCGTGAGGCGGGACTGGGTTGTCGAGCAGGGGTACAGCTATCACTCGATGGAGATTTCGTACAACCGCTTCGAGCGGACGATTGAGTTGCCGGGTGATCTACCTGGCGCCGCATACGCGCTCGAAACGATCGACGGTTTGCTGCTGGTGAGAGTGCGATACGAGGGGAATGGTTAAAGGGAGAGGGGCTGATATGGCGCAAGAAGAAAAAGTACAAGTATTGCCGTTGGTGCCGCTCAAGAACTCGGTGTTGTTTCCGGGCTTGTTGATGCCGCTTTCCATTGGTCGACCGGCTTCACTGGCCGCTGTCGAAGCTGCGCTGGCTACTGAGGAAAAGGAAGTTGTGGTGGTGGCCCAGCGCACCAGCGAAGTGGACAATCCGTCGTTGGAAGATATTTACACCATCGGCACCAAGGCCGTCATTCGCAAGATGAACCGTCCAAGCGAAGACATGCTGGAAGTGCTGGTGATGGGCACCGAGCGGGTGGTGATTCTGAAACTCGACTCGACTGAGCCCTTCACACGTGCCCGCATCAGTTCATGGCCGCTGCCTGAGGAGAAGAGTCCTGAGGTGGAGGCGCTGACGCGTGCGCTGCTCGAACTGGGCGCCAAGGCGATCAGCGTGGCGCAGCAGCAGCCGCAGGTGCAGAATCCGATCGAAGTCGGCAAGATTCTGGGCTTCCACGACGATCCGATGAGGCTCGCGTTCATGCTGGCGTCGATGTTCAGCATGGATCCGGCGAAGGAGCAGGCGCTGCTCGAAGTGACGTCGCGCGCCGACGCGCTGCGGATGATGCACGGGTATCTGTCGCACGAACTGCAGGTGCTTGAACTCCGCAACAAAATTGCGTCAGATGCTCGCAGCGAGATGAGCAAAGATCAGCGCGAGTACCTGCTGCGGCAGCAAATGCGCGCCATCCAACAGGAACTGGGCGAGAAGAACGGCGATCAGGCCGACCTCGATCTGCTGCGCGAGCAGGTAGAGAAGGCGGAGCTTCCGGAAGAAGTGTTGAAGGAAGCCAAACGCGAGTTGACGCGGCTTGAGCGTCTGCCGGCCGGACAGCCGGAGCATCAGGTGATCCGCACCTATCTCGAGCTGTTGATCGAACTGCCGTGGAACAAGCGGACGGACGACGTGGTGGACATCAGCCATGCGCGGCAGGTGCTCGATGAGGATCACTACGGCTTGAAGGAAGTGAAGGAGCGCATCCTTGAGCATTTGGGAGTCCTGAAGCTGAATCCGGACGCGAAGGCGCCAATCCTCTGCTTTGTGGGCCCTCCCGGGGTGGGCAAGACCTCTCTGGGCCAGTCGATCGCACGTTCGTTGGGACGCAAGTTCGAGCGGATGAGCCTGGGCGGACTGCATGACGAATCGGAACTGCGCGGTCATCGCCGGACGTACATCGGCGCTCTGCCGGGCCGCCTGATTCAGGCGATGCGGCGCGCCGGCGCGAACAATCCTGTGCTGATGCTGGACGAGGTGGACAAGCTCGGCCGCGACTTCCGGGGCGACCCGGCGGCGGCCTTGCTCGAAGTCCTCGATCCGGAACAGAACAAGACGTTCCGCGATAACTATCTCGACCTGCCGTTTGATTTGTCGAAGGTGTTTTTCGTCACCACGGCGAATACGCTGGACACGATTCCGCGGCCGCTGCTCGATCGCATGGAGATTCTGCGGCTGTCGGGGTATAGCGAAGACGAGAAGATCAACATCGCGAAGACCTACCTGATCCCGCGGCAGTTGAAGCAGACGGGCATCGGTGAGGAACGCTGCCAGATTACCGATGAGGCGCTGAGACTCCTGATCACGGGCTACACGCGCGAGGCTGGATTGCGGCGTCTGGAGCAGGCGATCGGACGCGTGGCGCGCAAGGTTGCACTGCGCATTGCTGAAGGCAACGACGAGAAGCTGGTGGTTACGCCGGCAATCGTTATCGAGATGCTGGGTCCGGAGTTCTTCCATCAGGAAGAGATGCGGAAGGACCTGCAGGCCGGCGTGGCGACGGGCCTGGCCTGGACGGAAGCGGGTGGCGACGTCCTGTACATCGAGGCGACGCTCTTGCCAGACGGCAAGGGCATGACCATCACTGGACAGTTGGGCGAAGTGATGCAGGAGTCGGCGAAAGCGGCCCAGAGTTACGTCTGGTCGCACGCGACGTCGCTCGGCATCGACCCGTCCATCTTCAAGCACACTGGCGTACACGTTCACGTACCGGCGGGAGCGATCCCTAAGGATGGTCCGTCGGCCGGTGTGACGATGGTGACGGCGCTTACTTCGGTCTACTCCGGACTGCCGGCCCGCGGTGACACCGCCATGACCGGAGAGGTGACGCTTACTGGCCTGGTGCTGCCCATCGGCGGCATCAAGGAAAAGGTGCTGGCCGCGCGGCGCGCCGGCATCAAGCGCATCATTCTGCCGAAGGCGAACCAGAAGGATCTTCGGGATTTGCCGGAGTCGGCTCGCAATGATACGGAGTTCATCTTCGCCGAGCGCGTCGAGGATGTGCTGACGGCGGTGATTCCGGGCCTCAACGACCGGTTCCGCCTTACGACGAAGGTCGCTTAACTCGAAAGTCTGCCATGGGAGCCTGGGTCGAAAGATTCAGGCTCCTTTTTGTATTTCCGACCCTCAACTCCGGTATCGGGGCCGAGACTCCTGTATTCTGGATGGTTTGGAGGCTCTAGAGTTGCCCTACGCAAAAATAACGGCTCTCGGCTGTTATTCACCCCCCGGCTTGTTGACCAACGAAGATCTCGAAAAGATGGTCGACACTAACCACGATTGGATCATGGAACGCACCGGTATTCGCGAGCGACACATCGCCGCGCCGGATGTTGCCACGTCGGACCTCGCCTACGAAGCCGCGAAAATCGCCATTGCGAATCGCGGAATCGATCCGGGCGAAATCGACGCGGTGATCGTCTGCACCGTGACCCCGGATATGTTATTCCCCGCTACCGCCTGCCTCGTCCAACACCGTTTGGGCATTCACAAGGCGTGGGGCTTTGATTTGATCGCCGCCTGCAGCAGTTTCGTTTACGGACTTACCACCGCGGCGCATCTGGTGGCCGGCGGTTCGCACAAGCATGTCCTGGTGATCGGCGCCGACTGCATGTCGCGCATCATCGACTACACCGATCGCGCCACCTGTGTTCTGTTCGGCGATGGCGCCGGCGCGATGATTGTCGAGCCGGCCGAAAAAGACGAGCCCGGCTTCATCGGTTTCAAGAACGAGATCGACGGCGCCGGCGGCGAATATCTGAAGATGCCCGCGGGTGGAAGTCGTATGCCCGCGTCGATTGAGACTGTCCAAAAACGGCTGCATTATGTGAAGCAGGATGGTCAGCAGGTGTTTAAGTACGCAGTCCGGAAGATGCAGGATATGTGTCGCGAACTGCTGGCCGAACATGGGTTCGAAGGAAAAGACGTCAAACTTTTGATCCCGCACCAGGCCAACCTGCGAATCATCCTCGCGGCCGCCGAACGCCTCGGCATGTCCAAGGATCAGGTGATCATCAACATCGACAAGTATGGCAACACCACCGCCGCTACCATCCCGCTGGCAACGCAGGATGCAGTGGACTCGGGAAGGCTGAAAAAAGGCGACTTGATTCTTTTCGCGGCGGTCGGTGCGGGGTTCACTAGCGGTGCCAACCTCTGGCGCTGGGGCTATTGATTCTTGCTGGTTCTGCTTCTCTGCGGCTAGCACGGGTCGGGAGACCCGTTCAGCACGGGTCGGGAGACCCGTGCTACTTCCTTGCGCCCGTGCTACTTCCTTGCGCCCGTGCTACTTCCTTGCGCCCGTGCTACTTCCTTGCG
>JBBQUM010000006.1:0-292302 GCA_038212445.1 Bryobacterales bacterium
GATAGCTCCAGCCATCGGCCAACGACAGGATCAAGCGCGCCCGAAACACGTCACCCGCCGGCAGCGCCCGCGACTGCGCCCACCGCTCCAATTCCTCTCTTTGCTCGGTACCCAATTGCAGCAATCCTTGATTATCAGCCACATCATAATGACGCTCCAATCAAGCTGTAGGTATCACTGGGACGGTCCACTAGTAGGTCAGGGTAAACCTCGGCGACCTCTTCAGCGATCAGGCCGTAGTCAATCGGCTTGGAGCCATCCGCGTATGGCTTAAGATAGCGGAACGTAACGGGGCGCAATTGCATTAGGCCGCTGCTGGCGACATCCATGTCATGAATGTCTTGCTTAAGCAGGCGCGAGGAGTTGCTGGTGCCAAGCTGACTGTTGGAGTCTATTCATGGTAGGTGCCGTACATATGCGATGCGATTGCATCCGCCCAGATGTAAACGATGCTGCCGGGTGTGGTGCCCGATCTCTTCGCTAGCTCCTGGCCAATCTTGGCAATGTGGGTCAATGCGACATCAAGCTTCCCGTGATGTCCGTCCAAGCGTTATAGGCCATCTCGGAGGTCGCGTCATCATCGCGGTAAGCCATAAGTTCTATTTCTGCTTTGGCGACATCTACCCATGTTTAACCACCAGATGCGTCCAGATGGTTCTCGTGTTCGCCACCCAGCAAACCTTGGGATTGACCATACAGGAGATCTCCGATCCGACGCCGATACCGCACATCGGGGTTTTTACCGCCTATAAAAAAGGCGGTTTACTCAAGATGCATCGGGCCGGTACGGCCAAACCATTCCCGCTCCACACGGTGACTATACCGTTGGATGGCCCTTCGGCGCCCTCCCTTTAGTGATACGGTGCGTCCGGCTTCCAGGAGGGATGCTGGTCAACCTGTGCAGTTCGATATCCCACTTCAAACAGCAGTTGCAGGTCCTCCACGGCACCCTTGAGATCCCAGCCTGGATTTATTTGGTCCGTGACCTTGTGATAATCGTTTTGAATGTATTCGGCACGCTTTTCCGCGCCGAACCCAGCTGTTACCCTCATAGGCTATAGTTGTCCATGCCCAACAATACATGTGAACACTGCGGCGGTTCACAACTCATCAGCGGTCTCACTGTTGTTGCTTCTGGTGGTGGTGGTGACGTACGTCCCGGCCTCCTCTGCAAAGAGAAAGAGAAAGGCTTTTTCAAACGATCCGAAAGGGGGAAAAGGGAGACCCTTTTTGCTGACCTGTGCACCTCTTGCGGCACTGTAAAACGTTTATACGTGAAAGATCCGAAACGTGATTGGGTCGTATAACTTTCACGGTTTCAACCGGGACTGTCCCTGGCCCAAATGGGCGCAAAGGACCCTTTGTGGAACATACTCATGAGGTCTCTGACAACAAGTGCAGCGCCGCTACTCCGCCAGGTAGCCGTCCATCCTATCCATGCTGAAACCAGTGGGGACAGGCTTCCCTGTCTTCGCGCCGCTGATTACAAGCATCGGCATAGCTGGCACGCTAGCGCGTTCCTCCTCCGCCTACCGACTTCACGCCCCTGCCGCCGGCTCGTAGCGCTGCACCTTGATTTCGCGCTCGTGCTGGCGGGCTTGCGCCAAGTCGTAGACGGTCTGCAAGCGTAGCCAGTGATCGGCGTTCGACCACCCGGCCTTCTCCAGTCGGATCGCCTATGTCTCCGCGCGGCCAGCCTTTCAAGCATCCTCATTGCCCTTCAACGGGAGGACAACCTACCTCAATATCGCAGCTGAAACGGCGCCCGCAACCCGTGGCGAACGGCGGGTGTTTATTACACGTAAACCCCAGTCACCAGAATCACCACGGTTACATTTCCTAGAGTCGTATTTTATGTGGCTATATCGCATAGACTCGGCGACAATCCTTCTGGTGTTTAGAGGTAGGGCGCTCAAGGACGTTCAAGGGGGACCCGGCAGCGGGCGTCCGCTCTCCGTAGGAGCCGTCACCGGCAGTGCATTTCCGGTTCGGATTCGGTAGTCATCGTCGAAGGCTTTTTCGACGCCGCCAAACTTGTTCAGGCTGGACACCGAAGCGTTGTTGCCTTGATGGGCTCAAGCATATCTGATGATCAAATCGCGCTCATCGAGAAGAACTTCGCCCGGGTTGTCCTGATGCTGGACGGAGATTCCGCTGGCCGGCATGGCACAGCCGTCATTGCAGGCACGTTGGCTTCGAAGCTGGAGGTGTCCGTAGTGGACCTGCCGCGTGGGAAGCAGCCGGATCAAATGAAGTCAAGTGAAATCCGCGCGCTTGTGGCCGATCACGTCTCGCGCTCGGCAAGTCTTGAGCGCTAAAAGCGAGCGTAGGTGCACCACTGTGGTGCACTCGCTACAATGGAGTTATGAAACCGCAAGCCAAGCCTTCCATCAAGCGCATTCATCGGTCGGTACGCCAGAGTGTTACGATTCCGGCCCAGCTTGCCGTTGAAGTCCGCCGAGTTGCAAAAGAAAGAAGACTAACGATGAGTCGAGCCCTGGTGAGCCTCGCTGAACGTGGTGTCGAAGCCGAAGCGGCTGCGCGCGCGAAGCTCGCGGCCACCTATGGAGATTTCATGGCGGCAACCGATCCCAAGAAAAAGACTCAGGCCGGGCAGGATCTGATCCGGGCCATTTTTGGGAAGGACGCCATTGCCGAAGATTCGCTTCGGTAACCTGCCGCGTCCGCTATGGGCACACATTTTGGAACGCGTCGCTGAGCGCGCAATCACCCATGAGGATCTTCAGCGCCTACGCGAATGGGTGAACACGGAACCCCACGCCCCGGCAGGCGACTGGTACAAAGACTTTGCCTCATTTGTTCTCTGCGGCACCGACGAGTTCCCGAAGACGGTTCTGAAAAAGGGAATGAAGCCGTTCGGAACGCCATTATAGGCAGCATCTATGCGGTGGAGCCGTGTACCAAACCATCTGCTTTTCAGAGATTAGGTCAAATTCGCAGACTTGTGTAGAAACAAATCCAAGTAGACGCTTCGGTCGCTATTGATACCAACCGGGTACTCGGGACTGGACTGAGTACGAAGCCGCCGTAGTCGCTTTACCAATCAGCGGAATAGCGTCGTGTTGTGCTCGTCGAACGTGATTGTGTTCGCTCCGGGTTTGCGGAGGATCCCAGGATGATTTGGCTCAGAGTATACCCGAGATTCGCTAGTGCGGCGGGCGCCGCATTCGCGATGCGGACTCAACGCCGCGTTGCAATTCGAGAGCTTAGTCAGTACCGCAGCCATCAGCCATAGCCGCTTCTTAGCGTTATCCTGAAATCAAAGAGGAATACGCTATGCTCGCTACGGCTGGGATCCCGCCCGTAGTCTCCGTCACGAACGATTTCTCCATACAGGTTGCAACCGTCAATGGCTCCGGCAGCCAGACCGCCAACAACGTCCTCATGCGCGCCATCTTCCAGATGGGCGTGCCCGTTTCCGGCAAGAACATGTTCCCTTCGAACATCGCCGGACTGCCCACTTGGTTCACCATTCGCGCCAATCACCAGGGCTATATCGGACGCAAGAAAGAAATCGACGTCCTGGTCGCGATGAACCCTGAGACCGCCCGCGAAGACACGATGAATCTTGCGCCCGGCGCCGCCGTCGTCTACGACGAGTCGTTCAATCTGTCCGCTCTCCGCAGCGATCTCAACTTCTACCCGGTCCCCTTCGACAAGATCGTCGCCCAGGTCTGTCCCGAGGCCAAACTGCGCCGCCTCGTCCGCAACATGATCTACGACGGCGTGCTCGCCCACTTGCTCGAGATCGACGTCGAAGAAATCCGCAAGGCGCTGTTCAAGCAGTTCGGCCCGAAGAAGGCGAAAGCCGCGCAACTGAATTACGGCGCCGTCATCGCCGGGCGTGACTGGGCTTCCGCCAATCTCGAAAAGACTCACCCGTTCCGCGTCGAGCGCATGGATGGTAACCGCGGCAAGCTCATCGTCGACGGCAATGCCGCCGCCGCGCTCGGCTGCGTTTTCGCCGGCGTCACCGTTCTCACCTGGTATCCCATCACGCCCTCGTCATCGCTCGCGGAATCGCTGATCGGCTATCTCCAGAAAATGCGGATCGAAGCCGAAACCGGCAAGGCCACCTTCGCCGTCGTCCAGGCTGAGGATGAACTCGCCGCCATCGGCATGGCCATCGGAGCAGGCTGGGCAGGCGCCCGCGCCATGACCTGCACCTCCGGCCCTGGGATTTCCCTGATGGCTGAATTCGTCGGCCTCGGCTACTACGTCGAGATCCCGGTTGTGATCTTCGATGTCCAGCGCGTGGGGCCCTCCACCGGACTGCCCACCCGCACCGCGCAGGGCGACATCCTCAAGAATGCCGTTCTCTCCCACGGCGACACACGCCATCCCGTGCTGTTCCCTTCGTCCCCTGAAGAGTGCTTCACCATGGCGCTCGACGCCTTCAACCTCGCCGAGTTCTTCCAGACCCCCATCTTCGTCAATTCCGACCTTGACCTCGGGATGAACAACTGGATGTCCGAGCCCTTCGCCTATCCCGAAACCCCCATCGATCGCGGCAAAACGCTTTCCGCCGAGGATCTGGAACGTCTCGGCGGCTTTGCCCGTTACCGCGACCTCGATGGCGACGGCGTCGGCTATCGCACCGTCCCCGGCACCAATCACAAGAGCGCTGCCTACTTCGCGCGCGGCAGCGGACACAACGACAAGGCGCAATACAGCGAGCGTGAGGACGACTACGTCAACAACGTCGACCGTCTGACCCGCAAGTTCGAAACCATGCGCACCCGGGTTCCCACGCCTGAACATCTGGGCGACGGTTCTATCGGCATCCTCAACTGCGGCACCACCCGCTACGCCGCCGAAGAGTCCCGCGACCAGCTCCGTAAGGAGTACGGAATCAACGCCGGATATATGCGTATCAAGGCATATCCTTTCCATCCGTCGGTGGCGGAATTCATTTCCCGCCACGAACGCGTCTACGTCGTCGAACAAAACCGCGACGCGCAATTGCTCGGCTTAATGCGCCTCGAGATGGATCCGTCCCTCATTGCACGGCTCCGCAGCGTGCGCCACTACTCAGGACTGCCCATCGACGCGCGGTCCGTTACCGATGAAATCGTTCGCCAGGAGGGCAAATGAGCGCCACCACGCCCGTCGCGCCAAAAAAGGTAAATCGCATCGGACTCGAGGTCCTCAACTACAAAGGCGGCAGGACTACGCTCTGCGCCGGCTGCGGACACAACGCCATCACCGAACGAATCATCGAGGCGTTTTGGGAGCAGGGAATTCAGCCCTGGCAGGTTGCCAAGCTCTCGGGTATCGGTTGCTCGTCCAAGACGCCCGCGTACTTCCTCAACCAGTCCCACGGCTTCAACAGTGTGCACGGCCGCGCGCCCGCTGTCGCCACCGGCGCCATGCTCGCTAATAAAGATCTCATCGGAATCGTCGTCACCGGCGACGGCGACACCGTGTCCATTGGACTCGGCCAGTTCATGCACATGCTGCGCCGCAACGTCCCGCTCGTCTACATCATCGAGAACAACGGCGTGTATGGCCTCACCAAAGGCCAGTTCTCCGCCACCGCCGACGTGGGCGCCGTGCTCAAGACCGGAGTGCTCAATGAAATGCCCCCCGTGGACATCTGCCTCGCTGCTATCGAGATGGGCGCCACCTTCGTCGCCCGCTCCTTCAGCGGCGACAAACGGCAGCTCTCGGCGCTCCTGAAAGCCTCACTCTCGCACCACGGCCTCGCCATCATCGACGTCATCTCGCCGTGCACCACCTTCAATGATCATGAGGGCTCCACCAAGAGCTACGAGTACATGAAGGATCACGAGGAACCGCTCCATACCATCGACTACGTGCCCGCCTATCAGGACATCGCCGTCGACTACGAGGAAGGCAGCGTCCACGATGTCACCATGCACGACGGCTCCCATATGCGGCTCAAGAAACTCGGTCGCGACTACGACCCCACCGACAAACTGGCGGCCATCAATATTCTTCACCGCCCCGCCGGAGCCACCGAAGTCCTCACCGGATTGCTCTACATCCAGACCGACGCGCCCACTCTCGTCGACCGCCTGAATATGGTCGACACCCCGCTCGCCGCCTTGCCGCAGGAAAAATTGCGGCCATCGCGCGAGATGCTCGAAGCGGCCATGGAGGAACTGCGATAGCGTGAGAATGTGCTCACCGTAGTCCTCGTATCTCCGCGCAACCCCCTCAATATCGGCGCAGCCGCGCGCGCGATGAGCAACTTCGGTTTCATCGAAATGCGCCTCGTAAATCCCTACGAGGTGGCCTTCAAAGAGGCGAAGTCGGCGGTGAAATCGGGCTACATTCTCGAACAGGCCTGCGAATTTGCGACCCTCGCCGAAGCGGTTGCCGATTGCTCTCTCGTCGTCGGCACCACCGCGCTCGGCCCTCGCGTCCTCGAACATCCTTTGCGCCGGTTGGAACTCGGCGGCCGTCTCATCCGCAAGCGCATGGAGTCGGAAAACGTCGCCCTGTTGTTCGGCTCGGAAAAGTTCGGACTCGGCAATGAGGACATGGCCCACTGCCATTGGCTCATGCGGATTCCCTCTCGCGAGGAACACGCCTCCATGAACCTCGGACAGGCCGTGGCCATCTGTCTTTATGAACTGATTCGCAGCTCTGCCGTGGCGCGACAAAAAGCACCCGAGCGGGAACCGGCGAAGGCTGAGGAAGTAGAACGGTTCACCGCGAACCTGCTCGAGATCCTCGGCGAAGCCGGCTACGTTCATACCCGAACCGCCGCCTCCATAGAATTAAAAACTCGCCGCCTCATCCGTCGCATGGATCTCAGTACGCACGACGCCGAGGTCTGGCTGGGAATGCTCCGCCAGATCCACTGGAAAATGTCGCACGGCTCCCAAAAAGCCGGCTGATGCGTCATCCTATTCAAATGACGACTCCTAGAATCGGCATCATTGGCGACTACCGGCCCGACTATGCCTTGCATGTCGCCACCCGCGAAGCGCTACTTCACTCCGGGCTGGAATCGGAATGGCTGGCCACAGACGCCGATCACGACTATGCCGCGTACGGCGGACTTTTCTGCAGCCCCGGCAGTCCCTACAAGAGCACTGAGGGCGCTCTTCGCGGAGTCCAATATGCGCGCGAGAATAGCGTGCCGTTCATCGGCACCTGCGGCGGCTTCCAGCATGCCGTACTCGAGTACGCCCGCAACGTAATGGGAATTCGCGAGGCCGCTCACGCCGAGACCGATCCCTACGCTTCAGTCCTCTTCCTCACCCGTATTGCGTGTTCGATTGCCGGCAAAGTCATGCCGGTGATGATGGAGCCTGGCTCGAAGGCGGCTTTGGCCTACGGCGGCATCGACGCAGAGGAAAATTACTACTGCAACTTTGGCCTCAATCCCGACTACCGGGAAGCCCTGGAGCGAGCTGGCATGAAGATCACTGGCTGGGATGAGATCAATGAGCCGAGGATCATCGAACTGCCCTTCCAAACGTTCTTCGTTGGGACGCTCTTCGTCCCGCAGGCGCGATCGTCAAGCGGCAATCCTCACCCGCTGATTCAAAGCTTCTGCCGCGCCGTGCTCGCTCCGGTTCATACACGCTAAGCGCGCGGCGGGGCATCCTTGCCGACCCACAGATTGAACGTGTCAAGCTCTTCCCGTCCGCACGCCTTGAGGTACAGGAACAACTGCATGCGGTAGGCAGCGTAGTGAGTCAGCACCAGCGACACTAGCCACGAACCGCGGGTCGACGTGCTCCCAAACATCTGCATCCCGGCCCGCAGGTCTTCGTCGCTCAACGACTCCACTGTCTCTGTAAAAAGGCCGTCGTGCGCCGCCAGTGAATCCCGCAACTCTTCGAAGCTCTTGTTTCTCGCGGCCGCTTCCTCGGTGCGCCAAGCCGTCCGCCACGCGTCCATGTTCCAGACACCGGCGTGGATGGTTCGAAGATGAATGGGCGCGAAGATCGTCAGATATTCCAGTAATTCCCGCAAGCTGCGCTGCCCCGGCGTGGGACGGTAATCGAGGCGCGCGGGATCAACCTTAGAGACCAGGTGCAACAGAATTCGCACTTCGTCCCGGAGCTTTCCCACAAATTCCGTTTTGTTGAGGACCATACCGACTTACCTTAGTCGACTGCCACCGGCAGGTTTTTACGATGCTCTGGTGCGCTGATGGTGGCCCGCAGGGAATTCACCAGCCGCATCGCCGCGTTCAGACCGCCCACCCGCTGAATGCCAGGAACGAAGAACCGTTGCTCGAAATCCTCGTCGGAACCCGAGAAGCCCTGCAAGTCGGAGATCAGGCTCACTTCCACCGGAGCCACCGCCGCCGCAAACAAGCCCGGCACGCCCATCTTGCCGATACCAATCACTTCCGGCTTGCCTTTGTTGTGCGAGCGCAGGAAGGTCAGCGCCGTCAGGATGTCCTGCACTTGTTCGGCTTCGTCCGTCCGGTTGTAGGAGAGAAAATACTTGTCGAACCGCTGCTGCGACTCGCGCTCGCGACCCGGCCGGAAAGGATTGATCGCCAGCAGAGGACGGCCCGAGTGCAGGATCTCCAGACCCAGATCTGACAGCAGCGCGGCATCGGCGCCGCGAGGGTCAAGGATCAGTACCGGCGTACCTTTGCCGGGCACCCAGCGACCAGTGACGCGATCGTGCATTCGCACCCGGCTGATGCTTATCCTGTCGGCATCCATGCCGCTTTCGATCGCCGGGTCGGCGTCCACGCTGAGGACGTTGCGCAGCGATTCGCGAAGTTCATTCAACGGCATCGCGCGCTCAGGCTGCATCTGCGCGGCAATCTTCCAGGAGTTGAAAACGTCGTCCAGGTTCTCGGTGCCCGGCGGCAGGTCGCCTTTTGCAAACGCCAACATCGTGTCGTCGGCCGGGACTTCCACGGGCTGGTCCATCCACTGCTCCGCCGTCATGCCCCGGTTGAATTGCGCCGCCAGAAAACGGTACACGGCCTCGCGGCTTTGCCGGTTGTAGTTGTGCTCGGCATCGATGTGAACGTTGCCCACCTGCGAACCCCGGCTGTAGAGGTCGTAGATCTTCTTGATGGCCGGAAACTCCTCCACCGGCGTCCGGCGCGTCCAGTCCTGTGTGCACGAAACCACCAGCATGGGCCGCGGGGCCGCCATGGCTGCAATTTCAACGTTGGATGTTCCGAGGCGCAGGTTCGGCGCTTCCTCGCAGGGGTCGCCGCCCTGCATTGATGCCGAAACCATGTTCACCGGGGCGGACGCCTTCACGCGGTCATCGACGGCGGTAATGAAAATCGTCTGCGAGGCGCCGCCGGATGCTCCGGTTACCGCCAGTCGGTTGCCGTCCACTTCCGGCCGGGACTGCAGGTAATCCAGCGCCCGGATCGAGTTCCAAAGCTGCAAACCCATGGGATGAAACGACCATAGTGCATGCGCCGGCGTGATGAACGAATGCGGCGTCTGCCGGGTGTCGTTGTAGCCCACCATGTCGTAAGCAAAGGCGACATAACCCTGACGGGCGAGGTTGATTCCGAGCGCCGGAACCGAGTAGGTCGACTGGTCCTCGAGGCGTCCGCGCTTCCAATGTCCGTGGGGAATCAGGATGCCAGGTGCCCTGCCCTTATGGCCCGCCGGCAGGTAGAGATTGCCTCCCAGGTAATAGCCGGGCAGCGGCTCGATGACCACGGATTCAATCGAATAACCGGCGAAATCCTGATGCCGAATTACCCGCGCGTGAAGCGGCGTTTTGACCGGGGTGGGAATCAGGCCCGCGGCCGAAAGAATCTGTTGTTTCAGCCGGTTACGTTGATTTTCCCAATCTTTCTTCGACTTATATTCGCGTGTTTGAAAATGCGTCTTGAAATTGGGAATATCGCCGTTGCGCACGTCGAGCGTTGAATCCGCGCCGAAAATGAAAAGGCCATGGGAGAGCACGGCCGCACACAGAAAGACCCGTCCCATCCGTACATGAAGAGACGTAAATCTTCACCGTTAGGCTTCAACTATTTTCCGGACGAACACCCTATTCGCCGAGAACCGAAATTGGGTCAACACGGACGGCCCGCCAAGCCGGAAGCGCGCAGGCGCCGACAGCGATCAGCGCGATCACCCCGCCGACGGCCGCCATCACCAGTGGGTCGAGCGGACGGACGCCGTAAACCTGATTTGCCATCAATCGACTCACCGCTGCGACACCAACGATCCCCGCACCCAGGCCCACCGCCGTCAGCACCAACCCCTCGGCCACCACTAGCTTCACCACTCGCGACGCCGTACTGCCGAGCGCAATCCGGATCCCGATTTCGCGGCGCCGCTGCGTTACCAGGTACGCCAGGACGCCATAGAGCCCGATCGCCGCCAGGAACAGCGCGACCACTGCGAAGGTCAGCGCCAGCATCATCGACGTCTTGCGTGATGCGAGAGAGAGCGCCGTCCACTCCTCCATGGTCTTGATCTCGTACAACGCCAGTTCCGGATCGAGAGCCGCGATTCCCGATCGGACAGTCTTAGCGATCGTCGTGGGGTCGCCGGCCGTCCGGATGGCCAAAGTGAAGCCGTTTTGGGGACTCTGCTCGAATGGGAAATAGTAGGCTCCGGCCGAATTGCCGCTGCCGGCCATGTCCTGGAGACGCACCGACCGCACCACGCCAACGATGGTCAGGAACACCGTCTTTGGACCCGCCTTCTCGAGTTCCGCGGCGTCGTTTGGGTTGAACATGCGCCGGCCGATTGGATCCTGGTTGGGCCAGAAACGTTGGGCCAGTTGTTCGTCGACGATTATCACCTTCTGACTGGTATCGGTGTCGGAGTCTCTGAAGTACCGGCCTTTAACCAGGGCGGTCCCCATGGCTTCGAAATATCCCGGACTAATGATGATGCGGCTGGGCGAAATCATCGACTCCCCGGGCTTGCGCACATAGCCTTCAGCGAGGACCACGCTGTCGCTATGGTCACTACCGAATGGAATCGTCGTCGTGGCTCCCGCTGCCGTCACGCCTGGAAGGCGCCGAACAACCTCGAGTGACCGGTTCAGGAATGCTCGCGTCGAGGCATCCTCCTTGTAGCGCGCCCTTGGGAGGCTGGTGGAGACCGTTAGCACGCCATTGCTTCTGAAGCCGGGATCCACCGTAAGCAGTTTCTGGAAACTGGCGAGTAGTAATCCAGCGCCCATCAGCAGGACGAAAGCCAGCCCGATTTCCGCTCCCACCAGAACCTGGCGCAAGCGTCCTGTATTCTTTCCAGCCGAACTGCCGCGTCCACCTTCCCGCAGCACACTCGCGAGTTGCGTCCGCCAGACACCTGCCAGCGGGAGCAGGCCGATGAGTACCCCGATGGCGACCGCCATCGCGAGTGAGACGAGGATAACGGGTAGATCGATTTGAACTTCCGAGGCGCGGGGCAAACGGCTCAACCAGGACGTCGCCATCAGCTTCAGCGCCCCCGCTCCAAGTAGAATTCCGGCGACGCCGCCGGCGGTGGTAACCAGAATGTTCTCGGTCAGCAACTGCCGCGCCAGTTGGGCTCGCGAGGCGCCAAGAGCCAGTCGGGTGGCCATCTCTTTGCGCCGCGAGGCGAGGCGTGCAAATGCGAGATTGGCGATATTCAGCGCGCCGATGATGAGCAGCAGCGCAGCGCCGGCCCACAGGAAATAGAGCGAGCTTTCGATGTCCTCGACCAGCATCCGCTGCAGCGGTTCCACCTTGGTGAAATAGCCCGCACTGTGAAGAATCTCTCTCATCTCGGGATACTTCTCGTCGTTGGCGCGATTCACCGCCGCCACCTGCGTCTTCACCTGCTCGATGGATGTGCCCGGCTTCAAACGGCCGATGTGCTGCCAGTTATTGTTGTGGTGCTGCTTCTTCATCTCCGCGGTGAAGGCCAGCGGGACCCACACGCGTGTGTCGGGATCCATGAAGACGAAGCCGGGAGGCATGATGCCGACCACCGTGAACGG
This sequence comes from Bryobacterales bacterium, assembly GCA_038212445.1. GTDB lineage: Bacteria > Acidobacteriota > Terriglobia > Bryobacterales > Bryobacteraceae > TMP-7. The sequence goes on from JBBQUM010000006.1 coordinate 11,923, forward strand.
ACGGCCCCCGACGCGTAGTTGCTTTCCGATGGCCGACACGTCGCCCGCGAACATCTGATGCCAGAAGGCGTCGCTGATAATGACTTTCTGCTCGTTCCCGATCTCGCCTTCCCCGGCATTGAACGGGCGCCCGTGCGCCGGATTTACACGGAGTAGCGGGAAGATGGACGGTGTCACCGCCATCGAGGTCAGTTGCTCGGGAGTGCCGTTCACATCGATGGTCCGGTGGCCTTCCTGGAACATGGCCTGGTCGGCGAGCGCAGGGACACCGGCCAAGTGGTCATAGTAGTCGCCGGCGGCGCTGTTATGGCTAACGCCGACGCCCGCTTTCGGATACTCATTCGACAGCAGGAGAATCGAATTGGCTTCGGGAACCGGCAGGGGCTGTAGAAGCACCGAATGGACGATCGCGAAGATAGCCGTATTCGCCGCGACACATACGGCGAGTGTCAGTGCCACCGTGGTCGCGAACCCCCGATCGCGGAAGAGAGATCGCAGGGCGTAGCGTATGTCGCGGAGCATATTAGCTACTACGCGTGAGAGGCGGCTGGGTTCACTGAAAAATCACGTTACTGGAGAGTAACGCCGGTCCAGCTGAGCAGGCGTTCCAGAGCCGCTGTCGTGCCGGGGTCCATTTTGGCGCCTGGGGGACGGGTGTAGGCGGATTCGATGAGTCCGCGCCTCCGGAGGACATCCTTACGAATCGCCATGCCTATGCCTTCCTGGAACTCAAACCGCATGAGCGGAACGTGCTTATAGAAGACGCCCGCGGCGCCGTCGACGTCGCCCTTCTTGAAGCGGCTCACGATGTCGACCAGCACTTCCGGGAAAGCGAAGCCGGTCATGGCGCCCGCACCGCCGGCCATCAGTTCCTCAAGCAGGAAGACGCCGCCCAGCCCGCCGAAGATACTGATCTCCAGTCCGTGGGCGGCTTCAACGATGCGAGCGGTCTTCAGGGGCGTGGGCGGATCCTCGAGCTTGATGGTGCGTGCGGCCGGGATGTCCTTCGCGATGCGCACCAGCAATGACGGCTCCATGGTGAAGCCGGAGATTGGCGGAAAATCCTGGACGACGATCGGGATGTCCACTGCACGCGCGACGCCCTCGAAGTGAGCCAGCACAGCTGCCGAGTTCAGCTTGGGCATGCGTGGCGGGCTGATCATGACGGCCGTGGCGCCGGCGTCCTTGGCTTGCCTGGTGTAGTCGACGCAGGTGCGAAGACCGTCGGCGGTGGAGCCCACCACAAGCATGACCCGGCCGTTCACCTGCTTGGCGATCGTGTCGAGAACCTGCGCTCGCTCGTGCTCGTTCAGGCGCGCAACCTCACTGGTGACGCCAAGCACGGTGAAGCCGGTGACGCCGCATTCGATAAAGCGGTCGACGATGTGCTTGAGACCGTCGAGGTCAAGATCGCCGTTGGCGTGGAACGGAGTTGCGAGTACGGAAAAGACACCTTCAAGTTTCAAGACGGTCTCCCTTTCTAAAGAACTGCTGTTTCGTGAACGAGCCGGTTTTCGGCGAAGCGCTGGAAATCGAGGATCTTCGCGTCGATCAAATCCGTTGCGCCCTTCAGGATGAGATCAGAGAGCACCTTGCCGGTGGCAGGCGAGTGCATGACGCCGTGGCCGCTGAAGCCGTTGGCGAGGAACAGTCCGGGCAATTGATCGACGGCTCCGAGCACCGGGTGATGGTCGGGCGTCATTTCATAGAGGCCCGCCCAGGGACGGCGCGGATTCACTTCCACTTCTTCCAGGCAAGGGACGCGGTCAACCCCGCGAGTGAGGATCTTCTCGATGAAGTTGCGGTCAAAATCGATTTTGAACCCAGGCTTCTCATCGGGGTCGCACCAGGCGAGCAGGAGGCCGCGATTCTCCGGGCGATAGTGGAAACCGCTGCCCATGTCGACCACCATGGGCGACTCGTGCGAGATCTTGTCAAAAGGCTCGGTGGGGACGAGCATCCTTCTCAAGGGCTCCACCGGCAGGTCCACTCCAGCGAGGCGGGCGACACTCCCGGCCCAGGCGCCGGCAGCATTGACGACGATGCGCCCGGCGATGGGGCCGCGATTCGTCTGGACTCCGCTGACGCCGTTCGAGTCGCGATCGATGGCGGTAACTTCGGTCTCGCGGAGCAGGCGAGCGCCGCGGCGTTCAGCACAGGCCATGAAGCCGTTCATGACGCTGTAGGGGTCGACAAAACCGTCGGTGGAGCAGAAACTGCCGCCGAGGATATCGTCGTTGCGCAACTCGGGCGACATCTTCACGATGTCGTCGCGGGACATCAATTGGACCGTCTTCAGTCCGGCGTCGATCTGAGTGTCGTAGTTGTCACTCAGGTATTTCATGTGCGCGGGTTGATTGGCAACGAATAAGTAGCCCTGCGCTTTGTACCCTGACTCAAAGCCGGTGATCGACTCGAAGTCCCGGAAGAACGGGATGGAGTACATCGACATGCGGATATTCAGGGGCATCGAAAACTGGGCGCGTACGCCGCCCATGCTCTTGCCTGTCGAGCCCTTGCCGGTATGGGTTTCGCGCTCGAGCACAACGATATTAGTGCAACCTGCTTCGGTGAGGTGATAGGCGATGCTCGAACCGACGATACCGCCTCCGATAATGATGACGTCCGCAGAATCCACGATGACCTCCAGTGTAACTTCCCGGCGATCTCCGACGGGTGATCAATTCAGGCTATACAGCTCTGATAATCTCTAATTATGAAAGTGCTACTTTGGGCGCTGCTCGGTGCCGCGCTCGCCGGAGCGCAGGCGCCCAAGATTCAGACGCTGATTATCACCGGCCAGAACGGGCACGACTGGCGCGGCACTACGCCGGTGCTCCGGAAAATCCTGGAGGATACCGGTCGTTTTGAGGTGCGGGTAACCGAGGAGTTCCGCGGCGCCGGCCCGGAGACACTCGCTCCCTATGACCTCGTCATCCTCAACTACTACGACAAGAATCAGCCCGCTTTGCGGTGGGGCAGCAAGACCGATGAAGCGCTACTCGACTTTGTGCGCGGCGGCAAGGGACTGGTGGTTTACCATTTCTCGACGGCGGCCTTTGCCGGCTGGACTGAATACGAGAAAATGACCGGCGGCAACTGGCGGCCGAACAACGGGCACCATTCGGCCCGGCACGATTTCACGGTGAAGATCACCGATCCCGACCATCCGATCACCAAGGGGTTGGAGCCGTTCCCCCAGCCCAATGACGAGCTTTACGCCAATCTGAAGTGGCAGCCGGCAGGCAGTTACCACGTGCTGGCGACGGCTTGGGACGATCATGCGCTGTACCAGGGGAAAGCGAAGCAGCCCACGCCGGGCGCAGGCCTGGACCAGCCCATGCTCTGGACGGTCAACTTTGGTGAGGGCCGCGTTTTTGTGACGGCCCTGGGTCATGATGCCGAAGCGATGAAGAGCGCCGGATTTGCAGCGACGTTGGTACGCGGAGCCGAATGGGCTGCTACTTCGCCACAGCGTCGCGGGCCTTCATAAACTCGTCGACATTGCTCTTGTCGATGAGGGTAGCGCCGGTGTCGACGAAAGCGGGAATCGGGGCAAACGAGTCCTGGGCCCAATTCCGATCGAGTGATGCGGGCGGATAGTGCTTTAGATCGTCGAGCATCTTGACGCCGTAATAGGCCATGGTGAAGGGCTTCTGGCCGATGGTGGCGGCGATGATGCCTTTCTGGATCCACTCGAGGGTTTCCTTATTGGTGTCCATGGCGATGATGGTCTTTGAAATCTTGTTGCGATTGGCCACCTCGGCCACTTCCTGACAGGCAGAGGCTTCTAGACACACGAAGGCGTCGATCTTCGCGGCGCTCTTATTCAGCAGGTCGGTGGCGTTGTCGAAGGCGACGCGCGGGTCGCCCTTCATGTCGATGATCTGAGTAATTTTGATACCGCCTTCGCCGATGGCGTCGCGATAGCCGTGGAGGCGTTCCTGCAGGTTGGCCTGGTTGGGCATGGTAAACACAACCACGCTGCCTTTGCCGCCGAGGGCTTTAACCAGAACTTTTCCGCCGATGAGGCCGGCCTGGTAATTATTGGTTCCGATGAAGGCGAGGCGCTTGCTGTCGGGAGCGTCGGAGTCCATCGTGATTACCGGAATGCCCTGGGCGATGGCGGCGTCGATGTCCGCCTTGAGGCTGGCCGGGTCCGCCACCGATACCAGAATTCCTGACGGCTTTTTGGCGACAGCGGCGGCGAAGGCCGTTTTCTGGGCCGCCGGGTCATAACTCTCCGGGCCGACCATTTCCGCCTGGACGGCGAGCTGTTTCGCGGCTCTTGCAAGTCCTGACTGGGCGGATTGCCAGTAGGGGAGTTTCACATTTGAAGCAACGAGGAAATACTTCTCGGTGGGTTCATGGCGACCGCCACTGCAGGCGGCGGCTGTTACTGCAATCGCCAATACAGTTGCTAACACAGCGTTGCGCATCTTCTACTCCTGGGTATGACTATACGCCTGTTGTCCATAGTAGGCAGCAGGTCCGTGCTTACGTAAGAAATGTTTGTCATGGAGGTGCCGGGAAATGGGCTGGACGTTCGCATTGATGGTGAGGGTTTCAAACGCGATGGCGGCAATCTCTTCCATCACGACAGCGTTGAAGGCTGCGGCGGCGACATCCTTGCCCCAGGCGAATGGGGCGTGTCCGGCAACGAGAACGCCGGGGAAATGCAAAGGGTCGACACCTTCAAAGCGCCGGATGATGGCAAGACCGGTGTTGAGTTCGTACTCGCCTTCGATCTCCTCGCGGGTGAGGACGGGGGTGCAGGGCACGGGCCCATGGAAGTAATCCGCGTGGGTGGTGCCGAAGCAGGGAATTTCGCGTCCAGCCTGGGCCCAGGCGGTGGCGTGGCGGGAGTGGGTGTGGACGACGCCGGCGATGGTGGGGAACGCACGATAGAGAGCGAGGTGGGTGGCGAGGTCGGACGACGGTCGCAGGGTACCTTCGACGATTTTGCCGGTGAGGTCGGTGATGACCATGTCGGCAGGGGTCATTTTCTCGTAGGGCACGCCGCTCGGTTTGATGACGCAGAGGCCGTGTTCGCGATCGAGTCCGCTGGCGTTGCCGAAGGTATAGAGAACGAGGCCGCGGCGGACCAGTTCGAGGTTCGATTCGAGGACTTCAGCTCGCAGTTGTTCCAGCATGGGCTTTCTCGTTGGCGGAATGTGCCAGGGCGGCGATGCGGCGCAAGTCGGGGAGGACGTCGCCGATGGACGCGGATTCAGAGGTTCGCGAGCCGAGGGCGAAGTAGAGTTTGCGATAGAGAGGGTAGAGTTCGGCGTAGGTAGCGGCGGCCGCGGGATCGGGTTCGACGGTTTTGTAGCCGGGCGACAACGCTTCCTGTGCGTCCTCGATGGTCTTGAAGGTGCCGGCGGCGAGGAAGGCGAACATGGCGGACCCGAGGCTGGTGACGTCGCCGGCGGGCACCAGGATGGGCTTGTTCATGACATTGGCGTAGATGCGATTGAGCACCTGATTTTTCTGCGGTATGCCGCCGCCGTTGATGATGCGGTCAACCGGGACGCCGTGTTCCTGCATGCGTTCGAGGATAACGCGGGTGTGGAACGCTGTGCCCTCGATGGCAGCGAAGAGTTCATCCTGGGCAGTGCTGGTGAGTTTCCAGCCGAGGGTGACGCCGCCCAATTCGGGGTTGACGAGGACGGTGCGGTCGCCATTGTCCCAGGTAAGGCGGAGGAGGCCGGTTTCGCCGGCGCGATAGTTTTCGAGGCCTTTGGAGAGGTCGGCGACGGTGGTGCCTGCGCGTTTGGCGATGGCGTCGAAGATGTCGCCCGTGGCAGAGAGTCCGGCTTCGATGCCGGTGTAGCGAGGGTTGATGGAACCGGGGACGACGCCGCAGACGCCGGGCACCAGCGTGGACTGCTCGCTGATGGCCATGATGCAGGTGGAGGTGCCGACGACGTTGACGACGTCGCCGATTTTGACGCCCGCGCCGATGGCGTCCCAATGGGCGTCGAAGGCGCCGACGGGGATGGGAATACCGGGCTTCAGTCCGCCGAGTTTCTGGGCCCACTCGGCGCTGAGCTTTCCTGCGATCTGGTCGGAGGTCTGGTAGCGGCCGTTCAGCTTGTCGCGGATGCCGGCGAAGCGCGGGTCGACGCCGGTGAGGAAGGATTCGGCCGGCAGTCCGCCGAGGGAATCGTTCCACATCCATTTATGCCCCATGGCGCATATGCTGCGGGGGATGTTGGCGGGTTCGGTGATGCCGCAGAGGACGGCAGCGAGGTAGTCGCAGTGCTCGGCGGCGGTGACCATTTGGGCGGCCTTCTCGGGATTGGCGCGGAGCCAGTGGAGGAGCTTGGAGAAGCCCCACTCGGAGGAGTAGGTGCCGCCGCACCAGTCGATGGAGGGTAGCTTAGCGCTGTGCGCGGCCGTGGTGATTTGAGCAGCTTCCTGCCAGGCGCGATGGTCGCACCAGAGGTAGTAGTCGTCGAGCGGTTCGAGGCCTGGGCCGAGGGGGATGACGCTGGAACCGGTGGTGTCGAGGGCTAACGCTTCAATCTGCGTGCCGCTAATTCCGGCGGCGTTTATGGCTTTGCCCATCGCCTCTGCCAGGGCGCGCATGTGGTCGGCGTGGCTTTGGGTGGCGTAGTCGGGGTCGGACTTCCTGCGGTTCAGCGGGTAGTCGCCGGTGCCTGAGCCGAGGCGTCCGCGTTTGTCGTCGAAGAGGGACACGCGGACGGATAGAGTTCCGAAGTCTACGCCTGCAACGATGGACATGTTCTAGCTCCTTATTGGACTGCTTTCTTGCCGGCCAAAAGATGGGGACAGACCGCTCTGTCCACGGTGAGTTGTTTCATAGGATCGACGTTTTCGGTTAGGGACAGAGAAGTCAGTCCCCATCTTTCCGGTTGTTTCTTTCTTGGCGGCCACAGATGGGGACAGACCGCTCTGTCCACGTTGGGTTGTTTCATAGGATCGACGTTTTCGGTTAGGGACAGAGAAGTCAGTCCCCATCTTTCCGGGACTGCTTTCTTGGCGACCAAAGATGGGGACAGACCGCTCTGTCCACGTAGGGGTTGTTTCATAGGATCGACGGCTTCGGTTAGGGACAGAGAAGTCAGTCCCCATCTTTCCGGGACTGCTTTCTTGCCGGCCACAGATGGGGACAGACCGCTCTGTCCACGTAGGGGTTGTTTCATATGATCGACGGCTTCGGTTAGGGACAGAGAAGTCAGTCCCCATCTTTCCGGTTTTTTCGCTGGTGGGGTTGTTTCATAGGATCGGCGGCTTCGGTTAGGGACAGAGAAGTCAGTCCCCATCTTTTTCCGGTTAACTGTGCTTGTGGATGCTCCAGCCCATGTAGCGGGTGGTGGCTTCGAAGACGGCGTCGCTTACTGTGGATAGGTTGGCGGCTACGTGGTGTTCGAAGCCGAGGCGGCAGATGAACTGGAGGAGTTCCTGCATGCGGGGGATGTGGACTACGCCGGCGCCGCCGAAGGTATCCAGGGGATCGTTGGTGAATTCGCCGTGGCCGACATAGCCGGCCATCTTGCCGGACAGATCGAAGGTCGAGAAGCGGGCAAACGACATGGGGCTGGCTTTGACGCGGCCAACACAGGTGCCGTAGGTGTTTTCCTTGCCGACGGTGCCGGCGATGATTTCCTGGAAGTCCATGCGGACTTCGTTGAAGAAGTGCTTGGGCAGGTTGCTGCAGTGGAAGCAGACGGCCTTGTCGGGGTCGTCACCGTAATTGTTGTTCCAGTCGAGCAGGGCGCTGGGAGTTTGGGAGGCAAGTTGGAGGGCGTGCATGCCGACGACGCCGGCGATATCGACTTCACAGGCGCTCGAGAGCAGGTTGTTGCTCATCATACTCATGATGGTGCAGGGCACGACGCCGAAGTACTCTTCAAGAGAAGTCCAGCACTGGACGGCGCTGATGGCGACCTGGGTGTCACTCATCCAACCGTCGATGACTGCGCCGAGTTTCGCCATTTTCATGAGGGCGGCCTCGGGAATGCCGGTAGTGGTGACGTAGCTCTTGATGGCGGCGAGTTTGCCCTGAGCGGCGGGGTCGTCATCCTTCATGCGGTCGATGCGGCCGAGGATTTCGGAGAGGTCGATGGTCTCGACGGAGATGCCGTTGTTCTCGAGGATTTTCTCGCTATAGCGGACGGTGTTGAAGGCGGCAGGGCGCGCGCCGATGGCGCCGATGCGAAGGCGGCGCAGGCCGCGGACGACACGAGTGACGGCGGCGAACCAGGCGAGATCCTTAGCGAACGTCGGCGAGTCGGGGGCTTCGGTGTGGAGCGTGGTGAGCGAATAAGGGATGCCGTACTGAGTGAGGTTATTGCAGGCCGACATCTTGCCGCAGAAGCTGTCGCGGCGGTCGCGGATGGACATCTTTGACGGAGTGTCGGGGGTGGCCTGGATGAGGACGGGGACGTTGAGCCCGGCCATGCGGAGGGTGTCGGCGATGGCGCGCTCGTCGCCGAAATTCGGCAGAGTGACGATGATGCCGTCGATATCGTCGCGGTGTTTCTTGAAGAGGTCGGCGCACTTGGCGGCTTCGGAACGGGCTTCGACGGCGCCGTGCTTGGAGTCCTCAGGGCCGAGGACTACCGGCTCATAACCGGCATTGCGAACGACGTTGATCATTTCCTCGCGGCCCGATCGCGCAAGGTGAGCGGGGAAGAAGCCGCGGTTGCCGACGATGATGCCGAATGACTGTTTACGGGTAGGGGATGACATGACTAGCCTCTAGGTTTAAAGCGGAATGTATAAAAGAGGCCCAGCACGAGCAGCACTAGTCCCCACCAGAAGGTGGCGTGGAGTTCGGCGTGTACGACGGGATGTTCCGAGGGAACGTACAGTTCGTAGATGCCCTGCCCCGTGATGATGATGCCGTAGGCAAGCAGGAGGATGCCGATGAAGAACCAGATTGAGATGAGTCCAGGTCTGTGCATGATGGGCTACCAGAAAATGATATTCAGAATTGCGAAGACCAGAGCTACTATCACGGCGTAGAAGATCGGTCGTTGATAGAGCTTGAGGTGGTCTTCTGACGGAAGTTCGGTACAGCCGTAGACGAGACCGACGAGTTCAGAATCGGGCTTGGGCCGGGTCATGTAACTGACGATGACGGTGACGGCGACGCAGATGATCCAGGACCAGAGACCGCGGTACATATTTTCGGCCATGTCCTTGGCTTTGTCGGAGAGCGCGATGTAGCGGATGGCGGTGGGGTCAGCCTTGACCCAGGCCCACATGGCGATGGAGGAGACAGTTCCAGTGAGCAGTCCCCAGAAGCCGGCGGCGGCGGTGGCGCGTTTCCAGAGCATTCCCAAAAGGACTGTGCCGAACAGAGGGGCGATGAAGAAGCTGAACAGCGCCTGCACGTAGTCCATGATGCTGAGGAACTGCATAACGAGATAGGCGGTGCCGATGCTGACCAGGACGCCGACGATGGTGCACCAGCGGCCGACGCTGACGTAGTGTGCGTCAGTTGCTTGCGGCTTGATCATGGCGCGGTAGATGTCGTAGGTCCAGACGGTAGCGAAGGCGCTGACATTGCCTGCCATGCCGGACATGAAGCCGGCGATCAAGGCGGTGATGCCTAAGCCGAGCAGTCCGGGACCGCAATAGCGGGCGAGCATAAGGGGCAGCACTTCGTTATAGCTATGGCCGCCGGTGGCGACGGCCTGGGCTTCACCGGTGAGGTGGAACGGGAGGACGGCGAGTCCGAGGAGTCCGGGAAGGATGACGATGAAGGGGACCATCATCTTGAAAGAGGCGCCGATGATGGGAGCCATTTTGGCGGCGCGCATGTCTTTGGCGGTGAGGACGCGCTGGACGACGAGGAAGTCAGTAGTCCAGTAGCCGAAGGAGATCACCCAGCCGAGACCGAGTACGATACCGGTCCAATGGATGCCCATGGGGTTATCGCTAAACGAACCCAAAGTGCGCCAGGCGTGGGTGTAATCGCCGCCGGGGAAGTTCTGGTGGATGCGTGCGACCATACCATCCCAACCGCCGGTTTCGATGAGACCGATGACGGAGATGAGGATTGCGCCGAGCCATATGAGGAAGAACTGGAGCACTTCGTTGAAGATGGCGGAGAGGAGTCCCCCGAGGACGACGTAGGCGGCGACGGTGAGGGAGGAGACCCAGATGCTGAAGTTGATGTCCCAGCCGAGGACGACTTTCATGACCAGGGCCATGGAGTACATATTGATACCGCTCATGAGCACGGTCATGAGGCCGAAGCTGACGGCGGAGAGGGCGCGGGCGGGTTCGCCGAAGCGCAATTTCAGGTAACCGGGGACGGAGTGGGTCTTGGAGATGTAGTAGAAGGGCATCATAACGATGCCGAGGAAGAGCATGGCGGGGATGGCGCCGATCCAATACCAGTGGACGGCGAGGATGCCGTACTGATAAGCGGCGGCGGCCCAGCCCATGAGTTCGAGGGAGCCGAGGTTGGCGGCGACGAAGCTGAGCCCGGCGATCCAGGCGGTCATTTCGCGGCCGGCGAGGAAGAAGTCCTCACCCGTCTTGGTGAAGCGCTTGAGATAGAGCCCGATGCCGAGCACCATGACGAAGTAGAGGCCGATGATGGCGAGGTCAACCGGTGCGAGTGTCAGCAGTCGGGTGGGAGCACTTTGGAGCAACAGGGCCGGGGCGAAGGGCATAGGATTGTAAACGCTTACGCGACGCTATCGTATCACGCAAGGGACGCCATGCAAAGCTTTTCTGCGAGTGAGCCACTGGCGGTGGATTTCGATGCGGGAGTCTTTGCGGCGGACAGGGTTGGGAGCGATTTCGAGGGCTGGGGGAGGTTCGGATTCGCGGCGGATGTCCTGGAGCTTTTCGAGGTCGCGGCAGGCGCGGTGCCAGGTACGTTCGATGGTATTGAGGTAGCGGGTGATGGTTAGGAAGGCGCGGCGGGCTTCGGGGTCGATGATGCATTCGAGCTGGCCGAACTTAGCGAGCACCTCGGTCTCGATGCGGCGGGCACGCTGGAGGCGCCACCAGTTCTGGGCGATTTCCTCGACCAGCATGGCTTCGCGCTCGTTGACGGGGGCATGATCGCGGACGAGTTCGAGATGGAGTTGGTCGTACTCGGCGGGGTCCTCACCTTTGACGACGATCTGTTTACCGGCGAGTCCGTGGCGGGTGGCGTTGTGTTTGCTGGATTCGATGCCGGCGATGGTGCGCGGGCCAGTGCTGTAGCAGGCGTTGGCGCGGTTGGCGATGATTTGTGCTGCGGTGGCCATGGGTGTACTCCTGCCCTATACGTAGCAGACGCTGTCAAGTTTGCCGATGGCGTAGGCGAGGAGGTCGAGGAAGCTGAATTCGGTGCCGAGGAGGCGGGCGGTGATGCGGACGAGGGTGTTGGGGCTGGAGAGCATGTGGGCTGGGATTAGGGTGAGTTGGAATAGCTCGAGGGCGGTCATGATGGTCATGGCTTTCACGGCTACGGCTTTGGTGGTGCCGATGACGCGGAGGATGGCGTAGACCATGGCGGCGTAGAGGGCGTCGCCGAGGTATTTGTCGAGGAGGATGTAGCCGGTGTGGAGGATGCGGGAGAGGATACCGGCGGCGATGATGGCGATGAGGCAGAGGGACCAGAATCGGCGGTTGGGCGAATCACTTTGGGTATTCATGGCGGCGGATCTTCTTGACGATGTCATCCAAGATATTAAGATACGAGCTCGATTCTGAAAGATCGCGATTCGAGTTTGAATAGATAAGAGACGATGTGTTCTGTTGGCAGGCCGTCGCGGGGCATCTCGCGCCTTGCTGACTTGATGCGGGTTGCTTGTGGACTGCCTCGCATTAGTCGATCTGCCCAGTCATGGTTCGGTCTTGGTACCACTGTGATCTGTGCTCCACCGGGTGGTATTAGACCTTGTGCTGTCGTAACTGACGATGAAGGAGTCCTGAAGTATCGCCAATGGGTCGGGATCCATAAGACATAGTCCAGTGATTTTTGCTGATGTCTGGTGGACGCGGCGGTCGTGGGTGGGGACCATGTGAAGGTGATGGCGAGTAAGAAGTAAGGGGCTTGACAAATTTTGGTCCCATTTTTTTGTGCTTTTCTGATTGCGCTTTGCTTTTCTGCTTTTCTGCTTGCGCTTTCCTGCTCTTTTCCTTTGTACAAAATTGGGACAGACAGCTCTGTCCACGTTGGATGGTTCTATTGGATCGGGATCGCGGGTGGGGACAGAGTAGTCAGTCCCAATTTTTTCTGCTTTCGTGCTTTTCTGCTTCCGGCTTCCTGCTTTGCTGCTCTTTTCCCTCTGTACAAATTTGGGACAGACAGCTCTGTCCACGTTGGATGGTTCTATTGGATCATCATCGCGGGTGGGGACAGAGTAGTCAGTCCCAATTTTTTCTGCTTTCGCGCTTTTCTGCTTCCGGCTTCCGGCTTTGCTGCTCTTTTACCTCTGTACAAATTTGGGACAGACAGCTCTGTCCACGTTGGATTGTTCTTTCGGATCATCATCGCGGGTGGGGACAGAGTAGTCAGTCCCAATTTTTCTGCTTTCGCGCTTTTCTGCTTCCGGCTTCCTGCTTTGCTGCTCTTTTCCCTCTGTACAAATTTGGGACAGACAGCTCTGTCCACGTTGGATGGTTCTATTGGATCGGGATCGCGGGTGGGGACAGAGTAGTCTGTCCCAATTTTTCTGCTTTCGTGCTTTTCTGCTTCCGGCTTCCGGCTTCCGGCTTCCGGCTTCCTGCTTTGCTGCTCTTTTTCCTTTGTGCAAATTTGGGACAGACAGCTCTGTCCACGTTGGATGGTTCTATTGGATCGGGATCGCGGGTGGGGACAGAGTAGTCAGTCCCAATTTTTCCCGCTTTCGTGCTTTTCTGCTTCCGGCTGCTTTCCTTTGTTTTGATTTTATAGGCCGGAGTTGGGGAAGAAGACTTTTAGGGCGGTCATTAGTACGGGTCCGTAGAGGTAGGGGAAGATTTTCCAGACTACTAGGAGGCCGATGAAGGAGTACTGGCGGATGCTCATGCCGATGCGGTTCCAGCCGGCGGCCATGGAGTCGGTCATTAGCAACGCGATGGCGTTGAAGCCGTCGAGTGGGGGGACGGGCAGGAGATTGAACACGCCTAGGAGGATGTTGAGTGTGAAGACGATGCTGAGGACAGTGGCGATGCCATCGACGCCGCCGGACTGGCCGCCTTCGACCAGGTGAGTGATGGTGCGCTGCATGGGGATGTGGAAACTGCCCATCAGGAGCCCGATGCGCATGGCGATGCCGGCGAGGATGGCTAGGGCGAAGTTTGCGGCGGGTCCGGCGAGCGACATCCAGGCGGCGCGGCGCGGGTGGCGCTGGGCCCACAGCGGATCATAGGGCGCGCTGGCCCAGCCGATCAAACCGCCGCCCATGGCCATGGACAGCAGCGGTACGACCACCATTCCGAAAGGCTCACGCAGGATGTGCGGCAGCGGATTCAGCGTTACCTGGCCTCCATGGGCCGCGGTCTCGTCGCCTCCTAATTTTGAAGCGAAGGCGTGCGCGGCCTCGTGGCAGGTGGTGGAGAAAAGGAAAACGATATAGCGCAACAGTCCGATTACAAAAGCAGGGCTCAGCGATTCCATGGGGTCTTATTGGCGGTTGGCGAAGGCCCAGGCGTCCTTGACGATGTCGCGGATATCGGATCGCACGGGCTTCCAGCCGAGGGTCTTTTTGAGCTTGTCGGAGTTGGCTACGAGTTCGGGTGGGTCGCCCTCGCGGCGGGGTCCCATGGTATGGGGGACTTTGTGGCCGGTGACTTCTTCGATGGCGCGCATGACTTCGAGCACGCTCAGGCCTGAGCCCGTGCCGACGTTGAAGGAGTCGGAGTGGCCGCCGGAGAGCAGATGGTCGAGGGCGGCGAGGTGGGCGGAGGCGAGGTCGGAGACGTGGATGTAGTCGCGGATGCAGGTGCCGTCGGGGGTGGCGTAGTCGTCGCCGAAGAGGGTGACGGGCTTGCCGCTTTTGATGGCGTTGAACATGAGCGGGATGAGATGAGTTTCGGGGTCGTGCTGTTCGCCGAGGCCGGCGTCAGGTTCAGCGCCGCAAGCGTTGAAGTAGCGGAGAGCCACGCTGCGAAGGCCGCGGAACTGATCCATCCAGCCGAGGATGCGTTCGACCATGACCTTGGATTCGCCGTAGGGATTGACGGCGGCGAAGGGGAGGTCCTCGATGATGGGAGTGGTTTCAGGCATGCCGTAGACGGCGGCGGTGGAAGAGAAGACGAGGCGGGAAACGCCGGCCTTCATCATGGCGGTGAGCAGGGATATACTGCCGCCGGTGTTGTTGGCGAAGTATAGCTCGGGGACCTTGGTGGACTCGCCGACGGCGATATAGGCGGCGAAGTGGATGACGGCGTCCACTGGCTTTTCAGAGAGAACGCGGACGACGGCTTCGGTGTCCTGGAGGGTCACTTTGCGCAGCCGTTCAGGCGCGACGATGTGTTCATGTCCGCGAGAGAGATCGTCAATCACGACTACGTCGTGTCCGCGCTTGAGAAGCGCATGTGTGGTGTGTGAGCCAATGTAGCCGGCGCCGCCGGTAACAACAATATTCGCCATTCCCACGTAATTGTACGATGGCAGTGGGGGCCGATCGTGAATTCTGACCAACTGATTGTCGAGCATCGCGAGGGAATCGCCACAGTGACGCTGAACCGTCCGGAGCGGCGCAATGCGCTCTCGCTGTCGCTGATGACTGAACTGATCGCCTGTCTGGAGGGGATTGCGGGCGAGGCGGGCACGCGCGCCGTGATTCTTGCGGCTGCCGGGAAGGTGTTCAGCTCGGGTCACGACTTAGGCGAGATGACGGGGCGGACGCTGGTGGAGTATCGGCGGATTTTTGAAGTCTGCGCCGATTTAATGCTGAAGATTCAGGCGATTCCTCAGCCGGTGATTGCGCAGGTGCAGGGGATTGCGACGGCGGCAGGGTGCCAGTTGGTGGCGACGTGCGATATGGCGATAGCCGCGGACACGGCGCAGTTTGGGACGCCGGGGGTGAAGATTGGGCTGTTCTGCACGACTCCGATGGTGGCGTTGACGCGGGCGATTGGGCGGAAGCGGGCGATGGAGATGTTGATGACGGGCGTGATGGTGGATGCTGCGACTGCGGCTGAGTGGGGCTTGATTAATCGCGCGGTGCCGGCTGGTTCTTTGGAGGCGGAAGCTCGTGCGCTGGCGGAGAAAGTTTGTGCGGCGTCGTCGTTGACGGTGGCGGTGGGGAAGCAGGCGTTCTATTCGCAGATTGATTTGGATCAGGTTAAGGCTTATGCGTATGCGCGTGAGGTGATGTCGATGAATGCGATGGCGGAGGATGCGCAGGAGGGGATTGGGGCGTTTTTGGGGAAGCGGGCGGCTTGTTGGACTGGTCGGTGACGGCTTCCTTTCTGTTGAGCGCCCTGGTGCTGGTTCTGCGCCTTTCGCTTGAACGAGCCGGGAGGCTCGTTCTACTTCCCTTCCGGGGCGCGGTTTGCGCTTTCCCTTAAACGAGCCGGGAGGCTCGTTCTACTTCCGGGTGCGTTTACTTCTTGCGGTAAATTGTTGTTCCTTTTGTGTGGGCGACCTCCTGGTATTGATTTAGCCAGGTGTGGAGATCGCTGTAGTTGGTGATGGCTAGTGATTTGTTATAGGGGCCCAAGCCATCTACGATCCAGGTTGGTTGGTAGTTGGTTAATGCGGCGCGATTGGTTGCGGCTAATTCCGGGGCGGCGGGTTGGCTGCTGACTAAGTGACGGTCGGCGATGACGCCGGTTAGGGGTTGCGAGTCTAAGAAACGCGTGCCGGCTGGAATGTTTGAGAAGGCGAAGATGTCGGGACGGTAGCCCCAGACCAAGAGCGTGTCGCCTGGCTTCTTTTGTGCGTCGAGGATGGCGGACGCGGCGCGGCTGTCGTCCATCATTTCGAGATCCGACCAATGGTCATGATTCAGCAATCTTGGGCCGAAGCGGATGGCCGGGATCAATAACAGAGCCGCCATGCTCACTCGCACGATTCGTGAGTGAATGAAGGCCCACCCGCTGAGATAGCAGACCGGCACCAACAGCAAAAAATAATAGCGGGGGAAGAAGCGCCATCCGGCGGCTACGCCTACGGCGCAGATGGCGATGGAGGCGAGCCAGCGCCAGTCGCGCTGTCGCCAGATGGCGCAGGCTGCTCCGACCACGGCTGCCGATTGGAACCAGAGCCATCCTCCCGTTCGGACCGCGCCTTCCTTGAGAGGACTGTCGATGAAGGTGTCGCGCGAGTAAAGAAATCCCCATTGCCAGACTTGCTGCCAGTAGCTGGTTAGTGAGCCCGCGGTCCACATCCACAGGGCAGCGACGGCGTTAGGGAGGGCGAAGCCGGCTAGCAACAATGGCAGCGCGCGCCACTGCCAGATTGCGCAGGCAGCCAGGACGAAGACGGCCTTGGTGTTTACCAGGATGCCGATGCCTGCGGCGAGTCCGCTCAAGAACGGGCGTCCGCGGATGGCGAACGCGATGGCGAGGGCGTGCGGGAGTATGAGTAGCAGATCGGGGGCGAGGGCCATGACCGCGGAGGGGAAGCCGAAGGTGAGGAAGAATGCGAGGAGCGCGGCGGCGGCGAGACCCTCCTTGCGGCTGTTGACGGCGAAGTAGAGGGCGAGGCAGGCGGCGAAGAGGTATAGGGATTGTCCTATGCGCAGAGCGGTGCCGGTGTGAGCGCCCCACAGGAGATAGATGGCGGGAAAGAGCGGCGGCTTATCGAACCAGATGTCGCGGTAGAGAGTTTTGCCGGCGAGGATTTGCTGGGCGGCGGCGGTGGGATAGCCTTCCTCAACCCAGAGTAGGTCGTGCTGAGCGAGGTGGGTTGTGATGAGGAACGCAAGGACGGCCAGCAGTCCGAGGGTAGTGCGCATTTAGGCGAGCAATTTTTCGAGGTAAGCGCGAAGGCCGGCGCCGTAGGTGGGGTCGGCGAGGGCGAATTCGACGAAGGTTTCGAAGTAGCTGGGGAAGTTGCCGATGTCGTAGCGTTTGTCCGAAGGCGGCAGTTTGTAGGCGATGACGCGGCGGCCTTCTTCGCAGAGTCGCTGGATGGCGTCGGTCAATTGAATTTCGCCACGCTTGTCGGGCTTGACGCTCTTGATCATGTCGAAGATGAGCGGTGAGAAGACGTAGCGGGCGGCGATGGCGAGGTTGCTGGGCGCCTCTTCAGGGCGGGGTTTTTCGATGAGGTTCACGACGCGGATGGCGTCGCCGTTGATGTCGCCCGGCTCGATTACGCCGTAGTGGGCGGTGTCCTCATGGGGGACTTCCTCGACGGCGATGACGCAACTCGCGGTACGAGTTTCGAAGATCTCGATCATGCGGGCGAGGGACCGGGACTGGCCGTGGACGCCGATGATGGAATCGCCGAGAGCGACGGCGAAGGGCTGTTCGCCGGCGAAGTTTGCACCGCAGAGGATGGCATCGCCGAGGCCACGCTGGATGCGCTGGCGGGTGTAGAAGTACTTCGTCTGAAGGGCCTCGAAGCGGAGTTCGTCGAGGAGGTCCTGTTTGTTGGTGTTTTCGAGGGTACGGATGAGTTCAGGGTCGAGGTCGAAGTGATCCTCGATGGAGCTCTTGTTGCGACCGGTGATGAAGAGGATTTCGTGGATGCCGTTGGCGCCGAGTTCTTCCGCGACGTACTGAACGATGGGTTTGCGCGCTACGGGGAGCATTTCTTTTGGCTGGGACTTGGTGGCGGGCAGGAGCCGGGTACCATGTCCGGCGACGGGGACGATTGCGCTACGGATCACTTCCATAGCATACAGTGGGGACCGGTTATTCCGAATAAACGGGGAAGGATGGGACCTGGAATTTGAGGTCGATTTCGCCGTTGGATTGAAGGCGGGTGAGCTTGTTGTCGGTATCGATGACGAGAATTTTATCGCCTTGCATCTGGATTTCGTGGATTTTCCAGGAGCCATTGGCGGGGCCGGAGAAATCGCGATCGCGATCGCCGGTGCTGGAGAGGCGGCTAATGCCGTAGCTGCCGGCGATCAAGCCGCCGTCGCGGTCGATGGCGAAGGCGGTGAGAGGAAGATCATCGAGACCGTCGACGACGGAGGATTTCGGGACGCGGCGGCCGTCGCTCGCATAGTGGCCAACGATAAAAGCGCCCTGAGGATCCTGCCAGGAGATGACAGAGGATCCGTTTTGAAGAAGCACGAAGGCCTTAGCGGCGGCGCCGGCGGGAGGTTCGCCGGTGATCTTCTCGACCTCAAAGTCAGGATCGAATGTACCGTCGGCGAGCAGGCGAACGAGCCGGGCATTCCAATCGTGAGCTACGGATTTGAGCCAGCCCGCGACGAGGATCTTGCCGTCAGGTTGAATGGCGATGGAGCGGACGTGGCCATCGGGCAGGACGGCGGCGCGGAAGGTCATGTCTTTGGAGCCGTCGGGAAGGAAGCGGACGATTCTGCGGCGGGAGGAGTCAAAGACGCCGGCGAGGAGGAGGCGGCCGTCGGGCTGTTTGGCGAGAGCGGTGGAGTGGTCGGGTGGGGCGAAGGGATGGAATGACGGATCGTCGGCGCCGCCGGGCAGGACACAGCCGATGCGGTAGTGATCGACGACGATGATCTTACCGGAGTCAAGTTGGGCCATGAGCACGGGGTCGCCGGCGCCGGTGCCGAGAGGGGGAACGGAGGCGGGTCCCTGAAAGCGAACGATGCGGTTGAAATCGGGATCTGGAAGGCCGTCCGGGAGGATGCGTGCCAAGCCGGCGCCGGCGAGGACGATTTTGTTGTCGGATTGGACGAGCACGGAGGTGATATTTCCGGTTGCGCCCCAGGCGGCGGCCAGAGCGGAGCGCCGGCGGTCGGCACTTTGGGAGTAGCTTTGAAGGAACATGGCAACACCAAAGATGAGGAAGCAACCGAGAATAACGCCGGTGATGATGGGGGTAGAGTATTTCTCTTTGCGCTTGCTGGCGAAGCGGGAGAGGGCGACAGCGGCCGCGGCGCCGGCAGCCATGGAGGCGAGCGCGAAGGCGGCATTGAGATGGCTGCCTGAAGAATTGGGGTCGTGGGCGACGGGCAGGGCGAAGTTGAAAATCAATGCGGACGTGAGCGCAAGGACAGATACTCCGGCTGCCGCGATGGTGAACAGCGGCGTTGCTTCGACCCTCACAGCTCTATCCGCGTACCCAGTACCTTTAGAAATTGAGCGAGCCAGGCGGGATGCGCGGGCCACGCGGGGGCCGAGACGAGGTTGAGGTCGGTATGGGCCTGGTCAACCGGGAGGTCGACGAAAGTCCCGCCGGCGCGGGTGACATCGGGCGCGACGGCTGGATAGCAGCTACAGGAGCGTCCGGAGAGGACGCCGGCGGCGGCGAGGATTTGGGCGCCGTGGCAGATGGCGGCGATGGGCTTTTCAGCGGCGGCGAAGTGTTGCACGATTTCGATGACGCGGGGGTTGAGGCGGAGGTATTCAGGGGCGCGGCCGCCGGGAATGACGAGGGCGTCGTAGTCGGCTTCACGAACGTCGTCGAAAGTGGCATTGAGGGCGAAGTTGTGGCCGGGCTTTTCGCTGTAGGTCTGGTCGCCTTCGAAGTCGTGGATGGCGGTACGTACGGTAGCGCCCTTGATTTTGCCGGGGCAGACGGCGTCGACGGAATGGCCCACCATCAGGAGTGCCTGAAAAGGCACCATGACTTCGTAGTCTTCAACGTAGTCGCCCACTAGCATGAGCAATTTTCTCGCACTCATGCCGTTATCGTCTCATGGTGGCGGATGGGGTGGTTGTGATTTGTGCTTTGTGCACGGTGCGCGTGCGCCTTGTGTTCCTTTAGACGGGGCGGGAGCTGTCTTACTGGCTTGCCTTCTGCTTTAGGAGACTTCGGGGTGTTTTTTGTGGTGGTCGGTGCGGGACTGGTATTCGCGGCCCATGTTGAGGAGCATCATTTCGGAGAAGGGGCGGCCTACTAATTGGATGCCGACGGGCATGCCGTTGGCGAAGCCGCAGGGGAGGGACAGGCCGGGTAGTCCGGCGAGGTTGCCGGCGGGGATGAGGGCTGCGAAGCCGCGATTCTGGGGCATGGGGCGGCTGGTGGAAAGACGATCGAGCGATTCGGTGGTCTTGGGTGCGATGGTGGCGCGGGTGGGTGCGATGATGACGTCGATTTCGGCGAATAGGTCGCGGAAGGCCTGCTGGACTAGGCTGCGGACGCGCATGGCGCGGAGATAGTCGCGGGCGGGGACGTCGAGGCCGGCTTTGAGTCCGGCGATCTGGCGAGGATCGGCGAGTTCGTCCACTTTGCCGCTGGTGATCAGGTCCTCGAAGATGGAGGCCGCCTCGGCGCTGATGATGGTACTGACGAGCGGGCCATATGGGAATTCCGGTATGGCGACTTCCTTGATTTTTACGCCGAGCGCTTTGATGTCGTCGAAGGCTTTTTGAAGTGCGGGACGGGCGGCTTCCTCTGGGAGGTCGGAGAAATCCGATGGGGAAAATCCGACGACGATATCGGCCATGGCGCGGGCGTAGCGGGGAGTGAAGTAGAAGCTCTTGCCGGCGGAGGTCGGATCTTCGGGGTCACTGCCGGCGATTTGCTGGAGAACGATTCCGCAGTCCTCGGCGCTGCGGCAGATGGGGCCGACTTTGTCGAGGGTCCAGGAGAGGGCCATGGCGCCGTGACGCGACACCAGGCCGTAGGTGGGGCGCAACCCAGTGAGCCCGCAGAAGGCGCTGGGGGTGAGGATGGAGCCGCTGGTTTCAGAGCCGAGGGCGTAGGTGGTGAGTCCGGCGGCGACGGCGATGGCGGAACCGCTGGAGGAACCTCCGGACCAACGCGACCGGTCCCACGGATTCAGTCCGGCACCAGTCAGAGAGGCACTGGGAAAGCGGTACATAGGGCCACCGGCGAGTTCGACCATGGCGAGCTTTCCGGTGAGGATGCCGCCGGTCTTTTCGATTCTAGTGATGACGGTGGCGGTCTCTTTCAGCACCTGTGCGGCGTACGGTTTGGCGCCCCAGGTAGTGGGGTGGCCGGGTAGCGAGAAGAGATCCTTAGCACCGTAGGGCACGCCCTGGAGGAGCGTGCGGAAGCGTTCGCGCTTGAGTTCAACGTCGACGCGCCGGGCGTGGGCGAGGGCCTGTTCGCGGAGGGAGAGGGCGAGTGCGTTGTAGCGCGGACCCAGACGGTCGAGGCGGTCGGAGAAGGCGCGAGTGAGTTCGAGCGCCGAGAATTTCTTCGCGCGGAGCTGCGCGTTAATCTCACTGATGGAAGCGAAGAAGATGTCGTTGCCGAATGATGCTGCCATGCTTTACTACGCCTTGAAGTGAGCCGCGGGTTCGACCGCTCTAGGGAGTTCAGTGCGGGCGATCTGTTCGTTCCATGCTTTGGCTGCGGCGCGGGCGGCGGCCAGTTCCTCATCGTTAGTGGGCGGAGGCTGAGGGGGTTGCGGGGTCTGCGCTGCTGCGGCCGCGGCGACCAGGGAAGCGAGGGAGCGGCGTGTCAGCAGGCGGCTCATGTCAGCTTCCGGACTCGGCGGCGACCGAGTAATTGGACGATCCGAGAGCTTCGATGGCAGCCTTCTCCATCACCGATTGAGGCGCGGAGTCAGCGGTCCAGATCTCGAATTGCCGGACGGCCTGCTCGACAAACATACGGAGTCCTTCAATTACAGTAGCGCCCTGATCCTTAGCACGTTTGACGAGCATGGTCTCGCGGGGATTGTAGACCATATCGAAAACGAGTTCGGCGGGGATGCGGCCTTGAAAGAAGCAATCGTCGACGTTGGGGAACATACCAAGCGGGGTGGCGTGGACGAGAGCGTCGAAGCGGCGGCTATCGGCCTGCTCGCGCGACAGGGCCTCGGCGTCGCAGGCTTTGGCGAGGGCGCGGACGCGGTCGGCATTGCGGCCGACGATGGAGACGTTGGCGCCGGCGGCGGTTAAGGCGAAAGCCGCACCGCGAGCGGCGCCGCCGTTGCCCACGAGCAGGATGCTGGACTTGCTGAGGCGAATTTTTTTGGACAGCGGTCCGGTGACGCCTTCCGCATCAGTATTGGTGCCGCGCCACTTGCCGGCCTTGCGCCAAACCGTGTTCACCGCGCCGATGCGGCGGGCGAGGGGGTCGACGATGTCGAGGTAGCGCATGATTTTCTGCTTATGCGGAATGGTCACGCTGAAGCCGGCGATGGGGAGGGTTGTCGCTAGTGTGAAGAAATCTTTCAACTGCGGCGGATGGACGAGGAAGGGAAGGTAGACGGCGTCCATGCGGCGGGCCTGGAAGGCGCGGTTGTGGACGGCCGGGGAAATGGAGTGGCGAACAGGGTCGGCGATGACGCCGTAGATTTTGGCGGCCTTGGAGAATTTCTCGACGCGGTAGAGGTTGCGCAGCATGCGGGCGCTGACCTGGCCGCTGGCGGTACCGGATCCGGCATTGGGCGCGGCGTAGGTGTAGATGCCGCCGTAGGCAGTGGATAAGACGCGGGTGGGGAAGCCGGTTTCCTGCATGGCGAGCAGGATCAGATTTTTCTTAGAGCTGGTTTTTGCGAGTCCGAGAACGCGGGCGTTGTCGGAGGGCTTGCGCGCGGTAGTGACGATTTTGTAGGCGTCGGCGGGGATTTTGAGCATGCGGCGGAGGACAGGTTCCATGGCCGGTGTGCCGCTGTAATTATGATGGGAGACGATGAGGAGGGCCTTGCCGCGGAGAGGCTGAAGGTCGGCGGCGATGTTCTCGGCGCTCTCCACTTCGACGTCGACGGCCTGTGCCCCGGCGTCGATGGCGGCGTTCAAAATGCGGACTTGTTCCTCGATACTGCCGTTGAAGCGGCCTTGATTCTGGTGGCGACGGCAGGTGGCAAGGACGCTGCAGTCAGGGTGGGCGGTGAGGAAGTCGCGGATAGCTTTGATGCCCTGTTCGGGACGAGCGAGGTAGTCGAGGCGGAACTCGAAGAACTGTTCGCCAGCATCTATCTCCTGCCGCGCGTGCTCGAGCAGTTGGCCCACATCAGAGAAGCCCAAGGCGATGCAGATCTTGGGCAGAGGGTTGCGATGGGACATCGGGAGTCAACAGGATATCACGCTGTACCGGGAGTGCGCTGCTGATTGGCATACGCGGGTGCAGGACGTCCAGTCCGCTATTTGACCTCGTGATAGAGGCCGCCGAGGCTACGTTCGAAGAGGCCGGCGACCTTCCAACCGAGATCGTCGAGGTTGAGATTCTTGGCGGCGTCGGCTTCGCTCACCTTATTTTTCTTGAGGTCGGAGACGCGCTTGCGGAGAGTTTCGATCTTGCCGCGGAAGGCGATGAGGTCGGCGCGCTTGAGGACGGGGCCGTGGCCGGGAATGACGGTGTCGAAGTCGAGTTGAAGGATGCCGTCGATGGTGCGGGTCCAGTCGACAGCGCTGCCGCCGGAGGAATAGTCGATGAAGGGGGCGCCGCCGACGAAGAGGTCGCCGGTGTGGACGATTTTGTGGGCGGGGAAGTAGACGACGATGTCGCCGTTGGTATGGCCGCGGCCGAAGTAGCGTGCGCGAACTTCCTTGCCGCCGAGGTGGACGGACATTTCGTCGCTGAAGGTGATGCGCTGGGCGCCGGGTTGTCCGGCTTCGACGATGTTGGCGCGGTTGTTCTTGTGGCCGATGATCTCGACGGTGGGGAGCAGGTTGGCGTTGCCGCCGGTGTGGTCGCCGTGGTGGTGGGTGTTGACGACGTAGCGAACGGGCTTGTCGGAGATGGACTTCACTTTAGCCAGGATTTCCGGCGTGTTTTGCGGGAATTTGTCGTCGACGAGAATTACGCCTTCGTCGGTGAGGTAGGCGGCGACGTTGCCGCCGCTGCCGGAGATGTTGTAGAGATCGCCGGTTACTTTTTGGAGTTCTAGTGGTTGAGGTTGTTGTGTGCGTGCGATCCAGGCGCTCGCGCAGAGGAAGAGGACGGCGAGAGAGCGGATCAGGATGGGCTTTCGCATGTTGGGTGATTGTAGCATTGGGGGCTTGTGCTTTTCCCCCTGAACGAGGCGGGAGCCTCGTTCTACTCTCGAGATGCTGGGCGCGCTTGTGCTTTTCCCTTAAACGAGCCGGGAGGCTCGTTTTACTGGCTTTCGTGCTGGCTAGTTGACGGATACTTTGGGGACTACGGGGCCGGTGGTGGGGCTGGAGACTGTGCCGATTTTTATTGTCACGGGGAGGGCGTCGCCGTTGATGTGGGTGCCGGGGATGCGCAGGTTGAGTTGGTAGAGGCCGATGAAGCCTGGGGTGAGGCCGCTCCAGTCGACTATGATTCCGGCTTCCTTAATTAAGGGATTTCCGAAGAACACTTCTAGTGTGTCGGTGACGGCGAGGGGTGATGCGGGAGACGGATTCCCCGCGGTCACCGCTCCGCCTTTGGTGGCGCCGAGGCCTAGCGCGTACATGGTGAGGGGCTCGTCGCGGGTAGCGGGATTGTCCTGATTCACGGCTCGTCCATCCTTGTGATAGAGAGCGATCTGGCCGCTGACCGGGTCGACGAGCACAGCGGGGGCGTACTTGGCGATGGTAATGGTCTGTGAAGCGCTGGCCAGTTTCTTATCGATGGAGCGGACGATGAGTGGATAGTTTCCGGTGGCGAGGGTGGGAGGGATCTGAGCGTTGATCTGGCCGGCGGACGTCATAAACAAGGGGAGCGGATTGTTGTTGAGCGTGACGCAGACGCCGCCCAGGACGGTGGGCAGAGGCACCGTCGCGGCCTGATCACCAGCAGCGAGGGTTCGGCCGAAAATCGCGATCAGAGTGTTCGGCGCGATGTTGGTTTGATAGCTGGCGGCGTTGACGGTGCCACGGGCGGTGGGCGTGGGACGGTCGGTTGCCGGGATGGGGTCGAGCGGAATGATGCTGAGTCCGCCTTCAGTGAGCATGTAGGCGGTGGTGCCGGCGACGTCGACGGCGATGGTCCGTCCATCGATGGCGGCGGCGCGTCCGGTAACGGCCTGAATGGTCGGGGCCTCGAGTGCGGGAGAGGATCGAAGGCTGTTGCCGTTGAGGTCGACGACTTCGAGTGAGCCGGGATCAGCGGCGACGTTCGCGTTGGCGCGAGGCAGTTGGGAATAGCGGACGAAGTTGGCTGCGGCAGCGGCGGTAACGGCACCGACGGGAAGGGCGGCGGCTCCGGACGTGGGCGGTTGGGCGATGGGTGTCAGCGCCTCATTCAACACATAGCCATTGACGAGATAGTAAGCGCCCTTGGGGCCGGCGCTGACCGGTCCCTGATAGCCTTGCTGCGGGCCGGTGAAGATTTGGCGGCCCTGGACGAAGTCATCGGCGAGGGCATCGTAGAGATAGACGAAGCCGTTCCCGGATGCCACGATAATCCGTTCTCCGGCCGGGGTGGCGGCGATGGAGCGGGGAGCGGCGACTGCATTGGGGATACCGGTGGCGCTGGCTCCGATGACGGCGCTGACGCCACGCGGGACCGCCTGATTGCCGACGATCCGCCATAGCTGTCCGGTGCTGGTGAGGAACATTGCGCCGCGCTGACTGGCGGCGATGAGGGTGGGCGTGATGATGGCGAGATTCGTATTGATGGGGATGGCGGGGAAGATGACGTTGTCGACGATTTTCAGAAGATCGGGGTCGACGATGCTGATGCTTTCGCCGCCCGTGTTGACCACATAGAGGGTGTTGCCGTCGGGGGTGAGGGCGAGCGAGCGAGGGAGTTGTCCCACCTTAATCGGCGTGAGGAACTGACGGCGGGCGATATCGAAGACTTCGACGCGATTCATGCCGCTGTTGGAAATGTAGAGGCGCTGGCGGCGAGAGTCGTAGACGAGATCGGTGAGGCCTTCGGTGTCGGAAATATTGGTGGCGACGGGAAGGACGTCGCCGCGCGATTCAGCGTTGCGGGTGTTTTGGTAGACGCGTACGCGGTTCGGGATGTTGATGGCCTGGGTGGACTGTAGAAGGATATCGTGGGGCGGAGCGGCCGTGCCGAGGGTTCGTGCAACGGTCGCATTGAAAGCAAAATCGAACGCAGGCGAGGCCCCATTGACGGTGCGGATGGTTGGCTGAGTGGCGGCGGTAGCCTGTCCGGGAATGCCTCCGCCCCCGCCCCCGATGGGAGGCACGGTGGCGGTGTATTGGAGCAGCGAAGCGGTGGCGGTGAAAGTGCCGCGTCCCGCATTCCGAGTGGTGATGCGGGCGGTTTGGCGGCCGGCGGTGACGCCGCACTGGTCACTGGCGAGAGCGGTAACGGTGGAATCCGGATTGACGATGGGGAACTGGGTCATCGTCGACATGGGAACGATGACGAAGCCGGAGTCGGAGAGGGCGTAGATGTTGGCGCCGTCGCGGCTGATCACCATTTTCCCGGAGAGATTCTCGGGTAACTGAAGACCGAGATTGATGAGCAGATTGTCGGGGTCGCTCAGCATGAGTTGGGAGACGTTGGGACGTGCGGCGGGAGTCTGCACCGGGGAGATGTCGAATGCCGAGTAAACGATGGACCCATCGGGAGAGTAGACGCTGCCGCCCTGTGTGCTTTGGGTATTGAAGTTAGTGGTGGGCGAGATGGGGTAAGGCGAATTCGCGATGTTCTGCTGGGCGATGACCTGGAGCGTTTGAGAGTCAAACAGCGTGAGGCCGGCCATGAACTTCGAACCGTCGGGCGAGACGGCGATGACGCTGGAGGCGTTGGCGACGGTCCGGCTGCGGAGGATGGTGCCGGAGGAGACTTCGTAGACGAAGACCGTCCGGGTAGTGGTATTGGGCAGGTTGGCGCCGATGATGAAGCGGCCGTCGAAGCTCGGGACAAGCTGGCTGCGGCTGGAGAGGAATGGCCGAGAGGAGGGGGCGGGGAGCGTTGGCGGCGTGGGCGCGGGAGGCGTCACGGGGATGTTGATCAGAGCGAGGTCACCAGCCTGCGCGTTGGGGTCGTAGAGGAGGACGACGTTGGCGGTGTTGTTGGTGCCGGAGCCGATGGTAGTGATGAGCGCGCGTTCGTCGATGCCGACTGCGACGCCTTCGGGCTTAGCCGGGAGGGACACGCGCTTTCTGACGGCGAGGGTGTCGAGGTCGAGCACATTGAGCGAGGATGCGTCGTAGGAAGTGACGTAGAGCGATTTGCCGTTGCGGGAGATGGCGCAGGAGATGGGAGTGCTGTCGGTACTGACCGGGTTGAGAAAGCGGCGCTGAGCGAGCGAGTAGACTTCGATACGCGACTGGCTGGAATTGACGAGGTAGAGGCGTCCACGGGCCTCGTCGAGAACCAGGTCGGCGGCACCGCCAACCAGAGCGACGGCAGTCCCGAAGGTGGCGGCGGACAGTGCGCCCATACCGACACTTAGGGCCAGCAGACAGCGGATTGCAAACATCGGTACTTCAGTATAACCCCCGATTTCAGGGGTTGTTGCGCCGGCCTCGCTACAATCGGGTTGATGGACGAGAAACAATTCAATGAGCCGCGCCTGGCGCTCAACCGCATCTACACCCGGCTTGGCGATGGCGGGGACACGAGCCTGGTAGGCGGGCAGCGCGTGCCGAAGGATCACCTGCGGATTGAGAGTTACGGCACGGTGGACGAGCTGAATTCGTTTGTGGGACTGGCGGGCGTGACCAACGCCGAGCTAATCGGTTTGGATCCGCGGCTGGCGCTATTGGGCGCGATCCTGCGGCGTTTGCAGCACGAGCTGTTCAATCTAGGTTCGATTCTGGCGACGCTGCCGGCGGACGTCCATCCGAAGCAGGCGCGGGTGACCGAGGCGGAAGTTAAGCAACTGGAGCAAGAGATGGACGCGATGAACGAGGATTTGCCGGCGTTGCGGTCATTCGTACTGCCGGGCGGGTCGCGTTTGAATGCGGAGTTGCATGCGGCGCGGACGATTTGCCGGCGGGCGGAGCGGTTGACGGTGGCGCTGGCGCGGGAGGAAGAGGTGCCGGCGGAGGCAGTCCGGTATTTGAACCGGTTGAGTGATGCGCTATTTGTGTTTAGCCGGTGGGCGAATCATGTGTTGGGAGTGCCGGAGGTGATGTGGTCGCCGAACGAGGGGGCGAGTGCGAAGGTGAAGCAGGCGAGGGGATAGGTCGCCCTCCCGTCAGTCTTAAAGATCTTGCGGACGGAGGCCGGTCTGGTGGCGACTCAGAAGTATACGTGGGATCCCCGAACCCGTTTTACATTCCAACCGATTCGTTCAAGTGCGGCTCGCACCCGTTTCGCCTTAGATGCCGGCCAGTTGCTCATTCATGACCACGAAAGCGAGGTTGAAGCTGGAGTCCGGCAGTTCGCCGTTTGCCGCCCGGTCGGCGACGACGTCTACGGCGAGGCGTTCAACGGAAGCGATCGCCTCTTCGCGGGTTGTGCCGTAGGCCATGACGCCGGGCAGTTCTGGAATCTCAGCGATCCAGCGTCGGTCGTCCTCGCGATCCAACTCAACCGACAACCGCACGATATCATCATAGCTGCCGGCGGCTCGCGGCACTGATTGGCTGGCGACGTCCTGCATACTGAAAGCATTAATGCGCATTCTGCCTTGGCTCTTCCTGGCCACTGTTGCGGCCCAGGATTTCTCGAATCTTCAAACTGAAAAGGCTTTTGCCGGCTATCGTTTCAGCGAAGGACCGTCGTGGTCGCCAGACAAGTTTCTTGTGTTTGCGGATACTCCTGCTAATCACCTGATCAAGTGGGTGCCGGGTGGGAAGCCGGAGATTTTCAAGGATGAACTCGCGGGTCCGGCGGGCACCGCCTTTGATGCGCAGGGACGCATCTATGTTTGTGAGGGGCGCGGGCGGCGGGTTGTGCGAATCGATAAGAAGGGCAAGGTGGAGGTTTTGGCGTCGGAGTTCGAGGGGAAGCGGTTCAATGGGCCGAACGATATCGTGGTTCGCAAGGACGGGAATGTCTGGTTCACTGATCCTGCTTTCGGTTACCAATCGGACAGTCGCGAGCTGGATTTTTACGGAATCTTCCACATTTCTCCGCGGGGTGAACTGGATGTTGTGGCGCGGCTGAAGACGCGTCCCAACGGGGTGACGCTGGGGCCGGGCGGTTCGGCGTTGTACGTCACCGATTCAGATCGGCATGCCATTCTTGCCTTCGACGTGGACAAGCACGGTACGGCTTCGAATCAGCGGACGCTTATCTCGAAGATTGACGGTGTGCCGGATGGTTTGCGTTGTGACGACAAGGGGCATATCTACGTGGCAGCGCGCTACGTGTACGTCTATACGACGGCCGGAAAGTTATTGCACACCTTCGAATTCAACGAGAAACCATCTAATTTGACCTTCGCGGATTTTGATTATCAGACGCTGTACATCACGGCTCGCACGTCGGTCTACCGGGTGCATCTGGACGTGAAGGGAGCGCAGCCTTATTAGCGACCGCCGTTATCCGCAGCGGCCGATTCTGGGCGTTGGCGCGATCATTTTCGATGGGGGCAAGTTGCTGCTCGTGGAACGCGGGCGGGAGCCGTTGAAAGGGTTGTGGTCACTACCTGGTGGAGCGGTTGAGCCGGGGGAGAAACTGGCCGAGGCGATTGCGCGCGAAGTCAAAGAGGAGACCGGGCTCGAGCTAGGCGAGGTGGAGTTCTTCGAGATATTTGAGCGGATTATGCCGGACGCGGACGGCCGGGTGGAGTATCACTACGTTTTGATCGATTACATCTGCCGGGTGACGGGCGGTACGCTACAGCCGGGGGACGATGTGAGCGCGGCGCGATGGGTGGAGCAGTCAGAGCTTCCCAACTACAGGCTCACGGAAGGTACCCTGGAAGTAATTGAGCGCGCTTTGGCTCGCTTCAGGCATTCATGAAATACACGTCCGCGGAAATCCTTGAATACGAATCGCTGCGCGAGTTAATCGGGCGGTACATCTCCAGTCCACTCGGCCGCCGGGAGCTTGATGCGATCGAGCCGTCATCGGACCGCGCCACGTTGGAAGCGGCGCTGGCGGAGACGTCCGAGGCCCTGCAATATCTGCGGGCTGCGACACAGCCGCAGTCGGCATCGCGTGGTTCGGCGATTCGGATTCGTTTCACGAGTGTGCAGGATTCGGGTGCCGCGGTGGCCAAGCTGCGGATTGAAGGATCGACGCTCGAGCCGCGGGAAATCTACGATCTGGCCCAACTGCTGGATCTGGCTGGGGAAGCGCGATCGGTAATCACGGCGGTAGGCGAGCGCTTTCCGCTGCTGTCGGCTCGGGCGTCGCACATCGCGGATTTCCGGCCGATTTTGCGTGAATTGTCGGGGAAGATCCTGCCCGACGGGTCAGTGGCGGATGATGCGAGCGTCGCGCTGCGACATGTTCGGCGTGAGATTGAAAAGCAGCAGAAGGAAATCCAGAAGTCGCTCGAACGTTTTCTGCGGGCTCATCGCGAAGAGGGTACGCTGCAGGACGAATACGTCACCATCCGCAACGAGCGGTTTGTGGTGCCGATTGTGGCGGGGGCAAAGCGCAAAGTTGACGGCGTGATTCATGCGGCCAGTTCGTCGGGGCACACGCTGTTTGTCGAGCCGCTCGAGACGATCGACCTTAACAACGAATTGGTGAGGCTGAAGGACGAGGAGTCGGCGGAAGTTTATCGGATTCTGGCGGAACTCACGAGCCGGCTACGCGTGCATGCGCCCGATATACGGTACGCGGTGGACGTGATTGGGCAGTTGGAACTGCTCTTCGCGAAAGCCCAGTTTGCGATCGAATTTAACTGCGTGATTCCGGTTTTCAGTCCGGAGTTGAAGCGGCGACTGCACCTGAAGGACGCGCGGCATCCTTTATTGGAGGACGTGCTGCGGCGCGTGCGCAAGCCGGTGGTGCCGATCTCGCTGACGCTTGATGAGGAGTGCCGGACGCTGCTGATCAGCGGTCCGAACACGGGCGGCAAGACGGTGGCGATGAAGACTGCGGGGCTGCTGTCGCTGATGGCGCAATCGGCGATGCCGGTACCGGCGGCGGAGGCGGAGTTCCCGATTTTCGAGGAGATTCTAGCTGACGTCGGCGATTTGCAGTCGATTGAGCAGAGCCTGAGTTCGTTCTCCGCGCACATTGCGAGCATCAAGTCGATGCTCGAGAACGCCACGCTGGACTCGCTGATTTTGCTGGATGAGTTGGGGCGTGCGACGGATCCTGAGGAGGGCGGCGCGCTGGGCGTGGCTATTCTCGATACGTTCCGGTCGGCGGGCGCATTTACGCTGGCGTCGACGCATCTGCTGTCGATTAAAGTTTATGGCGCGACCACCGGCGGCGTGCTGAACGCGTCGATGGGATTCGACGAGAACACGCTGGAGCCGACGTATGTGTTGCGCACGGGCGCGCCGGGCAAGTCCGCGGGACTGGACATTGCTTCGCGGCTAGGGCTGGAGGCGGGGATTATTCAGCGTGCGCGGGCGGCGATGTCGTCGTCGGAGCGCGACATTCAGCGGTTCCTGTCGGATCTGCATGACCAGTTGGACCGGGTGACGAAGCTCGAGGGTGAGTTGCGGGCGGAGCGTGCCAGCCTGGCGACGCGCGAGCAGGCACTGGAGAGAGAGTGGGAGCGGAAGGGTTCGGCGAAGATTCGCGAGGTGGAGCAGCGTAGCGCGGAACTGGCGCGCGAATTTGAGGAGCAGGCGAAGCGCACCATCGAAGAGATCACGCGGAATGTCGACCAGCGGAAGGCGTCGGAGAACGCGCTGCGCAAGGTGGCGAAGACGCGTCGCGAGTTTTTGGAGAAGTCGGACGAGGCCGTGCAGTTGGCAGCACCGTCGTCGGCGCCTCCGGTGAAGAAGCTGGCGTTGGAAGAGGGCGCGCGGGTGCGGTTGAAGGGAATCCGGCAGCCGGCGCGAGTGAGGCGGAAGCTCGCGAACGACATGCTGGAAGTGGATGCCGGCTTTATGAAGATGCAGGTATCCATCGATGATGTCGAGGAAGTGTTGCCGCCTGACAACGCGGGCGCACGTCTGCCGAAGAACGTGACGTTTGAGCAGGGTCCGCGCTGGGACGTTTCGTACCGCGAGATCAATCTGATTGGGAAGCGCGCGGAGGAAGCGACCGAAGAAGTTGACAAGTTTTTGGACTCGGCTGTGCTGGCGCAGGTGGCGCGTGTGCGGATCGTACACGGGCACGGTATGGGCGTGCTGAAGAAGGCGGTCGCGGAACTGCTGGAGCGCAGTCCGCACGTTGCGAAATATTACCCGGCGCCGCCGTCGGAAGGCGGCACGGGAGCAACGATCGCGGAGATCAAAGAGTCGTAGGCTACTGGCGCGGGGCGCGGATGCCCTGGCCGGGGAAGACGCCTTGCGCGGGTTTGCCATTATCGACGACCGGGACACCGGACACCAGAACGTAGCGCATGCCGTCGCTGTAGGCGTCGGGCTTTTCGTAGGTCGCGCGATCGGTAATGCGGGCGGGATCGAAGATGGCTAGGTCAGCGTCGCCGCCTACTTTCACGCGACCCTTGGCACGCATTGCGGGAACGCGTTTCTCCAGTCGCTGGGCGGGCATCAGCGTCATTTTGCGGATGGCGTCGGTGAGCGAGAGCGATTTTTCATCGCGGACGTAGCGAGCCAGGACGCGCGAATAGGTGCCGGCTGAACGCGGATGTCCTTCGCCGGGTTTGAGGTCGAAGCCGTCGCTTGCAATCATCGTCAAGGGGCTGAGGATGGCGGTGCGGACGCGCTCCTCGGTGTTGCCGTGAATGATGACGAGGCCGCCCTGCTCGCGATACTTCTTGAATGACACAGGCGTGAGGCGTTCGCCGGTGGCCACCCATTGAAGCTGTTTGTAGTCCTCAGGTTTGCGGTGTTCCCACTCGTCGAAGAACGCGGCCTTGATGTTGGTGCAACCGGCGGTGTAGGGGTAGGCTTCGGTGGTGATGTCGACTCCATGTTTGCGTGCGTCGCCGATCATGGCGAGCAGTGTCGAGGTCATTTCCATGCCGGATGAATTGACGTGGACGATCTGCACGGGCGCGCCGCTGATGGCCGAGGCGGCGATCATCTCGCTGACGCCTTTGACGCGGTTGTCGCTGGACGCGCCTTGGGTGGAGCCGCCGCGGATGTGCACGTGGCAGGAGGCTTTGAAGCGGGCGGCGAGGCGAAACATCTCGATGACCTCGTTGTAATCGGCGACGGGCGTATAGGCGAGTCCAAAGCCGACGGCGACGGCGCCGGCTTTGAGTTGCGCTTCGAGGAGGCGCTTCATTTCGCTGATTTGTTCGGCGGTGGCGACTTGCTTGGCGGCCTGGTCTTCGGGCAGCAGTTTGGTCCACCCGTCCTTTTCGCCGAGAGCGATCATGCGGGCGGCAGGGTGGCCGGCGGCGAAGCCGTGATGGATGAGGGAGCGTCCAGCGCGGGCTTTATAGGCTTTGTCGACGTCGGCGACGCCAACCTCGAGTTCGAACGATGCGGTGACGCCGTCCATCGCTTCGAAGGCGTCGGTGGCGGGATCGAGGCCGTGCCAGTGGAGGTCGATGAAGCCGGGGGCGACGACTAGGCCCTTGGCGTCGAGGGTGCGTTTGGCGGTGAGGGTATTGGCGGCGATGACGGCGATCTTGCCGTTGATGATGCCGACGTTGCGGATGGCGTCGAGGCCGGACTCAGGGTCGATGACGCGTCCGCCGGCGATGACGAGGTCGTAGGTTTGGGCGGAGAGGGAGAGGGCGGCGAGGAGGGCGAGGGCTGGCAGACGGGTCATAGACTGTCATGCTAGCTGAATTTTGGTCCTTCTGGCGTCAGCTATTTCTTGAATGAATTGATCTCTGCCTCGAGTTCTTCGAGTGACTTGAGAATTGATTCGAATGAGGGTGCTTGACCGAAGATCATTACGGGCATGTCCAGATAGTCGCGTTCGAGGTATCGAAGGTTCTCTTTGTTGTCAGGAAGTAGCCTGAAGGAGCCGGGAATAGCGAGGTCGTAACGAGCCCACTTGGAGGGATAAAACCGAGTCTTGAATTGGACCACGTCCGACAGAATATTCAGGTTCGCGAGAGCAGTTGCCCGGATCTTGCTCGCGGCGAGTTTGTGAAGGTCGTAGTAGTGGCGCGAGTAACGCTGAGGGATTTGCGTGGTCCGGTGCGCCTCCTGATGAAGGATTGTGGCTTTTTCCCAAAACGTTCGCTCGGCCGCTATAGCCACTACCGCGCAGGTAGGATCGCTAAACAACTCGGGCAGGACGTCAAATGCGTAAGGCTTAATAGTATGAGGAGAAGACGAAATCCATGACGCGAGTGGCCCAATTTCAAGGCGTACCTCGGGGCGAATATATGCCTCTCTTTGAAAGCGGCGGGATAATAGACGTTGAGCGAATGTGGGTCGTTTTCGTCGACAGCGGCGCTTAGTCCGATATTCCGCTGTCGGACGAGGACATCGATCTGAGGTTGTAGGGTTTGTCGTGTATAGTCAGTCGCGACGCGGTCAATCTCTTTGTTGAACTGGTCTTGCTGCGAATTTGATTGAAAGGCCCGCATGGGGTCCTTGAGCCCTTCGCCGTAACCGATTATTTTCCAGTCGAGAACAAGGTCGATGTCTTCGGAGAACCGGTCAATGAGGCCATAGACCTTGGATAGAGAGGTACCGCCTTTGAAAACCAGGGAATCCTTGAGTGCGGACTGAAATAGGATTCTAAGCACCTCGCAAACCCAGAAATCCTTCTCGATGATCGTGGGGGCGATGCCTAGTTTCCCGGCGGCTTCCAGGAACAGATCATGCCGGTCTTGGGCTGACAGGCGGGATACTTTATCCATTTCGGGCGAGCTCCTGGATCGCGCTGTAGATCCACCCGGTGGCGGTTTTCGTGTCCTGGAGGATGCGTTTTCGGAGAGAAGGGGTGAATTTTTTGCGGAGTTGGTCCAGTAACTCGGAAGTAATCCTGCTCTCGCCAAGTTCCTTTAGAGCCTGGACAAGGAGCCGGCTTTCGTTAAGCTTGAATCCTGATTCCTTCAGGGCCATGTGCTGGAAGGTCAGCGACGTTTTTCCAACCGTGTAGGCGCGGTCAGGGCCATCGGAGAGGTAGTTTATACGAGCGGGAACCTGGGTGGAGATTCCAAGAAGATTTTGCGCCGTGGCGCCGTCGGGTTGAATTCGCCAAGCAAACTTTCGGGCGAGGGCATGGGCCACCTGGTCAAGATCCGGGCTGACGTGTTTCTGAAGAAGTTCGCTGAAGCGAGGGTAATCGTAAATACCTCTGAGGGCACGACGGATGAGGCCTTCCCGCTGCCTTCGGTGCAAGGCGGAATCTACAGTCGACCGGCTTCCAAGATCGGCAAAATCGGCCTGCGAGAAGGCCCAACCCCTCCCATTGCCGTAGATTCGACTAACTATTTTGTCTTCAATGGTTTCTGGCATATACAGGCGGCTGGTTCTGCAAGAAAAAATACCACATTTTTCTTGGCAGGCGCTAGGAAAGAAGAGATGGCCGATTAGTGCCTCCTGCCTTTAGAGGAAAGCAACGCTCTTCGACTTTCTCGTTCAAGTTCGCCAACTCCACGATCGTGCTCCTGAATGGAAAGAACACGAACTGCGTTGGAGTTGCGTCCTTGCCGGTGGGAGAGAATTACAGCGTCCGGGCAACGAACCTCGAACGGACACTACTCGATATCACCGTCCGGCCAGCCTACGGAGGAGGCGCGACGGGCGTAGTAGACGCATATCGCAACGCAATTGCGAACGTCTCCGTGCCCAAGTTGATTAGTACGCTAGCGGATCTAGAGTACATGTATCCATATCATCAAGCAGTCGGATACTACCTTGAACGCGTCGGCTGTGCCAGCGGTCATCTGTCGGATCTCAAATCGCTTGGGCTGAATTGGGACTTCTATCTCGCCCACGGCATGACCGAGACTGAATACGATCCCTCATGGCGACTGTACTATCCGAAAGGTCTCTAGAGCCAGGAACGACGAGGTTAGTGTGTACAACCGACCGGGCCCGCTTCTGGAAGGAGAAATCATCGAAGCCCCATCCAGATAAAGGCCAGCGTCCCAGGAATCTGAAATTTCAAAAGTAGAACTAGAGCCGCCCGGAAGGACGCGGGTAGCGCTTTTGAACGTAGAGCCGGATGGCTTCCTTCAGTTCATCGAGCGTCTTTGCCGGCTTCAGGTTTTTGGAAGCGAACACGGCTTGATGAATTTGCTCTGACGTGAAAGGCTCAGTGTGGCCCTGCGCGATTGATTTGGACGGTGCGATGGCCACAGTCCATGGTACCGCTCGCAGCAGGCTGCTTGACTACGCTTATTTCAGAAATTCAGACCAGTCTTCGTCGGGGGCTGGGGGTTCGGCTTGGCCGCCGAGGTGTTTGGCCAGGAACTGTTCGGTGGCGGCGAAGAAGCGGAGGCTGTTTTCGGGGCGGACGAAGCCGTGGCCTTCGTCGGGGAAGACGATGTACTCGACGGCCTTTTTATTGGCGCGCATGGCGGAGACGATTTGATCGCTTTCTGCCTGCTTGACGCGAGGGTCGTTGGCGCCTTGTCCGATGAGGAGTGGATCCTTAATATTGCCGGCGCGGTAGAGGGGCGAGCGGGACTTTAGAAATTCCGGTTCGTCCATGCGGCCGACGCGCTTTTCAAGCATGGCGCGGTAGGGGGCCCAGTAGGGCGGGATGGATTCGAGAAGCGTAATCAGATTGGACGGACCGACGATGTCGACGCCGCAGGCAAATTCGCCGGGCGTGAAGGCGAGGCTCACGAGTGTGGCGTAGCCGCCGTAGCTGCCGCCCATAACGGCGACGCGGGATGCATCGGCGTGGCCATGCGCGATGGCCCACTGCTTGGTGTCGAGCAGGTCGTCGTGCATTTTGCGCGCCCATTCGCGGTCGCCGGCATTGAGAAAATCCTTGCCATAGCCGGTGGATCCGCGGTAGTTGACCTGTAGGACGGAGTAGCCGCGATTGGCGAGAAGTTGGACGAGCGCGTTGAAGCCCCAGCCATCGCGAACCCAGGGTCCGCCATGCACCAGCATGACCATAGGCGGCTTGGCGGCGCCATTCGCGGGCCGGGTGAGGTAGCCGTGCAGTTTCAAGCCATCGCGGGCGGGGAAGGCGACGGGCTCCATTTTGGCGAGCTTGTATTGGGCGAGTTCGGGGCGCGATTCAAAGAGGAATTCCAGTTTCTTGGAAGCGCGGTGGTAGAGAAAGTAGCGAGCCGGGGCATCGTCGGCTGAGTACGTCACGACCCAGATGTCGTCGTTATAGGAGCGGCTGTTGATGCTGACTTCGCCATGGTGGGCGGCGCGGAGGAAGTCCCAATCGGCGGCAACCTGGGGATCAAAGATGGTCCACTCAGTTTTGGCGCGAACGAAGGCAACGGCCTCGAGCTTATGGGTGCGCGGATTGACCTCGATTCCGGCAACGTCGTAGTGCGGATCATCAGCGATGACGCGTTCATGTTCGGTGGCGATGTCGACTTCAACCAGGCGCGAGGTATTGGCGCCGACGCTCGATATCAGCCACATTGACTGGTTGTCGGGCGAGTAGCCGGCGACGCCGCCCATGGTCTCATCGGGGCCCCACTGCTGCAGCGCTTTCCAGGGCGCGTCACGATTGTCGCGGATGCGGATTTCCTGGATACCGCCGGGAAGTTGGCCGGCGGCAGCGCGGACAACGAAGTCATGGTCGGCTTTCCAGTCGGAGACGTCGCCGGGATTCTCGGTGTCGAGTTCAAGTTCGCCGGTCTCGAAGTTGAGACGGTAGACGTCGTGGAGTTCAGGAGAGCGCTGGTTGAGGGCGACGAGCATGAAGTTGGGATGCGCGTCGTCGACTGCCACGACGCCGGCGCGGACGTCGTCGAAGGGGGTTAGGTCGCGGGTTTCGCCGGTGGTGATGGACGTCTGGTAGATGCGGAAGTTCTCGTTGCCGCCGGCGTCCTGCATATAGATGATATTGGCGCTGCCAGGCTGCCAGAAGTAGGTCTGGACGCCGCGGTGGCGGTCGTGGGTGATGGCGCGGTCGTCGGTGGCGCCGACGGTGCGGACCCAGACGTTGAGGACGTCTTCCTCAGGGGCAAGGTATGCCAGTTGTTGGCCGTCGGGGGAAACCTGGGGCGATGCCTTTTCAGGGTTGCCGAAGAGAATCTTTCGGGGAATAAGCACTAGTAGTCAGGATATCCCGTTTACAGTGCTAGTTTTCCGTCGAAGATCATGCGGCTCGGGTCGAAGTGTTCGCGGACTTCGAAGCGGGCGAAATGGGCGTTGAACTCGATGTCGTGGTCTTTCTGGCTGATTTCCTTGGTGCGAGAGAAGAAGAAGATGACCATTAGCTGGTCGTCGCGCTCGTAGACGCGGACGTCGGTGGGCGTGGCGAGCTTTTTGCCGTCGCGCTTGAGTTCGCCCTTCCCTTTCAACTTCTTCTCAGTCATTTCGGGGTCGGTGTAGAGGGCGCGGGGGAGTCCGACGACGGCGATGGCGTAATGGTCTTCGTCGACGGAGGGGGCGTCGTCCTGTTTGGTCTTAAGCTGCGCTTCCTGAATGGGGAGAGCACTTTGCCAGCGGAGGGTCAGAGTGGGCGGGTCGGAATATCCGCGACCGCCGCGACGGTCGGAACTGTCATCGTCCTGGGGCTGACGCTGTCTGGGACCGCCTCCGCCACCGCCGCGACCCATGCCGGGGCCGCCCATTCCGCCGATTCCGGGAAGCTGAATGCCAATGCCGCCGCGGCCCATCCCACCGCCGCGTCCACCGCGCTGATTACTGTTGTTTGAATGATTTACGATAGGGACCACTTGCCGGGCCCAAGGCGAGTCGGTGAGGACTTCCTTGGCATCATCGGGTGTCCATTGAGCTACGGGCTTGTCGCGCCAGGGGTCAGTGGCAAGGAGAAGGAAGGGGACCGACAGCACGAGCGTAAGTCGATGAGCTTGCATAGCTTATGTCCGGTGTAGACGTAGTTTGTTGAGATTCAGGGTACGTAATGGCGGGTAAAGTTTTTGGGGGCAGAGAAATCGTGGCACCACCCAGCGGATGTGGGCGAAGAAATAGCGCAGAAGTAGTTGACTGCAAATAGCTATTGCTTTTTTGGCCAACCGTGATGGATACTAGCTCAGGTGGTCTGAAGAGGGCCGATCTGGTAAAAAGTGGTGGAGAACTTGAAGCCGACAACGGTAGAGCCGCCTCGCGGTACGTTCCAAGCCCGTGTCGACGACAAGGGACGCCTGAAGCTCCCTGCGATCTTCCTGCAGTACTTGAAGGATTTGGGTGAGGAAAAGGTGTTCATTACGAGCCTGGACACGCGTACAGCTCGAATTTACCCGATTTCGGTGTGGAAGGACAACGAAATTCTGTTTGAGTCCGCCACTGAAGACCCCGAAGCATTGGAAGCGGTGAACTGGGTGGCGAACCATTTCGGAGCGGACTCCGAACTGGACGGTCAGGGGCGGGTGTTAGTCCCGACTGATTTGCGGCGGCACTTGAAGATTGAGAACGAGCAGGTTTGGATGAACTGCTACAAGGGCCGGATCAACATATACAGTCCGGCGGAGTATGAGCAGCAGAAGACGCTGCACATGGAAAACCTGGCGGAGAAATTGAAGACCCTGGAGCGGAAGGGGTTGAAGTAAGCGCCATGTATGCACTATTCAGTCCTGTTGAACGAATGCATCGAGTATCTGGCGTTGACGCCGGACTCGGTGGTGCTGGACGCGACAGCGGGACTGGGCGGGCATACAGCGGCGATTGCGCGGTTGTTGACGGTGGGCTTTGTGATCGCCAACGACAGGGACGCGGAATCGCTGGAGATGGCGAAGGTGAACGCGGGGGATGCGGCAGTGCGGATCCGGTTTCATCAGGGTCCGTTTTCGGCATTACGCGAGGCATTGAAGGAGAACGGAGTAGAGCGGGTGAGTGGCCTGCTCGCGGATTTAGGAGTGAGCCGCTATCAGTTGACGAATGCGGACCGCGGATTTTCGATGATGGCGGATGGGCCTCTCGATATGCGGATGGATCGCAGTCAGCCGGAGACAGCGGCGGACCTGGTGAATTTCAGCTCAGAAAAGGATCTCGCCAACCTCATATACGAGCTTGGAGAGGAAAGGAGGTCACGGAAGATAGCCAGAGCAATCGTTCGCGCGCGGCCGATAAAGAGCACTCATCACTTGGCCAAGGTGATAGAGATGGCCGCGTCGCGGACGGGACCGATGCACCCGGCTACGCAGACGTTCATGGCACTTCGTCTGGCCGTGAACCAGGAGCTGGACGAGTTGGAATCGCTGCTCAGTATAGTGCCGGAGTTGACGGCGCCGGGCGGCAGGATTTGCATAATTTCTTTCCATTCATTGGAAGACCGTAGGGTAAAACACAGCTTTCAGGCGCTTGTCCGGAGTGGACGCGCAATTTCGCTGACCAAGCACGTGGTCAGGCCGAGTGATCAGGAGACGAAGGAGAATCCCGCATCCCGCAGCGCGAAGCTACGGGTAGTGGAGATGGCATCGGAGTGAAGACATGGCAACGCTGACAAATATTCTCAACCGGCTCGTAGGCGCGAAGGTCTACGAAGGTACGGCTACGCGGACTGCCGGGCGCACGGACGATCCCTACGCATTGCGAGCGATCGCGAATGAGGACATTTACTTCTTCGTCAAGGAGATCAACAATAATCGCGTGGTCCGGGAGAGCGACCCGGAGGGCCGGACCGCGTGCTGGAGGCTGATCGCGTCGGCCGGAGCTACTGCTGTGCTCCTGGCCGGCGTGCTTCTGCCGAGCGCCTACGGGCTGCTGGCCGGCTACCAGATACAGTCGCTCAAACGAGAACAGTCGCGGATGTCGGCCGAGCTGAGCACGCTGGAGCTCGAAGAGGCAAGGCTGCTGAGTCCGGCGCGCCTCGAAGAGCTGGCGCGAGACCAGCAGTTTCTGGATCCTGCACCGCGAAAGGTCGTCTATCTCGAAGGCGGCAAGAGTTCGCTGGCATTCAACGTCAAGAAGTAAGCGGGTAGTAGCGAAGGGGTGGGGGCTTGCAGTGGACGTGTCAGCGATCGTTTCGATTTTGGGCGGTGAAATCACCCGTATAACTGCCTTGGACGCAGTCGGGGAAATCCTGGAGGAAGAGAGTCGAATTACGAGGGCCGGTGCTTACCGGCGTTCCGATTCTCTGCCGCCCACTCTTATTCTTCTCACCCGCGCGGCCGTTCGACGGCGCTCGGGTCCTGCCAGGGGATAAACCATGACGGATACAGAGACAACGAGACGTGTCCGCGTCCTGGCGCGTTTTGCCCTGGGATGGGCCTTCCTGATCTTTCTGAAGCTGGTTTACCTTCAGATTTTTCAACACAAGGAATTTGTCCGTGCGGCGGAATCGCAGCAGCGGATGCAGATGGAGATTCAGGGTCCGCGGGGCACGATTTTCGATCGCACGGGATTGCCGCTGGCAAAGAGCCTGCCGGTGGACAGTGTTTGTTTGAATCCTCTTCGTGTTCCCGATATGGCTACCGCGGCGCAACTGCTGGCGCCGGTGTTGAGCCTGGATCCGGTGGAGGTTTACAGCAACATCAAGGACGCTGCCGAGAAGAAGCGGGGATTTTTGTGGATCAAGCGGCGGATCACGCCGGCGGAGTCGACGCGGCTGCGCAGCATGAACCTGGAATGGATCGAGTTCCGCACCGAGAGCCGCCGTTTTTATCCGAATGGTCAACTGAGTTCGCATGCGATTGGAAGTGTGGACCACCGGGAGCACGGCAATGGCGGTTTGGAGTTAGGGCTTGACGACGATCTTGCGGGGAAGGCCGGCGAAGTAAAAATGCTGGCGGACTCGCGGCACAATGTCTACGCCGAGGAAGTGGAGTCGGAGCCACTTCCTGGCAAGGACGTTTACACGACGCTGGACAGTCGAATTCAATACATTGCGGAGAGGTCGCTAGCACAGGCGGTGATCTCGAGCCACGCAAAGTCGGGCAGCGTTGTGGCGATGGACCCGCGCACTGGCGATGTTCTGGTGATGGCCAACTATCCGACGTTCGATCCGAACATACCGCCCCAGCCGGGCGAGTCGGCTGCGAGCCGGAACAATCTGGCGGTGACGAGTCCCTATGAGCCGGGAAGCGTCTTTAAGGTCGTCACGATGGCGACAGGGCTTGACGCGCACAAGATTACGCCCCAGACGGTGGTGAATTGCGGTGCTATCCGGATTGGGAACCACACCTACAAGGAATCGCACGCGGGGTATTTTGGATCGTTGACGACGGCGGATGTGCTGGCGCATTCGAGCAACCTGGGAGCAATGCAGGTGGGCTTCAGGATTGGGCCGGAGGTGTTCCAGGAGCATGTGCGAAGGTTTGGATTTGGAAAGCCCACGGGTATCGGGCTGCCGTCGGAGTCAGGCGGTCGGGTGCGGAAGAAGTGGAGCACGATGACGCTGGCGTCTGTGTCGATGGGTCACGAAGTGATGGTGACGGCATTGCAACTGGCGCAGATGGGCGCGGTGGTAGCGAATGGTGGAACGCTGGTACGGCCTCGATTGTGGACGAAGAAACAGCGGGCCGGTGAGGCGCCGGAGATGGCTCCAGCGGTGCAGGGAACGCGGGTGTTGCGGCCGGAGTCGGCAATCGAGTTGCGGAAGATGATGGAAGGCGTGGTTCTCTTTGGAACAGGGCGGGGACACGCGAACCTCAAAGAGTACACGTCGGGCGGCAAGACCGGGACGGCGATGATTTTCAACACCGCCACCAACCAGTACACGCACTTCTATAACGGATCGTATCTGGGGTTTGCGCCGATGACGAATCCGGCGATTGTGATTGTGGTGACGGTGAACGGGACGTCTGGACTGGGAGGCTACGGTGGTACGGTAGCCGCTCCGGTGTTCCGCGATGTGGCGACCGAGGCCTTGCGGATTCTGGATATTCCGAAGGACTTGCCGGAGGAGTTTGTAGCGGTAAAGGAAGAGAAGGGCAACTCCGAGGATCTGGCGATTGCCGGGTTGGATCCGGAAGCTGTGAAGGAACTGATGGCGGGCGACGACGCCGCGGTAGACGCTCCACAGTCTGGTCCGAGGGTCCCGAATTTCAAGGGTAAGACGATGCGTGGAGTTCTGGAGGAGGCCGCCTCGAGCGGAACCCCGGTGGAAGTGATGGGAAGCGGCATTGCTCGATTGCAGATGCCGCCACCAGGCGCCTTTTTGCCGCCCGGGGAGAAGGTGCGAATCCAGTTCGCCCGATGAAAATCGAACGGGTACTTCAGAACGTCGCCGTTCGCGATACTCACCGCTGGCCGGTGGGCGCTGAAGTAACCGGACTGGAGTATGACTCGCGCCGGGTGTTGCCGGGTCAATTATTTTTCGCTTTTCCGGGCGCCAAGGTGGACGGCAGGAAGTTCGCGGTTCAGGCGCTGGAGAAGGGCGCTGCGGGTGTGGTTAGCGAACTCGCGCCGCCGGAGGGTTTTGCCGGACCCTGGGCTGAGGTGGAGCATGGCCGTAAAGCGCTGGCAACGTCGGCCAGGAATTTCTACGGCGCTCCGGATGAAGCGCTGGAATTGACCGCGATCACGGGAACGAACGGGAAGACGACGACCTCGTACCTGGTGGATTCGGTGATGCGGGCCGGGGGCCGGGTGACGGGCATCGTCGGGACGATTGAGTATCACCTGGCGGGCCGTATTTTGAAGTCGGCAAACACGACTCCGGAGTCGCTGGACCTGTTCCGGATGTTCGATGAGTTGAGCCGCGAGAGTTTGCAGCAGGGCCGGACCGGGGCGATGACGATGGAAGTTTCGTCGCACGCACTGGCGCTGGGCCGGGTGCATGGAATCCAATTTCACACCGCGGTCTTCATGAACCTGACGCGGGACCACCTGGATTTTCACGGCACGATGGAAGCGTATTTTGCCGCGAAGCGGACGCTGTTTGCTCCGGAGAGCGGAACGGCGCCGGCATTTGCGGTGCTGAATTTCGACGATAGCTGGTCTGAGCAGATCGACCCGCCGAAGACAGAGAAAGTTCTCTGGTATGGTTTGGAGCCCGGCGCTGAGTATCGCGCCGATGAGCTCGAGTTTGGATTTGACGGAACGCGTTTCCGGCTAACGGCCGGGGGCGTGTCATACGGCATCACCTCCCCCCTGGTAGGCCGTCACAACGTGTACAACATTCTGGCGGCCATTTGTACGGGAGTGAGTTACTCAATCGACATGGCTACGATAATTGAAGGAATTCAGAACTGCCACGCAGTGCCGGGGCGGTTTGAGCGTGTGGATGCCGGGCAGCCTTTTCTGGTGGTTGTGGATTACGCGCACACCGATGACGCTCTTCGCAATCTGATCGCGGTGGCGCGTGACTTGAAGCCGGCGCGGGTGATCACGCTGTTTGGATGCGGCGGTGATCGGGACCGCTCCAAGCGTCCGCTGATGGGCATGGCAGCCGGATCGGCGAGCGACTTTGTGGTGCTGACCTCGGACAATCCGCGGTCTGAAGATCCGCTCGACATTATTAACGATGCGCTGGTTGGCTTGCGCCGTTACGACACTCCTCACATCATCGAAGTGGATCGCGAAAAAGCGATTCACATGGCGATTCACGAAGCGCGCCCTGGCGATATCGTCCTGATTGCCGGTAAGGGTCACGAGCCGTACCAGGTGTTGCGCGACCGGACGATCGAGTTTGACGACCGGGTGACGGCGTTGAACGTACTGAAGGAAGCCGGGTACGGGAAAGCGGAAACCGGCGCATGAACATCTGCATCCAGGATGTAAGTGAAGCGCTGGGTGTACACGCCGGATTTGAGGGCATGGCTACCGGGTACTCGGTGGATTCGCGCACGCTGGAGCGGGGCGACCTGTTTTTCGCACTGCGCGGGCCCAACCACGACGGTCACGAGCACGTCTCTGCCGCCCTGGCGCGGGGTGCGGTGGCGGCGGTGGT
This sequence comes from Bryobacterales bacterium, assembly GCA_038212445.1. Taxonomy (GTDB): domain Bacteria; phylum Acidobacteriota; class Terriglobia; order Bryobacterales; family Bryobacteraceae; genus TMP-7. The sequence continues at coordinate 56,633 of JBBQUM010000006.1, forward strand.
GGATCACGACATGCTTGGGGCTTGCATCCGGGTGCCGGATACATTGCCTGCGCTGCAGCGGCTGGCAGGCTGGGCCAGAATGCGGTGGGGCGGCGAAGTGATCGGCGTCACGGGGTCGGCGGGGAAGACGACTACAAAGGATGCGATTGCGCAGATGTTGGGCGTGAAGCATCGTGTAGGCAAGACCACGGGGAACTTCAATAATCACGTCGGGGTGCCGTTGTCGCTACTTCGTTTGCCCGACGATGCGACCCACGCGGTGATTGAAATCGGGATGAATCACGCGGGCGAGATCCGGGACCTGGCGGCGATTGCGCGTCCACAGTGCGCGGTGGTGACGAACGCTGGGACGGCCCACATCGAGAATTTCGAGTCGATCGAGGGCGTGGCGGCGGCCAAGCGGGAACTGGTGGAGGCTCTACCGGCGGACGGCACGGCGGTGCTGAACGGCGACGACGAGCGGGTTCGCGCATTTCCGTTTGCGGGCCGGCGGGTGACGTTTGGAATCGAGAATCCGGCGGACGTTCGGGCGACGATTGAGGGCGACCGATTCCGGGTGGGCGACGTGGAATTTGAGCCGCAGGTACACGGACGTCACGCGGTTCTGAACCTGCTGGCAGGGATTGCCGTGTCGGGGATGTACGGAATCGAACCTCGAGACCTGACGGAAGCGGTACGCGCGTTTGCGCCGGGGAAGATGCGGGGAACGCGCCTGGAGAAGAACGGCGTCGTGCTGCTGGATGACTCCTACAACGCGAATCCCGAGGCGGTGAAGGCGATGCTCGATGTGCTACGCGACATGCCCGGAATCCGTCGTATCGCTGTCTTAGGCGAGATGTTGGAGCTGGGACGTCACGCCGGGCAACTGCACCGTGAAGTGGGCGCACATGCTGCCGGGGCCGACGTTGATGTGCTGATCGGGATTCGCGGCGCCGCCCGGGAGATGGTAGCGGCGGCGGTGGATGCCGGCATGCGAGAGTACGCGGCCTTCTTTGTCGAGACACCGGAAGAAGCGGGCGACCGCTTGCGGGCCATCGCGCAGAGCGGAGACGTAGTGCTGTTCAAGGGATCGCGCGGAACGCAAGTGGAGAAAGCTCTACAGAGGTTCCTGGAGTAAACATGCTCTACTGGCTCCTCTACGACAAACTTTTTCACGTGTTCACGCCGTTTCGCGTGGTGCAGTACAACACGTTTCGCACGGCGTTTGCGTCGCTTACAGCGCTGTTCCTGATGATTGCGCTGGGGCCGGTGATGATCCGGAAACTGCGTGAATTTCAGATCGGGCAGTTCATCCGCGAAGAGGGCCCGAAGAGTCACATGAAGAAAGCCGGCACGCCGACCATGGGCGGGCTGCTCATTATTATCAGCGTCCTGATTTCGACTCTGCTGTGGGCGAATCTCCGCAATCCTTATGTATGGATCGCGTTGTTCGGCATGGTGAGTTTTGGCGCGATCGGCTTTTACGACGACTACACGAAGGTCCGGCGGATGCGGAACCTGGGGCTCACGGCGCGCATGAAGATGCTGATGCAGGTGATTGCCTCGCTGATGATCGGGTTCTTCCTGCTGCTGCTGCACGCGCGCAATTCCTATTCGACGAGCATCAACGTTCCCTTCTTCAAGAGCTTCCGGCCGGACTTGCTCATTGACAGTCTGCTGCACAATTTCTGGACCTATCCGCTGGCCTTCGCCTTCTTCTACTTGTTCCTGGCGTTTGTGCTGGTAGGCGCGTCAAATGCGGTGAACCTAACGGACGGGTTAGACGGCCTGGCGATTGGCCTGATGGTGATTGCGGCAGGCGCGATGACGATTCTGACGTATGTGACCGGCCATGCGAAATTTGCCGAGTACCTGGACCTGGCGCGTCTTGCTGGCGCATCAGAGCTGACGATTTTCTGCGGCGCGCTGACCGGAGCGTCTCTCGGATTTCTCTGGTACAACGCGCATCCGGCGGAGATCTTCATGGGCGATGTGGGATCGCTGGCGCTGGGCGGAAGCCTGGGGACGGTGGCCATCCTGATCAAGCAGGAGATCCTGCTGGTGTTTATCGGCGGCGTTTACGTACTGGAGGCGCTGTCGGTGATTCTCCAGGTAGCGAGTTTCAAGATGCGAGGCAAGCGCATTTTCAAGATGGCGCCGCTGCACCATCATTTTGAAGCGCTGGGCTGGCAGGAGTCGAAGATCATCACGCGGTTCTGGATAGCGGGGCTGGTGATGGCGCTGTTCGCGTTGACGACGCTGAAGCTGAGATAGAGGACGATGATCGACGTTCGCAACAAGCCGGTGGTGGTGGCGGGCATGGCCAAGTCAGGCTTTGCCGCCGTTGAACTGTTGCTGGAGCATGGAGCTTACGTCACCGCTATCGACTCTCATCCCACGGCTGAGATGCGCGACCGCCTGGCGGGCTGGGGCGTGGAGTTGCGCGAGCAGACCGAGGATGCATTTGCGGGAGCGTATTTAATCGTGCAGTCGCCGGGGGTGCCGCTGGAGACGATTCCGTCGACACACGTGCCGGTGATTGGCGAGGTGGAACTGGCGTCCTATTATTTGCAGGGTCCGGTAATCGGCATCACCGGGTCAAACGGGAAGACGACGACGACGGCGCTGGTGGGGCACATTCTGCACGAGAGCGGGATTCCGTCGCAGGTAGGCGGGAACATCGGCACGCCGCCGACGGCAATGGTGAAGACGTCGGCAGTGAGTCAATGGAACGTGCTCGAGTTGTCCAGCTTTCAATTGGAGACGGTGTACGAATTCCGCGCGCGGGTGGGCGTAGTGCTGAACGTCACGCAGAACCACCTGGACCGCCACGGGACGATGGAGCGGTACGCCGAAGCCAAGTCGCGGCTGATCGAGCGGCTGCCCTCGAGCGGTCTGGCGATTTTGAACGCCGATGATCCGATCGTCGCCGGGTTTGCCTCGAAGACAGAGGCGCCGGTTGAATGGTTTGGCGAGGCGATGCTCGAAGGCGATCGCATTTTGATGGGAGGCAGTGAGTTGATGCTGGTGGGCGAGATCCCACTGCGCGGGAGACACAACGTCGAGAATGTTATGGCCGCGGCGCTGGCTGCGAGGGCAGCGGGGGCAGAGGCGGCGCAGATCCGAGCGGCAGTGATGTCGTTCTCGGGAGTGGAGCACCGGATCGAGTTTGTACGCAATCGAGGAGGGGTTGACTACTTCAATGACTCGAAGGCCACCAGCGTGGATGCGACTCTCAAGGCCGTGGATGCGTTCCCCGGCGGGCTCTGGATCATACTCGGCGGCAAGGACAAGGGGAGCGATTACGCTCCGCTTCGGGAGCCGCTTAGGGCTAAAGGTAAGGCGGCGCTCCTGATTGGCGCGGCGGCGGCGAAGATTGATTCGCATTTGCGCGGTGCCGTGGAGTGTGTGCCGTGCGAAACACTGGATCACGCAGTGGAGGTTGCCGCGGCAAGGGCAGTCCCCGGCGACACTGTTCTACTGGCGCCTGCATGCGCGAGCTTCGATCAGTTTCAAAGCTACGAGCATCGCGGGCGGGTTTTCAAGGAACTTGTAAGGAGTCTAGAGTAAATGGCGCAGAGGCTGAAGACCGACTGGACCCTCTTTGTCACCGTACTCACGCTGGTGAGCGTGGGGCTGGTGATGGTTTATAGCGCATCGAGCCTGGTGGCGGAATTCAAGTTCCGCAGCACCAGTCACTTTTTCGTCCGGCAACTGGTCTGGGCAGTCATCTCCTTTGTGGCGCTGATGTTTTTCAAGCAGCAGGACTACCGCAAATTGCGGCGATCGACGTGGGCCTTTGTGCCGCTGGGGATCGTATTGCTGGGGCTGGTGGTGGTGTATTTCGCCGATCCGAGGACGCATCGCTGGATTCGGGCCGGCATGTTCTCGCTGCAACCTTCTGAATTCGCCAAACCAGCGCTGATCATTTTTCTCGCCTACTTTGTGGCGAAGCGGTCGCAGGTGATCAACAACCGCTACACGCTCGGTCCAGCGACGATCGTGGTGGTGCTGCTGGCGCTGATGGTAGGAATCGCGGATCTGGGAACGGCGATCGTGCTGGTGGTGACGGCGGCGGTGATCTTCTTTGTCGCCGGGCTGGAGCGCAAGTACATTGTGGCAGCGGGAGCGGCGGCCGTTTTATTGGTGGTAGTGGCCGTGGTGGCGAAGCCCTATCGTATGGGCCGCATCATCGGCTACGTGGATCCCGAGTACAAGCTGCTGGACAAGCTGGACTCGAGCGGCAAGATCAAGATGTACATTCACCAGTCGGCGAGCGCGCACGATCCGAGCTACCAAGTGAGGCAGTCGAAGATCGCAGTTGGCACAGGCGGAGTGCTGGGCGTTGGCCTGATGCAGGGCAAGCAGAAACTGCTCTACCTGCCGGAAGCGCACACCGATTTCATCTACGCGGTGGTGGGCGAGGAACTGGGGCTATGGGGCTCGACGGCGCTGCTGGCGGGCTTCGTGCTGATTCTGTGGCGAGGGCTACGGCTGTTCTGGCTGGCGCCGGACGAATTTGGACGCTATCTGGCGCTGGGTATCACGGTGTCGATTGTCGTGCAGGCGATGATCAACATGAGTGTAGTAGTGGATATCGTGCCCAACAAGGGAATCCCGCTGCCGATGATCAGCGCCGGCGGCAGTTCTCTGCTGAGCACGCTGACCTCGATCGGCCTGCTGCTGAGCGTAAGCGAGAGGTCGGAATAACAGGTGGATGGGCGGTGGTTCTACATGGCGGGCGGAGGCACCGGCGGGCATGTGATCCCGCTGCTCGCCGTGGCGCGCATCCTTCGTGATCGCGGCCACCAGGTAGCGTTTGTCGGGACTGAGCGGGGTATTGAAGCGCGGCTGGTGCCGGGTGAGGGGTTTCCGATTCACTGGATTGAAGTTGGCGGGCTGAAGGGATTGGGAATCGCGCGCCGCTGGAAGACGGCTAAGCAACTGCCGGTGGCGATCGGGCGAGTCCTCGGATTTTTCCGAGCCGAGCCGCCCGCGGCCGTTTTCAGCATGGGCGGATATGCGGCCGGTCCGGTAGTGTTCGCGGCGATTTTAAGGCGAGTGCCCCTCGTGGTGATGGAGCCGAACGTCATGCCGGGGATGGTGAACCGGTTCACGGCGCGGTTTGTGAAGCGGGCGCTGTTGAGTTTCGATGAGGCGCGAAGGTGGTTTCCGGCGGGGCGCACGGAGACGACAGGAATGCCGGTGCGGAAGGAATTTTTCGCCCTGCCGACGAGGACGCCCGACGGAGTACTGAACGTTCTGATTACCGGTGGAAGCCAGGGATCGCGGACCTTGAATCGCGCGGCGGAGGAAAGCTGGCCGATATTCCGGGAGTCAGGCCGGCGGGTGCGGATGGTCTTGCAGACAGGGAGGGACGCGTATGCGGAAGTTAACCGAAAGTTCGCGGAAAGTGGTGTCGAAGGTGAGGTTGTCCCTTTCATTCCGGAGATGCCGGCCGCGTTCGCGACCGCGGACGTTATCGTTTGCCGGTCAGGCGCCGGCGCGGTAGCTGAGCTGGCGGCGGCCGGGAAGGCGTCGATACTGGTACCGTTTCCATTCGCAGCGGACCAGCACCAGCTGCGGAATGCAGAAGCCCTGGCACGCGCGGGAGCGGCGCGTCTGGTATTGGACGCAGAGATGAATGGACGGCGGCTGTTCGAAGAAGTGACCTCGATTCCCCCGGATGAGGTAGGCGCTCTAGCGCGGGCGTTTGCCCGTCCAGGGGCGGCGGAACGCGCGGCGGACGTACTCGAAGAGGTGAGCGGCGGCGATTTAGTCCGGCGTGGCGCTTGACAGATGCCCCCGGGCTCGAAACAATTAGGAGTCTAAATGTTTTTTCGGCCGCAGCACGTCCATTTCACGGGCATCGGCGGGATCGGGATGAGCGGGATTGCGGAAGTGCTGTTGAACCTCGGTTACGAGATCAGCGGGTCGGACCTCAAACTGAGCCCGATCACGGAGCGCTTGGCGCGCCTGGGCGCAACCGTGTACGAAGGCCACCAGGCGAGTAATGTCGCGGGCGCTAAAGCGCTGGTGGTGACGTCGGCGGCCGATTCACAGAATCCTGAGATTGTCGAGGCGCGGCGGCTGGGCATCCCGGTGATCCCGCGCGGCGAACTGCTGGCGGAGTTGATGCGCCTGAAGTTTGGCGTGGCCATTGCGGGGAGTCACGGCAAGACGACTACGACGTCGATGGCGGCGACGATCCTGGCTGAAGCGGGATTGGATCCCACGGTTGTGGTGGGCGGACGCGTGGGCACAATGGGCGGGTCGAACGCGCGTGTCGGGCATAGCGATTTTCTAGTTGTGGAATCGGACGAGAGCGATGGCTCGTTCCTGAAGCTTTCGCCGATCCTGGCGGTGGTGACGAATATCGACCGCGAGCACGTGGACCACTATCCGTCGCTCGACGCCATACGCGCGGCGTTTCTGGAGTTCGTCAACAAGGTCCCTTTTTACGGGGCCGTGATCCTTTGCGTGGATGACGAGAACGTGCAGCGAATTCTGCCAGGAGTGCGGCGGCGCACGATCACCTACGGGGTGAGCACGCAGGCCGACCTGGCGATCCACGATGTAACGTGCAGCGCTTTCGAGAGCAAGTGGCACCTGCGTTTGCGGGGGCAGGACCTGGGCGAGTTCCACCTGCGCGTTCCGGGTATGCACAATGTGCTGAACGCGACGGCGGCCGTCGCGGTGGCGCTCGAACTTGATGTCAAAGCCGACCGGATCCGTGAGGCGCTGGCCACCTATCAAGGAGTGGACCGCCGGTTTCAGACTCGCGGTGAAGTGGGCGGGATCACGGTAATCGACGACTACGGGCATCATCCGACGGAGATTCGGGCGACGCTGGCAGCGGCCCGCCTGTGCAACTTCGGGCGCATCCTGGCAATCTTCCAGCCGCATCGCTACACGCGCACTGAGGCGTTGAAGGACGAATTCGCGAGGAGCTTCAACCAGGCTGACGCGGTTTACCTGATGGACATTTATGCAGCGTCGGAGAAGCCGATTGCAGGAGTGACATCACAAGCCTTGGCGTCTGCGATGCGAGGATACGGGCATCGCGCGGCGAACTATGCGGGGACGATGGACGCAGCCATCGAGATGGTTTTGAAGGAAGCGCGCCCCGGCGATTTGATCATGACGCTGGGCGCGGGCAGCGTCTGGCAGGCAGGCGATCGCATTCTTGAACGGCTGCGGGGTGACGGGTAATGGCGCGCAAGGAAGCCTCGAGTGCACTGCAGGACCGCATCCTCAACTGGCGATTTGCCGTGCGGGCGGGTCTGCTGTTCATTCTGCTGATGGCGGTTGGGTATGCGTGGAATAAGACCGAGCAGTTTCTGATTCGCGATGCGCGGTTTGCGATCGCGCTGCCGGATTACGGGGTGGAGAGCGACAGTGTGCAAGTTTTCGGACTGCAGTACACGTCGCGTATCGCGGTGCTACGGGTGTTCGCGCCTGATTTCGGCCGGAGTCTGTATCTGCTGCCGGTTCAGGATCGCCAAAAGCAATTGCTTGACATCGAGTGGATCAAGGATGCGACGGTATCGCGGGTGTGGCCGAACGGCGTGATTGTGCAAGTCCACGAGCGTGAGGCGGTGGCGTTTCTGAATCTGGCCACGGAGCAGCGAGGCGTCCAGCGGATTGCGTTGATCGACTCGGACGGCAAGATTCTTCCGCCGCCGGCGCATGCGAGTTTCAATCTGCCGGTGGCACGGGGGATTGGCGAAGAGGATGCGCCCTCGGACCGGCGATCGAAGATCCGGCGTTTAATCACGCTGATGAAGGATGTGGGGCCGCTGGGCGACCGTGTATCGGAAGTGAATGTCGCGGATCCGGAAGATCTGCGGGTGACGACGCATGTCGACGGACGGTCGATCGTGCTGCTTCTGGGAGACCGTAATTTCCAGAAGCGGATGCAGAACTTCGTGGACAACTATCCGCGGATTCATGAGCGGCTGTCGAGCGCAAGAACGCTTGATCTGAGGCTCGAAGATCGTATTACCGCAGTGGAGGGCTCAAGTGGCAGCGAGTAACAGGCAGCCGCGATTAGCCGCCGGGGTGGACGCCGGCAGTTCAAGCACGCGATGCGTGATCTGCGTCCTCGATGAAGGCTGTGTGCGCTACCTGGGACACGGCGAAGCGCCGGGCGCGGGGTGGGTAAAGGGCCGGTTGTCGGATCCGCATGCGCTGGCGGAGTCATTGCGGCGGGCGGTGCAGGACGCCGAGAGTAAGGCGCACCGGTTAGTGGACGCGTGCGTGATCGGCATTGGCGGGTCGACCGTACAGGGCGGCTTCTGCCGGGGCGTGTACGAGTTTGGGCGTCCGCGCGAAATTCAGCAGGACGATATGGAGTACGCGGTGGACCGCGCGACGCGTGTCCGGCTGGAGCACGATCGTTTGCTGCTGCACATCTTTCCGCAGGACTTTGTGTTGGACGGGCGCGCCGGCTACCGGAATCCGCGGCGCGCGACGGCGGCGCGGCTGGAAGCGAATGTGCACGCGATTACGGCGTCGTCGCACGAGCATGAGGCGCTGGTGGACGCCGTGCACCAGGCGCACCTGGCAGTGGAAGAGACGGTGTTTGAGCCGGTGGCCGGAGCGTACGCGGCGATTCTCGGTGAGGATCGCACGCGCGGCGTGGCGCTGGTGGACATTGGAACGCATTCCACCGATGTGGTGGTCTACGACGGCGAAGCGCTCATGCTGGCGGCAAGCCTGCCGGTGTTTGGCGATCACTTCACGCGCGACATCGCCTACGTGTTCAAGATTTCCTACGAAGACGCCGAGCGGTTGAAACAGGAATACGGCTGCGCGATGTTGGGGCTGACGGCGGACAACAGCTTTATCGAAGTGCCCTCGGCGGAGGGCCGTGCGCCTCGCGAGGCACGCCGGCTTGAGCTCAACGAGATTTTGGAAGCGCGCGCCGAGGAACTGTTCCTGTATGTGCAGCACGAGATTCAGAAGGTCGGGATGGACCAGAATCTACTTGAGGGCGTCGTGCTGTCGGGATCGGGATCGATGTTGAACGGGATGTGCGATATGGCTGAGCGGGTGCTAAACTGTCCGGCGCGAATTGGCCTGACGGTTGGTATTCAGAATTGGCCAAAGGAATTAGACACTCCGGCGTGGACGACCGCCGCCGGCTTATCGATGTATTCAGCGAAATTGAAGACCCGCCGCGAGATCAAGCGTCGAGCGCCGGGTTTGGTTGGTATGGTTTTGAGATAGCGGGATTTGATATCAAGCGCGCCTGAGGAGAAACATCATGGCAATGGATGCTCTGAAATTTACGATTCAGGAAGAATCGTTGATGGGGACCAAGATCAAAGTCGTCGGCGTTGGCGGCGGCGGTTCAAACGCTGTGGCGCGCATGATGAGCGAGGGCGTCACGGGCGTCGAGTTCTTCGTGCTGAACACTGACGTGCAGGCACTGAACGCGTCGACCGTCCCGAACAAGCTGGCGATTGGATCGAAGATGACGCACGGACTGGGCGCTGGATCGGACCCTGCCGTGGGACGTCAGGCTGCGCTCGAGGATACCGAGAAGATCATCGAGATCCTGGAGGGCGCGGACATGGTTTTCGTGACGGCGGGGCTTGGCGGAGGCACCGGCACAGGCGCCGCGCCGGTAGTGGCGTCGCTGGCCAAGGAGTTGAACGCGCTGACGGTCGCGGTGGTCACCAAGCCGTTCGCGTTTGAGGGCTTGCGCCGGAAGAAGGCGGCCGAGCGCGGTCTGGCGGAACTGGCGGGCACCGTGGACACAGTGCTGACGATTCCCAATGACCGGCTGTTGGAATTGGCGCCGAAGGGCACCAGTTTCTTTGACGCGTTCCGCATGGCGGACGATGTATTGCGGCAGGCGGTGCAGGGCATTGCCGACATCATTACGACGCCCGGCATCATTAACCGCGACTTTTCGGACATCAAGTCGATCATGCTCGGCATGGGCTACGCGATGATGGGCACGGCGGCGGCGCGCGGCGAGAACGCGGCGCTTGAAGCAGCGCGGCAGGCGATTGAGAGTCCGCTGATGGAGGCGGGCGGCGTGAAGGGCGCGCGCGGGCTGCTGATCAACATTACGGCGTCGAGCAAGCTGGGGATTCACGAGGTGAACGAGGCATGTTCGCTGATCCGGTCGGCGACGCTGAACGAAGACGTGCAGATCAATTTCGGCGTCGTGATGAACGAACAGATGGCGGACGAGGTGAAGATTACCGTCATCGCCACAGGGTTCCAGCGCGAGTCCTTGCCAGAGATCGGCAGGCCCTGGGCGGAGAGTCAGCAGGCGGCCGTCGCCGCGGCGCCAGCGGTTATTCCGCAGCCTGAACCCGCGGCAGTAGTCGAAGAACCAGAGGCAGCGGTGGTGGCGGCGCCCGTTCCTGAACCTCCGCGTCCGCACCATCCTCCGACACCCGTGGTGGAAGAACCGATGGTATTGAACGATCTGGAAATGCCAGCGGTCCTGCGGCGCGGGCGGCATCTTTTCCAATAGGATTTTGACGGCTCCCTTGACAATCTAGGGGAACAGATTTACACTTCCCCTAGATCGTCAAGGGAGGCGTGTTTCATTGAGTAAGTCCCCAGTTCCTTCTCTCCTACAGGGCACGCTTGACCTGCTGGTGCTGCATGCATTGCAGCGCGGTCCACTGCACGGGTACGCCATTGCCCAGACGATTCATTTGCTTTCAGACGAGGTGCTGAAAGTGGAAGAGGGATCGCTATACCCCGCGCTTTACCGGCTGGAACTCGACGGCGCCATCGCGGCGCAGTGGGGGCTGTCGGAGAACAATCGCAAAGCGAAATATTACGAAATCACAAAGCGCGGCCAGAAACTGGTAGCCGAGCAGCAGGATCAATGGGACCGGCTGTCGTCCGCGGTTCAACGAGTGTTGTCGAGGTAACGTATGCGTCGATTCTTTCTGAAGCTCATTCGCAGGCGCAGTCTGCAGCAGGATTTGGAAGCTGAGATGGCGTTCCACCGTCAGATGGCCGAGGATGCCGGCGACTCCATCCCATACGGACACACGTCGACGCTGCGCGAGCAAGCGCTTGATCTTTGGCGTTTCAACTTCATCGAGAACCTATGGCGCGACATGGTGTACGGAGTCCGCAGTTTGCGCAAGAGTCCGGCGCTGGTGCTGAGTGCGGTGCTGTCGCTGACGTTGGGGATTGGCGCGAACGCCGCGATTTTTTCGCTCGCCGTCGAGTTTCTGCTGAGCGAGCCATCGGTGAGGGACGGCGGGTCGATCGTCTACGCGCGAGTGGCTGGAAGCAGTCATGCGAAGCCGGAAGTGCTCGAGTTCATCCGGCGCTCGGGATTGTTCGCCGATGTCACTGGGGTGAACGAACAAACCTTTGTGAACTGGAACGACGGCAGGGAGACGAAGCCGATCTTTGGCAGCGTTATGACGAAGAACCTTTTTTCGTCGCTTGGCATTCCGGTGGAGTACGGGCGCGGAATTCTGCTTGACGATCCGACGGAGGTGGTGGTGTTGTCGCACTATTTCTGGTCGCGGCATTACAACAGCGATCCGGGAGTGGTGGGGCGGTCGATCACACTCAACGGGCGCGCCTACACGGTGGTGGGAGTGCTGCCGCGGAATTATCGGACACTCACCGGCTTTGGCTATTCGCCGGACATTTGCCTGCCACCATTCGCGGAAGATACGGATTTGGCAATGTACGCGCGGCTAAAACCGGGAATGAGTGCGGGCGAGGCGGAGGCGGGTCTGCGGACTGTGGCGACGCACCTAGACGAGGCGATGCCGATCCGCTGGAAGTACAGCTCGGAGGTGACGGCGGTGCCGGTGGCGGGATTCTCCCGGGTTCGCTGGGAGCGTCAATTGCTCACCGTGGGATTGTTCTTTGTGGTGCTGCTGATTGTGGTTGGACTGGTGCTGTTGATTGCGTGCGTGAACGTGGCGGGGCTGCTGCTGGCGCGAGCTTCGGCGCGGCGGCGTGAGATCGCCATTCGCTTATCGCTCGGCGCGGGGCGGGCGCGGCTGCTGCAGCAATTGATGGTGGAGAGCTTGCTGCTTGCGCTGGCCGGGACGGCGTGCGGACTGCTGTTGGCGCGTGTGATTGCGACCACGCTGGCATCGATTCAACTGCCGTTGCCGATCCCGGTTCATTTGAATATTGAACCGGACTGGCGCGTGGCTGTGTACGCGGCGGGACTGCTGATGGTAACGACGCTGGCATGCGGCCTGCTGCCTGCCGTGCAGTCCGTTCGCGAATCGGTATCGCAGGATTTGCGGCGCGAGAATCGTATGCGGCTGAGGCGCGTGCTGGTGGGGGCGCAGATAGCGGTGTCGATGATTGTACTGACCACTGGCATGCTGTTCGCACGGAATCTCATGCGAGCGGGCGCCATGAGTCCGGGCTTCGACGTGACGCATACGGTTCGAGCCGAGATGCATTTGCCGCCGGTTCGCGAGAAGGATCCACAGCGGGTGAACGCTTTTGTCGAGACTGTGCTGCCGCGGTTGCGGGCCATTCCGGGAGTTGAAGCGGCGGCCGGCGCGCGGATTATTCCTTTCACGGATTCCACGACGTTTGGCATGTCGCTGAACTTTAGCGGACGAGTGATGAAAGCGCGTTTCAACTGGAACGCGGTGACACCTGATTATTTTGCAGCGATGGACATCCCGCTGAAGCAGGGGCGCACTTTCGCGCCGACTGATCGGGCGGGCGCGCAGGTAGTGATCGTTAATGAGACGTTCGCCAAACGGTATGTCGAGGGTCATCCGGTTGTGGGCGCCACGTTCCTGTGGGGCGACGAGAATAAAGTCCCGTACCAGATTGCGGGCGTGGTGGGCGATACCAAGAACATGTCGATTGGCGAGGACGCGGCGGCGCAGTTGTACGAGCCGCTGGCGCAGGTGAAGAACGATCGGACGAGAATCCAATTTGTATTGCGGTCGGCTATTCCGCCGGCGATGCAATTGGATGCGGTGCGCAAGGTTCTGCGCGATATTGAGCCTGCCGCGGGCACGGAAGTGGAGACGCTCTACTCGAGCATCGGCCTGGCGTTTTTGCCGAGCCAGGTGGGCGCGGTGCTGATGGGGTCGATGGGATTGCTAGGGCTGCTGCTCGCGGCCGTGGGTCTGTACGGCACGATGATTTATTCCGTGACGCGGAGGACGCGCGAGATTGGGATCAGGATGGCGATTGGGGCGGGGAAGCGCGCGATCTCCCGCATGGTGCTGATGGAGACGATGAAGCTGGTGGTGTGGGGGTCGGCGATCGGGCTGGTGATTGCGTGGTTCGTGACGAAGCCGATGGCGATGTTCCTGGTGCCGGGACTGCGGCCGTCGGACCCGCTGACGTATGCGGGCGTGCTGGTGGTGCTCGGCGTCACTGCGCTGGCGGCTAGTTGGGCGCCGTTGCGGAAGGCCGTGTCGGTGGACCCCGCCGAGAGTCTGCGGTACGAGTAGCTATTTGAAGCCGATTCGCCAGACGCGGAGCGCCGGGAGGTCGAGTGCGGTCTCAGCGGCGAGAACGATGCGAGACGCCTGGCAGCCGGGGCGCCGGATCCAAGAGTCGTGGCCGGGGGCGAGTCCGTCGATCGCAATTGCTGCCACGCCGTAGACGAGGTGACTCGCGCTTGGATCCAAGGTCGTAATCTCGACTCGCTTGGCAGGTTGCAATTCGAGGCCATTGGGTGTCCGCCGGAGATCAAAGTCGAGCCAAATATCGCCGAAGTCCACTGTGCCTGCTGCCGGTGCCGCCACGCGGATCAGCCGAGCGCGAAATGCCATCCCCGAAGCGACGTCGAGCGAATAGCTTCCTGGAGGAAGTTCAGAGAGTCGAAACGCTCCGTGATCATCAGCCTTCGTTGTAGCAACCAGTTTCCTGGGAGGACCGGCCAAAACGCGGACCGAGGCTTTCGGCAGAGGTCCACCCGAACGGTCGGTGACTCGACCGTGCAAGACGGCTTGGGCGCTGGCGGCGCCGATTAGAGCGAGAACGGCAGCTAGGCTAGCAGTCCACGTGATCGCTGAAGAACGCATCGAGACGTGCTTTGTGTTCGGCTGCCAGATGGCCGGAGAACTCCTTCATTTCGTCCTTCGACATCGGCTTGTACGACTTCACGGTGGCGATGTTGGCGTCGATAAACTCCGGTTTCGGCATGCCCACTACGACGGCGCTCACCGGTAGCGACAGCGAATACTGGATCAGCTTTTCAGCGGGCGCTTTGCCGGAAAGCCCTTCCTGCGCGAACACCTTCATGGCGATGATACCCATCTTCTTCTTCACGGCGACTGGCAGCGCGACGGTCTCGAAGCTATCGGTAAGGTAGTTGGGCTCCATGCCGCCGGGGATGCTGCGCATGCCGGCACGGGCGCCGTTCAGGGCCATCTGCGTGACGTCGAAGTCGTGACGCTCGAGGGCTTTTTTCAGAACGAACGGGTCGGTGTGGCTGGTGATGCCAACGGCGCGGATCACTTTCTGGTCGCGCAATTTCATGAGAGCGTTGAGTACGCCGTCGGGCGCTTCGGCATCGGCAAGATCGGCATCGTTGGTCATGCTGTGGATGTGGACGAGATCGATGCGATCGGTCTGCAGGCGCTTGAGGCTGCCTTCGAAAATCCGCATGGCTTCGTCGCCCTTGCGCACTTGGATCTTGGTGGTGAGCCAGACTTCCTTGCGGCGCGTCTTCATGACTTCGCCCACCCAGGTTTCGCTCTGGCCGTTGCCGTAGCTGTAGGCGGTGTCGACGTAAGTGATGCCCTGGTCGAGCGCGCGGTTCAACGCGTCCACGCCCTTGGCCTGATCCTTATAGGCAAGATAGCGGCTGCCGCAACCGAAGGCGAGGATGGAGATCTGTGCGCCGGTGCGACCCAACGTCCGTTTCGGCATGTTGGACTTGTCGCCGGTGGCGCCTGCCAGCACGGTGGAGGCGGCGACGGTGGATCCGAGAAAGCTACGCCGGGAAATACTCATGCCCACTAGAGTATCGAAGTTGAGGCGGAGCGGCGTGCTTTAACCGCGGCCGATGTAAGGCATGGACGTCGCCATAACGGTCATGAACTGGACGTTGGCGTCGAGCGGGAGATTCGCCATATAGACGACGGCGTCGGCGACATGCTGGACGTTCATGCGCGGTTCGATCTTTATGGAGCCGTCGGCCTGCTTGATGCCGGCTTCCATGCGCTGCGTCATTTCGGTGGCGGCATTGCCGATGTCGATTTGCCCGCAAGCGATGTTGTGCTTCCGGCCGTCGAGCGAGAGGCTCTTGGTGAGTCCGGTGATGGCGTGCTTGGTGGCGGTATAGGGTGCGGAGTCGGGGCGGGGAACCTGCGCGGAGATCGACCCGTTATTGATGATGCGGCCGCCTTTTGGCTCCTGCGCTTTCATAATGCGGATGGCCTGCTGCGCGCAGAGGAATGCGCCCGTGAGGTTGACGCCGACCACCGCGCTCCACTGCTCGTAGGTGAGGTCCTCCATGGGGATGGCGGGTGCGCCCATGCCGGCGTTGTTGAACAGCAGGTCGAGCCGGCCGAACTCCTGTTTCACGCGGCCGAACAAAAGTTCAACTTGGTCGGGGCGGCTGATGTCGGTGGGGACGGGGAGCATGCGGTTGCTGGCCGGCTTACCTAATAAGGTTGTTCGCTCCAGTTCTTCCTGGCGTCTACCGGCGAGGACGACGGCGTAACCGTCCTCGTGCAGCGCGAGGCTGACCGCGCGTCCGATGCCGCTGCCGGCGCCTGTGACAAGTGCAATTTTCATTGATGTTCCAGAGGATTCACGTAACGACAGCCCGGGAATCGTGCAAAGTCTGTGTCGTTTGTATGCACCACGGCGTTGTACTCAATAGCAATGGCTGCGATGTGAGCGTCGGTCGTTAGGTTGCCCCCTGTACCCGCGCTGCGAAGCAACTTAAAAACAATGCTGCCATGATCGGGTCCGGGCTGAACTACCCTAACATGTCCGTCATCGAGCCAACCCTCGACTGCAGCGATTGCATGCTCCAAGGGGACCGCAGGATTGATTGCACGGGGATTCGTCAAAACCCGGATAAATGCGATGATGACAATCCACGGTATCCGGACGTCCTCGGAACCGTTCAACAAATTCGCCCACCAGCGTGCGGCCTTACGATGATCTGCCGAGGAGTCGGTGTAAGCGTAGAGGAGTAGGTTGACGTCAGGAATGATCACCGCGGCTTACGTGCCTTTTCCACATATGTCTCCACTTCCATCTCATCGTAGAGTTGGCTGAGACGGCGTTGGTCCACCCCTGGAGCGAACGCGGCGTGGAACGGCTTCAAAACAAACTGCTTTCGCTTTGGGGTCCCTGTGCCCAGACCTCGGCGCAGGGTGTCGTTCAACACCTGCTTAAAGGGTTTCCGTGTTGAATGGGCCAACTCGGCAAGCTGATGGGCTACGTCATCGTCCAACGTCAAGGTAGTCCTCATTTAGACATCATGATGCCTTCGCTGCGTGATGTCAAGATGCGCTCTACTCGCCAATCAAGTGCGCCGCCACCGTGCGCCGGTGAGGTCTGGTTCGATGCTCGAACAGATAGATTCCTTGCCAGGTTCCCAGAGCCAGACTGCCATTAATCACGGGGATGGACAACTGCGTGAGCGTGAGGGCGCTGCGGATGTGCGCTGGCATGTCGTCGGGACCTTCGGCGGTGTGGCGGTAGCGCGGATCCCTCTCGGGCGCGAGGCGGCCGAAGAAGTCGTTCAGGTCCTCAATGACGTCGGGGTCGGCATTTTCCTGGACGGTCAGCGAGGCGGAGGTGTGCTGGATGAATAGGGTCAGGAGGCCGGTTTTGAGGTCCTGAGCTCTCTGCCATGCGGAGACTTCACGAGTGAAGTCGTAGAGTCCCTTGCCGCGCGTTTCCACGCGGAACGAGTGCGTGAACTGCTTCATCGGGCTATTCCACGGTTACAGACTTGGCGAGATTGCGCGGCTGGTCGACGTCGCAGCCGCGGCGCACCGCCATGTGGTAGGCGAGCAGTTGAAGCGGCACGATCTCGAGGATCGGCTGCAGCATTTCGTCGGTGACGGGAACATGGATGACGTGGTCAGCCATCCTGGCGATTTCTTCGTCGCCTTCATTTGCGAGGGCAATGACGATGCCTTCGCGCGCCTTCACTTCCTGAATATTCGAGACGGTCTTCTCATAGAGGAGGCGGCTGGACTCGCTGTTGGGGTCGAAAGTGGCGATCACTACGACCGGAAGGTTTCCATCGATCAGCGCGTTAGGCCCATGTTTCATCTCGCCGGCCGGATAGCCTTCAGCGTGGATGTAGGAGATTTCCTTCAGCTTCAATGCACCTTCAAGAGCGATGGGGAAGTGAATGCCGCGGCCGAGGTACAGAAAGTCGGTGACCTTGAACAGTTCCTTCACCATCACGTCGTAGACGGTGTCGTAGCTGAGCATGGCCTCCAGTTTGCCGGGCAGGCGGAGGAGTTCCTGTACGAGAGAGCGCGCTTTTTCCGGCGACAGTTTGTCGCGCGTCTGGGCCAGGTACATGGCAAGGATGAAGAGCGCGGTCAACTGGCAGGTGAAGGCTTTCGTGGACGCGACGCCGATTTCGGGTCCGGCATGGGTCATGAGAGTCCCGGCGGCTTCGCGGGTGATCATGGACCCCACTACGTTGCAAATGGCGAGGGTCTTCGAGCCCTTCGACTTGGCCTCGCGTTGAGCGGCGAGGGTGTCGGCGGTTTCGCCGGATTGGGAGATGACGACGGTGAGGGTGTGCTTATCGACGATGGGGTCGCGATAGCGGAACTCGCTGCCGTAGTCGACCTCAACAGGAACGCGGGCGAGGCGCTCGATCATGAATTTACCGGCGAGCGCGGCGTGCCAGCTGGTGCCGCAGGCGATGATGCGAACCGAATGGAAGTCGCGGAAGTCGGCTGCGGTGATGTCCATCTCGTCGAGGAAGATTCGGCCTGACTCCTGGCCGACGCGGCCGAGCATGGTGTCGCGGACGGCGCGCGGCTGCTCAAAGATTTCTTTGAGCATGAAATGCTTATAGCCGCCCTTTTCGGCCATGATGGGATCCCAGAGAATATGGGAAACCTGGCGTTTGAGAGGCCGGCCGTCGAAGTCGGTGACATGGACGCCCTCGGGGGTGAGGACGGCGAGGTCGCCGTCGGCGAGGAAGAACATGTCGCGAGTATGGCTGAGGATGGCGGGCACATCGGAGGCGACGAAATATTCCTTGTCGCCGAGTCCGATGACGACTGGCGGGCCGTTGCGCGCGGCCACGATCTTATGTGGATCCTTGCGGGAGATGATGGACAGGGCGAAAACGCCGGTCATCTCCTTCACCGCTTTGCACACCGCATCCTCGAGTTTGCCGGTAAAGTGCTTCTCGATCAGGTGAGCGATGATCTCTGTGTCCGTTTCGGTGACGAAGTGGTGTCCTTCGGCCTGTAACTGGCGCTTCAGCGTGAGATAGTTTTCGACGATGCCGTTGTGGACGACGACGATGTCGCCCTTGCAATCGCGGTGGGGATGGGCGTTTTCTTCAGTGGGACGGCCATGGGTGGCCCAGCGGGTGTGGCCGATTCCGTAGGAGCCATCGATGGGGTTGAGCCGGACGGCGTCTTCGAGGTTGCGCAGTTTGCCGGAGGCGCGGCGGATTGCGAGCGCATTGTCGCTGTCGAGCACGGCGACGCCGGCTGAGTCGTACCCACGGTACTCCAGCCGCTTCAGTCCATCCAAAATGATCGGGACCGCTTTACGGTCGCCGATATAGCCGACGATTCCACACATAATTCGAAATGGCGGCCGGGATCTAGTCGACGATCTCCACGCGATACTCCTCGATGACGGGATTCGAGAGCACTTCGCGCGAAATCTGGTCGAGTTCCTCGGCGGCTTTAGCCCGGTCAGTCCCTTCGGCCAGCAGGATCTCGAAGTACTTTCCCTGACGCACTGCCGAGATCAACTTATGGCCTTGCGAATTCAGAGCCGAGCATACGGTTTGGCCCTGGGGATCCAGAACTGTCGGTTTCATGCTGACAAAGACACGGGCTTTCATGGAACATCCATTCTAACCCGGCGCGGCGGCGGGCGAAGGCGGCGGCTGGGCTGAAAGGCTTACTATTAGAGGCGAGCCCGGTCAATCCGGCAACGTCTATCGTTTTCCGAACGTCTTTCTCCAGAAGAGATGATTTCCAGCCCGCCCGCGTTGAACAACGAACCGGAGTTATCTCTCCTCCTGCTCGACGACTTGGACCGGCCGTCGAGATCCCGCTTGCTGGCAATCGGCGCGGGCTCTATCCTGCTGAATACCCTGCTACTTTCTGGATTTGTCTCGCTTGCGGGAATGGCCGGCTCGCCGATGGAGCGTCCGCCACGGCCGAGTGAGCTTGCGAGGTCGACACCCCTCATCTTTCCCCGGGAGCTGACACAGAAAGAGCCGAACCGGGTGGAAGTGACCAAGCAAATCCATCTCGACGATCTGGTGGCGAAGCCGGAACTACGAGCGCAGAAACGAGTGTTCTCGCCGCCACCGAAGCCACGGTCGGCCCCGTCGCAGGCGGCTCAACCGGCGGTGCCGGCGCTGGATCCGCCGAAGATTGTCGCGCAGGCGCCTCCGGTGCTTGGCACGACGCCGGACATTTTGCCGCCGCCGACTGCGCCACCGCAGATTCAGGCGACGGAGAAGCCCAAACTGGCGTTCGAGAGTCCGGGGCTGTCGTCGGCCTCGCCCTCGGTGCGCCCGGGCGGTTTGGGGAAGATTGCTCCACCCCGCGCGACAGTAGAGGATGCGGTGAGGGCGGCGTCGCGGCCGGGATCAGGCGGGGTCGTGATCGGCGACATGCCGGACGATCCTGGGATTGGGCAGAGGCTGGGCCAAACGCCTTCCCCTGGGCGTCAGGCGAGCCAGGTTGAGCTGCTGAGCGATCCCCTGGGCGTTGACTTCAAGCCGTACCTGATACGCGTCCTGGCGGCTGTGAGACGCAACTGGTTCTCGGTGATCCCGGAGAGCGCGCGGCTCGGGCGGCAGGGGAAAGTCGTGATTCAGTTTTCGATTAACAAGACGGGCGCGGTGCCGAAACTGGTGATCACGCTGCCGTCGGGCACGGAGGCGCTCGATCGTGCGGCGGTGGCCGGAATCAGCGCGTCGAACCCGTTCCCGCCGCTGCCGGGCGAGTTCCGCGGTGATCAGATCCGCGTCCAACTAGTGTTTTCCTATAACGCCCAGGGCCGGTAAGTGGCTTAGAATGGTGGCCGGTACACCTGATGCCGGAGATTGAATGAGAGAGCCGCGATTCATTCTCGCGATTGCTGCCTACTGTATTCTTGGGCTGCTTGCGGGGTTCACGCTCGATGGGAGTTGGCGGCTGGCTACTCTGATCTTCCTGGCTGCGCTAGTCCTAAAGACCTGGCTGGTTACACTGCGTCGCGACTAGTACTCTTGGCCTATGTCTCAGATTCACCTGAGAACGAACTAACTCTCAAGACGTCAAGCAATTCGCTTCAAATCCAACCACTTCTGCCTGAATTGGTTTGACATCGAAAGCCCCCCCTAAAGCAGGTGCACTAGCACTGCGACCTCGGTCGTTCTACGGAGTTCCTGCCTAAGGGATAGGGCACATCTTATGAGTCAGCTAGGGTAGACAGTCGGGAGATTGCTTACACCGATACCCTTTACTCTTCCATGTAGAGCTATAAAGTTTTTCAAGTCCCCGGGACCGAAGTACCAAATTGGAACGTGAGATTCTCCGGACGTTTCAATTCGAACCGGTATCGAGGTTTCCGGTTTCAGTTTGAACCGAACGGTGGAGACGGAGTGCTCATGCCGGGTATCGGTAAGGCGCCGGAGGAACGCTGGCAAGTTATTGTCGGCGTGGCGCGCAAGCCTGCTTTAGTATTCGGCCGTCACGCCGGATTTCTGTAGCTGGGATGGATGGACGGCTATTTGCACCCTAAGTATCGCCGGAAGAAAAGCCGGAACGCGACTGCGGGGCAAATCCCGGAAAGGTTGAATTTGACATGAAGAGTGCTGCTGCTACTGTTCAGACGACCACCAAGCTGGCGAGACGCGACCAGGTAGTACTGGAACATCTCTCGCTGGTAAAAGCGATCGCCGTGCGTGTTCACGAGAACCTGCCGGTGCACGTCGATCTCGACGATCTAGTGCATGCCGGGATTCTGGGTCTCTTTGATGCCGCCAACAAATTCGACTCTGGCAAACAGGTAGCTTTCTCGAGTTACGCGAAGCACCGGATTAAGGGTGCGATTCTGGACAGCCTCCGGCAGCTTGACTGGGCGTCGCGGGATTTGCGCCGCCGTCACAAGCAGGTGGAGCAGGCGACGCGCGAGTTGTCTTCGGCGCTGCAGCGTACTCCCACCGAAGCTGAGGTAGCGCAGAAGTTGGGCGTAGACGTGGACCGCTGGCGCCAGATGATGCTCGATCTGCGCAGTGTCGGTCTGATTTCGGCGTCGACGCGCGGTAACGATCAGGAAGATCTGCCGGCTCCCGATTTTCCGAGCAAGCCGGAGACGCAGCCGGATTCGATGTGCGCCCGTGAGCAGCTGAGAGCAGTATTAGGCGATGCTATGAAGGCACTGCCGGAACGCTATCAGAAGGTAGTGGTGCTGTACTACACCAACGAGATGACGATGAAAGAGATTGGCGGCGTCCTTGGAATCAACGAAAGCCGCGTGTCCCAGATTCACAAGTCGGCTCTGGAGAAGATGGCCGTCGTGTTACAGGCAAACGGGATCTGCTCGAGCGCCGCGTTCTAACCGCGTTTCTAGCGAATCGCGAAATCGATGGGCATCAGCATCAGGGTGCCGCCCTGCAAGGCCGCGCGAATCCAGTCGCGGCTGGGGAACTGAGAGAGCAGGCGGCTCAACTGGGTTTCGACCACCGAGGAATCGTCGGAGTGATTCATCAGTACGTCGAACAGCGAACGGCGCTGCGGATAAGGAACGAGGGTGACTTTCTGATCGGCCCCGAGTTTGGCTTTCTGCTTTACCAATTCCACAGCGCGATCGAGTCCGCCGAGTTCGTCCACTAAACCGTTAGCTTTGGCTTGCGTACCCAACCAGACGCGCCCTTGGGCAAGCGGTTCAATCTCTTCGTACTTCTTCTTGCGTGCCGTGGCGACGCGGCTGACGAATCCCTGGTAGGTGGAGTCGATGCTTTCCTTGAGCTTTTCACGTTCGGCATCGGTGAGCGGCTTGTAGTCGGAGTCCATCGCGGCAAATTTGCCACGGCTGAGAATCTCCTTGCTAATCCCCAGCTTGTCGTAGAGTCCGTGCATGTTGGGACGGGCGGTGATGACGCCGATTGAGCCGGTGATGGTATTGGGGTAGGCGATGATGGGGTCGCCGGTAGCGGCGATGAAGTAGCCGCCTGAAGCGGCCACGTCGGACATCGAAATGACGAGGGGCTTCTTTTGGCTGAGATCCTTCATCTCGTGGAGCATGTCGTCAGAAGCGATGGCGTCGCCGCCGGGCGAGTCCACACGAACAATAACGCCCTTAATACTAGAGTCATCCCTGACGCGGCGGAGTAGTTTAATGAAGCCGCCGGAAGTGAGGGTCTGTTCGCCACCGAATCCCGCGTCGCCCGAGCCTTGGAGGATAGCGCCTTGACCGACGATGAGTGCGATGCGGCTCCCGCCTTGCTCAGGGGTGAGCGAGCGGAAGTAGTCTTTATGACCGATCTTTTTGAGCGGTTCGCTCTTCAACTGATTCTTCAAATCGGTCATCACGTCGTCTTCGTAGCCTAAAGCGTCGAGTAGGCCGGCAGCCTTGGCGGCCTTGGCGACAAACGGACCGCGGTCAATAATCGCCTTGGCTTCCTCGATGGTTTTCTTGCGGCCCTTGGAAATCGTGGCGGCCAGATCGCCGTAATATTGGTCGAGGAGGCCGTTGTACACCTCGAGCGATTCCGGACTGAGTGAAGTCCGGGTAAACATGTCGTAGGCGTCCTTATACTTTCCGGCGTGGACGACCTCCATCTGGACGCCGACCTTATCGAGCGTATTTTTGAAGAATGCCGCTTCGATGCGGAGACCTTTGACGTCGATGTAGTCTTCTGGAGCGGAGTAGATGCGGTCAGCGCCGGCCGCGATGTAGTACTCCTTGGCGCCGGGCATCCGGAGGGAAGCATAGACGGGCTTTCCCGATTTCCGGAAAGCGGCCAGCGAATCCCGTATCTCCTCGAGTTTGGCCCATCCGACTGAAAGTCCGCGCGGGGCAAGCACTACCGCTTTTATCCTCGAGTCAGCGGCAGCGCGGCGCAATCCGGACCACAATTCGCGGACAGTGGTGGGCGATTGGGATTCAAACGGCCCAAAGGGAATTTCAACGGCGGGCTTTTCCGGCACGTCGCCTTCAAGCTTGAGGACGAGAGCCGAGTTGTCGGCGACGGCAGGCTTGGTGTCAGAGAGGCGGATTATGGAAAAGACGAAAATCACGCCGATTAATCCGGCTAGCACTACTCCGCACAAAATTCCAAGGAGAAATTTCTTCATGCACCCTCGAGGATCAGATCAACACGCTTGCTGACATCTTTCAAATACGCCGCGTCACCGCCGCTCAGTTCCACCGTCGCCGTGCCGCGGTAGTCAATGGCGGCTAGCGCTGCGTGGATCGCTTTCCAGTCAATATCGCCGTCGCGGAGATTCACAAAGTCAGCGACGCGCTTCTTGATAGATGGATCCTGTCGGAAGCTAAAGTCTTTCAAATGCAATTTAACAATTCGGCTGCCGAGCGTCCGAATCCAGTCCTGCGGGTAGGCGTAGAGCACGACATTACCGACATCGAAATAGGCTTTGACCCACGGACTGTTGAAGTCGTCGACGTAGCGGGCGAATTCAGTTGGGCTGAGCAGGAACTTATTCCAGACCTCTTCGACGGCGATGATGACCTTGAGTTCCTTTGCGAGCGGGATGAGCTTGCGGATTTCCTTTTGGGAACGCTCCCATGCATCGCGATAGCTGGTTTCAGGGTCGACGACGGCAGGAACTAGAAGGACGGTGTCAGCGCCCCACATATTTGCATTGCGAAGGCTGGTTTCCATGCCGGCGACGCACTTTGCGACGACGCCCGGGTCGCCGGAAGAGAGCGGGTATTTCCAATGGTCGGAATTCATAACCGAGTGGATCCGAACCCCGGTTGATTTGGAGGCATCGAGCAAGGCTTGGGCTTGCGCCGTCTCGGGCGTGGTGCCGCATTCGATCGCCTCAAAGCCGCAATCCTTGGCCATTTGGAAGCGTTCGAGCGGACTGAGAGTCCGCGGAAGCATGCTGTAGAGGACTGCTTTTCGAATAGGTAGCCGCTGGGCTCCGAACAACGCACGCGAAGCCAACAGGGCGGAGGAAGAACTTAGGAACGATCGCCGGTTCATCGTTCCTCCATCTTAAGACTGGTGCCGGTCTCTGCGCAGACCTATCGTGGACGGACTTTCCCCGTGCAAGCTCAGGCTCTCGCCGCGCTCGCGCGTAAATAAATTCCGCTTCTGACTTGCTTGACCCGTGCGCAACGGCGACGGATGGAGGGTGACTTAGGCTCTCACGAACTCGTAACGCTCAAGCGTCACGGCGGCGCTGCCTTCGGCCTGGCGAATCACTTTGCCCATACAACGAAGTCTCACTTCGGGGCTATTTCCCTGAGGCACCGGCAAAGTGATGAGGTACTCGATCGGTTCTCCAATACTGATGTGGGCGTCGGCGCTGAACAGCACCCCGGACGAACTCATGTTGCGGGTCTCACCCGTCTTACCTAACGCAACTGCTCCTGAGCGGACCAATTCCACTGGCAGTTTCAGCTCAAATCTTCGGGACCTGCGTTGTTCGATCACCAAGCACCTCTGAACGCGAATTTATAGCCAAAAAGGTCTAAGGTCAATAGGCGATGCCTTAGGCGAAGAGTCCTAACGGACTAGTACTGATTTCCTGCAAAACTAGTTTAACAGAGAGTGAACTGCCGTGGTTGCAACGCGGGTGTAACGGTAACGCTCTTTGGATGCACACGTCGCGATCAGAAAGGCTGGCCGATCCTGAGTTCCAGTTAGCCACTTTAGAACCATGGTACTGTTGCCCGGCGAGGCCAAAAAATAGGTCAAAATATTTCTGAAAATAACCGACGAGAGAGCGCTCAAACGCGTTCGAGACGCCCTTACTTGTTATGCAAATGTCATCTCTTTTGGTTTTACGCCGATTTTGCGGCAGTGTTCGAGATAGAGAGCGCCGTAGCTGGCGGTGATGTAATCGGCAGGGGAGAAACCGAGATCGCGGGCGCGGCCGTCGATCCAATTTGCCGGTCCTTCGAGCTCCAAGAAATTGCCGATCGGGGTTTCGTCGAGCATGGCCAACGCTGCGCAACGGCGTTGGTCGACAAATTCAGTCCGGTATTTCTCATAACGGAAAGTCTGTTGATAGCCGAGCCTGGAGAAAATCTCCAGAGGCGTATTGAAGTCCGACAGGCTGATTTCGAGTTCTTCGCGGGACTTGTGAGGTCCGGGCTTGGCTTTATCTTTAAAGGTGAGGCGAACCTGTGTGCCAGCCTGGCGAAGGCGCAGCAGACGCCCGGATGATCGCAGAGTGCCGGTGGGCGTGTCGAGCATCAGATTTGCTTCGAATGTGCGACGGTGCAGCAGTCGAAATCCGGCCTGTCGCAAGAGCTTGCGAACCTGTGCGAGACTATCAACTCGAAGCTTCACTTCAGTTTCAATCATTGTCAGCAGGGTAACGCGGCGGAGAGATTGGGGGCAACGCAGCGCTCGTAACATTTGGAGTTCCCGCGAATCTAACCCGGAGATCTCTCCGGTAAAGAGAATGGCGATAGCCTAAGAAAAGCGTGAGTGAGTTGACTGCGAAGAAAGCCGGTATGGAGAGCGAGCTGGCCGAGGCTCGTGCGCGCATCGCGGAACTGGAGCGCGAACTTGCGTCGACCCGGAGCGCGCCAGGATTCAAGGCGCCGGATCCCTTGCGACAGTGGGCAACGCTGGACATGGCGCTGTCCCACACGCCCGATTTCACTTATACGTTCGATCTGGCTGGCCGCTTCACGTATGTGAATCGTGCGTTGCTCAGTCTTTGGCAGAAGACGCTCGAAGAGGCGGTGGGCAAGGATTTTTTTGAGCTCGGTTATCCACCCGACCTCGCGGAACGGCTGCAGCGACAGATCAGGCAGGTGATCGAGACGCGACGGCCCGTGCGGGACCGCACGGCATTCACGGGGCCGACTGGCGAGACGCGGCGCTACGAGTACATCTTCGTCCCGGTGCTGGGAACGGCGAATCAGGTTGAGTCAGTGGTGGGCTCGACGCGCGATGTGACTGAACGCGAGTTGATGGAAGAAGCGCTGCGCGAGAGCGAGGAGCGGTTCAGTCTGGCGTTTGCGAAGGCACCGGTTGGTATGGTGCTGACGACTCCGGACGGGCGCATTGTGGAGATCAACCAAGCATATGTGGAGATGCTGGGGTACAGTCGCGAAGAGTTGGAAACGCACGACTCGGCGTTTTTCACACACGCGCAGGACATCGGCCCGACGCGGGAATTTTTCGCCGCGCTTCAAGCCGGACCCCAGGCGAGCAGGGTTATTGAGAAACGGTACATTCGCAAGAATGGTGAATTGCTATGGGCGCGGGCATCAGGAACCATGCGTCGCGACGAGCAAGGGCGCCCGGTTCAACTGATCGCAATCATAGAAGACATCACAGAGCGCAAGCGGGTGGAGGCGGCTCTCTCGGAAAACAAAGCCAGGCTGTTGGCGTTTCTCGAGCAACTGCCGGTGGGAGCGGGCCTGACGGACGTTGAAGGGAACTGGGTAGTGAGCAATACAATGCTCCGCCAGATGGTTGAGGGCCGCATTCCGTCCCGCGATTCTCAATACGATGTGCAATGGCGCGCGTGGCGGGCGGACGGGAGTGTGCTGGATCCCTCCCAATACCCAGGTGCGCGGGCGCTGCGTGGCGAGACGGTGGCGAGCATCGATTTTCTCCGGACTGCTGAAAACGAGGCAGAGAGTTGGATGCGGGTAAGCGGCGCTCCTTTCCGGAACGCAACGGGTGAAGTTGCCGGCGCGATTTGTGTCATTCAGGACATCGACCGGCAGAAGCGAACCGAGGATGAACGGCGAAAGAGTGATGAACGGCTGGCCTTTGCGCTGGACGCAGGCGGGGGTGTCGGCACCTGGGATTGGGATGTTGCTGCTGACCGCGTGTATTGTGATGCGCGATTTGCACAGTTGTTTTCGGTTGATCCAGAGCGGGCGAAAACGGGGCCGCCGGTATCGGAGTTCATCGAAGCGATCCATCCGGACGACCGGGAGGCGGCGCAGCGGACTATCAGAACCGCGGTAGAGACGGGCGGAGACTTCGCGGAGGAATATCGCATCGTGCTGCGGGACGGGAGCGTGCGCTGCATCTATGCGCGCGGGCGATGTCACCGGGACGATCAAGGGCATGCAACACGGTTTCCGGGCGTAGTGTTCGACATTACCGAACGGAAGCAGGCGGAAGGGCAGCTGAGAGAAAGCCAAGCGCGGTTGCGTGCGATTTACGACGGCACCTACGAGTACATCGGACTGCTCGCGCCCGATGGCACGCTACTGGAGGCGAATCGCGCGTCGCTCGAGTTCGCCGATAATACTCGCGCGGATGTGGTGGGGCGGTTGTTATGGGACACGCCTTGGTTCAACGCAACGCCCGGCGCTCCAGAGGCCGTGCGAGCAGCGGTGAGTCGAGCCGCAGCGGGCGAGTTCATACGCTTCGAGTCGACGATTCAGCGGCCGAACGGAGAATGGCTGACGTTCGATCTATCGTTGCATCCCATCCGAAACGAAAAGGGCGACGTCGTACTTATTGTGCCAGAGGGCCGAAACATCACGGAACGGAAGGCGGCCGAAGAGGATCTCCATCAGTCAAATCGTGAGCTGACGCGGGCAAATCGCGAGTTGGAAGAGTTCGCCTATGTGGCCAGCCACGACCTGCAGGAGCCGCTGCGCATGGTTAACATCTACACGCAGCTTTTGTTGAAGCGAGGAGTGCCGGATGACCGGGAGTCGCAGGAGTACGCCGAATTCATACGCCAAGGCGTGCACCGAATGGAGGGGTTGATCAAGGATCTGCTGGTCTACTCGCGGGTGGTGCATCCGGAACAGGAGAGGACGCGTCCGGCTGATCTCGAACGCTCGTTGGATCAAGCACTCGAAGTTCTCAGGATGCAGATCGAGGACGCGGCTGCGGTCATTGTCCGGAGCCCTTTACCCAGAGTCTTGGGCGACGAGCAGCAGTTGGGGCTGGTGTTTCAGAACCTGGTATCAAACGCGTTGAAATACAGGCAGGCGGATTCCGTACCACGAATCGAAATTGAGGCTGTTGCGAAGGGTGGCGAGTGGGTGATCAGCGTAAAAGATAATGGAATCGGCTTTGACGCGCGTCATGCCGAGCGTATCTTCGGGCTGTTCAGACGCCTGCATAAAGACGCTTACCCCGGGACGGGCCTTGGGTTGGCGATCTGTAAGCGGATTGTCGAGCGTTACGGGGGCAAAATCTGGGCGGAAAGTGAAGGAGACCGGCAAGGATCTGTATTTCATTTTTCCTTGCATAGTGCGGCCAAATGAACTCACCGCTTGTACTTTTTCTGGCCGAAGATAATCCCGGCGACGTTCTGCTGGTACGCCAGGCATTACGCGAGCACCGGCTCGAGTTTGAATTATTTGTTGCCCAGGACGGCGACAAGCTGGATGCGTTACTCGTACGGGTGGGGAAGGAAATTCCCGCGCCAGACCTCTTGTTGCTGGATTTGAACATTCCTCGCGCGGACGGTCCTGAGCTTTTTCGGCGGGTTCGTTCTCGTCCGTTGTGCGCGGAGGCTCCGCTGATCGTGTTCTCCTCCTCGGATGGGTTGAGGGACCGGGCGTGGACGAGTGAGTTCGGCGTAAGCCACTATTTCCGCAAACCGTCGGAATGGGAGGAGTTCATGAAACTGGGCGAGATTGTTCGTGAAGTTGCGCGCCGGCCGGACCTTTCCCAGCCAAGTGCGGGATAATATCCTCTAGACCGGGCGCGTAGCTCAATTGGATAGAGCATCAGCCTTCGAAGCTGAGGGTTGCAGGTTCGAGCCCTGCCGCGCCCACCAAGTCCCTACGGGACGTGGGATCAGCTAACTGGCTTAAGAGGCAGTGAGGGCGTTTGGCCCATTGGCATACGAAGATTCGAAGAATTCGTCGAATCCCAATGTTTCTTGAAAAACGTCACGCCCAGGACCATAGGGTGGTATGAGTGAGAGGTAAAAAACCCTCACGAAATTTCACTCCCAGCACCGAAAGCCCCAGGGCTTGTCTGAATCGCATTGGGGCAGAGCGCGTATGTCCCATTTCGTGCAGCACGTACTGCCGGAGAGCAGTCAGTACCAGAGTTGTACCGAGCGTCTCAAAATCCCGCCGACCAAGATGGAGTGCAGCTCTGCCCCCGATTTCCGATGTCCAAATCCAGGCGCTAGTTTCTTGGAAAGAACGAACGTTCGGAACTCGCATTGTGGGGTAACCTCCGGGCCTTGCGGCTGAGGGTCGTCACTACAATCACCACTCTCGCCCAAATGCCGCCGCAAACAGAACTCTATGAATCAGTCATCTGAAGGGAAGCGGTGCAGGCGAACTGCAGCCCGAGCTGGTCGCCACCGGCGTTAACAGGGCGGCAGTACTGCACCTCGCGCGAACCGCGCCCTCTGATCTAAGTCCAATCAACGGACGAGCGCAGCGCGGCCCGCGGGAAAGGGTAGCCGGAGATGTGGGGGCTGGACCCCTGGACTGAACAAGGGGAACTTCTTGAGAACATAAAAAGACGGTCAGGCGGATCGTTCCGGCAATTTTGTACGGTAAGGAAATCTCCCTCGTAAAATCACTTATCTTCGTCGTTGTCATCCTCTTCCCGCAGTGTGTGTACGATCTTGGGCTCCCTCATAGATGCCATAAGCGCCTCGACTTCGTCGGCACGCATGGGAACGCCATGCAGAGAGCTTGCCGCTAGTATTATGCAGAACAATGTATTGCGTAACTTGCGAAGCAAGATTACACCTCCGGCAGGGACTTCCGCTTGCCGACGGGAAGCGCGGCCCGTTTGAAGTCCTACGCGGCGGGAGGTGCTCTAGGATTGTCGAGCGAAAATAATGACAGCGAACGGCCCGGCCCGGCATGCTTGTTTGTTGCAAAAGCCACTATCAAGAGAAGCAAGAACCAAACAAACGGAACCAGCGCGGCTGTTGAGGCGTGCGATCCGGAAAGGCTTATGGCAAGAAGACCAAGCAGCGCGACGCACAGCACGAGCGCTATTGAGCGCTGAACGGTTCTCCGTGCTGACATGGGGTGATTATATCTGAAACGCCAATGTCTCGGCACCTGTTGGATCCCTTATCGTCCATTTCGAGCGTGCAAGCGTGTTGCGTTCCTCCGATGGGAAAGAATCGCAGAGATTCAAAGAGAGGCTCCCAGTCCAGGTAGTACTGCTGCAGGACAAAGCCGACGAGGTTGTTAAGGGCTTCTCGCCAAATGACAGGCTGGCAACGGTTCAAGCGGCTTGCGACTTCTATTTTCGTGGTAAAGGCAAAGTTAAGCGCAAGTTGAAATGGTCACCGCCGATGGCAAGATGCTCATCTAGTCTCTATAGGGCAATAACGAAAGCTGCACATCCTCGAAGCGGAGGGTTGCAGCATGGAGCCCTGCCGCGCCCACCAAAGTTAAAAAAATAGGGCCGGTCCAACCCGCGAATGGCGGAGTTGGAACCGGCCCTTAGCCGTAGTGGACCCGACTAGCGGATTGCGACGGTAGTGGTAGCTGGACTGCTCGCTCCGCCGGCCGAGATCACGATGGTCTGTACGCCCGTGGGAGCGTTGGCCGGAACGAGAACGTTTACCTGCATGACGCCTGCGACTATGCCGGGAGCAGGGCCGTCATACTGAACCTGTGCCGCAACACCTCCGATTGTCGCTGTCACCGGCGCGCCGTTCTTAGGCAGCGTCGCCGTAACTTGCGTCACTGATCCGGTTACCGCCGACGGATTGATAATGCCACCGCCGGTCGCGTAGACCGCGATATAGGTACCGCGTGCAGCCGGGTTAGACGCGGAGTTGAGACTGCCATCCTGGTTCACGATCGCACCTTGGCCGCTGCCGGTCATGGTGGTTGTGAAAATTCCAGGCACTGTGTTGTTCACGTTGACGACGATCGGGGCAGCAGCGGTGTTCTTGCTGGTTACAACGATAGTCGCGCTGGCCGTCCCGGCGATTTCATAGGGGACGACCGCATTGATCTGGTTGGCGGAGACGTAAGTGAGCGGAGCGGGAATTCCGTTGACGGTCACTGTGACGTTGCCGATGTTAGTGCTCACCGCGCCACTCGGCGTGAGGGTGAGGTTGACGGGCGTAGCGGGTCCGATATTGGTACCAAAGATCGATACCAATTCGCCGGGAGCGATGGCTCCGGGTTGGAACGTGGCGCCGCTAATTACGCCGGTCACCGAGGGCGGGCCGGCGGCCGTTACGGTAAGCGTGACTGGGAAAGTCTGACTAACGCCCGGTGCGCTGGGCGAAGTCAGAGTAACTGTGTTGGTGTAGATTCCCGTTGCAAGCGTAGCAATGACAGTCGGGTTGAGAGTGACCGTCAGATTGCCGGGCGTGGTGCCGCTGGCCGGGTTGACGGACAAGAACAGAATCCCGCCCGCCGTTCCAGGAGGTGCGGTCGCCACCGCGTTGAAGGCGACAGCGGCTCCATTGGATGCGGCCACTTGTACGCTAACCGGTGCAGGAACTGCTGCTCCCGATTGATACGTAAAGCTCAGCGCGCCGGGCGTTAACGCGAACGTTGAAGCGCCGCCGACGGTGTAAGTCACCGGTATGTAGATGGGGCTGTTGGTGGAGCCGGGTACGAACACAGTTACGACACCCGAGTAGGTTCCCTGTGGGAGATTAGCGCCGTTTGGCGTGATCGTAACAGTGGAACCCGAGGTGGATGTGGTCAACCAGTTTGTGCCATTGAAGAACGTCGCAATGGCGCCAGCGGTTGCTCCGCTGGGAATGCCGCTGATAGTGACTGTCTGGGCTGCGGGCAGCGGGCCGCCAAGGGGTTGGATAAAGCTAAGCGTTGCGGGACTGACCGTCGCCGCGCCCACCGCCACCGTAAGCGTAACGGGCACAGTCTGTGCCGTAACGCCGGTAGAGGTGCTGGTAACGTTGATCGATCCTACATAGACGCCGGGAGCCAGATTCGCCGGATTGATGATGATGCTCAAGCTAGCAGGCGATGTGCCGGTATTGGGCGCCACCGAGAGCCAGGTGAGTCCTGCGGGGTTGGTGTTGGCCGTCGCCGTGAAGTTCAGCGGTGTGCTGAAGTCCGTGCTGGTGAGCGAGATATTTTGCGTAATCGCTGCAGTGCCAGGCGTCGCCACCACGTTGATGGCGGCCGGACTCAGCGTGACGAGCGGCGTGGTGCTTGCGTTCAGCGTGACGGGGATACTCAGCGGAGTCCCGCCAACTGGAGTGATGGTCACAGAGCCTGTGCAGGTCTGAGGCGTCGTAATACCGCTAGTAACAATACCAATGACCACCTGCGAAGGCAGACCGGTTTGAATCGAAGTCGCGCCAGAGGCAGGCGTGGCCGTCAGAAAACCGGTGCAGTTGGTAGCAGAACTCTTGACCGAGTAATTTAACGGCGATCCCGAACTGGTGAGAACGATGGTCTGGCTGGCCGGAGTAGATTGGCCAATCTGAAAATTGAAGTTGACCGATTGCTGGGAGCTTAGCAACATCGGGTTGTTGCTGACGTTCAGGGTAACCGTAAACGTCTGAGCGGGGTTGCCTGCGGTGGGCGAACTAATGGTTACTGTCTCAGCGTAGGTGTTGGGCGCGAGGCTTGCCACAACGGTGGGATTCAACGACAGGGTAACTGCCTGCGGCGAGGTTCCCGACGACGGATTGATAGTGAGGAAATTCGGACCGCTATTCAGCGGCGCCGCCGTTGCCGTGAAGGCCAGCGGAGTGCTGGAACTGGTAACCTGCAGGGTTTGTACAGTCGGCAGGCCGGTTCCGAGTTGATAGTTGAACGTGAGGTTCGAAGTCGGTACGAGTAACAGCGGAGTATTGCTTACGAGCAGAGTTACTGGAATCGACTGAGTTGGGTTGGAAGCGCCGGGGGCGGAGATATTGATCGTCCCCGTGCAATTGCCTGGCTGCAATCCAGTGGTATTGATTTGCACTGATAGTGAGCTGGGAGTGGCGCTGCTTTGCGGTGAGACCACGAGCCAGCTGCCTCCGCATGATGTCGCTGATGCCGTCGCAGTGAAGCTAACGGCGCCAATCCCGCTGGATGTTACAGAAAGGGTCTGCGGTGCCGGCGATGCGGTTCCGGTCTGGAAGCCGAACGTCAGCTGCGACGGACTAACTGTTACAGCGGCTGGAGCGGAGATATTAACCTGCACTGGCACAATCAAGCCAGTAGATCCAGGCGGATTCAGCGCGATCGCGCCGAAGTAGACCCCAGCACTCAAGCCCGTGGGATTGACAGTGGCGGTGATGGCCGCGGGTGTGGTGCCTGTAGTTGGCGACACACTGAGCCACTGGCCTCCGCCAGTATTGGTGAACTGCGTCGCTGTAAATTGCACGGCACCGGCGGTGCTCGTAACATTGAGCGATTGTGTCTGCGGCGTGTTGCTGCTTGTAGAGAAATTGAATGTCAACGTTGACGGGGTTGTCGTCAGTTGAGACGTGCCGGCCGTATTGACATTGAATGTAACCGGGACAACGACGGACTGGCTTCCCGACGTGATTGTCACAAAGCCGCCATAACTCCCCGTGCTGAGTGAGTTGGCTGACGGTGTAACGGTGATTATTTGTGGCGATGTTCCTGAGGCTGGCGATACACTGAGCCAGCCGGTTGATGAAGCAGCGGCCGTAAAATTTGCTGGGCCTGAGCCATTTGAGGAAACCACAAGATTCTGAGGAGATGCGGTTCCGCTCTGAGTGTTGAACGTGAGTTGGGTAGGGCTCACCGTGACAGGCGCTGTTTGCGCGTTAAGTAAGCTACATGCAGCGAGCGCTGCGAGAGTGAATAGTTTTGGAATGGACCTTGACATGAATACTCCACCACACTTTGTGCCACCGATTGTTTAATCAGGGTTAGATGCAGTCTTCGCGGGTGCGGGCTGCAAATAGATAGACACGCATTCGCACATCGCGTTTCCGTGACATGTGGTTACTTCAGGCAGAGGTATGCAAAAATCGCACTCGTTTAAGGTGCACGGCCCTACATCAGGCCTGACGATGGAACCGGCGCCCTTGTTGAATCGCCGTTTCGCCCCTTACCAGTTCGCTTTCGTCCCATCTGGCAAATCCATAGCCTCATCACGCCAACTGACACCTGTCTGGGATGCTCGTTGAACCTCGGCCCAGTTGATGTGGACACCTAAGCCGGGCAAGTCTCCGATCACAAGGTGGCCCTCAGGGTCGACATCAAATCGCGGCCAGTCCGATTCCTGAATGTAGCGAAGCCAGGGGTCGACGCCGGCGCCGGCATTGCTGGAATTGTAGTGAATGCCTTTGGACCACTCGAGAATCCAGCCGGAACGGGACTGTGCGACCACCTGCAAACAGGCCATGAACGCGATGGGAGAGAGCGGACAGTGCGGAGCGAAGGCGATACCGTTAGCTTCGGCGATGGCTGCGATTTCGGCCGCGTTCGAAATGCCGCCCACGTGTACGAGGTCGGGTTGCAGGATGTGTGCGCCGCGAGCCGCAACGACATCGGAAAATTCCGGGACGGTATACATGCGCTCGCCGGTCGCTATTGGGATATGGGTAGAGTTTGCGACGTCGGGAAGCCAGCGGTTGTAGTCAGGGCGAACTGGCTCCTCATAGAACAACGGTGACGCGAACTCCAGTTCATGCGCCAAACGCCGGGCCATCGGGACATTGCAGCGTCCGTGAAAATCGAAGGCGATGTCGACCCCCGGCCCCACTGCTTCCCGAACTGCCCTCGCACGATCCACCGCCGCTTGAATGCCGCCATACGTGTCGATTGCCGCCAGGGGGGGACAGGCATTCATCTTGATGGCGCGCGCGCCCTCGTTGACAACACGCGCGGCTTCTTCGGCGGCCGCGCCGGGCGCGTTGTTATTCCCACCTGCCCATCTGTAGACCTTAACCCGATCGCGCACCTTCCCGCCGAGCAACTGATAGACCGGCTGATTCGTGGCCTTGCCAAAGATGTCCCAGAGCGCCATCTCGATTCCACCGAGCGCACTCATGAAGTGGGGGCCGCCGTGATAGAAGGACTGGTCGTAACAAGCTCGAACCAGTCGCTTCAATTCACGCGCGTCCTTGCCGACGAAGTATTCGGACAGCGCGCGGACTAGCGACTCGGCGCCGTCCAGCTGGCCTTCGACGGTGAATTCGCCGTAGCCTTCGATTCCACCCTTTGTGCGAATGCGCAGAAGTCCCCAGCGGGGTGGCACCTGCGCGGTCTCTATGCTCGCAATCTGCGTGTCGCTCACGTTCATTAGAATCCCACTGCTGTCATTGGAAACCATTGCCTAAGAATTGGAAGATCGATGAATAACAAACCGCCCAGCACCAGGGCGCAGGCCGACACAGGGACGACGATCAGCGGCTCATGATAGAGGCGTTCCGGGTGTTGCACGGGGCTCTGTGGCCGGAACGCCAGCCTGAAATAGGCGGCCATCACCAGTGCAATCAGGGGGAAGCCCAGGATCAATTCGAGCCTGTAACGAGCTATGAAAGCGCCTAGAAAGAGCATGGAGCCGGCTGCATAGAACACGATGCAAGTGAGCAGTCCGCTCTCAGAATAGGAGGAAAACGATTTGCGGTATGCCTGCAGTTGCTCCGCGCCTAACTCGCGAAATTCCGCGTAACGTTTGATGGCCATGAAGTAGCACCCAATCATCCAGTAACTCGCGAGAAGGGTAGTTATCGGTATTGCTGCGGTGCCAGTAAGGTACCATCCGGCAAGCATCCGGATGGGATTGTTGACGGCCTCAGTGATTACATCAATGTACGCAATATCTTTCGCTCTGAGAGGGGCGACGTTGTAGGCGCAGCCAGCGATCCAGAGTCCTGCGGCGGCAGCGGCGAACGGCATGGAGACGCGGACGGCGAGCGTCGTGCCGGCGAGCATGAGCAGCAACCATTCGGCATAGGCAGGACCGATGCGAACCCGGCCGGACGGAACCGGACGCTGACGCTTGTAGGGATGAAAACGGTCGGACGGCGCGTCAAGGATTTCGTTGAGCACGTAGTTGCTGGATGAGATGAGGCAGATTGCCAGCAGGCCGAGGATCACGCTAAGCCAATCAAGTTGGTGAATGCGTCCGCGATCCACTGACAATGCAACGAGGAATCCCGGAAGGATAAAGATGTTCTTGATCCAGTGGTCGATCCGCGCGATTTCGATATACGCGGCGAGCCCGTGATGCGGCATGAAGCAGCAAGTCTAGCAAACCAGTGTGTGGCAACATCAAGACGTGACGCTCCCGCAGGCGCTGATGCTCGATCTGGACGGCACGCTATACGATCAACGACTGCTCCGTCGTCGGATGTTCCTGGATTTTGCTCTAGCGGGAATCGGGTCGCCAGGACGAGCCATCCGTGAAGCGCGCATCATTCGGGCGTACCGTCACACGCAGGAGCGGATGCGACGGTGGACGGGTGAGGACGCACTGGCGTCGCGTCAGGCGGGGATTGCGGCGCGGGAGTGCGGTTATTCAATTCGGGATGTCGACGAATGCGCTGCTCGATGGATGCGCGAGGCTCCGCTCCGTCACCTCGGCTCGTCGACGTCGGCGGGTTTGATTGAACTACTGGAATTCTGCCGCGGTGCTGGGATTCGGCTTGCAATCTGCTCCGACTATCCCGCGCTCAAGAAACTCGAGGCGATGCGGATCGCGCAGTATTTTGACGCGGTGACCTGTGCGCAAGATCCTGAGGTCGACCGATTCAAGCCGTCGCCGCGAATTCTCGAAGTGACACTGGCGCGGTTCGGTGTCGCGGCAGGGGCGGCGCTATACGCAGGTGACCGTCCCGAGGTGGATGGCGAGTGCGCGTCCGCAGCGGGCGTCCCTTACATCAATATCGTCCAGCGGGCAGGCGGCGGTGGAATTACGCTTGTGCAGTTGCTTGAGCGTCTGCGCGGTTGAGCCCGGCAGCGAGCAGCGCCGCCGTGTCGATGTAGGAGTCATACATGGCGACCTTGCCGCCGTCCACGCGCCAGCGAAACATGAATTCAGCGGCGGCGCCGTTCCCGGTTTCCCGGCTACGCCCTTCGTACCGGCCGAACGAGTAGACCTCCAAACCGTTCACGACGTTTTCCCGCACTTCAAAGCCGGTAGTCTCCATGGCTGCGTCGAGGTGGCCGCGTTTTGCTACTAGCGGACCGCGGATGGTTTAGGATGCCTTTTTCAGGCAGGCCGCTGCAACAGCATCGCGACAAATTCCGGTTCGCTGGCCGCCAGAACGTTCTTCGGGACGTAGCAATATCCCTTGTCGCCCCAATCCGTGCCCCACGAATTCTTGACGATGAAAAAATTGCCGGTATAGCCGACGATCAACATGGCGTGACGCCCGTGCCGGCCGCTGGGACGCTCAGCTGCATTGAACTGGCCGTCGCGGCCGACGTTCGAGAACGCCTCGCCGGTATTCATCGCGACGTGAATGGGACAGCCCGCGCTGAGCGCCTTCTTGACGTCGTCGATGGCGATGGGCCATGGGATCCCACTAAGCCGGTGGTCCGCCGCATCCTGGTCGAGCATCGCTTCGCGTGCCCGCGGACTGGCGTCGTCGTCCGGCCAATACTCTTGACGGCAAGTGCCACGCTCCGTCAAAACCTGGCCTGGATCGGGGCCGCCCACAGTCCCTTCGCCACCTGTGTGGGCGTAGGCAAAATCGCGCGCGTCGCCCTGCATTCGCTGAAACTGCAGCATCGTGTAGTTCGGCGACAACCGCGTGGCGGGTTCCTTGAGAATGCCCTTCGTCATCTCCACTCCATGAGTCCAGGCGAAGGCCGAGCAGCGCGACGTCTGGCGTTGATCGCCGATCGGAGTGCAATACTGCCGCAGGTCGACGGCATCCTTCTCCGGAGTGTTCGCGTAGGCCTCGGGCAGCGGACGAGGATGGACTTCAGGGCCGCTCATGCCTGGCACGCCCACTTCCAGGCCGCTCAAGTCGAGGCCGGTGTAGCGGGCCATCAATAGCTGAAGTACGGCCATCGAAACCAGGCCGAAGGCGTGCAGGCGCCCATCGCGCTCGAACAGATGCACGCTATCGGACAGGCCGGGTTGGAGCTGATCGAAGGCGCCGGCGAAGCTGCGATCCTCATACGGCAGGTACCCTTCGTCGGTCTTCTGCTGGACGAGCGAGTCGCCGAAAAACGCATGGTCGCCGAAGAGATTCTTAGCGGACTCTTCGTAGTCGCCGGCAGTCCAGTCGCCGTCGTCATCGTCGAAATCGGAGTCGTCGGCATTGGGGAAGTCGGCGGCACTGAGGGTGGTGCCGGGATCGAGATTGGGCAGGTCGTCTTCGGTTAGATCCTCGGGGTCGACCAGTCCTGTGTCGTCATCATCCTCCGGGCCGCCATCGCCGGGATCGCCACCGGCAGAGTCGGGATCGTCGTCTGCCTCATCATCATCGGAAAAATCCTGGTCGTCTGAATCATCGTCGGAGGAGCCGCCATCGTCCCCTGCGCTCCAGTCATCGTCATCCATCCGGTACGCGAAGTCGGGCCCTTCGAAAGGATTCTCCATAGCTGTACTCTCAGTTTAGAACTGCGCGACACTGAGACTTGATTCCGCAGGCCGCCTCGAGCCGTTTGATCGTCACAGCCAACCAGCGTCTGGCCCGCATGTTGCGGCGAAACCACGACGAGGCGCAGCGTCACGCCGGTACCCGCGCCTGGACACCGCCGCGCATCCTGCCCTGGTCGACGTGGCTGAAATCGTTGTGGTTCGATGCCGTCGTGGAGGAGCGTCTTCCGGCCGCTACGCTGCTCAATCGCGAGCAGTCTGAAGCGCTGTGGCGGGCGCTCATCGAGCAGTCACCCGACAGCGGCAATATTCTGAACCTGACCTCCACCGCGACGTCAGCGCTGGCCGCCTGGATGTTGCTGCATCAGTATCAGATCAATTGGAAGCAACTACACTATCCGGCGCACGAGGATTTTACGGCATTTGCGTTGTGGGCTCGCGCCTATGAGCAGCGATGCGCGGCCCGGAGTTGGGTTGACGACGCCCGGCTTCCCACCCTGATCACCGACGCCATTTGTCGCGGTGCGATCCCTGTGCCGGCTCAACTGTCGCTGGCGGGATTCGACGAGTTTACTCCCCAACAGCAGGCGCTGTTGGATGCGCTCGCGGCTGCCGGGTGCTGTCAGGAAACGGTGCCGCGGAAACAGCATTCATCGACGCCGGTGCGGGTTGCGGCGCTACATGCGGAAGCGGAGATGCGAGCGGCGGCGCGATGGTGCCGGCACTGGCTCGATGCAGATCCGGAGTCGAGCATCGCGGTAGTGATGGCCGGCTCACCCGATCGCAACCTTGTGGAGCGAGTCTTCACCGAGGTGCTGCACCCCGACTGGATTCCATCGTTCAGTCAGGGCCGGGCGAGTTTCCACATTTCGTTTCCCAGGGCGCTCACGTCGTGGCCCATTATTCACTCGGCGTTTCTGCTTTTGAAGCTGACGCAGCCCCGCTTGTCGATCATGCATGCCTCGGCGATTCTCCGTTCGCCGTATCTCGCGAATGCGCAGACCGAGGCCGGTGAGCGTGCTCTGGCCGATGCGCGGCTTCGGCGAGGCCGTCCGGCGGAGGTTACCACCGCAAGCATTGATGTGTGGGGATTGTCGCGCGTAAGATTGCCGGAGGAGCAGACAGCCTCCGCTTGGTCCGTCACGATCAGCGAGCTGTTGACTCTAGCAGGCTGGGCTTCTGGACTTTCGCTCAGCAGTCCCGAGTATCAGGCGCGCCTGGCCTGGGAAAGTCTCCTGGCGCGATTCGCGGCGCTCGATCTGGTGGGCGTTCCAATGGCCTTTGACTCCGCCATTAGCAGGCTGCGTGAACTTGCAACGCAAACCAGCTTTGAGCCTGAGGATGAGAATGCGCCGGTTCAGATTACAGGTGCTCTTGAAGCGGCGGGCGCGGGTTTCGACCATATGTGGATCGCTGGTCTGGACGCCGATTCGTGGCCTGCGGCGGCCCATCCACACCCGTTTCTTCCGCCTGCGCTCCAGCTTCAATACTCACTGCCGCACTGTTCCTCCGAACGCGAGGCCGCGTTTGCGCGCCGGACCACCGCGCGATTGTTTGAGACTGCGCCGGACATCGTGGTGAGTCATCCGCAGCGGCATGGCGAGCGCGTGCTTCACCCATCGATTCTGATCGCCGGTATTCCGAGCCGGGCAGTGCCCGAGGGGCCCGATCCCTATGCTGGTTGGATTCAGAAGCGGGCTGTTCTCGAGATCGTCCCCGACCACATGGCCCCTGCGCTAACTGCCGCTGAAACTTCCGGCGGCACTCGTGTGCTCAAGGCTCAGGCGCTGTGCGCCTTTCGCGCGTTTGCCGAGGTTCGCTTGAATGCGCGGCCGCTTGAAGAAGGGACCCTCGGTGTTGATCCGCTGCAACGGGGAAACGCCCTCCATAAGGCTTTGGAGCTGTTTTGGAACGAGCTGCGGAGTCACGCACGACTTGCCGCGATGCCGGAGGAGGAGCTGAACGAACTTATCCGGCGGGTGGCCGAACAAGCGGTAGGCGAAGGCGGCCGGCCGGCTGGTCCACTCGACACGCGATTCCAGCAACTGGAGGTGGAGCGCGTCGAGCAAGTTTTGGCGGGCTGGCTTGCGCTGGAACGGGAGCGAATACCCTTCGAGGTTGTGTTCAGCGAACGTGAGCGCGTGATACCGCTGGGCGGTCTGGAACTGAAGACGCGCATCGATCGGGTGGACCGTCTGGCGGACGGCGAGTTGATCGTGGTGGATTACAAGGGCGGGAACAATCCACCGAGGCTTCTGGATTGGGAAGGCGACCGTCCGGGTGAGCCGCAGGTGCCGCTGTATGCGATGTCGCTGGACGAACCGGTGGCGGCGGTCGCGTTTGGAGTTCTGACGCCCGGTAACTTTCAGTTTCGCGGACTGGCGCGCGCAGATGTTCTTCCGAAAGTGAAAGCGTTGAAACCGCCCGATTCACTTGAGGGGCGGATCACCGGGTGGAGGCGCGTCTTGACACAACTCGCGGTGAATTTCCGCGAGGGTCATGCTGAGGTGGATCCGAAGCCGACTGCGTGTCGCTATTGTTGTTTGACTCCGCTTTGCCGCATCAGCGAACATCGATCGTTGACTGGAGTGGAGGAGAGCGGCGATGCCTGAGCAACAGCTGCTATTTTCCTTCAATGCTCCACAGGCGGCGCCAGCGCCTGAAACGGCCGACGCCGCGGCTCGACTGGCGGCGCTCGATCCCACGCGATCGTTCATTGCCCAGGCGCCCGCCGGCTCCGGGAAGACGGAACTGCTGATCCAGCGCTACCTCAGATTGCTGGCGCGTGTTGACGCTCCCGAGTCTGTGGTGGCGGTGACGTTCACCATCAAAGCGGCAGCCGAAATGCGCGAGCGCGTGATGCGCGCTTTCGAAGCGGCGGGCGGTCCGGAATCCGAGAGACCTCACGAGCGTTTGACCTGGACGCTGGCTCGCGCAGTGCTTGAGCAGGACGCAAGGCAGGGCTGGGCACTTGCGGAGACGCCATCCCGAATGCGCATTCAGACCATCGATGCCTTGTCGATGTCGATCGTCCGGCAGATGCCCTGGACGGCACGCATGGGCGCCATGCCCGACGTAACCGAGGATGCGCGGCGGCTTTACTTGCAGGCGGCCGAATCCACGATCCGGCACCTCGACAGCAACGCTCCCATAGGAGGAGCGATCGAGACGCTCTTGCGGCATCTCGATTTCAATGCGTCGTCGGCTCGCAATCTGCTCGCCCGGATGCTCGAGATTCGCGATCACTGGCTGCCGATTGTCGGCGGCGAACTGGATCCCGACTTGCCAAAGGTGCGCGCGCGTCTGGAACTGCAACTCGGTGCGATCGCCAGTCGTGGGATCGGTGAACTCTGCGCGTCGCTGGCGACGGATGAGGCAGCCGAGTTGATCGCACTCGGGAAACTGCAGGTACTTCCGCTCGACACTGGCGGCTGGCGCGAACTCGCCAAGTCGCTGCTTCTCACCAGCGGGGACGATCTGCGGAAGAAGGCGCCAAAGGGTTTCGCTGCGAAGGACCGGCTGGAGCGGCTGTTGATCCGCTTGCATGCCAACGGCCCATTCAAAGCCGCTATCGAGGACTTGCGCAAGCTTCCCGACGCGGTGTATTCACATGAACAATGGGAGGTGCTGGCGGCGCTATTTACCGTGCTGCCGCGAGCCGTGGCGGAATTGCGCGTGTCGTTTGCCGAGCGCGAGACGGTAGATTTCGCCGAGATCTCCCAGGCTGCGCTGAGAGCGCTGGGCACGCTCGAGAATCCAACCGATCTTGCGCTGACTCTCGGAAATCGCATTGAACATCTGCTTGTCGACGAGTTCCAGGATACTTCGAGGACGCAGGAGAAACTGCTTGGTCTGCTGACTGCCGGATGGGACGAAGGCGATGGCCGCACGCTGTTCCTGGTTGGCGATCCGATGCAGTCGGTGTATCGATTCCGGCAGGCGGATGTCGGCATCTTCCTGTCGATCCGGGAACGCGGCCTCGCGTCTTTGCATCCTGAACCTGTGACGCTGTCGTCGAATTTTCGATCGGCGCCGCCAATCGTCGAGTGGGTCAACTCGACGTTCAGGACGGCTTTCCCCGGGAATGAAAACGCCCTGCTCGGAGCAGTGCCCTACAGCGTTTCAGAGGCGGTGCGTCAACGCGCCGGGAGCGAAGCGGTGTTCGTCCACCCGCTGCCGGCTCGGGATGATTCCGCAGAGAGCGCCCAGATTGTCGAGCTAATCGAGCAGGCACGCGAGCGGAAGGAGAAGGTAGCCGTCCTGGTGCGCGCACGCACACATCTGCTTGAGACGGCGGCCATGCTGCGCGACCGCGGCATCCCATTCCGTGCGGTAGAAATTGACTCGCTCGCCGAGCGTCCGGTGGTGCAGGATCTATTGGCTCTCACACGGGCGCTGCTCCATTTGGCCGACCGTCCAGCTTGGCTTGCAATCCTGCGCGCGCCATGGTGCGGACTTACGCTCGCGAGTCTGGAGGCCATCGCCCGAGATCGGTCGCGGACGCTATGGGATTGCTTGCAGTCGGCCCTGGATTTAGATGCCGGCGATGCTCCGCGGCTGGCGGCTTTCCGTTCCGTCATTGCTCCTGCGCTCGATCAGCGCGGCCGCATCCCGCTCCGGCGATTAGTAGAAGGCGCGTGGGTTGCACTGAGCGGACCGGCGTGTCTGCTGAATGAAAGCAGTCTCAATGATGCGAACGCGTTTTTCGATCTGCTCGAACGCGAGTCGGCCGGTGGCGATCTGCCTGACGCCGTCGAGTTTCTGGGTAAGATCGCCGAACTTTACGCAGCTCCCGATCCACTGGCACCGGACACCCTCGAGTTGATGACTATCCACAAGGCGAAGGGGCTCGAGTTCGATCGCGTTATCGTGCCGGGTCTGGGTCGCGGGATCAAGCCTGATGAGGCGAAGCTGTTGCTCTGGTCGGACCGCGAAGGCGGCGAGGTGCTGCTCGCGCCCATCTCCGCGCGCCACCAGGACACTCATCCTACTTGCCGGTTTCTGATTGCT
Source organism: Bryobacterales bacterium (assembly GCA_038212445.1). Taxonomy (GTDB): domain Bacteria; phylum Acidobacteriota; class Terriglobia; order Bryobacterales; family Bryobacteraceae; genus TMP-7. Next base: position 100,365 of record JBBQUM010000006.1, read on the forward strand.
GAAGAACGTACGCGCGGAGAATACGAGACCGTCCGATTGCTGTACGTTGCGTGCACGCGAGCTCGCAACGCGCTGCACTTGATTGGGCATGTCGAGAAGGGCAAGCCCGAGTCAGGGTCGTTTCTTCAGATTCTTTGGCCGTCGGTACAGGATCGCTTCGTTGAACTGTCCGAGATTCCGGCTGCTGCTCCCGCACCTGCCATTCCCCCGCCGCTGCGACGCTTGCCGGCCGAGTGGGCGGGCCTCACGCTGGTTGCCGCCGATGGTCCGAATGCTAATCCCGTGGGTGTCGCGATTCCAACTGCCAGCGCGACGCCGAATCACATTGGCGAAATCATCCACCGCTTTCTTGAACGCATTGCGACGGAAGGCGTCGAGCTCTGGAACGAGGACCGCCTTCGCGCCGCGCGAGGGCAGATCGAGTTTGCGCTGACCGCGCTCGGGGTTCCCCACGCGGAGGTACGTAGTGCATCCGCCGCTGTTCATCAGTCGCTGCTTGCTACCCTAACCAATGAGCGCGGACGTTGGATTCTCGGCGCCCATGACGACGCGCGCAATGAATTCGAACTGACCGCCGTGGTGGACGGCGCAGTAGTACATGTGCGGATCGATCGAACCTTCGTTGATGAATCAGGCTCCCGCTGGATCATCGATTTCAAGACCAGCTCGCCGCTTGACGCGGATGAGCACTGGCCGCAACTGGAGCGTTACGCGAGCGTGCTTCGTGAGTTCGAGGCGCGTCCCGTGCACATCTGCCTCTACTTCCCAGCGAGTGCAGCCTGGATTGACCGCATGTGGGACAATTCTTCAAAATGCTTCGGGTCACCCTCCTCTTTGCTCTGACGCTTTCCGCAACTGCCGCGGACGTCCGTACACCTGTGGAAGGCGACTGGACCGTGCCCGAGTTCAAGTTCCACCACGGCGAGACGATGCGGAATCTGCGCCTGCATTACACGACCCTCGGATCGCCGAAGAATCCGGCCGTGCTGATCACGCACGGGACCACAGGGTCGGGCCAGCAGTTCATGTCCGCGAATTTCGCCCCCAAGCTTTTTGGCGAGGGACAGTTGCTCGACGCTGCCAGGTTCTACATCATCCTTCCCGATGCGATTGGGCATGGAAAGTCGAGCAGGCCCAGCGACGGTATGCACGCGAAGTTTCCGAAATATTGCTATGACGACATGGTCCGCGCGCAATACCGGTTGCTCACTGAGGGTCTCGGCGTCAAACATGCGCGCCTGGTGATGGGCACCTCGATGGGCGCCATGCATACGTGGATGTGGGGCGAACTCTATCCCGATTTCATGGATGCCTTGATGCCGCTCGCCAGTGCGCCAGTGGAGATTGGCGGACGCAACCGGATGATGCGCAAAATGATCATCGATTCGCTTCGCAATGATCCTGATTACAACGGCGGTGAGTACAAGGGGCCGCTGAAAGGCATGTTCGCGGCACAATTCGCGTTGTGGATCATGACTGGGAGTCCGCTGCAACTTTACAAGAACGCGCCGACCCTCGAGCAGGCGGACCGTCTCTTCGAACGTAGCTTTTTCGGCGACTTGGCGAGGCGCAATGACCCGAACGACATGATCTACGCGGTGGAGGCATCGCGCGATTACAATCCATCTCCGGATCTCGAGAAAATCAACGCCCCGCTTTACGCCATCAATTCCGCCGATGACCAAGTGAATCCGCCTGAGCTAGGCATCCTTGAGCGCGAGATCAAACGCGTGAAGCACGGCCGCTTCATTCTGTTGCCCATCACCGGCGATACGCGGGGCCACGGTACGCACACTATGCCCGCAATTTGGGGATCGCATCTTGCCGAGTTGCTCAAGGAATCGGAACCGCGCGCCTCCAATTAAGACGAACGATTAAGATGGTGTGATGCCGGTTTTGCAGGATGCGCGGCTCGCACTCCGCCTTTTCCGGCGCAATCCCACAGTCACCGCAGTCGCTCTTCTGTCCATCGCAGCCAGCACCGGCGCGGTGGCGCTGGTCTTCACGGCGATTCGTCCGGTGCTCCTTGAGCCTTTGCCATACGCTCGCGCTCACCGCCTCATTCAGATCGGCACACACTATCCGAAGGCTGGCGAAGCAAACTCCGATTGGGTTTTCTGGAACGACGTGCAGGCGATTGCTCGTGACAGCCGTACGCTCGAATCAGCCGGCGCTTATCGCTACGCCATGTTCACGCTGGCCGGGGGCAACGGTGTCCTGCCTGAGGCGCTCTATGGACTGCGGGTGACCGCAAATCTCTTCCCGACTCTCGGCGTCACCCCGATGCTTGGCCGCAATATTTCTTCCGATGAGGATCGCCCAGGCGTGAGCGAAGTGATCATTCTCAGCTATGGGCTGTGGACTCGCCGATTCAACTCTGATCGCTCGGTGATCGGCAGGACCATCGTCGTCAACGGTCACAACTCGACAGTGATTGGTGTGATGCCGGCAGGTTTTGATTTCCCGATGCGCAAGTCCACGCCGGTAAGAACACCGTCGCCTTACATGGAGTTCTGGGCTCCGATGGCTGTGGACCCGCGTGGCAACCAAGGCGGACTCTGCGCAGTGGGCCGCCTGCACGATGACGCCTTGCTCGCTGACGCTCAACACGAGATGGCGGCCATCGGCGAAGTGCTCGCCCATCAACAACCCGCAACCAACCGCGATCGCGAACTGCGCGCCTTCTCGATGCGCGACCGGATGCTTGGTAATGCGCGCCCGACACTTCTGTTGCTGCTGGGCGTGGCTGTGCTGTTCATGCTCATCGGCTGTTCTAACGTCGCCAACCTACTGCTTGCACGCGGCCTGACGCGCCGGCGCGAATGGCAGTCCGCGTCGCGATCGGGGCCGGCAGAGCCCGATTGATCCAGCAGTTACTCACAGAGAGCCTGGTGCTTTCGATTCTCGGTGGCGTTGCTGGTTATGTTTTTGTCGTGGTGGCGTGGCGGTTGGTGCCGGCCGTGATGCCGCCGAATGTTCCACGACTGGCAGCGGCGCAGGCTGCCTGGTCAACGTTCGGGGCGGCGTTGGTGGTGGCGCTTGTCAGCGGAACGATCTTCGGCCTCGCGCCAGCGGTGCGGGCGGCCCTCGATACTCCTTTCCCTTCTGGCGGAAGCCGGAGCGAATTGGGAACGCGCGATCGCACACGGTCCACCTTCCTCGCCGCACAGGTGGCGCTCGCGATGCTGCTGGTGATTGGCGGCGCCCAGTTGTTCACCGGTTTTGGCCGGTTGATTAACGCCGATCTGGGCTTCGATTCAAACGGCCTCATTGCATCGGTGGTCCTCGCGTCTGGCGACCGTTACCGCACGCCGGAAGCACGTGCGGACCTCTATGGTCGTATCGTGGATTCGGTGCGGACGATCCCTGGCGTGGATGCCGCCGGCACCGTCGACGCACTGCCGTTCAGCGGTGAAAATCACGGCGGTTTTGCCAGCGCCAGTGCGGAAGCGGCAATGCGTCCCGGTGGCCAAATCACGGCTGAAATCGATGTTGTCAGTCCCGGATATCTGGAGACGATGCGTGCGCGACTGGTCGAGGGGCGCTGGTTTCACGACGAAGAGAGGGCGGTGTCGTCCGATGTCGCCATCATTACGGATACGGTCGCGACGTCATTGTGGCCGGGGGAGTCAGCGCTCGGCAAGCGCCTCTGCGTTTTCTGTAGTCCCGAATTGCCATCGAACTGGAAACGCGTGGTGGGCGTAGTGGCGGCGATGCGGCACTCGTCGCTCGACAAGCCTGCCGGCGGCAGCATCTACCTATCGGGCGGCGCGTTTGAGAATGCGCAGTTTCTAGTGGTGCGCAGTGAGCGACCGGCGTCTGAGATTGGGCCGGCTATACGCCGGACCATTGCCGCGATCGACGCTAATCAACCGGTGTTTCTTACGGCGCCGATTTCGTCGTTCATAGCGGACTCGGTGGCGGAGCGACGCTTTGTCATGATTTTGCTAACCGCGATGGGATTGCTGGCGTGGGGCATTTCAGCGGCCGGAGTGTATGGCGTAATTTCATACGTGGTCTCGCGCCGGAGGCAGGAAATCGGCTTGCGAATGGCATTGGGCGCTACGTTCTCCGATGTACATGCTCTGGTCTTCAGACAAGGCTCTGCGCCAGTGTCCGCGGGGCTCATCTCTGGAACCGCCGCGGCTTTCGCGTTGATGCGAATGATGCGACACGTGTTGCCCGGACTGGACAAGGCGGACCTAGGGGTGACGATCTCGGCGGTGTTACTAGTTGCGATCGCTGCCGCCGCCGCATGCTTAATTCCATCACGCCGGGCGGCCCACGTGGACCCGATGACGGCGCTCCGCCAGGACTCGTGACCTTGAGCGAAGATTGAGTAAGCAAGATGGCTGAGTTGGACATCTCTAAGTTGCCGCGCGAGTCCATCGAACCCTCCGAAAAGCGGATTTGCCTCGCCTGCGTGCTCGACGTCTTCATCCGTCACATGGGGCTGGCTGCGAAAACGGCTCATGCTGAAGTCAGCCGGTATGCTCCAACTATTCAGGAAATAACGGCGGAGCCTCCCGTTCGTCCCTATTTACCGCCCGTGGGTGAAAAGGAGCCGTGCATCTATTGCGGGGCTGCTTCCAAGTGGCAGGCCCATCTGACGGTGCTGCGTATTGAAAGCGGCAAGAACACAGATGCTCCGAGACGCGAGCTCGTGAAGTCCTTTCCAAAGACTGGGAGCAAGTTCGTGGTGCTCGAGGAAAAGGCCACCCAGCAGGATGCGTTTTTTGGCTGGTTGGAGAAGGTCAGCGAAGGGCTTGATCTCGATGATCCACGCTGGATTCGCGATGTGTCGCGGCACTATCTAAGCCGTAAGGAACCGAAGACGGACTGGGCACATCTCTTTGCAATTGTGAACGGTATCCGGCGCTCGAAACGGATCGAGGAAGGATGGGAGGCAGAGAATGGCAAGCTCTACCTGTCGCCGATGCTCTTCGATGAGTTGATGGCGGTGCAGTACCTGGTGAGTCGCTCGCATAAGGCAGGCGGCCTCACGATGGAGGGTCGATACACGCTGGCGGAACTCTACCAGCGGCTTCGCAACTCCGGATTTCTGCGTTCAGTTGGTATCACGGCCTCCAATGCCGCGGACGCCTTTGAACAGTTAGTGGCTGAACTGGGCGGCGGGGGAGCATTGCTGCGCTACTACTACATCGTCGACCGGCGGGACTACCTGGATCGTGTGAAAGCGGTGAAGGAAGTTCGTCCGCCGCGTCCGAAAAAGAAGACGATCGCCTAAGCGCCGCGTCACGATGGCGTGTCGCAAGGGCTACGCTCTTTTAGCGCGCCGGCGAATTCACTGGCGGCCTTCATCGCAGCTGCGAAATATTTAGCTAAATCGGGCTGTGTGGCGCATAAGGCTGCGTGCTGAAGGTGCATCGAGCTGATCTCCGGCTCTTGCAAGGCCGTTCCCAGGGCGTTATGACCGGCGTTTGTATGGGCGCGCAGGGAATCGCTCATGAGGTTGTGCACCATTTTTCTCGCCTGGGCCGGTTCAATGCCAGCGCTGCGCAGACAGTCAGAGGCGGCCGCCGCGAGTTGAGCGGTAAAACCGGCCAAAGTCAGACCGGCGAAAAGGAGGGGCTTGCCCCCGCCCTCCAACCGCACCACACGTGCCGAGGTGGGAAGCAGGGTGGACTTGAACTCGCGAATTGCGGCGCGCTCGCCCTCCATTACAGCCAGGCCGGCAATCATATTGAAACTGGCAACGCGCGCGCCCTTCGCGGATAGCGCGGCCAGTAGCCTGGAGTCGCGCGGAGTATCGCACATAACGACCACTCGATCGGTCCAGTCGATTGCAGACCGGTCGAGTTCCAACGCGGCGTTGTCCGCCGCACGGTCAGGCACACAGACGAGAACCATTTTCGAGTCGGCAAATTCCGCGATCTCGTGGACCGGATGTCCCGCTCGGATCAAGTTCGCAACGCGACTTGCAACACGAAAAGACGACGCTTTGATCGGACCTAATACTTCGCTCAGCCTCGATAGCTGGCCCACGGAGGACCGTGAAACGCTGCCACCGGCGAGTAGGGCTATACTCCCGGACTTCGGGTTCATTTGTTGATGTTTGATGTGAGTTCACCGGAATTGTTGCTAGATAACTGAGTTTCTGCTTCCATTTAAAGCGCGGCTGAAACTTCCGGCGACCGGAGCGCCTTGATGCGATCACGGATTTGCGCCGCCTTCTCAAATTCGAACTTCTTAGCGGCTTCCCGCATCCGCTGTTCGAGTTCAGCGAGGAACTTGATACGCTGCTCAGGGGTCATCTCTTCTGCCGGATCATCTACCTCGAGCGGGACCGTCACATAGTCACCCTCCGCCACCGCCACCAGGCTCATGTCAATTGGTTTGAGGATGGATTGCGGCGTGATGTTGTGCTCTACGTTGTATGCAACCTGGATCGTTCGCCGCCGGTCAGTCTCCCCCAAGGCCCTCTTCATGCTGTCCGTCATGACGTCGGCGTAGAGAATCGCACGGCCATTCAGATTGCGAGCAGCGCGCCCGATGGTCTGAATCAAGGATCCGGATGACCGCAGGAAGCCTTCCTTGTCAGCGTCGAGAATTGCAACCAGGGACACCTCCGGCAAGTCGAGGCCTTCGCGCAGCAGATTTACTCCGATCAACACATCATATTCACCGCGGCGAAGATCACGAAGAATCTTGATGCGGTCAAGAGTGGCGATTTCCGAATGCAAATAGGCGCACTTCACACCAACTTCCGCATAGTACTCGGCGAGATCCTCCGACATACGCTTGGTCAGAGTTGTCACCAGCACACGTTCGTTGAGCTGGGTGCGCAATCGAATCTCGTTCAAGAGATCGTCGACCTGGCCCTTTATCGGACGAACTTCCACGGGCGGGTCCACCAGGCCGGTTGGCCGAATGATCTGTTCCACAATCACACCCGCGGCCTTCGTCATCTCGTAGGGTCCCGGGGTAGCGGAGAGATAGATGACCTGGTTCACTCGATTTTCGAATTCCTCGAAGGTCAAAGGTCGATTGTCGAGCGCGCTGGGCATGCGAAAGCCAAAATTGACAAGCGTTTCTTTCCGCGACCGGTCGCCATGGTACATGCCCTGGAGTTGGGGGACTGTCTGGTGGCTCTCGTCGAGGAAGATCAGCGCGTCGTGCGGCAGGTAATCGAGCAAAGTGGGAGGAGCCTCGCCCGGCAACCGTCCGGAGAAGTGCCTCGAGTAGTTTTCGATGCCGTGGCAATAACCGATTTGCCGGATCATCTCCAGATCGAACATTGTACGCTGCTTGAGACGCTGAGCCTCAATCAGCTTGCCGCCCTTCTCCAGTTCGCCATGCCACCAATCCAGTTCCTTTTCGATGCTGACCAGAGCGGACTCGCGAGACTCGGGCGTCATCACATAATGCGTCTTCGGGTAAATGGGAAGGCGCATGTAAGTCTGCTTTACCTGGCCGAGCAGAGCGTCGATCTGGCTTAGCGATTCCACTTCATCGCCCCACAGCTCGATCCGGTAGGCATTGTCGTCATATGTGGGGAATACCTCGATGACGTCGCCGCGGACGCGGAAGGTGCCGCGCCTGAAGTCACCATCGTTGCGTTCATAGAGGATCTCCACCAGGCGCGCGAGAATCTCGTCACGCGAGATGCGCTGACCCTTTTCGAGCATCATCAACATGCCGTAATAAGCTTCGGGCGAGCCCAGACCGTAGATGCAGCTAACGCTGGCGACGATGACGCAGTCGCGACGCTCAAACAGGGACCGCGTCGCCGAGAGACGCAGTTTGTCCAACTCATCATTGATCGTCGATTCCTTCTCGATGTAGACGTCGCCGGACGGGATATACGCTTCAGGCTGATAGTAGTCGTAATAGCTGACGAAGTACTCCACTGCGTTCGCCGGAAAAAAATTCCGGAACTCGTGATAGAGCTGGGCGGCAAGCGTCTTGTTGTGCGCCAACACCAGCGCGGGGCGGCCGGTTTCCTCAATTACCTTGGCCACGGTGTAAGTCTTGCCCGAGCCGGTGACGCCCAGCAAAACCTGATGATTTTCGCCATCAAGCAGGCCGCGTGTGAGTTGCTCAATGGCCGCTCCCTGGTCACCTCGGGGCCGGTAGTCACCGGCGATGTGAAAAGGCATAGCTCCAGTTTACCGGGCTTGCCGCAAACGCTCGTTTTTGCGACGCAAACCCTCCTGCGAGCGGTCCATGCGAGAATCGGAAACGGCCTCTAACGCCGGGGGAACATATGCAAAAACTTACGTGGGACCGCATTGACGATATCGCGCTCGCTCTTTACGACAAGAACCCCGAGCTCGATCCAACGAACATACGTTTCACCGATTTGCACAAATGGATCACCGAGCTCGAGCAGTTTGACGATGATCCCGCGAAGTCCAATGAGTCAAAGCTGGAAGCGATTCAGATGGCATGGCTCGATGAGTACAACGAGAACGAGTAGCGGTCAGGGACCGGCGTAGTAGCCAGGACGTGTTTGCACGATGAGCCCGCGCTTCTTCGCCGCCAGCTTAATCGCGCGAAATTCAGGCGCCTTGGCGGGGCGATCGGAGTTATAGCCGAGGCTGTATTGGTTGCGGAGTTCTTCTTCGAGACGGCGGTAGATGGATTCGATTGGATGCCGTGCTGACACTTCGTAATAGCCTCCTCCGGTCTCGCGTGCAAGTTGCTGCAGCACTTTCTTGCCGTCGTGTGTGCGGTTGGAACCTCGTCCATATCCCTCTTTATCCGCATAGAGCACTGAATAAACCAGTGTGTCCGCCTGCAGCGCGGATTCAACCGCATCCCCAATCGTGTAGTGACTTCCGTTATCCACTCCGTCCGTCAGAATCACCAATGCCTTGCGCCCGGTCCGCTTTCGCATCAATTCGTCGGCCGCGAGAACGATGGAGTCGTAGAGAGCAGTTCCACCGTAACGGCGGCGTGTCGCCGAAGGTGGCGGGCGGCGTCCAAACCGTCGTCGAGCCGGGACGCCGAGGTCTTCCAGCGCGTTAATGAGCATGCCGCGGGTGCCGGTGAGGTCCTGGAGTAGTTCCACGTCGACGTTGAACTGAAGAAGAAACGCCTGGTCGGTATCTTCCCGCAGCACCTGTTCCAGAAAAGTCCTGCTGGCACGGCGTTCGGGTTCAATCAGGCGGCGCTGGCTGCCGCTGGTGTCTACCAGGAGGCCGAGTTTCAGCGGCAGGTCTGTCTGCCTGGCGAAATAGCGGATGGACTGACGCCGCCCGTCCTCATCCAGCTGAAAGTCGTCCTGAGCGAGATCCTTTACGATCTCACCTTGCTTATTGCGGACTGTCGCGAGAACGTTGACTACCTTAACGTCGATGGAGTAACGCTGAGGATCCTGGGCCCGCGACAGCCACGCGGCGGCGGAGACGAGGAAAGCGCGGCGATTCATGGGACAAAGAGCCAGGTCATCAAGATGGGTCCCGACTGAAACAGGTTACGCTGATTCGTGAGTTTTGGACAAAAGTGTTGCCGCTGCGGCGGCTGGACAAGTGGTTCCTGAAGCCGCTAAACTCGTTACATTCTGTCGTAACTTCCCGCCCCGTTTTGCGTTTGGATTCACGTTGATCAGCGACCGGACCAGTGTTTGGCGTTCTGTGAGAAACACTTTGGAGGCACCCTTGAAAAGGCTATCGCTCACCGCTTGGATCTTCATCGCGATGGTGGTTGGCGTTGTGATCGGACTCGTCGCTCCCGGGTTTGCCGTCCAACTCTCGCCCATCAGCAACATCTTCCTGAGATTGATCAAGTCCATCGTTGCGCCGCTGCTGCTGGGGACGCTGGTGGCTGGGATGGCGGGCGCTGGAAGCGTCAAGATCATGGGCCGCATTGGCATCAAAGCGCTGGTTTATTTTGAGGTTGCCACCACGCTCGCCCTCTTTATCGGGCTGGGCTGTGTGAACCTGATACGGCCTGGCGTCGGCCTACAGGTTGCCGCGACTGCCGCCCCGCAACTGGCGCAGACGCACCCGCCCACCTTTGCTGAAGTCCTGGAGCATTCATTTCCAACAAGCCTGATTGACTCGATGGCGCGCGGCGATGTTCTACAGGTGGTAGTGTTCTGTTTCCTGTTTGGAGCCGCCTGTGCGACGCTAGGCGCCAAGGCGCGGCCCGTCGTCGAGTTCTGCGAGTCGCTGTCGGAGGTAATGTTCAAATACACGGCGTACGTGATGTATTTGGCTCCTCTCGGAGTTGGAGCGGCTATGGCCGGAACCATCGGCAAGAACGGCGTGGGCGTGATGCTGAATCTCGGCAAGCTGCTGCTCACCGTTTATGGCGCCTTAATCCTTTTCGTGGTGCTAGTGCTCGGGTCGGCGCTGGTGATCGCGCGAATCCCGATCGGACGTTTCGTGAGTGCAGTGAAAGAGCCGTTTGTCCTGGCATTCTCCACGGCGTCCAGTGAATCGGCTTTACCGAAGGCGCTCGAAAACATGGAGGCGTTTGGAGTTCCTAAGCACATCGTTGGATTCGTTTTACCGGCCGGTTACAGCTTCAACCTTGACGGCAGCACACTGTATCTCTCGGCAGCCGCGATTTTCGTGGCGCAAGCGGCCGGCGTGGAGATGCCGTGGTCTCAGCAGTTGATGATGCTGCTCACGCTGATGCTGACCAGCAAGGGCGTCGCGGCCGTGCCTCGCGCGAGCCTGGTGATTCTAGCGGGCACGCTTGCCACCTTCAATCTGCCGGTTGCGGGTATCGGCGTCATTCTTGGAATCGATGCGCTGCTTGACATGGCTCGCACGTCCGTCAACGTCCTTGGCAATTGCGTCGCATCCGCCGTTGTAGCGCGTTGGGAGGGGCATAATTTTGATCAGCCTCCCGTGGTCCAGATGGCGCTCAACGAAGACACGGCCAACGAGGCAGCCGCCTAGTCACTGAAGCTTTACCAGCACGTCAAAGAAGCCTTGATTCAGTTTTGAAGTCTTGCCCTTGCGTATGTTCACGCTCAAGCGTGTGTCCGCGCCATCGCCGCTCACATCGAAGCAGACGAGTCCGTGGGAGTCTGACACCGAAATTGGGCGGCCCTGCGGATTCGGAATACTCGCACCCCATTCCAGATGAGCCGGCACGATGACAGAAAACTTTCCTGAAACTTTCTCTTCCACCACTGCCGACTTCGGGGTGCAAAGATTCCGGTCTGGCAGGCAGTTGCCTGGCAGAAAGGTCAGCTCGGATTGCACAACGCTCATGCGGGACGATACGGATGTGCCCAGCGGCGTGAATGAGAAATCGAGGATGTCGTGATTCTCGAAGGCGTTTCCAGTGGACGCTGTGAAGCCGACGTAGGCCGCGCCGGCCTGATCGACCGGCATCACCTATTGGGAGCACGGCGCGATGAAGAGCGCGGCCCGGGGGGACGGACTGGTGGAGCAAATGGGGCTCCGATCCACTGCGCCTGCTGCCGAAGAGTGTCAGCGTGGGGACAGCCGGTTCGCCGCGGTCGGCGTTCGGGCTGGACATGTATTATTGCGCAAATCATGCGGCGAGTTGTTCAACCAATACCGGGAATCTGGTGACGGCGACGGCATCGGTGCTGAACATGGATCAGCAGTTTGCGAATGATCCGATTCACCGCTGGTTGGTGAGGGCGTTCGAGGGGCTGGCGGCGTCACCGGTTTGGTCTGAGGGGTTCGCTTATGACGATGAAGCGGGGAAGCTGTACGGCAACCGGCGTGTAACGTCGTCATCGGGATTATCATTGGAGGCATCGACACCGACGGTGGCGACGAACTTCGATATCAACAACCGTTTGCAGATAAACGGGCGAGAGTCGAAGGGTGAAGAAGCAGTCGCCGGACTTGACGGTTAAGAACGGTGATGGACGCATTTGAAGATTGGAAAGTACCAGCTCATCCTGGCGCCAGAGCAGTCGTTTGGAGCCATCGATCAATTGACGTTTTACGTTGGCACTGAGAGCGCGTCGGTTGACGCGTCCGGCAATCCGCAACTGCGCGGAGATGTGACGGTGAGATCTGGCGCAAGAGTGGTACAGACGATCCCGATCGAGGCGGCGAGTCCCGCACCGTCGTCAAAGCGATACTTCCTGCTGAAGCAATTCAAGATTGCCCTACTACCGGCGGGTGAGTACGAACTTCGCGTTGCCGTGCAGGATCTGGGGACAAATTCCGAAGTGATTGAGACGACACATTTCGCCGTCCATTGATGGCACTCTGCGCGGCCGTCGTTGTATCATTGCCCGATGCATCCTCGCGGGCGCTTGTTGAAAACCATCCCTGTACTAGCTTGCCTGGCTGCCAATGTCTTTGCGCAAAAGGTGGTCTCACCGGAGGTACACGCGGACAAGAGCGTTACATTCCGTTTGAAGGCGCCGAACGTGGCGGAAGTGAAGCTTTGGGGCGAATGGATTCTGAAGTTCAACACGCTCGAGCCGATGACCAAAGGCGAGGACGGAGTCTGGACTGCCACCATCGGTCCGCTCACGCCCGGCATCTACACGTACACGTTCGTCATCGACCACCTCGGCGTTCCGGATCCGGGAAATCACTACCGGGCGGGCGACGATGGCAGTCTGGTGGAGGTGCCTGCGCCGTCGCGCGCGGCCTACGATCCACAGGACACACCGCATGGTGTCCTGCACATGGTGCAATATCAGCCTAAGCAGCGGCCGGGAGTGCAGACCGTGATTATCTACACGCCGCCGGGTTATGAAAAGGACGATAAGACGCAATATCCCGTCCTCTATTTGCTGCATGGGTCGGGCGACACCGAGAGTTCATGGACGCATGTCGGGCGCGCGCACTTCATCGCCGACAACCTGATGGCACAGGGTCGTGCGAAGCCAATGATCCTGGTGATGCCGAACGGGTTCGGAAGCAAGTTTGAGCAGGAGTTGATCGACGAGATCATTCCGCTCGTCGAATCTCGCTATCGTGTCAGGCGAGATGCCGGGAATCGCGCGGTGGCCGGACTTTCGATGGGCGGCTTTCAGGCGCTGGCGATTGCTTTGAGGCGTCCAGAGGTTTTCGGCAGCATCGGTGTCTTTAGTGCCGGTGCGCACGGTGAGAGCGCAGACGGATCCGTGCGTGAGTTCGCTGCCGACAAGCGAAAACTCGCTAACGGCACCGGCCTCTTCCGGGTCGCTATCGGCGATCGCGACTCGCTCCTGAAAGAGGCCACCCGGCTGGACAAACTACTCCAGGACGGTGGAGTGAAGCACGAATTCATCGTCGCGCCGGGTGAGGGACACCGGTGGCTCTTCTGGCGGCAGTGCCTCACTGATTTCCTGCTTGGCTTGTTCGCAGAAAACCGCTAAGGAACGAGCGGCTCAATGCGGACGCCTCGCGCGACATAGCTAATGGAGGGCTGCTGCCACGCCTTGGCAGCATGCCAGATTTCGGATTCGTCCTGTATGCTGAGTGCCTCCGCGGCGAGTTCAACGCTGTCGCCAGGGCTGAAGATATTAGGTGCCGGTCCATGCTGGTTGAGTAAACTAGCGCTGAGAAGGGGCGAATCTTCGATGACTCGCAGCGCCCAGCCCAGAAGCACTTGCTGCCGGACCGGGTCGGGACTCCAGGCCGTGACAAGGTAGTGAAGATTCTCAGCGAGCACTGGACGGATCGGTGGTCCAGGAGGTCCCGGACGATGGATTGTGGGATCGGTACTGATGCGATAGAGAAAGATTCCGACACCGTCGGCCATCGGTGACTGCAGGATATCGGCGTTCACCAGTTTCACTTCCGCGCCGGCGATCTCTAGCGTTACTGAATTCTCCAGCAAACCGCGGATGGCTGCACTGACAGCGGCAATTGCCTGGTACGTCGCCACAGAGGCTCCTTTTTTAGAAAGCTAACAGTCCACTGTAACCGGAAATTCGTAACTCGACGACGATCCTCGGGAAGGTTGATCAGACAAAATGAACAGATGGACTCACCAGACCTCGAAAGCCTGAGATATCCGATTGGGCGATTTGATTGGAGTCAGCCGTCAGATAGCTCAAAGCGGATGGAGTGGATTCGAACAATCGCTGCCACGCCCGTTGAATTGCGGCGCGCCATCTCGGGTCTCGATGACCCCCGCTTGGATACGCCGTACCGTCCAGGCGGGTGGACGGTTCGCCAGGTTGTCCACCACTACGCCGACGATCATATGAACAGCTACATCCGGTTTAAGTGGGCGTTGACCGAGCAATCGCCGTTGATCAAGGGTTATCTGGAAGCCGCCTGGGCCGAGTTGCCGGATGCGCGGACCGCGCCCGTGGAGCCGTCGTTACGCCTGCTCGAATCATTGCACGACCGCTGGGTGCACGCCTGGTCTTCGCTAAGTGACGAAGATTGGCAGCGTACTTTCGTTCATCCCACACGTGGCGCGGTTTCGCTCGAGCAACTGGCGTGCCTCTATGCCTGGCATGGCCGCCATCACGTGGCGCATATCGATGCTCTGCGCGCGCGCCTGGGGTAAGCTGAAGGAGAAAGCGCGATGGGCACGCCTCACCTCAATTCGAACGATGAACCCGCCATCTGGGCGCGTCTGATGAAGGCGCGCAGGGAACATCTTGCTCCGGAAGTGGCCGAGTATCTGCTGTCCCTCGATTTTGACGAAAGCGACCGGGTGCGGATGATGGAGCTCGCTTCGCGGTCTGAAGCCGGCGAATTGACGGCGGAAGAAAAAGCTGAGCTTGACAGCTATCTCCACATCGGAAATCTGCTGACGGTGATGCAGTCGAAGGCCCGGGTCGCCTTACGAAGATCGGTCAACCCACAGCGTTCGTGAGTCCTGAGGTCAGCCGCAGAGTTTCATCACGGGCCCGCCGGCGGTGCGAGTACTGTCACATTCCGGCCGCCGTGTATCGCCTGCCATTCCACATCGACCACATCATTGCCCGCCAGCACGGAGGCGAAACGGCACTGGACAATCTCGCCTTGGCCTGCTTGCATTGCAATCGTCACAAGGGACCAAATATCGCGGGAGTGGACGCAGTAACTGGAGAACTAGTGGCGCTGTTCCACCCTCGGCGCGACCGTTGGAGCGAGCACTTCCGCTGGAAGGGCTCATTGCTGGTTGGCCGGACCACGACTGGGATGGTTACCGCCCGCCTGCTCGCGATGAACGAACCCGATTTCCAAGCGGTGCGACAGACGCTCATGGAAGAAGGCGCGTTCTTCCCTCAGTAAAACTCGTCAGAAAGCACCTCTAGTGAATAGGTATCAAATTCGGCGCGGGTTACGACGCAGAAGTATGCGTCAACCGAAATGCAGGCGCTCAAACGTCCAATAAACCGCAGTGCAAGCGATTAACATCGAGATCGGAACAACCACTCGATTCCGGTACCAGTCACGCTCTGACCACTGCCATCCAACCAGCAGAAATGCTGTGCCGATGACCGCGAGTTGACCAGCTTCCACTCCAATATTGAACGTGAGCAGCGCTGTGACAAATTCAGTTCGCGGTAGTCCCAGCTCCCGTAGCGCTCCGGCGAATCCCATCCCGTGCAGCAAGCCGAAAGCGAAAACGAGCGCGAGCCGCCAGGACTTCAGCTCTGACAAGAAAATATTCTCAATCGCAACATACACGATGGACAGTGCGATCAGTGGTTCAACGACGCGCGGCGAGGCAGACACGATGCCGTACATACTCAGGCCCAGCGTGATGGAGTGCGCCAGCGTGAATGCGCTGACCTGGAGAAGCACGGAACGTGCGCGGCGGCTGAGAAGGTAGATGCCGAGCACGAACAGGACGTGGTCGAACCCGAGCGGCACGATGTGCGTGAAACCGAGCGCAAGATAACGGAGGGCCGTGCGCCACCGACTGAGCTGTATCGCGGCTGCCGTAATGCTGAAAGGCGTACTTGCTTGACCGCTCTCGAGCCACTCAATCGCCGGGTTGGCCGCAAGCGCGCTTCTAACAGTGAGAGCGTAAGACGCAAACGTCCACCCGAATGACCACGAGAACTTTCCAGCGCCCGGAGGAACTTCGCCCGTGAAGCGGATTGTCGCTGCGGGGACGGATGTCGAGTCCACCGCCGGCACGACGGAATAGCTGATCGCCGGCCGCGTCTCCACGCCATCAAATACAATCTTGACGCGCTGCCGGAAGAGATTGTCGAAGCTCTGAAGGGAGGCCTGGAGATGGGCAGCGTCCGTTGGGGGTGCCGCCCCGGATCCGCTGAACGCCGTAAGTTTCTCGTTCAGCGAACTGGCATCGGTCACCATTTCGATATCGAAGGTCCTGCTCTCGTCGAAGGTCGCCGAAACCCGAGTAGTGCCGATCTCGTGGGCACCGGCCCAGAGTCCACCGAACAACAGGACGAAGGCGAGTCGAAAAATAGGAGCTTTCATTCGTGGACCTGATTCCGACTGGCGCCTGTGCCCAACTCAAACGTCAGCGACGCCCAATAGCTCATCCAGTCAGCACCAGCGTTCGACTGAGCGGGGATCATGTGAACAGCCTTCACCATCCACATGCCACCCGGCTGAAGATGCAACCTCACTCGACCGTCCTTACCCGTGCGTCCGGAGACCTTCTCTGACGGGTGCAAGCGATTGATGGCCACCACCAGCGCGCCTGCCAGCGGCCGATTTTCATAGACCAAACGCAAGGGAAGATCCTCTCCGGCCTTAAGCGCGTAAGGATTACGTTCAGCCACCAGTTCTAGCGTGAATCCCAAAGCTCGATCATTCTGGCGCTCCCCTGCGGCCCCGGACAGGACCAGACTCTTGGCGCAGCGGGCGAAGAGTTCGTGGACGCCCGACCCGGTTTCATTGCGACGCGCTCGTAGCGCAGCCACCGCGTCCAGTCCCTCTTCTTTCAGATACTCGTTGAACTTCTCTGCGGGAAGTTGCACAGTGCTCGGGTTGCTGAAATAGCCGACAACCATCAGTCCCGCGGCGTCAGAGCGCATATACCCCGCCGGATCCCTTCCGTCGCGCCCCACCAGGGGCTTGCGGCCGCTCGCATCCTCCACAACGAATTGCTTGATCAGCTCTGCGTTGCGTGGCAAGGGGTCTCCGAGCAGCCCTTGACCCACTCGCAATTTAACTCCCACCACTTGCCCGGGCTGAGGCGAGAAGGTCGTTGGCTCGATCCACATGTCGTGGGCGCAGACCGTCATCAAGCTGAGCGCTGCGGCGATTGACTGGCGAAGCATTGGACCCTTTCCTCGATCGCATTACGAAACTCAAACAGGCTTCGATCGCGACCGTACTGCATAGCCGCGATCGAAGCCGAGCGTCCAACTAGGGGATCGGAATGGTGGGGACCGTCGGAGTGTTGATGCCGCCGTGTCCTTGCAACAGCCCTTGGTGGGCCGGAGCGAGGAACGGGAAGCGATCCAGGTAGTCCTTATCGTTCACTTCGACACCCTTGGCGAGTCCCGCGTTCGGGTCGCCGGCAACAATCAAGCTGATCAGAACGCTGTTCACGTTCACTTGATTCCGGTTCGGCGTAGTTCCGCCACCCATGCGGCGGCCGTTCGGGAACTTCGAATCGAGGGCTACGTCGAGCGTCAGGACGTCCCCTGTCGATCCATCGGCAACCGGGATCGGGCGTCCGAGATTGATCGCGTTGATGATATCGAGGCGCGGTCCTCTCAACTTCGCCACCGACGCCGCGGGGACGCCGAGTGCCTTGTAGATGCCGAGCGCATCAGCGTCTCTCACCAGCACGGGATATAGAACGTCAGCGCCGAAATTCGACACGTCATTCATTGGGCTCGAACGCAGGTACTGCGTCTGTCGTTGAGTGCCCACCAGTCCGGCGTTGAAAAGCGGAAGCGCATTGCGTCCAACCTGCACCCACTCGCCTGATGCCTTATAGCCGGTGATGATGTTGGTTACGTCAACGGTCTGGACTTTCTGGCGGCTGATGCTCGCCCAAATCCGAAGCAGACTGTCTGTGGACGTATCCTGGCCTACGCCATTGTGCGGAATCCCCTGCGGAAATACATCCGCCATCGGAAGTTCGATAGCGATGGAGAACAGATTGAATCCGGTGAATACGTCCTTGCCAGGCGCGCGGCGCGCTCCGCCGATGCCGCCAAGATCGTCACGATTCAGGTTGACGAGGTCGAAGATGCCCTTCTCGTCCAATTGATAAGGGTCATCGAACTGCCCGGCGATAATGCGGCCGCCGTTGGAGAGCTTCTGGATGTAGCTGTCGACGAACGCCTGATCGTACAGACCGACTTCGCGGCTCGACGCGTTGCCGGAGTCATAGCCTTGAAATGGTCCAAGGCCGTAAACCAGACGGTCGGTCTGGGGACCATGGTTGTTCGGTAGAACCGGCAGGTCTGCGCCAAGCACAACGTCGCCATCGCTGATCTGGTTCTCTGAGCCGGCCACGCGGGTTATCGTCATGGTTTCTTTGCCGCCGGTCAACTGCCAGAGCAGTTCATTGCCGCCGCCGAGGGGATCGTTGGGACCGGGAGCCTTCGCCTTTGTCAGCGTGTTGGTGAACTCCACGCGGTAGACGATCTTATCCGCGAGGCTGGCGCCCTTACCAATGTGGAACTCGTAGCGGTACCCGTTGCAGGCGCGCAGTCCCTGATTCCCTTGGCCCGGCTCATGCAGCGGGTTGAAGTTCATGATCAGGTACAGTTTGTCGTGGTTGGTGTTCGAGACCCACGCGTACGTGTCGGTGTTGTCGGCGCACGGCTCATTCAGAATTGCCAGTGCTTCACGATGACTCGACCCGTAGGCGCTGAATCCCGCCGCGGCAAACAAAGTCGCCGCAATTAAGTTCTTGGAAATCGGTTTCATATTGACTCTCTCCTACGGCCACAGCGGCCGTACCTTCTATGCGGCTGAGTGCACGCCGCCGTTTGGTGAACCAGTGGTTTTCCGCTAGGGTTCTGGGAGAGATACGCACGCTGCTGGCAACTCGGATTGAAGCCCGGCTAACTTTTTTTTTAACCCCGCGGTTCTCTACTCCGTTTCCTCCCGATATACTGCCCTAATGCGCAAGGTCGGACTGATCCTCGCGGGGCTGGTTGCTTTACTGGCGTTGATCGTAGGCGTGTTCATTGGTTGGACCCTGCTGTTCAGACCGCGAGTGCGCCAGGTTACTGATCGAAAGTACGTTCCAAGTCCGCAGCGGCTCGAGCGAGGGCGCTACATCGTAGCCACTCTTGGGACTTGCCTCCGGTGTCATTCGCCTGGCGGAATGAGCAAGCCGCTCGCCGGCACAGAGGGCTCGGGCAGACTGATTCCATCACCGCAGGACAACCCTTTCAAGCACGTGATTGTGGCGCCGAACATCACACCTGACAACGATACCGGCATCGGGCGCTGGACAGACGATGAGATCGGCCGCGCAATTCGGGAGGGTGTGGATCGCAACGGCCGCAGCTTCACCTTGGCGATGCCCTGCCTGCAGTACCGCAATATGTCTGACGAGGATCTTGCCTCCGTCGTCGTCTACCTGCGTTCCATCACGCCGCTCAGGAATTCTCTACCGCAAACCCAGCTTGCGTTCCCCGTCCAATTCCTGGTCCGGTTGGTTCCTCTACCCGTGAATTCTCCGGTGAGCGCAGACCTGTCGACTCCCGAACGCCGCGGCCAATATCTTGCGACACTTGCCACGTGCAACGAATGTCATTCCTCCCACGACTTCGCTCATCACCCCAACGACGGTCTGGAATTTGTGGGAGGAGACGTGGTGCGTTTTGGCCCAGCAGCGGCTACCGCCACCAACCTGACCCCGGACGAAACGGGTATCGGTAGCATGACCGCCGGCTCGTTCCGTGAATTGATGCGGACAGGTCAGCTTCGCGGGCAGACACTACACCCGATCATGCCGTGCGATCAGTATGTCGACGTGACCGACGACGACCTCAATGACATCTACCTATATTTGCGTTCGCTACGGCCGGTGAAACATATCGTCGATGCTGCAGCGGTTGTCACCAAATGTCGGATTTGCAAGAACCAGCATGGCGGCGGCAGCTTGAATTAGCGGCCACGGTTAACGGGGTCGGTTCGGCGATGTCTCCTCCCGCACAATTCCGCTCATTGCCGCAAGGCGCACAGGCTTCGGAATGTCCGGGGTACTCAGGTGAGTGTAGATCTCCAAAGCCTGATCGCGTTCACCGGCCGCAAGCAGCCTTTCCGCGCAGATCAACGACGCATCGGCCACGGCTGTCCTGGTCGTGCCGGCGGTCCTCCCAAGGGCCTTCCGCAATTCGGCGGCGGCCGCCATGTCCCCGATGCTGCCCAAAGCCGCGGCGGATGCGCGAGCGATGTCGGCGTCCGCGCCATACATCAGTTTCGTGAGGGCAGGGAATGCCTTCAAGTCCCGTCGTTTGCCGATGGAGTTGATAACACCGATGAGTAGATCGCCCTTCAGGGTGGGAAGCGCGGCACGCAGTGCTTCATCTGCCGATCGATCGGGGATCGGTTCAAGACCGTAGCGCGCGTATGTGCTCAAATGCTGGTTGTTGAGTAATGCCGCCAGGGCCGGGACGGCCTCCTTGGCGCCGAGTTCACCGGCCCGCTGACACGCCTTGGCCTTCTGGAACTCCGGCGCTGCCGCGTCAGTAAGAATTCGGACCAGGGCCGCGGCATCCATTCGAGCGATCGCGCCTTCCTGGAGTTCGGCCGGCGGAACCGGATCCTTCGGCTTGGCGGCTTGCGGTGTGGTTGGAGTTGTCTGCTGCATGGGTTGTCTCTCCGCCTCTCACGCCCGCCAGGGTTCACGCATGGCGCGTGACCGCATCCGGTTGGCGATTTCATCATTCGTGAATTCCGATTTCGCTGTATCCCAAGTCAACGTCTTGCCTCGTTGGTAAGCGATAAAAGCGGCGTGACAGGTGACGTGTGAGTTCGCGGCTGCCGAAGCGCTGGCGCTCGGCGACTGCCGTTTAGGAATGCAACGCACCAGTTCGTTCATGTGATTCTCAAGCGCCAGGCTGGCCGATTCAGTTGGACGCAGCAACGGCCGTATGTTCTCCGAACATTCAATCTTGGTGGCGTCGCCCGTCTCTACCCAGCCGTTCTCGCCCTCGATTCGGAAACTGCAAGAGCCAGTTTTTAGCGCACCATCCCAGCCGTTGTCACGCATGACCAGTTTTACGCCGTTGGCGTACCGGCAGTTCACTTGATAGGGGCCGATATTGGTGCCCACTGGCTCATATTCCACTGGTTGAGTGTCGTCCAGTTCGGCGGCCCAGTGGCAGAGGTCGACGGTATGGGAGCCCCACTCGAGAATGCCGCCTCCGTGGAAATCGTAGAAATTGCGCCATCCGCCGCGGACATAGGAGGAATGATACGGACGCCACGGCGCAGGTCCGAGCCAGCGGTCCCAGTCCAGCACTTGGCGAGCCGGCAGTTTCTCCTCCGCCAGCCAGTCGCGGCTGGGCAGCGGCGGCCAGTTCGCTGACGGGCCGACGTTCGCATACAGCGTCTTCAATTTGCCGAGCGCGCCGGACTTGAGCAGTTCTTTGCAGAGCGCGAAGTTGGCGCCATTGCGGCGCTGGCATCCTGCCTGATACAGGCGATTGTAACGGCGAAACGCGGCGGCCAGAGCCCAACTCTCCTCAATCGACATCGAGCACGGCTTCTCACAATAGACGTCCTTGCCGTGTTGCGCGGCGATGATCGACAGCGGCGTGTGCCAGCGGTCGCCCGTAGCGATGAGCACCGAATCGATGTCCTCGCGCGCCAGCAGAGCGTACTGATCGTCGTAGGTCTGACAGCCGTGATCGCCGTACTTCTTGTCCACGATCGACTTCACCTCTTCGCGGCGCTCATTGCGCACGTCGCACACCGCGACAAAGCGGGCTTGCTTGATATTGAGAATCTTGCTGAGATCGTGCGCTCCGCGAGAGCCGATGCCGATACCGCCGAAAGTAATCCGGTCACTGGGTGCTACTGCGCCCGCTCTTTGCCCGAGTACTAGGCTCGGAACGATCATCGGAGCGACAGCGGTTTGGAGAATGTGACGCCTGGTTATCATGGCTGACCAGAATTCTATATCTAATTGTCCGAAATGTCTTGGGCCGCTCTTACTGTCCCGCGGCCAAAAAAAGACACCGCGCTCTTCATATCTCCGCCTGAAGTTCTGCTGTTATATACTTCCATCCCAGTAAGACCTGGGATAATTCATGACTCCTCCTGTAAAAACGCAGTCGGGACTCGTCACGCCCGACATCGTTTGGACTAAGCGCGGCTTCGGCCAGACCTCCCGCCCCGATCGCTGGTGGTTCGAACCTCTGCTGATATTCCTTGGATTCGGAACATTTCTGATCTACGCAAACTGGGCCGCGTTCCAGAATGCCTACTACACGTCCGGTCCTTACATCTCCCCGTTCTATTCACCCGAACTGTGGGGCGACTCGCCGCACGCCTGGTTCGGCCCCAAGCCCTCCTGGTATCCGTCGTTCCTGCCGTTCTCGCCGGCCTTGCTGATCCTCTGGATTCCCGGCGGATTCCGTCTCACTTGCTACTACTATCGCGGCGCCTATTACAAATCCTTCTGGGCCGACCCTCCGAACTGCGCCGTCGGCGAGCCCCGAAACAGTTATCTGGGAGAGCGTTGGTTCCCTCTCGTGCTGCAGAATTTCCATCGTTATTTTCTGCGCCTCTCCTATATCGTTTGGGCGCTGCTGGTTTACGACGTCTGGAAGGCGCTCTGGTTCAAAGACGGCTTCGGCATTGGCCTGGGCACCATCATTCTCGCCGTCAATGTCGTATTGATTGCCATGTATGTCTTCGGTTGCCACGCGTTCCGTCACTTGATCGGTGGAACGTTTGACCGCATTTCCGAACACCCTGTCCGGCACAAGCTCTACGACTGCGTGAGTTGCCTTAACAGCAAGCATAAGAAGTGGGCCTGGGCCAGCCTATTCTCCGTCATGTTCAGCGACATCTACGTCCGCCTCTGTTCGATGGGCATCTGGACTGATTGGAGAATTCTGTAGATGTTTGAGTATCAGGAATACTCCTACGATGTTCTGGTAATCGGAGCAGGCGGTGCAGGGTTGCGCGCCGCGATTGAAGCCGCCGGTTCAAATGTGAAAGTCGGCGTGGTTTGCAAGTCACTCCTCGGCAAGGCTCACACGGTAATGGCCGAAGGCGGCGTGGCTGCGGCGCTCGCCAACGTGGACGAGCGCGATAGCTGGCGTGTCCACTTCGCCGACACCATGCGCGGCGGCCAGTACGTCAACAATGTGCGAATGGCCGAACTCCACGCGCGTGAGGCGCCTGACCGTGTTCGCGAACTCGAAGCCTGGGGAGCGCTTTTCGATCGCACCAAGGACGGACGGATCCTGCAACGCAATTTCGGCGGCCATCGTTATCCGAGACTCGCGCATGTCGGCGATCGTACCGGGCTCGAAATGATCCGCACGCTCCAGGACCACGGAATCCATAGCGGTATGCAGGTCCACATGGAGTGTACTGTGCTCACCCTGCTCACCGACAACGGCCGCATCGCCGGAGCCTTCGGGTACGACCGCGAGAAGGGACACTTCATCCGCTGGGCCGCCAAGGCAGTGGTCATCGCCACCGGCGGAATCGGCCGCGCGTTCAAAATCACCAGCAATAGTTGGGAGTACACCGGCGACGGTCACGCGCTCGCCTATCGCGCCGGCGCCGAACTGATGGACATGGAGTTTGTCCAGTTCCATCCCACCGGGATGGTTTGGCCGATGAGTGTCCGCGGCATTCTTGTAACCGAGGGCGTCCGCGGCGAAGGCGGAGTTCTGCGCAACAGCGAAGGACGCCGCTTCATGTTTGACGACATCCCTGACAATTACAAGAACCAGACCGCCGATAACGAGGACGAGGGCTGGCGCTACACCCAGGGCGATAAGGATGCCCGCCGCCCGCCTGAGTTGCTCACCCGCGATCACGTGGCCCGCTGTATCAACCGCGAGGTCAAAGCCGGACGCGGCAGTCCGCACGGCGGCGTCTTCCTCGATATCGCCTGGATCAAGGAACGGCTTCCCAAAGCGGCGGAACATATCAAGCGCAAATTGCCGAGCATGTACCATCAGTTCAAGCAACTGGCCGGCATCGACATCACCAAAGAGGCGATGGAAGTTGGGCCGACGACGCACTACATGATGGGCGGCATCCGCGTCGACGGGGACACTCAGATGTCGACTGTGCCTGGTCTCTTCGCCGCCGGCGAAGCGGCTGCGGGACTCCACGGCGCCAACCGCCTCGGTGGCAATTCGCTGTCCGATTTGCTGGTATTCGGCAAGCGCGCCGGTGAGTATGCCGCAATTTTCGCTAAGCAGAACGCCGCGGCTGCCATCGACCCGGCCCAGTTGGACGCGGCCGCCAAGAGTGCCGTCGCGCCCTTCGAACGCGCAACGTCTGGCGAGAATCCGTACAAGATTCAATACGAATTGCAGGATAAGATGCAGGACTTGGTCGGCATCGTCCGCGTCGAATCAGAGATGCGCGCGGCACTGGAAGTGATCGACCAGCTCAAAGCAAAGGCCGCCCGCGCTGGAATCGACGGCAACCGCCAGTACAACAACGGCTGGCATACCGCCATGGATCTCGACAACCTTCTCACCGTCGCCGAGGCCATTACCCGCGCCGCTCTGCTGAGAAAAGAGAGCCGCGGCGCGCAGTTCCGCGACGACTACCCGGAGAAGGACCCGCAGTGGGCCAAGTACAACATCGTGGTTCGAAACAGCGATGGCGGCATGGCCGTCGAGCAAAGGCCGGTGCAGCCCGTTCCCGACGAAATGCAACAAATCATCGAGGAGATGAAATAGATGGCGTCAACCCAGGCAATGTTCCGGATCTGGCGCGGCGACGCGAGCGGCGGTAAGTTCATTGACTACACGACGACTCTCGATGAGGGTATGGTAGTGCTCGACGCGGTGCATCGCATTCAAGCCGAGCAGGCGCCGGATATGGCGGTCCGCTGGAATTGCAAGGCAGGGAAGTGCGGGTCTTGTTCCGCCGAGATCAATGGCGTGCCGCGCTTAATGTGCATGACGCGGCTCAACGAACTGAATCTCGATATGCCGGTGATCATCGAGCCGATGCAGGCGTTTCCGCCCATTCGCGATCTCGTCACCGACGTCTCGTGGAATTTCCGTGTAAAGAAGACGATCAAGAGGTTTCGGCCGCGCTCACCGGACAACGAGGACGGAACCTGGCGCATGCAGCAGGCCGACGTCGATCGTGTGCAGGAGTTCCGCAAGTGCATCGAGTGCTTCCTATGCCAGGATGTCTGCCACGTGCTCCGCGACCATCGTAAGCATGACGAGTTCATCGGTCCACGCTTTCTGGTCTACGCCGCAGCGCTCGAGATGCACCCGCTCGACACCGAAGATCGGGTTAAAGACCTCAAGAACAAGCACAACATCGGTTACTGCAATATCACCACCTGTTGCCGTCAAGTCTGTCCGGAGTTCATCACGATTACTGAGAACGCCATTATTCCACTCAAGGAGCGCATCGTCGATGAGTTCTTTGACCCGATCAAGAAACTGTTCCACATACTGTGAGCTCAGTGCTCATTGAGGAGCCGCCATGTTTGCACGCAAGCCGATCTCACCGGAAAGTATTCCCAGCGCTCTATCTAAAGCTGAGCGTTACCGCCTTTTGAACGAACCCGGCGAAGCCGAGAGCATTTGCCGCGACATTCTTGAAGTCGACCCGGCGAATCAGGCGGCGCTTGTCCACTTGATTCTGACGCTCACGGATCAACTGCCGACGGTCCCGCGCGCGTTCTCGGAAGCGCAGGCGGCGGCCGGCCGGCTCAATTCAGAATACGAGCGCGCTTACTACGAGGGCATCGCCTGGGAGCGCCGCGCCAAAGCCCGCTACCACGCCGACGGCCACGGCAATCACCATTCCGTCTACGAATGGCTGGTGAAGGCGCTGAACTGTTTCGAAAGCGCCGAGCGCGTCCGTCCGCCGAATAACGACGACTCCATTCTCCGCTGGAACGCCTGCGTACGGTTCCTCACTGCACATCGGGAATTGGCTCCGCAGGCCAAGGAAGAGCACGCGCCGATTCTGTCGGAATAGCCGGCTCTTGCCCCGGTCTGAAATTCGCAAAACGGGTCAAGTCATCTCCGCCCAATCGCCGTAAACTACTGGCATGAGCTCAGTGACGGCGGAAAAAATTGACCTTCATCGCATTCATAAAGACGAGTACGTCGCACCGGCGAACCCAGTGATTCTCGATCTTGGCAAGGCCCAGTATTTGGCCATTGACGGACGCGGTTCGCCCGACGCGCCTGCGTTCCAAAGCGCAGTCGAGGCCCTGTATAACGTCGCGTTTACGATCAAGATGGCCAGCAAGCGCGAAGGGCGCGACTACGGTGTCGCCAAACTGGAGGCGCAGTGGTGGCTCGATTCAGGCCATGATTTCATGCAGGCGCCCAAGGAGACGTGGAATTGGCGTGCTCTCATTCGCACTCCTGATTTCATCGGCGCCCGGGATTTGAAAACAGCCGGCCAGCAATTAGCCATAAAGGGCAAGAGTGCTCCCGTGGGCGATGTCCGGCTGCTTTCTTTGAAGGAGGGAAGATGCGTGCAGATGCTGCACACCGGGTCATACTCGCTTGAATTTGAGAGCATTTGCAGAATGCTCGATCACGCGACCGCCCAGGGTTATCAGTTCCACGGTTTGCATCATGAAATCTATCTATCCGATCCCCGGCGAGTGGCTGGTGAGAAGCTGAGAACGATTCTCAGGATGCCAGTCCGAAAGTAAACTGGAGGGTGCAGCGCACCAGTACGTGGGAGGATCATCAGGCGCGGATCAACCGTGCAACTGCGCACCTGACCCGGAATCTCGACGAGGCTTGCAGTTTGGACGACCTTGCCGCCGTGGCCGCTTTCTCGCCCTGTCACTTCCACCGTGTGTTCCGCGCCCTTCGCCTCACGGCCAGGCCAATCGTCGATATCGCGCTCGAGGCGGGCTACGACGCCCATGAGTCCTTTACGCGCGCCTTCGAGGCAATTTATTGCATGTCGCCCCGCGCGTTTCGCGCCGAGCGCGGGCTGGTTTCCCGCACCTCCGCTCCGCCGCAAGCGGATCTTGCCGGCAGCGTAGAGCGTATCGGTCCGCTGCGGATGGTTAAGCTTCGCCACGTCGGTCCATATCACCAGGTGGGACAGACATTCCAGCGCCTCGCTGCCTGGATGAGTCCTCGTGGCCTCTTCGGACCCTGGACTCGGACGATCGGACTGTCCCACGACGATCCCGAGGTGGTGGATGCTGCCCGATTGCGCTACGACGCGGCCTTCCTTGTTCCGCGGCCGGTGGACGGCGAAGGCGGCATCGTGTTTGAGGAACTGGCCGCCCGCGACTACCTGAAGGTTCTCCACCGCGGACCCTATTCTGAGCTCGGCCAGTCCTACGCCGGAATGATTCGTCATTGGCTGATCAACGAGACTCGCCCAATGCCCGCTGAAGGGTCCGTGGAGTTCTATCTCAACTCGCCCAGAATGCGGCCCCGGACTGATTGTTTACAGAAATCTGCATGCCACTGAAGTAGGCGCTACCGGGCTGCGCCCACGATGCGGTCGTAGTTCGTCTGAGAGCCGGAGATGGGGTCGAGAATCGTAATTTTGTCGTAGCCGAAGGTCACCTTCTCACCACCGGTACTGGACGCCTCGGCGATCGAGGTGATCACGGCGTTCGTCAGCGTCAGCCGCAGAACTTCTTGGCCAACTGCGTTCTTTTGCGCGATAACGACTGACATCAGGCGCTTGCCGAGGAACAACAGGTTATACAGTGACACCGAACAGTCGTCTGACTTCTTGCCAACGGTCACGTCGGAAAACTGCAGTCTCCCGGCACCAGCGCCAGCGGAACCAGTGGACTGCGTACTGGAAACCGCCGTATCCAGTGAGGTAGAGACGAACACGGGATGCGCTGAAGCGTTGCACGCCAACCCATCAGAAAGGGCGATAGTCGCTGTCGACTGCCCGAGCGCCAAGCCGGTGAGCGTCAGTGCGCTGATCAAGCCAAAAGTGAATGTGGTTTTCATCTGGAATCTCCTTGAGTGTCTGTCCCGGCTAAAGCCGCCGTCACACACTAATGGGCAATTCCTGAAAAAAAGGATCAAAAAAATTTGCGCCGAGCGCCAATCTCAATAAACGACGACTCTGTCGCCCTTTTCAAGATAGATCTTGTACCGCGGCTCCTTGAGGAATCGCTTGAGTCGGAACTTTAAGGATGCGGCCCGGCGCGTGATACGAATTTTGGAATTCTGCCCTGGCCGCTTGAAACAGCCGGCTTTCTCGGCACGATCTGACTGCTAGTGACTCCGGGCTCTTGAGCCGATGTGGATGCCGTGAGAAGGCAGAGGCCAGAGCGAACAGAACAAAAAGTGATCGTGACGGGATAGCCCGCCTCAGTTGAGCAGTAGTGTCCCAAAGGCCTCCGGCGTGTGGAAATTGCCTCGGAAAGGCGGTTGCCAGGCGTTAAGCTCGCGGTTGTTGGCGGTACCGCCTAATCGGAACAGTCCCAGGCGGAGACGATCACCAGTCTGGAATTTCTTGTCGGCGATGGAGGCGAGCGGAATGCGCATCTCGCCGTACCAGATTCGATGCGCCTCGTCGATCCGCGCCTTCACCGTAAACCCGGAATTCCAGCCGATCCCACCGCCGGGTTGGGAATGCTCGACGTCGATATCGAGGTCCACCCACTCGCCCTGTGGCGATACTTCGAACTCGCGGTATTGGCCTATCTTCGTCATGTCGGAGCCAATGAAAGCCTCCGCGGTGTCCCAGTTCCAGAGGAGATTCGTCTCGCGATCCGTGACCGGAGAGGGGTGAAGACTCAGGCTGCGGTAGGGACAGGTGTACAGAAGGTACAACGCGCCACGCGTCCAACGGGAGCGGATTTCTGTAGCAGTCACAGGCCTGGCGTGAACATCGGTATCAATTTTGGTCAAAGGAGCCTCGCGCCAGTGCGGAGCCGACGGGTCCGCAGTAAGCTCGAAATCGTGCTCGGAGAATTTGCTCTTAAGTTCCCCGGAGCCGCGTGAATCCAGGTCGATCACCGCATAATTCTTCAACTCCGGTATCGTGAACTCAGTGGCGGCGTCATCCACAACAATGTCCTCTGCGGGGTCTAGGCGGGTCCCCTGGCTGGCGATCATCACACGCGGATAATGGCCGCGAACTCTGACCCGTATTCCGCTTACAGCGCCGCGACCGTACTGGATCAGGTAAAGACGCGCGTGCCTCGCATCGCCGTAGAGCTTCGCAAGTGTGGTTTCGCTACCGTACAGCCTGACCAGGCGCTGATCATCACCGATGCGGCTACGCACCGCCGCCGCGAACACGTATGGATCGTCGGCCAACTTCGCCGGGTACTCCGAGGAACCCAGGCGCACCACCGGACCCTTAAATTCACCCGCGTTCTTCACCACTCGAAAGAGCAGGTTGCGCCTCGCCAGCAGATTCATGATCTCGGCCATGGGCGGGGATCCATCGTCCACCAGTCCAAAATTTGCGAGCGGCGTCATTCCGCCCGAGTCGTGGTCCATCGCAAACGAGGCTGATCTCGCGAACAATTCCAGATCCGCGGGCTTGATCTTGAGATACGCTGTCGCGCCCGCCGCCTGCACTTCAGCGATCGCCAGCGAAATCGCGCTTCCGCTTACCTCGTAAACGAACGATTTTCCATGCTCGCGCATCATCTGCCATACGTTCGAGATGATCCAGGGTGCCGCGGTGGCGCCTCCACGGCCGATCTGGTAGTCCACTCCAGGAGGATCAAGCTTCACCAGCGACCCGGCGTCTACCGTACGGACTCGTACTTTCGTTGACGACCATGCTCCGGCGTCGCCCGTGATCGCGATCTCATGAATGCCCGCTCTTTCCAGCGCGGGCGCGGTCTGCGGACCCTCGCCCCACAGCAGCGCGGGTATGGCCGCCAATGCCAGAATCATGCAACCTCAATCTTGCGATGGTCGATCTTCGCCTGGTCGTAGACTCCGAGTCCAAGCCCTGCGGCGAACTCAATATGTCCGGGTTCCCGGATGAAGGCGTTGAAATTCGGGTCCATCGCGCGGTCTGCGTTCACATGCTCCAGCCCGCGGTTCCACACCGACACCGCACCCTTCTCTTTCCGCTTCGCCTCGATGATGTCGATCAACTGACGGTCAATCGCCACCGGATCAGTGCCCACCACGATCTGGTGCGGGAAGAATACGAACTTGTCATCCTTGACGAACGGTCCGCCGTGCCACACGCCCTTCAATCCGTCCATCACCTGCAGCACTGTCTTAGAGCGCAACGGCTCCATCGCTGCCAGCGTGCCGATGAACGACAACGTATTGGTCTTCGCATCGCGGTGCGAACGAGCCACGTTGGAATAGTTGCCGTACGCAATGTTCTTCAAGCATCCAGTAACGCCAGAAGCCCCGTGGTCCTTCATGTTCGGAACGTTGATCACCTTGGTGAAGGTCTCGCTCACCAGCCGTACCAGATTCGAGCGCGTGTCTTCCTCACCAAAGAAATCCACCTCGACGTAGGTCATCGGATCGTATCCGCGAATCGACCGTCGCGGTTCCTCGATCGCCACCACACGGACACCTTCCGGCAGATAGCTCGGATACTTCACCGATACGATCTGATCGCCGAAACGCTCGTAGACCATGATGTTCGATGCCTTGACGCCGGTCGCGGTGAGGTTGCGGACGATCTCGGCCACCACCACCGGGTTGGAGCATACCTTGGGCGCGCCCGAGCAGTTCACTTTGATTCCGACGACGTCGGAGGGCTCGAAGAATCGATGCCAGGCGTCCGCCGGCTTGGCATCACCCGTCAGGCCGGTCATGCCGCGCGAGATCATCTCCTTCACCACGGCAGGGTCCGCCGCCATCGTCTTCTCGTCCATCGAACGCGTCGAATGCACTGACACGACACGGCCGGGATATGCGCCCGGCATCCCGAACTGCTTCGACGGCTTGTGCGAGGTTATTTGTCGATAAGCGGGTTGGTCCTTTGAAGCTGCCGCGAGCAAACCACTGGCCAGCGGGACATGCAGAAACGATCTTCGATTCATGAGAGCTATCCTCTGCGCCGCCCACCCGGTGAGTAGGTGTGACGCTTACCGCTAAATGGCGTGACTCCGTATTCGCCCATGTTGACAGTGCCAGTGACATGATCACCGTCCACCGAGCCGCTGAAGTTGTAGGAAAGCTGTGTTCCGTGGACGCGGTGATTGCTGCGGAACCGCAAGCCGCTGCCTTCGATGGTTCCGGTCAGATCGGCAGAATAATACTCGCCGCGATGCGTGCCGACGATCTTATTGCCGTCCTGTTCCAGCAGCACCGTGTGCGTTGCGCTGCCGAGACCGAATTCCAGCAGAATCTCCCACTGTCCCGAAACGGAGACTGAGGGCCCCACCGGCGGAGGCTCGGGGTCGGCGAACTTCGGCGGCTTCGAAAGCAGCGCGTAGATCCGCTCGCCGACGATCTTTTCATCGCCCGGCATCATCTGGTACGGGATGATCGACAGCGTACTCGCCATGCCCGCGGGGCGCATCCCGCTCGAACCGGCAACTACGATGCGCGGCTCCTGGTCGAGCAGGGCGCGGCTGAGTTCCGTGCCCGTGATGCCTGTGCGAGCGCCATCCCATTCCAACGTCAACTTGGGAGAACGGTTCGAGAGATCCTCGCTTGGCTGCGTGATCTTCGCGCTCACGCCGTCCACCTTCGACGCGCGATCGCCGATGTGTTGCAGCCGCGCCTCCCAATCCTTCCACTCCGCCTTGTGATCGCGCTTCGGCCACATCTCGACGGCCGCAAGCATGCCCATGATCTCTTCCTTGCCGGCTTTCAACGCGCGCCCGAAGGCGTGGTGTGGAGCGCTGTTGGCCCATGCGGCCTGTAGCCAGGCTTTGTTGCCCAGCAACAAACCCGCTGCCTGCGGTCCACGTATGCATTTGCCGCCGCTGTACGCCACTGCTGTTGCGCCGCGTTCCAGGTGCACATTCGGCTTCAATGTGAGGATCTCCGCCGCCGCGTCTACTAGAACCGGAACGTTGTGCTTCTTGGCCGCGGCCGCCATGACGCGGGTGCCGAGAGGACCATCGTCGCCGGGTCCGCCCAGGATGTAAACCATTGCCGTCCGCGCACTAAACGCCGACTCCAGTTCGGCAGGATCCTTCACTTCGACAATCTTTGCGCCCACCATCCGGACCGCGTGATCGTAGACGTTTCGCGAGTACGAGGGGATGATTACCTCGTCCTTCAGTCCGGTCAGGTCGGGTAATCGCTGCATGCGCTCCGGATTGGAGCCGGCAATCGAGGCGCACGTACAATGCGAAATCGCCGCGCAGCAACCTGCGGTCACGATGCCCCACTCCGCGCCGCTAATCTCGGCTAGCCGCTTGCCCACGCCGTCCATCAGCTCGTCCATTTGAACGAAATGGCGTGACGCTTCGTCCATCGCCCTCTTTACCTCAGGCAACGTCTGCGACCCCGTGATGATGGTGAATGTGCCGCGCGAGTTGATTAGCGGCTTCACGCCGATGGATTCATACAGTCTTGACGTAATCTCCATGGGCGCCCCTTGTAGTCTCCTGCCGAAAGCCTGCATCGCCGCGAATGCGGAACCGGCGCGGAACAAGTCTCTCCGCGACTGTTTGAGCTTATCGAACAGCATTCTGACACCTCATTCGTTTACTGGTTTTGCGGCCGTGGACGCGGCACGCGCCGGTACCCGTCCCATCGTGGATCGCTCTGCGGACCGTATCCCTTCGGTAGTTTCTCCCACCGCTCGGTCGCCAGTCCGTTCAAATCGTACAAAACCTTCCCGTCTTTCACTGTGAGCTCACAGACAAGCTTCTGCGTACCGTCCAGACGGCCACCGTTCATATCGGCGAAACCGAACGTGCCTCGTGTCACGCGCAACACGGCAATGTCCGCGATGGCGCCCACCGACAGGTTTCCCAATTCCTCATGCTGGATTTCCCGTGCAGGATTCCACGTGGTGCGCGCCACTACATCGTCAAGCGGCATGCCCATCGCCAGAAACTTATCCATTACGTTGAGGATATCCTTCATCCCGCTGTTCATGCTTCCCACATGCAAGTCCGTGGAAATTGAATCCGGAAGGAAACCGGCCTTCATGATCGGCGCGGCCACTCGCCAAAGAAAACTGCCATTTCCGTGCCCGACGTCGAAGATGACGCCGCGCTTGCGTCCCTCAATCAGCGCCGCACTCGGACCGCCACTGTCGGCCTGCTCCCCGCGCAAGCCGGAATAACAGTGCGTGTAGATGTCGCCGGGACGCAGAACCTTGGTCACAAGATCGTAGAGCGGACGCTCCGGACGGTTGGTGCCGTAGTCGATCATCACCGGTATATGCGCCGCCTTGCCCACCTCAACAGCACGTTCATAGGGCGCCCATTCAGGACCGCTAAAGTGCGCGCTCTTGACGCCCACAATCAGTCCCTTGTGCTTCAACGCCATCTCGGCTGTGGGGCCAACCTCCATGTCGTTCAAATCCTGCTCGTACTTCCCGCCCCGCATGCCGTTGCCTACGATGTTGATGAACACCAGCACCCGCGTGCGCGCCCGATCAATCACGCGATCCTTGAAATCCTCGAAGTTGCGCCAACCGGAGCAGCCGGCATCGGCCACCGTGGTCACGCCGTTTCGCAAGGTATAGCCATCCGGGTACAGGCTGAGGTCGCCTGCGTACGATCCGCGTTCGCCCGTTCCCGCATATACATGGGCGTGAATATCTACCAGCCCCGGCGTCACATGCATGCCCGTCGCGTTCAACACTTTAAGGGCATCGGTTGAGCGAAGGCCCGCGGCCACGGCGGCAATCTTGCCATCCTTGATCGCTACGTCGCGAAGCGCGCTCACGTGGGACTTCGCATCAATCACATGCCCGCCCTTGATGAGCAGGTCGTATTTCGGCTGCTGGCCGAACGCGTTCGCGGCGAGCCAGAGCGTAGCCAACAATGACGTTTTCAGACGCATTCGTGCAGATCCTGGATTTGAAGCCTAGAGAGAGCATAACGCCTAATTCAACCGGCTTGAGGAACTACCATATAAGGATGGAAGAACGTTCAGTTACCGTTCTCATCGAAAGCATTCGCGCCGGGCACGGCGAAGACGTCAACGTGCTTATGCCGATGGTTTACGACGAACTGCGGAGGCTGGCGCATTCCTACCTTCGCGGCCCCGGACAGACCATACAAGCCACGGCTCTCGTCAATGAAGCTTACCTAAAGATGGTGGAGGGCAAGGAACAAACCATCAATAACCGCGCTCACTTTTTCGCCCTCGCGGCTCGCGTGATGCGACAGATTCTGGTTGACTACGCAAGAACCAAGGGCGCCCAGAAGCGCGGCTCCGGCCAGGCGAACTTGGAGCTGAAGGAGGAAATTATCTCCATCGATCACGACTCCACTCAAGTGCTCGCCATCAATGAAGCACTGGAGAGGCTGGCGCGTGAATCGCCCCAGAAGGCCCAGCTGATCGAGATGCGATTCTTCGGCGGCATGACTGGCGAGGAGTGCGCGGAGAGTCTCGGCATTACGCCGCAACAGGCCTACCGTGAGTTGCGGCTTGCTCAGGCCTGGCTCCACCAGGAGCTCACGGCTTGAGTCCTGAGCTCGAGAAACTGTTCTTTGAAACGGCGGATCTCGAGCCGGCCGCCCGGCTCCGCTACCTCGATCAGCACTGTCACGATCCAAACATCCGGGCCCAGGTGGAGCGCCTGCTGCGCTCTGACCAGGGAGCCGAGCAATTTCTCAGCGCGCCCGTCATGAAACTGGCAGGACAGTTGGAGCAGAGCGCGCCAGATCAGAAACGAGTCGGCCCGTATCAGATCGTCCGCGAGATCGGACGTGGCGGCATGGGAGCCGTCTATGAAGGTGAACGTCTCGACGGCGAAGTCCGGCTCAAGGTCGCCATCAAATTCGTCCCTCCCGCCCTGCGCACCGCCGCCGTGCTCGACCGCTTTCGGCAGGAACGACAGATCCTCGCGAATCTCAACCATCCGAATATTGCCCGCCTCCTCGACGCCGGCACCACCGACGATGGATCGCCCTACGTAGTGATGGAACTCATCGAAGGCGAGCCAATCGACCGCTGGTGCAAGTCGCGTCACCTCGCCCCCCGTGATGTTGTGGCGATGTTTCTGCCGGTCTGCGCCGCGGTCAGTCATGCCCACCAGAATCTCGTCGTCCATCGCGATCTCAAGCCGCAGAACATACTCGTCAATTCCGCCGGACAACCCAAACTGCTCGACTTCGGCATCGCCAAGCTCATCGACGACGCGCATCGTAATCTGCAGACCGGCGTGCGCGCCCTGACGCCGGACTATGCCGC
This sequence comes from Bryobacterales bacterium, assembly GCA_038212445.1. Lineage (GTDB taxonomy): Bacteria > Acidobacteriota > Terriglobia > Bryobacterales > Bryobacteraceae > TMP-7. Next base: position 135,607 of record JBBQUM010000006.1, read on the forward strand.
CCCTGAGCAAATTGGCGGCGGCGTCATCACCACCGCCACCGACGTGTACGGTCTGGCCTGCGTGCTCTACAAACTGCTCACGGGCGCTACCCCAAAGCGCGACCCGCGCGCATCTCTCGATACCGTGCTGCCTCGCGCGTCGACGCTCCGGCCCGAACTTAAAGGCGATCTCGACAACATCCTCGCCAAGGCGCTTCAGCCCCGTCCCGAGCAGCGCTACGCCACCGCCGGTGAACTCGCTTCCGAACTGCGGCGCTATCTAACGCTGCGTCCCGTGGTGGCGAGCCAGGGCGGCTGGACCTATTCGGTAAGTCGATTCACGCGCCGCAATCCCGCCTTAACAGGACTCATCGGCGCGCTGGTAGCCGTGCTGGCGCTTGGCATCGGACTCTCGGTATGGCAGTCGCATCGAGCTAACCAGCGGTTCGCCGAAGCCCAGCAGTTCGCCAACCGCGTTCTCTTCCAGGTCGATCGCCAGATCCGTGATGTTCCTGGTGCCACTGCCGCCCGCCGCTCCGTCGTCGCCACTACGCTCGATTATTTGAACCGCATCGCCGGCACTGCTGGAAACGATGGTGCGATCCGGCGCGAGCTTGCGTCGAGCTACCGGCGCGTGAGCGAGATTCAGTGGAATCCAGTTGCGGCGAGCCTCGCCGATCCGGTAGCCGCGCTCGCCAGCATCCAGCGAGCTCAGGAGTTGCTCGGCCAGCCTGACGGCGGGGCATCGTGGTCCGAATACGCTCGCATCATTATGCAGAAGGGACTGCTCGACGCGGAACTCACTGGTGATGCGCCCAGCGAGGCCGCTGCCGTGCTGCTACAGGACGTCGCGGCAAAGCAATTGAAGGACACGCCGCCCGACCTGAACTCGTCGATCGACTCATTCTCGGCGGCCGCCGCTCTCGGCGCTGGACGCCTGGATGAGGCCCGCTCAGCCATCGATCGCGCTCTGACGCTTGCCCGCGAGTGGGCCGCACAACGCCCCATCGACGACCAAGCACCATTGCATGCCGCAGCCTTCCAGGCACTCAGCGCGAGAATCGAACAAGCGGCCCATCATCCCGACGTCGCCGCCGCACGACAGCGGGAAGCGATCGACATGCTTCGAAAACTGAGGCAGTCCCAGCCGGGAAATGTATCGGTGGACCGCGCCCTGTCGCTGGCACTGGCCGCGAATCCCGGCACCCTCGACGAGGCCTACCAAATGGCCCAGCGCCGTGCCGCCGCCGATAGCGACGACCTCGACAGTGCGCTGTGTCTGCAAACCATCGCCACCCGGTACGCCGCCGTCCTGACCTCCGCCGGTCGCCTGGACGACGCCGGACGACTCATCACCGCCGTCACCAATCGCTCTCCCCTCGATCACGCGCCCACCAATCCCACGGCCCGCCGCGCTTTGGCCGGAGCCTTCCACTGGCTCACGGAATATCGGCTCGCACGCAACGACCCTGACGCCGCCGCCCTCGCGAAACAACAAGCCGAGTCTCTGCTTGCCGCCAAATAACGACATGACCCTCGAAGATCTCAGACCTCCGCTCACGCGCCTCATGGGGACGCCACAACGCTCAGAGGAAGCGCTCGGCCTCCTCAAAACATTTCGAGGCTACCTGAACTCCGGCGAGATTTGCGCCGCTAAGAAAGGCGACTCCGGCTGGGAAGCTGACCCTTGGGTCAAGGCCGGTATCCTCCTCCATTCGATGCTTGGCGAACTGGAGAATTGCGGGGACTTCCGGAATTGGGAGCTGGACACTCTGCCGCTGCGCCGGTTCAAAGCCGCCGATCTTGTCCGTGCGCCCGAAGGCTGCCGCGTCCGCGACGGCAGCTATTGGGGACCCGGCTCCATCTGCATGCCGCCCAGCTTTGTGTCGCTCGGAGCCTCGATTGGTGAGGGCACCACCATCGACTCCAATGCGAGCGTCGGCCTCTGTGCCCAACTCGGCTCCAACGTGATGGTCTCCGCCGGTGCCCAGATCGGCGGTGTACTGGTCCCACTTGAGCGACTGCCGGTCATCATTGAAGACGGCGTGTTCTTCTCTCCTCACACCGCCGTGTTCGGCAGCGTGGTGGTCGGCGAGCATTCCGTCATTGCCGGCGGCGTCACCCTGTCCGACACATTTCCAGTCTGGGACTTCAGATCGAAGCAGCCATTACCCCAGGGTCCCCACGGCGTTCTCATGATTCCCCCGCGTTCCATTATCTTGAATGCCGGACTGCCCACCACCGCCGGTATCGTCGTCCAGAGCCCCATCCTCGCCGCCATCAGGGAAGCGGATGAACCGCCGGCCGCGGCAATCAGGCGAGCTCTGCTGTCTCTCTAGGCGATCGCGGGAATATGCACAAGCTCCCGGTCGTCCTTGTCGGGCCGCGCCTGTAGTTCATCCAATATCGGCTGCAGCGGTTCCCTCGAGATGATGACGATCCCCTTTTCATCGAAGCTCTCGCGGATGTACAGGTGCGCGCCCGCGAGCCACTGCTCCACCAATGCGGGACCCGCCGCAATAGCTGAAGGCGCGTCAATCAGAGGCAGATACTTCGGTACCGATCGGAAAAGCGGTTCCTCAATTTTGTCGAGGAACTGCTTCTCCATCTCCTCAATGAAGTCGTCGAACTTCGTGTGAGTCACCAGCGTCACCAGCGTGGCAAAGCCTGAAAGTACGCCCACGCAGTGCGTCCGGCCTTCGGCGCGCGTGACGTGAAAGACGGGATGAAAGGTGTAGGGAAACGGACCCGTGGGGTCGATCTCGGCCACTTCCTCATGTCTCAACATACGCGGCGGATTGCCTGGCCTGACGCCCATCATGTACTCCGGCCACCACTCCTTCGCGTTCGCACTCACCAGGACATTCCCGCCGATATGAAGAGTCGTCATCTGAAAAAAGACTTCGATCTCCGCGCGGGTCTTTCGCTGCATTGCACCCCGAATGCTCTCCACCACGCTGCAAATTGGATGCTTGACGCCGCCAGGTAGAGGGAACACCGGCGCCGGCAGAATCGCTACATCAAGGCCCTCCGTCGAGCTCAGCCATCGGAAGGAAACGGTATCAACGCTGGGCATTCGGCAACAGTCCTTCCTGACGCAATGCCTCTAGAACGTCCGAAATCTCCGGCAGAATCTTCAGGCGTGTCGCCAGCAGCACCCCGCCGTCTGCAGGACTCTCTTGAATGTATATATCTACCAGGTTGAACAGCGCATCAATGTCCTGGGCCGGGCGCGCAAAGAAATCCGCCGATGACAACGCTGGAACAATGAACGGCAAACCTTTTACGTAGGCCGAGTCCTTCAAATCTGCGCCAAACACTTTCTTGCTCTCCGGCGCATACGGATTCTGCAGCGCAGCAGCGGTGTTCGCCTGCGCCTGCAATGGAAAGGTTTCGAGCAGGCGCTTCATCCCGGGTTGGCTGGCGAGATACTTCGGGACTGCTGGCACCGGTGCTGCCGCCACCGGGTCGGCTTTCAGGTAGAGCAGTGTCATCCCGCCAAATCCCCAGTACAAAGGCAGCCACTGCTCAGGCGTGCCGCCCAGCAACCAATATGTGTAGCTGTCCATGTAGTTGAAGGGATCGTACTTGCGCCGCCCGGTCGACAGATCCTCTGCGTCCTGCTCGTTCATCACTGCCTTCAATGCGCTGCCAGGACGTCGCAGCAGTCCCATCATCGGACACGCCTCGATCATGTTGTCGAGGAAAAGGTCGCGTATCTTCTCATAAACCACCTGCTGCGAGATGAACAACTGCGGTGGTCCCTTCTTCGCCATCAGCTTTTGCAGACGGGTGAGGAAGGCCAGCATCCAGGTTCTGTCCTGGCGCGGCAGCGGAAATGCCGGCGCTGGCATCCATAGCAGTGAACAGCGCGTCAGCGACTCCGCCCAGTGCAGCGGTCGCAGTGCTTCCGGAGTGATGATCCGTTCAGTAGACTCTGCCATGGCTCTTAGAGAATTTGGTTGATACCGGCGATGAGGCCCTTGAGCGTCGCCGCGAACAAACTGGGCTTGCCCGCGCCGAGTTGCGCCTCCACGCCATCGAGATCCGACTTCAACGCCGCCAGCATGTTTGTATTCAGTTTGGCTGAGAAGTCCACCGCGATGGGCGTGAAATTCATCGCCACTACCGCCATGTTTGTCGCGATCAAGTTGATCTGGTTTGCGTACATCTCGGTGTTCTGGATGAACGTCGTCATGTTCACGACGCCGATGGAAACATTCGCGCCCATGTAGAGCGTGCCGGAATTCCCCTTCATCTCGATCCAACTGGCCGGATCGGTCCATTGCGCCACAGACGACTTCAACTGCGCCCACGCGCCGACCGCGAGCCGCACGATGCCGCCGATGGTTACGTGATTCTCGTTGCCCATGATCGTCCGAATGGTGTTGGACGCCGTGGTCTCGGTGTGATTGCCGCCAATCATCATCGTCTTATTGCCGGCTACCACCTTGTCGCACTTCCCGCCCACCATCTCTTTCTTGTTCGATCCAATCATCTGGCTGAAGTCGACGCCGTAGGTGTGTTTGCCCGTCGAGTCCACCATCACTTTCTGATCACCGTGGATCAGCGCCTCTTCCGTCTCGCATCCGGACGGCGACAGCTTGCCCATGCCGGGTGAAAACTTGTCCCGGTTGAGCTTCACGCGCGTTTTCGTTTTTATCGCCGCATCGAAGGTTGGCATAACAGTCCCCTAGTCCCCCACTTCGCGCAGAAACTGTTTGCACTTCATGTGCACAGTTCCTCCGGCATGGATTTTGATATCGCCATCGGAGTGGAGTACCATCGTCGAACCGCCATCGAATAGCGACACCCGCACGTGGTTCGGTCCCGCCATCACCACCGTCTCTTGCCCTTGCTTGTCGTCAAATACCAGGCGATTGCCTGACTTGGTGACGATTCGCTTGATTTCGTTGGTGCCGTACTCGCCGCCGTGCAGGTCTTCAAGTGGTGCAACGTCCACCCCGTTCCACAAGCTGCCTAGGATGAAAGGCTTCGTGGAATCGCCCCCCACAAACGACACGTAGACTTCATCGCCTACTTCCGGCATGAAACAGAATCCGCGATCGGCGCCGGCATTCGGTGTCAGTACCGGCAACCATGACGTCGCGTTCTCTTCCTGCCACAGAAACGCAACTTTCACGTAGGGTCTGCGCGGTTCGCCTGAGTCGTTCTCGATCACCCGCGCGATCTCAGGCCCGTAGTTTCGCTGAGTCTCGGGCCGGTTAGCGTCGAGATATTTCTTGTAGGGCGTACAGTAAAACTGGTTCCGATAGCCAAGCCCCGGCGCCCAGTGATGAGTGAGTTTGAATACCCCATATGTACCAGCGGGTTCGAAGTCGCCGCGCAGTTCCACCTTGTTTCCCGTCACGATTTCCGGCGCTCGCGATTCCCCGTAAGCCGTGCAGCTATGAATGATCTGCCGCCGGCTCTCCCAACTCAGCTGCTGCGAGAACAGGCTGTGATCTCTCGACAGGAACTTGTTCCACAAGCCCGATTCAAGCTCGTTTAGGTCCGACCCTTTCTGAGCGTAGCTGCGCAAGTCGCCAAGCGGAGCTTCTGAAGCCACCGCGTCGCTCACCACCATCTGCTTACTCGTCGCTTCTGCCGTGTCAAAGTTCACACCGAACACCTTGTACGGCGCCAGTTTTCCCGTCGACCGAAACGCCTGCAGTCCGTTCTCGGTCCGCCATTCGATCTGCACCGTCTCGGGCTGGAACTCATCAAAAATGTCGATGTTGTCCCCTTTAACCCTCAGAAAACCGCCGAAACGCTCGATGATCCGGTGTAGAAAGCTCCAATCGGTCTCGTTGAACTGAATCAAATTCAACTGGCCAGGTTCTGAGCAAACGTAATCTCCGCCCAACCCGTTGAGCAGGCGCGTCGCGCACGCCTGGAGCGTCAACATGTTGAAGGTCTGCGAGTGATTGAAATTGTCGCGCTTGTACGACGGACCGATACCCGAGAGCGTCAACTGGCACGAGCCGTTCATCTCCCACTCAACGTCCACTTGACGCAGAATACCCTTGAACAGCTGCAATTCCGCGCCCTCAGCGTCCACGGCGCGTATCTCTAGACTCTTGCCAATCTGCGGTTCGTATTCGTAGCGGCTTCCCGGAGGCTGCCGGTATTGCACCCGGCAAATCGGATGCCGGTTCAGTTCGTGGGTTGCCGTGGCGTCAAGCAAAATCAGAAAGCGCGCCGTATTGGCCAGGTCTGAACCGTCGATGTTCACTTTCAAATAAGCGGGCGTCATAGTGGCTCTTCCCTACTTGATTAACGGAATTCCGGGGAAAAGTTTCGCCAGCCGGTCCTAGCTCTTCTTCGCCTGCCGCTTCTCGTAACCGATCCGGATGGCACAAGTGCCGCCAAAATTCACACGCGACCCGTTCGTGAGTGGATGAGGCTTCTGCGCCGAAATCCGCTTCTTGTCCACGGTCGTTCCGTTCGAACTGCCCAAATCAACCACGTACAGCTTGCCTTCTTTGTTTAGGATCTGTGCGTGGAAACGCGAGACCATCCGTTCGGCGTCCCGCAGCACCACATCATTTCTAGCCCCGCCATCTTCCGCAATGGCGCCCAGGCCGACAACTTCCTGGTCGATGTTGAACTTCTTCCCTTTGTCGAGCCCCTGAATGATTTCCAGGTACGGATCCTTCTTGCGGCGCGACCGCCACATCACGCCTAGCCCGCCCAATAGAATCACGCCGCCGCCAATCCCTGCCACCGCGAGAATCGAGGTCCACCGGCTGCGTGCGCCATCCAGCTTTGTGCGCAACGCCCTAACCTGCGGATTATCGGGCGCTATTTTCTCCGCCACCGAGAGCGACTGCTCGGCCCCAGTCAGATTTCCCGCTAGGAACGCCGCCTCCGCCCCTTGCATTGCTCCGTCGAAGGTCTGCTGCTTCTGCGCCTGCTCGGTCGCTTGTTTCTGCTGCGCCTCGCGATCCTGCTCTTCCTTCGTCTTAGCGGCGTCGATCTTGCCCTGAGCCGTCTTGCGCTCGTTCGCCGCGACAAGATTGTTCGGGTCGAGCATCAGAATTTGATCGTAAAGCTGCACCTGCTGCTGGGGTGAGTTCGACGACAGAGCCTGCGACATCAATGAGCCGACTTTCTGTTTCTCGGCGTCCTCTTTGTCTTTATCCGCCTTCTGCTGGCGCATCTGGTCTTGCAGCGCTTTCAGCTGGTCACTCGCCGCATTATTTGCGCCGCCGCCGGCGGCAGGTGGATTCGCACCCGCAGCGGCGGCTGGCGGTGGTGGCAATGATGCCGATGCCGACGTCACCGGAGCACTCTTTTTGTTGTGCCCGAATACTTTCGGAGTCTGAAATACCTTCGCTGCTCGAATGTCGATGTTCGCGTCTTCCTCGGGCGAGTAGAAGGCGATTGTGCCAGGCGTGATCCGCGCTTCTTTCTTCGGATTAGTGCCTTCGGTGCGGACGTCGTTCGTGTCGACGACCGGCAAGCCGTCCACCCAAATCTGGATTCTCCGCTCAGTCGCCGCTAACGTAACCACTGAATATTGATTGACCGATCCCACGCCTCTGGCGGCGCTCGCCAGCCCCGCGATGCCCCCGGTCGCACCGGGCTGTATCGTGACCTCGTATCCGCTGCCGAGTCCGGCCGCGTCGCCGCGAAACAGCAGCGCGTACCGCTTTTTCGTGCTGTCTTTCTTTGCGTTAACGCGCACCGCTGCCTGGAACACGAAATCGCCGTACGCGGTCGCCGTCTCCAACTGACCAGGCCCTTCTTCGCCGTGAATTGCCCCGCCCGTCACCGTCCACTTCACTTCCTTCGGCTTACCTTTGCCACCGCCAAATAGCTTGGTGATCTTGCCGCCTTGCTTGGGTTGCGTGCCGGTCGACTTCCAGCCTGAGAGGTCGGCGCCGTTAAAAAGATTCAGCGGCGTCAGCGGCTTCAACCGGATACTGCGAAAGTCCATGCGGCCGCCCTTGTTCGATTGCAACATGATCAGCCCCGCCTGCCCAGCCAGTCCGCCGGCGCTCGACAGCACTCTGCCGCCGCTCCGCACAATCAAGCTTCCACCTGTGCATTCGATCTCATAAGCAGTCCACTGGCCAGGCGCGGGCGCTCCACCGCCCGCTTTCGCCTGGCCGGCGATCGAACCGGACGGAGGATCCGAAGCTCCAGGACCAAGTACAATCTCGTATCCCGTGTCCTTCGGATTCCCCTCTCTTGCGGCACGCACAATCAGGCTGACCTTCGAATTGGCCGCCGCCGCACGCAGTTCGAGTCGCATCACAAAATCGACAAACGCGGAATTGCTTCGAATGTAGCCCGGCCCTCCGTTGCCGTCCATGCTGAGCAGTCCGTTGCCAGACGACCATCCGCTGCCCGGCTCCACCGTCCAACCCATGTTGGAGTCGCCATCGTGCAGCAGAATCCAGCCGTCGTCGGTCTCGTTTCTCGGCAATTGGACCGCGCCAAACAACGCAACGGCCACTAGTACCAACAAGAACGCTCGCATGAATCTCCAGGTCCCCACCCTCGGCTCCGGCCTCGCTCAGGATTCCAGAATACCGAAGGTCAGTCCCTCTCCTTCCCGCTCTGTTACGGGCTCACCACCGTCGGCCGGGATTGTTGTTTTCTCCTCGCCGGGGTCGTAAGCGATCTGCAGGGTTTGGCCGGCCTGCACTTCACCGGCCAGAATAATCCCTGCCAGCGGAGACAGCACAATCTGCTGGATAGTCCGCTGGACAGGGCGCGCGCCGTACGCCGGATCGTAACTCTGCTCGGCGAGATATTTCAAGGCCTCCGGCGTAACGTCTAAGCTAATTTCACGGTCATCGGCGAGCTTCTTGCGAAGCGCGCTCAGATTCTTCAGGACAATCGATTCCAGTTCCGGTTCACCTAACGAATCGAAGGTCACCACCTGGCCGATACGGTTGAAGAGCTCGGGCCGGAGTGTGCGCTTTACGAACTCGAGAATGAACTTCTTCCGCTCCGCCAGATCATCGGTCGCCTCAATCGCTTCGCGGACTCCCAGATTCGACGTCAGGATCAGCATCGTGTTCGAGAAATCGCAGAAACGGCCCTTGGCATCCGACAGCCGTCCTTCGTCCAGGACACCAAGCAGAAGGTCAAGGATTTCCGGATGACCTTTTTCCACCTCATCGAACAGCACGATGGAATAAGGATTGCGCCGCACTTGCTCCGTCAAAAATCCGCCTTCGTCCGAGCCCACCAGCCCCGGACGCGAACCGATTAGCCCCGCCACCGACGACTTATCTTTGTACTCGCCCATGTCGATTCGGATCAGAGCAGATTCGTCGTCAAACAATGCCTCGGACAATGCCTTAGCGAGTTCCGTCTTGCCCACGCCAGTGGGTCCGACAAACAGGAAGCTGTTGGGCTTGCGGCCAGGCTGAAGATCCGCACGCATCCGCCTCGCAGCCTCCGCAACCGCCGTGACGGCGTCGGCTTGCCCGAACACGCGCTCGCTAATCCGTTCCTCCATCTTTAACAACCGTTCGCGCTCGCTCTCGAGCATGCGGCTTGACGGCACTCCAGTACGCTCCGCGATCGCTTCAGCGACATGTTCCGGCAGCACCGTGTCCGGCACGACAATCGTCCCGGGACCCTGCGCTTCGAGATCAGCAAGCTGCTGTTCGAGATACTTTAGCGAGCCATACCGGATCTGCGCCGCCGTCGCGACATCGCCCTTGGCTTCAGCCGCCGACAACGCCGTGGTCTGCTCCTGAATCGCCTGCTTGGTCTTCTGGAGCAGATCGAGATTCGCCTTCTGCTTGTTCCACTGCTCGATGGTCGCGCTCACCTTCGGCTCCAGGTCTGCGATCTCCGCCTTCAGCGCCGTCACGGCTTTCTTGGCGGTGGGCGTCGATGCGGTGGATTCAACCGCTTCCAACTCCGCCTTCTTCCGCAACAGCAGCCGTTCCTGCTGATCGATATGAGTCGGCTTCGATTCCTTTTGCATGCGAATTCGCGCCGTCGCCTGGTCGATGACATCAATCGCCTTGTCCGGGAAAAAGCGGCTGCGAATATACCGCCGGCTCAATTTGATGGTTGCCTGCAAGGCATCATCGGTCAGCTTCACACCGTGATACGCCTCGAAGCGCGGACGCAAGCCGCGCAACAGGACCATCATCATCTCATCGCTCGGCTCCTTCACCGTCACCGTGTCAAACCGGCGAGCCAGCGCGCCATCCTTCTCGATCTTTTCGCGGTACTCATCGAACGTTGTCGCGCCGAGGCACCGCAGTTCTCCGCGAGCCAGTGCCGGCTTCAGAATGTTCGCCGCATCCATGCCGCCTTCAGTGCCGCCGGCGCCCACCAGCGTGTGGATCTCGTCCAGAAACAGAATGATCTCGCCCTTCTTGGCGCGAACCTCGTCCACTACACCCTTGATTCGTTCCTCGAATTCGCCGCGATACTTTGCACCGGCCACCATAGCGGTTAGATCAAGCGCTACGACTCGGCACTTCTTCAACGACTCCGGAACATCGCCGGCCGCGATGCGCTGTGCCAGCCCTTCCGCTATGGCCGTCTTGCCGGTTCCAGGATCGCCCACCAGCACCGGATTGTTCTTGCTCTTGCGGAGCAGCGTCTGAATGATTTGCCGGATCTCATCGTCGCGGCCGATCACCGGCATCAACTCGCCTTTGAGTGCAGCCGCTGTCAAGTCGCGTCCATACTTCTCGAGCATGCGGCCGCCGGCCGCAGGTTTCGGTGTGGCTCCTCCACCGGGTGCAGGTGGCCCGAGGGTCTCGCTCGCAGCGTCTCGCGCGTCCACCGCTTTGTCCACAGCTTCCTTGGTAACGCCGGCCTGCCGCAGGTCGCCCTTGAGGCTGTCCTCGCCGATTTCCACGGCTGCCATAACGATGTCGATCGGCTCAGCCCGTTCGGCCCCGCGCCGGCCCATCATGTCGAATGACTTCTCAATCAGATTCCGCAGGGCTGTCGACGCTGTGGGCCGCCGGCCCGGGTCGAGCTTCGAGTTCTTCTCTTTGTTCAGCCGCGTGGCGAAGGTTTCGAGAAGGGCGGATGACGCTACCCCTGATTTCTCGAGCATCGCCGCCAGCGGGCTCTCGTTGTCCAGCAGCACGTAGAGCATGTGCAACGGCGTGATTTGCGCCTGCTGCCGTTGCTCGGCCAGGATGCGCGCCCGTTCGAGTGCTTCCTCGAGTTCGTTCGAAATCTTATCCAGGTCCATCGCCATCGCTATTCTCCTAAACGGAATTCCGAGCCAGATTTTTCATTTATTCGAGCCGCCGGCGTCGCGGCGGGGGCGGTGGAGGCGTATCATCGCCCGGTCCAGGGTCGAATCGCGGTCTCGGCGGCGGTGCCGGGGGCGCCTCGGGTGTGCGCTTGAAAATGTCCCACGGCGCACGTTTGGGTTCGTTCTGAGCAGGCGGCGGTTCCGGCTGGTACTGCTGCTGCGGCCGCTGAATGGGTGGAGGTGGCGGCGGTGTCGGCGTCTCGGGCTGACGTGCCGGCTCCGGTTGCTGGCGTACGTCCATCCGCTGCATCGGTTCGATTCGAGCAACCGGCTCCTGCACCCGATCCGCGTAAAAGCGATGACGCGAGAACAGGAGTGCTGTTCGAATCGGATGATGCGACGGCACCGCTACCTTAATATCTGTGATCGTCGGAACGTCCGGCGCCTCAAAGTCGAACTCAAAGTTTACCTGGCCTGGAATGCGCGATTCGCTCGACAGGTTCATCGGTGCCCGCTGAAAACCAGCGCCTTCATTGATCCGGATCTCAGCGGGAATCCGCAGCCCTTTTTCGAATACCGCGCCTTGCTCGCCCACCAGCACCAAGCGGTACTTATCGCGGCCCTCCAGCCTGAGTTGACTGAAGAAGGTGATCATCTCGCCGCCCATGCCCTGCACGCGGCTCGGTTTAGCTGCGAGCTTGTACAGCATGTTGCCGCCGCGGTCAAAGACGAAGTTCGTCGCTTCGAGCGTCTCAGACACGTGGAAGTCGAGATACTTGCCTTCAAGCGCCTGCTCCAGCTTCAGTAGCGCACCAAAATGCGCCAGCGCCGAGCGAACCTCCACCCCGAGATCGTCGTTCAACGCCAGTGACCGCGTGGTCTTGAGAATTTGCTTTTGCTGCTCGATCAACTGGATGAACACCGTCTCGCCGGCGTCCTTCAGCGTGTTGTAGTAGCCCTGCATACCCGGCGTCAAATCAAAATAGACCGCTGCGGTATGGAAGAACCGGCGTAGGTTCCCGAAGAACTTCTGCGGCGTCTGCGTGGAGTCCAGCAGTTCGTACACGCTGGTCTGCAGCGCCGCCACGATACGGTCGACAAACTGGACCGTCTGAGAGTCCACCTCGGTCTCGATGCCGCGTTCAGTGAACAGCACCAGGTACTCGCGCATCGCGCGGTGCAGTTCGGCGTAGCGCTCGGTGAGAAACGTCGCTTGCTCCACAATCCGCCGGAAGCCCGCAGCCAGTTCGCTATGCGCCGTCATCGTGGTGCACGGCGGAATGTAGTCGGGATTGCGCTCGTACCCTGTACCGTATCGCTGCCGTCGCAGCTGCGCACAAGCCAGTGCCGGACCAGCCTGTTCGGGAGCGGTGAGCAGCGCGACGCGGTAGCGGAAGCCGCGCTCAGTCTGCATTTGCGGATTGAACTCGTCGCGCCCACCGTCCTGCGCCTCTTTTTCCACCCCTTCGCGAACGACGTAGATCACCGGCTCGGTGACGCCCTCAAGCTCGGCTTTCGCAAATCCGCGCTCGATGGGTCGCTCCGGCGAGATGTCGACAATGTCTCCACCGGGCGTGATTCCGCGGCACTGCGACACGGCGACCGTCAGCGTCTGCTCGTCTTCTCGGATGACGACGATCGGATCGTACTTCACCGCGCCGCGCTCGGCTTCCGCAAGTCGCGGACCGCCCCCTGTGAGGCCGCTTGAATTCCCGAGGTAGCGCAGCATCCAGCCGATGAGCGAGTCGAAATAGCGTTCCTGCCGGAGGAAATGCTCCGGCGTGAGGAGCATTCCATGCTCCCAGTTCACCGCGGTTAATTTGATGTCGTTGGAATTCATGCGGGTGAAGCTCCGAGATAAGAGTTGAGTCCAAGTCGCGAGTTGAATTGCTCGAGGCCCAGGCGCGGTGGGCGGGTTCGATCCTCAATACTCCAGCCCACGGTGAACCGCTGATGGCAGGGAGTGAGCAGGTAGAGCACAGCCTCGAGCAGATAACGCGAGTCCTGATCCTGAAAATGATAATAAGTGTCGAGCGGGACCGGGCCGATGACGATCTCCACTTGCGCGAGATCCTCCACCCGGTCACCCGCAATCGCATCCACACCCAGGCGGCTCATGTTGTCGCCGAGCAGGCTGAGCTGTTCCTCCCGCAGATAACGGAAGCGCGCCTTCATTCGAAGCGTCTCAAGCGGTAACCCGAGCATCCAGTGGAGCGCGAAGCGTATACCAAACTCTTTGCCCGCCAGCGACTGTAGGCTTGGCAGCAGTACTGCCAAGCGGTACCAGGTCTCCGGAGGCCAGTGCTCCGGGCTCAGCCCGAACAACGCGATCCAGCGTCCGCAAGCGTCCTGATTATTGGGACCGATATCGAATAGCCTCGCCCCTTCGTTCAGCCAGTGCGCGGCTTTCTGATAAGCGTCATCGACAACGTTCAGCATCTCGCGCGTGCCCGCCTGGTGCTCTCCACCCGAGTCCCAGCAAGCCACCGGAAGATTCTGAAAATATCCAAGACCGGCGATTTCGAGCTCAATCTCCTGGCCAGAGCCGAGCGGCGTTCCAGGCGCTGGTTTTTGCGCGCTTACCCACCGCGATGGCAGTCCCATTCCGGCCATCCGCAGTGTGATGCGCGAGGGCGATACACCGAGCGTCGCAAAGATTTCAAGCGCGGAGTCCACCGTGTGGCGAAACCCGTAGTGGCTCACCGCGAGCTCGGGCATAACCGCGGCAGTATCCCCGGTCACTCGGTATCCTCCCATTTGTATTCCACGCGCAGTTCGACGTCGTGCAGGAACCGGCGTCCCAGTGCTGTCTTTAGATCTTCGAGCAGGTACCGGATCTCGATCTCGGGATCGGAGAAATCGTCGGCGCTGATGTGTACGGTCACGTTCTCAACACGGTGCAACGCGCCTTGCGTCCTTTCGAGGCCAGAACGTATAGTGGCATCGCGAATGCGCCGGTCAAAGCTTTTCACTACCGCATAGAGGTCGCCTCGCGTCACCACGCGATCGCGTGACAATAGCGCAGCGGCAAAACGCTCCTGTGCTTCTCCAAACTGCTCGCTGCCCGTCCCGCCCGCCGCCGACGTGACGTTTGTCACTTGCATTCGTGACGGACCGTCGCCCAGCCGTATCGTCGAAATACGTCCAGGGCCAACTTGGTTGGCTGCGATGCCGGCGCTCGTCCAGACTCGAATATTCGCGTACGCATGCGGCTTGCCAGTGGGCCATTTCGCAGGCGTGAGCTCGATGCGGCCGTTGCGAATCACGTAACGTCCGGCGTTGGGATCGGTGGACGGTTCAGTGGGTAGCAGGTACGGCGTGTCGCTCTCACTAATCACCGATAACGGTGCCACCAGGTGCCAGCTGGTGCCGCCTTCTTTGCCGACGGGAATCGACGTCCCGTGCCGGTCAAAGTAGATCGTCTGGTTCAGGCACTCCACATTTGAGACCGTCACCGCATGCAGGCTGACACAGCCAATCCCGGTATGCAACGGGGGTAGTCCCTTCGGGAACATGATCTTGATCCACGCCCGTTCAGTCTGGAGCAAATTCACTGATTCGCGCCCAAATACCCGAGCTGCCGCGGCTTCCATCGCACGAGGAACGCGGCAGGCGAAACGCCGCTCCGTCGGGAAGATCGGCATCACGTAGACGCGTCCGGCGTAAAAGCCTGGCGGCAGTGGCGGAAGCTCCGCGTGCGTCTCCGGCATTCCCGTCTTGGACGTGATGAGCCACCGCAATTGACGGACTCCGGCCGCTTCGAGTGCCGGCCGCACGATGCCCGCTCCCGAGAATTCTCCGGACGGTGACGCAAGGCACCACGTTTCCTGTTCGAGCGCCGTTTGAATGGGACGCGCGTCAGGCGTGAAGTCGAAGTAGAAGCTGTGATTCGAGAGCGTCCCCGAGCGCGGCAAGTCGACTGCGAGATAAAGACAGGGGTTCGGTCCCAGATTCGTCTTCACAGGTTCGAGCGACGGCCTGGCCGCTTGGAACGCCTCCGGCAATTCGATGCCTGGCAGCAAACGCAGCGCGCCTTCGTCATAGGTAAGTGCGAAAGCGATTCTCGCTTCTGAGACCGTGATGGTTGCGTCGGTGGCGAAAGTCAGCTTTGCGCCGGTCGAAGCCTCGCCGGTGAGCGCCGACCCCGCTTCGACGATCGTTGTGCCGTTCACACCGGAGAATTGCACCACCGCCTGCGCCGGTCGCGACATCCGCTTTTCGATTCCAAGTCCCGCAATCAATTCGTCCAGAAGACCGAGCCGGATTCGCTCAGTGTCTGAGTACAGCACTTCCAGTTGTTGCGCGAAGGTGCGGAACAGTACAGCGAGAATCGGGTCAGTGATCTCCGCTGAAACGCCGTATTCCTTGAGGCGCTTGCGGAAGTCGTCGCGGAGCTTACGGTCGATTTCAACAGCGGTGGGGCTGGGATAGGGCATGGCGGCCTTAGGTTGTCCCGATCCGCTGAGCGAAAGTCCTCGATGCGTCGGAGGTGTCGACGAGCGTCAGCACGTAGCTGTCCACGTCCGGATTGCCGCTCGGCTCTCTCGTAATCGACTGGACGCGGTAACGGTTGATTTCGAGGTCCTGCAGCGCGGCGTTGATGGCCCTGGTCGCCTGGTTGAGGCCGTCGGGCACAAGCCGCATGCGCTCGAAATAGTTGCGCACGCCGAACGACGAACAGCCGGCCCACGAGGAGGCCGGCGTTCGAGCCATGAGATCGATGAGTTGTAATATCGCCTGCGGCTCATCAGTGCGTCTTAGGAAAGCACCGTCGAGCCGCAGGGGGAATGCCAGGAAAGAGATGTGGCACCTCGCAGTTCGTCGTATCGCGGGCCGTTAGCCCGCCTGCAGCCTAGTTGCTGATCGCGATTTCCTGGAAGTTCTGCTGGTTGAGCACCGGCTCGAGGTCAACCACCATCATGTGATTCAGGCTCGGATCGTCTCCGCCGGTCTGAAGCGGCGGATTAGAAGTTTCAAAGGATGAGATCCAGCCTTTGAATTTGTAGGAGCAGAGCGCGTCCTGGTGGCTGTCGTCCTTCCAGAATTCGATCTTGATGTCCTTGATCTTGTCGCGGGTGACGACGTTGGCCATTTCGAAAAACTTCTTCAGTGTCGAGTTCGGCAGATTCTTGTCGTCGTGGAAATCGGCCCAGACCCGGATGCGAGTGCGAAGGCTGCCCATCTCCGGCATTCCCGCGCGATCCTTAGCGGTCGTGAAAACAACACTCGTGCTGACGGCGTCGAATTTGGTCCCGTCGATGGTGACGCTGCTGCGATATGGTTGTGCCATGGTGGTTGCTCCTGTTTCCTTCCCTGCTGCCTAGTTGCTCAGCTTGATGTTGGTAAAATGCTCTTGGTTCAGCGCGGGCTCGAGGTCCAGCACCAGGACGTGATTGAGGCTTTGATAGGCGAGCGAGGGATCGGTATTCAGATCTTCGGTGCCGCCGGTGAAATTGCCTAGCGGATGCGGGTTCGAGGTTTCGAAACGCGAGACCCAGCCCTTGAACGAATAGCTGCAGAGCGCATCCTGGTGGCTATCGTCCTTCCAGAATTCGATCTTGATGTCCTTGATCTTGTCGCGCGTCACGACGTTTGCCAAGTCGAAAAACTTCTTGATGGCCGAATACGGAACGTTCTTGTCGTCATGG
Organism: Bryobacterales bacterium; assembly: GCA_038212445.1. Classification (GTDB taxonomy): domain Bacteria; phylum Acidobacteriota; class Terriglobia; order Bryobacterales; family Bryobacteraceae; genus TMP-7. The sequence goes on from JBBQUM010000006.1 coordinate 152,431, forward strand.
AAATCGGCGACGACGCGGATCAAGCTCTTCAGGCTGCCCATCTGCGGCATTCCCGCCTTGTCCTTTTCGGTGGTGAACTTAACAGCCGATGAAACGGCGTCGAATTTGGTGCCGTCGATGGTGACGGTACACCGGTATGGTGATGCGGCCATGTTAGTCTCTCCTCAATCTCTGAAACAGTTGTGAAATTCGAGCTAAAAAAGTTTCCGAAAGAAGCGTTTTAGCGAACCGAGCATTCCGTTAGGCTCCTCCGCCTCCACTGCCTTCGTTTCGTTTGCGCTCGCCTGGCGAAGCGTTTCAGCTTGGGGCGGATGCTCTACCAGTGAGCCGTCCGCCTTCAGCTTTCCCTCCGCGATCAGCTGCGCCTTCAAATGAGGTGGCAGATAATCGGCTGCCGTGCGTGTGGATAAATCAGCCTTGGGCTTTTCCTCTTCTACCAGCCGGGCCCCCACCACTCTCGACAGCTCTATGGACCGCGCCCCGTGAAACACATCACGGGACGCGGTCCGGATGCCGTGAGCCTCGTTCACCGATTCCTTCTCCGTCTCAGCCGTCCGCGCAGCATCACCTCCGACGGGGAGCCGTAGCTCCCGAGGCTCGGCGTTTCCGCCTGCCTCATGATGCCGGGCTGCCGATCCGGTTAGGTCTCGATTCCCGCTCACTGCATCCCCTCCACACTCATAAACGGAAAAGCGTCAGCTTTTTTGCGAATCGCCCTTGGAAAATTCCGGTGTGTCGATTTTCAACACGAAAGTTTCGGCCGGGCCGGTCGGCATGACGTTCATCGAGATGTCGCAGATCCCCTGCATCCGTTTGTTGGAATCTTTGTCGACAAACAGATCGTAACCGAGGATTGTCCCCTGTTCCACCTGCTCGTCGAGCAGGCGTTTCAACGGGGTTTCGATGGATTGATCCATGAAATCGCGCGTTAGCACCTGGCCGGCAACCTGCAACAGATAATGACGGCAGCAGCGTTCGAGGTACCTCAGGATGCGATAGGAGGTAAAGAACTTAAGGACACCATAGGGATCTTCCGCCTGGGTGCGGCAGCCGAAAAAGCACAGGTGATTGTCGGCATCGCGGATGATGGGAACGAGTTGGCGTTCCATCGAAAGGTGCTCCATTTCGCCGATCAGCGGTTCAAAGCGGACGGCGTTGACGCCCGAGATCTGGCCAAACCGGCTTCCCACCGGACCCTGCGCAATGCCCTGACCGTCATCGGCGCGGGCGATGGCCCCGGCAAATACCAGCGAGGGCGGTCCCCAAAGGTCCTCGCCGTTATCGGTTTTCTTCTCAAACCAGTGAGCGGCGCGTAGTTGCAGGTAGCCGGAGCAAACCACGTCGGCCGCGGCGCGATCCTCGGGCCGTTTCATGAACTCGTACTTGCCGCCCGGCAGGAAGTTGCGCTCCAGGTTCTTGAAGTTCTTCTCGTCGTCGACATCGGTGAGCAGCAGCATGCCCCACATGTTGGCGATGTCTTCGAACTTCTCGCGAACCGTTTGCGGGATCTGGCCGGGGATCACCAGGTTGCAGATGTCGTCGCGGAAGTTGAAATTATCGTTGCGCTTCCGGCAGAAGTTCTCCACCGCCGCGACGTTCATGGAGAAGACGTCTTTCATTGCCTTGGCGTCGGCATTGAGAACGTACAGCTCCACTGGCTTGCGGACCTTGCCGTCCATCACCTTCGAGTTCTCGAAGAAGAGTTGGATTTCCTTATAACTCTTCTCGATGGGCCGGATTTGTGTGAACAGTTGATCCATCAACTGGTCGCGCATCGCCTCCGCCTGGTTAATGCGCTCCTGCAGTTTCAGGACGGTGTGCTCGTAGGTGTCGTCGACGGTAAACATCGCCTCGAGATCGAGGAGTTGCTTAAGAAAGTCTCCCGCCGCCTGACGGGTGAAGATCGAGTCGATGGTTCGCGACTCGTCGAGCAGACCAGGGTGCAGGTCGGCGAAGATGTCCTGTAGCAGTTCGCGAGCGGGGCTGTCGCCCAGAATCTCATTAGTGGTTCTTGTTTGGACTAACTCAGGCACGTTACTTTCCTCCTTCGCCGGTGATCTTCTTCAGATCTTCTTTCAGCTTGCCGAGAGCCTGGATGATGTCGCCGCGCTGCGTTTCGTTATTCCAGGCGCGGCGGACGGTCGGCAGCTTCCAGCGATCCTTCAGTCGATAGAGTAAATCGATATTGGATTTCAGATCGGCAATGTCGTTGCGGACATAACCCGTGACATTGCCCTCGGCGTCGCGGATTTCCTGCTTCTTCTGAAGATTCTCGGGGTCGAAGTCCTTCATCGACTTGAACTTCAGTTCAGCCTTGAACTCGGTCTCATCAGAGCCGGCAGCGCCCTTGAAATTGATTTCCGGTTTGAACTTGGCGAACGCGTCGTTCACGTCCTCGACGCGCGTGAGATCCTCATTCTCGGACGCCGCTTCTTTCCCAACCTTATTCAGGGTCATCGGCATCATCACCGCAGCGGTTGAGGTTGGCACCTTACGAACCGACGGGGTTACACCTTTGCGAATTACTTTAACTAATGGCATCGCGTCACCTCCTTGAAATTCAATCCTTCAGAACTTAGTGTGTAAATCAAGCGACAAACCGTACAACCTAGTCCGGTTTTTGCGGCGGCTGAGCCTGGCGGTTCCCCAGGCGTGTTTGGCTCATCCCGAGACCGGGATTGACGATCGTCGCGTCGGCACTGCCACGCGGCGCAAAGTTGGCTCCTGGCGGACCGGCTTGAAACCCGGGCGGCGCCGGGCGTCCACTGAATACCCCGTCCTTCACTCGAACGGTAGTCGTGCTCCATTTACCGTGACCGCTTCCTGGAATACTGCCGATGTACTGATCCGCCCAGATCAGGCGCGGCACCCAGAACCAGAGAATCAATATTAGAATGCCCAAACCGCAGAACACGCCGATTGGCCGGACGATCGTCATCCAACCTGTACTTAGCGGTGCAGCGCGGAGCACGGCACGGGCTTCATCCGCCGAGCACTTACCCGCATACACTGGGATACCCATCTGCGGCGCCGCCCAGACCTGGTCTCCCGAGGTCAGGGTAGTCCCATCACGCAGCCGCATTTCAACGCGGACCGGCAGCGTCTGTCCTGCCAGGGAGGCGCGATCCGGATAGGGCGACGCAAACGTCGCGGTCACGCGGTTGTTGAGCAGCGTACGCGTGAAGGAAAAGATCCGTTTCAGGGCTTCGAAATCCGACGCCAGATAGTATTTCCGGCTGATGCGTTTGAGCGCGGCTTCGTCCACTTCTTTCCCGTCGGTAAACCCGATGGCGAGTACCGGAATGCTCGACCGCTGCATGGTGGTGGCAGCCTGATCCAATCCGGCGGGACCCGCGAGCAAGCCCAGATCGTCGCCGCGCAGGACTTCGTTGCTGCCGTCGGTGAGCACGATCAGCATAATCTCAAACGTTTCGGCCGCCTCAGCCTGCATCTTCGGCAGCGCGGCATCGAGCGTCTCCAACCCGTACACGACGGCTGAAAACAGAGCGGTGTTGTTACGTTCAGTCGGGACCGGCAGGCCTTCCACCTGCGCCATCGCGTCCGCTTTGGTGCGTGCGAAGTTGGCGGCGGCAATGTGTTCGCGCACCTGGTGGCTTTCAAACGGAACGACAGCGACGCGGTCGGATCCTTCCTCGAAGTTCTGAAGGAAGGTGTTCACGGCGCGTTTGGCGGCTTCGAAACGCGTTTCGCCAGAGGCGAGGCGCTTGTTCATACTGCCCGAAACATCGACGATCACCAGCGCCGCGCGTCCCCGCACTTTCGCGGCGGACTCGCCGCCCGCCAGGGCGTAGAACGGGGTTACTTCCTGATCGCCGATATGGACCTTCATCGACTGCGCCAATTTGTCGGGCGCCGGCAGCTGCACACCGCTCGGGCGGCCGTTGGCGTCGAGCGTGTTGATCTTCATCCGGAAACACGGAACCGTGGACGCCGGCTCGCAGGAGAGCAGACGAACCGGTTCGGCGAAATCGAGCTTGCCCGATTGGCCGAACGCGGCGGCGGTGAAAACGAAACTCAGCAGGGCGCGTCGCATGTCAGGCGTCCTTCTTTGAAGAGAACTTGACTGCCGAGCGGCCGATCAGGATATCGTCGCCGTCGCGCAATTCCTGGCTGGTGATGACGGTCTTGCCGCGCACGCGCAGGACGAAGCGCGCGAGACCCGCCTGGTTGTTGATGTCGCGGTGGCGGGCGATATAGAAGCGACCTTCCTGGCTAAAGACAATGGCATGCTTCGGCGCGATGGCGGCGTCGGGGATGAACACCTGCACGCCCACCGCGTAAGTGGTCTTGTTCAAATCAAGAGACTCGGAGCCGATCAGGCAGGAGTCGCCTTGTTGGATCTCCCATTCTTTACCGGCGCGGCCCAGCTTAGCCTGTGCGCGGGCGTCGCCGCTCGATACAAACTTCAAAATACCGTCGCGCAGCAGGATGGGGGCAAGCGTAATGCCGAAGCAGATGCCAAGGCCCACCATGACGAAGCCCATGGCCTGCGTAAGATCGGGGACGCGGCTGCCGAGCGCATGGAACAGGGCACCTCCGATGGCGCCGCCGATGAGTCCGCCGAGGCAGGCATGCACCACGCGCATCTTGTTAGCCACCACCCAGCGCAATCCGAGACCGAGCCCGATGAGGCCGCCGGCAAGAGTCCAGCAGAGCAGCCGCGCAAGAAACGCATGGTCGCCGAGGGAGCTTGTAATGGGCCGCATGGCGAAGCCGCCGAGGGCTCCAGCCAGCACTCCGATGACGCCGCCCATCAGAACATAGCGGCCGACAACGCGATTGCCGGACCACTTATCCGAGAACGCCACGGTGAGGGCGCCGATCAGCAAACCGAGAACAGACGCGGCCACGAAGTCGGCCAGCCAGGCTTCGCGATTGGCCAGGACCGAGCTCGAGAGCAGCGCCGTCAGCGCCCACGAAAACAACCCGGCCATGCCCCCGACCAGGCCCATATAGTAGAGCGTCTGATAGAGACTCATTCAGTGGTACCCAAACCAGTTTGCGTAATCCGCGTAGCTAAGAATACCAGAACGCACATGACGCGCAAGTTCTAACCTTCCTAGGGTGCTACCTGGAGCGCCTGGATGACGCGATCGATGTTCGCGACATACTTCCGAGCCTTCCCGGCTTCGTCGGTATCCGGGTACAGCCGGATGACGGAATCGAAGTGCGGCCTGGCAGCCGCGAGGAAGCCCGCGTTCTTGGATTGATTGAATTTCTCAGAATAGATTACGCCGAGTGCGTAATTCGAGCCCATATCGGAGGCGTCGAAGCTGAGGGCCTGCTGGCAAAAGGCAATGGACGAGTCGAACTGTTTGAGCATGCGGCCGCAGTCGCACAGGCCGAAGTTCGCGAGCAGCCGCAGTTCGCGCCAGATGTCCGTTTCGGCAGCGCGCTTCTTTTTGCCCATGCCGACGAGGTAGCCGAGGACGTAGTAGTTCAGCTTGCCGGCGAGCTTCGAGTCAAAGTCGCTCAGGCGCAGGTATTGGTTGTATTCCTTTTGCGCTTCAGGGCACTGCTTGCCATAGCGCAGTGATTCAGCGAGCCAGAAGTGCGCTTCTGGGTGGCCGGGGTTGATGCGCACGGACTCGCGCGCGTAGCGTTCCGCTTCGGGCAGAGAACCTTTGCGGGTGAAGGCCTGCGCCAGAAGACTCTGGGTGAGCGAGTTGTTGGGATTGCGGCGGACGCTTGCGTCTAACTGACGAATGGATTCGTCGAGATCGCCGGTATCGAGAAGCATGGCACCGTAACTCGATTCAGCTTCGGCGTAATCGGGATCGATCTCGATGGCTTTTTTGAATGCCACTTTCGCTTTGTCGTATTCGAACAGAGCACTGTAGGCGCGCCCGAGATAGAGCGCGGACTGGCTATAGGCGGGATCGATGTCGAGGGCCTTTTGGAAGTGTGTCGTCGCGGCGCGATAGTTCTTTTCGAAACCCTTCTGGTAAAGATTGAGGCCATTGTCGAACTCGTCGAGCGCAGCCTTCTTGCGTCGCGAGACGATTACGATCTTGAGGGAGACGGTGGTTTCCTGGCCCGGGTACACCGTCTCCTCACGCGGACCATCGGGTTCGTAGCCCATGTGGACGCCCTTGATGGTGTGGACGCCGGGCAGTACACCGGGCAGGCGCAATGGCGCACCCTTGCCGGCGACGCCTTGCGATTTGCCGTCGACGAAGACTTCGACGCTATCCATATTCGATTCGATGACGAAGGAGCCGAACTTCGGCGGTTGAGTGGGCGCGGAGGGTACACGGCCGGGATTGTAGGCGAGGATCATGCCCGGATCGAAGCTGCCCTTTTCGGCAGTTGGATTCTGACGAGCCGAGGTCTCGCGGCGCACGTTCACGCGCACGTACTCAAACAACTCATCGGCGGTGACGACGCCGTCGGCGTTCTCGTCAGCCTCGCCCTCAAGACCTTTCTTCAGAAAGTAGGTAAACGCGCCATGCCCGCCGCCCCAGATATCGCTTTCGAAGGACTGTTCGCGATCGCGCGAGGCGGTCATCGAAAACAGCGTGCGTTCAAGTTGAAGTAGCTTGCCGTTGATCTGCTGCGTTTCAGCTTCAGGCGTGATGGCGCCGGAGTGACAGGCATCGGTCCAGAGGACTTTCCATCGCGCCTTGATGCGTGTACCGATCAGGCGGCCGAGGTCCTCCATAGGATACGCGGTGCCGCCGATGTTCGCCGGATCGACATCGTAGGGCGCGAGGTAAGCGCGGCCGTTGGCGACGAAGCCGTGACCAGCGAAGTAGATAATGACGCGATCGTCGGGTTTCGATACCGAAGGCAGCCAGGTTTCGAGTTCCTGGCGGACGGCGGCAAGCGTTGCCTGACGCCCGGTGAGACGGTGGACGTTCTCGGGCGGAAACTGACCCGCTTCGGGACTGATGAGCGCGGTGTAGATATCGGCGGCGTCGCGCACCGGATATTTCAACTGGCCTTTGGGCGGCAGTTTTGGGTACTCGGAGATTCCGATGACAACGGCGTAGCTGCGCGGGATGGCCGGCTTGGTGATGCGCGGCCGGTTGGGGTCGAGTGCCGGCGCATCCTTACTGAACTCGATATCACGCTGACGCGTGGCCGGAGTTTGGGCTTCAGCGGCGGCGAGTATGAGGATGAGGGCAGTGAGGCGCAGCATCGTCGTCCTCATTTATGCGCTACGCGGAAGAGGTAAACAAGCGGGGCCTGGCCATTTTCGCGTGCCATGACAGAGGTGGTCCGATCGTTCTTCATCAGGTTGAGCTCGCGCGGCTGAGCGGTAAGCTTGCCGCCTACTGAAGGCGGAAGGGCGGTGGAATCGCCGATAATTCGAGCGCCGGCGGTAGCGTCGATACATTCGCCGCGGGCTTGAAAGATGGAGTCGTCACAGCGCGGGGTCATGCGATCCGGTGAGGGCTCGATGGAAGCCGAGGGCGAAGAGACTCCGTCTGAAATCTTCGCCGGGCTGACGATCCAGTAGACGGACTCAAAACCAGCGGGCGCCTCGAGCACGAACCAGCCGGTGTCGTTGGCCGGGAGCACATACTCGCGATCCTTTACGACGCGATTGTCGAGTCCGGTTTCCGTTTTGGGAAAGAGCTGGACGTAGCGGCCGGAGGTGGCGTAGTTCATCACATACAGGTAGCCGTTGAAGTTCACTTTGAAGCGGAAGCGTATGGCGTCGCCGGCCGAGAAGACGAAGCCGGGGTCAACGCGTTCGACGCTTTTGCCTTTGCGGCGTTCGACGCTCACCTCAATTTTTTGTGGCGGCGCGGCGAAGGCGATTTCGCCGACGAGCGTGAGAAGACAGATGCAGGCGCACGGGGTCAATAAGATCTTCATGATGTGCTCTCTGTATCTATCGGTGGTTCAGCTTCACATCCACAACCACACGAGCGTCGATGCCGGTGCCGGAAGCTTTATTTACGACATAGACGGCATCCTCGCCGGCGTCTGACGCGGAACCCTTGTCGCTGATTTTGGTGAATTCAAGGTCGCGCGGGGCGACGCCGTCGCGCAGTTTGCCGATTAGTTCGTTGTTTATACGGGCGTCGGCGACGTTATCGGACGGGCCGGCGAGGGCGCGAATGGTTTCGTCGAGGTTGGCGATGGGGGTTTTGGAAAGCAGAACGAAGAGGTGTTCTTCACCGGGATCGCGGGTGAACGTGAAGTACTCGCCGCTGCCGCCGGGAATCTCGTAGCGCCGTCCGGCGACGATCTCGTTGCTGGTTTGCTCGGACTTCGGATTGGGGAAGAGCGGGGTCCAGAATCCGCTGGTGCCCTGGGAAATGATGTACAGGTATCCGGGCTGGTTGCCCATCACGTTGATGCGGATCTGGTCGCCGGAATGGAAGGCGCGGTCGGGTTTAGTTTCGATGATGCCCGAGGGGGTCTTCAGGCAGATGGAGTAGCGCAGACCGAGCAACATGGGTCCCTTGACGGAGACGAAGTGGGTTTCAGCGTCCTTGGGCGGCACGACAGGCCGAGCAGGGCGGGTCTGCGTACCCGCCCGAGGTTTAGTTTTGGACGTATCGGGTTTTGGTGAAGGGGGGTCCTTCTTTGCGTCCAGCATTTCGACCGACGAAAAGAACATATCGCGGGCGTCGAAATGTTTGGTTTCCTGCGCTGAACCGGATGACGCGGCGAGCAGGAGGAACAGAGCGAGGGAGGTTAGATTGTTATTTCGCATCTTTCACGCAGCGGAAACCGATTGATGGCAGTGCCAAGTCAACCGGCCAGCCCCTTCGCATATAACAACGGAAAAACAGTTCATTTTTTACCAAAAAACTTCCGCCCTTTAGGCTACGCCAGGTGGGAGAGAAGGCGACGCCGCTGGTTTTTTGCAGGTCGGCGATCTCTTCGGAGCTGGGAGTGTAGCTGGAGGCGGTCCATTCAAAGACGTTTCCGGACATATTGAGGGCGCCGGACGGGCTTTGGCGCTCGGGATACTCGTCGACGGCGACGAGTTTGCCGGGATTGCTCATGGGTTGGGCACCCCAGGGATAAACGGCGCCATCGGGACCGCGGGCGGCCTTTTCCCATTCCTGTTCTGTTGGGAGGCGGCGGCCGGCCCAAGTGCAATAGTCGGCTGCGTCCTGGTTGGTGACGCCGGCGACCGGGAAGTTGGCGGCGGTGGTTTTCGCGCTGCCCGGGGGGGCATGTCCGGTGGCTTGTACGAAGCGCGAATACTGCTCGTTGGACACCTCGGTGGCGTCGATGTAGAAGGCGGGCAGGGTCACGGACTGTTTCCGATTGGGGGACTCGGGAGCGTCATCGCCGAAGATGAACGGTCCGGCGGGGACGAGGAACATGGTGCCCTGGGCGTCCTGGAGGGAGCGGGCGAGCGTTGCCGCGACATCCGTACCGGGGTCAGCAATCACGTTTGTGGCGGGGGTAGGCCGGGTAAACCACCAGGCGCCGGCCGAGGCTGCGGCGACGAGGGCGAGGATGGCGGCGATGGCCGGACCGAGTTTACGAGGTTTCGGGACGGGGGGAGGCGCAGGGAGGGTAGTGATGGTGGGAGGTTCGGGACTGGTGGTCTCGCGTCCCAGCCTGCCGCCGTAGCCGGCATCGGAGTGGTTCGGTTGAAGGCTGTCCAATTCCGGCTTGAGGCGGACGGGCGGCATGGTGTCGCAGATAGCTTGCAGGGCTTCGCCGAGTTCGCCCGGCGTCTGGAAGCGTTTGGCTGGATCCTTTTCGAGCAAGCGGCTGACGATTTGTTCGATGCGGGGATCGGCCTGGTCGAGGACGGAACTGAGGGTGGGAGGCAGCTTTTCGAGGTGTCCGTACTCGATGGCGCGAACGGTTTCGCCGTCGAAGGGCTTTTTGGCAGTGAGCAGTTCAAACAGAACAATTCCGAGGGAATAGAGATCGCTGCGGGTGTCGCAGAGTTCGCCGCGGATCTGTTCGGGCGACATGTAATAAGGAGTGCCCGGGGTTTCGCCGGCGGTGGTGAGGCCGGTGGGGGAGTCGGCGGCCTTGGCGATGCCGAAGTCGAGGACGACGATGCGGCCGGTGCGGTCGATGCGGATATTGGACGGTTTTAGATCGCGATGGACGATGTTGCGTTCGGAGGCCCAGCCGAGGGCGTCGGTGGTTTGGGACGCGATAAAGATGACTTCGGCGAGCGGGAGAGGGCCGTGGCGTAGCAGGTAATGGCTGAGGTCCTCACCTTCGACGTAGGGCATGATCAGGTAGTGGACGGTGCCGGCGCCGCCGACGTCGAAGATGACGGCGATGTTGGGGTGGCCGCTGAGGACTGCGGCGGTACGGGCCTCCTCTATAAAGCGGGCTACGATGCGGGGGTCGCCGGCGAGGTGATCGGCGAGAACTTTGACAGCGAATTTGGCGCCGTGGGTGCGGTGGCGGGCGAGGAAGACCTCGGCCATACCGCCTCCGCCGATCCAATGGAGGACTTCGTACTTGTCTCCGATCAGCTGTTCGAGGGCAGCACGAGTGGCGGCGTGAGCGGAGGACATGGTTGTCTCAGCAATACTGTAGCAGTCCGGGGGCAAAGCGTTACAGGTGTCTTTGGGATGGGCGTGATTGGGTATTGCGCGGGGCTTTGCTCTGCGGATTTGGGTGTGTCCGATAGTGGGATTAGCGTCGTTTGGTAGAACGGGGAGCGGAGGGTGGGAGTGTCCGGTGGTGGGATTAGGTTCGTTTGGCAAAATTTTGAAATTCGGGAGGGAGGGGTTCTTTTGCGAGGTGATTGGCGTTGGATTTTGGGCCGAGCTGGTGTGAACGGGCATATGAATTGTGTCGCGAAGTGGTGCACGCCGGTGTGCTTGTCGCATTACCTCCTATCGTGATTTTCGGCGGAGGGGCGAAATATGGAGGGGGTTTGATGGGCGAATATCTATGAAAAAAAGGGAGAAAGATCGCTGAGTGAATTTAATATTGGGCATTCCCGGGGCTGCTGGAGGTCTTGCCGGTCAATTTCTGCGCTGCGTCTCGATAGGCTAGGCGGTCCGCTTGCTGTTTGGCTATGATCGGCCAGACGCTCGGCCATAACCGGAGCGATTCCGGGCTCGGCGAGGGTGTGGTGTATCGTGATTTTGATACTCAACTCGACGGGGCGGTGCTATCGCGGTGCTGCCGGCCGGCCGGATGCGTCGCCAATCCTCCTGGGCGACTTATGCGTGTGAAGCTCATCTTCTGCTGGCATTAAGGATGCTGTGCGCTTATAGAGGGCGCGAACCCCGCCCTGCACGGGTCGGGAGACCCGTGCTACTTGCCTTGACGGCGGCCGTGAGGGCGAGTCTAAACCTGCTGCGGGACCCCTCAGCTCATCTCCTGCTGGCACCCTGTCCTACTTGCCTTGACGGCGGCCGTGAGGGCAAATCTAAACCTGCTGCGGGAAACCCCTCAGCTCCTCTCCTGCTGGCACCCTGTCCTACTTGCCTTGACGGCGGCCGTGAGGGCAAGTCTAAACCTGCTGCGGGAAACCCCTCAGCTCATCTCCTGCTGGCACCCTGTCCTACTTGCCTTGCCGGGCCGTGGGGGCAAGTCTAAACCTGCTGCGGGACCCCCTCAGCTCATCTCCTGCTGGCACCTGTCCTACTTGCCTTGACGGCGGCCGTGAGGGCAAATCTAAACCTGCTGCGGGACCCCTCAGCTCATCTCCTGCTGGCACCCTGTCCTACTTGCCTTGCCGGCGGCCGTGAGGGCAAATCTCAAACACGCCGCGGGACCCCGCAATGTACCATAAGGGAACTCAGCAACCTGGAGCCCAAGAGCCTTCGTGACTATCTTTGCTCGTCTAGACCAATGGAAGGACCGCGGGGTCATCTCGCCCGAACAACATACTTTCCTTGCGGACCTGTCACACGGCGTCCCCTTCTCGCTCTTCCTCGAACTAAACATCATCCTCTATGCCGGCGTCCTCGCGTTCGTCGGAGGGCTCGGCTGGACCGTCACTACATGGTCCCGACAACTCGGCGACGTCCTCGTGCTGTTCCTTCTCTCCGCTATGCTCGCCGCATGCGGCTGGTACTGCTTCTCTCGCGCGCCAGCCTGGACTCCTCGTGAAACTGCCTCGCCCAACCTGATATTCGATTACGTCCTTTACCTTGGCGCGCTCATCTGGTCGGTGGAACTCGCGTACCTGGAACAGCGGTTCCACGTGCTCTCCGGACAGTGGGATGACTACCTCCTGGCGACCGCTGGCCTGTTCCTGTTTCTCGCTTATCGCTTCGACAATCGCTTCGTGCTGTCGCTCGCGTTGTCGTCGCTCGCCGGATGGTTCGGACTCACCATCTCACACTGGCCATCTCATCAGGACTCCGCCTACCGGCAGTCGGCAATCCTCTACAGCCTGATTGTTGGAGGAGCGGGAGCCGCGCTTGGATGGCGCGGCCTGAAACCGCATTTCTTTGGGACCTACCTCAACATCGCGGCCAATGTGCTTTTCTGGGCGCTGCTCTCCGGGGTCTTCGATCGGCAAGGCTATGGCGGCTGGCTGCTCTTCCTGCTTGCCGTTTGTGGCGCGTCTCTCGCGTGGGGCATCAGGCAGCGGCAATTTTCCTTCGTAGCTTATGCTGCCGTGTACGGCTACATCGGCGTCAGCGCGGTCCTCCTCCGCGGCATAAATAGCTTCGAGGCTGTGATGAGCTATTTCCTGTTCACCGGTGTAGGCATGCTCATCACCCTGGTTGTCATCGCGCGCCGCTTCGCGAGGGAAGCATGAGAGCCTACGACGTTTCCAGTGAAGAAGCGCTGCGCGCACGCGATCTTTTCAAGGACTGGGAAGGCGTTGGTTTTCTGGGTCCCGCGCAGTACCAGGCAATGGAACAAGAGACCGTCTCCGATCTCCGGCGTACCAATATTTTCCTGCGGCTTGTCCTGCTCCTTTTCACCCTCATCATTGTGGCCGCTGCCGCAGGTTTGTTCGTTGTCACCGGGCGGCCCGGGACGGAAATCACTGGAATTTTTCTGCTCTTCTTCGCGGTCCTCTCCTATGGCGCCGCCGAACTGGCGGTTTCCCAAGCCCGGCTGTATCGTTATGGGATCGAAGAGGCGCTCGCCGCCTGCTCGGTCGGCTATCTTTGCGGAGGGCTACAGTTGGCCTTCGTCGAGGGGCACGACTCTTCCACCACGGAATTCCTTGTGCCTGCCGCGGGCATCATCGCTTGCCTCTGGATATGGCATCGCTTCGGGCTTCCCTATATGCCCCTCGCGGCGATGATTCTCGCGGTGTGGCTGATCAGCGAATGGACTTCGTCCCATCCCGCACAGCATTCAATGGTCGCAGCGCTCTATGCAGCCGGACTGTTGGCCGTCGCCGCCATCCGCCGCCGTCATCGCTTCACCTGTCTTGACCGCGAGTATTCAGTGGCGGAGGGACTTCTCTGGCTCGGCATCTACGTCGCGATCAACCTCCATCTGTCGTCGGTGGACTGGCTCGGTCACTGGTGGGGCGGCTCTCGGACCGCCCCCGAATTCCCCAGGCCGTTCTACTGGACCACCTGGGTACTCATCTGGTGTTTGCCGCCTGCCACGCTCGCCCGCGGCCTGCGCCTCAAGGACCGCTTTGTCATCGCCGCCGGCGCGATCTGCGCTGTCCTGACGCTGGCCACTAATAAGCCTTATCTAGGCTGGGAGCGGCATTCCTGGGATCCGATGCTTCTTGGCGGGTTGCTGATTGGTGTCGCCCTTGTTACTCGCCGCTGGCTGGCCCAAGGCCCGGGGGAAATTCGCCGCGGTTTTACGGCGAAGCGGCTATCCGGAAAAGATAAAGAGTGGATGACAGTAGGCACCACGACAATCGGGTTCGTCGCGCCGGGGATGGTGACGCCACCGCAAGTAGCCAACCCCACTCCTCAATTCGGTGGAGGCGACTCCGGCGGCGCCGGCGCCACCTCCGACTTCTAGTACTTCAGCTTGGGAGAGCAGAATCGGCATGAACAGATGGCCGGCGTGAGCCAGGCCGGCACCACAGATTTCTGTGGTACATTCTCCCGTGTCCTTAAAAGGCGCTGACTTCGGAATTCTGTTCGTCCATGGCATCGGAGACCAGAAGCGCGGCGAACCTCTCTTGTCTGCCGCGGGTCCATTGATTGAGTGGCTCCAGAGACAACCAGAGAATCAGCTTGGGGTCACGTGGGCGCGCCTCAAAGGTGACCCGGCTGAACCTGCCCACGCTCTGATTGAGGGTAAGCTAGGTGGCCAACCCATCCGGTTCTTTGTTGCTGAAAGTTGGTGGGCGGAAGATTTTGATTCTCCCCCTCCCTTTGCCTTTGCCCGGTGGCTTCATCGCTTCGGTACTTGGATACTTGTCCGTTCCGCAGCCGAGCTGATAGCTGACTGGATCTGGGTTCTCATTCGACGTCCACCTCGAGATAAGCCCCAGCCGGATTCCATTTACTGGGTCCGAATGCTTGGCGCGTTCGTTGTCGGCGCTCCTTACATCTGTTTTGTCGCGGTGGGGTTTCAAGTGCTGGTTTCCCTGCTGGCGATATTGTCACTCGTTCCAATCTTCAAAGTGAGCGAACTGGCCGGTAAAGCTCTTCAGTCGTTAGCTGCAATCATTGGAGACAGTTACATTTACGCCGGCAATGATATTACACGCCGAGCTATTAACGCCCGCATTGCACTGGATCTTGATTGGGCCAAGAGTTTCACCACGCAGGTGGCTGTTGTCGCCCACTCCCAAGGTGCAGCCGCCGCGCTCGATACCGTGAGGCTTCGAAACGCGTCTTGTTCACTGATTACTTACGGCTCCGGCATCCGCAAACTGATTGAACTGCGTCAGGAGATGGCGCGGCCGCGCCTGGCTGTCCTTCTCCTACAATTGAGCTGGATCTATCCACTCGGGCTGATCTGGGCGTGGCCCATCGTACTGAAATACCTCGGCGACGCGGCTGCAGGATCCACTGCGCCCTGGCCGCTTGGCGGAATGGCATCCACATTTATTTTCTTTGGCTACCTTGGCTTGTGTATGCTTTTTCTTCTCGCAACGGATTCCGACCCCGTGGAGGAGGCAGTTAAGAAAGAAGTGGATGCCATGGAAGGCTATGGGGGCTCCTGGACGGACTTGGTTTCCACTGCCGATCCCGTCCCGGCAGGACTGCTGTTGCGAAACCTCAAACAGGATCCTCAATCCCAGGACTGGATTCGGTGGGACGGGCTTAAGTGCCTGAAGTCGGCAAAGGTATGGAACCAGGGAAATTTCCTGACCGATCATACTTCCTACTGGCAATCCCACGATGACTTTATTCCGCGTGTTTTTGCTGCCATCGCCTCCGACTTTCATTTACCGACCACGCCCGTAAAACTGGCGTTCGGTCAGATGATCCGTCGACGTTCCCTTCGTTGCCGGATCCGGCTCATTGGGCACACTCTCCTGTTTGCGCTCACGTTCGTGCTGTTCATTCAACTCGGATACCAATGTCATGATGCCCTCCAGCCAATCGCCCAGCCTTGGCTCGAGAAGTCCTTGAGCTGGCTCGATGGGTTTACGGCCAGGGTCACTGACCTCATCGTTTGGCTGACGGTTTTCGCTATCCATATGGGCGGACTGGCACTCTTCATCCATCTCATCTCTGGAGCCATTTGGCGTGTCTGGGACAAGGCGGTCGGCGCCAAGGAGACTTGGCGGAGCAAGATCGTCTACCTCGCAACCGGCCCGGCAGGATTTGTTCTGGCTACGGGAACGGCAAGCTGGCTTCTCGTTCACGCTATCAATAGCGGCAACTACGGGACGATCCCAGACGACATTTACCGCTTCTTCTACTGGCTCCATGGAGTGCTCTTGCGGTAACAGTCGATCCTCCACGACCGTTATTAAGGCGAGTGACTTGCTGCAAGCAGCAGGCGAGCGGGAGGATGCTCAGCTACTACGGGTGGCTGGTATCGAATTGGTGTTGCGTTACTATCGGGTGGGCGCAAGGCCCTTGGTAGGGAAATTCAATTGGCTGCGGCAGGAGGGTTCATGAGCGATCGAGTAAAGCTTGAGATTGACTGTCCGAATAACCATAACCAGACGGTGTCATTTACCCGGGAGGAATTTGAAGACCGGTTGAAGGCGGACTCGTTGGTATTTCACTGCAATACCTGCGATACGAATTGGTCGCCGACGCATGAAGAGATTGGGAAGTTGAAGAAGGGGTTTGGAAAGGGTCCGAGCTAAAGCGAAGATCGGCCTGTGCGCCTTCCTCGCATCAGCGTGTCCGGTTTTGTGTACCTACTTCCTAGTTACTGCCGGCGATTTTACTTAAGTGGAGTGGGCAGTCAGCACCTTGCGTAGCCCGCGGATGCCGGACTGCAACTCTCGCGGGGGCACCGAGGCGAAGCCGAGGACCAGAGCGGGGGGTGGGGTGACGCGCATGCAGTACCTGGACAAGGGGCGCGTTTCGATTCCCAACTGCGACGCCGCGTCCGCGATGCGAGTATCGTCGAGCGCTATGTCTTGCAACCAGCCGAGCACGTGCATCCCGGTGTCGCACGCTTCAACCTTCAGCAGTCCGTCGAGTTGGCGCGCTGCGGCGGTGAGAAGCGCCTGCCGCCGTTCCCGGTAGAGTTCGCGCATCCTGCGGATGTGGCGCGTGAAATGGCCCTCCTCGATGAAATCGGTTAGAGTCGCCTGCTCGACAGTGGGCGACAGGTGATCCACCACGTCCTGGTAGGCGCGAAAGCGATCGACCAGTTCCGGTGGAGGGATCAGATAGCCGAGCCGGAGCGATGGGCAAACGGTCTTACTGAACGTACCGATATAGATCACGCGTCCCGAGGTGTCGAGCCCTTGCAAGGAAGCGAGAGGGGCACCCGAATAGCGAAATTCGCTATCGAAATCATCCTCTACCACCCACGCGCGGGCGCGGCTGGCCCACTCGATCAGAGCCAAGCGCCGGGGCAGGGAGAGCGTATGGCCGAGCGGAAAATGATGCGAGGGCGCGACACAGGCCATACGAGCGGCTGGGGCGTCGCGAATACCGGTGGCGACGACCATGCCCTGCCTGTCCACTGGGACCGGGACGGGGATGGCGCCTGCCATTTCCACTAGATGTCGCGCATCCAGATACCCGGGGTCTTCCATCCATACGCGGTCGCCCGGCCGCAGAAGGACGCGGGCCACCATGTCCATGGCCTGGCGCGCGCCGCGGACCAGGATCACCTGATCGGCTGTGGCGCGCAAGCTGCGCGAAACGGTGATGTAGTCCGCGATGGCGCGCTGCAAAGGCAGGTATCCGGCGGCGCTGCCATATCCCAAGTACGAATGGAGGGAACGGCGGGCGTGCCGGGCATACAAGCGCTTCCAGAGCGCGGAGGGGAATGCATCGAGCGCGGGCTCGCCGATGCGAAAGGCGGCTGAGCGGTTGGAAATTTCAGGAAGTGGCTTGGATGCGGTAACTATCGTGCGCTTTGCCGGAGGCGGTTGTGGCGGCAGGCGAAGATCGGAGACGAAGGTGCCGGCCGAGCCACGGCCCTTCACATAGCCCTCGGCCTCCAAATGCTCATAGGCCAGCACCACCGTCATACGCGCCACGCCGAGTTCATCGGCGAACATGCGCGAAGGTGGAAGGCGGCTGCCCGCTGCGAGTTTGCCCGACAGGATGGCCTGCCGGGCGGCGACATAGATCTGCCGAAACATGGGGATGGTGGAGCGGCGATCGAGAGTCAGAAGAACCGGGGGCGTGGCCCGCTTAATCGCGGTCGCATCAAATGCCTTTGGTCTAGTCACGACGGCACTTTTTGGATCTTTTAACGATGCCATGATCCATGATAGGTTGGCGCAGGCACTTAGGTTGATCATGCGTCCAATAAACTCAATGGGAAGTACCCGGGTGTTGCTGGTGGCTGTTTTGACGGCATCGCTGGCGACGTTTTTCATTCCTGCCGGCATGTCCGGGCAATCCGCTGCCAGCGAGTCCGCCGAGGATCTTGCGCTGCATTCGGTGGGGCCCTGGGGGATGGACTTAAGCGATCGGGATTCTTCGATCAAGCCCGGCGACGATTTTTACATGTGGCAAAACGGCGCCTGGTATGCCCGTACCGAATTCAGTCCGCAGCGTCCGTACGCGGCGTATTGGAATGACCTGCGGAGGATGGTGCCGCGCCGCTTGACGGCCATCCTGACCGAGGTTTCGGCACATCGCGACGCCGCGCCGGACAGTGTGGAGGGCAGGGCCGGGGCTTTCTTCCGTGCGTTTATGGATGAAAAGGCGGTTGAGTCGAAGGGGGTCACGCCTCTCGAACCGCAACTCGCGTTAATTCGGGCGGCCAAAAGCAAGCCGCAGATGGCCCAGCTGATGGGCGTCATCGCCGGCTCGTGGGCTGCGAGAAATTCGACTCTCAGCAACCAGCCCACCGATCGGGCTCTGTTCGCAGCCGGAGTTGGACAGGACCGGAGCGACCCCGGCCGGTACGCGGTCTATCTCGGTCAGGCTGGGCTCGGAATGCCCGGCCCCGAGTATTACTCGGATCGCAACCTGGCGGATATCAAGGCCGCCTATCAGATTTACGTCACCAGGATGCTGACGTTAACCGCCTGGCCGGACGCGGAGATTCGCGCTCAGGAGGTGGTGGCACTAGAGACCCGCATCGCGGCCGCCAGTTGGTCGCACGAACAGATGGGGGACGTGTTGGCCAGGAACAATGCGATGACGGTCGCGGAGTTGGCCGCCCTGGCCCCGGCTTTCCCCTGGCGGGAGTTTCTGAACGGCGCTGGTCTCGGCAAAGTAAGCCGAGTGGTGATCGATGCCAAGAGCGCCTTCCCGAATCTTGCCCGGATATTTGCGGACACGCCTATAGAAGTCTTGCAAGCCCAGCAGGCTTTCGCGCTAGCCGACCGTGCCGGCCTCATTCTCAACGCGGCTGCGTTCCGGGCCAACTTCGACTTTTGGGGCAAGATGTTTAACAACCAGTCGGCTGTGCCGCGGCCGCGTTCGTTTTATGCGTGGACGACGTTGGAGGGCTGTATCGGCGACCTGTTGGGATCGCTTTACGTGAAACAGTATTTGCCGCCGGAATCGCAGGTGCAGGCTTTCGAAATGACCGCCAATATGAAGAGGGCTTTCGATGCGCGCCTGGAGAAGGTGGCCTGGATGAGTCCGGCGACCCGGCTCAAGGCCCGCGAGAAGCTCGCCAGCATGACTATGAACATCGGGTTTCCCAAAAAGTCACAAGACTACAGCGGGCTCGTTGTCAGCGATCGGGACCTGTATGGCGATGTCCGTCGAAGCAGAGAGCTGGCGTGGAGCCGTCAACTCGAGCGGCTGGGCCGCCAGTTTGATCGTGCTTATTGGGCTTTCACACCACAATGGATTTCGTATGCGTACACACCAGCGACGAACACCATGGAGATTCCCGCTGGCACTTTTCAGCCTCCATTCTTCGATCCGAAGGCCGATCCGGCTGTGAACTACGGGGCCGTCGGCGTAATGATTGGAGCCATGATGGCCGCGGCTTTCGACGGGCGGGGACACCATTACGATTCCAACGGCCGGCTGCACGACTGGTGGACGCCGGAAGAGTCGCAGACATTCGAGCGTTTTCGCCGCCAACTCAGCGAGCAATACTCGGCGGTGGAGCCGCTGCCCGGAATCCATCTTAAAGGCGACCTGGTAGTGGATGAGGCAATAGACGACCTCACCGGTTGGCAGATTGCCTTGGACGCCTATCATCTCTCCCTGAAGGGAAAGCCCGCGCCGGTGATTGAAGGCCTGACAGGCGACCAGCGGGTTTTTCTAGGGCGCGCACAGATGTGGAGAGCGAAATTCCCGGCCGATTTTGTACGCAATCAGGTCGCGACCGGGCAGAACTCCATGCCCTTCCTGCGCGTGAACGGACCAGTGCGCAATATGGATTCCTGGTACGAGGCATTCGGAGTCCAGCCGGGCAACCGGATGTACCTCGAACCGGAAAACCGTGTGCGGATCTGGTGATCGAAATCCGGAATTAGCATAAATAAGGCTCCTGCTGGACCGTGTGACGGAGCGAGCGCACGATTAGCGGAATCGGTTCCGCTTTCGGCGAACATGGGACTATAGGGAGGGAGCCGGCGCGGCATGTTTCTGTCATAGCGGCGTCGGTTCCGCCAGAAATACGCGGCGCCCTGCGGGAGTCGCCACGCTCCATTACCGTGTCCTGGCACTTGACAGCGGGAGCCCCGCCCTGCACGGGTCGGGAGACCCGTGCTACTTTCCTTCCTGTCCTACTTTCCTTCCTGTCCTACTTCCCTTCTTGTCCTACTTCCCTTCCTGCTTCTGCTGGGTGTTCAGGGTAAACTGGGCGGGTCCGTTTGCTGATCGCTATGATTGGCGAGAAGCTCGGTCATTACCGGATTGATTTCAAGCTCGGCGAGGGCGGCATGGGCGTGGTGTATCGTGCCTTCGATACTCATCTTGACCGGGCGGTGGCGATCAAGGTGCTGCGGCCGGATGCGGTTGCCAGTGCTGAGCGGAGGCGGCGCTTTGTGCTGGAGGCAAAGTCGGCTTCTGCCCTGAATCATCCGAACACCAATCAACTGATCGAGCGTCTTGCGTCCACATTTACGACATCGATACCGCGAGTCTGCCGGATGGCCCCATCGATTTCATCGCGATGGAGTTTGTATGGGATTCACGCGATCTGAAACCGGCGAACGTTATCGTGGGCGACGATGGCCGTGTAAAACTGCTCGACTTCGGCCTGGCGAAGCTGACTGAAAAAGCCGCGGAGGATCCGGGAGGCGCGATCGTCGGCACCGTGCTTTATATGTCGCCCGAGCAGGCCGAGGGCAAGAAGGTGGACGACCGCTCCGACATTTTTTCCTTCGGCTCGGTGTTGTATGAGATGGTGACGGGCCGGCGGGCGTTTGAGGGTGGGACGAAGATCTCGACGCTCTCAGCGATTTTGCACAAAGAGCCGCAACCGTTGAGCGAAGTTTCGCCGGGCGTGCCGGCGGAGTTGGAAAGGATCATCGCGCGCTGCCTGCGCAAGGATCCAGACCGGCGTGCGCAGGGTATTGCCGACGTCAAGTTGGCGCTCGAGGAACTACGGGAAGAGTCCGAGTCAGGCAGAGTCTCTAGTCAATCGGCGGCGGTTCTTTCGCTCGCCAAGCCGCGCCGGCGCTTCGGTGCGATCACGGCGGGAGTTGTCGCGCTGGCAGTTGCCGATGAAGACGGGAGCGGGTTGCGGAAGGCCACCGATCTACCTGTTGTTGGCGTGATGGGCCAATCCCCAGACCGGAACTGGCTGGTATTAGGTTCGCGTCTCGGAGGTTTCAGGATCTTCCCGGTGGGTGGCGGCGCACCTATTGAGACCCAAATAAAGGGTCCAGTATTTGAAGGATGGTCCGGGGATGGGAAACATGTGTTTGTGCAGTCGAGGAGTATGGCCAACGCGGGAAAGTCCTACGTGCTGCCATTGGCCGCGGGCCGTATCGTGCCTGAAAGGATTATCGACGGGCTTCCGACGGAGCAGGAGTGTTTGAAGACGCCGGGAGCGCGGGTGATTGATTCAATCGATGTCGCGCCTGGGCCGACGGCTGATATCTACGCATTCAGGCGGGAGAGTGTGCAGCGGAATTTGTATCGGATTCCGCTGCCGTAGGGGCATGGTGGGTCGCTCATGCTGTGGCGACTTGCGCGGGTTGGGGGTGGGCGCGGAGTTGCTACGTAGCTAGTTAGAACGGAGACGTGGAAGCTGGTGTCACTTCGTCGGTCCAGACAAGGAAGCTTTCCATGATGTTGGGGCCGAAGGTAGTGGCGATGGCGACGTCGGCGGCATCGCGGCCCCGGGCCAGCAGGATGCGCCCGATTCTGGGCACATTGTTCCGAGCGTCGAAGGTGTACCAGGCGCCACCCAGATAGACTTCAAACCAGGCTGCGAAGTCGCCGGGTCCGTAGGGCGGCAACGTCCCCATGTCCCCGAGATATCCGGTGCAATAACGTGCTGGAATATTCAGGCAGCGGCAGAGGGTGATGGCCAGGTGCGCGTAGTCGCGGCATACTCCGGTGCGCTCGTTAAAGACCTCAGCGGCGGTCATGGTGGCGCGAGCACGCATGTAGTTGAACGCGATGTGGTTGTGGACGTAGTCGCAAATCGCCTGTACGCGCGACCATCCGGGAGCCGTCTGGCCGAAGAGGTCCCACGCGGTTTGCAGGAGGATGTCGGTCTCGCAGTAGCGGCTGCCCAGCAGGAACGTCAGGGCATCGTCCGGCAGCGTTTCGATATTTTGCTGGATGGCGGAGGGGACGGCGATGTCGACGTTACCCGAGTCGCGCACGATTGAGCTGTTCCTGATGCGGATACGTCCAGCAGGCGCGGTGATGCGCGAGCACCAGTTTCCGAACAGATCGCGGTAGCCGGCGATGGGTACGGCCGGGTCGGTGGTCATGCCGTCTTGGGAGAGGATGTCGGAGACGCGCGAGTAGTGGATGTCGAGCACGAGGATCATCGGAGTCGGCTGCGGCAGGCTGTAGACGATGTCGAAGCCGGCTCGGATGTGCATGGGTTTGGAGTAGTCAGTCATGGTTGTGGATCACTGATATCGTGCTGTGCTGCGACCCAGCATCCACGTGGTGCTGTATTGAAGCGCCGATCGGTAGCCGGGTTAGATGTAGGCGACGACGTCCATCTCAACGAGAGAGTCGCCCGGGACCCACGCGGCCTGGACGGTGGTGCGCACAGGCGGTTCAGTGCCGAAGCGTCCCATGAAGACTTCGTTCATATTCTTGTAGTCTTCAGCCTTGGCGAGGAAGACGGTGACCTTGAGCACCTTCTCCATGGACGAGCCCGCGTTCACGAGTTCCTTCTCCAACTCGTCGAGGACGATCTTGGTGTGGGACTTGATGTCGCCGGGGACATGCGCGCCCTTGCCGGCGATGAAGAGCAGATTCCCGTAGGAGACGGCTCCCGAGAAGAGAGACGGCTTGGTGGGCTTGTTACCGCGGTAGTGGACCTTTTTAGTGGGCGCAGTTTCGGCGGCGCCGGCGGCCGTGGCTCCCGCCATTGCGACGGCAGCCCCGCGCAGCAGGTTTCTGCGGCTGTTTTTGGTCTCGCTCATGGTGATGCTCTCCCTTCGGTATGAAGCCGCTTAGAGCGGCTTGTAGGCGATGCAATCGATCTCGACCCGCATCGTGGGATCGGCAAACGCGACGGCGACGGTGGTACGCGCCGGTTTCGCATTTCCGAAATACTCGACGTAGACTTCGTTCATCGCAGCGAAGTCCTTGCCGTCGACCAGAAACACGGAGCACTTGACGACATCGGCCAGGGAAGCGCCGCAGCCTTCGAGGATTCGCTGAATGTTGTTGAGCGTGATACGCGTCTCGTGGGCGATGTCGCCGTACGAGAACTTGTCAGTGGTGTGGTCGATTGGACCTTGACCTGAGACGAAGATGAAGTCGCCTGCGCGGACCGCAGGTGAGTACGGTCCGCGAGGAATGGGGCTGCCGGGAGGCGTGATGCGCTCGATGGCCGCCATAAGTTAGTCGGTCTTCTTTCGACGGGAACGGCGGGGAGCGTCGCCACCGGCGGCTTTTTTGGCGCGAGGAGCGCGCGGCTTCTTCACTGGCTTGGGCGGAGGCTGCGGCGGGTTGGGCTCGAAAATTGTCGGCTGGCCTTCAACGAAGGGCTGCGGCTCGTCCTCTTCAAACTCCTGCTCGGGCTCTTCGACCACCGGCGGCGGGGCCGGCGGATAGAATTCCGCGCCGAGTCGCACAAACAGGCCTCGTTCTTCATCGGGCTCGAGCCGGACGATGAGCTTGTCCTGCGCGTAGTTGAGGAAGTGGGGGAATTCCTGGAAGCCGTACAGCTTCCAATCGAGATTGGGCTGTTCTTCGGCCACCCAGGCAGCGAGTTCGTCGGCGGTTGCGCCTTCTTCGAGCTCGATGCGGTGTGTCTCGAGGACATCGCGCAAGCCGGGCAGGGCCTCTTCGGGCTTGGGCTGCGGACGGTCGCCATGCAGGGTACCCTTGCGCTCGATGAGAACGCGCCCGCCGTGACCGCTGACGTTGACGAACTCGCCTTTCTTCAGGCGGTCGACGAACTCCGAGAAGCTGCCGGCGCCGAATGCGCGTTCGCTAAACGTGGAGTCCAACTGAAGCATGGTGGACTTGAGCAAGCCGAGCTGCGGCTGAACGCCGCGGCGTTCAAGCACCTGGAGCGCGCGCTCCACCAGCGGCATGGCCTGCTCGAACGGGAGCGGTGCGGGACGCTGGCGCTTGTCCTTTTGGAAGTCGCCGCGATTCTCGCGGGGAGGTCCGCCGCCGCCCGGGGCGTCGCGTTGACTGTTGAAGTCCTTTTTATATTCCTTGGGACGTTCCACGGGGCCTAATAAGGCCGGCGGGTGTTTTTCGCCCATCACCATGAGCAACGACTCATAGCTGATGAACTCGTGGCAATTCTGCTGGAGGATGGTGGAGGTGAAGGCTTTGCCGCCCACCACGAACACGGTCTTGCCGTATTCCTTCAGCTTGTTGACGAGCGGGATAAAGTCGCTGTCGCCGCTGATGATGGCGAACGCATTCACATGGGAGTGAGTGAAGGCCATCTCGAGAGCGTCGAGCGCGAGGTTGATATCCGCGCCGTTTTTGTCGCCACGGGGGGAGGGGATGCGCTGCACCATTTGCACGGCGTTCTCGGCCATTTCCCGGGTGGCGTATTCCTGGCGTCCCCAGTTGGCGTAAGCGAACTTGGCAACGATATCGCCGCGCTCCTTGAGTGCGTCGAGGGCGAGCGAGACATCAAACTCGCGCCTCAGCGTGGATTTCACGCCGATTTCGATGTTGTCGTAATCGACGAACACCGCGATATTCAGTTTTTCCTGCATCTTAATCTTCTTCTTTCGGCGGCCCTCAGGCCGGCTGTTTCACCGACGTGCGAATGAAATCAATGATCCCGTCGAGGGATGCGCCAGGTTGATACACGGCAGCTACGCCCAGCGCTTTCAATTTCGCGGCGTCCGCGTCGGGAATGGTTCCACCGACGATTACGCGTACGTCCGTCATTTCCTTGGCACGCAACAGGTCCAGTACATGGGGAACAATTGCGTTGTGCGCGCCCGAGAGGATCGACAGGCCAATTACCTGTACGTCTTCCTGCAGCGCCGCGTTCACGATCATTTCAGGGGTTTGGCGGAGGCCGGTATAAATGACCTCCATGCCCGCATCGCGCAGGGCGCGGGCGATAACTTTGGCGCCGCGGTCGTGACCGTCGAGTCCCGGTTTGGCCACAAGCACTCGGATGCGTTGATCCATGCTCTGATCGTTGGGTGCGGTTCTACTGGGATTCCCAGAGAGGCACGCGTTCATTATAGATGATGGCGCGAGCCGCGGGGGGCGCTGAGGTAGAATGGCTCCCAATGTCTCGCTTGCTGGCGTGCTTCTGGCTGGTTAGTCTGGCCGCCTCCGCTCAATACCGGCGCGGCGTGAATATCTCAGGCGCTGAGTTTGGCATGAACACTCTGCCGGGGCTACTGGGCCGCGAGTACACGTTCAACAGCGAGGGCACATTCCGCTACTTCTCCGAGAAGAAACTGGGCCTGATGCGCGTGCCGCTGCAGTGGGAGCGGCTGCAGCCTGTGCCGGGCGGTCCGCTAGACAGCGACTATCTTTCGAATGTAAAGCGGGATGTGGCGTGGGCCAAGGCGCATGGCGGGGAAGTGATCCTCGACATCCATAACTTTGCCCGTTACAGCTTTACGGGCAAGGCGAGCCAGAGTGAGATCATCGACAATCCGTCAAGCGACGGCAGCGTGAAATTGACGACGGCACATCTGGCGGATCTCTGGGTGCGGCTGTCAAACGAGTTCAAATTCGAGCCGGCGGTGTATGCCTACGACCTGATGAATGAACCGCACGACATGGGGCGCGGCAACTGGAAGTCGATCTCGCAGGCAGCGCTCAGCGCGATACGCGGCAATCAGGATGACAAACTGGTGCTGATTCCGGGAGACTCCTGGTCGAGCGGCAATCGCTGGATGACGACTCATGGACCCACCGGCTGGATTCAGGATCCGTCGAACAATTTCGCGTACGAAGCGCACCAGTATTTTGACCGCGATGAAAGCGGCACGTATGCGCAGACCTACGACGCTGAGTTACGGTCGAATACCGATCTGGCGAACGTTGGGCGGACGCGCATATCGCACTTCATTGACTGGTGCGCCGCCAATAACGTGCGGGGCATCGTGGACGAATACGGCATCCCGGCTGGAGACGACCGTTGGGCCGCCGTCCTGGAGAATTTCTTCACATCGCTCGATGCGGCGGGGATGGACGGGGCTTATTGGGCTGCCGGGGAATGGTGGGGCACCTACGCCCTGTCCGTACAGCCAACGGCCAATTTCACAGTCGACCGTCCGCAGATGGCTACCTTGCTGGCGCATGCTCCGGGCGGTTATCTAACGGCGCTGTCGTCGGCATCGGTGAGCGTCGCGAGAGGGACGGGCGGCTCGTTCGTGAGCCTCTATGGGAGCGGTTTTGCCGAGAGTCCGGCGCAGGCGGATTCCGTAGTCTATCCGACGGAGCTTGGCGGCGTGTCGGTGGAAGTGCGGGATAGTGGCGGAGCGACGGCGCAGGCCGGATTGCTGTATGTATCGGCGAATCAGATTAATCTGAGGCTGCCCGCGCTGCTGGGAGCGGGGCGCGCCAAGTTGACGGTGTCGCGGAACGGCGCTCCGGTGGCGTCGGGTTCAATCGCCGTTAGTGCGAATGCGCCTTCAATTTTCACCGTCAATTCCGCAGGTTATGGCCTGGCCGCCGCTCAAGTGATTCGCATTAAAGCTGACGGCACTCAGACTTACGAGCCAGTTGTGCAGTTGGACGCGGACCAGAACCTGGTCCCGCTGCAGGTGGATTTCGGGCCCGTGACGGACCGGCTGTTTCTCGCGCTTTACGGTACGGGAATTCGCGGGAATGCGGCGACTGTCCGAGTGGGCGGCGTGGACGTGGTGGCGGCCTATGCTGGTCCGCAGGGACAATATCCGGGCCTGGACCAGGTAAACGCTGAGCTTCCAAGGTCGCTCGTGGGTAGCGGAGTGGTGAATGTGACGCTCTTGGCGGCGGGCGTTGCGGCAAATACCGTAACAATCGCCCTGAAATAGGGGCGCGTCGCACTGCCATTAGGAACTAATCCTCGAAAGCCACGTCTAAACCGATTGGCTTGCACGGCTAGAAGTGTGTTGTCGTCAAACCAGCGGAGGTTGAGTGTACTTGAGGACCACTGCCAGCCTGACGTTGACGATGGCGGCGTTACTGCTGTCTGCGTGCGGCAGCCATCCCGCCACAGTCGCGGCTAGCAGTGAAGCGCCTGTTCCTGCAACAACAACTAAGCCGACCGCGAGCCGTGTGGTGCGGGCTACCGGTACTATCCAGGCGGTGAGGAGCTCCACTTTGCGCGTACCGCAGCTGGCTCAGACCGCCACCCAGCGCGCACAACTCACGCTTGTTTCCCTGATCCCAAATGGCACAGCTGTGAAAACCGGGGATCTGTTAGCGGAGTTCGATCCTACTACTCAACTCGACGAACTGCGCGAAGCCAAGGCCAAGTTGAGTGACCTGGAGCATCAGCGGGAGGAGAAGCGGGCACTGGTGAACAGCGACGCGGCCAAGCGGTTGGTGATCATCCGGGAAGCCGAAGTGGAACTGGGCAAGGCCGAGCTAGAGCTGCAAAAAGGACCCGTGCTGGCTGAACTGGACCGCCGGAAGAATGAAGTGAAGGCGGCGGGCGCGCGCGAACGTCTGGCGAATCTCAACAAGGCTCACGAGAGCTGGTTGAAGGCCGAGGCGGCCACCGTAAAGGTGCTGGAGTTGAAGGCGTCGCGGCAAGGGTTAGTGGTGCAGCGGTTGCAGACCAATGTCGACAAGCTCTCGTTGCGGGCTCCGCACGACGGCATGGTGGCGCACGAGAACGTCTGGCGCAATAGCTCCATGGGGCCGCCGCAGGTGGGCGATCAGATGTGGGGCAATCAGCCGGTGATGCGAATTTTCGATCCTACGGAGATGATTGTGGACACGCAGGTGAACGAGCCGGACGTGTCGGTGCTCGGGTCAATGGCGACGGCGCGGATCTATCTGGACGCGTACCCGGCGGCGGCATTCGAGGCGAGATTACTGAACTCGAGTCCGGTGGCGACGGCTGGTCTGGAGTCTCCGGTGAAGAGCTTCTCAGCGCGATTCAAGATCGAAGGGCGGGATGCGCGGCTGCTGCCTGACCTGTCCGCGTCGCTCGAAATCACGATTCCCGGCGAGGCCAAGCCATGAGCGATGCGGCTCCGGATTCTCCGACGGAAGCACCGGTTACACCCGGTCCTGTCACGCGCAAATCGTCGCGAGTCAAACTTTCGCCTCGCGTCATTCAGTGGCTTTTCGCAGGCATCACCCTGGCGAGCGTAGTTGGCGTGGTGTTCGTAGCCTTGCGTCAAGCCGGGCCCGTTTCCGCGAAGCAGGACCGCCCGGTGGCAAAGGCGCGCAAAGGCGAATTCCTGGTGATCCTGTCATGCCGCGGCGAGCTGATCGCCGGCAAGTCCATCCAGATCCTGGCTCCGACCAAGGTTCCGGATTTGCGGATTACCTGGATGGCGGAGCAGGGCAGCACGGTAAAGCCGGGCGACGACATCATCAAATTTGACGAATCGGGCGCGCGCCGCCAGTTGCAGGAAACCGAGGCTTCTCTAAACCAGGCGCAGGCGTCGATGGACCAGGCCATCGCGGAGTTGCGGATGACTGAGCAGAAGGACTCGCTCGACATCGCCGACGCTCGCACGGCGGTGGAGAATGCCAAACTCGACGTCTCGAAAGCCGATGTCGTGAGCCGGATCCAGGCCGACGAGTACAAGCTCGACTTGCGTTTAGCTGAGGAGAAGCTTCGCGTAAAAGAGGCGGGCGCGCGGCTGAGCACGGCGTCCGGAGAGTCGAAAATTGCGCAACTGCGGACCGCGCGCGATAAGAACAAGACTGAAGCCGACATCACGCGCGACCGCATTGGCCGGATGGTGGTGAAATCGCCGTCGGTCGGCGTGCTCGCGTTCCTGATGAATTATTCGCGAGGGTGGATGAATGCCACGCCATTCAAGGTGGGCGATAACGTATGGGCGGGCAGCGCGATTGCCGAGATCCCCGACATCGACACGCTCCAGATGAAGGCGCGCGTAGAAGAGATGGATCGAAGCCGCATGACGCCGGCGCAGGACGTGCGGATCGTCCTCGACCCGTTCCCGGAGAAGCAGTATCCGGGCAAGCTGTCGAGACTTTCGCCGCTGATCGAGCAGAACTTCGAGTGGCCCCCATCGCGGAATTTTCGCGCGTTTGCTGACTTTGAGAAAGTAGAGTCGCGATTGCGTCCGGGCATGAACGGGCGTCTGGACGTGATTGTCGACCGCATTGCGGATGCAATCAGCGTTCCCGCCAAAGCGGTCTTCACACGGAATGGCAAGCCTGTGGTGCTGGTGCCCGCCGGTACGACATTGCGTCCGGTTGAGGTGGCGGTGGTTGCGCGTAACCCGGACGAGGTAGCGGTGAAAGGTCTCGAGGCCGGCGCCACCGTGGCGCTGATCGACGAACTCAACGAGCCCAAGGGGGCGCCGAAGCAATGAAGTTACGGCGGCGGATTATCACCTTCCTGATGATTGTCGGCGCAGCGGGGCTCCTGACGTTTGGCGGTGCGCGGGTGGTGCGGGGGCTGAACCGAACGGCGGAGATCAGCGTGCCTTCGGCGCCGGTGAAGAAAACCAGCGTCGGCTTTACGGTGAGTTCGCTGGGCGATTTGCAGGGCGGCAATTCGAAGATGATGTCCGCGCCCATGACCGGAAGCGGACAGTTGATTCTGATCGAAGTCCGCCAGCCTGGAGAAATGGTGAAGAAGGACGAGGTGGTGGCGCGCTTCGACACCACTGAAGAAGACTTCAAGCTTCGGGAAGCAGAGTCGGACTTGGCCGAGTCAGAGCAGCAGGTGATTCAGGCGAACAACGAGACGCTGGCCAAGGAAGAAGAACTGAACGCCGAGATGGTGCAGGCGCGGTCGGCTGTAAAGGTGGCCGAGATTGAGGTTCAGCGCAACCCGCTGATTGCGGCAGTGGCGGCAAAGCAGAATGACCTGACACTAGCAGCGGCGAGGGACCGGCTGGCCAAGCTCGACCGCGATTATCCTCAGCGAAAAGCAGCCGCGAGTGCATCCATCGCCATCCAGGAAGCGGGCCGCAAGAAGGCGACGGTGCAGGCAGAGACCGCGCGGCGCAACATCGACAACATGACGCTGAAGGCGCCGGTGGCTGGCTACGTGAATGTGGAGCGGAACACGAACAGCAACTGGTTTTTCCCCGGCATGACGTTCCCGCTTTACCAGGTAGGCGATGCTGTGCGTCCTGGAATGGGCGTGGCGCAGATCCCCGATATGAGCAGTTGGGAAGTGAGTGCGCGCATCGCCGAGCTGGATCGCGGATACATCAATGTCGGGCAACAGGCGAGTGTCCAGATCGTGGCTCTGCCTGGAAAGTCGTTCCGGGGGAAGGTGACGAACATGGGCGGTACGCAGGGTCCGCCATGGAACCGCCGCTTTGAATGCAAGCTCGCGCTTGAGGGACCGTCGACCGAACTGCGTCCGGGAATGAGCGCGCGGATCGTTATTGAAACAGGAAAGCTCGACGATGTGCTGGCGGTGCCCGCGCAGGCTATTTTTGAGCGCGACGGCAAACCGTACGTGTACGTGAAGACCCCGGCCGGGTTTACACCTCAGGACGTGAAGATGGTCCGGCGCAGTGAGAGCCAGGTGGTGGTTGAGGGCTTGAAGGAAGGCCAACTGGTGGCGCTCGCGAGTCCCGATCAAAAGTCGAAGAGCGAGGGCAAAGCGGGTGGCGGACCTACAAAGGCTGTCGCGCGATGAAGCCGTTCCGTTTTGTTGGACGCATCTTCGGCGACTTTCTCGAGGCGCTGGCCAACCTGCGCGCGCAAAAGCTGCGCAGCCTGCTGACGGCGCTCGGCATCGTGTTTGGCGTGGGCAGCGTGATTGGCATGCTGGCCATTGGCGCCGGAGCACGCGAAGAGTCTCTGCAATTCATCGAGCAACTGGGAGTTCGCAACATACTCGTTGACTCACGTCCGGCCAGCAACGACCAGGAACTCCAGCAGCGGCGCCGCGTAAGTCCGGGACTCACCGAGCGCGACGTGCGTATCCTCCGCGCCAACGTCGATCAGTTCGAAGTGATTTCGCCGAGACTCAACTTGTTTCCGGCGCGAGTGCTGCCCAAGCCCTCAGGCAGCATGCCTGGACTGCTTGGGGTGCGTCCGGCGTTCGAGGCGATCCACAAGCTCCGACTGGTGGAAGGCCGCTTTCTGAGCGAGGACGACGACGCGCAGAGCGCCGCGGTCTGCGTGCTGGGACAGTCGGCGAAAGTAGGGTTGCTGGGCTACGGCACCGCGGTCGAGAAATTCGTGAAGGTGAACGACACCTGGCTGCGAGTGGTGGGAGTGCTCGCTGAGCAGATCAATGACTCCTCGGCAAATAACTCGCAAACGCTCGATCGCAACAACACTATTCTGATCCCGTTCAACACATCCACTTATCGTTTTTGGGATGCATCGCGCTATCTACGCGACGAACTGGACGGCGTGGACATGCGGCTGAAAGCGGGCGCGGACAGCATCGAAGTGGCGAAGGTAGTGACGGCGATTTTGCAGTCGACGCACCGCAATGCGGAGGATTTTTCGGTGACGATTCCGGCCGCCTTGCTCGAGCAGCAGAAGCGCACGCAGACAATCTTCACGTACGTGATGGTGGCGATTGCGGCGATATCGCTGCTGGTGGGTGGCATCGGGATCATGAACATCGTGCTGGCGACCGTGCTCGAGAGGACCCGCGAAATCGGCGTGCGACGTGCGTTGGGCGCGCGCCGGCAGGACATCGTCCGTCAGTTCCTCATCGAGTCCGTGCTCATCTCAGTGGGCGGCGGATTGCTGGGAGTCGGCTTAGGCTTTGGGCTGTCGTGGGTGATCGCGAACTTTGCCGGGTGGAAGACGATCATCACGACGGTCTCGGTGATTGTCGCGTTCGGCGTCGCTATGATTACCGGCGTGGTGTTCGGCATTTACCCCGCCATGAAGGCCGCGCGCATCGATCCGATTGAGGCGCTCCGGTACGAATAGTCGACATATATACTGTTAGGCTATGTTGCGCCGGAATTTCCTAACCACCGCGGCCGCTGGGCTAGCCACTGCGGGACTCGCCGTTCCCTACGCCGATCAGAAAGTCCGACGCGTGGGCATCATTGGGCCCGGGTGGTATGGCAAGGCGGATCTGCTGCGGCTGATTCAAGTGGCTCCAGTGGAAGTGGTGAGCATGTGCGACGTGGATCGTCACATGGTGGAGGAAGCGGCCGATCTGGTGGCCACGCGCCAGCAGTCGAAGAAACGTCCGCGTACGTTCCACGACTATCGCGAGATGCTCAAGCAGAAGGACCTTGACATCTGCCTGATCGCGCCGCCCGACCACTGGCACGCGCTGGCGATGATCGAGGCGGTGAAGAGCGGATGCGACGTTTACCTGCAGAAGCCGATCAGCGTGGACATCGCAGAAGGTCAGGCGATGGTGGCGGCGGCACGCAAGTACAAGCGGGTGGTGCAGGTGGGCACACAGCGCCGTTCAACGCCGCACCTGATTGAGGCGCGCGACCGCTTTTTGAAGACGGGAGCGTTGGGAAAGATCGCTCTGGTGGAGACGTATTGCTACTACCATATGCGCTCCGCTGAAAATCCACCGGACACGGCGCCGCCCGAATATTTCGACTACGATTTTTGGACCGGTCCTGCGCCGATGCGGCCGTACAACAAGCTGGTTCATCCGCGCAGTTGGCGTGCGTTCATGGAATATGGAAACGGGATTGTCGGCGATATGTGCGTCCACATGCTCGACATGACGCGCTGGATGCTCGATCTGGGCTGGCCGAAGCGGGTTTCGTCCACCGGCGGCATTCTCGTCGACAAGAACAGTAAGGCGAACATCAGCGACACGCAGACTGCGACGTTCGAGTTCGACGGTCTTGACGTGGTGTGGCAGCATCGCACCTGGGGAGACCCGGCTGATCCGAAGTATCCGTGGGGTACGACGTTCTACGGCGAGAAGGGCACGCTGAAGTGCAGCGTCTACGGTTACGACTTCATTCCGATGACTAAGGGCGCGCAGCCTGTTCATAAGGACGTCACTTACGAGTACGAGCAGTATCCGGAGGATCGCACGGAGAAGGATCTGGAGCGGCACGTGGCTCCGGCGATTCGCGGGCACATGCGTGACCTGCTGGCGTCGATTGATGCACGCAGTAAGCCCGTGGCCGACATCGAGCAGGGTCATATTTCCACCGCGACCTGCATTCTCGCGAACCTGTCGATGAAACTGGGGCGGACGCTCACCTGGGATCCGGTTAAGCACCAGATTAGCGGTGACGAAGAGGCGAATAAGCTTTTGCACAGGCCGTATCGCAGTCCTTGGGTGCATCCGGAGGCGAGCAAGGTCTAGCAGCCCAGTAACGCTAAACAGTTTCTTCAGGATTGCTGAGAGTGATGACGGGGTATGCTGAAATTACCCCTGCATGCACCAAACCAAAGCACTAATTTTGTCTACCTGGGACGATGTCGCGGCGCAAGCTCTTTCCAACGATCCCTTAGAGTTGCTCCGCTATCGCTCGAATGCGCTCGGTTCCGATCTGCGCATCACGAATTTTGGCGGCGGCAATACCAGCTCCAAATACGATGCTCTTGACCCGATGACCGGCAAAATGGCGCGTGTCATGGCGGTAAAAGGGTCGGGCGGCGACCTGGGCAGCATCAAGAACACCGGCTTCGCGGTGCTCTACCTGGATAAGCTGGAGGCGCTGAAAAACGTTTATCGCGGTGAGGCGCACGAGGACGAGATAGTGGCGTTCTACCCGTCCTGCGCATTCGGCAATAACACGGTCCCGG
This sequence comes from Bryobacterales bacterium, assembly GCA_038212445.1. Classification (GTDB taxonomy): domain Bacteria; phylum Acidobacteriota; class Terriglobia; order Bryobacterales; family Bryobacteraceae; genus TMP-7. The sequence continues at coordinate 186,306 of JBBQUM010000006.1, forward strand.
CGTCCATCGACACTCCGCTCCACGCTTTCATCCCTTACGACCACGTGGATCATCTGCATCCCGACTGGGCCATCGCGATGGCGGCGAGCGCGAACGGGAAAGCGAAGCTAGAGGAGTTCAACGCGCGTTACGGGCACAAACTCGCCTGGCTACCCTGGCAGCGTCCAGGCTTCGAGCTCGGGTTGATGTTGCACGAGGCATCGAAGCAACCCGGCTGTGACGGCATTGTGCTTGGTAGTCACGGCTTGTTCACCTGGGGCAAGACGCAGCAGGAATGCTACGACTCCAGCCTTCGAATTATCAATGAACTCGGCGAATTTGTGCTGGAACACGAGCAGCGGGCAGGTGAGCAACTGTTTGGCGGTAAGAGCCACGAACAGCGCACCGACGCCGCCGAACTCGCGGTGACGATTTTCCCTTATGTTCGCGGCCGCATCGCGACCGAGCGGCGGTCCATTGGGCACTTCACCTCGAACAGCGTGGTGGAACGGTTTGCGAATGCGAAATGGGCGAGTGAACTTTGCTCGCTCGGTACCAGTTGTCCCGATCATTTCATCCGTACGCGCATCGCGCCGTTGTTCGTCGAATGGAACGCCGCCAGCGGTACCGAGAAGGATCTGGAGTCGGCGATCGAGAAGGGACTCGAGACCTACAGGGAGCGCTATACCGCATACTACAAAGCCCATCAAGAGGCCTCCTCGCCCGCGTTGCGTGATCCCAATCCCTCAGTGGTGATTGTGCCCGGCGTTGGCATGTTCTCGTTCGGCCGCAGTAAGAAGGAAGCGCGCATCACTGGCGAGTTCTACGTAAACGCAATTAACGTTATGAGCGGCGCCACGAGCATGGAGGACAAGCACTCGGCAGTTAAGACGCTGCCCCAGGCCCGTCATGCCGAACGCGCCGGCGACTTTTCCCGCCTCCACAATTACGTTGCGCTGCCCCCTCGCGAGGCGTTCCGCATCGAGTATTGGGCGCTCGAAGAAGCCAAGATTCAGCGGATGCCCAAGGAGAAAGATTTCGCCCGTCGGATTTTTCTGGTAGTGGGCGGCGGCAGCGGAATCGGCCGCGCGGCGGCATTGAAACTCGCCGGCGCCGAAGCGCATGTGATGCTGGCTGACCTCAACGCAGGCGCCGCTGAGAGCGTCGCGGGGGAGTGCGCCAAGACCGCCGGCGGCGAGGCTGTGGCGTCGTGCGCCGCGGATTTGACCCGCCGCGAGAGTATCGAGGAAGCCATCCGCGCCACTGTCTCACGGTTTGGCGGGATTGACGGCGTCGTCACCACCGCCGCGCTGTCGCTCGGTCCTTTGAAGCGTGGACAGAAACCGGAGGACCAGTGGCGGACGATGCTCGACATCAACGTCATCTCCAATTTCGTGCTCTGCGATGTGCTCAAGCCTGTACTACAGCGGCAGCATCTCGCTGCCAGTATTGTGTTGACGAGTTCGGCTAACGCCGTGGTCCCCAAGCGCGGCAGTGAATCTTATGATGTGAGCAAGGCGGCGCTGAACCACCTGGTGCGCGAACTGGCGGTGGGCTTTGCCGGACTGGCGCGCGTGAACGCCGTGGCACCCGCCACCGTCGTGGAAGGCTCGCAGATGTTCCCGCGCGATCGCGTGATCTTCTCGCTGAAGAAATACCACTTGGCGGCAGAGGACCACGAGAGCGATGAGGCTCTGCGTGACCGGCTGGCCGCGTTTTATGCCAGCCGCACACTGACGCGGTTGGCTGTGCGTCCCGACGATTGCGCGGAAGCGCTGATCTGGCTTGCGAGCGACCGCAGTTCGCGTACGACGGGCCACATCATTCCGGTGGACGGCGGTCTGCACGAGGCATTCCTCCGCTAGCTGAGCGTGTTAGCCTGTCGAAATGGGCCAGGCGATTGTCGCGGCATTGATATGCACGGTGATGGCGCTGGGGCAGGATGAACCTGGCGGCTCAATCGCGAAGTTCGGCACGACGGTGGTGATTCCGTCGGGGCTGCAGGGTTCCATTTACACGATCCGGCGGAACACCAAGCAACTGCCGGACTTCACCAAACGCAAGTCCATCGGCAAGATCTACACCGAGTCACTGGACGTTCCTTCGCAGGATTTCCGCGAGGGTTTCCCTGGGGTGACCGACCGTTACGAGTGGTTCGCCATCGACTACAGGGGCCGCTTCTGGATTGAGACGCCCGGCTTATATAACTTCGTCCTGACGTCGGATGACGGAGCGCGTTTGTATCTGGACGATGCACTGGTGATCGATAACGACGGCCAGCATCCGGTGCAGGAACGCATGGGCCAGTCCCAACTGGAGCGGGGAGTCCACCGCATTCGCGTGTCCTATTTCCAGGGGCCCCGATTCCATGTTGCGCTTGTGCTCCAGGTGTCGGGACCTGGCGAAAAGCTCCGCGTTTTTAGCACGAACGAGTTCAAGCCGCCGCCGGGAGTCGAGGACTGGCCGCTTCCCAGCAAGTAGTTAGCCCCGTTCAGCGGACTCCACCGTCAGCGTTGGATCGGCGCCGTCCCAAGTGACGTCCGCAGTAGGTCCGTAGGTAGCCGGCACGGGTTTGTCGAGCAGGCGCAGGTAAACCGTGAGTTGGGTTCGGTGGTGGGCGGAGTGGAGAACCCGCCGCCAGAACACCCAGATGCGATCGCGCCGGACGTCGAAGAACTGGACCGGTTGCAGCCAGTCTGCCTCTGTTCGCTCGCTGAGCCAGCCTAACCTGGGCCGCGCGAGTTCAACAAGTTGGTGAACAAAAGCGTCGATCGAGGGCGTCACAGGCAGTAATTCCGCGGCTGGAGGCTCAGGGCTTCCGAGGAACTCGCTGAAGAAGCGGCGCTCGGAAAGTAGTTGATGTTTCAGGATTTCCGACACCGTGCTCGACTTTTGGCTGGGTCTCCAATCCAGGTCTTCATCCCTAAACATTCGCCAGACCGACGCCGTTTTGTTGGTCTCGCCGGCATAGGTGTCCACCACGTGCTGGAACGCCTGCGAGGCCGCACGGGGGATGCCGCCTTCGTCAATCTCAACCCGCTCATAGCGCATAACCGCTTTTTCTCCCGTTTCCCAGGCTACTTGTTCGATATAATGACAGGAGATTCGCCGCAGGCATGCAAGATTTAATCAATAAGCTCAAAGCCGAGATGGACACGCTCAAGTACGAGATCCAGGTGGAGCTGCCTCGCGAGATATCCAAAGCCCGTGCCCACGGCGATTTAAGCGAAAACGCCGAGTATCATGCCGCGAAGGAACGTCAGCGGTTTGTGGACGCCCGTTTGTCGCAGCTTCAGAAGCGTTTGCGCGAATTGGCGATGGTGGATCTCACCAGAATCCCGAAGGACCGGGTGGGGCTAGGGTCGACAGTGGTTGTGCTCGACGTTAATAAAGAAGAAGAGATAACATACAGGTTAGTCACGAGCGAAGAGGCGAACGCGAACCAGGGGTTCATTTCCACTACTTCGCCGATCGGGAAAGGACTGTTGGGGAAGCAGGTTGGCGATACCGTCAAATTCCAGATTCCCGGCGGTTCGAAGGAACTCGAGATTCTGAAGTTGTCCACCATGCACGACCTCGCAGGTCAGCCAGAAGTCTAGCTCATAAGGAGAGGATCTCAATGACATTCACGAGCGCAATCGGCCGTGCGTGCAACAAGGTGATCCGGCTAATTGTCCGTGGACTCGCTCTTTCCAAGATTCACCCCAACGTACTCACATTCATCGGCTTACTGATCAACATCGTCGCCGCAGCCATGCTGGCGGCGGGTCAGTTCAGATGGGCCGGCGCGGTGATTATCGGAGCGGGGCTCTTCGATATGGTGGACGGCCGGGTGGCTCGCGAAACCAACCAGGTCACGCGGTTCGGCGGCTTTTTTGACTCCGTGCTCGACCGTTACTCCGACCTTGCACTCCTCATGGGACTGCTGGTCTGGTATGGCTCAATCAACCGGCCTTTCTACGTTGTACTGACGGCCATCGTGATGACGGCTTCAGTAATGATCAGCTATTCCCGCGCACGCGCTGAAAACACCATCCCGACTTGCAAAGTGGGTTTCATGGAGAGGCCCGAACGGGTTGTCCTGTTGATCATTGGCGCATTGTTCGACCGCATGGCTCCGGCGCTCTGGGTGGTGGCGATTCTCGGCAACCTGACCGTGATCCATCGCATGATCTTCACCTGGCAGGAAGCCAAGCGGCTTGAGGACGCACAACTTCGCGCCGTCCCCACGCGCGCTGCCACTGAGCACTCTTCCTAGAGTCAGCTAAGCTTCCAGAACCAGCATCGCCATCGCCATCTCACGTGTGTGAGTCATGGATAACGCGGCCTGCTTGACGCCCAACCGTTCCGCTACTTTGGCCGCTACTCCGTGAAAGGCCAGCGTGGGACGTCCTGAAGGAAGGTTGGTGACCTCGAAGTCGTGCCAAGTGATGCCGCCTCGCCAACCCGTGCCAATCGCCTTCATCCCGGCTTCCTTAGCAGCGAAACGGGCGGCATAACGCTCATATTTGTTCGCTTTGCGCTCGACGTAGGCGATTTCCTTAGCGGTATAAACACGCTCCACAAAACGCTGTCCAAACCGTTCGATGGACTTCCTGATCCGGTCGACTTCGCACAAATCGACTCCCGTGCCGACAATCATTTCGCTGCCTCCGCGGCCGTGATGGCCAGGCGTCCGTGTTTGACGCCTTTGGTGCTGATGAGCGCTTCAGCCAATTGGCGCACCCGCTTCGCTTTGCCGCGCACCACCAGCACCTCCAGGCAATTGTCGTGGTCCAGGTGGACGTGCAAGGTGGAGAGAATGTTATGAAAATGATCATGTTGCAGGTCCGTCAGCTTGTCGCTGAGCATACGGACATGATGATCGTAGACCAGCGTCACGGTGCCCACAACGTCGCTCTCCGGCTGCTCTGCTGAAGTCTGGACGAGTTGTTCGCGAATCAGGTCGCGGAAGGCTTCAGAGCGGTTAGTGTACCCGCGGCCCGCAATCAGCTTGTCGAACTGCTCAAGCAGCTCAGAATCTATCGCAACTCCGATCCGGCTGAGGTCGCTCACTCGTAAAACAATGTAGCACGGCAGAAGCGAGTGACACGTTTCTGACAATCGTGCTACGCTCGAATCGACTGCTCATGCACATTCCCGACGGATTCCTTTCAACACCGGTCTGGGCCGCGTTAGACGCAGTCAGTATTCCTGCCATCGGCTTGCTGGCCAATCGTGCGCGCGCTGAAATCGATGAGGCCAGAATTCCGCTTCTCGGGGTGATGGGCGCGTTCGTCTTCGCTGCCCAGATGATCAATTTTCCGGTGGGTTTAGGGACGAGCGGCCACTTGGTTGGTGGGGCTCTGCTCGCCTGCCTGCTTGGCCCGGGGGCCGCCGCGCTGGTGATGACTGCGATTCTTGCCATCCAGGCCCTGGTGTTTCAGGATGGCGGCATTCTCGCGCTTGGCGCCAACCTGATGAACATGGCGGTGGCGGGTGTCATAGCGGGGTATCTTCCATACCACTGGCTGGGCAAGACGCGTTACCGGCGTGCAGGCATCTTCGCGGGGGCGTTTCTTTCTCTGCTCGTAAGCGCTTCGCTTGCGCTCACGGAACTACTGCTGTCCGGGGTGCGGATGCCGGGCCCTGTACTCGGCGTATCGGCGGGACTGTTCGTGGTGAGCGCGCTGCTCGAGGGCGCGATTACAGTGAGCGTAGTGTCGGCGATCGAGCGGCTGCATCCTTCCTGGATCGGCAATCCGGTGCCGCTGCGATCAACCGCCTTCGTACTGCTTGGCGTGGGAGCGGTGCTGTTGGGCGGCATCGGGTTCGTATTCGCCTCGCAGTCGCCCGACGGTTTGCAGAGTCTGGCTGAGCGCGTGGGCATCGCAGGCCAGGCCAACGCGATCGTTGCAGGGCCGCTCGCTGACTATCAGATGCACGGACTGGCGTCGCCGGTATTGCGCCGTGCGGCCGCTGGACTGGCGGGCGTGCTGGGGATCTGGATTGCCTGCCTTGCGCTGGGCCGGATGATCTCGCGGCGGAGGGCTGCCTGAATTGCATCACGTCGTCCTGGAACGATGGAGCCGCAGGGCCAGCGGATTGCATGCGCGGGACGCCCGTGTAAAGCTGGCGGCGACGCTGGTGGTCCTTTTGCTCATAGGAACCACTGTGCCGTCGCACCCTCTCGCCTTTGCGGCGGAGTTCGTACTGCTGATGGCCGCACTGCTTGTTTCACGGTTGCCGATAGCTGGGGCCTTAATGCGAGCGGGCGCCGTGCTTCCGTTCTCCGCAATATTCGCGCTGGTGAGCTGGCTTGCGGGCGACCCGGCGAAGGCTGCGGCGCTGGTGATTCGCGGATATATGTCGGCGCTGGCGGTGCTGTTGCTTGTGTCCACCACCCCTCTGCCGGATTTGCTGCGGGCGCTCTCCTGGTTTCACGTACCGCGGCTCATCATCCTGATTACTCAATTCCTGTATCGGTACTTGTTCGTCCTGTCGGAGCAGGCTCAGCATATGCGCTTGGCCGCGGCGTCGCGTGCAGGCGGACGGCGGGCGGGCAGCGGGCTGGCATCACGCTTCCGGGCAGCGGCGGGAGCGTTGTCGGTGCTCTTCGCGCGCTCATACGCCAGGGCTGACGGAATTCACCGGGCGATGATCGCTCGCGGATTCTCCGGCGAGTTTCCCGCGTCGGCGCTGAATCCCGTTCGATTGATGGATTTCCTGTTTCTGGGGCTGACCATCTCGGCGGCGGTTCTGATCCGGACGGCTGCATGAGCCGCGTGATCGAAGTTGAAAATCTTCGTTATCGCTATGAAGACGGAACCCAGGCTTTGGACGGCGTCGACTTCCGCCTTGAAGCTGGCGAGTGTGTTGCCCTGCTCGGCGCTAACGGATCGGGTAAAACGACCTTCGCTCTGCATCTGAACGGGCTGTTGAGTGGCGAAGGCCGGGTTACGGTCTGCGGACTGCCGGTGGACAAAGAGCATTTGAAGGAGATTAGAAGGAAAGTCGGCGTGGTTTTTCAGGATTCGGACGAACAACTCTTCATGCCGACGGTGATGGAGGATGTTGTGTTTGGTCCGCTGAACCTCGGCGTGGGCTTGCAGGAAGCGGAATCGCGCGCCCGGGGTGCTCTCGAGAAAGTCGGAATGCTTACGGCTGCGCGAAAGGCTCCCTATCATTTGAGCGCCGGTGAGAAGCGCCGGGTGGCGATTGCAGGTGTGCTGGCGGTAGAACCCGAGGTGCTGGTTTTGGATGAACCGACAACGTTTCTCGATCCTCCGGGACAGACCGACTTATTCCGGTTGTTAAGCGAGTTGCCGCAAGCCAAGCTTCTGATTACTCACGACACGGTGTTTGCGCGGGCTCTCGCCACACGGGCTGTCTTTTTTGAGAAAGGACGCGTCGCCGCTGAGGGTACCGTGGACCAGGTCCTAGATCGCTTTGATTGGAATCCCCGTTTCCACTAACTCCGGGTTAAGACTCGCCGTTCTTTTGAGTGGCGCGGAATGCAGCCCAGCGCTTTTTCTGAGCAGCAGCAATTCTCTTACGGGCGGCGGGACTAAGCGGACGTTTTGACTTTGCCGGTTTAGCCGGAGCAGAGGCTTTTGGTGCCGGCGCAATAGATCGTCCCGGACGCTTATTCAGCATCCGGCGGACCTCGGCAATCTGAGCTTCGATTCGCCCTTTTTGTAACTCGAGTCCTTCCAATGCAGCTTCAAGAAGGGACGAATTATCGACCGCTAACTTGCGTGGACGTGCCATGTTACCCCGCAGTATATCGCAAACTAATTTGACTTATCTCTGGATTCACAGATAAGGGTAACCGGGCCGTCGTTTTCCAGGTGCACCTTCATGGCGGCCTGGAAGATTCCGGTCGCGGTATTCAATCCGAGAGAGCGTATCTTAGTAACGAAGTACTCATACAGGCCGCGCGCATCGTCGCCCGCAGCAGCGCGGTCGAAACTGGGTCGCCGGCCTTTGGAGCAATCGCCATAGAGCGTGAATTGGGAAACGACCAATAGCGACCCTGCCGTCTCCTGGACACTGAGATTCATCTTGCCCGCAGTATCCTCGAAGATTCTCAGGTTCACGATTTTAGCCGCCAGATAATCGGCGTCTGACTCCGTATCGCCTTTAGCTACTCCGAGTAGGACCAGGATGCCCGGTCCAATCGCTCCTGTAACCTCATCGTCTACCTCCACGCGCGCGTGCCGGACGCGCTGTAAAACGGCTCGCATGTTCCTGAGTGTTGCATACTTGAAAATGTCCAGATGGTTGAAACCTACGCTTACGCCCGCGCGGGCTTACTCGGTAATCCAAGCGATGGATATTTCGGTAAGACGATAGCTCTAATTGCCCGTAACTTCAGGGCTCGCGTCATCCTTTACCCGAGCGCGCGTCTTGAGATCAAACCTTCCAAGGCGGACATGCCTGTCTTCGAAGATCTTACCGATCTTTATGACACGACACGTTGGCGCGGTTATTACGGAGGGATCCGGATCATCCAGGCGCTGATTGTGCGTTTCATGGATTACTGCCGTGAGCAGTCGCTTGAGCTACCCAATCGCAACTTCACGCTCGAGTACGAGTCCACCATCCCACTCCGTTTGGGGATGGGCGGATCAAGCGCAATCATCACTGCGGCGCTGCGGGCACTATGCGCTTATTACGAGATTGAGATTCCCTTGCCGGTGCAGGCCAAACTTGTGCTCGAAACCGAGACCAGGGAGTTGGGCGTACCTGCCGGACCTCAGGATCGCGTGATCCAGGTTTACGAGGGACTGGTGTTCATGGATTTTCGCGAAGACTTGATGACCTCTCGCGGCTACGGCGAATACGAACGGCTTGACCCTGCCTGCCTGCCGCCTGTCTACCTTGCCTACCGTACAAGTTTGAGCGAAGGCACGGAGGTTTTTCACAGTCACGTTCGCGAGCGCTGGAGGAGCGGAGACGCCGAGGTAGTGGAAGCTATGCAGCGGTGGGGACAGATTGCAGCGGAGGGCCGCCAGGCCTTGCTTGCGCGCGATGCCGGGAAACTCAATCTACTAATCAACGAGAATTTTGACCTGCGCGCCCGGCTCTATCAGATTAGTACCGGGAATCTGGTGATGATTCACGCTGCCCGGGCAGCGGGAGCGTCGGCGAACTTCGCCGGTTCAGGCGGCGCGGTAGTGGGTGTGTACGCAGATGATGCCATGTTCGGCCGGATGGTTCAAGAAATGGGCAAGATCGGTGTCGCAGTGGTACGACCTGTCGTAGTACCTAAGTAATACTTAGCCAGCGAATTAGTATGAACAGCCGATCAAAGCGGCTTACGACTGTACGTATAATTACAGCGGATGATCTACCGCAAGCGGTCCCGTCATAGTTCGTTGCCCGGTGGTTACTTTCATCTCGAGAACGAGAAGAACAAGACGCGTGTCCACGGTTACGGGCATGGCGACAACATTAAACTGACGGACGAGTACGGCAACGTCTGGCGGGGCACGGCCGAACGCCGGGATGACGACGAAATCTACTACCACTTCCGGGCCTCAGACGGGCGCACGCTGACTGGCGTGTCGAGCAATTTTGTGGTCGTGTTGCGGGACGAACGCGGTGAAACCTGGAAAGGGTTCATCGACTAGTAAGTAATCCAACGGAGTTGCGCAGAACTTGCTCGCGCCCAAGCCTGGCTACTGAGCTTCAATAATCTTCAGTTCACCCAGGTCCAATTCGCGAATGCTCTTCTCGATTTTGGCGCGATCACCCACGATTACCCAGATGAGATGGTCCGGGTCGATCAGAGTCCGGGCGGCATCCTTGAGGTCTCCTGTGGATAGCGCACGTACCTTGCCGGAATAGGTGTCCCAGTAGTCGTCCGGAAGCCCTCCTTGCAGGATGGTGCGTATCGAGCGTGCCACCGCATCCTGGGTTTCACGGGATCCCGGCAATTCCAAAATCTTGCGGAGCTTTGCTTTGTCCAGTTCCGCTTCACTGGGTGGACGCGGGCCGACGACGTCCTTGAACTCCTTGCGCATCTCCTCCAGAGACTCTTTGGTCTTGTCGGTCTGTACCGGAGCGAAGCCCACGAAAGGCCGCTGCGCAATAGTCTGCAGCAGAACGCTCTGCGCGCCGTAGGACCAGTGCTTGTCCTCTCGAAGGTTCATATTCAGTCTGCTGCCGAAGGTTCCTCCCCATATGTCATTCAGCGTGCCGAGCGCGACTTCCTGGCTCGCATTGATCGGCGGTGCAATACCGCCCGCTATGATTACCGATTGCTGTGCATCCGGCTTGTCGATCAGATAGACCACAGGTTGTTTCGGTCTTGAGACATGGGCGATGGTCCTGGTTGGCACTGCGGCTTGCTTCCAAGTGCCCAGGCGCTTCTCGAGCTTGGCGACAAGATCGGCGAGCGTCGTATCGCCCACTACCACGAGCACGGAGTTATTCGGCCGCACCCACGTGCTGTACAGCTTCTCCAGATCTTCGCGGTGTAACTTACTCACCGTGTCGACTCGACCGGTGCCGGAGTAGGGCATCGAGTAGGCGTGTCCTTCGCCGTACATGAGCGGCGGAAATACCCGAAGCGCCATTCCTACCGGGTCGCTCTGTTCCTGCTGGATACCTGCGATCTGAATATTCTGTTCTCTCTTGAATTCACTTTCCGGAAACGTTGGATTCAGCAGCACATCCGCGTAGAGATCGAGGGATCCATCTAGCTTGGCGGTGAGTGCGGACATGTGAATCATGGTGAAATCCAGGTTTGAGAACGCATTCAAGTTAGCTCCCAAACGCTGTAGCTCATCGCTGATCTGCAGGGAATTCCGAGATTTCGTGCCGCCGGTGAGCACCTCGGTCAGTAGCTTCATGGCCCCCAGTTTGGCGGGTTCGTCGACAGAAGAGCCGGCCTTTACTTGCAGGGTGAGACTAACCAGAGGCGTGTCATGACGCTCTGCAACAATCACCTTCAGTCCGTTTGATAAGGTGGCACGTTGGAACTTGGGGAGCTTGATCTCCCCTGCCTTCTCAGTACCCGGCAGCTTTGAACGATCTACCGAGGAAGTGATGGCCTTCAGTTCCGGGAAAGGCACGACCTCGAGAACGTAGACGCCATCGGACAGCCACGCCCGCGCCACCTGTTGCAGATCAGCCTTGGTTGCCTGGCGAACCCAGTTTAACGCGACTTTGTAGTGTTCGGGATTGCGGGCGAACACGGTGCCCTGGGCTAGCCGGTCACTCTTGCCGCCAAAGCCGCCAATGCGCTCAGAGCCGCGGACAAGAGCAGCTTCGTACTGCACCTTGACGCGTTCAAGTTCCGAGTCCGACGGTCCTTCTTTGAGGAAGCGGGTTAGTTCCTCGCGTACCGACGCCTCCACTTTCTCGAGGCCGGTGCCCGGTTGCGCGTAGACATTTATCTGAAATTGACCATTGATCTCGCGGCCATTCTGACTCGCCGACACCTGTGTAGCGATGCGGTCGTCGTACACCAGGCGCTTGTAAAACCGCGACGTCTTCCCATCGCTGAGCGCTTGTCCCACCAGCTCCAACAGCACAGACTCGCGACTCGCCCACTGCGGAGTGTTCCAGGTCATCGTGAGGAGCGCTTGAGGTACACGGTCCTGCACCCAGCCGCGATGTTCGTCCGCCATCTTGGCAATCCATACCGTAGGTCTGGCGACCGGGGGACCGGGTGGGATATCGCCGTAGTACTTCGTCACCTTCTCTTTGGCGCTTTTGACGTCGATATCGCCGGCCAGAACCAGCACAGCGTTGGAGGGGCCATAGTAGGTCTGAAACCATTTCTGGACATCCGGGAGCGTCGCCGCGTCCAGATCTTCCATGGCTCCGATTACCGTCCACGAATATGGATGGCCAACCGGCGCAGTGTTCTTCACGATGAGTTCCTCGGTCACCGCGTAGGGCTGGTTTTCACCTTGGCGTTTCTCGTTCTGAACTACGCCGCGCTGGAGGTCGAGTACTTCCTTATTAATCGCTTTGTAGAAGTGGCCCATCCGGTCGCTCTCAAGGAAAAGAGCGTAGTCGAGTGCGGATGCAGGCACGTTTTCGAAGTAATTGGTCCGGTCTTCGCTGGTTGTGCCATTCAGTTCCGTGGCACCGATCTTCTCCATCGCGTCGACGTAGCGGCCCTTCAGGTTCTCACTCCCGCCGAACATGAGGTGCTCGAAAAGATGGGCGAACCCGGTCTTGCCAGTCCTTTCATTCTTGGAGCCCACGTGGTACCAGGTATTCACTGCCACAATCGGCGCTTTATGATCCTCGTGTACCAGCACCGTCAAACCGTTTGGCAGCGTGAACCGCTCGTAGGAAATGTTGACGTCTGCCGCCACGAGTTGGCAGGCAAACAGAAACGGCGTCAGAACGGCGAAGCGCTGTTGGAAGGAACTCATCGTTCACATGCTCCTTTTGCGAAAGTTGGCGTTACCGAGAGGCTCTTAAACAAGTCGCGACAAGGCGGATCGGCGCTTAAGAAACATTTCGATGCTACCAAGTTCGGAATGTTGGCTGTGGTACCCGTTCGGGCAGCGGGAGTAAAATGCAGAAAGTGAAACACGTCAATCGCCGGTCATTTCTCGGCGCCTGGATTTCCGCCGCCGCAGCCACGCAAGCGCGTTCCCAAAGTACAGCACTGACAAACTTGCGCTTACCCGGCCCCTGGCCCGGTCGCGTCGTTGCGGTGTCTCACCCGCGGTCCATTGTTTCGGGAGCGTATCAGCAAGAACCCGTACGGGACATGATGCGCCGCGGCATGACGGAACTGACAGGCGCTCCGGGTTGGGTGGACGCGTGGCGCACGTTATTCGAGAAGGGCGATGTGGTGGGTATCAAGGTAAGCCCGGTGGGCGGGCCCAAACTCTCCTCCGACGCGGCCGTGGTCCACGAAATACTGGCCGGGTTGCAGGAGGCTGGCGTTCCGCATCGCGATGTCATCGTCTTCAATCGCTACGGGCAGGAGGTGCAAGCTGCCGGCATCGACAAATGGCTGCCAGCGGATGTGAAGTGGGAAGCCGCATCTCCGGCGTACAGCGAGAACCAGCATGATATGGGCGGCTACGATCGCGATCATTTCATGGAGATGGCGCTGGTTAAGCCGGGCGAGAGTATCGACGACGCGCACATGCGGCGGTCCTACGTCGCCAAGGTGGTGACGCAGAAAGTGAACAAATTCATCAATCTGCCGGTGCTGAAGCACCACCAGTCGGCGGGGGTGACCATTGCGCTGAAGAACATGTCCCACGGCTGCGTGAACAATGTGAATCGCAGTCATATCACGCGCGCGTCGAACGCCTGCGGCATGTTCATCCCGTCGGTCGTCAGTTTGCCGGTAATCCGCAGCAAAGCGGTCCTGCATATTTGTGATGGCGTGAAAGCGTCGTTCCATGGCGGACCCGGCGGTCGCGCGCAATTCATCTGGGAACACAAGACGATGTACTTCGCCACCGATCCTGTAGCTCTGGACAAGACCGGCCATAGGGCGATTGATGCCCGCCGCGCAGCCGTCGGAATGGCTTCCATCGCTCTGTCAAAGCCCGATGAATTCAGCACTTTTCTAAATTGCCAGGTGGAACATATCGAAATAGCAGGACAGTTGGGTTTGGGTACCTTCGATGATGCGAAAATCGACGTCCGCCGCCTCCAACTCACCTAAAACAAAGGTGCAGTAGAACTTCTATTGACATGGGGCGAGATTGTCATTACACTTAACGGTGTTAAGCAAGTACCTGTCACTATGGGTGTCCAAGAACGACGCGCGCGAGAGAAGCAAGAACTAAAGCAGGAGATCCTGGCTGCGGCCCGTGATCTTTTCGTTCATGAAGGCTTCGAGAACGTCTCGATGCGCAAGATCGCCGAGAAAATCGAATACTCGCCGACGACGATCTACCTCTATTTTCAAGACAAGATTGATCTGATCGACCTTCTCTGCGAGGAAACGCTGCTCCGCCTCGAGGGCCGGCTTATCGCTATCCGCGTGGCGCATCCGAAGCCCATCGAGAAGATGATCGAGGGTCTACGGGCGTACATCGAGTTCGGTGTCAAGCATCCGAGCGACTATCGCATCTCGTTCATGATGGAATTTAAGGATCTGGTGGAGTCGGGCCGCAATCTGAAGTGCCACGAGATTGGCCAGCGTGTTTATCAGGCGTTTCGCAGTGACGTGGCGGAGTGCATCGACACGGGCGTTTTCGCACCGCAGGACTTGGAAGCCACCACGCAGTGTATCTGGGCGGCGATTCACGGCCTGGTATGTCTGCTGATCACAAGGCCTCATTTCCAGTGGGCTGACCGCGAACTGCTGATCGGAACATTGGTGGGGTCGCTCGTGGAAGGTTTCAAGGTACCCGCGCCAGTCGCGGTGTCATAATCGGCACAGGCCCTGGAGGCCTTGCTTTCTGCAAACCATCATCGAACCCTTCCGGATCAAGTCGGTTGAGCCGATCCGGCAGACTACTCCCGCCCAGCGAGAAGAATTCCTCAAAACCGCCGGTTATAATCTCTTCCAGATTCCCGCCCGCGACATCCTGATCGACTTACTGACAGACTCCGGGACCTCGGCGATGTCCACCGAGCAATGGGCCGCCATCATGCGCGGCGATGAATCCTACGCCGGAAGTGAGAGCTTCTACCGGCTGAAGAAAAACGTGCAGGACCTCACCCGGTTCGTCCACGTCATTCCAACTCACCAGGGACGCGCGGCTGAGCGTATTCTGTTTTCGATTATCTGCAAAGCCGGGCACATTGTTCCGAATAACACCCACTTTGATACCACTCGCGCCAACATTGAATTTGCCGGCGCGCGTGCCGTTGACCTGCCATTGCCTGCGGCGGCGGACACGCAAGCTCGCCTGCCGTTCAAGGGGAACATGGACGTCGCAGCGCTCGAGAAGTTGATCGAAGCCGAGGGTGCCGCGCGAATTCCGCTGGTGATGCTCACCGTCACCAACAATTCCGGCGGCGGTCAGCCGGTGTCGATGGCCAACATCGAGGCGGTCAGGGCGGTGACGAAGAAGCATGGCATTCCGTTCTACCTCGATGCCTGCCGGTTCGCCGAGAATGCCTATTTCATTCAACAGGGCGAAGCCGGCTACTCGGACTGGACGCCGAAGCAGATTGCGCAGAAGATGTTCTCGCTGTCCGACGGCTGCACTTTCTCAGCAAAGAAAGATGCTTTTGCGAACATCGGCGGCCTGCTTTGCACCAACGACGATCTGCTCGCCCAGCAGGAGAAAGACCTGTTGATTCTGACCGAAGGCTTCCCCACATATGGCGGCCTTGCCGGCAGGGATCTTGACGCAATCGCCGTCGGCTTAGAGGAAGTGCTGGATCAGGACTACCTGCAATACCGCATCGCCTCGACTGCCTACCTTGGGCGGCACATCGCCGACCATGGCGTGCCGATCGTCGAACCCCCGGGCGGTCATGCGATTTACATCGATGCCGGCCGTATGCTTCCCCACATTCCGCGGCACGAGTTTCCCGGCGTATCGCTAGGCGTTGAGCTCTATCGCCACGCCGGAGTCCGTTCAGTGGAGATCGGGTCGGTGATGTTCGGCGAAAATGCGCGCCACGAGTTGCTGCGCCTGGCGATTCCACGTCGCGTCTACACCCAAAGCCACATCGACTATCTGGTGGAAGCGATTCTGGAAGTAAACGAGCGTAAAGCCGAACTGCGCGGCTTCAAAATAGTGGAACAACCGGCCTATTTACGCCATTTCACCGCCCGATTTTCGCCGCTCCTCGCAAGCTGAAACCTTAGCTCCCGAATCGGAGTCTTTCCTCTGAGTTGATCTCCGGGAGGAAGTATGGCGAACAGCAATTGGGACACTGAGCACGATCACGTCGCTCGGCTGGCGTATCAATATTGGGAACAGCGCGGATGCTCACACGGGCAGCACCACGACGACTGGTCGCGAGCTGAGGCCGAGATCCTCGGTCAACGCGGCGAGAGGGTTGCGTCGCGGACCGTCGTAGGAATCTTCAAAACGATGGACGATGGCCGTAAGGCCGTGGAAGCGCTGCTCAAGGACGGCTTCAGCCGCGATGCGATCAGCTTCGTCGCCAACGGTCAGGGCATGCCGGTGCCTTCCTCGGGCGATCAAGCAGGTGAAGTGGCCGTGGACACGGGTCTCGGTGCGGCCATCGGCGGTGTAGGCGGTTTCCTGCTTGGCTTCGCTGCGTTCGCCGTGCCTGGTATCGGTCCCGTGCTTGGCGCCGGGCCGATCATGGCTGCTATGGGCGGAGCGGGCATGGGCGCCGTGGCCGGCAGCCTGGTCGGAGTGATGGGCGAACATGGCATCCCGGAAGAGGACGCCAAAACCTATGCCGAAGGAGTCCGGCGCGGCAACGTTCTAGTTAGCGTTCATGCTTCGGGTGACCGGGCCAATCGTGCAGCCGAGGTGATGGACGGACACAACGCGGTCAACATTAACGATCGTGTGACGGCCTGGCGCAAGCGCGGATGGGTGGACTACGATTCCAACGCCGCTCCACTGTCTGAAGCGGAATTGAAGCGCGAGCAGGATTACTACCGGCAGGCTGACAAGCAAGCGAAAGAATGGAAGATGGAAGCAATGTCTGCGAATGCCGGTCCGCGCTTCACCCGCGTGTACGAGCGGATCTGACCGTCGCATTCCGTTTACACTCGGAAGGTGAAATCGTTCCGCAAAGAGCTTTGGTTCAACGTGGGTTCACGCCGCGGCTTCGTGAACATCACCCCGGACGTGGAGGAGTGCCTGCGGGAGAGCGGCGTCCGCGAAGGACTGGTGCTGGTGAATGCCATGCATATCACCGCCTCTGTCTTCATCAACGACGACGAAGGCGGGCTCCATCAGGATTACGAGCGATGGCTCGAGCAACTGGCGCCGCACGAGCCTATTTCGAAATACCAGCACAACCGGACCGGCGAAGATAACGCCGATGCTCATCTCAAGCGGCAGATCATGGGTCGCGAAGTGGTGGTCGCTATCACCGCCAGTAAGTTGGATTTCGGACCTTGGGAGCAGATCTTTTACGGCGAATTCGACGGTCGCCGGAAGAAGCGCGTGCTGGTGAAGATCATCGGCGAGTAGAGCCTGAGCGGCCTCGCGGGTCGTGGCATCAAATTGCGGTTGCGGGCGAGCCGCCGTTATGCCAGGCCAGCCCTTTATACTCAGAGAAACATGATTCGTTTTCTGGGGGCTCTGCTTGCGTTCGCCTCAATCGCCGGCGCGCAAGGTCTCGAACACATCAAGGCGAACTATACAAAGTACGAATATCGCATCGCCATGCGCGATGGTAAAAAGCTGTTCACGTCGGTCTATATTCCAAAGGACCTGACCAAGACGTATCCCATCATGTACGACCGCACGCCCTACAGCGTGGCTCCGTACGGCGTCGACAACTTCAAGACGGACCTGGGCCCCTCGCCGAAATTCGGCAAAGAGGGATTCATCTTCGTTTATCAGGACGTTCGCGGCCGCAATATGAGTGAAGGCACGTTCGTCGACATGCGTCCGCAATTGACTGGACAGCACGGCGCGCAGGATATCGACGAGAGCACCGATACCTACGATTCCATTGAGTGGCTGGTGAAGAATCTGCCGAATAACAACGGTAAAGTCGGCATGTGGGGCATCTCCTACCCCGGGTTCTATACCGCCGCCGGCGTCATTAATGCGCATCCCGCACTGAAGTGCGCATCTCCGCAGGCTCCCATCACCGACTGGTTTGTCGGCGACGACTTTCATCACAACGGGACCGTCTATCTGCCGCACGCCTTCCGGTTCTTTAACGGCTTTGGGCGTCCGCGCCCCGAGCCGGTGGTCCCCGCTCAAACCGCGCGCCCGGACACCAGCAAGCTGCCCGATGGGTACGGATTTTTCCTAGGCGTGGGTCCGCTGGCCAACGTGAATGAGAAGCACTACAAGAATGACGTCGCGTTCTGGAACGAGATGATGAAGCACCCGAACTACGACGAGTTCTGGCAGTCCCGCAATCTCCGTCCACACTTGCGCAACATCAAGCCGGCGGTGATGACGGTGGGCGGCTGGTTCGACGCCGAGGATTTATTCGGCGCGCTTCATACCTACGACGAGATTGAGAAGCACTCTGGGACAACCAACTTGCTGGTGATGGGACCCTGGTGTCACGGCTGTTGGGCGCGGACCGATGGCGACAAACTCGGCTTCGTCAGCTTCGGCGCCAAGACCGGCGAGTTCTACCGGGACAACATCGAGTATCCGTTCTTCATGCACTGGCTGAAGGACGCCCCCGATCCAAAGCTGCCCGAGGCCTTCGTCTTTGAGACTGGAACCAATGTCTGGCGGCGCGAGCCGTCGTGGCCGCCGCCGGGCGTGGAGCAAAAATCGCTCTACCTCCGCGCCGACGGCAAGTTGAGCTTTGACGCGCCCAACGAACCGGCGACGACCTACGACGAGTACATCAGCGATCCGGCAAAGCCCGTGCCCTACATCAACGGCCAGGCGCCCGGGATGACGCGCGAGCACATGCTCGAGGATCAGCGCTTCGCCTCCACCCGCACCGACGTGCTCACCTACGTGACCGAGGAGCTGACCGACGACACAACGCTGGCCGGACCGCTCACGCCCTCGCTGCTCGTGTCCACCAGCGGCACCGACTCCGATTTCGTCGTCAAAGTGATTGACGTGTACCCCGAAGATTTTCCCAATCCCGACCCCAATCCCACCGGAATTCACATGGGAGGCTTCGAGCAGTTGGTGCGCGGCGAGCCGTTCCGCGGACGCTTCCGCAAGAGTTTTGAAAAGCCCGAAGCCTTTGTGCCGAACAAGATGGACAAGCTCGAATTTGTGATGCCCGACATCAACCATTGCTTCCGCAAGGGCCACCGCATCATGGTGCAGATTCAGAGCACATGGTTCCCGCTGGTGGACCGCAACCCGCAGCAGTTCGTCGACATCAACAACGCCAAAGCCGCCGACTTCGTCAAAGCCACCCAGCGCATCTACCGCGGCTCCGCGCTCAAGGTGAACGTCCGGAAATAGCCGGGGGCTGACAAGCCTCCCTTTAGTGGACGCCCAACTTGTCGTTGGGACTCGCAAACCACGCATAGAGCGTCGGTAGCAGCAGTATGCAAATAAAGAGAACGCCAATCAGGCCGCCGACGATGACGATGGCGAACGGGCGCTGCGAGTCGGAGCCGATGCCGTGTGAAGTGGCGGCCGGCACGAGTCCCAGCGTCGCCACCAGCATCGCCATCATTACCGGCCGGAAGCACCTCACCGAGCCTTCCACGGCTGCGTCGATGATGGTGCCGCCTTTGGCGCGGACCTGGTTCAAATACTCCATCATGATCAGGCCGATTTGCACCGACACGCCAATCAGCGCCAGAAAGCCGACGCCTGACGACACGCTGAATGTGTTGTGCGTGAACAGGAGCGCTGCGATGCCGCCCACCGGAGCCATCGATACCGTCAGCAGTACCAGCGTCGCCCATTTGAACGAGCCGAACGCGGAGTACAGCACGAAGAAGATCACCAGCACCGTCAGTGGCACGATGATCGCGAGCCGCTTCTGTGCGCGCTTCTGACTCGCATACTCGCCCGCCCAATCGATGCGGTAGCCGGTGGGGAGCTTGATCGCTGCGCCCACTTTTCGCATCGCTTCTTCCACCGTACTCCCAAGGTCGCGGCCGCGGACGCTGTATTTGATGGCGACGTAGCGGGAGTTCGAGTCCCGGTAAATGACGGATGCACCATCGTCGATGGTGATCGTCGACAACTGGCTCAACGCCACGCGCTCGCCGCTCGGAGCAAGCAACCGGATGGCGTTGATCTGCTCCGTATTGCCGCGATACTCAGGCTGATAGCGGACCACCAGGTCGTAGCGCCGTTCGCCTTTTAGAATCTGGCTAACGGCTTTTCCGCCGATGGCCGTCTCGACGGCGTCCTGCACGTCGACGACATTAATGCCGAAGCGATCCGCTTTGGTGCGGTCGATGCGGATGTTGACGTTGGGCTGCCCCACCACGCGGAAAATTCCGAGATCCTCGACTCCGGGAATCTTGCTCATCACGCCCACAATGCGGTCGGCTGTTTGTTCCAGCACTCGCAGATCCTCGCCGTAGAGCTTGATGGCGAGTTGTCCGCGTACGCCGCTCACCGCTTCCTCCATGTTGTCGGCAATCGGCTGTGAGAAGTTCCAGTTTGCGCCGGGAATTTTCTCGAGATCGTGCGACATCGCCGTAATCAGCTCTTCTTTATTCTGATGAAAACGGCTGCGCCACTCCTCGTGCGGGTGCAGGTCGACAAAGTATTCGGTGTCGTAGAAGCCTGGATAGTCGGTGCCGTCGTCCGGTCGTCCCGTCTGCGAAATGACCTGCTTCACTTCCGGATAAGAGATTAGGATGCGGCGCGCCGTCTTCATCACCTGAGCCCCTTGCGTAGGCCCCGTGCTCGACGCCTGTATGCCGCGAACCCAGATCGCGCCTTCGTCCAGATGAGGCAGAAACTCCGAGCCCACTGCGCCGCCGGCAGCCAGCCCAATCGCCGTCGCCAGCAACAGCACGGCTGTGCCCACCGTCCAGTAGCGGTGCTCAATGCACCAGCTAACCTGTCGCCGGTAGACCTTGGTCATCCATTCAAAGACCGGGTTGCGCCAAGTCTTCATTTTTCCGCGGAAGATGAAGGTCGACAGAACCGGGGCAATCAGCATCGAGAATATGAGTGCGCCCAGAAGCGCAAACGCGACTGTCCAGGCCATCGGGCGAAAGAGTTTCCCTTCCACACGCTGAAGCGTGAAGATCGGGATGTAGGCAATGATGATGATGCCAATGGCGTAAAAAACCGGACGCTGAACTTCGTGCGACGCCTTCCCTACCACGGTGATAATGGGCTCGCCGTGCTCCTTGCGCGCGGTTAGATGCCGCAGGATGTTCTCCATCATGATCACTGAGCCGTCCACCACCATCCCGAAGTCCAGCGCGCCGAGAGAAAGAAGGTTTGCGGGGATCTTGGCCAGGTCGAGGCAGATGGCGGCAAACAGAAGTGAGAACGGAATGGTGAGCGCCACCACCAGCGCGCTGCGAAAATTTCCGAGAAACAAGAAGAGAATCGCCACCACCAGCAGAATGCCTTCGGTCAGGTTGTGCAGCACGGTGTGAGTGGTGAGGTGAACGAGGTCGCTGCGGTCGAGGTGTGGGACGATCTTCACGCCGGGTGGCAGCAGGTGCTCGTTCAGGTCCTTCACCTTTTCGTGGATCGCGTCGAGCGTGGTATCGAATTCGGCTCCCTTGCGCATCAGCACGATGCCTTCGACGACATCGGGATTGTCTACTACGTGACCGTCGGTTCGCTGGATTGCCTTGCCGATTTGCCCGAGCCGGATCTTGGGGCCCTGCGCGATGGTGGCGACGTCTCGCACGCGGATGGGTGTCCCGCCCTGCGTCTTGATCACTGTTGCGCCGATATCGGCGGTGTCGGTCATCAGCCCCACGGCGCGAATGTTGAACTGCTGCTGGCCGTGCTCGATAAAGCTGCCGCCGGCATTGACGTTGTTGGCCGCCAGCGCCTGCTCCACCTGGCCGATACTCAGTCCGTAGGAGACGAGCCGGTTGGGATCAACCAGCACTTGATATTCACGAGTCTCGCCGCCGAAGCTCGAAACGTCCACCACGTCGGTGACTGAGCGGAACTGCTTTTCGAGCATCCAATCCTGGAGGCCCTTGAGCTCCATGATGTCGTACGCCGGGTTGGTGCTGGTGAGCGTGTACCAGTAAATTTGCCCAACAGGGCTGTAGTCAGGCCCAAGCTGTGGACTGACGTTGGCGGGCATGGATACCTGCGAAAGCTTTTCCAGCACCTGCTGGCGGCTCGACAGGTCATTGGCGTCATCGTCGAAGATCACCGTAACGATCGACAAGCCGAACGTCGACACGCTGCGCACGCTGCTCATACTGCGGAGGCCGCTCAACTGCGTCTCCACCGGAATCGTGATCTGCTGCTCCACTTCCTCAGCGGCGCGTCCGGGCCATTGGGTAATCACCTGCACCCAGTTATTGGCTACGTCGGGATAGGCTTCCACCGGCAGTTGAATGAACGAAATGATTCCCCAAACGAGCAAGCCAAAGCCCAGGCCGAGAACCAGCAGCCGTTCACGCAGTGCAAAATCGAGAGCCTGACGGATCATTTTTCCACCGTCGCCGAGAACTGCAGCGCATTGCGCACCACGCGATCCCCAGCTTTGACTCCCGCGATGATGTACTGCCTGGATTCCGTGGCCGCGGCGCCCGACGCCACTTCTTCACGCCGGAATTGCTTGTCGCCGGCAGGGCGGAAAATCCAGTCCTTGTCGTGCAGCCGGAGCACGGCGGTGGCCGGCAGCGCGATTCTCTCCGTTGTCCCTTGCGCGAAGAAGTGCGCTGTCGCGAACATGCCGGGACGCAGTACGCCGCTGTTGTTGGGCACCTCCAGCCGTACCTTCGCGGTACGCGTGGCCGGATCCAGAACCCGGGAGATGTTGCTTACGCGTGCTTTGAACACACGATCGGGATAGGCACTGAGACGCACCTCGGCGTTATCGCCCACCTTCACCTGTGACAGGTTGTTCTCGTACAAATCGCACACGATCCAGACTTGTGACAGGTCGGCGATGGTAAACAGGTTGGGGGAGTTGTCGAGCGACTTCACGCCACCGGACGCCTGTATATTCTGCTCGACGACGGTGCCGGACACAGGCGCGGTTACGTCTAGAATCGCGGTGGGATGTTCCACGCTGCCGCCGAGGATGCGGATCTTCTCCGCGGTGTTCTTGACGTCAATGAGCGCCTTCTCTTCGGCGCCTTCGGCGATTTCTGCGTCCTTCTGGGCCGCGGCGCCGTGCGCCAGCAATTCCTTCGAGCGGTCCAGCGTCTTGCGGGCCAGCATCTCGTCGCTCACCGCCTTCTGGTAATCGGCATAGGCGCCCGCGAGGTCGCTCGAGTGAATCCGCAGCAGCCACTGTCCCTTCTTCACCTCGTCGCCCACCCGGGCGTTGATTTCGAGAACACGGCCGGAGGAAAGCGACATCACCGGCACCGTCCGGCTGACGTCTGGCGCCACTACTCCGTTCGCTTGAATGTCCTCATGTACGCGTTCTGCCACGGCTTCAACCAGTGGAAACTCCTCGGGCTTTTCCACCGAAAACACGTTGGGATCGGCGGCGGACTCCACCTTTACGGTCTCGTGATCCGCGAGAACTTTCTGGCTGTTCGTGCAGGACGTGAACAGACTGCCGGCGGCGATGACGGCGGGAAGAAACAAAAATCTTTTCATTGAAGAACCTCACGGCCTACGGCCAGATTCAATTGATTGACAGCGGTAAGATAGGTGCCGATGAGTGTCCGGTAAGTGAGTTGCGCGTCGCGATAGGATTTCTGCGAATCGAGAAAATCGAGCAGTGTGGCACCGCCGCGCGAGTACGCGAAGGACACAGATTCGCGAACGCGTTCAGCTTGCGGCAGGTAGCGGTCGCGATAGGGACGCAGTAAATTGCGGACGCCCTCCACTGCCGCGTAGGCAGAGTCGACGTCGCGATACACGTTCATCAACAGCGCGTCGCGGAGTTGCTGTGTGCGCTTGATTTCGAGGGCGGTGCGGGCTTTCTCGCCCTGATTCTTGTCGTAGATGCGGAGCGGAATACTAACCGCGACACCGGTAGTATTCGCCGGGCCAATGCGCGTGTAGTCGGCGCCCACCGTGGGATCGGTAGAGCCGTTCGCCCAGGCCAGACGGTTGTCACTCTCCGCTTTCCGGATAGCCGTAGCGGCTGAACGCAAATCGGCGCGCCCGTCGATTGCGGCTTCGTGGAGTTCGGCCTGCAGGAGAATCTTCTCGCCGAAGTCAAACGGCCCCGCAACGTCAAAGGCATCGGCTGCGCCCTTGTCGTTCATCAGCGCGAGAAGTTGGATCTTGGCGGTTCTCAGGTTGACGCGGGCGTTTTCCAGGTCAGATTCGAACTGAGCGCGTTGGAGCCCGATACGGTCGTAGTCGGCGCGCGACAGGTCGCCGGACTCAAAGCGGCGGCGGCTGATTTCGATAACGCGGTCGTAGGAGCGAAGATTCTCATCCGCCAGTTCGAGAACGCTCTTGGCCTGAAGCACGCGAATGAAGGCATCGCGCAGCGCAAACGTCAGTTGTCGCTCAAGATCCGCCAGGTCCGTCGTGGAGATGTCGGTGGCCAGCCTCGCGCTGTCCACTCGTAAGCCGCGCTTGTTCCGCCGCTCGATCAATTGGGAGATCTGGGCGATGGTCTGAGCTGCGCCAAACGGACGGTAGGGGTCTCCGCTGAAGAGACTCCACTGATCGATGGTCAGCGCCAGTTGCGGATTCGGCTTCAACCCCGCCGTGATCTCGTTGGCGCGATTCTCCTCAATAAACGTCTGTCCGGCGAGTAGATTTGGATTGTTTACGCGGAAACGCTCCCGCACTTCATCCCAACTGAGTGCCTTCTGGGCCAAGCCCGGCAAGGCCAGTAATGGAAATAAAAGCACGAGCGTGAGCCGCTGTTGGCCACGCATGCAACCTCCCTGAGCAAATTGGAAACGGTAGTTAGGGCGCGCAGACTAGGCGCAGAGAGGGGGGGCGCGACAGGAGCGCGAGACGAGGAAGCCTTCGAGGCGGGAACGGGTGGAGCGTTGGATCAGGACGAAAAAACAGAGACCGATTGCGAGAGTCCAGATAGCCTGAACCTGCAGTTCATTCATGCCGTCAAAGAGGCGGGCAAGACTCTGTTCAGTCCGCTCCTTCTCTTCAACCGGAACACCCATCCCACCCCGCGACGTTGCGTGCCGGAGCAGCCAGAGGCTCGCTTCGTCATCGGTGACGGACACGCTCGGGAACAGCGCGAGGGTGATTGTCAGAAATGCCGCAAGACGCCGCAGGCGTCCATGGGAGGCCTGCCGGCCCGAGCGTTTATACTCGGCCAAACTCAGGAAGGCCAAGCCAGACACACAAATCCCAAACCAGAGGAGGTTCAGAATCGTGTCTACACTAATGCCCGGCGGCTGCAACATGGGTGTCTCTACTATGATGCTCGAAACCAGCAAAAGTTACAAGGCGCGCTCTACACTTGTTCTTTATGTCCAAGATGCTTGAAGAGATCCGGGAGCAGCCGGTGGCGTTGGAACGGACGCTGCGCATGCAGTTGCCCGAAGTGTCGCGCCTTCGTAAAGTGTTCGCCACAAAGCGACCGCGGATGATTGTGCTGGCCGCGCGCGGTACGTCGGATAATGCCGCGCAGTTCGGCCGCTACCTGCTGGAAATTCTCACCGGTATTCCTGTGTCGCTGGCAGCCCCATCGGTCCTCACGCTCTATAAGGCGAAAGTCGACTTACGCGATGCGCTGGTAATCGCGATCTCGCAATCGGGCGAGTCCACCGATACCAACGCCGTGATGGAACAGGCGCGGGCAGCCGGCGCCATGACCATCGGGATCACCAACGAGCGCGATAGCTCGATGGCCCGGCTCGCTTCGCACGTACTGCTGGTGAGAGCCGGCAAAGAGAAGAGCGTCGCCGCCACTAAGACCTACACCGGCCAGTTGCTGTCGCTCTACCTGATTGCCTACGCGCTGGGTGCAAAAGTGGAACTCGACGATCTGCGCCGCCTGCCCGAGCATACAGAAGCCGCGCTCACGCTCGAGGACGCCATCGCGCAGACGGTAGTGCCCTATCGCTTCATGGACCATGCCATGGTGGTGGGTCGCGGTCTCAATTACTCCAACGCCTTCGAGTTCGCGTTGAAGATGATGGAGACCTGCTACGTCGTCGCCGAGCGCTTTTCATCCGCCGACCTTCTACACGGCCCCATCGCCATGGTGGACCGGGCGTTCCCGGTTTTTCTCTTCGCGCCAGAAGGCGTAACGTGGCCCGGACTGCAGGAGCTCATGGACAAATTGCGGACGCTGAACGCCGACACCTGCGTGATTACCGACCGTGGAAATCGCCAGGCTGTCGACACAGCGAAGCGCGCCATCGTGATTCCCGCAAAACTCAAAGAACTGTTCACGCCAATACCCTACATCGTGCCGGCACAGTTGTTCGCGGCTCTTCTCGCCACTGAGAAGGACTTGAATCCCGACAAGCCGCGCACCATTCAGAAGGTCACTCGGACTCTTTAACGCCGCGTGCGAGCAGCGCGCCCGACGCGCATAGCACCACCACCAGCACGAGCGCGGTGCGGAGCGTAGTGGCCTGCGCCGCGAAGCCGATCAGCGGTGGACCGAGCACTAGTCCCAAATAGCCCACTCCGGTCACCGCCGCCATCGCCACTCCGCGTGACAATCCCTGAACGCGCCCGGCCGCCGCAAACGCCACCGGCACAATCACGCAGCAGCCTGCGCCGACCATCGCAAAGCCAACTAGCGCCAGCCAGATGGTGTGGGCCGCGAGCGCGATCGACAGTCCCGCTGCGGCGATGAGGCTGAACCATTCGAGAGTCCGCCGCCGGCCCAGCCGTTGAATTACGGCGTCGCCGAGCATGCGCCCAATTGCCATCGTGATGGAGAAAGCCGCGTAACCCATTGCCGCCGTCCCCGGACCCGCCGCCAGAAACTCCCGCAGGTAAATGGCGCTCCAATCCGCCATCGCGCCTTCCGACAGAAAGAACGTGAACGCGATGGCCGCCAGGCCCACTACGGCCTTGGGAATCCGCACCGGCAGCGGCGATGGCGTTGCCTCATGCTGACGGTCCTCAATCAACTTTCGTGTCGACGCGAACCCCAATATGATGAGGATCACCGACGCTCCAATATAGTGGCGCAATGGAGCGATTCCCAGCGACGCGATCAGTCCGCCGATTGCCGAGCCTCCCATGCCGCCCGCGCTGAACAACGCGTGGAAACTGGACATGATGGAGCGGCCGTAGCTCTCTTCGAGCACCACCGCCTGCGTGTTCATTCCCACGTCCATCGATCCCGCCGCCGCGCCGCAGACGAACAACGCTCCGGCCAGACACCATTCGTTTGGCGCGAATGCCAGTAGCGGCAGGCTGCAGCAGAACACGAACATCGCAAGCATCGTCAGCCGGCCGCTGCCTTCGCGGTCGATGAGCCTTCCGGCGACAGGCATCGCGACAATTGAGCCAAGCGCAGCGGCAAGCAGCGTGAGCCCGAACGTTCCGGGCGATAGCTTTAACGCGGTTTGGATTGCGGGGATGCGCGATACCCACGTGCCCACCACCAGTCCGTGGACCAGGAAGATCAGCGAGACGCGCAATCGCATGTTGTAGAATCCGAGTTCGCCATGAAGATCAGAATTGCCGTATTCTCCATTCTCGTTGCATTCGCGTCAGCCGCCGAGTTTCGCACCGAACGCGTTTTCGGACCCGAGGTCCCCACCGGACCCTACAAGCATCCGGCATCCATCACCGCCTTCGATAACGGCGACCTGTACATCTGCTACTACGGCGGCGCCGGCGAGTATGCCGTCGATACGTCGGTCTACGGATCCCGCCTAAAGCGCGGCGAAACCAAGTGGTCGGCACCGCGTGTCATTGCTCATGATCCGCTTCGTTCCACCGGTAATGGCGTCGTATGGCAGTCGCCCGACGGTTTGGTGTGGCTCTTCTATGTGGTGCGTTTCGGCGACACGTGGTCTGAGTCCCACATCCAGGTGAAGATCTCAAAGGATCGCGCGGAGACGTGGTCCGACGCATCGCTGCTCGACATGCGCGACGGCATGATGGTCAAGAATCATCCCATCCGGCTGCACAACGGCGACTATCTGTTGCCCATCTATCACGAGACGGGACACGATCCGGAGAAGGTAGGCGCCGAGAGCGCGTCGCTCTTCCTTTATTACGACGCCAGGAAGAAGACCTGGACGCCGACCAATGAAATTCATTCGCGAACCGGCAATATTCAACCTTCGCCGGTGCAAGTGGACGAGCGCAACCTGATTGCGTATGCGCGACGCGGCGGTGGCTACGGGCCGGTAACCGACGGTTGGCTGGTCCGCTCTGAATCCCACGACGGCGGCCGCACCTGGACGCCGGGCGTCGATTCGAAATTCAAGAATCCGAATTCAGCGATCGAGTTCATACACCTCAGGAGCGGCGCGCTGCTGCTGATTTACAACGACAGCATGACCGAGCGCACGCCTTTGCGCGTTGCCCTATCCACGGACAACGACAAGACCTACCCGGTGCAGAAGAACATCGTCGACGCCAAACGCGGCGACTTCGCGTATCCCAGCGCCGTCCAGACGCCCGACGGGCTCATCCATGTCGTGTACACCTCCGACGGCCGTAAAATCATCCACCACGCAGTGTTCGATGAGGCCTGGCTGAAGCAGTAGCCGGTTGTTTACGAGCGAAGGGCTCTGGCTGCGCGCTTACCCGCGCGCATGAAGGCGTCCTGCCCGAGTACGCCGAGCAGTCGCAGGCTGGATGGCGGATGCTGCTTAAGCGCTACTTCGTCTCCCAAATCGCCGTGAGCACCACTGGCTTAAGTACCGCGGCCTCAGGGAAGAGCGCCCAATAAACCTCGCCCGTGAGTTCATCCACTTCGCCATTTGAGGAGACGAGCTTTCCCGGTCCTTTCAGCACGAACATGAGCGGAATCAGGCCCGACTTGTCGCCGGCGGTCGGAGGGCCAGCCATCGGATCCGGCTTGGACGGACGCGTCGAGCTGAAAGTAGAGTCGATCAGTTTCAGGGCGACCGCACGGCGGTCGGCGACGCTCAGCTTATCGCCAAACTGCTCTTCGAGCGCCTTGATCATCATGCCGCCCAATCGCTGCGTGGCCCTTCGCTGCGCCAGTTCCGGATGCATGATCCCAATCACCAGTAATGGGTCGCCGGGACCGAATAGCACCGGCACGGCGAGCGCCGCCGCTTTTTCCGCCAGCGCCTTGGCATTGGCATCAGTGGCGAGCGCCTTAGGTAGCGCTTCCCGAATCTGCTTGAGTGCTTCCGGCTTCAACGCGTGGTCCGGCGGCGTCCCGGTGTAGCGTAGCGTCTCGGTGTACTCCCAGCGGCTCGGCCCTGCCTTTTTCACCATCACGTCGTTCGACATCAGAAGCTTGCCTGCGCCTTCCTTTATCGTCAGGTCGCCTTTCGCGGCCCCAGCCGCGGCAAAAAGCTTGGTCACAGTGATCACCCGGTCCGAGTCCTTCTTCGTCTCGCGCGACTTCCAACCGGCGCCCGACGGCAGCGCAAAGGTATCCTCGAGCGACGAACCCATCTGCATGGCTCCGCCCTCGCCTTCCTGTTTAGCTTGCCCGGTGAATTCCACGGTCCTTGTAAAACTTCCGTTCGCCTTCAATTCCGTAGTCACCTTGACCCGGGCACAACCGCTCACCAGCACAACGGCTGCGACGGTTGCAACAGCAAAAACATTTCTCATTCGGGCTCGATGATAGCCTATGCGGCCTGGAATTACCAGGAAGGGAAACGCCTTATAGCCCGGTATAATGATGAGAACATGTGGAGTGATTTCTGTCTTGTCCCCGTTGCGCTGCTTTTAGCCTCGTGCGGCTCTCGTGAACCTGCGCCGCTGGCCGGCGGTCCCCGAGCTGTTGTCCAGTTGCGCGATGGCACTACCATCAGTGGCCAGGTAGTTGCGAGTTCTCCGCGCCAGATCGTTGTTGCCGGCGACGACAAAGTCACCCGTACGGTGGACATGAAGCAGGTGAAGGCTGTGGAGTACGCCGACTCCATCGGCGACGGCTTGTCGCACGCGCCCGACACAGGGATGGCGGGTCGCGAGCCGGCCCCGGTTCCAGCCCCGTCCGGCGCGCAGCCAGTTGCCGAGCCCGGTTCAGTGTCTCAGCGGCCCGCTCCACAGCCGGTTGCTCAAGCTCCTCAAACAGCCCCGCAGGCTGTACCGCCGCCTGCGGACATCACACATGAAACTCACGTGCATCCCAGCGAAGGAGAGGTCCGGACTCGCACCTATGTTCTTCCCGCCGGTACTCAGTTGGCCATTCGAACCGAAGAAACCATCGACGCCAGTCGGGCTGCTGAAGGCCAGACCTTCGCCGCAGAAGCCGCTCGCAGCGCCATGGATTCCGAGGGTGCGGTAGTCATCCCCAAAGGCGCGAACGCGACCATCGTTATTCGCTCGGCCACTCGCGGCGGCCGGTTCAAGGGCGCCTCCGACCTCGCGCTCGACCTCCAATCCATCTCGATCGACGGGCGCAACTACGCGCTCGACACTGTCGACCTCGTACAGAAAGGCCGCGAGGGAGTTGGGACGAACAAGCGGACTGCCGAGTTCGGCGGCGCGGGCGCGGCAGTGGGAGCCATCATCGGTGCGATCGCCGGCGGCGGTAAGGGCGCGGCTATCGGCGCAGGCTCCGGCGCAGGGGCCGGCGTCATCACGCAGGTAATCACCAAAGGCGGCTCCATCAAGATTCCCGCGGAGACCATACTTACATTCCAACTCGAGCGCTCGCTGCGGGTCAAAGCCCGATGAAGATCCTGATTCTCGCCCTACTGGCAGCGATGGCCGCTCCCGCGCAACCCGCCAAGCCCGCTTGCTCGTTCGTCACCGTCCAGGACGCCGAAAGCGTGCTCGGAGCTAAGGCAACTGAGCATTGGGGACCAGGCAGCTGCGCTTTTGACACCATTGGCAAGCCCACCATTCTCGTTGTCATCGTCGACTCCAGTCCCAACGTCAAGCAGCAGATCTGGCTGCCAAAACAGAACATCCCGAAGGCGGGCGGCACGGTGCGTGAGGAACCGGATGTGTTTCCAGGCGCCTACTCAACCACCATCAAAGGCGCGCAAACAATTTACTTGCTCAAAGGGAACACCGCAGTGTCGGTGACCGCGACCAACGACAACAAGGGTGTCCTGCCCGACATGCTCGAGAAGATGCGTCCAGTGGCGAAGCGAATCGCGGGACGGCTGTAAACTGAACCGCCGCCTTGTCGCTACCCTCGCCGTTGGCGGCGGCGTTGCGGTGGCGAATCTCTACTACTCGCAACCCCTGCTGCCGTTGATGGCGGCCACCTGGAATCTGTCGCCCAAAGCAGTGGCGTCCACCGTGACGCTCACCCAGATGGGCTACGCGCTCGGACTGCTGTTGATCGTCCCGCTCGGCGACCGCGTGGAGCGCCGCCGGCTCATCTGCACGATGCTGTGTCTCGCTTCCGTTGCGCTGGTGGCGGTGGGCTTATCGCCATCGCCCGCGTGGCTCCTGAGCGCAAGCTTACTCATGGGCGTGCTGAACATCACTCCACAACTCCTACTGCCGCTGGCCGCGGGTCTGGCGCCTCCGGGCGAGGGCGGACGCGTCGTGGGAACCGTTGTCAGCGGGATCATAGGCGGCGTGCTCATCGCCCGCACCGCCAGCGGCACCCTCGGACAGTTTTACGGATGGCGCGTAGTCTATTTCGCTGCCGCCGCCGTCAATCTGCTGCTCGCCGTGATGTTGCGCTCCGAACTCCCCGAGATGGTAGCGGGCAATCCGGGCATGCGCTACCCGGCACTCCTGCGGTCACTGGTCTCACTCCTGCGCGACCACCCGGCGCTGCGGCTCAGCTCGTTCCTCTCCGCCATGAGCTTCGGCGCTTTCAGTGCGTTTTGGACCGTCGTCCCGTTTCTTCTCAAGGGCGAACCCTATCGCTACGGGACTGCGACTATCGGCCTGTTCGGATTGATTGGCGCCACCGGCACTCTCATCGCGCCGCTTTCCGGCCGCCTCGCCGATCGCGGACACTCGAGCCGCGCCATCGCTGGAGGACTGCTGGCCATGCTCGCAGCCTTCACCACGCTCTGGATCGCGCCCTACACGCTGGTCCTGTTTGTGATTGCCATGATTGCCATGGATGGCGGCACCATAGCCAATCAAACGGCCAATCAGCACCGCGTCTACGGCCTTGCTCCCGAGGCTCGCAACCGTCTCAACACCGTCTACATGGTCATGTTCTTCCTTGGTGGCTCGCTCGGTTCCTTCGCCGGAAGTTGGGGCTGGACGTTGTGGGGTTGGGGCGGCTGCTGCGCCGTCGCGTGCACCTTCATCCTCGCCGCACTCATTGTTTTCACCTATTGCGATAGACTCGTGAAGCCATGAATCGCCGACGGTTTCTTGCCGTTTCCGCCCTCGCTCTCGCCGCCCAGGCCCGCACGCGTGGAATGCAGCTTCATCTGAGTTGTGGTGCCCTGGGCATCAAAGGTTCGCCAACTGAGATTCTCGACTGGGCTTCTCGTTTTGGCTTCGATGTCATCGATGCGGATCCGGCTTCCGTCGCCGCGCTTTCAGCCTCTGCGATGCGCGAGAAGAAGGTGGGCTGGGCCATGGCAGGCCTTCCGGTCGACTTCCGGAAGGACGACGCGAAGTTCCGCGAGGGCATGTCGGTGTTCCCCGATCAGGCCCGCATCCTGAAAGCGGCCGGCGTGGCGCGCATGACCACTTGGCTCTCTCCCACCAGTCGCGACCTGACGTTTCGCGAGAACTTTCGCCAGCATGCAACGCGGATGCGCGAAGTGGCCCGCATTCTGAGCGACAACGGCATTCGGTTCGGCATGGAGTATGTCGGTCCCAAAACGCTGTGGTCGACACAACGCTTTCCCTTCGTCCACACCATGCGTGAAATGCGCGAGTTGGTTGCGGAGATTTATCAGCCGAACGTCGGCATCGTGCTCGACAGCTGGCATTGGTACACCTCGCATGAGACTCGTGAGGATATCCTTGCGCTTAAACCTCGCGATATTGTGAGCGTGGACCTCAACGATGCCCCCGCGGGCATTGCCGTCGACGAACAGGTGGACAGTAAACGCGAACTGCCGGCGGCTACCGGTATGATCGACGTGAAGGCGTTTCTCGGTGCGCTCGAGACCATCGGCTACGACGGTCCTGTACGCGCTGAACCGTTTAATGAAGCGGTTCGCAGGATGGCTCCCGAGCAGGCTCTGACGGCCACTATGGCGTCGCTCAAGGCAGCATTTTCCGCCTGACATCCACAGAAGCGATCGCTCTCTGTGGTAAAACAATTCTACCTGTGCTATCCAAAAACCGGATGGTATACGCGGGGTTAATGCTGCTCTCCGCGTTGATTATTCTGACCGCGCTTGGGCTTGGGATTGAGGCACTACGCTGGGCGTTAGCCTTGGCGGCGTTATGCCTGGTGGCACTCATCGCCGGCATCCTCACCGTCCCTCGCGCCTACTCCGCCGCCGGAAGCGCACGCATCCGCGCCGGCATCCACCAGGTGTTTGACACGCTCGAAAATTCCACGGAGTGGCGCACCGATGTGCAGCGCATCGAACCGCTCGAATCACAAAACGGCAATGTCCGCTGGCGCGAGACCTGGACGCCCTACAGGGTTGTCGATATGGAACGCACCGAAAGCGAATCGCCATCGCGCGTGGTTGTCCAGGCGACAGGCACCAACGACACCTACCGCGCCGTCCGCGCCTGCAACCTGGCCTCGCTCGCTGAGGGCGACACCTTGGTCAATGTGACGGAGAATGGCGAATTCCACCAGTTTAGCGACCGCATTTACCAGCACATCTTTGCCAGTCCGCAGTCGAATCTTGATCGTTATCTCGCCGCGCTAAGCGAACACTTCGCGCACCCGAATCCGGCTACTTCAATTCACGAATCTTGATGTTCCGGAACCAGGCCTCGTCGCCATGGTTCTGCAACGAAATCGGGCACTCGGCCACCGGTTGTTTCACCAGCAGGTCGCGCACGTGCGGTGCGGCTTCCCACCTCTTGGACACGCCCGCCAGCGCTTCCGGCGAGTCGAGTGTGCTTTCCACCACCTTCACGCCGTTCAGCCAGTGCTCAACGTGCTTGCCCTTGACGATGAGCCGCGACTGATTGAACTCGCCCACCGGTTTCGTCACCACACCTTTCGGCGCCACCATGTCGTAAAGCGCGCCCGCCGAGTGTGTGGGCCGGCTCAATGCGTCCTTGTTCGAAGTGTTGTCCGTCAGTTGGTATTCGAATCCAATCACGTAGTCCTGCGCGTGCTCCGCCGGACGCTGGGTGATGCGGTTCTGGAAGTAGCGCTCCACGCTGTTTTCGAAACGCTCGCCCTTTTCCGGCGCTTTCAGGTACAAATGCTCCTGGATGCGGTACTTGATCCCGCTATTACCGGCCGGCGAAATCTTCCACTCAAACGCCAGTTCGAAATCACGGAACTTCCGCTCGGTAAATAGATCTTCAGTGATGTTGGCGTGTTGAGTGGCTTTCAGCGTGCCGTCGACAATGCTCCAGGCGTTGCCCGGAGGAGTTTCTTTCGACGGATCCACCCAGCCTTTCATGGTCTTCCCGTCGAATAGGAGGATCCAACCGGCCTTCTTCTCTTCGCTCGTGAGCGTGTTGGGCTGAGCGGCCGCGGCGATCGCGGCCGCCAGCATCAGGAGTGCGGATTTCATCACGTCAAATCTACCAGACTCTGCACGCGTCGCCCGAAACCATGGGGTCTCCGGCTTTGCACGAGAACGCATCCTTGAACCCCGACACGTTCTGAATCACGCCGTTTACCCGAAACTCGCCGGGCGAATGAGGATTGGTTTGCGCGTTGAGGCGCGACGCGGCCTCAGTCGAATTCTCGCACCAGATCTGTGCGTATCCGAGGAAAAAGCGCTGCTGCGGTGTGAATCCGTCCATCTTAGGCAGCATGTGCTTCGTCATGCTGTCCACCAGAGCGGCGTAGGCCAGATGAATCCCGCCGTTGTCGGCTGCGTTCTCGCCTAATGTGAGTTTGCCGTTGAGCTTCACGCCCTCCACCGGACTGAACCCGCCATATTCCTTCACCACGCAGTCGGCGCGGGTTTCGAAGCTCTTCGCGTCTGCCGGAGTCCACCAGTCGCGCAAGTTGCCGGAGCCGTCAAAACGGCGGCCCTGGTCGTCGAATCCATGCGTCAACTCGTGGCCGATTACCACGCCGATGGCGCCATAGTTCACCGCGTCATCAGCGGTGGCGGCGTAGAACGGCGGTTGTAAAATTCCGGCCGGGAAGTTGATGTTGTTCTCTGGCGGCGAATAATAAGCATTCACCGTGGGCGGAGTCATCACCCATTCAGTCTTGTCCACCGGCTTGCCGATTTTGGCGAAGTTGCGCTTGATCTCGAAGTCGCGCGCCCGGTGCGTGTTCGCAAAGAACTCTCCGCGGACGATGCTGACGCTCGAGTATTCCTTCCACTTGTCGGGATACCCGATTTTGTTGCTCACCTGCTTCAGCTTGGTGAACGCCTGATCCTTGGTGGCGGGCGACATCCAGGCGGCCGTCTTGATGTCCTGCTCCATCGCCTTCTCGATCTCATCCACCAGTTGGAGAGCGCGGGCCTTGCTGGCGCCGCTAAAGGCCTTCTTCACAAACTCCTCGCCGAGCGCGTCGCCAAGCGAACGGTCCGTTGCGGCCGTGCACTGCTTCCAACGGGCCTGCTGCTCCTTCTGGCCCCGAAGCGTCTTGCTGAAGAATTCGAAGTTCGCGTCGCGGAAAGCGCGCGGCAACTGATCTGCGTTGGCCAGCACCGTTTGCCACACCAGGTACGCCTTCAGCTCATTCAAGGGCTGATCGGCAACCTCGGCGTTCAGCGCTTTCACAAAGTCCGGAGCGCCCACGTTCAGCGTCTCGACGGTCTGCGGCAGTCCCAGGTCCGCGAAATAGCGCTTCCAATCGATTGCTGGCGCGAGTTCGGTCAGCGCCGCGACGGTAAACTTGTGGTACGTATTGTCGGGATTCCGGCGCTTCACGCGGTCGAGCGACGCCGCAGCCAGGCGCGTCTCAGTCGCCATGACGGTCGCTGCGTCCAGAGGCTCGGCCGTCTTGATCATGCCCAGCATCTTGCGCATCGTCTCCAGGTACTGCTGGCGTAGCGCTTCAGAACGTGCGTCCTTGTTCAGGTAGTAATCGCGATCGGGCAGCCCAAGTCCACCCTGGTCGACATTCGCAATCTGGATGCTGACGTTCTTCGCATCGGGGCGGACAAAGAAGGTGAACAGGGCGCGCGTGCCGTCCTTATGGAGACGCGCGAGCTCCGCCACCACGTCCGCTCTGTTCTTGATGGCCGCGATGCGCGCCAGCGTCGCCTCAATCGGCTTCAGTCCGGCCTTCTCGATGCCGGCCTCGTCCATACAGGACGCGTAAAAATCGCCCAGCTTTTGCTGGTTGGGCGTGCGCTTGGCCACCGCGGGCGCTGCCTTTTCCAGAATCTCGCGATCGATGGCGAGGTTGCGTTCAGCCAGCTCATCGAAGCGGCTCCATCGCGCCCTGTCCGGAGGGATCGGATTATTCCTACGCCAGGTGCCGCAGGCGTATTGGAAGAAGTTCTGACACGGGCTGACACTCGTGTCTATGGCTTTCAAATCGATGCCGGAATCGCCGGCGAAAGCGCCTGCCGCAAAGACCGCGGACAGCAATAAGGACGGGATACGCATTGCCTCAATTGTATCCCCCTGTCAGTGGTGCTTAGGTCATTTCGCTGGTTGAGGGCTGGCCTGTTCCACGGCTTTCATCGCGTTTCGAAGGGCTTCGGCCTTCTTTGCCGGCCACACTTCCCCTTTTCCCTGGTTGTAGTCGACCGCGAATGCCGACACCGCTTCCACAAGGTCGTTGAACTTCTTCTGGAACTCGGCGCGCTCGCGGAGCGCGGTATCCTTGCGAACCTGCTGTTCAACGACAGCCTGGTTTCTCAGCGCGGCTTGGGTGACTTCTGTCCCGTGCACTGGGTCTGCTGCGGCGAGCATGATATTCAGTATGAGCCAGCTCATATTGGCCTCCGAATGGCACCGTCCGATCCATGCCTATCGGCGATGCTGGCCAATCTTTACACGCGAGTCATTGAAACGTAGCTGTTTTGTAATATTAAAATCAATCAACCGATCTGTCACACAGCTTCAATGACAGTGATGTATTGGTCCACCGGCAAGTCAGTTAGCCGCTGGATCTTCTTGCTTGGCGCAGGCCACTGAATCTCTACCCAATCGAGCTTCGCCGCACTCCCGATTCCCAGAATCTCGCGCGGATCGTGTGACGACAGATAGCTGCCGCCGTTGTTCTTCATTCGCCTTCGCGTCACCCCGCCCGCCGACCACGTGATCTTCGCGCCAATAGCATCACGATTCGACTTGGTCCCCTGCAGCTTCAACCCCACCCAGTGATTCCCGTTCTTCAACGCATTCCGCAGCAGTAGCGGCGGACCGCCATTGTTACCCACCAGGACGTCGGGCCGTCCGTCGTTATCGAAGTCGCCCACCGCCAGTCCGCGCGCCGGAAAGCTCTTTGCGAATACCGGACCCGCCTCTGCGCTGACGTTCTTGAGTTTGCCGGCCTCCTGATGGAAGAGCAGCAGAGGCTCCTTGTACTTCACGTTCTGCGAGTACAAATCAATCATGTCGTCCGGGTGCCCGTTGGCGAGAATCAGGTCTAGCGAACCATCGTTATCGTAGTCGAGAAACTTCAGACCCCATCCGCTCATCAGCCGCGTGGACTGCCCGACATCGTTCTTGCGCGCCATGTCGGTGAAGCTCTCGTTCTTGTTGTTCTGATACAGCGAGAACATTTCCTGGTCGACGTTGGCGACAAACAGATCCTGCCAGCCGTCGTTGTTAAAATCAGCCGCGTCCACGCCCATGCCCGACCGCGCTTTGCCGTTGTCGCTGTAGCCCACTTCCGCTGCCAGCGCCATCTCCTCCCACTTGGTCCTGCCCTTCGCATCCACCCCGCGATTCACAAAGAGAAAGTTCTGAACCGTGTCATTCGCCACAAATAGATCCATCAGGCCGTCGTTGTTGACGTCTGTTGCCACCACGCCTAGGGCTTTTCCGAGTGCCTTCTCGATGTCCGTGCCCTTGCCCACTTCGGTGAACGTCCCGTTCCCGTTGTTGTGGAACAGCAGGCTCGACGTCCCCTTGAATACGCGCGGGATGCAATAGAAGTGCCTCCCGAGGTTGTTATCGCCGCATGAAAACTGCTCGTTGCCCTGGTAGCCGACAAAGCTGCAAACGAAGAGATCGAGGCGGCCATCGTTATCGAAGTCGAACCAGACGGCACTGGTGGTCCAGTGGCCCTTGAACACCGCCGGGCCGAGTCCAGCCTTCTCGCTGACGTCTGTGAACGTGCCGTCGCCGTTGTTGTGATAGAGGTACGGACGGCCGTAAGCAGTGACAAAAAGATCCTGCCAGCCGTCGTTGTTGTAGTCGCCGGCCGCCACTCCCATGCCGAATGACCCGCCGCCCAATCCAGCCTTCTCGGTGACGTCGGTGAACGTGCCGTCGCGGTTGTTCTTGTAAAGCGCGTTGCGCAGCGGTTTCTTAGGCGCGTAGAAATCCGCGGGCCCGCTGTTCACCAGGAAGATATCCATCCACCCGTCGTTGTCATAGTCGAGGAACGCGCACCCCGGGCCCATGGTTTCCGGCAGGTACCGTTTGTCCGACATGGCGTTCTCGTGGACCCATGTGATGCCGCTCGCCGACGCCGGCACTTCTTCGAAGATCGGAGAGCCCGGCGCGGCAAAGCCGGAGCGTGAACCCACAAATGTTGCGGCGGCAGCCCCGAGAAGACTGCGGCGTGTGAACCTTCGCATGCGTTTTAATTATTATCGCGTCGCCGAGACTTTCACACCCGCGTCAGCCTCCGCCAGCGCGTTCATCTTCTCCAGTTGCTTCACCAGGAAGTCGAAATCGCTGAACGGATCGCTGCCCACGCGACCCCAATAGACGCGCCCCTTCTTGTCGATGAGGATCGTCGAATGCAATTCCATATCCTCGAAATCGTCGTAGGAGCGCCACCGCTTGGCGTTGACATGGTTGTCGTCTGAAAGCAGCCTCCACGGCAACTGGCCCAGGTCCTTAATCGCTTTCGCGTTCTTCTCCGGCGTCTGGCTGCTCACCGCGAGCAGCACCGTGTCCAGGCGCGTCCAGTCGTCTTTCTTGGCCCCCAGCTTATGTAGCTGCTGCATGCAGTGCGCGCACTCCTGTCCGAGATAGTAGACCAGCAGGACATTCTTGCCGCGATACTCGTCGAGCGTCACATGCTTGCCCGCTGTGTCGCGGACCTCGAGCAGCGGCGCGTTGTAGGGCTCCCACTTGTTAGGACCAAATTTCTCGAGCGACGTTCGCAGGTAGTTTCGCTGATCGCCGGGAGAGCCGTCGTGCGGCTTCGCTTTGACGCCCGTGGCTTTGGCCAGTTCGATCGCGCGGATACCCGCCTCGGCGTCAGCCGTTACGTAAAGCAACCGGCCCATCATCTCCTCCGCTTTCGCGGTTTCGCCCAGCGCGTTGTAACACCGCACCAGCCCCGACAGAGCGAAGTAGTCCATCCGCGTGAGATCGAGTGCCTTCTCAAACGCTTCCGCCGCCAGCAGAGGACTCTTCGCGCTCAGGTAGGCTTCGCCCAGTTCGTTGTAGAGCGCTTGCGGATAAATCGGCGGATCCGCATACTTCCGCTGCATGTCGAATTCCCGTTGCGAAGCGTCAGCCAGCCAGCCGAGTCCGCGGATGGTCTCGCCGCGGGCGATGGCCACGCGCGCCTTCAACTCCAGGGCTTGAGTGGTGAAATACTCCTCGACATTCTTGTTCTTGTCCAACTCGCTCTTGAGCGCGGTGTGAGCGGCGAAACTCTTCTCCGCCTTAGTCAGGTCGCCTTTGGCAAGCCATGCGCGCGCCTCGAAGTAGGCCTTGTCAATCTTGTCCTTGTAAATCGTCGCTCGCCACGGGATTGTCTTACCATCCAGGATCTCGTCCCAGCGCTCGAACTTGAGCAGCGCGCGGGACAATCCGGCGATGCCGTAGGAATGCGGACTGCGCCATTGATCGCCGTTATCCTTTGGATCCTGCGGCGCGTCAATTAACTGGCGGGATCCAAAGATGGCCGCCGCCGGCATGCCGAGCTGCTCCTGTATATACGACAGGTAGTAACGATTGTGCCCGTAGTTCCAGTTGTTGAAGCTGAACGTCAGGCTGTCCTTCATGTACTGCTTCTCGGCGCGTGTGGCCGCGTCCATCGAAATGGCAGCTTCGTTCCACATGCCGACAATGCTGAAGATGTGGCCCGGCATGTGAAGCGCGTGGCCAATGCCCGGCACGATATCACCATAGCGCCGCGCGCTCACCAGCGCTTCACCCGGCTCGTTGTAATCCCAGTTATGAATGCGGTAGTGATGGGCGCCCGGATGGTCCGGCTGTTTGGCCAGCACTTCGCGGATGATCATCTCGGCGCCGTAACGCTCGCCGCCCATGGTTTCAAGCGCGAGCAGCGCGCGCGCTTCCATGTCATCGGGATACTTGACGCACAACGTCTCGAGAATCTTGTGGCTCTCGCTGCCGCGCCGGTTGTTGTCCTGCGGGCGGTCCTGGAAGGGATCGGGCAGTTGCTCTGCTGCCTGAGCTTCGATGTAGAGCCGTTCCCGCTCGGTGGCGTTGCCTTTCCGTTTGACGGCCTCGCGGATGAACTCCTGCGCGCGCTCGGGATTCATCGCTGAGCGGGCCAGTCCCCAATACGCCATCGCATTGTCCGGCTCAAGCTTTGCGCACCAGCGGAATGAGCGCTCGGCCTCGTAATACCAGAACGAGTGCAGCAGCGCCACTCCCTGGTCAAACCACATTTGCACCTCGGGATTTTTTGTCGAGATCGGAAAATGAGAAACGCCAATGCCCGACATGCGCCACGGCTTCTGCCGCGGCCCTTCGTCGTAGGCCTCTCCCAGGTGTGAATGGCCCTGTTTATAGTCCTGTGTCTCCGCCGCCCAGCAAGCCGCGGACACAAGGAGGATTACAACGAGAGATCGCCCAGACATAAGCGCAGTGTAGCGCTCCCAGGTGCTTGTTTGCCTGCGGTTGTTGGATATACTGACTGGCATCGTGAAACTTGATCTCAACCGCCGGGCATTTCTAGGAACCGCCGTAGCCGGTCTCGCCGCCGCGCAATCGCAGCGCGATTGGAACAGCAACTCGCCCATCCGCTACCCCGATCCCGACATCATTTCGCTGGACAAGAAATTCGACAAATACAAGATCGGCAATACGCAGATTCGCCGCATCCATACCGGCGTGCTGTGGGCGGAAGGCCCCGCTTGGAACGGCGTCGGGAAATATCTGGTGTGGAGCGACATCCCCAACAATGTCCAGATGCGGATGACCGAGGAGGACGGGCACGTCAGCGTTTTTCGCAATCCCTCCAACTACAGCAACGGGAATACGTTCGACTATCAGGGCCGCCAGCTTTCCTGCGAGCACGGCACGCGCCGCGTGGTGCGTTACGAGATGAACGGCGACGTGACGGTGCTGGCTGACCGCTGGAACGGGAAGCGCTTCAACGCGCCGAACGATATCGTAGTTCACCCGAACGGGGACATCTGGTTCACCGATCCCGGCTATGGCTCGCTGGTCAACTACGAGGGTTTCAAGGGCCCGCTAGAAATTAAGGAAGCCGTGTATCGCATCGATGCCGCCGGCGGTAAGTTGAACCTGGTTACCGACGAACTATTCAAGCCTAACGGACTGTGCTTCTCGCCCGACTACAAGAAACTCTACATCTGCGACACCGGCGCGTCCCACTATCCCGAAGCCCCGCGCAATATCAAGGTCTTCGATGTCCTGGACGCAAAGACACTCCGCAACGGGAAGCAATATGTCTCGATGGACATTCCTGGCAAGGGTGCGGGACTCGCTGACGGTATCCGTGCCGACACCGACGGCAATATCTGGACCGGCGCCGGTTGGGTGGGCGAAGGCTACGACGGTGTGCACATCTTCTCGCCCGAAGGTCAGCGCATCGGCATGATCAAACTGCCCGAGATCTGCGCCAACCTGACGTTCGGCGGGCAGAAACGCAACAAGCTCTACATGGCTGCGGGACAATCGATGTACATGGTTTACGTGGAAGCTCAGGGCGCGCATATTGCGTAATTGGCTGTTTCTGGCGTTCGTCCTGACGGTCGCGGCGCAGACGCCGGACTTCGCGGTCCTGTCAAAGAAAGCCGCCCAGGCACGCGACGCGGAGAAAATCGACGACGCCATCCGTCTGTACCGCGAATGCGTGCGCCTCAAACCGGCTTGGCCCGAGGGCCTCTGGTATCTCGGCACGCTACTGTTCGATAAGGCCGACTATCCCGGCGCGCGCACCACGCTCTCGCGATTCGTCAAAGCCGAGCCGAAAGCCCCGCCCGGATTCGCCATGCTGGGTCTTGCCGAATTCGAACTGAAAGACTACAAAGCCTCGCTCGCCCATTTGCAGCAGAGTCTCGCGATGGGACTCGAAGGAGATCCGCGCATCGTCCGTTCCACCCGCTACCATGCCGGACTGCTTTTGATCCGCTCAGGGAATTTCGAAGTGGCTCAGCAGCGGCTTGGGGAGATCGCCATGCAGCAGGAACCCGACGCCGCGCTGATCCTCGCAGTTGGGCTCGCGGCACTCCGCATGCCGCTGTTTCCGGCCGACGTTCCCGCCGCCCGTCGCGAGTTGGTGGAGCAGACAGGCATGGCCGCCAGCCTCGCCGCCGCACGCAAACCCCTTGAGGCGCGCAAATCTTTTGAAGAGCTGATCGCCCGGCACCCGGACGAGCCCGAATTGCACAATGCATTCGGCGCGTTTCTCCTCCCCAACGATGCAGACGCAGCACTGAAGGAGTGGAAGCGGACCATCGAACTTGCACCCAAACACGTTCCCGCGAGGCTTCAACTGGCCTTTGAATATTTGAACCGTGGGGACGCCGCGTCTGGCTTGCCGTACGCTCGCGAGGCTGTGGAACTTGCTCCCGGACTGTTTGTCGGCCACAACGCATTAGGCCGCCTGATGGCTGAGACCGGCGATCTCGCCGGAGGTGTCA
Organism: Bryobacterales bacterium; assembly: GCA_038212445.1. Lineage (GTDB taxonomy): Bacteria > Acidobacteriota > Terriglobia > Bryobacterales > Bryobacteraceae > TMP-7. The sequence goes on from JBBQUM010000006.1 coordinate 228,988, forward strand.
AAGAACTGGAACGCGCACGCGATCTTGCGCCCGATAGCGCTGAAACCCGCGTCGCACTGGCAACACTCTACGCTCGCGCCGGACGTCCAGAGGAAGCCCGGCGCGAACGCGAAGCGTTTCAGAAGCTCAGAGCAGCTACACCGTTACAGTGAACGAGTAGTGCATCTGGTTGTAGTAAGGGCCGCCACCGCAGGCGACGATGTTCCGCTTGTACACCGTCAACTCCAGCAGGTAACAGCACGTCTTCGGGAATACCTTTGACGCGTCGGCAATATGCAGGTGCATCGCGCCTCCGGTCCAGGTAGGACGCGCCGCGCCTTGCGTTAATGCGGTGGCGTAGTCAGGCCCGGTCTGGTGTCCCGCAGTGGTGGTGAGCGTGAGCGCCCCAACCTGCACAGGATCCAGCAGGCTCTTTACCGAACCGAGATCCCACTTCACTTCAAACGTGTAGTGATCGAGGTGACCGTCGGGGTCGGTGGCAAAGAAGTCGATGTCGAGCGCTGTACCCGGAGTCAACTGCTTCGCTCCGCATGGCGCCAGCGCCGCACCGCCTAGCAATACGTTCGTGATCCCGCAATCGGGCTCAGTCGTCGCGACGTGCACCGTGCCCGGCGTGAACCCGGGATTCGGAGGTACGCGATTGTCGATCTGCAGCGTCAGGAAGTTCGTGTTCTGTCCTTGACCGCAGGGGTCGAGCACCTTGCGTGTGGCGAGGTCGGGTCCGCCGCCTGGTAAGGTCTTGTAGCCGATCACCCGGAAATCATAGGTGCCGTCCGAGAAGAAGCCGGCCGTCTCAATCGAAGCCACCAGGCTGTAGTTCGTCGTCCAGGCGCGCCCCGAAAGAACGTTGTTCCAGTTCGCGGGAGGAGTCCTGTTTTCGTAATGCGTCCGGCTCTCGTAGTAACCTCCCGCCAGGGCTAATGGTGTCGGCGGGAACGTTACGCCGAACCAGGGATTGCCCGGGAATGGGACTGTCGCGTCATGATACTGGCGGTTGAGATCCAGCAGCGCTCCTTGGGGCACAGTCGCCCACACGGCCGCCGCGTGCGGCTTGAACTCGATCTCGTAGTAGTCGGCCTGGGCTGAGCTGCCGAACAGTCCGTAAATGGACACAGCATCGGCAAACGGACGGTCTGAGCCGCCAGGGTCAAAGTAGCCGGCAGGTGCCGGGGCTACTGCGCCAAAATTGCCGCCGATGTGGTTGATCTGGAATCCTGGGTCGCCGCAGACGCTGCTCAACAGCATGCAGTCGCCGGGAGGCGGTGGAGGAGGCGGCGGAACGCAGCACGCGTCGCTGTTGGCGAGAAGCGTAACACTGAGATTCGTCGGCACGTTCCAGCGCGTTTGGAAAATGTTCTCGCTGTGAATCACTTTCACCGGACCGGTGCCGCACTTCTGCGTCACCTTGAAGATGATGTCGGGATCGCAGTCAAACCACGGTGCCCAGGGGAACCACGGCCAAATGCGCAAGCGCTCGAATTCAGGCACTTGAGGCAATACCGAAATGAGCTTGTCCCGCAGGCCCGGCAACACAGTCGGGTCAATCGTCTTGCCAATCGCCAACCCAGGCCGTCCTATGACGGGCGGCAGCGGCTGCGGATTCAACGCCGCGAAGTCAAGCGAGGGAACCGGATCGGGGGCGGGGAACTTGAGTCGCGGGTTCAGGTCCACTACCGGCTTGAGCTTGCTCACCAGGTCGAAATCGAGACGCCATTGACGCAGCTGCCACCAATACCAGGGCCACCATCCGCAGCACCACCGGAACTTCATCGTGAAGTGGCCGGAGGCATCGGTGACCACCGACCCGCCGATCTGCACGGCGGATGACCACCACCAGAAAAAGTCCACGTCGTAGGCCGTGACTTCAGCGCCGGGAACCGGACTGCCGTCGGGGCAAACCACGCGTCCCGTGATGACGAATTCCCGGCACCATCTCAGCCAGCCAATCCACCAGTTGGGCGTGATGACGAGTACCGCCGTTGTGAGGCTCTTGGAATCCGTCCACTGCGCCGGCGAGACGGTTGCCGTGAGAGTCTGCAGGTTGAAGATGTCCTGGTCAGAAGCCGTTTCGGGTCCTACCGCGATCGAGATTGGCAGCTTCGGCTCAACGTCGAACTTGAGCTCAGCCTTGCCGCCGTCTACTGCTACGATTTGCGACTTGACCGAGTCGCGTTGCTGGACCGCTACTTTTACTCGTTGCTGTTTTCGATCGGCGTCTGCAATTTTGGACGCGTCGATGGGAATGATTAAAACACTCATGGTTCTCCTCCGGTGCTTTGGTTGCGTTTGGACACACTTACGGCGTGGGTGAGAAAGCGCCGTTATTGATTGAGAGATGTGTTTAGCGGACGGGTCTAAGGCCGGGTACTCCGGCGAGTGAGGGTGCGTCGGACGCGTGGACAGTTAACGGCACGCCGCTGGCAAACTGATAAATGGAGCCCGTCAAAGGGCCTGTGACCACTAACTGGCCGCCTCCCGAAAACTCGAACTCGATGGGGCCGGAGTTCCAATGCTGGACGCCGGGCTGGCCGCCGCCCGGTCCATCGCGCCGCAATGCTGCGCGCTGACTACCGCAACACGACATGCTCTTCCTCCTCCTTCTTGTGCCACACGGCAGGCGGGGCCGTTGCAGGTCTGCTGGTGACACGTTCGAGTAGAATGGCGCCGCCCGACAAGCCGAGCCATAACACCAATCGATCGAGCCATGTATCTCCCAGCACACACGCGAACGGTGCGGCAAGCCAGAGGCTTAAGCAGTAGAAGCAATCGAGCAACCCGCCCCAGAATCCGTCACCTACAGCACGGCGTAACCGCACAAAGATGTGCCCGGGTCCGTCCTCGCCCCATAACAGGTGCGTGACGCGCCAGACGGCGAAGATTGCGACGATCAACGCCACCGGCGAGAGGCTCTTCAGCATAGTACTGCTAGTCCCGACCGGAATTAGTGCAGCCAGCCGGGAAAGCGTTTCAAAGAGACTTTAATGCATCGAGACCCATCGAGGAGGCACGCCTCCGGCAGTCCCGCCGCCCTGTGATGCCTGCCACTGGCTCTCGGATTGCAATTGAATCGGCTCCAGCTTCTTGGCCGTCAACTGCTGGTTGATCGCCGGCAGCCGCTGCCCCGTGAGCGTGTTGAATTCGCGAATGACGTCCTCCAGTTCGCGCCCGAGCGCCGTAGCGCGCGCCGCCTGAGAATCCGTCGGACGGCCATCGTAGCGATTGATGTCGCCGTACAGTCCCGTGGTGAACTCACGCAGGCGCTCTTCGCCCGTGATGGCTCCGCCTTCTTTCGTCGCCACGATCTTCGACCGTATCGCGTCCACAGCCGTCGCCAGATCGCGCAACTGACGGACCGCAGCATCGCCCGCCGGCAGTTTCTCCGCACGCGCATTAGCGCCGTCACGGACTTTCAGAATCGAGTCCACCGTCCAACTCATGCGGTTGAGCGTTTGAGTCAGTTTCTCCGCCAGCTCGAACTGAGCGCGGCGCTCGTCGACCGTGTATGTCGCCCTCGGGTCGATCACGATACTGAGTGGCATCGTGGTCACGGACTCACCCTTCGTCATCCTCACCGTATACTGACCCGGAACCACGCGCGGACCCGTCACAGCTTCAAACGCCGCGCTTGCCGCCGGCGGTACAGTCGGCGGACTCAGGTGCATCGACCATGTCGCGCGATTCAAACCGCGCCGCTTCGAACCAGCTACTTTGTCGATCACTTTGCCCTGCGCATCCAGAATCTCGATCTTCAAGTCGCCGTAGATGTGCCGGGACTTCTGATAGTAGGAAATCACCGCCTCCGACGTCCGGTTCGGGCCCGAGAAGGATTGATCGCCTTCAGCCCAGCCTCCGTTGGTCTCCATCAACTGCGCCACCGGCGCGCCCGGAATCAGCGTCGCCGCGGCATTCATTACTTGCGGCGTCAATGCCCGCAGCGGAGCGATGTTGTCGATGATCCAGATGCCGCGGCCATGCGTGGCGAGCACCAGATCGGAAGTTCGCGGATGGACGACAATGTCGCGCACCGGTACCGGCGGAAAATTGCTGCCGCGATAGCTCGCCCATCGCTGACCGCCGTCGATGCTGATGTACAAGCCGAACTCGGTGCCCAGGAAAAGCAGGTTTGGGTTCACCGTGTCTTCCTTAATCACGTGCGCATGGCCGCGAACGCCGCTCGCCTCCGCCGGAAGCTTCGTCCACGTCTTGCCGAAGTCCGTGGTGCGGTAAACGTGTGGACGCATGTCGCCGTACGTGTGTCGATCGAGCGTCACCAGTGCGGTCCCTTCGGCGTAACGGCTCGCCTCCACCCACGACACCCAGGGCGCCGCGCCGCCGTCGGCGATATTCACTTTGGTCCAGGTCTTGGCGCCATCCTGTGTCACCTGGATGTTGCCGTCGTCAGTGCCGGTCCAAATCACTTTCCCGTTCTTCGGCGATTCCGAGATGGAGTAAATTGTCGTGTGCATCTCGGCCGCGGAATTGTCGATGGTCACCCCGCCCGACTCTTCCTGCTTCTGCTTTTCCGGATCGTTGGTCGTCAGATCGGGCGAGATCCGCTCCCACGTCTGGCCCTGATTGCGCGACCGGTAAAGATATTGCGAACCGATGTAGATCGTCCCCTTTTCGTTCGGACTCAATTGCACCGGCGTGTTCCAGTTGAACCGCAGCTTCTTCTCCCCATACTGCGCGTAAGGCTTGATGGACCGGTTCTCGAGCGTATTGCGATTAATGCGGCCCAGTTCGCCGCCCTGCGCTTCGGCGTAGATGTAGGTGGGATCGATGGGATCCTCCCACATCCAGAAACCGTCGCCGCCGTACATGTTCTCCCAGCGCGAATTGCTGACGCCGCCCGGGTACGACGAATCGCCCACCCACGCGCTGTTGTCCTGCAATCCGCCATACACGCGATACGGATCCTTGTTGTCGACGCTCACGTGATAGAACTGCGACACCGGCAGGTTCACCATGTGCTCCCAGCGCGTGCCGCCGTCCAGGCTGCGCCACAAACCGCCATCGTCGCCGGCCAGAATCGAGTTGGAGTTCGCCGGATCAATCCACACATCGTGGAAGTCGCCATGCGCCGAGCCCGACACTCCGCTGAAGCTCTTGCCGCCGTTCACACTCAACAGCAACGCCAGGTCAACCTTGAAAATCTTGTTCTCGTCCTTCGGGTCAACAATCATGTTGCCGAAATAGAACGGCCGCCAGACCATCAATTGGCTGGCGTCGAGCTTCGTCCAGTTCTGTCCCGCGTCGTCTGAACGGAACAGCGCGCTGTGCGCCGATTCGATCATCGAGTACACGACGTTCGGTCTTGACGGCGCCACCTGCACGATGATCCGGCCATAGGGTTTTTCCGGTAGGCCTTTGACGTTGGCTTGCGTAAGCTCAGTCCAGTGCTCGCCACCGTCGGTGGACTTGAACAAGCCGCTCCCCAGACCACCCGAGCGGAACGTCCAGCCTTGCCGCCTGAAATCCCACATCGAAGCAAAAATCGTGTTTGGAGCCTGCGCACTCATCGCCAGCATCGCGCAACCAGTGGACCCGTTGGCCCCGCTGAGCACCTTGCGCCAGTTCTTCCCGCCGTCTGTGGTTTTGTACACGCCCCGATCCGGACTGTCGTCCCACAGGTGCCCCGTCGCGCAGGCGTACACCACGCTGCCGTTCTTCGGATCAATCAGAATCTTGGCGATGCGCTCGGAATTCTTGAGCCCCATGTTGGTCCAGTTTTCGCCTCCGTCACTGGAGCGGTAAATGCCATCGCCAATCGATACGCTGTTCCGGACCCACGTCTCTCCCGTGCCGGCCCAAACGATCTTCGGGTTGGAGCGATCGATGGCTACCGCGCCAATCGACTGCGCAGTGGTGCTATCGAAAACCGGCTTAAAAGTGGTGCCGCCATTCACCGATTTCCAGACGCCGCCGCTCGCCGCCCCAATAAACACCGTCAATCGACCGCTGTCGTCGATCGCATCAACGGCCGCGATACGGCCGCTCATCATCGCCGAACCGATGTTGCGCGCGGGTAGGCCGGAGATCGTCGCCGAATCAAATTTCGCAGCCGGCTGCGCCGTTTGAGCGCCTGCCGCTGCGGCGCAGAGGATCATCAACAAAAATGTTCTGGTCATGGATTTTCCTCTCGCACGCTACTTCGATTTACCTACCGTGCCCGCCGGCCACTTGAATTCGTTCGCCTCCATCGGGACGTTGGCCTCGATGCGCTCGATCGTTATTTTGGCCCTGCCCGGAAAATCCTTAGAGCCGCTCTCAATCGAAAACGGAAAGTAGACCCCGTTCACTTTCTTGTACGACCCGAACTCGCTGAACGTCTCGCGTACCGCGCCGCGTATGAACTGCACCTTCTCGGTTCTGATCTCGAGGTACGTATCGGGATCCAGGTAGTAGTAGAGGATGTCGCCGTTCCTCAGCGTCAGCTTCAACCGCAGCGCATCGTCGCCGTCCACCGTGTCGTGACCGAGATAGGAAATGGTGCTCCCCTTCTTCTCGTAATCCACCAGTGGCCCGTAAAAATCGGCGTCTTCAACCACGCCGCGCAAATCGTCCTCGCCCAGCAGTTCCGGATCGCGCCGCCCTTGGAACGGCGAGATCTGCCACCCCGTCGACCCGTCGTAGGCTACCGTCTGCGTCATTCCCTGAATCGTGAACGACTGCCTTACTTGCCCAGGCTCCTTCGCGTCCACCGACAATTGTGCCGAAAAGCTGCCCTGCTGCAGCTTCCCCACCGTCCGCGTGGACTTGATCGCTTTGATCTTCTCTATCCCGCCCTTGGCCTCGATGTTCTTGGCGACGAGTTCGTCCACGGTCTGCGCCATGCCAAGCGGCGCCAGAATCAAAACGGCGGTGACAACACGGGTTAAATAACGCATGAGTTGGTTCCTATGGTTGATAGTAATAGACGCCGCCCGTCACGTTTGGAAAGTAAGGTTTCGCCGGGGGCGTCGTTTTCGTTTTAAACTGGAAAAACCGAATGAATCGATTCCTGACCGTCCTCCCCTGCGCCGGAATTCTGTTACTGGCGGGCTGCAGGACGTCACCCCCGGCCAACGTCGCGGCTGTCGTCAACGGATTCTCGATCACCTTCGCCGACCTCGACAAGCAGTTCCGGACGCAGTTCGCGGGCACTGAACAGCGGGCTTCCGACGATCAGACTCAGTTCCAAAAACTGGAATTGCTGCGAACCATGATCGACAACCGCATCATGCTCCAGCGCGCGGAAAAGGCCGGGTTGCTCGCCACCGACAGCGATGTGGAGACCAAGCTCACCGAATTGCGGGCGCCCTATACACAGGAGCAATTTCAGGGTCAGCTTAACAACCGCCACATGACCGTGGACGACCTGAAGACCCAACTGCGTCAGGATCTGAGCGTCCAGAAGCTGATCAATAAGGAAATCACGTCCCGCATCAACATCAGTGACAAGGATGTCACCGACTTCTACAACGCCAATAAAGCGAGCTTCAATCTGGTGGAGCCCCAAATCCACCTGGCGCAGATCCTGGTCACTCCCGAGCCCAATCCTGAGGTCCGCAATATCAAGAACGATAAGGCGCAGAACGACGATCAGGCCCGCAAGAAGATCGAAAGCCTGCTGGCGCGCATTCGTCAGGGCGAGGACTTCGGCCAGCTTGCGCAGAACTACTCCGAGGACCCTGCCAGCGCGCAGAACGGCGGCGACCTCGGTTTTGTTGCGGAATCAAATTTGGAGAAAGCCGCCCCCGAAATCCGCAAGCTCGTGCTCGCCACGCCCGCCGGCCAGGTGTCGGGAATTATTCGCTCCAACGAAGGCTACCGGATCCTCAAGGTGATGGCCAAGGAACCGGCCGGCCAGCGCGAACTGCAGGACCCGCGCGTCCAGCAGACCATCCGCGAAACCCTGCTCAATCGCAAGGACCAGCTGCTCAAGTCCGCCTACTATGAAACCGCCCGCAACGACGCTAAGGTCGTCGACTACTTCGCGCGGGCCATCGTGCAAGACAAGGACAAGAAGTGATCAAGACCGTTCTCATCAGCATCGCCCTTCTAGGCTTCTACGCATCCGCCCAGACTCCAAAACCGAAGCTCCCGGGCGAGGATTGGGTGCAGATCTTCAACGGCAAGGACACTGCCGGCTGGACAAATATCGGGAAAGAGAAGTGGCTGGTGGAGGACGGTACTCTGCATGGCATCGCCGTCTCGCGCGAATACGGCTACCTGCGGACCGAGCAGAACTACAAGGATTTTCAACTCTCACTGAAGTTCAAGTGCGAGGGCGACGGCAACAGCGGCGTCTTCTTCCATGTGGAGTTTAAGCCCGGCACTCCCGAAGTCATTCAAGGACCCCAGTTCGAGATCGATTGCACCATCATGCAGCACACCGCCGGAGTCTACGACGTCGGGCGTGGCTGGATTGTGTGGCCCGCGCCGGAAAACGAAACCGTCGTGCGTAAGGAAGAGTGGAACGAGTACCTGCTCAAGGTGGAAGGAAATCGCTACATCTCCCGTTTGAACGGAATCCAGATGGTCGACTTCACCGATCCAAAGCCCAAAGGCACCGACGGCGGCATCGCGCTCCAACTGCACTCTGGCGGACGCGGCAACATGCGGTTCAAGGACATCTGGCTCCGCGATTTGACCAAGCGTTGAATCCGCCCGTCCTCTATTACACCGACCAGCACGAAGTCCATCTTCCCGATGGACATAAGTTCCCAATGCGCAAGTACAGGCTCGTGCGCGACCTGCTTACCGCCGACGGCCACTTCCGCTTTCTCCCCGCTCCCCTGGCGTCCACTGAAATCATCGAGCGTGTACACGACCCGGCGTACGTGCAAGCTTTCATCAGCGGCGAAATCTCCCCCAGCGTGATGCGCCGCATCGGATTTCCCTGGAGCCTGGAACTCGTCAACCGCACCTTGGCCTCAGTGGGTGGGACCCTCGCCGCCACCCGCCACGCCCTCGAGCGCGGCTTTGGCGGTACGCTCGCCGGCGGCACCCACCACGCCTTTCGCAATGAAGGATCCGGATTCTGCGTGTTTAACGACATCGCCGTCGCCATCCTGGACCTTCGCGAAAAACACGGCATCGAACGCGCTGCCGTCATCGACCTCGATGTTCACCAGGGCGACGGGACCGCCCAAATCTTCGAGCACGACCCCAACGTGCTGACGCTCTCAATGCACGGCCGCCACAACTTCCCCTTCCGTAAACAGCACAGCCGCATTGATGTCGAGCTCGAAGACAAAACCGGCGACGCAGAGTATCTGGAGCGCCTCGAAGAAGTCCTGCCCGAAGTGTTCGCCTTCCGCCCCGGTGTGATCTTCTATCAATCGGGAGTCGACGCCCTCGCTACCGACTCTCTCGGCCGCCTATCATTAACTCCAGCCGGAATCCGCCAGCGCGACCGCACCGTCATCAACGCCGTACGCACCCACGGCGCGCCCTTCGTCGTCACACTAGGAGGCGGCTACTCAACCCCCATCGAACTCACCGCCGAAGCCCACGCCGGCACCTTCCGCGAACTACACTCTGTGTATGGACCTCCGAATTAACGGCAAAGTCCTCCAGGTAAACGACGCCCCCGATCGCAGCCTGCTCTCCGTGCTGCGCGATGAACTCGACCTCACCGGCGCCAAATACGGCTGCGGCGAAGGTCAGTGCGGCGCCTGTACCGTCCTCATCGACGGCGTGGCCGCGCGCAGTTGCATCACCCCCGTCACCACCGTCGGCAGTCGCGCCATTACAACCATCGAAGGCCTCGAGCAGAACGGCCGCCTCCACCCACTTCAGCAAGCGTTCCTCGACGCCGACGCCTTACAGTGCGGCTACTGCACCCCCGGCATGATCCTCAGCGGCGCCGCCCTACTCAAAAGGAATCCAGACCCCGCTCCCGCCGACATCGTCCGCGCCATGAACGGCAACGTCTGCCGCTGCGGCACCTACCCGCGCATCATCGAAGCCGTCCGCCTGGCCGCAAATAGAAAGCAGCAGTTGGATGGGGCTCCCAGGCAAAGGAGTGAGCCAAGCAACAACCAAGCCCGCGCATGGAGTGATAGCAAGCAGCAGACGCAGGAGCAGGAGTGGGACGAGGCTCCCGCCTCGTCCAAGCCGACGAGCGAGCCAATCAGCAGTAGCCAGAGGAAGGACGCCCGATGACCCCTTTCGAGCCCGAACGCTACGAACTGACCGCCGCCCCCTCATACCACTTCGAATCCAATCGCCGCGACTTCTTCAAATGGCTCGGCGGCGGACTGCTAGTAGTCCTCGCTCACTCCGACGCCCAGGAGTCCGGACAAGGCGGACGTCGCCGTGGCGCCGGTGGACAACGTCAGCCGCGTGAACTATCCGCCTGGCTGCACATCGCCGACGACGGTCGCATCACCTTCTTTACCGGCAAAGTTGAGGTCGGTCAGAATTCGCGTACTTCCCTAACCCAGGCCGTCGCCGAAGAACTCCACGCCCAGCCCGCATCCATCCAACTCCTCATGGCCGACACCGATATCGTTCCCTTCGACATGGGAACCTTCGGCAGCCTCACCACTCCCCAGATGGCGCCCCTCATGAGACGCGCCGCCGCCACCGCACGCGAATGGATGATCGACCTCGCCGCCGAAAATCTCCATCGCGACCGCTCCCAGGTCACCGTCGAAGACGCCCTCGCAATTCCCGGACTCCTCAAAGGCAAGGCCCTCGTCAGGACCGTCGGCGACGTCCAGCCGTCCAAGCCCAAATGCGAGTCCATCGCGAAAATCGGCGGCCGCGACTTTGTCACCGGCGCCCACAAATACACCTCCGACCTCAAGCGCCCCGGCATGCTTCACGGCAAGGTGCTCCGCGCCCCCGCTTACAACGCGACCCTCACCAGCGTCACCGGCGCGCTAGTCCACGACGGCCAGTTCGCGGGCGTCGCAGCGGAACATCCCTCGCTCGAAGCCGTGAAGGCCGATTGGAAAATCGAACCGCATCCGTCCAGCAAGGATCTGCCCGCCCACCTCCGCGCAACCGCGAAAACTCAGCCGAAGAAGCCGCTCGATCTGGAGGCCGCACCCCACAAGCTCGAGGCCACTTACGACATCGCCTACATCGCCCACATCCCCCTTGAACCGCGCGCCGCTGTCGCCCAATGGACCGCCAACAAACTCACCGTCTGGACCGGCACCCAGCGCCCCTTCGGCGTTCGCACTGAACTCGCAGAAGCGTTCCAGATTCCCGAAAATCAGATTCGCGTCATCGTCCCCGATACCGGCTCCGGTTACGGCGGGAAACATACCGGCGAATGCGCCGTTGAAGCTGCGCGCCTCGCTAAAGCCGCCGGCAAACCCGTGAAAGTCGTCTGGACTCGACAGGAAGAATTCACCTGGGCCTACTGGCGTCCGGCCGGCATCATCGATGTCCGCGCCTCTCTGAGCGACGAAGGTCTGATCACCGCCTGGGAGTTTCATAACTATCTCTCCGGCAGTTCCGGCATCGCTTGCCCCTATGCGGTGGAGACGAAGCAGATCGAGTTCCACGCCACCGATTCACCACTCCGCTCCGGTTCTTATCGCGGACTCGCCGCTACGGCCAACAACTTCGCCCGCGAGTCCCACATCGACGATCTGGCCGCCATCGCCAAGATGGATCCGCTCGAGTTCCGCCTCAAGAATCTGAAGGACGACCGTATGAAGGGCGTCCTCACCGCCGCCGCCGGGCGCTTCGGCTGGGATAAACGCAAGCGCACGTCCGGCATCTCGTGCGGCTTCGAGAAAAATGGCTACGTCGCTACCTGCGCTGAAATCACAATGCAGAACGGTCGCGTGAAAATCGAACGGCTCATTACTGCATTTGACTGCGGCGCGGTGGTCAATCCCCTTCATCTTAAGAACCAGATTGAAGGCGCCATGGTCCAGGGCGTCGGCGGTGCACTGTTTGAGCACGGCGAATTCGAGAACGGCAAATTATTGACCGACCGGCTATCGAAATATCGTGTGCCGCGTTTCACCGATGTCCCCCCAGTGATGGAAGCCGTCCTGGTCGACCGTAAGGATATTCCCAGCGCCGGGGCGGGGGAGACGCCCATCATCGGGGTCGCGCCAGCCATCGGCAACGCGATTTTCGCCGTTACCGGAGAACGCCGCCGGCATATGCCTCTCGAACGGCCGAGCTAATCGGAAAAATCTCTAAAGCCGCACCCCGTACTGGCCGATCTATCGGGTGGAAACACGTGTCCACCTACATCGAATACGTACACGCCCGGCCCGAGTTCGACGAGACGCTCTTCAAGCTGTCCGCCGGAAATCACTTCACCGCAGCGGACCTGGACGCGAACCGCAAAGGCCAGGTCGGCGCCGACCAGTTCAAGCATCATCTGAATGAAGCGCTTAGCGGCCCCTTGCTCGTGCTGGCAGCCGGTGTAGCCATCTCCTTCCTGGTCAGGCTTGCCTTCGCCGGATACGTTGAACATCAGAACATCTTTCGCTTCATCGGAAAACTGCTCGACAGCCTGTTTCTCTGGAAATTCGGCAGGTTCCAGGAGATTTACCTCACCACCGGCGGCGAGCGTCTGCCCATCATCGTTTCCGCCTTCGTCGTCACTGCGCCCATGTTCTCCTACAGGAAGCTCAGGCACCTGCCCGTCCGCATGCTGATCGAATTGATTCGCGGCAACGTCAAGCGCCTCGAAGCCTCCCCGTTTAGCAGCAGCGAAGAAGTGAAAGCCCCTGGACGCGCCGGTAAAAAGGGCGAAATGATCACTAAGTACTACTATCAGATCGGCGACCTCAAGCTGAACGTCTGCTCAGAAGGGCACAGCGCTCTCGCTATGGGGCTCAAATACCGCATCTACTACTTGCCCGCGTCAAAGACCCTCCTGTCTATTGAACCCATGATGGGCTAATCATGATGGGTTAATCCATCCGCTAGGATGGAACTGCCAAGGAGGCAGCGCTCCACATGAAAAATCTTGCCCGGGAACTCATGGTTCGACCCGGAAAAAAGACTGATCTCGACTCCATCGATCCCGCCGAGACCTTTGGCTTCAAGAAGGAAGAGGCCGCGGCAATCGTCGCCGCAAATCGTGCTCGCCTGTGTGAATTGCAGAACGTCCTCTACGCCGACCGCCGCTTTGCGCTACTCATCGTCCTTCAGGCGCTCGACGCCGGAGGGAAAGATGGCACTATCCGCCACGTCATGAGCGGCATGAATCCGCAGGGTTGCGAAGTCACGTCCTTTAAGGTGCCGTCCGTCGAGGAGTCCGAGCACGACTATCTTTGGCGCATTCACCGCGCCGTGCCCCGGCGTGGAATGATCGGTATCTTCAACCGCTCGCATTATGAAGAGGTGCTGGTGGTGCGCGTCCACAACCTCGTCGAGAAAAAGGTTTGGAAGACCCGTTACGAACAGATCAACGAGTTCGAGCGGCTGCTCACCGAGAACAACATCCACATCCTCAAGTTCTATTTACACACCAGCAAAGACGAGCAGCGCGAGCGCTTCATTCAGCGCCTGCAGGATCCCATGGCGCATTGGAAAGTCTCCCTCGCCGACTACAAAGAGCGGGATTATTGGGATGAATACCGCGTCGCCTATCATGATGCTCTGAACAAATGCAGCACCAAACACGCCCCGTGGTACGTGATCCCGGCGGACCGCAAATGGTTCCGCAACGCCGCCGTCTCGCAGATCATCGTCGACGAACTCGAATCCTTGAAACTCCGCTACCCCAAGCCGTCTATCGAAATGGATCAGATCCCCGACGAGTTCCGAGGCAGCGAACATGGCGGGGCGCGCGGTAAATAGCGCGCTCCGCCCCTGTCCCTATCCAGCCCGCCGCGACTTGATCTCGGCCAGTACCTTCTCGATCTCGTCTTCTTTTTCGAGCTTCGCGAAACGGTCCTCTACCGAATCGGTGAGGATCTCCGCCGTCGCCTGGCTAACGGCCTCATCGTGCATCACCTTCCGGCTCATGCGATCGAACGCCGCGCCGTTTTCATCGCCCGCTAACTGCAAACGTGCTTCGCCGGCTTTGTTCATCGCGCGAGCCCGGCGATGCTGCGAAATCAGCAGGTCGCAGCGGCTGCGAGCCTCGTCCAGCTTGCTGTCAAGCTTGTGCAGCGCGCTCTTCAGGTTGTCTACCTGCACCGTCTGATCGCCAATTTGCTGGTCGAAACTCGACGCCAGCCGGTCAAACGTCAGCGACCGCTCAATTGCCGCCCGCGCCAAGTCCTCGTGCTGCTTGTCTACCGCCAGCTCAGCCTTGCGGCGCCAGTCCACCGCCTTTTCCTCGTTCTCTTTCTTCTTCTTGGTCAGCAGATGCTGGTCCGCAATCGCGATCGCCACCTGCGTCTTCACCTGGAGCAACTGGTTCTGCATATCCAGAATCAGTTGCTTCAACATTTTCTCGGGATCCTCTGCCTGGTCAATCAGATCATTCAGATTCGCCCGGATGAGCGTCGAAACTCTTTCTAACAGCGCCATAACGTCACCCCCTTTTAGAGTTCTGGTCCGGAGGCCTTCGGTCCCGGTTTGTCCTTGCCATTGCCCATTTGCTTGATGTTGCCAAATAGTTCGCTCATCTTCATGCCGGAGAGCGTTTCAAATAACGCGGGAATCTGCGCGGCGATGTTCGTCATATCGCCAGTAATCTTGCTCATGCCGCCACCGTCGCCATTGCCGGTGCTGACAATCGTGATCTTGTCCACGTTGGCCAGGGGCGAAGCCAGCGCCCTCACCACTTCGGGCATTCCGCTGATCAACTTGTCCAGTACCGCCGCCTGGTTCCATTCCTGGTAAGCTTCGGCCTTCACGTTCATAGCCTTCGCTTCCGCTTGACCCTTCGAGAGGATGATCTCGGCCTCGGCCGTACCCTTGATGCGGATCACTTCAGCATCGGCTTCGCCATCCAGGCGTTTCTGCGCCGCCCGGCCTTCCGCCTCGGCAATCAACCGCTGCTTCTCAGCCGCCGCTAGCGTCTCGATGCGTCCGCGCTCGGCCAGCGCCGCGATCTCAATCGTCTGCCGGTCTACCTCAGCCTGCTTCAACGTCGTCGCGATCAACTCTTTCTCATGACGCAGGATTTCCGCTTCCTGCACCTTGATTTCGCCCTCTTTCTCTACCTGCCGCACCCTCACCGACTCCGCAATCACCTGCTGCTGCATGATGTTCGACTGGATATCGTAGGCTTTATCCGCCTGCGCCTGCTTCTTCTTCATCGCCTCCAGATATTCGGCTTTCTTCAATTCCAAGTCGCGCTGCGCCTCGGCCTGCTTGGTCAACGACAACGTCTCCGCCAGCACGCGTTCCTGATCCGCTTGCGACTTCGCAACCGCTGAAGCCCGCATCGCTTCCGCCCGTTTGATCGCCGTGTCGCGTTCCGCTTCAGCCGAGGCGACATCGGCATCGCGCCTGATTCGCGCTACGTCCGGACGTCCCATGTTCGAGATGTACTCGTTCTTGTCCCTGACTTCCTTGATCGTGAACGAAATCACTTCCAGGCCCATCTTGCCCATGTCCTCGGCGCAAGTGCCCCGCATCCGATCGCCCACCATCTCCGGTTCCTTCACAATCTGCTCCACCGACAGTTGACCGATAATTCCGCGCAGATGGCCTTCCATCACTAAACGAATCAGGCCTTCCCGCGCCGCATCGGTCTTCGTCAGAAATTGCTCCGCCGCGGTCTTGATGGATTCCGGATCCGACCTCACCTTGATCTGTGCCACGGCTTCAACCGTAACGGCCACGCCCTGCTTGGTGTAGAGATCCTGTTGCGGCGCTACATCGAATGACATCAACTGCAGCGACAGTTCGCGATAGCTCTCCATCATCGGCATGATGAAGGTGCCGCCGCCCTTAACTACACGAGTGCCTCTGGCGCCATAAACAATCAGCGCCTCGTGCGGACCTGCCTTGCGATACAACCTCGCCCAGATCATCAATCCAAAGAGAAAGATCAGAACCAGCAGTCCGGCTATGATCCAAAGTTCAGCGTTGAACATATGTCCTTTTCCTTTTCTGACGACAAGTCAGAACGCACCCTCGCGTCAATTGCCTGCTAACTCATCCCAGCGGCGTACATAGGCTACGCCGCGTTCATATTTCGTTACCACCACTTCCACATCCCGCTCGATTCGCGTGCCGTCCTCACTGCGCACCGGAGAAGCCTTCCGGGCTCCGTCCTGCGTGAATACGATCTCGCCAACTCCGTCCGGTCGCACCGTGCTTGTCACCCGCCCCAGCACGCCGATCATGTCGAAGTCGGCAGGGTCCAGCGGTCGGTCCCGCGAGATCAGTTTGGACAGCACCCAGAACATCAATACGGCGCCCGCCAGCCCAATCGCCGCGGCAGCGCCCAGCGCCACCAGGTACCAGGCGCTCGTGTAGCGGCGCAAAATGTAGCCGGTGCCGCCAAACCAGGCGAGAAACGTCGTGATGGTGCTGAAGTTGAGCTTCGACAACATGCCGCCCGATTCCCCGTGTCCGGCGTGTCCTCCGTGTCCTCCGTGCCCGTGAAAGTGGCCGTGTCCCGCATGCAAGTGTCCCGACTGCGCTAGAAATGCGATCAGCGTCATCAGGAACCCAAATAAGAAACAGATCAGGTAGAACGACTCCCACGTCATTGCGGTAGCCTCCCATTTCCATTCCCATTGCTATGGCCATTACCGTTTTGCGGCTTCAGTACTCCTGTAAGCCGGTCCAACAACTCCGGCGTCTCCAAAATCGCTCGCAGCAATACCAGGCACTTGCGCGAGTCTTCATGCCGGGCTACATCGAGCAAAGCAGCCGATACTTCCGGATCGTTCCGGAAGCGCTCGGCGCCCTCGATGAGCCATAGGTCCAGTTGGTCCTCCTGTACCCGTAGATCCGAGACGAGCTGTGTATGGTAGCCCTCCGGATCATCAACCAGGTATCCCGGGTGGACTTTGAAAAAACGCGACAGCAGCAGTCGCGTGTCGTTTGTGAGGTGGCGGCGCGCGCCGCTCTCGATTTGCGAAAGGTACGACTGCGAAATCGACTCCTTGTGCTCCCGCTTCATGGCCCGCACGACTTCCTGTTGGGTCATCTCGCGGTCAAACCCCCGCAACGTACCTTCTACTTCGCGTAGATACCGAAGCTTTTCGCCAAGCATCATATTGCAATCCGTAATATCTATATTGCATATAGCAATATTGCGGTCAAGAAATATCGCACACCAGCCCCCCTAACCCGCACAAAATAAACAAAAAAAAGATGGCCCCATCTTTTTCGTAGCACGCCCCGAAGCTGAAAATGTCGGTGACCCTATCCGAGAGGATGCCTCCGGTATGTACGAGCGCGTGTTCCGCTCCAGTCAAAATCGGTGTCAGAGACCGATTCTTTTAGAAACCGGTGTCAGAGACCAATTTCTTCCCCACCTGGATCCCCCTATACCTCTGATCGGAAATCCACCGGGCCCATTCCGTCGCAGCAGATCCTCGCCCCACTGAAGTGCAAGAAGGCGACACCCTCTACGCAATCGTGACCAAGAAGGTGTACCCGGTCACACCGGACGATCCGTCAATCCCCGACCGCGTGATGCCGGCCGTGAGTTCATCCGGGAATACCGCCGCCCTCGACCACCCTTCGTCGGAAGCCATTTTGCCCGCCGGCCACTTCCGCATTCCGCACGCTCCCAAAACAGTCTTCGGTCTGCGGCACCGAAGCCGCAACAGGCACACTCAGCGCGACACCCCTCCGCCGCAGCACCACGTTTTGCCCCTTCGAACAAACCCTCATCACGCGAATTCCACATTCAGCAACGGCCGCGGTCCACCGGATCGCTTCATCCTTGGACGCCGGTTACAATCGCTCACCGAACGTGTATTGCCGGAACTACCTCGTCCGCTATCGGCCAGGACTTACGGAATCTCACTGCTAGGCGACATTCGTCTCCGGCGCCCACATACTCGGAACAGTGTCCGAACAATTTCCGGTCATGGTTGCAGTGCTCGATACCAACGATAACTTCGCCCTGGCCTCAGCCTGCACCGCCCTTGAGCAGGCCGGCATCGTGTTCGACGCGTCCTGTCGACGGTGCTGGAACCGCTAACCCACGAAGAACCGAAATGGCGGATTCCACCGTCTCGAATTCTGCTCTCCCGTGAGGCCGCACCATTCCAGTCGCCGCTTAAGACAGCCGCATTACACCTGGCGGATCCTCAGCCACTCGATGAGGCCCACCCGCAACCACGCTCGATAAAATGCTCTGGCGAAGATCCCCATCGCCCACCGGTCATTCACAGAACCGGGGATGCTCCTGCTGAGCAGCACGTTGGCCCACGCTGGTCTGATCGTCTTGCCAGATGCGCTCCGGGACGGTTCGGCATTCGGCGTCTTCTTGGCGCTCGGATTCATCAAGGCGGCTGGCGCCAGAATGACCCGTAGCTCCGTAGGCCATTACCTCGTCCCTCTAGCCGCTCAAAAGAATATAATAAGACTTAATTATCCTAATTATTAATCTCTTATCCGTCTCTTCTGCGTTCTCCTCACCAGCCTCACTGTTTTCACCCAAAACTACATCGTCTCGACGGTTGCTGGCGGCGCGCCACCCCTACAGGTCACCGCCTCCCAAACCTCGGTAGGACCCATAACCGCGATTACCGGAGACGCTGCAAACCATATCTACCTCGCCGCTGAAAGCTGCATCTTCCGCCTCAGCCCCGACGGCCAGTTATTACGTATCGCCGGCAACGGCCGCTTCGGCTACTCAGGCGACCACGGACCCGCCCTCGACGCCGAGTTAAGCTATCCAACTGCCTTGAGTCTCGATTCCCAAGGCAACCTCTACATCTTCGACTCCGGGCCCGCCGTCATCCGTAAGCTAGCTCCTAGCGGCATCATCACCACAGTTCCCGGCAGTGCGCTATTCGGCAACGGTGGCCAAATGCGTGGGCAGCCGTATCGAATGGCAATCGCGCCAGGTGGCGACATCTTCCTTGCCGACCCCTTGCTGGATCTGGTTTGGCGTCTGTCGACCGCCGCGAGTTGACCCGCTTCGCCGGAACAGCCTCCAAAGGATATACCGGGGATGGCGGACCGGCAACGCTAGCGCCCATCGGTCCCTTACGCGGAATCGCGATCGACACCGACGGGAATATTTTCATTGCACAACAATCGGCGATTCGGAAAGTCTCCCGCGACGGCACAATAAGAACCATTGCAGGCACTGCCAGGTCGATTTACACCGGTGATGGTGGGCCCGCGATCTCATCGCAATTTGGCGGC
Source organism: Bryobacterales bacterium (assembly GCA_038212445.1). Classification (GTDB taxonomy): domain Bacteria; phylum Acidobacteriota; class Terriglobia; order Bryobacterales; family Bryobacteraceae; genus TMP-7. The sequence continues at coordinate 248,197 of JBBQUM010000006.1, forward strand.
ATTACGAATCTCACCATCGACGCGTCTAATAATCTATACGTCATCGACTCCAGGCATGTACGGAAAATCGGTAGCGATGGCCTGATTAACTCGGTGGCCGGCGGCGGCCCAACCTCTGGAGATCCCGGCGACGGCGGCCCTGCGCCAAAGGCGACACTGAGGAACCTCGCCGGCCTCTTCGTTGCCGGCAACGGCGAAATGTACCTCGCCGAAGTCGAGCGGATTCGTAAAGTCTCCTCCGATCAAATCATCAACACCATTGCCGGTCAGGGGCCCGCCTACACTGGAGACGGCGGACGCGCGATAGACTCCCGGCTGGCCGGGCCCTCTGGCCTCACCATCGGCCCTCTGGGCAATCTGCTCGTCGCCGACAACTTCAGCCGGATCCGCAAGGTGTCTACCAGCGGCGTCATCTCGACAGTCGCCGGAGGAACCGTCATGGGTCACACCGGCGACGGCGGTCCAGCTATCTCCGCCCTCTTGCAAGCGCTTCCTCCAACCGGAATGGCGAATCGGTATCTTTCGGGCGATCAACGGACTGAAACTCCGCGCCGTCCGCTGTCTGAGAAATAGTCTCCCTTCTCTTCGCCCGCCAGCCCTAACCCACACAAAATAAACAAAAAAAGTTGGGGACTGGCTACTCTGTCCCCTTACCCGAGACCGAACCCGTGAATCAGATCCAACGTGGACAGAGCTGCCTGTCCCCATCTTTTTCGTAGCGCGCCCCGAAGCTGAAAATGTCGGTGACCATAGGCGATCAACCCGCAAGAGTCATCTATATGCCGGCGGCGTACTCGGAAAATGTGGCCGGACTCATGCAACCGAACGGTAACGCCTACCCTGCCTAAGTGCACTCAAACGCGGCAGACGGCTAAGCCTCTGCTTCGCCCTGTAGAGGCAAAACCGCCTCATATCCTGGACTCCCGAGCGGCGGTGACGAGGCGGATCGATTCTCTCACGCCTTCATCGACCTGAACGGCGACGGCAGAGACGAGGCCATTGTCTACTTGACCGATCCCGGACCGTGCGGCTTTGGTGGATGCACATTGTATATCCTCAACCCCGAAGGCAACACATACAGGTTTGGGGCGAGAATTCCGGCGACACGCCCGCCGATCCGCGTCCTGGACAGCCACGGTTGGCTGGACGCATCCGCAACTATCCGAGAGGGATGCCGCCCGTATGTACGAGCGCGTATTCCGCTTTAACGTAGAGAAACGCGGATGAAGTTGTTTCCGACAAATCCCACCTAACGACCAAGTGGCTTTGCCGAACCAGTAGCATAGAAAAGTGAAGTGCTATCGCCTGCTCTATCGCTGCATGCCGGGAACCAATACTTAATCTGGATTTCGAACGACAGCGACAGTGCCCTGACTGATCTCAGAGGCCACGTGCTGAGTCTCGGGAATCGAACCGCTCTTCGAATTCTATGCGGACCTTCAAAGTTCCATTGGAGTCACGGGCCTCACCTCCATGACTTGAACTGGATCTCGCGTGGACGCTTTCGCGATCTGAAACACGCGTAAGGCTAAGGGGGTCGGGATCGATTGCCGCGTTGCGCTGGACGCCTGGAACCTCTTCAGCGACGCGGCGAGATCCCTTCATGGAGACGGCAGCATGGGGCGGGTTACAACCAATCGCGGAATCGCTGTTCGGTGAGTCCCGCGTCGCGTACAATACCGGCCATCGTCCGCGCGTCAACCGGGTTGTGTCTCGGTATCGTCAGGATTCGGCACTCCATCGGTCATAACGATGTGTTTGCCTTGTCGCGCTACGCGGAAGGCCACCTTCTCCAGCGCCTTACTGCTCTGAGGTGCGGGATGCCCGATATCTTGCCCACGCTTACGTCGAAATCTCGACTTCGCGAAGATCCCGCTCACCAGCGAGTTGTCTCGCCACTTCCAGATACTCCTGAATAGCATCCCTAATATTCGAAAGCGCCTCTTCCTCTGTGGTGCCCTGTGACCAGCATCCAGGCAAACCAGGGCACGAAACGCTGTAGCCCTCTTCTGTTCGGGATAACGCGACGGGATACTTCATAGTTCGACTAAACCTACCCTCCACCAGCATACCCAACGAGACATCCTCTGGTTTGCATATGCGACATAACTCGCGCGGGTACAGCAGTGAAGCCGAAAGAGGCGCCTGTCACTGTGATCATGCATCTCTCGGCGGCATACCAGCCAAGATTCGGTGTATACGTCCACCCAGTCATAGACCTTTTTTCTATATTGTTCATCAACTTACAGCCAAAACTATTGACACCGTCTGCTCCAATAGAGGCAGGAGAGCACCCTGCGCTCCGAAGGACTCACAACATGGCATCGCTCCGACAAGTTCTCGCTAACCGCGCCAACGCTAGCTTTAGCACTGGCCCCCGCTCCGCCGCCGGCATCGAGCACTGCAAATACAACGCCACCCGGCACGGCCTCTCCGGCAAACAAATCGTCACCAGGGACGAAGACCCCGCCGCCTACGACTCCCTCCGCCTCCAACTTGCCCGCGACCTCCAACCCGCCGGCGAGCGCGAAGCCATGCTCGTCGAGGAAATCGCTCAAAACTGGTGGCGCCTTGAACGTGCCCGCCGCGTCGAATCTTCCGTTATCCGGAAGTTCGGCGAACTCGAATGCATCACCGACCCCGACGCCCGCAAATCCTTCCTCACCATCACCCGCTACCTGAATACCATCCAACGCACCTGGAACCGCGCCTCCAAAGACCTCGAAATGCTCCAGAATAAACGGGAAAAGGAACAGCCGAACAGCGCCCGAACTGCCGGCGCCATCGTAGCTGTACCACCGAAACTCTCCGCCGTCCGCCGCCGCTTCATCGCCCAATCGGCTCCGTTTCGCAAACCGTCAACACACTCCTCATCTGACGCCGCAAACGCCGGCCTCTCCGCCCTCCCGCACCGGGAGATTCCACAGCTCGCAGCGTGATCGACGGCCTTCCAATGCCAGGAAATCGCTCTGTTAGACTTGAGGCTCTGTTGGATCCCGGCCAGACGTTCGATCACTACGAGATCCAGTCCCGCCTCGGTGCCGGCGGTATGGGCGAAGTCTACCTCGCCCGCGATCTTCGACTCGACCGTCTCGTCGCCATCAAGGTCCTGCCCGCTTCTTTTGCTTCCGACGAGCAACGGCTGAAGCGCTTCATTCACGAAGCCAAAGTCACATCGTCACTGAACCACCCGAACATCGGCCACCTCTACGAAATCGGACAGGCGGACAACGCCACCTATCTCGCGCTCGAGTACGTCGACGGCCCAACGTTGAGCAAGCGTCTCGCCCAGGGCCCGCTCCCGTTGCCGGAATTGCTCGAACTCGCCGCACAAGCCGCCGACGCCCTCGCCGAAGCGCATACCCACGGAGTGCTTCACCGCGATCTCAAGCCCGACAACCTCATGATCGACCGCCGCGGTCAGCTCAAAGTTCTCGACTTCGGACTTGCGCGCGTAGACCTAAAGGCCGGCACCGACGTGTCAGAGACCCGGACGCAGATGCTCACAGATCCGGGCACCGTCATGGGTACGCCGCAGTACATGAGCCCCGAACAAGCCCTCGGTCGCCCGCTCGACGCCCGCTCCGACCTGTTCTCCTTCGGCGTCGTGCTGTACCAGATGGCCACCGGCGCAATCCCGTTTCAAGGCAACACCGCACCTGAAATCACCGACGCCATCCTGCACCAGGCGCCCACCCAACCCGTCCGCCTCAATCCGCGCATCCCGCCCGAACTCGAACGGATCATCCTCCGCTCCATCGAGAAGGATCCCGCCCTCCGCTATCAGACTGCGCTCGATCTTCGCGCCGACCTCAAGCGCCTCAAACGCGATTCCGAATCCGGCCAGCAGGCATCTGCTCCGCCGCCTCCGCCCGCCCGTAGAAATGGACCCATCATCGCCGGCGCCATGGTTATCTTCATCGCACTGTGCGTCGGCGCCTTCATCGCTATTCGCACAGGGCCACGCGAACCCGCCACTCCGCCCGAAATGACAATCCGTCCCATCCTCAGTTCCCCAACGCTTGAACAGCACCCCTCCTTCTCGCCCGATGGCAAGATGGTCGCCTACATCTGGAACGGCGAAGATGCGGCAAACTTCAATGTCTACGTGAAAATCCTCGATGCAGGCAACGCTCTCAGGCTTACCAACACCACGGATAGGGATTATTGGCCGAAATGGTCACCGGATGGCAAGTACATTGCCTTCCAGCGTGTCAAGGGACACGTTCTTCAACTTCTGATGCTGCCGGCGCTCGGTGGTCCTGAACGGTTGCTGTTGGAACAGCCGATCGTGGACTTGGGTCACCTTTTGAAACCAGGTTTTGCATGGCATCCCGACGGGAAACGTATCGTTTACGCCACGTATCCCGAGCTTGGTAGTGTCGGCCTGATGCTCTACGATCTGGATTCAGGGTCAAAAATTAGGCTTACTTCCCCTGGGCCGGGAGCCTATGACGATTCGTCCCCAGTCTTCTTTCCGGACGGTACTCGGCTCGCTTATGTCCACTACCAAACCCCCTCGATAGGATCCCTCGAAATCATCACCCTGGATGGAAAATCGCTGCGCAGTTACCCGATTCCAACGCAGATTTCTCAAATCGTATTAACTCCCGACGGAGATAGCTTCCTGCTCACCAGAACCTTCGCCGGTCTGCTCAGGTTGCGGCTCGATTCGGGTGCTATCAGTTCGGTGTCGCAGTTAGCCAGGAATTTAGCGAATGCATCAATCTCTGTCGATGGAAAACGCATGCTGTTGGAGGAGCGGATTGTTGATAACAACATCTGGCACTGCTCACTCCCCAAGCCGCATGTGGCCGGACCTGTGTCCCAATGGATCGCCAGCACAAAAATCGATCACGATCCGCGATACTCAGCCACCGGGGATGAGATCCTGTTTACCTCAACCCGCTCCGGAAATTACGCACCGTGGATCGCTGGGCGCGATGGTCGCAACCCGCAAATGGTAACGGTCAACGGTCCCTTCTTCGGTTCTCCTCGATGGTCGCCCGACAGCCGTCGTATTGTTTACGATGCGCGAACGCCTACCGAAACGGTAGTCTTCACCGTCTCTACCTCTGGAGGAACGCCGCTGCAACTTACCTCGGACCACTTCGAAAACATCGTGCCGAGTTGGTCGTTCGACGGTAAATGGGTGTACTTCTGCTCCAATCGGACAGGCCGTCAGGAAATTTGGAAGGTCCCGTCTTCCGGCGGTCAAACCGAACAGGTGACCCGGAACGGCGGTTTCGATTCCCAGGAATCAAGCGACGGCAAATACCTCTACTATTCCCGGAGCCGCCAGGATACATTACTGTACCGGAGCACTCCTGGAGGGACTGAAGAGTTGTTGCTCTCGGACCTTGCCGGTAGGAACTGGGTGGCAGGCAAGTACGGGGTATATTACGTCAATCAATCCCAAGATCGAATCCTCTACTTTGACTTGGCTAAAAAGACATCGGTCACTGTATTGCCGTTAAATAAAACGATCTCGGCAACGGCTCGCGAGATGGATCTTTCTCCCGATGGGCACGAGCTTCTCTGGTCTCAAGTCGACTCCTTTACTTCCGATATCGTACTCGTCGAGAACTTTCGCCCGTAGCGTTCAGTAAGGCCAGTGCGGCTTGCTAAAGAGGCCGCCATCCACCCAAATCGTCTGCCCCGTCACAAACCCGGCGCCCGCCGACGCCAGAAATGCCACCACGCTCCCGACATCCGCCGGTACGCCTACCCGGCCCAGCGGCGTCGCAGCGGCCCACGTGCCTGCATAGTCGCCCGCCTCTTCTTTGGTGCGCTCGATCTCAACCGCCCCCGGCGCCACACAGTTCACCCGGATGCCGTACCGTCCCAACTCCACCGCCGACACCTTGGTGAACATCTCGATACCGCCCTTGCTCGCCGTATAGTCCACCAGGCTGGGGAATGCGATCTTGTTGCAGCCGGACCCTATATTCACAATCACCCCGCCACCGGTGTCCTTCATGCTCCGGCCAGCGAGCTGTGTGCAGAGGAAGCAGCCCTTGAGGTTGGTGTCGATCACCCGGTCCCACTCGGCCTCGGTCAGGTCGAGCAGCGGTTTCCAGGTCTGTACGCCCGCGTTGTTCACCAGAATGTTCAACTTGGGAAAGCTCGCCAGCACCTCCTCAAACATGCGATTCACCGCCGTGGAGTTGCCGACATCGGCCTGAACGGTGACAGCGGTACGTCCCAGTCGCCGGATCTCCGCCGCCGTCGCCTCGGCGCCCGCCGCATCCGAGTTGAAATTCACCGCAATGTCACATCCCTGCCGCGCCAGTTCGAGCGCGATCCCCTTGCCCACGCCCTTGCTCGCGCCTGTTACAAGTGCTGTCATTCCTTCAAGCATCAGCGTCCATTCTATGGCCAAAAAATTATACTTGCCGCAGAGTACAATTCCGAAGGACACTGAAGCATCGGCTGTGTTTCCGAGGGAGCGCGCCGGGCGTGTTTCCTGTACCCGCGTTTGTAGTGAAGAGGAGTAACAAAGAGTTGAGCCTGAAATTGACTGACAGCGCGCCGGCGCGTGAACCGGCCGAGCGCTGGAGCACTTCTGAAGCTGGCGAGCTTTATGACGTCGCAGCTTGGGGCAAGGGTTATTTTTCGGTTGGTCCCAAGGGACACGTCCTCGTGCATCCCACCAAGGACCAAAGCAAATTCATCGATCTCAAGGAACTCGTCGACAAGCTCGAGCTCCGCGGGATCTCGCTGCCCATCCTCATTCGTTTCGCCGACATCCTCAAGCATCGCTTGGGCGACATGCACGACGCGTTCGGCAGCGCCATCGCCGAACACAACTACAAAGGCGGCTACAGCCTCGTCTATCCCATCAAGGTGAATCAGCAGCGGCAGGTTGTCGAAGAAGTCTTCCACTTCGGACGGCCTTACGGCTTCGGCCTCGAAGCCGGCTCCAAACCGGAACTCCTCGCCGTCCTCGCCATCGCCGACAACAACACACCGATCATCTGCAATGGCTTCAAGGACGACGAGTACATCGAGATGGTGATGCTCGCCAAAAAGATTGGGCGCCAGATCATCCCGGTCGTCGAAAAGTACACCGAACTCGACCTCATCATCAAGCACTCCGAACGCGTCGGCGTACGCCCGGTCATCGGGCTCCGCGCAAAACTCGCGAGCCGCGGTTCGGGACGCTGGAAGTCTTCAGGCGGGTACCGCTCCAAGTTCGGCCTCACCATCACCGAGGCCCTGCGGGCGCTTGAGGAACTGCAATCGCGCGGAATGGAGGATTGCCTCCAGCTTCTCCACTTCCACCTCGGCAGCCAGATCACCAACATCCGGCAAATCAAAGGCGCGGTCACCGAAGCCATTCGCGTCTACGTCGAATTAAAGCGCGCAGGCGCCGGACTGCAGTTCATGGACGTCGGCGGCGGCTTGGGCATCGACTACGATGGTTCCCAAACCGACTTCGAGTCGAGCGTCAATTACACGCTTCAGGAGTACGCCAACGACGTCGTCTATCACATCCAGCAGATCTGCGACGAGGCTGACGTTGCCCATCCGACCATCATCTCGGAGAGCGGTCGCGCCATCGCCGCCTATCACAGCGTGCTTGTCTTCAACGTTGTCGGTGTTACCGGATTTGGCGAGGAAGAGATTTCGCTTGAACTGCCGGACGACGTGGAACAGCCCCTCTACGACATGCTCGAGACCTTGAAGAATCTTACGTCGAAGAATCTTTTGGAATCCTTCCACGACGCCCAGACGGCGCTCGACTCCACCCTCAATCTCTTCAGCCTCGGCTACCTTCCCCTGCGCCAGCGCAGCCTCGCCGAGAACTACTACTGGACCATCTGCCGCCGTATCCAAAAGATGGCCAAGGGCACCGATCCCTATCCGGAGGAACTCGAGCCGCTCGACCAGCTTCTCTCCGAAACCTACTTCTGCAATTTCTCGCTCTTCCAGAGCATGCCCGATAGCTGGGCGGTGAAGCAGCTATTCCCCATCATGCCGATTCACCGGTTGGACGAAGAGCCGTTCCGCCGCGGTATCTTGGGCGACATCTCCTGTGACTCCGACGGTAAGGTTGACCAGTTCATCGACCGCCGCGACGTCAAGAAAACCCTCCCGCTCCATCCGCTCAACAACGGCGACCCATATATTCTGGGCGCGTTCCTGGTGGGCGCCTACCAGGAAATTCTCGGCGACCTCCACAATCTGTTCGGCGATACCAACGCGGTCCATGTCTCTCTCGGACCCAACGGGGATGTGATCCTGAACACCGTAGTCGCCGGTGACACCGTCCGCGAAGTGCTCGACTACGTGCAGTTCAATTCGCGCCACCTGCTCGACCAGTTCCGCACCGACGTCGAGACCGCTCTGCGTGAGGGCCGCATCGGCTACGAAGAAGCCGGCCGCCTCCTCCGCTTCTACGAAGACGGTTTGAACGGCTACACCTACCTCGAGCAGTAAAACGGGCCTCCCGGCCCGTTTAAGCCGACGGAGCCGCAAAGGAACTACATCAGCAGCGTGCCGGCCTGAAACTTGAGCACTGCGCTCTGCGCCTGAAAATCGTACTTCGCCGCAGCCGCCTGCAACTCTGCATTGGTCTTGGCAAGCTGCGCCTGGCTCAACTCCACAATCGCACTCAGCCCGAGATCATAGCGGGCCTGCGCCAAATCGAGTGCCTGGTTCGCCCGATCCAGCAATTCCGCGGTGAGCCCGAGCCGCTGCCAGGCATTTTGCTGGTTCAGCCAGGCCACTTTGACGTCGCGGCTGACGCGGTTTTCAAGGTCGCGTAGGTTTTGCTCAATACCGCTGGCGCGATACTCCGCCTGCGCCCGGCGCGCCGAAAATGCGTGCCCGTTGAAGACCGGGATGTTCACGTTGACGCCGGCGCCGCTGTAGTTGCCAGTGATCTTGTCGGAGTGCGCGGGCAGGACACCGGCAGTCGCAATCGCCGAGATCGTAGGTAGGGAAAGTGCACGCTCGGCCGCGATGATTTTACGTGCCGCCTCAAATTCCAACCGCGCACTAGCGATGTCAGGGCGGCGCTGTAGTGCATCTTTCACGATGCGCTCGATGTCGGCAGCAGGCTGCTCGCCAGGCCCCAAGGGTTCAGCGAATTGCCAGTCCATGAGCGGCGCGGCCATGCCCATGGCTGCCGCCAAATCACTTGAAGCTGCCTGGATATCGCTTTGCGCCTGCGCCAGGAGCAGCTTTCCCTCGGATAGATTCACCTGGGCGAAGCTGACGTCGAGAGTCGACTTCAACGCGCTTCGCGCGAGCGCGCTGACCTGGTCCACCACCAGTTGCCGCGCGGCGACGGTCTGTTCGGCGACGTGCAGGACGGCGCGGGCGCGTAGGGCCGCGAAATAGGCGCGGTCCACTTGCAGGACGACGAGTTCGCGGGTCACCTCGGTGTTCTGCACCTGCGCATCGGCGCGCAGCCTGCTGCTCTCCACCAGGCCGCTGGTACGGCCGAAGTCCCACATGAGCTGACTCGCCGTCACACCGGTGGAAAACCGGTTGTAGATGCTGCCGGCGGTGAGCGAGCCAGCGCCAATCCGGGTTCCATCCTGCCCGCCGACGCCCGAAACCGACCCGAACAGATTGGGCAGCAGTCCCGCGCGGATTTCGCGCGTCACCTCCCGTGCAACCAAAGCGTTAAAGATCGACGCCCCAATTTGCGGATGGTTTTTGAGGGCCGCCTGCTCGGCTTGTTCGAGGGTCAACGCAGTCTGACCGAGCGCCGCTGCAGCCAGCATGAGGAATATCGACGCACGCCGTTTCATGCCTTCACCTCCCCCCGGCGGTTGCGATACGCCAGCAGGAATGCCGCCGGTACGATGAAGATCGTGGTGACGAGCGACACCGTCAGTCCGCCGATGATGGCGCGAGCGAGCGGAGCGTATGCCTCGCTACCGGTACCGAGCTTCAGGGCCATGGGCATCAGTCCGAAGATGGTCGCAAGTGAGGTCATGAGCACGGGGCGTAGCCGCAGGCGGCACGCCGTCGCCACGGCTTCGCCGATCTCCATGCCTTCGTCGAGCAAACGGTGCGTGAATTCGACGATCAGAATACTGTTCGAGACTACGATGCCGACCATCATGATCACGCCCAGCAGCGACTGTACGTTGAGCGTGGTGCCGGTTACTGCGAGTGTCACGGCGACGCCCACCAGGCCCGGCGGCACTGCCAGCAGAATGAGCAGCGGATCGCGAAAACTGCGAAACTGCGCTACCAGGATCAATAGCAGAAGTACGATGGCGAGAATCAGCCCGATGCCGAAGCTCCTGAACGACGCGCGCATGCCCTGGACCATGCCGCGCAGGTCGACGCGTACGTTATCGGGAATCTTGGTGCCGGCTACGACGCGGTCGATTGCGTTCGCGATGCGGCCCAGGTCCTCGGTCGCCGTGGTCACGTAGACGTCGATGGTGCGGCGCATTTGATAATGATCAAGTTCGGTTGGCGACGAGATGCGGTGGATGTCGGCGATAGCGTCGAGTCGCGACGACTGAGACTGCCCAGTCGACCGTAGCGGGATGCTCTTCAGATCCGCCAGGCTCTTCACCTGGCCCGGCGGATACTGCACGGTGAGCAGATAGTCGATCCCGTTGCGCGGGTCCACCCAGTAGCTTGGCGCAATCATCTGGTTCGACGTCAGGGCTGTGATGACGTTACTCACCACCTCGCGCTGCTGTAGGCCAAGCTCGGCCGAGCGTGTACGGTCAATGTTGATTTGCAGGGCCGGGTTGTCGATGTCCTGTGGGATGTAAACGTCCTGCACTCCGGCGATGCCGCGAATCCCTGAAGCCAGCCGGCTCGCCGTGTCGAAGTCCAGCTTCAGGTTGCTGCCGCTCACCTGCACGTCGATGGGAGCCGGCAAGCCGAGGTTGAGGACGGCATCCACCAGTCCGCCGCTGGTGAAGTAGGTGCTCAGCTCCGGCATCTCCTTGTCCAGGCGGCGGCGCAGCCGGTCCATGTATTCGTAGCTGCCGGTGCGATGGTCGTCAGTGAGACTCACCTGAACGAAGGCCGTGTGCTGGGCGGAGTTCGTAGTGTAGATCACCGAAATATCGGGCGTGGCGCCGATGTTCGACACGATGATGTCGAGATCGTGCGGGTCTACCACCTGCCGAATCGTATTCTCCACCTGCTCCACTTTCTTGGCCGTGAGCTCGAGCCGTGTACCTGGCTGAGCCTTGAGGTTGACGACGAACTGCCCGGCGTCTGTGCGCGGAAAGAAAGCCACGCCGATCCAGGGGAACAGCAGGAAGCTCGCGGCGAAGGTGAGCGCCATCGCGACCAGCACCCAAGCTGGACGTCTTAGCGAGGCGCTCAGCAGCCGGTCGTACATCTTCAAGAAACGCTCAAACTGCCGGTTAAACCAGCCGCCCTGCTTCTCCACCGAGATGAATCGGGCGCAGAACACTGGGACCACCGTCATCGCCACCAAGTACGAGGCGAACAGGGAGATGACCACCGCTAGTGCGAGAGCGGAAAACAGGAACTTGCTGACGCCGTACAGGAACGTCACAGGGAAGAAGACGACGGCTGTGGTGAGCGTGGCGGCGAGGACAGGCAGCGCTACTTCTCGCCCTCCGCGCTCGGCTGCGATCTTCGGAGTTTCGCCATGTTCGAGGTGCCGGAAGATGTTTTCGAGTACCACCACCGAATTGTCGATGAGGCGCGAGAACGCGAGCGCCAGTCCGCTCAGCACCATGCTGTTGATGGAACTGCCGCCCAGCCACAGGCAGACGAATGTCGCCAGCGCCGAAAGCGGAATGGACAGGAACACCGCTACCGTGGCGCGCATGCTCCCGAGAAAAACCAGGATCATCAGGGAGGTTAGGAAGAGTCCGATGCCGCCCTCGTGAAGCAGCGTCTCGATGGCTTTCTTTACGAACAGGCTTTGATCGAAAACGACCTTCGACACCATTTCCTTGGGAAGGTCGAGCAGATGGTCGAGGGTCTTGCGGATGCCGCTGACGATCGCGATTGTGTTCGATTCGCCACCCTGCTTGAGTACGGGCACGTAGACGGATGGTTGTCCGTCCACCCGCACGAGGTTGTACTGTAGCTGCTCGGAATCCTTGGCTGCGGCGACGTCGGACACCCGCACATTTGCGCCGTCCACCGTACGAATCGGCAGGTCGCCGATCTGCTTCACAGAGTCGAGCAGGCTGTTGGTGTAGATGTTGTAGGCGACGGGGCCGATGCGCACGTCGCCGGCGGGCAGGATCAGGTTGGAGTCATTCACCACCCGTACGACATCCATGGGGCTGAGATGGTAGGCCTCGAGCTTCAGTGGATCGACATAGAGCTGAATCTGCCGGTAGGTACCGCCAAACGGCTGCGGCACCGACGCGCCGCTCACGCCCGCAAGCTGATTGCGCAACTGGACCGCGGCGTTGTCGCGCAGCTGGCTCTCGGACATTCCCTCGCCTTTCACCGTCACCAGGCACACCGGTAGGCTGGACGCGTCGAGCTTCAGCGTTACGGGTGGCAGCGTGCCCTGCGGCATGCGGCGCAACTGTCCGAAAGCGAGATTCGAAATGTTGGAGACGGCGGCGTCGGCGTTGGTCCCGGGTTGGAAGTAAATCTTGATCAGGCTCACTCCGGGCAGGGAGCGCGACTCGATGTGCTCAACGTTGCTGGCAAGGGTCAGGAAGCGCTCCAGCCGACTGGTGATGCTGGTTTCCACCTGCTCCGGGGGCATGCCGTTGTAGAAGGTGGCCGCCACCACCACGGGAATATTGATGCTGGGGAACATGTCCACCGGCAGCTGCACCAGTGCGACTCCGCCGACGACGGCGATGACCAGGCACACGACGATAATGAAGTAGGGATTGCGGATGGCGAACGTGGACATACTAGTTCGCCCTCGCCACTTGCGGCTCAACCAACTGCCCGGCTTTGATCTGGGCCTGCTTGCCGACGATCACCAGTTCGCCTTCGTGGAGTCCGTCGACCACCTCCACCTTGTCGGGTGTTTCGATCCCCACCTTCACGGGCCGCAGCTCAACCCGGCGCTGCGCATTGACCACGAACACTTCCGGATGGGTCTCGATGGAACTAATGGATTGGACCGGGACGGCCAGCACTCCGTGATGCTGATCGAGTTGGATCAATGCCTCGGCGTACATCCCCGGGAAAAGTTCCAGACGCGGGTTGGGTACGTCGACTTCGGTCTCCATCGTGCGTGTGGCGGCGTTGACCCAACCGGAGAACCTCGAGACACGACCCTCGAGTTTCCGGCCTAACGCCTGGACTCGAACTTCCACCACCGAGCCCAGGCGGATGCGCGGCACCACGGACTCAGGGACGGGGAGCACCAGTCGAAGACGGTCGTTCTGGCTGAGGCGCACCAGAGGCCGCGCCTGGCTCTGCGACGCCGTTCCGGCCTGAATCATCGAGCCGAGGTCGGCGTACCGTTTGGTGATGACGCCGTCGAAAGGCGCCGTGATCCTGGTGTACGCCTGCATGGTGCGCACGTGCTCGGCCGAGGACGTGGAAACCGCCACTTGATTTTCGGCCGAGCTGATGGCTGCTTTGGCGGTGGACACCTGGGCTTCAGAGACTCGATCCCGGGCCTGCGCATCGTCCACTTCCTGCTGCGCCACCAGGCCGGGCCGCGTCTTCACCACTTGCGCCATGCGCTGGTAGGAGAGGTGGGCCGCTTCATGCGACGATTCCGCCCGGGTCAACTCGGTACGTGCACGCTCTAGCTCCGACTCGCTTCGACGCTTGGTAGCGGCCGCCTGGGTTGCGTCATCCTGCATCTCGGGAACTTCGAGCAGGGCCAAAGTTTGTCCAGCCTTCACGCGGTCGCCGACGTCGACGAGAATCTGCTTCAGGTAGCCGGCTACCTTCGCGTGGACCTCGATCTCCTGATAAGGCCGGAACTCAGCGGACAGGACGAGATCGCGCGACAGGTCCTGACGGGTCACTTTGACAGCTGCGACGCTGGCCGGTTTCTCTGGCTGTGCTTCGGTTTTCGCGGACGTGTTCGCGGGGCTACTGCACGACACTACGCCGATTAGACAACAGGCGCCGGCGCTGAACGCCAGGCGTTTGTGCTTCAACACAACGGGCCTCCATCACAACCAAACGATTAGAACAGATTGTGGCAGGTGTAAGGCCTAAACGCGGAGTGGGGGAGGGAGCGGAGAGATGGCCGGGCTTACCTGGGCGAGAGTGGCGGGCGTCAAAGGTTCAACGCTGAAACAGGATTCGGGGTAATAGCGTTCGCGCATTTCCAGATCGGGCAGGATTTCCAATTTCGGCCGGCACTCGGTGAGCTTCGAGGCTTTGACGAAGGTACTGGAAGGAGCTGTAACCGGTTCGTACTGACTGAGGCGGGCACGCGTAGTAGCAAACAGCACCAGCGCGGCAAGCAGCAACATCAGCGTATTTTGCGCTTTCAAGTTGGCCGTCACTCTTCTTCCGGTACAATCAGTTTCTTGTATTTCGGTTTCTTACGCTTGTCCTTCGGTTCAATCGGGCGGGCAGCGGGCACTGCTCCGACGCGTTCGCGGGCCAGTTTGCGGACGCCGGTGGACTGATCGAAGGGCTTGATCTTCTTGCGCGCCATCAGGCTCTCCGGAAGATGCCTGGCCACTTGCGCAGCACAAGCTCGATGAGATTGAGAAGGACAGCGAGAGCGAGCAGTCCGGGCCAGAGGCGAAGGGTGGAGGCAATGTTTCGGCCGCCGGCGTCAAAGACGTCGCCCGGCTTCGGGTTGAAGTGCCCGCCGGTGTACTCGGACAGCTTTCGCAGAAGGAACTCGTTTGAACCGTAGTCAGTCAGTTCCTCTTCTGGACGATACAGGCCAACTTCAGGAAACAGCTTGGACTCGGTGACAGGCCGGACGCGGAACAGTCCCTGCTGCGGACCGACGCTGACGCGTCCACGCCAGGCGCCCTGAGCTACCTTGGTTACCGGGACGGGATGTTGAAAGCCGTTCGGGCCTGAAACATAAAGGGCCGGAATTGTTTTGGGCTCCTCGGCTCCCGGGCTGAGGCGGTAGTCCACCACCAGTTCGCCGGTGACGCCGTCATAGATGATGTGCGCCTGTCCGGCTTCGGTATGCGGCAGCAGATCGCGGAAGACGTTGATCCAGAATCGATCGAAGCCCTTCCAGGTAACCCAGTTCGACGCCCAGCGGCTCTTCGCGTCCGACGTGAACACAGCGCCGCGACCCAGTCCGTACTGCCAGCGGGAGAACAGGGGTTCATTGCGGTCAATGGTGAGGATAGTCTCGGCGGAGGGCTTGGCCTGGAACCGGACATAGCCTTTTAATGGCGGGGCGGACTCCATGCCGACACCTTCGAGGATCTCGGCTTGCTTGACGACGGTGGGAGCCAGGGACTTCTCAACCGCGGTGGAGCCGGTATGCTCCATGACGTCCTTGAGCAGGATCTGTTCGAGTCCCGTGGGCTCGTTGAGGAAGTAGGCCTTGCCTTGCGCGAGGGTCGCCACCTTTTCCAGATAGGCGCGATTGACGTCCTGTCCCAGGCCGACCGTGGAGATCGTCACTTTCCGCGTAGCTGCCTCGCGTGAGACCTCGAGAGAATCGCCTTCTTCGGAGATGCCGTCGGTGAGCAGCACGATGTGCTTGAACGTGCCCTGGGCGGCGTTGATCTTGCGATAGGCCTCGTTCAGCGCGGGTGCGATTTGCGTTCCGCCGTCGGGCGTAATGCCGGCTACTAAACGCTTAATGAGAGTCTTGTCCTCAGCCCGGCGCAGCGGGACTGCCCACTGGAAAGAGTTGTCAAAGATAAGCACGCCGACGGTGTCGATGGCGCGCAGGTTTTCGATCACGTTGATGGAAGCCTGCCTCGCCAGTTCCATCTTGCGGCC
The DNA here is from genome assembly GCA_038212445.1 of Bryobacterales bacterium. Lineage (GTDB taxonomy): Bacteria > Acidobacteriota > Terriglobia > Bryobacterales > Bryobacteraceae > TMP-7. The sequence goes on from JBBQUM010000006.1 coordinate 264,034, forward strand.
TTCCATGGAGGACGACTTGTCAATGATCAGCACGACCACGGTGCCTTCGGGGGATCGCGGCGGCGCCACTTTCGCGGGTAGAGTCCGGTCGAGGGCGTCCTCGATTTTCTTGCCTTCCGGGTAGACGTTCTTCTCTCCACCGATTACCAGCAGGCCGCCGCCCTGTTTAACGAAATCTTCAATTTCCGCCTTGCGCGCCAGCGGGACCGCTTCGAGATTCCAATTGTTGAGCACCAAGGTCTGATAGTCGGCGAGTTTCTCTTTGCCGAAGTCATTCACGCGGACGACATCATACTGGCCGGCGGCGAGTGCCTGAAGGAGATTTGATTCGGTTCCCGCGGGATCGTCGGACACATACAGGAGTCGAGGGCGCCGCAGTGTGAGCGCCTGGTTGAAGTGCACATCGCCCAAGCCGGGGGAGGACAGAGTTAACGACAGATCGATGGCTCCGGCGACGGTCAGATTGGCGTGGGCGCGGACGTGATTCTGGCCGGCTTCGAGCGCGACCGGAGTGCGGCCGATGAGTTTGCCGTCGGCCTGAATCTCGATGGCGCCCTGGGCTGCTTTAGGGGACGAGACGTCGATGTCGATGGGGAATTTCTCACCGGTGAAGGTGAGGGACGGCATGCCAACGGAGTCAAGGTGGAGGCCGGGTTGAGGACGGCCGGCCAGCGCCACCGTATCCACAGGAATGCCTAGCTGTTGGGCCTGCCAAGCGGCTCGCGTGATGCTGCCCTTGTTCTCCTTGCCATCGCTTACCAGCACAATGCGACGCACAAGGCCTTCCGGCAATGCTGCGAAGGCTTCGCGCAGGCCGGCTTCAAGATCGGTGGCTCGTCCGGCCTCGCCCGATGTGGTCTGGAAGCGCCACGTCTTGGGATGATCGCCGGTGCCCGTATCGCGGGTGGTGCGGGCGAATGGAATTACGTGAGCAACATTGCGGCCACGGGCATGGTCGACGGCCGTGGCGAATTCGCCTTCGCGCGAAAGATCCTGATTGCTGACGCTGGCCGAAGTATCCACCAGCACGGCCACTGCGACCTTGGATTCAGAAATTGCCAGGCGCGGTTCAGTGAAGGCCAATACGATGAGCGTAAAGCATGCAGTTTTAAGCGCGAGCGCCAAGCGGCGGTTGGTATTGCGCTGTTCATACCAGAACCAGGCCAACGGCAGCAGCAGCGCGATGAGGGCGAGCGGGCGTTCGAAGGTCACGAGGCCCTCTTCTGCAGCACGCGCTGCGAGGCTCGAGCGGGGACATGTGCGACGCGACCGGCGCGTCTGCCGCGTCCGAACAGGATCCAGTCAGCAAACAGGCCGGCCGCGCCGAGAAAGGCGAGCCAGGGCCAGAGATCCTTTACCGGCGACTCCGTGACGCGGAACGTAGGAATTCCGCGCCTCACGGTGGCGGGGACATTCCAGGCCGCGACGCCGACTTCGGGGAGGGTGAGCGAGTAGACGATTTCGCGGTCGCCGGTCTGGACGCGCACGGTGCCGGGTAAGCCGGCGAAGAAACGCAGACGGCCATCGTTGATGGTGTAGGGCACGGCTTTCCCGTTCTCGCTAATCACGTGTACGGCAGACGGGTCGACATGTTTGCCGATTTCTGTTTCCACCGGGCCGACGGTGCCGCCGTTTAATTCCCAGCGGCGGAAAAGTTCGGGTCGGACCCAACGCAGCAGGTTGGCAAAAAGGAGTGGTGTAGCGAGCTCATACTTCATCGCCGAGCGCGTTGGGCTGAATCCAAGAACGATGAGCTTGGAGCTGGGGCGCGCCAGGATCACCGGGCCGTGATCGGATTCGGCCACCACAACATCGCCATCCGCCGGCGTGAAGATTTCGGAATTCGCCAGATCGACATCCTTGGTGCGGAGGCCCTGGCCGAGTTCATGGTCGTTGTTCCAGCGGGAGAGCTTGGCGGTGGCGGCGACTGTTTTCACTTTTACCGGCGAACGCTGCGCCGGCGGTTCAATCCACACCGACGGCAGTTTAGGAGGCTGCTGCGGCACGAAGCGATCGAGAATCACGACGTCAGCGTCGGGCGAAGGATCATAGGCGGCGGTGGCGCGGAATTGCGCGGTAAGCCGCGAGTTGGCCGCGAGCACGGGGCGGAGTTGTTCAGGCTCGTCGGTATAGGCGATGACGCGCATGGCCTTTTGTTCAGGCACCTCGAGGACAGCGCGGTTGTCGTCGGCGAAGGCGTCGTTGTTGATGAGACGGGCCTCGATCAAACCGGCGGCTTTGGTGCGCAGCGGGAAAACGGTCTCCTGTTCGGCATTCGGCTTGAGCGTGAGAGTGCGGTTGCCGATGGGCGCGCCGCCGAACTGCACTGCGAGTTGAGCCACTTTCTCAACAGTGCCGTAGTTGCGAGTGGACAGGAACACTTCCCACTCGCCCGACCCGCTGCCCGATCGACGCAATCCAATGCGCCGGATGCCGCAATTCTCGAGCGGCTTATTGATGGTGAGGACGCGCAGATTTGAGGGGAGGGGAGAGGATGCGCTCTCGTCTGATGCAAGCCGTCCGGGTCCGGCATATACGATTTCTCCGGACTGGCGTCCCTGATGCTGAGCTCGTTTGGCAAACTCAATGGCCTGATCGAGGTTCAGCGCGGACGATGACGGGCGCGAATCGCGAATTGCATTTTCTACTGCCGCGTGGCGCGACTCCATCACGGTTGCGGGAGTGGCGAGTCCATCGGCTCGCACCAGGAGCACGCGGTCGGACGAGGGAAGGGAGCGCACCCATGCCAAGGCGGCGAGACGTTCGTCGTCCATGATGGTGCCTCTCGCGGTACGAGCGCCGGTCCATGCGGAGGTATCGAGAATGAGCACATGATCGTGGGCGTTTCGCTCGAGGCTGCCCCACTGGATTTGGGCGATGGCGAGCAGCAGCAGGGCCATGCTCAGCAGTTGGAGAACCAGCGACCAAGGTTGCTGGATGCGGCGGCGCTGGCGGAGTTCGGTATTGGATTCGGCGTGGGTCCAGAAGCGCAGGGTCGCCACGACCTGTTTGCGCCGCGAGCGGTCGAGGAGATAGAGCGTCACCATCAGCGCGGAGATGCCGCTGAAGATTGCGACCAGCTCGCCGAGGCTGAGGTTGATGAAATTCATGCCAGATTACTGGACGACCCTTGTTTGGATGATGGGTCCGAAGATGGCTTCTTCGAGGCTGAGCGAAGTGGAGATGCCGACATAGCGGCCGTCGTTCCGCATGGCCACCCGCTCGATGGCGTCGGCGTATTCGTCGAACGATTTGGCGTATAGCTCGCGGGCCGAGGCGTCAAAGGTCAGCTGTAATTTGGCGCCGGTCTCAGCGTCTTCGAGGTCGAGTTCGCCATCCCATGGCGGGGTGCGATCTTCGTCGGCCCAAAGCTGGATCAACATCAGCTCATGGCCGAAGTCGGAGAGGTATTGAAGGGCCTTGAGGCAATCGCCTTCGTCGAGAAAGTCGGAGATGACAATCAGCAGGCCGCGCTGAGGGTAGTTGGCGACGAACTGGCGAGTGACCGCGAGGAAATCCGAAGCGCCGGTAGGCTTCAGGCCGGTAAGAAAATGCATGGCGGGGACAAAGCGGTGACGTCCTCCGCCGCAAAGAAACGAGTCATGGAGGTGGCTGGCGAAAGGCTGAATGCAGATGGTGTCGAGCCGGACCAGGCCGATGTAGCAGAGTGCCGCGGCGAGCCGCTGCGCGTAGAGGAATTTATCAGATTCGCCAGTGATCATCGAGCCGCTGGTGTCGAGCAGCATTCTGATGGGAACGCGCGGTTCCACCTGGAACATTTTCAGGAACAGCTTTTCGAGACGCATGTATGCGCGCCAATTTACTGCGCGCAGGTCATCTCCCTGATGAAAATGCCGGTGGTCGAGAAACTCCTGACCGGGGCCGGAGAAGCGCGAGATGTTGTGGCCGCCGACGAGGCCTGCGAATGATTTCCGCCAGCGGACAGTAAGCCGCTCCAGCTTCTCGAGAAGTTTTCGGTCGAGCAGTGGGTCGGCGGTAGCGGGTGTTGCGGAATTCACGGAAGTCCGTATTTTAGCGTGTCGCCGCCGCGATGGGGACGCTGTCGACGATGCGCTTGAGAACCGTTTCGGGGGTTTCTCCGTCGGCGTGAGCGTCGAAATTCAGGATGATGCGATGACGCAGGACGCCGCTGGCGACGGCGCGGATATCGTCGATGGACAGATGCATGCGGCCCTTCATCAGAGCGAGCACGCGTCCGCATTCGACCAATGCCTGGGCGCCGCGCGGAGAGCTTCCGTAGCGGATGTACTTGTTGGCTGCCTCGTGTGCTTCGGGCGCTCCAGGCTGGGTGGACATCACCATGTCGATGGCGTAATCCAGCACGTGCTGTGCGACGAGCACCTCGCGGCAGACGCGCCGGAGGTCCATGATTTCGCCGCGCCCGACGACTGGGCTGAGAAGGATCTCTTCAGGAGCGATGGTCCGCTCGACGATGGTGTTGAGATCGGAGCGTGACGGATAGGGGACGAGGATCTTCATCAGGAAGCGATCGAGCTGGGCTTCAGGCAGCGGATAGGTGCCTTCCATCTCGATGGGATTCTGGGTGGCCATGACGAGGAAGGGCGCTTCGAGTTCATGCGTGGTGGTGCCGCTGGTAACGGTGCGTTCCTGCATGGCCTCAAGCAGAGCCGATTGTGTCTTGGGAGTGGCGCGGTTGATTTCGTCGGCGAGTACGAGGTTGGCGAAGATTGGTCCTGGCTGAAAGCGGAGAATTTTACCGCCGCGGTCATCGCCCTCCATGATCATGCTGCCCACGATGTCGGCCGGCATGAGGTCGGGCGTGAACTGGATGCGCGAGTACTTCAGATGAAGCACGCGACCCAGGGTGCGGAGCAGAGTGGTTTTGCCGAGTCCGGGAACGCCTTCAAGCAGGACGTGTCCGCCGGCGAGCAGGCAGATGAGGACTCCGTCCACGACGTCAATTTGCCCGACGATGATCTTGCCGATTTCCGCGCGGATTTTGTCGAGCTGCGCGACGGCTTGTTTGACTCTGTCCTCGATAGCCACGTTCTATTTTAGTCCGATACGATTGATCTCGGCCGCGCTCGCGGGAGCGCTCCGGCTGTCCTTTAGACGGACGAGGTCCGCGGGTGTATCGACATCATCCCACGAAGGACCGCTTGCCACGGAAAGACCGCATTTTTGGCAGGCTGCTTCCGTCTGTTGACGCTCCCTGCCGCTTGACCATTCGACGCCGTCGAACATGCGTGGATGGACGCGGCGGGCGGCGATGCCCCAATAGCCGCCGTCGGGGCAGCTGCCGAGCGCGATGTCGGCAGTCAGGTGGAGGAGGGACTGCACGTGGCTTGGGGGAAGATCGGGGACATCGCTGCCGAGGATCATGGCCTGAGGGTGGCCAGCCTGAAGCGCGTCGTGGAGGGCGTGAAACATCTTTAACCCTAAATCTCCTTCATACTGGACGCGGCGCGGAACCGCGAGATCGGTCCAGGCATCTGTTTCTACGTCGGTGTGCAGTTCCACTTCGGCGGCGGGGAAGTCCAATAGACTGCGCAGGGTGTCGCGAACGAAGGCGTCCTGAAGGGCGGCTGCACTGGCGGCGGTGATGGCGGGGGTGAGCCGAGTTTTAGCTCGTCCGGCGATTGGGGCTTTAGCGAAGACGATGACAACGGGTGGCACCCGGAAATTGTAAACTGGAGCGAGTATCTGCTTATGAGAAAGATTCTGAATTCTATTTTCTGCCTGGGATTGCTGACGGCATCGTCGTCATTGATGGTGGCCGCGCCGAAGGGTGACGCTGCCAAAGGGAAGGAAATCGCGGGCGAGCAGTGCGCGGTTTGCCACAACACCGACAGCGATGAGAAGAAGATGGGGCCGGCGTTGAAGGGGCTCTATAAGAGAGGCAAGCTGAAGAACGGCAAGCCGGTGACGGACGCAAACGTTAAGGCTGTGATCAATGCGGGTGGGAGCGGGATGCCGGCCTACCAGGACATGATGACGGATGAAGAGAAGGATCACGTAATCGCGTTCCTGAAGACGATCTAAGATTTAGCGTGGTAGACTTGGGTATTGCGGCTGTTTTGATTGAAGCCCGCAATCCGCGCGTCCCCATCGTCTAGCCCGGCCTAGGACACCACCCTTTCACGGTGAGAACGGGGGTTCGAATCCCCCTGGGGACGCCAAACTAATCCCAGACAATGTCTCTAGCGAGTCATTGTGTCTACAGTTTTCGAGGGCCATTTTTGGTGGCCGTGAAAGACTGCAATGAGTTCCAGTCGATCTCTTCGAACCCGGTAGGGGACGATGTAGGGGGTGTCGGGGATGACGAGTTCGCGGGTGCCGAGCACGCGGCCGGGTCTGCCCATCTCAGGATTGTTTTGAAGCCGGTCAATCGATTCGAGAATGCGCCGTGCGACTAACGCGGCGTCCTGCTCAGAGTCTTTGGCGATGAACTTCCTGAGGTATACCAGGTGCTGTATTGCCCGGCGGGACCAGACGACCTTCATCGTGGAGCTTTAAGCTCAACAGGCTTACCCCACGTTCTAAGCCACTTCGCGGCCTTTTCGTGGCTGACACTCTGTCCTGACTCCAGTTGGGCGATTCCATCCTCGATCTCTCCAAGTTGCCAATCCTCCGAATCGACGAACGCTGTGATCGCTTCAGCGGCAAGAAACGATTTGGAGCGTTTTGAGCGCTTGGATAAAGCGTCGAGACGCTTCTTGGTTTCAGAATCGATCCGGATGGATAGGGTTTCGGTCATGGAGGGTGTTCACTTGTATACATCTTCACACACGTCAGTACATTCTTGTCCTCCTAGGGTAATTCTGACCTCGCTTCGCTTGCTTGTGCTGTTCACTGGCTGAGCTCATCCGGCGCAGCAACTCCGCAAATCGGGAGTCTGGGTGCAGGCCTTCCAGTCTCGGATCTATGGCCAGGTAATCCATCCAACTATCACGCCCGTCGTAGGCTTTCTCGAGCCATGCGAAGGCTTCGGGTTTCTGGCCCAGGGCTGCGTAGATGACCGCCACCGGGTAGGGCGGCACATACCTTTCCTTGGAGAGCGCGCTCAATTGCTGGAGGATCGCTTCCGCTTCTTTCCGCTGCTTGGCCGCTGCATAAGTGTGGCCGAGCAGCGCCAGCATGGACGGATTTCCGCGGGTTGATTCGAACGGCGGTCTGGAATTCCGCAATAGCCTCCGGGAATTTTCCTAGCTGCTCGTACGCCAAGCCGAGATACCAGTGTCCCAAAGACAAGTTGGGATTCATCTCAATCGGCTTTCGGAGAAGTTGCACGGCGCGGTCGTATTGGCGCACAAAGATCGGATACCATCCCTCATGCGAAACGTTGGTGAGGTCGAGGGGATCCAGTTCGAGGGCTCGCCGGCCGGCGCGGAAGGATTCTTCGGGCCGTCTCATCGACATCAGATAGTGCGCGTACCAATGGTAGGTGGAGGAGGGATTGGGATCATAGGTGGACACGGAGGTGGAGTCGAGTTCGAGGGAGCGCTTGAATTCCTTTTCCGCACCCGGCCAGTCCCACTCCCACTGGTAGGCCACCAGCGCCAGCGAGGAGTGGGCGGAGGCCAAAGTATCGTCGAGCTGTAGCGCTTTTCTCGCGGCGGCTTTCGCCTTGGCCCAGGCGTCCTTGGGCGGCGTCAAGGCAAAGTTGTAGTTGGCTTGATTGTTGTACAGAGCGGCCAAGCCCGCGTATGCAGGAGCATAGTTCGGGTCGGCATCGATCGCTTTCTGGAAATATTCAGCTCCTTTGTTGAAGCCCTCCTCAGTCTTCTTATTCCAGTGATAACGACCCTGTAGATAGAGCTGATGGGCCGCGGTGTTTTCGGTGTACCGTTTGCTGAGCCGCTTCTTTTCATCGCCGGTCAGCCTGAGTTGTAGTTTCTCGGAGATCTCGTTGGAGATATCCTCCTGCACAGCCAGGGATGTCGCGCATCTGGCGGTTGTACTGCTCGCCCCACAGGTGGTGATTGTTCCGCACCTCAATCAATTCCGTGCTGATCGACAGATTGTCGCCGCGCTGCACCATCCTTCCGGTTAGCACCGCTTGGACCTGGAGGGCGCGGCCGATTGCTTGTGCGTCCCTCTCGCGGCCCTTGTACCGAAACACTGCATTGCGCGACATAACTGCGAGATGTGGGGGGGGCCCGCGATAGTGCGTTGATCAAGCTCTCGGTGATTCCGTCGCTGAGATATTCCACCTCGCTATTTCCGCTGGCATTGACGAAGGGCAGCACGGCAATGGACTCGACGGGCTTCGCGGCCTGACTCCACCAAAAGAGTCCGCCGGCCGCCGCGAGCAATGACATCGCCGCTAATGCCCAGAGGAGCGTGGACCGCCTCGTGGTCCGGGCAGGGGGCGGGATGTGTCCGGCGGTGACGTTCGATTCCCGCGACAGATCCTTTAAGCAATCGCTCAGCTCTCGCGCCGACTGCAGTCGCTGTTGCGGCTGTTTTTCCAGGCAGCGTTTTACCAACTCATCGAGTTTCTGCGGCACGGGCTTTCCTGATTCAGCCAGCGGTGGTGGATTCGATTCCAGGATCGCCGCCATGGTTTGCACTGCCGATTCCCGCGCGAAGGCGCGCTGGCCGGCGACCATCTCGTAGATCACGCAACCCAGGGAGAAAATGTCGCTAGGAGGCTCCGCTTTTTCGCCCCGCACCTGTTCCGGAGACATGTACCCCACCGTTCCCATGACTGCGCCGGGCACGGTATGAGTGGCGGAGACGGTGACTCCTTCCTGAGCCGGATGCGAAGGGCTCCATCGCGCGAGGCCGAAGTCGAGAACCTTAACTCTGCCGTCGGCGGTGAGGAAGATATTTTCTGGCTTGAGATCGCGGTGGATGATTCCCTTTGAGTGGGCTGCGGCAATGCCGTCGGCAATGGCGGCGCAAATCTCTGCGGTTTGGTGCCAGGGTATGGCCGAGGCGTTCAAGCGCGCAGGCTGGGTCTCGCCCTCCAACAACTCGGTGACCACGTAGTTAACGCCGCCCTCGGAGCCACATCGAAAATCGCGAGGATGTTGGGGTGTGAGAGTGCTGCGACTGCGGACGCTTCGCGATCAAAACGTGCCAGCGCCTGGCGATCGGCCGAGAGATGTTCCGGCAAGACCTTAATGGCCACTTCCCGGTGCAGTCGTGCGTCTTTCGCACGGTAGACTTCGCCCATCCCGCCGGCCCCGATCGGCGCGATGATCTCGTAGGGACCGAGTTTCGTTCCGGGCGCCAAGGGCATTAGGTGTCAGTCGATTCTAACTCACCAACGAGTTGGGTGGACGGATATTTCGGGCTGGCTTTCGGCTGTGATGATCCTTGCCTGCGACATCCGCGCAGTCCTTCAAAATCATGCCGCGCTTACACGAGCCAGGAGGCTCGTGCTACTTGCTCGCATCGCACCCGATCCTTGACAGCGCACGGCGACTTTGGGTGTCAGGGCCGGCCGCTATCTTCGCCAGGGCGTCGCGATTAAACCGGACAAAGCGGGCGCACCGCTGCTCGGTGGAGGTGTCCGACCAGGACTCGCCGAGTTCATAGAAGTACTCGATCTCCGATTGTGTTGCGGTCGAGAGATCGGGCAGAATTCTGCCTGGTCCACTACCCGTTCGCTCAGAGACAACCGTGTCTCGACGAGTACCCAACGGCACGTATAGATTTGGGAACTCAAACGTTCGGAACTCCAGTTCGTAGGCCACCACAAGGCGCTCGGGAGGTCCTGTCTGGAGTGATAAGACGCGTCCCTTTCCATTCCAGCCAACACCGTTTGGCCAAGGCTCATAATGAATACGTTTTGTAAAGGTGAATGTGGGTGTGAATGTGGGCGCAGTCAGGTCCAACCAGAATTCGAGTGTCGTCGACAATCCTGTTCCAGCGACGCCCTGGCCGGTTGTGACTAAGAAGGACTTGGAAGCGGTCTGAACCAGGCGATACTCCGGAGCGAAATATTTCACGAACGGCTGAAACGTGCCTGACGCCTTCCATCGTCCGGTATCACTGCGCTGGTACCGGACGTAAACGCGAAAGTAGGAGTCCTTATGCGCGAGAACGACAATCACCTGCTCACCCCCTGCCGCAGCGAGCACCTCACCTGAACAGGGGTTTGGACCCTCGCAATCCGGCAGAAATGCCTCTTGATCCTTGACATGCAGGGCGCTCCACAGGGGTTTCCAGCTGAAGTCCTGATGGGAGTTCACGAACTGTACCAAGCGGTAGGGGTGGGACGCGAAATCAGCGAGTTCCGCAGGTTTCGCAACCGCGACGACCATGACAATCAGCACTGCAAGGCGGGAACACACGCCTCTATTTATATCTTCACCCTCTGGAACGCGGTGAGGTATGCGGGGGTTTCAACATGGTATTCTCTATGGCAAGAGATGCTGGGCGCGCCGATGCGACTTTCGTTTGTGCACCGTCTACTCGCTGTCTGCCTGATGGCGCTCTGCGGCTTCTCGTCCCTTGCCCCTCTCGCGGCCCAGGTTTTTGAGGCATCGACGTCGAAAATGGCTTGCTGCCGCAAGTCGTCTCGTTCATGCTGCTGCAAGAAGACCGCAAACTCGCCGGCGTTCACCGCTAAGTCCTGTGTGTCCGGCTGCGGGCAACTTATCACTGGGACACTGACATCGACGGCTTCGATCACGCCCTCCGTCGCAGCGATGAGTGAACGACGTTCGGGCTTTGCACTGGTTCATTTGACTGACCCGCAATTCTTTGCCGCCCGCTTAGCTCACAGCCTGCAACAACGGCCTCCTCCGCTCCGCCTCTCCTAGACTTTTAGTCTTAGAAGAGACGATCGATTTGTTATCTAACTTATTGCAATTGACGAGACTGTTTCGCGTTAGTGCGCTACTGCTGGTTTTCTGTCTGGTGACACCGGCGTTCGCGTCCTTGTACGCCAACTCGGACGCCTGTCAGATGGCCTGCTGCAAGAAGGCGAAGAACTGCTGCCACCGGGGCAAAGTCTCGTCCGGTCCGGTTTTGGCGTCGCGAGCGGGTTGTGCTCCAAACTGCTCCACCGCGGGAACACTGAACGCTTCTGCGGCCGCAGGCTTCCCTCAGGCGGTGAGTCACCAACTGAGCATTGCGCCGCGGGCGGCGATGCCGGCGACTCCACTGCTTCAGCACACCGGTCCGTCGTTTGCACAATTCCAACGTCCTCCTCCCGCTGTCTGACCCCGCGACTTCTATCCACGGATTCAGTCACTGAAGGAGAAGGCACATGAAGGCTCGCGCCCTCACAAACCTCATCATTCTTATTCTTCTTGCTGCCCTGTACGCGGGTGCGCAGGAGACCATCAACAATTCCAGCGTGAGCGGCCGGGTTACTGACCCATCGGGCGCGGTGGTTGAGGGTTCGAGCGTACTGGCTCGCCACCTGGACACGAACCAGACGCTCCGGGCAGTCACCGATCGTGAAGGGCGCTTCCGCTTTCCCTACATGCGGCTTGGCCGTTACGAACTCACGGTGCATCAGGACGGCTTTGCGGATGCGGTCCGGGGGATCACGTTGACGGTGGGGTCGGCGTTTGACCTGGCGATTCCGTTGTCGGTGGTGGCGTCGCAGTCGGACGTGACGGTCTCCGCGGAGGCCCCGGCGCTGGAGGCAGCGCGCAGTCAAGTGGCGGTGACGGTGCCGCAGCAGGAGATACGCAACCTGCCCATGAACGGGAGAAATTTCCTCGACCTGGCGTTATTGGTGCCTGGTGTCTCGCCCACCAATACCGCGAGCAATCAGCTTTTTGCCGAGACATCGGCGGTGGCGGGGCAGGGCTTGTCGATCAACAGCCAGCGCAACTTTTCGAACAGCTTCATCGTCGACGGGCTTTCAGCGAATGATGATGCGGCGGGACTGAGCGGGCTTTCGTACGGCGTCGACGTTGTGAACGAAGTGCAGGTGGTCACGTCGGGCGGCCAAGCGGAGTTTGGGCGCGCAATGGGCGGCTACGTTAACGTGGTCACGAAGAGCGGCCAGAATCAATTGCACGGCGATTTCTACGGCTATTTCAAGAATCAACGGTTCAACGCGGGGAATGCGCTGTCGCACACGGCGCTACCGCTCACGCAGGCTCAGTATGGCGCGAGCGTGGGTGGCCCGATTGTGGCGGACAAGACTTTCTACTTCTCGAATTTCGAACGGCGTGATCTGAATCAGTCCGGCCTGATCACTATTTCGCAGGCCAATGCCGCGGCCATCAATACGCGCCTGGCGTCGGTGGGATACGCCGGAGCGCCCGTTTCCACGGGTCTATATTCCAATCCCGTTCACAACACGAACTTCCTTGCGAAAGTGGACCATCAGTTCAGCATCGACGATCAGTTTAGCGTTCGCTACAGCCTGTACGATGTCCACAGCCGAAATTCACGCGGCGCCGGGGCGCTAAACGCGCAGTCCGCTTCGGCTGGGCTCGACGACACGGATCAGACGCTGGCTGCCAGCAATGTACTGACGCTTTCCGCGCACACAGTCAACGAGACGCGGGCGCAGTTTACTCGGAGCCACCTAAACGCAGAGCCGACGGACCCCATTGGACCGGCCGTCAGTATCTCGGGAGTGGCCACTTTCGGTACGCTGTCAGGCTCTCCTACCGGGCGTTTCAATGATCTCTACGAGCTTGTCGACAATTTTTCCTACCAGTCGGGGGTGCATGCGTTTCGGGCTGGTATCGACTTTCTATACAACGACACGAACATCACCTTTCCACGATCAGTGCGGGGCAGCTATTCGTTTTCGTCACTAGCGAACTTTCTGAACGGGACCTACAACAATTCCGGTTTCACGCAAACTTTCGGAGCGACGCGGGTGGCGCAAGCGAATCCGAATGCGGGGATTTACGTGCAGGACGAGTGGAAGATTTTTCCTCGGCTCACGCTGAACCTAGGGCTGCGATACGACCTGCAATTCCTTAAATCCATCAACACCGACAGCAACAATGTCTCGCCGCGGGCCGGGTTTGCGTGGTCGCCATTTGAATCGCGCCGCACGATTGTGCGCGGGAGCTACGGACTGTTTTACGACCGTGTACCGCTGAGGGCACTGGCTAACGCGCTGCTGTCGGCGGGGAATACCGCCGACGTTGCGAGCCTGAATCAACTGAGCGTCAGCCTGTCGCCAACGCAGTCGGGCGCACCTGTTTTTCCGAATATACTCAGCGGACTTTCCGTGCCGGCCGGAGTTCTGTTCAACCTTTCGACGATGAACCGGGACATGCAGAACGCCTATTCGGAGCAGGGTAGTTTCGAGATCGAACAGCAACTCGGGCAGCACAGCAGTCTCAGTGCCGGGTACGAGCATGTGCGCGGACTGCACCTGATCATCGCGGTGAATCAGAACGTACCCACGTGCGCGGCGGCGGGCGCCAACAATGGCTGCCGGCCGAATTCCGCATACGGGAACAACAGTCAGTATTCGCCAGCCGCCGACTCTCATTACGACGGACTGCACGTCTCATTTGTGCAAAAGCCTGTGCGGTGGGGCAGCTATCGCATCTCTTACACCTATTCGAAGGCGCTCGACAACGTCGGGGAATTCTTCTTTAGCGCGCCGGTGAACAACTACGATATCTGGCAGGACTACAGCCGGTCAGATGATGATCAGCGGCACCGTCTTGTGTTCAACGGCACGGTGCATAGCTCTTTCGGCAAGGCGTCGACGCCCTGGCAGCGGGTGAGTCATGGCTTTCAACTCGGCGGGATTCTGCAGTATTACTCAGCGTTGCCGTTCAATGTCACAACCGGATCCACCACCGTACAGGGCACTGCGGCTCGCCCCGTGGTGAACGGCGCCTTCATCAGCCGCAACGACGGCAGCGGGTTTGATTTTGTGAATGTGAATGCGCGGGTGAGCCGGACGTTTCAGCTCGGTGAGCGCTTGCGGATGGAGGGCATTGCCGAGGCCTTCAATCTGATGAATCACACTAACGGCGTGACGCTTAACAGCACCTTCGGACCGGGCGCCTATCCGGTGTCTCCGCTGCCCTCATTCAGACAGATGACGGCGGCGGCCGATCCGCGAAGCTTGCAATTCGCCTTACGTTTTTCGTTTTAACAAGGAGTTTGAATGATTCCGATTCTTCTCTTCCTGGCTATTAGCCGGATTGCTCCGGACGCTGCGGCGGGCGCGTTTAAGCAGCCGCAACTGGCGGTGGCAAACGGGCAGGTGATGATGACGTTCGGGGCTCAGCGCTCGATCTATTTCGCATCCTCACCGGATCAAGGCAAGACATTCAACACGCCGGTGAAAGTAGCGGAGGCGGCCACGCTCGGGTTGGGGCGTCATCGCGGTCCGCGGTTGACGGCGGTGGATTCGGCACTGGTAATCACGGCGGTGGTGGGAGACAAGGCGGCCGGCGCGCACGTTCACGGTCCCGGCGAGGACGCGAATCTGGTGGCGTGGCGTTCAACCGACGCAGGCAAGACCTGGACGCGGATTGGCAGCATCAACGATGTACCTGGATCGGCGCACGAAGGGTTGCACGCGATTGCGGCGGGACCTGGTGGTGTGATGTTCGCGGTGTGGCTCGATTTGCGGGCTGCGGGAACGCGCCTGTACGGTTCGCGCTCAATTGATGGCGGGCGAACCTGGTCAAAGAACGTCGCAGTGTACACGGCGCCGGGTGGAACGATCTGCCAGTGCTGCGCTCCGTCGGTGCAGGTGGATGCGGATGGCACGATTTGGGCGATGTGGAGAAACGTCACCGATGGTTCGCGCGATATGTTCATTGCCAAATCGCGGGACGGCGTGAAGTTTGATGCGGCCGCGAAAGTGGGAGACGGCACTTGGAAAATCAACGCATGTCCGATGGACGGCGGGGGCTTCTTTGTTCAGGACGGGAAGGTGACGTCGGCGTGGCGGCGGGAGAGCGACGTGTATCTGGCGGAGTCCGGTAAGGCGGAGCGCCGGTTGGCTGCGGGCAAGGATGTTGCGGTGGCGCATTCGGGGCACGGCACATATGTGGCGTGGACGCGGAGCACGGGCGGCATCGAGGTCTCGAGTCCGGGCGAGCGGGCGCCAGTGCTGCTCGCGGCTGAGGGAGGATTCGTCAGCTTGATCGCGTTGCCGGACGGGGGCGTGCTGGCGGCGTGGGAGTCCGGGGAATCGATCGAACTTCGGAAGCTGAATTAGCGCGCTATTCCCACGGACGGTCCTTCACGAAAGCGGCGTGGTCCAGCAGAGGACGGTCGGTGCGGAAGTACTTCTTATAGGCGGCGATCCAATCGCGCGAGAGGTCACGTTGAGCCGTCAGCAGGTCAATCCGGCCTGAGCATACCAGCGAGTGCAGGCGATCTTCGAGCGCGTCCTTGACGCGGGCATTCCAAACGCCGGTGGAGTAGGGTTGCGGCCACAGATTCCGCGGGTCGTCGGAACCGCCGAGCGCTGGGGGAATGAGATAGTCGACTTCGTAGGTGCCTGGCGCGGGGTGGGCGATGCCGTAGCGGTGGAAGACGGCCTGTGCGATTTCAGCCTGGACGGGCGGGCGCTGAGGATTCTCGACGCCTGAGCAGACCGCATCGCGCCCGATGGCGCGAATGGCGCCGGGAGTCGCCGCGTGGTCTGGCGCGAACTCGGTGGTGGTGTGGTGCGCGCTGCGCCAGGCGAGAAATGACCCCATGAGGATCACGACGGCGGCGGCCGCGGCCCACTGAAGTCTGGCCGTCGATTGGGGAACGACGGCTGTCGCCATCGACGTGTGCAGTCTTGCCGCGGACTCGTGGAGAGGCGGAAGTTCGCCGCTAAAAAGAGCATGATGAGCGACGACTGCGTCGGTGAGGGCGTCGCTCAAGCTCGACAGGCGTTCGCGGCAGTGCGCGCAGTCTGAAAGATGGTGGCGGACGTGCGCTTCGCGCGAGGCCGGTAATGCGCCGTCGGAGAACAGAATCAAGTCAGAGTCGTGAATGTGCATGCGTTTCAGACTCCCTCCGTTGCGCGGCTGATTTTGGCGAGTGACCGGGCCATGGCATTCGACACGGCGCCGAGCGAGATGGTGAGCACCTCGGCGATCTCGCGGTAGCGCAAACCTTCAGCACGCAGGGCGAGGCACTCCCCATCGAGTTGAGGCAGAGCTGACATCACGGCTGCCACGCGCCGGTGACGCTGGTTGCTCGATGCTTCCTCCTCCGGGTTCATCTTGGGATCGCGGTGCGCGGCCGCCTCGCCCCCGGTGCATCTGGAGCGGGTGCGCAGTTTCAGCGCCTGGTTGTGGCCGACGCGGAAAATCCAGCCGCGCAGATTGTCGCGAGGCTTACCGCTTTTTAGATGGAGGAACAAAGCGATGAAAACCTCCTGAGTGATTTCCTCGCCGTCGTCGACGGAGAGTCCCATGGAGCGCAGGTAGCGGAGCAGGGGATTGCGGAACTCGAGGAACAGTGCGGACACTTCCGCCTCGACTGGAGAGAACGGTTGCGATTCGGGACGCAGCGGTTCCGGGAGAGCGATGCCTTCCGCCGGAAACGTGCGCATGAGAACCAATGTACAACGGCCATATCTAGAACCGGATCCTCAGTCCGCCCCACGCCAGTCGCGGGGCGCCGGGAGCATAGAAGGTGGCGTGGACCACCGGGAACTCACCGTTCACGGCGGGCAGTGGACGCGCGACGAAGGTCTCGGCGCTGGTGAAACCGGTGGCGCCGAGTTGAGCCGCGGAGTAGTAATGACGGTCGAGCAGATTGTTGATTTGCGCGAACAATTCGATGTGACGCTGCAATTGGTAGCGGGCACCGAGGTTGATCACGGCGTATCCGGGAGAGTAGCCTGGGCCGAGAAAGTAGGTGCCGTCGGGCTGGTGCAGATTATTTTCGTTGCCGCGTGCGTAGGACTTCGAGATCGCTACCAGGCCGAGATCGACGGAAAGATGTTTGGTGGCTTGGAGGTCCGCGAAAGCCTTCAGCATGTGCCGCGGCACGAGTGGAATGCGATCTCCCGGCACCACCTGGATGTTTCCATCGAGTCCTCTTGAGTCAGCATTGCTCGCGCTACTGCCCGATCCATTGATGATTTCCCTCGACTGGTAGGTGGCGTCGAGAAACGTGTATTCTCCGCCGAGATTGAGATGCCAGACGCGACCGTCGATGCCGGCTTCGGCGCCCTGGCGGCGGGTGCGGCCGAAGTTCTTGAAGTAGCCGTAGCCGGTCTGCTCGGAGGCAACGAACAAGAGGTCGTCGTTGTTCTGGGCGCGGAACCAACCGGCATTCCAGGTGAGCGAATTCTCCCGTCCACCACGAACTCCGGCCTCGAAGGTGCGCGTCACTACTTGGCGCAGGGGCGGGTCGCCAGTCATTGCGTTGGGCAGTTTGCAGGGCTGATTGGGATCGGCGCAACCAAGCTCGATAGAAGTGGGCGCGCGGCTTCCTTCGCTATAGCTCCCGTAAAAATTGAGATGGCGGCCAGGAGTGTAGGTGAGGCCAGCGGCTGGATTGAAGCGCTGGAAGGTGCCGCCGCCGGTGAGCGAGCCGATGCCGGCAGCGGGTGCGAGGTGGTCCAGGTTCTCGATGGTGGTGTGGTTATAGCGGCCAGAGACTGTGAGGCTCCAGCGATTGGCGATGGACAACGTGTCGGTGGCATACACGCTTGGCGTCCTGATCTTGCCGCCGAGATCGACGCGGGTGTCGTAAGGCGCGCCGTTGAGACTGGTGCTGCCGTCGGCGAACGCGTTCACTGGCGTAAGTGACAAGTCGGGGTTGAGGAAGGCGAACTGCTGAGCTTGTTGAAAGCCGACACTCGATTGGTCATAGGCCACTCCGGCGGTGAGTTGGTTTCGATGACCTTGCGGCGATGCGAACCACGTGACTTGCGCCGACATGCCGTAATTGCGCTGCTTGGTGTAGGTATGGGTCAAGACGCCGTTGCACTTCTCTACCGGTTCGGCGTGCTGGAGCGACTGCGCAATACAGCGCCAGAACGGAAACGGGGTGTTGGAAGAGTTAGCGCCACTGGTGGGGAATCCCGTATATCCTGCAGCGCGCATTGCCGCGATGTCGGCGGCGCTTGGCTGGTACACAGATTCGTTGAGCGAATTCTCGTTGAGGTCAGCGTTGAAAGTATCCGCGCGAATATAGCGGTAGTAGGCGTTGCCGGATAACAGCACTGAACTGTTCACGGTATGCCGGACGCTGAGATTGAAGAATGGCGAGCGGTTGTTGGTGATGTCGGGTTTGGTGTAGATGCTGGAGTAGTCGCGCGCGATGAAGCGCTGCTCCTGAAGTCCATTGCCGGTGAGTTCGTTGTCTGCGTATGCGACGGCTAAGGCGATGGTGGTTGCGCCGTGCTGCCAGCCGGCGCGGCCGAAGGTCTGGCGGACGTCGGATGGCGACGAGATCCGCCAGCCATCCTCGTGAAACAGATTGCCGGCGAAATACCAGTCGAGGCCCTTCGCGGTTGAGCCGCCGGTCTCGGCTTCCACCGCCCGCCTGCCGTAGGTGCCGCCGTACGCCTGTACGGATGAATGCGGGTAGCCGCGGCCGTCCTTGGTCTGAATGGAAACGGAGCCTCCAAGCGTGTTGAGGCCGAACAGCGGGTTGGACCCGGGGATCAGCGTCACCTCGGAGATGGCGATGCGAGGAATGAGATCCCAACTCATGACGTCGCCGAACGGCTGATTCATGCGCACGCCGTCCATGTACACCGAAACTCCCTGGGGCGTGCCGAGCAGCGGGGAGGCGGTATAGCCGCGGTAGTTCAGGTCGGGCTGGAACGGATTGCCCTGGAGTTCATTCAGGTGCACGCCTGCGAGGCGCCGGTTGAGGAAGTCGGGCAGATTGAGCGCGCCGCTCGACTCGATGTCGCGGTCGGTGGCCGCCTGCACGGGGGCCGCCACTTCATTGCGCGAGAGGTCCACGCCGGGCAGGGGAGTGGTGGCTACGACGTCAACGTTGAACAATTGCGAACTGAGCTTCATGGAAACGGCGACGTTGAGGGGAGCGTTCTTCAGGACTTCGATACTGCTCGATTCGCGGGCGAATCCAGGTTTGACGATCTCAAGGCGGTATTTGCCGGGCGTCAGCCCGCCGATGGTGGCGTGACCCTGAGAGTCTGTACGGAAGCGCTTGCCCTTACCGGTAGCGAGATCGTCCAGCCTGCCGGACGCTTCCACGGGGGAACCGGATGGGTCCGTTACGCTCAGACGGACTTCCGCGGTTCTGCTTTGACCGGAAAGCGAAGCGAGAGTCAACGTGGCGATCGCCAGGATTGGCCAAAGCCGGCCGGCCCGGTGCATACCTCAATATTCCGAACGGAGGCGTTCTGTTCACCCTTTTTTTGAACTGCGACCGAGTCACAGTTTTATTGACAAGGGAATGTCGGGAGGTGTACACGTAATCCATGACCAAGTTGTTACTCTGCGGCGCTCTCGCACTGACGGTGGTGGCACAGCCGAAGAAACCGAAGGACGGACTGTGGCCCGAGGACTGGACCTACACTGCGGCGCCGGGCGTGCCTTCGCGCGAGGTTACTTACTACAGCGACGGCGTGGCCTGTTACGGGAAGATTTTCTTTCCCAAGGGCTTTTCAGCAGCGGGGAAGACGGCCGGCGTTGTACTGGGTCAGGGTTGGGCAGGCACTCATTTCTCGATTGAAAAATACGCGGCGCGGTTTGCCGAGCGTGGACTTGTCGCCATCGCGATCGACTATCGCGGGTGGGGTGAGAGCGACGGCTTCGCGAGCGTTGCGGGCGCCAGCCGCGTGGGCGGGGATTATCATCGTGACGACAAGCGCTACACCGAAGGCAAGGAGAACGTGGTGGTGAAGCGCACGCGCCTGCTGCCGTTGAAGCAGATTGAGGATTATCGCGCGGCCATATCGTATCTGCAGGGTGAGCCGGGAGTGGAACCGGATCGCATTGGCGTTTGGGGGTCGAGTTACGCAGGCGGCCATGGCATCACACTTGCGGCAACCGATGCCCGGGTGAAAGCCGTTTCGGTGCAGGTTCCGGCGATTGCAGGGAAGGACGTTCCGGCGGGAGCTGCGAAGCTGCAAGGCAAACTGCTTGCGGATGCGATACAGCGCGCCCGCACCGGGCACGGCGGTGAATTTCAGACCGGATATTCGTTCAAGCGGATGGTGGACGTGGAGACTCAGCAAGCCATTCAGGAATACCGGCCCTTTCAATACGTGACGCAGGTGAAAGTCCCGGTGCAGTTTATCGTCGCCGGCTCGGAGCAGCTCTTCAATAACAAGAACAATGCGGGCGCCGCGTTCGACTTACTCACCGGGCCTAAGAATTACATCGAGGTGCCGGGGATCACGCATTTCGAGATGTATATCGGGGAGGCATTCGAGAAGAGTTCGAACGCCGCGGCGGATTGGTTCCTGAAGTATCTGGCTGCGAACTAGCGACCGTCCACAGAGAACGCGAGCAGCACGTTGCCGGGCAAGCCGCCCCACGCGCCATAGCCTGAACCGGCGAACAGCATCCCTCCGGCGACGCTTGGCCCGGGGCCGTCCATCGATCCGCCCTTGGCGGTGCCGTTTACAGCGGCGAACTCGCGGGCCGTGTCGAAATCCCAGATTACTGCGCCATCCTTAGCGGAGTAGGCACGCAGGCGACCGTCGACGCCGCCTGAGAACACAACTCCAGAGATCGCCGTCACTGCGGCTGACTGCGCGGGACTGCAGTTCGGGCGCTCGCCGCAAACCGGCTTCTCGGCCGCCCAGACTCTCGCGCCGGTGGCAGCGTCGAGCGCGAAGAGTCCGCCGCCAATCTCGGAGTCCACGGTACGCCGAGGGCGCGGCGCTCCTTCCACTGGCTTGGGCGGAGCCTTGAAGGTGATATCAGAGACGGCCGCATAGACGTTCTGACCGTCGGACGCGGAGCCCCACTGCACGCCACCGAGAGTCCCGCCGCGACCGACTCGCGTTTGCCAGAGAATGGCGCCCTTGCGGTCGGGATCGAGGCCGTGCACGATGCCGGACTTCTGGCTTACGGCCAGGACGCGCTTTCCGTTGGCCAGTTGGATGAGGATGGGCGAAGCGCCGAAGTCGAAGTCGGGACCATTCGGATCAGGGCAGCCTTCCTTCTTCTCACCGGGACGGCAACCCATGTTGAAGACATCGCCTTCGGTGAGTTGCTGCGTCCACACGATCCTGCCGGTGTTGAGATCGAAGGCGAGAATCGCGTCGCTGGTCTTGGTAGCGGGCTCAGAGAAGTTGTCACCGGTGGCGGCGTAGAGCAACTTCGCCTTGGCGTCGATGGTAGGGGCGGACCAGATGCTTGCGCCTGAGGGTCCCCAAGTGGGAGTGCCGGCCCAATTCTTCTTGCCGCTCAGCTTAGGCTCTTCGGCGATGGTGTACGTTTTCCATATCTGCTTGCCAGTGGCCGCGTCGAGGGCCGCGATTCCGCCGCGCGCCGAGCAACACTCGTATTTCGGATCCACCTGCGGACCTTCTTCTCCCGCCGTGATGGGCACGTAAAGGCGGCCCTCAAAATGGACGGGCGCGCCGACGATCTTGGCTTTCGGATGATCGTCGACATGGGTCTTCCAAAGGAGTTCGCCGTTGCTAGAGTCGACGGCGTACGCGTTGCCGCGCTGGTCACCGAAGAACGCGGCTGACCGCTTGCCGCTGGCGGCGACGACGATGGCGGTGCGCACGGGCGCTTCGGCTTGAAACTCCCAATATTCGCAGCCGGTAGCTGCGTCGAGCGAGTAGATATTGCGGTTGGCGCTAGCGACGTAGACACGGCCGTTGACCACGCTTGGCTGGCCATTGGCGACGAAGGTGTCGGGGAAGGCGAAGGCCCATTTCAGTTTCAGGCGAGGAACCTCGGTGGCGTCGAGGCCGGCTTGACTCGCGGGTTGAAAGCGGGTGTTCGCCAAGTCGGCGCCCCAGCCATTCCAATTCTTGCTGGTGCCGCGGTAGACCAGGTTCCGGTCGGCGCACATACCCGGACGCTCTGTTTTCGCGGTTCCGACGCTCCTGGCGGTGAGGTACTCGGCCACTGCGGTTTTCTCGGCGGCGGTGAGGACGGCGCCCTGCTGTTTCATCTGGCCGGACTCGAGAGATTTTACGACGCTCTCGGGAGTCATCTGGCGGAGGGCGGCGGGCGCGGGGGCGCGCGTCTCGCTCGACCGGTCATGACAGATGGCGCATTTTTGCCTGTAGATCACGGCTCCCTCAGGATCGGCGGCAAGCAGGGTGGCGCAGGCGGTGAGGAACAGGATTAGGCGAGTCACTGTGCGTTCCAGCATATCGCTACAATCAAACGAAAAGCGCATGCCAAACACGCCCGATATGTCGGCGGACGAGTTCCGCAAGTACGGACGCGAGATCGTCGAATGGATCGGCACCTATCTGGACGATGTCCGCAGTTACCCGGTATTGCCGGACCATCGTCCCGGGACACTTCGTGAAGCCCTGCCGAGCGCGGGTCCTAATCAAGGCGAAGGGATGGATGCGATTCTCGCGGATTTTAGCGAGTTAGTGATCCCGAACGTCAATCACTGGAACCACCCGCGGTTTCACGGGTATTTCTCAGTGTCGGCGTCGAAGCCCGGCATTCTGGCAGAGATGCTTTCCGCCGCCTTGAACGTGAACGCGATGCTCTGGAAGAGCTGTCCGGCGGCGACGGAACTGGAGCAGGTGACGCTTGACTGGCTGCGCCAGTGGCTGGATCTGCCCGTCACGTTCACAGGGGTCATCTACGACACCGCGTCCATCAGCAGCATGACGGCGATTGCCGCGGCGCGGGAGAAGGCTTTTCCAGAAGTACGACTGGATGGCGGACTGCGGGATGCCATCGTCTACACTTCGGCGCACTCTCACTCGTCGATCGAGAAGGGCGCCATCGCTTTGGGGATTGGACAGCGGAATGTCCGGAACATTGAAGTAGACGAGAACTTCCGTATGCGCGTGGACAAGCTGGAGTCGGCGATTGCGGCCGATCGCGCGGCAGGCAAGAAGCCTTTCTTCGTTTGCGCCACTGTGGGGACTACGTCCACCTCAAGCGTCGACCCGGTGCCGGAGATTGCCGCTATCGCTGAGCGGGAGAAGCTCTGGCTGCATATCGACGCGGCTTATGCCGGGCCCACAGCGATGATTCCAGAAATGCGGCCCCACTTCGCGGCCTGTGAACGTGCCGATTCATTCATGTTGAATCCTCACAAGTGGCTGTTCACGCCCATCGACATCAGCGTGCTCTATACGCGGCATCCGGACACGCTCCGGCGGGCTTTTTCACTAGTGCCCGATTACCTGCAGACCGACCAGGATTCAGAAGTAGTGAACTACATGGATTACGGCGTCCAGCTTGGGCGCCGGTTTCGCGCGCTCAAGCTTTGGTTTGTGATGCGGTACTTTGGCCGCGAGGGCATCGTGGCGATTCTGCGAGAACATCTGCGGCTGGCGCGACTGCTCGAGTCATGGGTGAAGGACGACTCGCGGTTTGAGCTTGCGGCGCCTGTGCCGTTTTCGCTGGTCTGCTTCCGCTTGAAGCATTCCAACGAAGCGACACGGCGGTTGATGGACGCGGTTAACAGCACCGGGAAAGCGTTTCTCTCGCACACCATGCTGAATGGCCGGTACACGATACGTCTGGCCATTGGAAATATTCAAACTACCGAAACCGACATCGCTGAAACCTGGACTTTAGTGCGAGAGCTTGCCGGTGAGGCGCAGTGACGCGACCTTTATCCTACTGCTACCGGTTCTTGAACCATCGGCGAGCGGGCGAGCAGTTTTAGCAGAAGCAGGTCGGACGGTTGGAAGCTGGCGATGGGTACGTTGTTGAGATCTTCATCGGTGGTCACGATATGCCGGCGGATTAGAACCCGCAACCTTTCCACGGACACACCGAGTTCTTCCGCCGCCTCTACTTCGTTGTACTGACTCTTGCCGGTGCGTGTAGTCATATATTTGAGTTCCCGGGTCCCTTTCATAGTCCCCAGAATCATTCTAGGCGCACGGGTTATCCCCCCCCAATCGGGGAGAGCGCTGATTTACTGAGAGGGAACCACTGATAGGCGTTCCCTAGAGCGTACTAAATAGGTGTTTAGCTGAGCTGCGCTTTTTCGGCTATAACTGTAGGTTTCCGAGGGGTTAATCGAGTAGGCCCAAAAAGGCCGTCACCGTTAGTTATAGGTTTCTTAATGTTTTGTAAGGCACTTGTATTCATATATTTACAATTAGCTCTTGTCACTCCTCGCGTGAGTGTGCTAATACTAGTGAGCGGAGCCGGACCCTCGGCTCCAAAGTTTTCAGCACACCCTTTCTTCTGTAAATGGAGATTCAACTTATGAACATTCGTCCGCTTTACGATCGAATCGTAGTTAAGCGTGTCGAGGAACAGGAACAGAAGGTTGGCGGCCTGTTCATTCCCGACAATGCAAAAGAGAAGCCGCAGGAAGGCGAAGTCGTTGCCGTAGGCAAGGGCAAGCGTCTTGATGATGGCAAAGTAATTCCGTTGGATGTGAAGGTTGGCGACCGTATTTTGTTCGGCAAGTATTCCGGCAACGACATCAAACTCGACGGTCAGGAACTGCTCATCATGCGTGAGGATGAGGTTCTCGGCATTCTGGACGCGAAGCAGAAGGCGTCCAAGGTCGCATAGGAGGCATCACAAATATGGCAGCTAAACAGATTGTTTACAGCGAAAATAGCCGGCAGGCGATCCTGCGCGGCGTGAACCAGTTAGCCGATGCAGTAAAGGTTACGCTTGGTCCGAAGGGCCGCAATGTGGTCCTCGAGAAAAAGTTCGGTGGACCGACGATCACCAAGGACGGCGTCACTGTCGCCAAGGAAATCGAACTCAAGGATCCGCTCGAGAACATGGGCGCGCAGATGGTTCGCGAAGTGGCGTCGAAGACCAGCGACATCGCCGGCGACGGCACCACCACCGCCACCATTCTGGCCCAGGCGATCTTCCGCGAGGGCGTGAAGAGCGTTGCCGCGGGTGCAAACCCGATGGCCCTGAAGCGCGGCATTGAGCGCGCGGTTGAAGTGGTTGTAGCTGAAGTCCTCAAGGTTGCGAAGCCGGTTTCGGGCGAGATGATCGCCCAGGTTGGCACGATTTCCGCCAACGGCGACTCCACCATCGGCCACATCATCGCGGAAGCGATGGCGAAGGTCGGCAAGGACGGCGTCATCACGGTTGAAGAGTCGAAGACCATGGTCACCGAACTCCAGACCGTCGAAGGTATGCAGTTCGACCGCGGCTATCTGTCCCCCTACTTCATCAGCGACCCCGATCGCATGGAGTGCGTACTCGAGGATCCCTACATTCTGATCCACGAGAAGAAGATCTCGAACATGAAGGATCTGCTTCCCGTTCTCGAGCAGATCGCCCGCTCCGGCAAGCCGCTGCTGGTGATCGCCGAGGAAGTGGAAGGCGAAGCCCTCGCCACTCTCGTAGTGAACAAGCTCCGCGGTACGTTGAACGCTTGCGCTGTAAAGGCTCCGGGCTTCGGTGATCGTCGCAAGGCGATGCTCGAAGATATCGGCATCCTGACGGGCGGCAAGGCGATCTTCGAAGAAACCGGTATCAAGCTCGAAGGCGTTCGTCTGGAAGACCTCGGCCGCGCCAAGCGCGTCGTCGTCGACAAAGACAACACGACCATCATTGAGGGCGCCGGCAAAGAGAAGGACATTCAGGGCCGCATCAAGCAGCTCCGCGCTCAGATCGAAGAGACCACCTCTGATTACGATCGCGAGAAGTTGCAAGAGCGGTTGGCGAAGTTGGCCGGCGGCGTTGCGGTAATCAAGGTTGGCGCGGCCACCGAGACCGAGATGAAGGAAAAGAAGGCCCGTGTCGAGGATGCGCTGCACGCAACCCGCGCGGCCGTCGAAGAGGGAATCGTTCCTGGCGGTGGCGTTGCCATGCTGCGGGCTGCGAAGGCCCTGGCCAACATCAAGGCTGAAGGCGACGAGCAGATCGGCATCAACATCATCAAGCGCGCCGCCGAAGAGCCGGTTCGCCAGATCTCTGGCAACGCTGGTTTCGAAGGCGCGATCGTGATCGACAAGATCCTCGAGAAGGACGAACCGAACTTCGGCTTCAACGCCGCCACCGGCGTATACGAGGACCTGGTGAAGTCGGGCGTCATCGATCCGGCAAAGGTCACCCGCTCGGCTTTGCAGAACGCCAGTTCCATCGCGGCGCTCATGCTGACCACCGAAGCGATGATTGCTGAGATTCCGGAGAAGAAGTCTGCTCCGGCCGGCGGCCCTGGCGGTCACGGCCCCGAGATGGACTACTAAAAAGTAGTCCGCTGTAATTACGAAGAGCCGCTCCGAAAGGGGCGGCTTTTCTTTTGTGGTGTGCCGAGCGTGTTCGACAGCTCGAGGGGGAACGTCCCTTTGACAACCTGATAGAGGTGAGGTCATAGCGAAGCGCAAGGGCGTTCCGGCGACGGAAGGTTTGAAAGAAGCGCGGAGCAAATAAACGTACGAGCCATGTACACGAACCGGGAGCGGCAAGTAAGCGGCGCGACTCATTGGCGACAAGCGGCGGAAGAACCAAGTAGAGTTGGCCTTCGACGAGGAGCATAGAGGTGAAGCCTCGAAGGGCCTCGATGAAGGGACCGAATCGTCCGCGGGCGGGAAAACGGCAAGCAGGCATTGGCACGAGTCAAGGCCAACAAGGGTAGTCCGGGAGTGGACGGGATGACCGTCCAGCAGTTGCCAGAGTATTTGAAACAGCACTGGCCAGCCATCCGGGAACAGTTGTTGAGTGGGACCTATAAGCCGCAACCGGTAAGGCGGGTGGAAATCCCCAAGCCGGACGCAGGGGAGCGAAACCTTGGCATCCCAGCGGTGCTGGATCGATTCATTCAGCAGGCGGTGATGCAGGTGCTGCATAGGCAGATGGGACCGGACGTTTTCCGATCACAGCTATACGTTTCGACCCGGACGCTCGGCGCATCAGGCGGCGCATGCAGCGCAGCATTAGATCGCGGCAGGCCACCGCTCGAGTGTAGACTTGGATCTCGAGAAATTTTTCGGCCGGGTGCCGAACGACAAGCTGATGGCAAGAATGGAAACCAGGGTCAGGTCGTCTCCTGCTCGCGGATGACATCGGGCTCATTCAATTACGCTGGCGCTATTGGTGTACCAGCAGAGCCGCGCGGCTGGCCTCGACGGTCAGGTCCTGCGGCCCGAATCCAACACCGCACTTCTTGAGAAACTCGTTGGGTGCGATTCCG
The DNA here is from genome assembly GCA_038212445.1 of Bryobacterales bacterium. GTDB lineage: Bacteria > Acidobacteriota > Terriglobia > Bryobacterales > Bryobacteraceae > TMP-7. The sequence continues at coordinate 291,145 of JBBQUM010000006.1, forward strand.
CCCGCGAAGATCCAGACGAAGTCCTTGGGCAGGTCCTGGATCGTGCCGCCGACATCCAGGAGAACGCTCTGCTCGCGGAACTCGACTGGCACCGAGTTGAATATTACGCGGATTCTCCCTGCACGCTCCGCCTCACGCAGTCGCTGGGAGTTGCGCTCCTTGATTCTCATGAAGGAGCTTCCGCGGTAGGAGAGTGTGACCGTATTCCCCTTTTGCAGAGATAATCCGACAGCCGCCTCTAGGGCGCTGTCGCCTCCGCCGACCACTAGAATCTTCTTAAAGGTGTAATGATCCGCTTCGATGAGGCGGTACATGACCTTTGGCAGTTCCTCTCCTGGAACGTCCAGTTTTCTAGGTATGCCGTTGCGTCCCAAGGCCAGCACGACGGCTCGCGCCTTGTAGTTACCCTTGGATGTTGTCACGGCAAACGCGCCGTCCGCCAGTTTGCGAATGCCCTCAACCGGCTCATTCAGCTGAGCACGGAAGTCCGGACGTTCAGCGATCGTCTTCCAGAACGAAAGCAAGTTCTCCTTCGACAACTGCATCTTCTTGAACGATCCATATAGCGGAACGTCGACTGCGCCGGTCAGCACAAGTTTCTGTCTTGGATACTTCGCGACGGTGCCGCCGATCATCTCTCGCTCAATCACGATGTAATTCATGTTTCGCTTGATGCAACGTAAGGCCGCGCTAATGCCGGCCGGGCCCGCGCCGACAATGACGACATCGTACACCCCTGGCACCGGTTCAATCGGGAGTCTCTCAGCAATTACGTTGATACATTCGCGTCCTTGACGCACCGCATTACGAATCAACGCGAGTCCACCGAGCTCGCCCGCGATGAAAAGATTTGTGACCGAGGTCTCGCCCTCGGAGGTCAGACACGGGAGGTCAGCGGACAGGCTAGGGCTCCCGGTTCTTAGTACTACTGGGTCACAAACGATTGAGGCCACACGGGTTAGATCGCGTGTAGTGCTATATGTGAGGTGATGTCAGTTATCGAGGCGCAATTCGAGAACGGTGGAGGAGATTTACCGGCTGGTGTGGACTGCGGTGCGGTACAGACAGCCAATCGAAGCCACTTACCAGGGGCGGTTGCGATTATTTTGCCCACATCGACTTGGCCGGAATGGAGACGGACAGTTGCGCGTCGTCTGT
>JBBQUM010000007.1:0-237199 GCA_038212445.1 Bryobacterales bacterium
GCCAGTCGTATTCAGGCCATTCGCCGGGTTGGTGGCGATGTCCGAATTCGCGCTGACGCACTGGATGAACGATAGCGCCGAGCGCACCGAAGAGACGAGGCCCGGTTGAATGAAGGCGACCGTCTGCTGCGGATTGTTCAATGCAACCGAGGTTGAACTGGTGATGGAGATGAAAGCGGTGATGGTGGTGGGAATCAGCGTGGAGCTGGCACCCGACTGGTTGGCATTCGCGCGCAGGTTGGTGATGCGCACGATGCGGGTTGTGTTGGTACCCGGAGCATCGAACGGGACACCAAAGAACGTCACCTGGTTGGCGCCGGTGAGGCGGCCCTGGAAGACGTTAGGGCGAAGACCGTTGGCGCCATTGCCGCCAAGCAGCGGATTGTAGGTGCCGATACCGTTACCCGTTGGCGAACCGAACACGGTGCAGACGCCGGCGTTCACATTGCTGGGATCGCAGACTTGCAGCGGCACCGTCGGATTCGTCGGCGAGTGCGGTTCGTCGAGGATCAGCAGCGCCTCAGTGAAGGGGTTACTAGTGATCCGACTGGTGATATTCAGATTCAGGAAGACCGTGACGTTTGCCTGGGGCACGACGCCATTGACTGACGTAGGTACGCCGCCAGTACAGTTGAGGATCAGGTCACCGACGAGTTCGGTAAGGCCTTCAGCGCGCACGGTGGGCGGAACGCCAGCGTTCGCGACGCACTGCAGGGCTCCACCGACGCCGCCAGAACTGGCGCCGCCACCGGAGTTCGGAGCGCCGACGACGAGAGTGGAAGCTGTTGGGCTACCCTCAAGTTGGAAGTACGAAGTCCCCCCATTTGCGATCGCGGGGCTAAAGTTCACGGTGCCGGAAGCGCAGTTCGTGGAGACGTTGGTGAACGTAACTCCAGGACCCTCGTAGCCGGTGAGACCTGTGCCCGAAGTGGGGCAATATCCACGGGTACCGCTATTCAGGGTTCCGTCCTGGTCGAAGCCAAAGAGCGGATCAGGGGTGGTGGGGCCTGAGAGAGGAAGGTTAGAAAGCGGTCCGCCGCTATTATTCAAAACGCCGACGTAGACGTCTTCACCACCGAAGTACGGTTGCGCCGCATCGACCAGTACGGTAACTGCGCCGCCAGCGCCTACAACAATCAGCACCTTACAGCTGGTGTTGCCAGAGCTGGGTGGACACTGGTTAAACGGTGGACTCTGGGCATTTGCTAGAAACGCGGAGGCCAGTAAGACCCCTCCTAGGACCATCGCCCTGACGATGTTCTTCATCTTTTGTCTCGATCTCCTTGTAGTTCTACGGCCGGGGCTCTTAAGTGGGACAGTGCACTTCCGTACTCCACCTACTAAACAGGCATAGAACTGTTGATCTTATATGTTTCTTCGCCTATTGGCAAGAAAAATTCTCGCCGGAATGGCTGGTACTAATAGTACTGAATCAGGTTAAGTGGCGTATGTTAGACTCAGCCTAACCCGCCCGCAAGCTGGGGATCCCCCTTTTCAAAGGCGCAACAGGCATCATGTCGCATTGGAGTAAGCTCTTTATCCCGACCTTGCGGGAGAATCCTGCAGAGGCCGAGGTTGTAAGTCACAGACTGTTGTTACGGGGCGGGTACATAAGGCAGTTATCCGCCGGCATCTATAGCTACCTGTTCCTGGCCCAACGATCGATTCTGAAGATCATCGGGATTGTAAGGGCGGAGATGGATGGGATTGGAGCCCAGGAGATGTACCTGCCTGCGCTCAACCCGGCCGAGGTGTGGCAGGAGTCAGGACGCTGGAGCGTGATGGGCGATAACATGTTTCGCCTGAAGGACCGGTTTGGCCGCGACCTCTGCCTGGGCATGACCCATGAAGAAGTGATGACCACCATCGCCCGTGGAGAACTTCGGAGTTACAAGCAACTTCCGCAGATCTGGTATCAGATTCAGACTAAGTTCCGGGACGAGCCGCGGCCTAAGAGCGGGCTGTTGCGTGTGAGGCAGTTCATCATGAAGGATTCCTACACCTTCGATCTGGACGCATCGGGCCTCGACTCGGCCTATCAAAGGCACCATGAGGCTTACTGCCGTATCTTTGAGCGTTGCGGGTTGACGTACATGGTAGTGGAGGCGCATTCGGGTGCCATGGGCGGATCCCAATCTCACGAGTTCATGGTTAAGTCTGAAGCTGGCGAGGATTTCGTCATCCACTGCTCTGGCTGCGGGTACTCGGCGAATTTGGAGAAGGCTGTAGGTGGAGCGACCGCCCCGCTGGTAATGGATCCGGATGGCGACCTCGAGCCGGAGGAATTCAATACGCCCGGGCAGAAGACGATTGCCGAAATCGCCGCCTTCACGGGACTGCCGGAGACGTCGCAGATGAAGAGCCTGGTGATGGTGGCCGGCGACCAACCGGTGCTGGCACTGGTGCGAGGGGATCATCAACTCAGCGAAACCAAATTAACGGACGCCACCGGAGCGTCGGAGATCCGGCCGGCGAATCCGGCTGAGTTGCGCGAGTGGTTTGGTGCCGATGGCGGTTCCCTGGGTCCGGTGGCGGTCAAGAAACTGCGCGTGATTGCGGATGAAGCTCTGAGGGGACGGCGCAACATGATCGCCGGCGCCAACAAGGACGACTACCATCTGCGGAACGTCACCCCGGACGAGGACTTCAAGGCGGAGTATTTCGATTTGCGGCAGGTGATGGCCGGGGATACGTGCGCCAAGTGCGGCGGCACGCTCGAGTCGCACAAGACTGTGGAGATCGGGCACATCTTCAAGCTGGGTTACAAATACTCGTCGTCAATGGGATTGCGGGTGCTGAACGAGTCGGGGGAAGAAATCACACCGATTATGGGGTCATACGGCATCGGAATTGAGCGAATTCTCAGCTCCGCGGTGGAACTCTACGCCGACAAAGATGGAATGTCGCTGCCGCCTTCGATCGCACCTTTCGAAGTGGTAGTGACGCCGGTGAATTTCGCCGACGCCGCAATACGAGAGACAGCGGAGAAGATCTACTCTTCGGCAAAGGCGGCCGGGCTGGACGCCATCCTCGACGATCGCGACGAGCGTCCCGGAGTCAAATTTAAGGATGCCGAGCTGATCGGGATTCCGTATCGCGTTACGGTGGGCAAGAAACTTTCGCAGGGGATGGTGGAGGTTGTGGAACGCCGCACCAAGCAGTCTGTGGACGTCGCCGTGGATCAGGTGCTTGCTTTTCTACAATCAAAACTACGATGACCGACTGGGCACGCATCCGTCAGGATTTTCCGTCTCTCCGCAACTGGACGTACCTGAATAGCGCGACGTACGGGCAGCTTCCCCAGAGCGGTATTGACGCCATGAGCCGGTATTTCGCGCGACTGGAGGAGTACGCGGCGTCGGACTTCCTGAGTTGGTACGACGATGCGGACCTGATGCGCGGCTCCATCGGCCAGTTGATTCACGCCGAGCCGTCCGACATTGCTTTCGTCTCGAACGCGGCATCTGCGTTGGCCTGGCTGCTGCACGGGTTGGACTGGCGCGAAGGCGACGAGATCCTCACGCTGGAGCACGAGTTCCCAAACAATCTGTATGCGCCGTGGTTTGCGCGCGGCGTGAAGTTTGTGGAGACATCATGGGAGCGTTTTTATGGCGCGGTGAACAGCCGCACCCGGCTGGTGCTTGTGAGCATGCTCAATTACGCCACCGGCTTTCGTCCTCCACTTGAGGAAATCGCACCTTGCCTGCGTGAGCGCGGTGTCCTGCTGTACGTGGACGGGACGCAGGGTGTCGGCGGTTTGCAATTCGATTGTTCCAAGATCCGGCCGGATATGCTGGCAGTTCATGGGTACAAATGGATGCTCTCACCCACTGGCGCCGGCTTTTGTTACATAGATTCAAAGCTGCGACCGCGTGTGAACCCGCTGGTGGTGGGCTGGCGCAGCCACAAGACGTGGCGCGAGGTGGACAACCTGCATCACGGCAAACCGGAGTTTGGCGAGTCGGCGGAGCGCTATGAAGGCGGGGGTCTGCCGTTCACGTTGTTGTACGCGATGGATGCGTCTGTGAAGATAATGCTGGAAATCGGGCCAGCAGCGATTGAGGGCCGTGTCCTGGGGCTGGCAGATGCGGTCCGCGACATCCTGCGCGACGCAGGCGCTGAGGTTATGACTGGAGCGACGCCGGTGGTGGCCGGGCGATTTCCGAATAGCGACGTGTCGGAACTCGCGCGCAAACTCCGCGAACGCAGGATCATCGTCTCGGCGCGACATGGAAATCTTCGAGTGTCGCCGCATTTTTATAATGACGAGCAGGATCTGGCGCAATTTGGCGCCGAATTGCGAAGCGCGTTGTAGCGTGGGCGCGCTCCGTTAAAGCGGTTCTGATTCATGGGTAGAACTTACGATGCGGTGGTGATCGGCGCGGGCAGTTTCGGCTCGTGGGCCGCCTGGCATTTGCGTAAGACCGGCCGTTCGGTGCTGCTCGTTGATGCTTGGGGTCCTGCACATAGCCGCGCGAGTTCGGGCGGAGAGAGTCGCCTGATTCGCATGGGTTATGGCGCGGATGCGATTTACACGCGCATGGCATGGCGGTCACTGTCGCTCTGGCACGAGTTATTCCGCCGGACGGGAAAGCAACTCTTTCATCGCACGGGCGTGCTATGGATGGCGCGGGAGGATCATCCAAACAGTACCGCCACACGCGCTGTGCTGACTGAGTTGGGCCTGCCGATGGAGATTTTGACTGCCGGCGACTTGTCCAGGCGGTACCCGCAGATGCGAATCAGCGATCCGGGCGTGTTTGGGATTCTCGAACCGGAGAGCGGCGCATTGATGGCTCGACGCGCGGTAGCGGCGGTTGTTGAGGATGCAGTCGCCGATGGCGTCGACTATCTGCAGGCGGGAGTCACAGCGCCACGGCAAGGTGGACGTCCCGGCGAGTTGAGAACGACCTCCGGTGAATCGATCGCTGCGGGTGATACCGTTTTTGCCTGTGGTCCGTGGCTGCCGAAGCTCTTTCCTGAATTACTGGCTGATCGGATTTTTCCGACCCGGCAGGAAGTTTTCTTCTTTGCCCCTCCGGCGGGCAGCGGTAACTACGGACCAGCCGCGATGCCTGCGTGGATTGACTTCACCGAGCCGCGCGGTCCGTACGGATTTCCCGATCTCGAGAGCCGGGGCTTTAAGTTGGCTTTTGACGAGCACGGCGTCCCGTTTGATCCGGACGCTGGCGACCGCCGTGTCTCTGATGCAGGCTTAGCGGCAGCGAGGGGTTTCCTGGCCGAGCGATTTCCTGAATTGGAAAACGCCGTATTGAACGAGTCACGGGTCTGCCAGTACGAAAACACGTTCAACGGCGATTTTCTGATTGACCGCCATCCAACTGTTGATAACGTTTGGATCGCTGGGGGAGGATCGGGGCACGGGTTCAAGCATGGACCGGCAGTAGGGGAATACTTAGCGGAAAGGATAGGAGGGGCTGTGGGAGAAGAAAGATTCAAGTTCGGAGCCCCAGCCCAACTAAGGCTCAGAACGGTTTACTGAGTTAAGAGTTTGCGTCATCGCCGTTCCTCCGAGATACCGACGATGACGCAGTCTGCCACTTGTCGAATGGTTAGGGAGCGACGCGTCGACCCATGACCAAGCTGACGAGAAACAGAACGAGAAATATGAAGAACAGCACCTTCGCAATGGATGCTGCCGCAACATAAACACCGGTGAAACCGAATATACCGGCCACAAGGGCGATCAACAGAAACACAAGCGCGTAATGTAACATGCGGGCTCTCCTTCGCAACTGACTAATGCACGTGCTGCGCCAAAACGTAACGGTACGTCTTTTCAGAAGTTTGGCGAATTGACACCTTAGACTGCGAGTAACAAGTTCACATAAATTCAATAAAACTGAATTTTCGGCGGCTCCACCCTGTATTTTTGGCGCGTGCTATCGTTTCCCAATAGACGGCCAAGCCGCCGTCTGGAGGAAACCCATGGCAACAGCTCCCGCCATTGAACAATCCCGGGCCGCCATCACGGCGACCAAACTCCTCATTAACAACCGTTGGGTTGCGAGCCGCTCCGGCCGCACCTTCCCCACCATAAATCCTTCAACCGGCGAAGAGATCTGTCAGGTAGCAGAGGCTGATGCCGCCGACGTTGATCTGGCCGTGAAGGCCGCGCGCGATGCATTCGAGCGAGGCGCGTGGCGCAAGATGAGCGCTTCTGAGCGCGGCCGCTTGTTGAACAAGCTGGCAGATCTCATTGAAGCGAACATCGACGAGCTCGCGCGGCTGGAAGCTCTCGACAACGGGAAGCCATACGCGATGGCGCTGGCCGCCGATCTACCGCTTACCATCGCCTGCTATCGCTATTACGCGGGCTGGGCGGACAAGGTGCAAGGCAAGACCATCCCCGTCAATGGTCCGTACTTCACCTATACACGCCATGAACCGGTGGGCGTATGCGGCCAGATTATCCCCTGGAATTTCCCGCTGCTGATGCAGGCCTGGAAGCTTGGCCCGGCGCTGGCCTGCGGCAATACCGTCGTCATGAAGCCTGCGGAACAGACGCCTCTCACCGCGTTGCGCGTGGGTGAGCTTGCGCTCGAAGCAGGATTTCCGGAGGGCGTCATCAACTTATTGCCGGGCTACGGGCCCACTGCCGGCGCCGCGATTTCAGGCCACATGGATGTCGACAAGGTCGCCTTTACGGGGTCCACGGAAGTTGGCCACTTGATCATGGAGGCGGCGGCCAAATCGAACCTGAAGCGGGTGACTCTCGAGTTGGGCGGCAAGAGTCCGAACATTGTGTTCGCCGACGCTGACATGGACCAGGCGATTGAGGGTTCGCACTTCGCGCTCTTCTTCAATCAAGGGCAATGCTGTTGCGCAGGGTCGAGGCTCTTCGTCGAGGAAAAATGCTACGACGAGTTTGTGGAGCGCAGCGTCGCGCGTGCAAAGAAGCGCACGGTGGGCGATCCGTTCGACCAGGCGACCGAGCAAGGGCCGCAGGTGGACAACGATCAGTTTAATAAAGTGATGGGCTACATCGATTCGGGACGCCGCGAGGGCGCCAAGCTTATGTGCGGAGGCGAGCGCGTAGGTGATCGTGGATACTTTGTGGCTCCTACCGTGTTTGCCGATGTTCAGGACAATATGAAGATCGCTAACGAAGAGATCTTCGGACCTGTGATGAGCATCATCAAGTTCAAGGATATGGACGAAGTGGTGCGCCGCGCCAACAACACGGTCTATGGCCTGGCGGCAGCGGTTTGGACTCGCGACATCGGCAAGGCGCATGCCATCGCGAACAATGTGCGGGCCGGCACAGTTTGGGTGAACTGTTACGACGTATTCGACGCAGGTGCTCCGTTCGGCGGATTTAAGCAGTCGGGGATGGGCAGAGAGTTGGGCGAGTACGGCTTGCAGAACTACACCGAAGTGAAGACTGTGACGGTCAAGCTGTAGATGCCGGATTTCGAAGTCGGCGAACGCATCGGGGACTACGAAGTACTTGGAGTCCTCGGTGCGGGCGGTATGGGCAAAGTCTACCGCGTCCGGCACGTAATCTCTGAGCGGGTTGAGGCAATGAAGGTTTTGTTGCCGGGGCTGCTGGCGGAGCCTGGACTGCTCGAGCGGTTTCTGCGCGAAATCAAGATACAGGCTTCGCTCGATCACGCCAATATCGCCGCGCTGCATACTGCCATGCACCACGGCGATTCTTATCTGATGATTATGGAGTTTGTCGACGGCGAGCCGCTCGACCGGCTGATCAGCCAGCAGCCTCTGGAACTCGCGAAGGCCATCGACATCATCATTCAGGCGCTTTCGGGCCTGTCTTATGCTCACGAGCGTGGAGTGGTGCATCGCGACATCAAGCCGTCGAATCTGCTGGTGTCGCCGACGGGCCAGGTGAAGGTGACGGATTTCGGGGTGGCCCGCCTGAGCCGCGATAAAGGTCTCACAGCGACGGGTTCAGTGATCGGGTCGCTTTACTACATGGCGCCGGAGCAACTCCAGGGCGGCATCGCAGACGCGCGCTCCGACCTGTATTCAACAGGCGCCACGCTTTACGAGATTGTCACCGGGCACCGTCCTCACGATGGCGCCAACGAGTACCAGGTAATGAAGGGTCACCTTGAACTAAGCCCGACTGTGCCAGAGGAGTTGAATCCTCAAGTCTCGCCGGAGCTGTCAGCGGTGATTCTGAAATCGCTCGAGAAGCTTCCCTCCCACCGATATCAGAACGCGCGCGAGTTTCAGACGGCACTGGCTCCTTTCCGCACCGTAAAGGGCAGCACGCGAACGCGAGTGCCGCCCACCACGACGACGCCAAGCGGCGTGACGGGCGAGGAACTGGCGCGCATACAGTCAAAGCTGGCACACATTATTGGTCCCATCGCGGCCACTCTGGTAACGCAGTCCGCACGGCGGCACCGCGAGCGGCAAGAGATCGTCAGCGAGCTTGCCGGCTACATTGAGCATGCCACCGACCGCGATGCGTTCCTGCGATCGTGCTCGGGGCACGCAACGCCGGCGCCAAAAACGAGTGTCGACGAAACCCGTACGTTAGTCGCAGCTCCCCAGTGGGATCCGGAACTGCTGAGAAGTTTGAAGCAGAATCTGACGCGGTACTTGGGCCCGATCGCCGGCGTGGTGGTTGACCGCAAAGCGAAGAAGGCAACCACGGCGCAAGCGTTATACAAGGCACTAGCCGCGGAAATCCCCGACGACCAGGATCGGGCGTCGTTCATGCGGTCACTGCCGCACTCTTGAAACCTATTCCTGTTCAAGCATATTCATCGCCTTTACAAGGCTACGGCGAAGGCGATTGAAGGAGCCGGCGAGAACAGAAATCTCGTCCTTTCCCTTTACTGGAAATTCAGGCAGATTTTGTAGATTGCCGAGGCTGATCTCGTCAGCCATGGCTGACATGCGTCGAATCGGGCTGACGACCACGGCAAACAGGACGAGGTCGAGGATGATGAGCGTGAACAGGAAAACGCCGCCGAGTGAGAGCATCAACTGCCGCCAGGCCTCATCGGCCAGATGGAACGGCAGCGCCATAGGCACAGAGACGATCTGTGCGCCGACAATCTCACCTTCCTTCCACCCGAAGCCGTTGGCTGTGCCATAGGCTTTGATCATGGCGGCCGGCGCCCCCTTCGGCTGGTCGTGACAGGCGAGACAGGGCGGATCGGCGGAGATCGGGCGGGCCAGGTACATCGATCGTCCCGTAGGCGTATCACGCTCACCCACCACTTCCTTACGCTTCGTGTCGTTGCGGAATAGATTCACAACGTCGGTTTCCCAGTCGGTGGCGCGGTCGCGAAGATTGGTGGGATTGAGAGTCGCTTCCTTATATGTGTAGTCGGAGTACTTAGCCCGAAGGTAGTTGAAGCTCTCTGTGGCGGAGTAGGCAGGGACAGTCTGCGGGAGGAAAGTCGTGAACCGGGAAGGATGGCTCTGCAGCAACGGTCGAATCTGCTTGATGGTGTACTGACGGGCTGACTGCGCAGTCTCCATCATCAGCCGGGCCTGCTGGCCCACTTGCTCCTGAGCATTCGACTGCAGAAAGCGATACGACACCCAGCCTGCAATTCCCAGCCCCAGACCAAATACCAAAAGGAGAATGAGGTTAAATTTCCAGATCAACTTCACAGGAGATACGAATATACCACCAGGGACCGGCGCGTGGACTTCGGCCGCGAGCCGGAAGCGCCTCCAGAGGCAGTCAATAGCCTATTCGGGCGGCGACCCATTACGCAGGCGCGAAATCGACTCGCGCATCTTCACGGCCTCCGGCCAATCCGGATGGCGGTCGAGAAATTCCTGCAGCGTGGTGGCCGCTTCAGTCCACTGCTTGCGACGCAGATAGATTTCCGCCGCCAGGAGTTGAGGGTGCGAGAAGTGCCCGGCATCCAGCCTGCGCGCTTCGTTGAGATGCTTCAGAGCGAGGTCGGCTTTCCCCATCTCAAAGTAGGTCATCCCCAACTGCGCGTTTGCGAGGGCATCGTTGGGTCGGCGGAGTACGGCGTGGACGTTGTAGTCCCAGGCTTCGTCGATCTTCCCCAAATTGAGGAGTACTCCGCCGAGATTCACCAGGGGTTCGTACGCGCTAGGATCAGCCGTGAGCGCTTTACGGAAGTCGTCAGCCGCCTCGGAGTACCGGCGCGTCTTGTACATGATGGTGCCCAGATGGTTCCAGGCGACGCTGAACTGTGGCGCGATCTCGACAGCGCGAATGAGATGGGCGGTGGCCGCTGCGGTGTCGCGCCGGGCAAGTGCGGCGTCGGCGGCAGCGTACTCGCGACGCGCTTTCTGAGGAATCGAAAGCTCACGCACCGACACCTTCACCCGGCTGTCGGGCTCCATGTGGCTTTGGTCGAGATTCACGGTAATTTCAACGCGGGATTGTGCATCGGCGGTGCCGGGCCCCACATCTATGGTCGACCGCGTTTCGCCTAATCCAGGGACGAACACAATCAGCGTGTACGTGCCAGGGTCAATTTTCGGGAAACGGAAGCGCCCTCGCGAATCAGTGAGGGTCGAGGTGGCGAACGGCGAAGTGATGCCATGGAGTGAGACCGAGGCCTCGCTGCCAGGTTCCAAGTGTCCGGTGATGGTAAAAGAGCCGGCGCCAAAAGCAAGAAGGCACGAACAAGCGGTGGTCAAGACCGCCTGCCGTGCCTTCATACCAACAACATTATCGCTTAGCCGCGTGTTTTATGCTTCGCCCCACTTGCGGCGAATCAGCCACGGTTCAATCGCGCCCGGGTTGTCGAGGATCTCACCTTCGAGTTCCTTCATCTGACTGTCGACCACCACGCGCTCGATGCCCTCTCCCAAGCTCTCATCGCCCGTTTCCTGCCGCCTCTGCTCGATGAGGGCCAGAATCGACTCAAACAGCTCCAGTCTTGCCGCCGTGTTGCTCATTTCAACCCCTCCTGCCCAATTGGACGTATGATCCCACGGATTGGAACCATAAATTCAATCCAGGAGACGATGAAATTCACTCCATGTAAAGACCCTGTGGTTCTAGAACTCAGCAGTACCCGGCGTGCGCGGGAAGGGGATGACATCGCGGATGTTCTTCATTCCCGTGAGATACATGAGCATTCGCTCGAATCCCATGCCGAAACCAGAATGCTCCACTCCGCCGAATTTACGCAGATCGAGGTACCACCAGTACGATTCCTCTTTGAGTCCCCTGGCCGCCTGGGACCGGATCTTGTCGAGTAATACCTGGTGACGCTCTTCGCGCTGACTGCCACCGATGATCTCGCCGATGCGCGGAACCAGTACATCCATGGCAGCGACGGTGCGGTCATCATCATTGCTGCGCATGTAGAACGCCTTGATGTCCTTCGGATAATTGGTGACGATCACCGGCTTCTTGAACAACTCCTCGGTGAGGTAGCGTTCGTGTTCGCTTTGTAAGTCGGCGCCCCAGTGCGCCGGAAACTCCCAATTCCGATTCGCCTTGGCGAGCAAGTCCACCGCCTGATCGTAGGAGATGCGTTCAAATGGGGACTCGAGCAGCGATTCCAGAGTCTTCAGCAGTTCGGGTTCATACCACTTGGCGAGAAACTCGAGATCCGGCCGGCAGGTGGCGAGAATATACTCCACCTGATACTTCAGGAACGCTTCAGCCACGTCCTGGTTGTCGGTCAGATTGCAGAACGCCATCTCAGGTTCGATCATGTAGAACTCGGCCAGATGGCGCGGTGTATTGGAGTTCTCTGCCCGGAAGGTTGGGCCGAACGTGTAGATGTTGGCGAATGCATGAGCGAGGATTTCGCCTTCCAGCTGGCCGCTGACCGTTAGATAGGCCGCCTTGCCGAAGAACTCGTGCTTGAACTCCTTCTCGAACTCCGGCGACGACACCTGGAACATTGATCCGGCGCCTTCGGCGTCTGATGCCGAGATGATAGGAGTGTGGGCGTACAGAAATCCGCGCTCCTGGAAGAATTTGTGAATCGCAACCGAGAGAGCGTTTCTGACGCGGAACACGGCGCTGAAGGTGTTGGAGCGCGAGCGCAGATGCCCGATCAAGCGTAGCGTCTCAAGCGTGTGCTTCTTCTTTTGGAGCGGGTACTCTTCCGGGTCGGCCGCGCCATGGACGGTGAGCGTGCGGGCCTTCAATTCGACGGATTGTCCCTTTCCCAGCGACGCCACCAGCTCACCTTCCACACTGAGGCAGGCGCCGGTAGTGATGGTGGCCACGATGGCTGGCTCGACGACGCCCTGGTCGAGCACCACTTGCAGATCCACGGGCGACGAGCCGTCATTGAGCTGAATGAAGTGGACGTTCTTGCTGTCGCGGCGGGTTTTTACCCATCCACGGGCGGTAACGGCTTCACCCGCCGGTTGGCGGAGCAGGTCGCGAATGTACTGGTTCGGTAGAATCATGGGCTATTTAAACCGATAATCTCATAGTCCGCGGCGGCGGCGGCTTCATAATAAAGGAAGCGCTTATGGGCTCTGCTTTTTTCGAACCGGCCGGACGCACTTCCGCACGGCGTTCGTTTGCCGCTGCCTCGCAATCGCGCACGGCTGTCGCGTCGGCATGCGAAACCGCCGCACAGAGAGTCGCACACTCGTTGCTTGCCATTCAGAAGCCGGAAGGCTACTGGTGCGCCGACCTGCTGGCTGACTCTACTCTTGAATCGGACTACGTGCTGCTCCAGCTGTGGCTTTACCCGCCTGATGACGGCGCGTGGAAGCCGCCCACCTCGGAGCGAATCCGGAAAGCCCGCCTCGCCATTCTCGACCGTCAATTGCCGGACGGCGGTTTCAACATCTATCCCGGCGGCCCCGCGGATGTCAGCGCGTCGGTGAAGGCTTACACTGCGCTGAAACTCGCCCGCGTGTCCACCGACAGCGATCCGATGCAGCGCCTGCGTGAGTGCATCCTCGAACTTGGCGGCATCCAGGCGGCGAACAGCTACGTCAAGATCAACCTGTCGCTCTTTGGCCTTTACCCGCGCGCCTACGTTCCAACGGTCCCGCCAGAACTGGTCCTGGTTCCGGGGAACATCCTGTATGAAATGTCCTCGTGGACTCGAGCGATTGTGGTGGCGCTGTCGATTGTTCAGGCAGTAGGCGGCACCCGTCCCGTCCCGGGCGGCTTCAATCTCTTTGAACTGGCCGCGCCCGGCAGGTCGTTCGCGCTCCCCAAACGCGACAAGATGTCGCTGGTGTTCACTCAAATCGACCGTGCGTTAAAGATCTGGCAGCGGCGCGGTCCGCGCGAGGTACAGCGCGCCGCCTTGCGGGCGGCCGAGAAGTGGATGCTCGACCGTACGCGTTACTCCGACGGTTTGGGAGCTATTTATCCAGCCATGATGTACCAGATCATGGCGCTCGACTCGCTCGACTATCCGCGCGACCATCCGGATCTCATCGAGGCCATCCGGCACTTCGACGATCTGATGCTCGAGTCGCCGGACCGGCTCATTTTCCAGCCATGCTTCTCGCCGGTCTGGGACACCGCCTACGCTGCATTTGCGCTGGGCGAAATGAGCCCGCAGCCCTCCAGCGCCAGCCTCACGCGCGCTGCCGACTGGCTCATTGAGCGCGAGGTGCGCCATAAAGGCGATTGGTCTGTGAAACGTCCCGACCTGACGCCGTCCGGCTGGGCATTCTTCTTTCAAAACGAGCACTACCCCGACATCGACGACACCGCGATTGTGCTGTTGGCGCTGATGCATGCGCAAGGCAGCGATCCCGTGAAGCAGCAGCGCTGCGAAAGCCGCGCGCTCAACTGGCTGGTGAACATGCAATCCCGCGACGGCGGCTGGGCGGCGTTCGACGTCGACAACGACTGGGCCATACTCAACAAGGTCCCGTTTGCCGATCACAACGCGATGCTCGATCCCACCTGCCCTGACATTACCGGTCGCGTACTCGAAGCGCTCTGCCGCCGCAAGTATGAACGCGCCAATGCGGCTATCCGCCAAGGCGTCCATTATCTATTCCAGACGCAGGAAAAGAATGGCAGCTGGTACGGCCGCTGGGGAGTGGACTATATTTACGGCACGTGTCTGGCGATTCGAGGACTGCGCGCCTCCTGCGAAGCGTCAGCCAACGAACCAATTCGTAAGGCCGCCGCCTGGATTGCGCAAGTCCAGAATCCGGACGGGGGATGGGGGGAGAGTTGCGCCAGTTATACCCATGAAGCTTACATAGCGGCGCCCAGCACCCCCAGTCAGACGGCTTGGGCTATTCAAGGATTGCTGGCTGCCGGCGATCGCAGTTCCGCCTCTCTCGAGCGCGGCGTGAAGTACCTGCTCGACACCCAGCGCGATGACGGCGAGTGGGATGAGGACCTGGCCACGGGTACCGGATTCCCGAACGTCTTCTACCTGCGCTACACGCTCTACCGCAACTATTTCCCGCTGCTCGCCCTCAGCCAGGCGCGGCGGGCGTTTTCCGAGGACTAACACATGGATCGCCGCGATTTTATCGCTGCAGCAATCGGCACTACCGCCTCTGCTTTGGCCGCTGAGGCCCCGATGCCAATGACTACCCTTGGCAAGACGGGACTCCGGATATCGCGCTACACCGTCGGCGGTTACCACATGCGGGTGCGGGGCCAGGACGAGGGAGTGCGCCTGATCCGGCGAGCGATCGATTTGGGCGTCAACATGTTTGACAGCGCCCATCTGTACCACGACGGAGCGAGCGATGAGACGTATGGCGCCGCGCTCACACCGTCGATGCGGCAGAAAGTCCACCTGATGTCGAAGGCTCACCGCTATAGCCGTGGGGAGGCGATGAAACAGCTTGAAGACACCCTGCGGAGAATGAAGACCGACTACCTGGACGTTTGGCAGTGCCACCAGGTAGTGACGCATCAGGAGGTAGATCAGATTCTCGCGCCGGGCGGCTCACTGGAGGCCTTTGTACAGGCAAAGCGTCAAGGCAAGGTGCGGCACATCGGTTTTACCGGGCACGCCGATCCCACTGTCCACCAGCGCCTGCTAGAGAGCTTTGAGGGTTGGGAGACAGTGCAGCACCCGGTGAACCTGATCGATCCCCACTACCTGAGCTTCATCAACTCGGTTCTGCCCAACATCCGGAAGAGGAAACTTGGACTATTTGCGATGAAGTCGAACGCGATGGGGCCGATCACGCAGAATCGCATCGCGACTATCCAGGAATGTCTACGGTTTGCCTGGAGCCAGGACGTCGATACCGTTGTGAGCGGCGCCGAGACGGTGGATCAGTTGGAAGAGAACGTCGCCGTCCTGAAGGCGTTCAAGCCGATGACGCAGGGCGAGATCGCGGACTTGCTCAAGCGGACCCACGAAGGCAGGTTTGGTCCGGATATCGAGCGTTACAAGAAGAAGCCGGATGCAGCGTCGCTGCCGTGTCATCGCGATGGAGAGCCTGTTTAGTCGCTAACCAACCAGCGTTTGCAACTCAGCCACAATATGCTGTAGCGTGTCCGATTGCAATTTGAGTTCTTCCGCCGCAGACGCGCTTTCTTCTGCCTGCGCGGCGTTTTGCTGAGTAATGTCATTCACGCGGCCGAGGGCTTGCGCAACATGGTCAATTCCGCTGGTCTGCCGCTGGCTGCCGGTATTCACCTCATTCACCAGGTTCTGGATATTCGAGGCGTCCACGCTGACTTGCCGGATCAACCGCTCCACCTTATCTACCTCGGCACTCCCTTCGCGAGTTTTTTGCAGGGAAGCGGCAAGCAAGGTCCCGGTTTCGGCAGCCGCCTGGGCGCAGCGCAGAGCCAGCGTTCGTACCTCGTCGGCCACCACTGCAAAGCCTGCTCCAGCGTTGCCGGCACGGGCCGCTTCAACCGCGGCGTTCAAGGCTAGAATATTCGTCTGGAATGCGATTTCGTCGATCACCTTGATGACTTTGGATACCTGCCCGTTTTGCCTGGCGGCTTCGCCCAGTGCCACGATCATCTGGCCGAGTGCCTGGCTGGCGCAAGCGGCAGTTTCGCCAGTCTGGTTGACATGCTCAGCGGCTGTTGCGGAGTGTTGGCCGCCGATCCTGGCGAGTTCACGGATCTCAGACGCAGCGGAGGACGTCTCCATCATGCCTGCGGCCTGTTCCGGCGGAGCCCTTGGCGAGGCACTGGCTGGACGCGGCGATCTGTTCGGAGGCTGTCGTTACAGACGCTGAGGCGCTCACCAGTTCTGAAAGACGCGCTTGAGCAAGCCGGTGATATTGTTCAACACCATTCTCCCTAGCATCAGCCCGATAAACGTGACCATCAGGCCCGCGCCCGATAGAAAGAAGACAAGCCTTCTCAGGTTGGTTCCGGTAGCTAGCGACGCCGCGTTCGCCCGCTCCGCACAGAACGCGCTCAAATCTCCCGACGCTTTTACCAGTTTGCCTCCCGCTTCCGCCCACTGAGCCACCAGCGCCGTGAATTCGGGGCCCGAGTTCTGGTGCTTCGCCACGACATCCAGAATCTGCCGCAAGATCACCTCGTAGCGATCCAGATCGGCAGCCAATGTGGCCGTCGGCTGTCGCAGTTCATAAAGCTCGGTGGAGTTGGCGACCTGCCGCTGCAGCTTCGGCATCAAAGCGCGCAGCCGGCCGTACCGATCCCAACCAGCCTCGAGCGCTCCTGGCTTCTGGACGGTGACGTGGTAGATGAAATGAATGCGAGCATTCATTATCTCGCGCTCAAACGCAGTCGCCAGCGCCAGTTCCGGCAGGTCGTCAGTCGACAAAACGCCAGAGGTGGACGCGGTACGCCACATCGCAATCGTGCAAATCCCACCAATCGACGAGATCGCCAGTATCGTCACCAGTGACGAGACGGCCAGCTTTCTACGAATCGTCCCATTCAAGGTCGTTACCTTCGCGGAGACAATACATTGTTCTCATCGGTAACGACTCCGAGAACGTTAACTCTTGCGGAGAGCCACTCGCGCCGGCGAGCCTTCAGCGCCAAACAACTTCAGCGGCAGACAGACCATGTCGTATTCGCCTGCCGCAATCGATGCCAGATAGAGTCCTTCGATCACCCAGATTCCCGCTCCAAGGATTTCCCGGTGCGTTGGACCTGAGGCGTTGAACGGCGCCACCGAAAGATAGTCGACCCCAACCAGCGCCGGACGCCGCTCGGCGAGGAATTCGGCGGTATCCTCCGGGATCGCGATGAACGCCTGGTTGAAAGGCATTGAGCCCCAATCGTTGTCGGAATTGTGGGTGCGGAAAAGCACGCGCTCTCCCTCGCGAATGCCCGCATGCTCCACTTCCGAGAGCGCGATCTCCGTGGGATTTTCGATTGCCACCACCCGCACGCGCCCGATTCCCACTTCCAGCGGAAACTGGTCGATGGACTGCGCGCCGTTCACGAAATGGAGCGGCGCGTCCATATGCGTTCCCACGTGGGCGCTGGAACGAAACTTCGAGAGATTGTATTCGGCGCCCGAAGCCATGTCCGACATGCGCTCAAGCGCAAACGGCTCATCCCCCGGCCAACCGGCCATGCCATTGCGCAGATTCACCGAGACGTCGATCCAATGACTCAAGCACTCACCGCCACAACGTTCTTGATCCCCCCCACCTTACCGCTCAAAGGCTGGGTGGCATCGTCGATCGAGAAGCGGTTCGAAATCAGCTTCCGCACCGCATCCGGCCAGCGCTGGACGAATGCCTCCAGATCGCTGATGGACGACTGGAAACTCGCGCGGCTCGCGTTCACTGTACCGAATGCTACCTGGTTCTTCAGCACGTAATCGCGCATCAGGGCGTCCGTGTCCACCGGCGACGGCGCCTTTCGTCCGGGCACACCGGTAAAGATGAAGACACCGTTGATCCCCAGATGGCCGAGGACGTCGAATGCGAGTTGCGACGCGCCCACCGCTTCGTAGACGACGTCAATGTTGCCGATACTGGCTGCCATCTGCTCGACGTTCAAATCGTCAGCTGAAAGAAATTTCGCGCCGATGGCTTCCACCACCGCCACCCGGTCTTGAGCACCCCCAGTCCTCGAATAAACGAACGTCTCGAAGCCTTCGACCACCATCTTCATTGCGCCCAGCAAACCCACTGGACCCGCACCGAGCACCAGCGCCTTATGACAGTAGGCTGGCGGCTGGCCGGGTTCGACGGCGCAAGCCCAAGGCAGACGCTGCTGGATCTGCCACATCTGTTCAACGCCCTTTTCGGCAATCGTCAGCGGCTCAACCAGTACGCCTACGTCGCGCAGCGAGCGCGGCACCGGACATACGTATTTGGCTTCGTCGACTACGAACTCAGTCATGAAACCATGTTGCTGTTTGATTCCGCGCTCGGTGAACTTGCCCGTGTAACAGAAATCCTGACGTCCGTTCCGGCAGGCAATGCATCCAGGCTCATTGCAGGGCCGCCGGACCATCGTCACGGCCAGATCGCCTACTTTGATCCCTTCCACATCCTTGCCAACCTCCACTACTTCGCCCAGCGACTCGTGGCCGATCACCAGGTACTCGGAACCGTCCGGCGGTGTGCCGTACTCGAAGGCGACGATCTCTTTGTCCGTGCCGCAAATACCAACGTCAAGAATTTTGAGTTTTACCTGGGTTGAAGCTGTCAGGCTCGGCTCGGGGTGGTCGATGAGCTGGAACAGTTTCTTATCGGGGAAGACGGCGATGGCTTTCATGTTTTATCGATCGATGATGGGACGGAGCGGGTGGACGTAAATGTTTCGAAGCGCTATCGGGCCATGATCTCCCTGGATCATGAGCGGATTGGTTGGCGCCTCGGGGTGTGTCATGGAAGCTCGCGTGGGACCCTCCACTTCGACATTCTCCTGCACGAGTAGACCATTGTAGAGTACCCGCAGAAATCTGGCATTCTCGATCTTCTTGCCCGACGCGTCGAACCGTGGACCGCGGAACCAGATGTGATAGCTCTGCCACTCGCCCGGACGCCTGCACGCGTTTACCTTAGGAGCCGACCCTCCCACTCCTTCGTTGTTAATCCATCGATGATAGATACCGCCGCCGTCCGAAGAGGTGATGGGCATCCAGGAGCCATAGCTGTCGAAGATCTGGACCTCGTAGAGCCCGTGCAGATAAACTCCGGAATTCGACCCCTTGGCGACCATGAACTCCATGTACAACTCGATATCGCCGAATTTGTCATCGCTAACCAGGTCGGCGGTCCGGCCGCCGGCACCGTTCAGGACGGTCCCAGCAGGTTCGCGTACACTCGGGCTGAGGCGCGTGGGTCCAAGCAGCCGGTCCCAGCGAACGCCGCGCGTCGTAAACCACTCACTGGCTTTGTTATCCCGCCCATGCCACCCCCCCACGTCCTTACCGTTAAGGAGCGGTTTCCAACCGTCCTCTATCAGGTAGGGCGCGTCACCGTGAGCGTCACCATCATTCATGTCCGGCAGTTTTTGAGCGATCGAGGGAAGGGCGATCAGAAGGCATAGCCAAGGGCGCATACGCGGACGTTATCACATTCCCAGGTGTTTTTTACAGGGTGCAAATTGTAAGAAACTGTTGAGCCTGCGGACTTTTGGTTGGACATTAAATTGCTCCAACTCGGACATGGCTAGCGAAACCACCAGTGCTTTCCGTTTACTGACGGACCACGACGAGATTCGCCGTTGGGCTGAACGACGGGGTGCCCTTCCGGCCTGCGTCCGCGGGTCTGGTGGAATGTACGATAAGGGTACGATCCAATTGGCATACTGCGGGAACCCGAACGAGGATCTGGAGCCGATCAGCTGGGACGAATTCTTCTCCAAGTTCGACGCGAAGGCACTAGCGATTTTCGCCCGTACACGCCAGTCTTAGGGCCATCGTTCACTCCTGTCAAAAACATAGTTTTAATAATGTAGGCGCGCGCCTGCGCGGTCAGTGGTGATGTCGATACACTGATGGTTCGCGCCGCCTATGTTATTCCCGAAGTCCGCTCTCCGCACCGACTCTCTCCGCCCTGCCTTGTCCCGTCTGTTCGAACTCTCCAGTCAGAAAATCAGTTCCCTAGATTCAGCCTGGCAACCGGCTTCTGGTTCGCCGGTGTTCACGATCAACGGCAAATACACATCGAGGGGTTGGACTGAATGGACCCAGGGCTTCCAGTTCGGCGAAGCCGTCCTACAGTACGACGCGACAGGCGAGACGCGCTTCCTCGAAATGGGCCGCAGTCGCACGGTGGAATACATGGCTCCGCACGTCAGCCACGTCGGCGTCCACGATCACGGATTTAATAATGTCAGCACGTACGGCAGCCTGCTACGGCTGATCAACCAGGGCCGAATTCCCGAAAACCTGTGGGAACGCCGCTTCTATGAACTTGCCTTGAAGTGCTCAGGCGCAATTCAGGCCGCCCGCTGGACTCCGACATTGGACGGCGGCGGCTTCATCTACTCCTTCAACGGGCCTCACTCCCTCTTCGTAGACACCGTTCGTTCCCTGCGTGCTCTGGCGGTGAGCTACAAACTCGGCCATGTCCTCATGGGAGAAAATGACCGCCGGATTTCGTTGCTGGAGCGCTTGGTTCAGCACGCTGACGCGACCGCCAGATATTCCGTCTTCTACGGGGAGGGCCGCGATCACTACGATTTGCGCGGCCGCACCACGCACGAATGCGTGTTCAACACCAACGACGGCCGCTACCGCTGCCCCAACTCGCAGCAGGGTTACTCGCCGTTCTCCACCTGGACACGCGGACTTGCGTGGGCCATGTGCGGCTTTGCCGAACAACTCGAGTTTCTGGCAACGTGCGCGGACGCCGACTTGGAGTCGCTTGGGGGACGCGCCGCCATCACCACGATGATGCGCAAAGCCGCTGAGGCCACCTGCGATTTCTACATCGACAACACGGCTGCTGACGGGATTCCCTACTGGGATACAGGCGCGCCGAACCTGGAGAAGCTGGGCGACTGGCGGTCGCGCGCCGCCGATCCCTTCAACGACTACGAACCGGTAGATTCATCCGCCGCGGCCATCGGCGCACAAGGACTACTGCGGCTGGGACGCTGGCTCGATCAGCAGGGTGAAGACGGTTCGCGCTACGCCCAGGCCGGCCTGCTCACGGCTCAATCGTTGTTCGCCGAGCCTTATCTGTCCACCGATCCGTCGCACCAGGGCCTGATCCTGCACGCTGTCTATCACCGGCCCAATGGCTGGGACGCGATGCCGCCGCCCGGTCACGTGCCGCGCAATGAAAGCTGCATGTGGGGCGACTATCACGCGCTCGAGCTTGCGCTCTACCTACAGCGCATCATTGACCAGAAACCGTACCTTACATTTTGGAGTGAGAATCCGTCATGATCATCGCCGATCTGGAACAAATCGCCGGCCGGACCTACCCGGCCCGACGCCGCACACAGAATCTGGTGGGCGGCGCGTCGCCGGTGCAATGCAAGAACTTCGCCGCCGGCAACGTCACGCTCGAACCCAACGGCGGGCAAGTCCCGTGGCACAACCAGGAGCAGGAAGAGGTCTACTTCATCGTGGAGGGGACGGCCGAAATGTGTCTGGGAGATGAGCGGCAAATCCTGAAAGCCGGCCAAGTGGCGTATATCCCGCCTACCGTGTTCCACCAGTTGACGAATATTGGCGACACGCCTTGCCGCATGGTCTACATTTACGGCCCTTCCGGGGATGTGGCCCACTGGCGCCAGGAACTGAGCGGCACCCTGCCCCGCGCGGGCGTCGAAGCGCCGGCATTGCCTGAAGGCGCACAGCCGCAGTGCACCAAGAAGCCCGAGGAATAGATTAGTTCAATGAGCGCAAAAACAGTTCACAACGTCGGCATCATCATGAACGGCGTCACCGGACGCATGGGGTTGAACCAGCACCTGCGGCGTAGCATCTGGGCCATCATGCAGCAGGGCGGCGTCCGCATCAGCGACACCGAGTCCATCATGCCGCAGCCCATTCTCACAGGGCGCAGTCCGGTAAAGCTGGAAGCGATCTCAAAGGAATGCGGTGGCCTGCCGTGGTCCACCGATGTCGACAAACTACTCGCCGACCCTCAATATTCCATCTACTTCGATGCGCAGACCACTGACCGCCGCGCTCCCGACGTCCGTAAAGCGATCGATGCAGGCAAGCATGTCTATTGTGAGAAGCCGACTGCGACGAGTTTCGACGTTGCGCTGGAATTGCACCACCGTGCCGAAGCCGCCGGCGTAAAGCATGGCGTGGTTCAGGACAAGCTGTGGCTGCCCGGCATGCTCAAATTCCAAACGCTGCGGGATCTCGGCTTCTTCGGCAAAATCCTGTCGGTCCGCGGCGAGTTCGGCTACTGGGTATTCGAAGGCGATCACGTGCCAATTCAGAGGCCGTCGTGGAATTACCGCAAGGAGGACGGCGGCGGCATCATCATCGACATGCTCTGCCACTGGCGGTATGTCCTCGACAACCTGTTTGGAGCGGTAAAGAGCGTGAGCTGTCTCGGCGCGACTCATATCCCCGAACGCTGGGACGAGGCCGGGAAGAAATATGACTGTACAGCCGACGACTCGGCCTATGCCACCTTCGAGCTTGATGGCGGCGTGATCGCGCACTTCAACTCGTCCTGGTGTGTGCGTGTACGCCGCGACGATCTGCTGACTCTTCAGGTGGACGGAACTCGCGGATCTGCCGTGGTGGGCCTGCGCCATTGCTGGGTGCAGCACTATGGATCAACCCCTCGACCGGTCTGGAATCCAGATGTCGAGAGTCCTTTGAACTACTACGAGGGCTGGCAAAAAGTGCCCGAGCAAACGTCTTTCGACAATGCGTTTAAGGCTCAGTGGGAGCTGTTCCTACGCCACGTGGTAAAGGACGAGCCATTTCGCTGGGGCTTGATTGAAGGCGCCAAAGGGGTTCAACTGGCCGAGAAGGGTATTGAGAGCTGGCAGAAACGGTGCTGGGTGGACGTGCCAGCCATTCTCAAGTAACGAGGCGTTGAACCGATAAGAAGGCTGGGGAATCTTAACCAGCTTGACGATCGCTAGTTCAGCACACGAAGCTACGTTTCCGCCGGCAATTGCCTCGCAGCGAGCCAATCCTCCGCCCTGGAACCAGAATGGCAGGTCCTCCACATGGTGAGGCCGTCGTGGATGGGCAGAGGCGGCAGCATCTCTTCCCCTTCCCACTTCTCTAAAGCGGTCGAGTTACTCGACCGTAAGCGAGTTGCCCGCATCCTTCCCATCCTGGTTTTACTGAGCGGCGTGTGCGTCACCTGTCTCTTGTGGATGAGCGCCAGGAACGAGTCGCTGTCTGACGCGCAGGCGGATTTCAACTATCACGCCCGCGAAGCAGGTGCGCGGATTGAACAGCGGTTACAGACATATGAGCAGGTGCTGCGCGGAGTTCAGGCGTATTCTGCCGCATCACCCAAACTCACTCGCTCACGGTTCCACTCCTACATCTCCTCGCTTCGCATTGACGACCGGTATCCCGGCATTCAGGGAGTAGGGTTTTCGTTAATTGTTCCCGCCAACGCCAAGTCGTCACACATTGCCGCCTTGAGAGCGGAGGGGTTTCCCGACTATAAGCTGAATCCTGAAGGAATCAGACCTATATACACGTCCGTCGTTTATCTCGAACCATTCCGTGGGCGCAACTTGCGGGCCTTTGGTTACGACATGTACTCAGAACCGGTGCGGCGCGCAGCGATGGAGCGGTCCCGCGATTCGGGTGGGGTGACACTTTCCGGGAAGGTGAGGTTGGTGCAGGAAACCGGTGTAGACGTTCAGGATGGACTTCTGATGTACCTGCCCGTCTACGATGCGGGGGGCGACCCCGGCGAGGTAGAAAAGCGTCGCGCCGCCATCATCGGGTGGGTCTACTGTCCCTTTCGCATAGATGACCTCATGATCGGAATCCTGGGTGATCGATTGTCTGATATGGGGCTGGAGATCTTCGACAGCGTCGAACTTTCGCCCAGGGCGTCACTCTATCGTTCCACGCAGTTCTTAACGCACCCGGACAGCCGCTTCCAGCGGAAAATTCGACTCGACTTATTCGGACGACAGTGGGTGCTGGTGGCGCGCTCGATGGAAGCGTTTGAACGGCGGCATGACACGCGCGCCGCCAATGCGATCCTCGCCGGAGGCGCTGCGATAAGCAGCTTGCTGACTCTGATTTTCTGGCTGCTCGTCCACGGCAGCGCACGATCTCTGGCGATCGCGAATGAACGAGAGTCGCGTTTTAAGCAACTCATGCTCCAGGCAAACGACAGCATTTTGATCATCAACAGTGACCAGATCGTCATGGAAGCAAATCATCATGCATCCCTTCAATTTGGATATACGTTGGCTGAACTTCAGGGGATGCGGTTCGAGCAGCTGAATTCACCCGAAACTCTGGTCGACATGGATATCCTGATTGACCAGATCGAAGCCGCCGGGGCCGCGCGATTTGAAACCAGCTTCATTCGAAAGGATGGTTCGGACTTTCCCGCCGAGGTGAGCACGAGCCTGGCGACGTTCGGCAATGAGATCGTTGCCCTCAGCGTAATCCGCGACGTCACCGGGCGGAAGCAGAGCGAAGAAGCGTTGCGCCTGACTGAGGTTCGTCTGCGCGCCATCACAGACTCGGCCAAGGATGCCATCGTCATGATGAATCCTCGCGGTGCGATCAGCTATTGGAATCCGGCCGCGGAGTCAATCCTCGGCTACTCCGCCGAAGAGGTGATGGGGAGAGATGTTCACGATCTGCTGGTAGCCCCGCAGTATCGCGACCGCTACCGCGGCGCGTTTCCGCGATTCCTGAAAACCGGCGGAGGTTATGGGGTGGGACGGACCATGGAGCTAACGGCTCGCCGCAAGGACGGATGCATTATAGACGTCGACCTGTCGCTGTCCTCGGTGAACCTTCAAGGAGAATGGCATGCCATCTGCATATTGCGCGATATCTCAGAACGCAAGCGCACCGAGGCCCGCCTGATCAAAACCGGCGACCGGCTCAGGCTCGCCACAGGTGCCGGCGGGGTCGGTATTTGGGAGTACGACGTTGCTGAGGGCAGTCTGGTCTGGGATGAGCAGATGTCTCGGCTATATGGGGCCGCGACTGGCGATTTCAATGGAGTTTACGACGGATGGCTATCGCGCGTCCACCCCGACGATCGCCGCCGGGCTGACTTGGAGATTCAACATGCGCTCCAGGGCACGACGGACTTCAAGACCGAGTTTCGTATAGTCTGGCCGGACGGCAGCGTACATAGCATCCGCGCGATCTCAGCCGTGCAGCGTGACGTTTCCGGGCAACCGCTGAACATGGTGGGGACAAACTGGGATATCACAGAACAGACACACGCCGCGGAAAAACTGGAGGAGAGTAACCGACAGCTCAGCGACGCAACCACCCGCGCTGAAGAACTCGCGTCAGAGGCAAGACTGGCCAATCAGGCAAAGAGCGAGTTTTTGGCCAATATGAGCCACGAGATTCGAACCCCCATTAATGGTGTGATCGGCATGACCGGTCTGCTGCTGGACACTGATTTGACAGATGAGCAGCGTCACTTCGCAGTCAGCGTGCGTGCGAGCAGCGATTCGCTGCGGGGGATCATCAATGACATCCTCGATTTTTCAAAGATCGAAGCACGGAAACTCGACCTGGAAACAGTCGATTTCGATCTGCAGTGCCTGCTCGAGGATTTCGCCGTTTCCATGGGCGCGCTGGCAAGCGCCAGAGGTCTCGATTTCTCATGCAGTCAGGATCGCGGAGTTCCCACCAGGCTGCGGGGCGACCCCGGCCGGTTGCGCCAGATCCTTACCAACCTGGTGAGCAACGCCGTGAAGTTCACCAGCGAGGGTAGCGTGTCCGTTCGCATTTCGATCGAAGACGGGACCGCCGCTAACTGCCGGCTGCGGTTTACCGTTCGGGATACCGGCATCGGCATTCCCCAGGACAAGCTTGGGTTGATCTTCGATAACTTCAGGCAGTTGGATTCGTCGACCACGCGGAGGTACGGGGGCACCGGGTTGGGTCTGACGATCTCCAGTTTGCTGGCAAAGATGATGGATGGAGACATAGGCGTTTCGAGCAAGCCAGGTATGGGCTCGGCGTTCTGGTTCACGGCCAAAATGGGCAGGCAGGCGCCCGAAACACACACTGCGCTATGCGACACCCGCACGGTGGCCGCCGGCAACAAATTAAGCCGTCAGCGAACATCGATGCTATCCGGCCACGCAAGACAGCCGAGGGTGCTGGTGGCTGAGGACAACATCACCAATCAGGAGGTCATCGTCGGAATCCTAAAGAAACTGGGATTTCACTCAGACGCCGTTGTCGATGGTGCCCAAGCCATCCATTCGCTCGAATTCACACCTTACGATCTGGTTTTGATGGACGTTCGGATGCCGGTGATGGACGGTCTCGATGCAACACGGCGGATACGCGATCCGCAGTCCTCGGTTCTCAATCACTCCATCCCCATCATCGCCACCACGGCCAACGCGATGCGCAGTGATTGGGAGTTGTGTAAAGAGGCGGGCATGAATGACTTTGTGCCGAAGCCGATAGACCCGGAAGAGTTGCTGCGTGCCATCGAAAGATGGATGGGGGCTGAAATAGCTCCGCCCTCCGCGCCGGTGATGCAGGCGCCCACAGCTGAAAGCACGGCGGTGTACGACCGCGCTGGATTGCTTAAGCGCATGATGGGAGATCCGTCGCTCACGGCGATGGTCACCAGTACCTTCATCGCCGATATTCCACGTCAACTCCTGACCTTGAAGTCGCTGCTCGAGCATCACGACGCCCACGCGGCCGGAAGGCTGTTCCATTCCATTAAAGGGGCAGCGGCAAGCGTCGGCGGCGAATGTGTGCGAGTCCTGGCGTTCGAGATGGAAAAAGCGGCTGACAACGGCGATATGGATACTGTCAACGCGCGTATCGGCGAGTTGGAAACACAGGTTTTTCGCCTGTGCGAAGCAATGGGTAAGTGAACTTGGATTTTCAGTGCGAAAGGCGGATTTTATGCAGGACGACTTGGAACAAGAGGAGATCTCCTTACTTTTTGACGAGTGCCGGAGCAGGCTTGGCGAGGTTGAAGAGGATCTCCTGGGTTTGGTCCAGGGCAAGATAACAACCTCAAGCGAGGTGGTAGCTCGGATTTTCCGTGCGTTTCATAGTGTCAAGGGCTCGGCTGGGTACCTCGGCAACCATCCGCTCCAGCATCTTAGCCATGTCGCTGAAGATCTCCTCGCAGAGGTTCGGGACGGACGAATTCAGCTGATCCCTGAGTACGCAAACGTCCTGCTGGCCGCGTCTGACCGAATGAAGGCGCAGGTTTCAGATGACAACTCTCACCCGGATATCGACGACAGCCGGGAATTGGCGGCGCTGAACGCCATTCTTCAAGCACACAGGAACATCAAACCTGCACGCCGCCCTCAGCCTGCACCGCAGGCTTCTTTGCCAAGCCTCAAAATGCTGGTTGTGGAAGACGACTTTACCGCGCGTGTGGCACTCCAAGGCCTGCTGTCTCGTTACGGCGAGTGCCACATTGCGGTGAACGGGCGGGAGGCTGTGGACGCGTTCCGTTCGGCCTTTCAAGCCGGACAGGGCTATGACTTAATCTGCATGGACATTCGTCTTCCCGAGTTGGACGGCACAGGAGCCGTGAGAGCAATCCGGGCGTTTGAAGAGAGCCAGAACATGCTTTCCTCGGGCGGAGTGAAAATCTTCATGACGACGGGGATTCTCAGGATTCAATCGGTGAGCAGCTCTTTCAGAGCGCTTTGCGACGCCTACCTGTCCAAGCCAATTGACGGCGAGGAGTTGCACGACCACTTGGCGTCCTTCGGACTCCTCAACGGTCCGGGAACCGAGCGATTGCGGACCGCGCCTTCACAATAAGTAATAGAGGCAAGCTACTGAATTAGCGGGGCATTGTTGGGTTTCACAGTGTCGCTTGAGCTTCCTGAAAAGTTGAAAATCGCGGATCCCCTGCTATTATGGAGTGGAAGTGGGCGGCTAGCTCAGCTGGGAGAGCGCTGCGTTCGCAATGCAGAGGTCGGGGGTTCGATCCCCCCGCCGTCCACCAACCTTCTGTAACACTCCGTAAATTATTATTATTCAAGCGGTTAGTAAGCCGTGAAAGTACCCTAAACCGGCTGTTTCGGCGTCTTGCCTAAGAAGGCTTGGCTTGACCACGCCGTATCTCGACCCTACAATGAAATCAGTGCTGTCAGAAAAGGAGCGCCCATGCTGAGAAATATTGGCCCTATGGAGCTTCTGCTCATCCTGCTCGTCGCGGTTCTGCTATTTGGCGGAAAAAAGATTCCCGAGGTGGCAAAAGGTTTGGGCGAAGGTATCCGCAACTTCAAGAGTTCCTTGAAGGGCGAGGAGAACGACGAGAAGAAGCAGGCATAGGCTTCAAGACGCCGCCCGCACGCTGAGCGGCTATCATCTTCGGCTCTTCTGATTAGACATCGAAAACCCCACCGGGCCGGCAGCGGCGCGATGGGGTTTTCGCGTTTCAGGACATCGATTGATGTCCAAGTTCAAACCGCGACGAAAGAAACTACTTCTTTTTCGGCGGAACGATCGCGTCCTTCACCGACTTGGCGACGCGGAACTTCACTACCTTCTTGGCCGGAATCTTGATCGTCTCGCCGGTGGCGGGGTTACGACCCGTGCGCGCCTTGCGCTCCTGGCGGACGAGTCGTCCAATACCGGGAATGATGAACACGCCGCTCTTCTTGGTCTCTTTGACGGCGAGTTCGGCCAGCGAAGTCATAAACTGCTTCGCGACTTTGTTGTTGACTTCGCACGCAAGGGCGAGTTCTTTCACCACCTGCGTTTGGGTCATTTTGGTTGCTGCTGCTGCCATGTCTTTGTCTCCTTGGGGCTTTACGGACGTGCGCCAGTCAGGGCCTCATTCGAGCTTTTGCTTGCAGGTGGCGGCTGACTGCGGGAACGTCCCAGAACATTTCGTCCTGGTTTTGTTTTACACCTCGAATGATACGGGATCTGCCAAGTGCATGTAAAGGGGCAATGCGCCCGAAACCCCATTTTTTCGGGCTTTTTTGCATTGTATACGATCCGAAGGCCCGTTTTTAGGGCCTCCGGTAAGATTCCGGCGGAAAAATCCGGTCAATCAGGCGATTTGAGCGACTCCGGCCAGCTGTCCTTCTTCTGAACCGACAGGTTTGGGCTCAGCGCCATCCAGTCCAAGCACGTGCCGCAGTTCCGCCTCGATGCGATCCCGCATAGCGGCCTGTTCCCTTAACAGTGACCGCGCGCTTTCGCGCCCCTGTCCGAGACGCTCGCCATGATAGCTGTACCAGGATCCGCTCTTCTCGACAACCCCCTTCGCTACGCCAAAATCCAACAGATCACCTTCCCGCGAGATCCCTTCACCGTAGAGAATGTCGACTTCAGCCTCCTGAAACGGCGCCGCCAGTTTATTCTTCACCACCTTGATCCGCGTTCGATTGCCGATCAGCGTATCGCCATCCTTAATAGCCGCGATCCTTCTCACCTCAATGCGCATCGACGAGAAGAACTTCAAAGCGCGCCCGCCGGTGGTGGTCTCCGGACTGCCAAACATGACCCCAATTTTCTCGCGGATCTGATTAATGAACACCATACAGGTGTTGGTGCGGGATACACCTCCGGTAAGCTTCCGCAGGGTCTGCGACATGAGCCGCGCATGCAGACCGACGTGGTTGTCGCCCATTTCGCCCTCCAGTTCTGCCTTGGGGACAAGTGCTGCAACAGAATCCACTACTACGATATCCACTGCGCCACTGGAAATCAGGGTGTTTGTAATTTCCATAGCCTGCTCGCCGTAATCCGGCTGCGAGACAAGAAGGTTATCGACGTCCACGCCGAGCTTGCGTGCATACACGGGATCAAGTGCGTGTTCCGCGTCGATGAACACCGCTGTTCCACCGGCAGCCTGTGCGCGTGCGATGACCTGAAGCGCGAGCGTAGTTTTTCCGGACGACTCCGGTCCGAATACCTCGATGACTCTTCCACGGGGAAAGCCGCCAACTCCAGTCGCTGCATCGAGCGAGATCGATCCCGTCGAGATCGTTTGAGCATGTTGTATGGTTCGCGAACCAAGACGGTGGATCGAGCCCTTGCCAAACTGCTTTTCCATCTGCGCAATGGCACCCGCGATGGCGCGCTTGCGGTCGTTGTCCATGTGTTCCTACTCCCGACTAGTAGGTGGGAAATTGCCGTCGATTCCTCTCAGAAAATTATTCGTGATGCAGCGCACGGACCGGATCGATGCCGCAGGCGCGCCGCACGGGAATCCAGGTAGCCGCCATGGCCGCGGCGAACAAAACCAGGCAGACGGCTCCGAATGTCGATGGATCGAGAGCGGGAAGCCCAAAAACGAACTTCTTGATCAAGCCGGATGCCGCCACCGTGAGCAATAAGCCGACAATGAGGCCGGTAACCATGGCGCGCGAGATCGAGCGGTATAGAAGGCCGGCGATCTGACGTTGCGTTGCTCCGAGGGCGATGCGCAATCCAATCTCCTGTGTCCGCTGGCGGACCAGGTAGGCGACAACGCCGAAGATTCCGATGGACGCCAGCGCCAAGGCCAAGAATCCCAGGGCACTCGCCAATGCCGCTCCCACCTGAGCCGGCGCGATGGTCCGGTCGAGGGCCGCTCCGAGCGGTTCCACCCGGGTCTCCATTCGTGGCTCAAGTCGCTTTGCGAGTCCGTCAATCTGCTGCGCGTAGCCTGGAGCAGCGCCGCTCACCAGCAGATGCGGCATGCTCTGATACCTCAGCGGTTGAAACACCAACGGTTCCACTGGCCCCAGATCCACAATGCGGGCATCCTTCACGACGCCTACGATCTCGACTGCCTTGTCATTCATCACAATGGTCTTTCCAACAGCGGGCTCACCCGCGAAATGCTTTCGTACCATCGCCTCATTGACCACGATGACAGCGCGGCCAGCGTCGGCTCGCTCCAATCCGCGCCCGGCAGCCAGGGGAAGATTCAACACACGAAAACAGTCAGCCGAGACTTCCTCAAACTCGATCATCCGCGACAGCTCTCCCGCCGTGGACGAACGGCTGAAATTGGTAAACCAGTGGCCGTTCGCGAATGGCGTGCTCCGCGTGTAGCAACGCGGACCCGATTGAGGCAGTCCATCCAGACTGCGATCAAGATCCTCCACAAGAGACTGCGTCCGGGCCGGCGTATATACGTTGGCCGGAAGGTCGAAGCTCACCACAGTCAGCGCGCCTACCGAAAATCCGACATCAATGGTTCTGGCCTTCTGCACGCCGCGAATCATCATTCCGGCCGACACGAGCAGCACCACGCTGACGATGACCTGAATGGTCAGAAGAACGCTGCGAAGGGTAAGCCGTGACGCGAGTCCGCGTTCCTTAAGACCCCCAATAATATTGACGCCAGTGGCGTGAAGCGCGGGAGCGAGGCCGAACGCCAGGCAAGCGCCAACCGAGGTTAGGACTGAAAAGCATAGAACGGTCCAATCCGGCGTGAGGTGGAGGTTCAGCGCCTCTCCGGTGGCACGAGACAGGACGTAAGAAGGTAGAACCATCGCCATCGCAATGCCAATCAGTCCCGATAGCAGTGCAAGTACAAGGCTCTCGGTGAGAAGCTGACGGACAACCCGTAAGCGGCTGGCACCGAGGGAGAGCCGGGTTGCGATTTCGCGCTGTCGAGCCGCGGCCCTGGCCAGCAGGAGATTACCGACGTTGGCACATGCAAGTAAGAGCACGAGCCCCACACCCGTAAACATCAGGATGAAGAGGGTACCGATGTCGCTCTTCGATCCCGGTTGAGAAAGAATCGGCGTACTCGCGAGCAGAATACCATTCGGGGGCTTCCCTGCCTCCGCGTGGAATCGCTGACTCAACATCGACAACTCGGCCCGCGCCTGGTCTCGCGTTACTCCCGGCGCCAGGCGACCGCCCGCATGTGAGCAGCAATAATCCAGGCTGGTGAGCAGTTCCATCGCCGAGCGATCTAGCGGCCGCAGTACTGGCCAGTCGACGAGCGGGATCCACATGTCCGTCTTGAGCCCCACCGTTCCCGAAAAGTCGCGACTCGCGACGCCGATCACTGTGAACGGAACATTATCAATTCGAATCTTCCTGCCTGTTATCTCCGGATCACCGGCAAAGCGGCTGTGCCACGCCGCATAGCTCAGCACTACGGTCGAAGCCGGCGCGCCGGGCCGGTCTTCTTCGTCAAGAAACCCGCGTCCGCGCTCCATCTCGACACCGAGCACGCGGAAGTAATTGCCGCTGACCATCACCGCGCTCGACGACTTGCCGGGCGGATCAGATTCGAGCCGGACGCCTTCTTCCCTCATGACGAAGATGCCGTCGAAAGCTCGGCTATGCACATTCAGGAATCGAATTTCTGACACAGGAAGGCCGGACACTCCACGCGACCCCTCTGGTTGATTGGCCGGAGTCGCATGAATGGTGACCATCCGGGCAGCGTCACGGACCGGCCACGGCTTAAGTGCGGCTGCCTGGAACACCGTAAATAAACTGGTGTTCATTCCAATGGCGACGGCGAGAGTGAGCAGCGCCACAAGCGTGAAAACAGGTTGGCGCCGCAGATTGCGCATCGCGTAAGTAAGATCCTGGACCAGGCTCTCAAGGGCGGGCGGAAACCAGACTCCCCTTGCATCCTCGCGAGCCACAGTGCCATTCCCAAATTCACGGGCAATGAGGGCATTCGCCTCTCCGGGAGGCATCCCACCGTCCATCAGCTCGCGCAGCATTTTCTCGCGGTGAAATTCCATTTCTTCGGCGAGATCAGTATCCAACCGTCGAAGACGGACCCATTGGACAAGCCGGCGGAGTAGTCGCATAAGCAGACCTCAAGCAGTCTCGAGTACTTTTTGAATCGCAACAATGATGCGCTGGAACTCTTCCCGCTCCGACAAAAGCCGCTTGCGGCCAGCAGGTGTCAAACCGTAAAAGCGCGCTCGCCGGTTGTTCTCCGACGATCCCCACTCCGCTTCCACCCACCCGTTGAGCAAAAGCCTCTGCAACGCGGGATAGAGCGAACTCTCGCCCACTTGGAGCACTTCATCGGAGATCGTCTTGATGTGCTGCGCAATGCCGTACCCGTGTGCCTTCCCTCGCATCAGCGTGCGCAGGATCAGCATGTCCAGAGTGCCCGGCAAGAGATCGGGTGTGGCAGTTCTCCGTTCCATCGTCTATCGATGGGAGTATGCGATAAATCGATTAGCCTGTCAAGGCCGGATTTCGGAGCCACCCCGAGGACCAGCGCCGCGCTTAGGAGAATCGCCGGACGGCGTCGCAGTACTCGGACCCCATGCACGACATCCTGCCAGGCCGATTGCGATCCTACATCAACCGGAACACGCCTCAAGCCGGCCCTCATTAAGGATCGACCGCCTGGCCGCCTCGATCAGGCGCTCGTTGTAACGGCTATTGGCAGGCGTGGCAAGCAGTCCGGCGGCATCGATTTGGTCCAGCGTCCGCGCGCCGCTCTGCACTTGAAGACTGGCATCCACTAACGCCTCAATCGAGCGATAGCCATAGCCGGCGGGCTTTAGTCCGGGACCGTCATATTCGACATAAGTAAAATAGTCGGGACTTGGCTCCGTATAAGGACCGCCGAGCAGCGAGTGCTGAAGCCCGCGGTACTGGTCGGAATGCGCAAGCCACGCGCCGCCGTCCGTACCGGCGCAATACATCGTTAATCCCTGAATATTGCTGCCCGGCGCTTCATCGGGAAAGCAGAGTGAATTCTGGACGTTTAGCACCGCGCCGTTTGACCAGATCACACGAGCGTCGGTCCACAGGAAACCTTCGTTACCGTTGGGGAATTTGTCCTTGATGCCATGGACACTCACCGCCGCCGGCTCCAGCCCCGTCATGAATGCGACGAGATCCACATAGTGGCAGCCGATATAGGTAAAGGCGTCAGAATTCTCTGTGGTGCACCAGTTTTGGAAGTTCGAATGCCGGTAGTACCACTTCTCCATAAGGCACGCCGTACCGAGCTTGAACTCGCCAAACTTACCGGCGCGGAACTGACGCCGGGCCAGCAGGGAGCGGTCGTCAAATCGCTTATGATACTCGATGCCGACAAACAGATTGCCGGCTTTTGACTCGCGCTCGATGTCCACGCTTTCACAAGCGCGAAGCACCAACGGCTTCACCGCGATCACATGCTGATCGGCCGACAACGCATGCATCACGGCTTCGTAATGCAGTTGGTCGGGGAGCGCGACGATGGCGATCGAACGCGGCGGCAGGGCACGCAGCGCAGTCGCGTAATCGCCCAGAACGCGGTGGAACGAGCGGTCGGGGAACGCCGCCGTCAGCGCCTTCGACGACTCGAGCGCCTCGAACTTATCCGCATGACGCGCATTCACTAGAATGTCGCCCAGCCTGCCTTGCCGCTGCAGCTGGTAAAGCGACGGCAGGATCTGGTCGTGCGTGATCATTCCGCCGCCCAACACCGCGACGGTGGGCTTCATCCGGCGATAGCCTTTTCAGCCACCAGCGATTCGGTCACTGCCTGCTCCAGCACACCAAGGCTCTCCTCGAGCGCTTCCTCAGTGATCACTAACGGCGGACAGATCTTCACCGTGGCGCCGCCGAAGCCCACTGGGGAGAACAGCAGCACGCCCTTGTCGATGCAGCGCCGCACGATGCTCCACGCGAGATCTGGATTCGGTTCGATGGTTCCCGGACGCACACAACTCATTCCGGCAACCAGTCCCAAGCCTGCCACTGCGCCGATTTCGCGGTGGCGCGACCGCAACGTCCGCAGGCGGCCATGGAGAATGGCTCCGAGAGTTCGCGCGTTCCCGGCGAGATCGTCCTTCAAAATGCATTCGAGCGACGCCAGCGCGGCGGCGCAGCAGATGGGATTGCCGGTGTGAGTGGAGGTCATGCTGCCCGCCGGCTGCAAATCCATAATGCGCTGCGGACCCGCAATCGCCGCCAGCGGCAGGGAACTGCTGATACCTTTGCCCATCGTCACCAGGTCAGGAACGATCCCGTAATGTTCGAAGCCCCAGAAGGTCCCGGTCCGTCCGAAACCCGCCTGCACCTCGTCGCAAACCAGGAGAATCCGGTGGCTGCGGGTCCACTCGCGCAGGCTCTGCATGTATTCCCGCGGCGCGAAAGCTGCGCTACCGCCCTGGTAGGTCTCGACGATCACCCCCGCGATGTTCGAAGGAGCGACTCCAGCGTCGGTGAGTTGCTTTAGAAAGAATTCAAATGAAGTGTCGGGAGTGCGGAAGCCGTCGGGAAACCGGACCTGCACGAAGCCAGGATCGAGATTGACGATCCATTCCTTCAACGACGGAATGCCGCCCGCCTGCTGGGAGCCCATGGTCCGGCCGTGGAAGGCCATTCCAAACGACAGGATTACGTTCTTCGCGCGACCGCCCACTTTCACGCCGTGAGTCCGGCAAAGCTTGATGGCGCACTCCACGGTCTCGGACCCAGTCGTGAGCAGGAAGACTTTGTCCAGCGGCGCCGGAAGCACCCCGGCCAGTCGCTCGGCAAACCGCGCACGGGGTTCTGACGGAAAACAGTAGTTGTGCAGCAACCCGTGCCGGGCTTGCTCGATGATGGCCTCGACGATCTCGGGGCGGCCATGTCCTGCGTTGGTGACCAACACGCCGCTCGACCAGTCGATCCAGCAATTGCCGGACTTGTCGAACACCTGAAAGCCCTCGGCACGGTCCCACACAATCGGAGGTTGACCTTGCATGGAGATCGATTCATAGCGATGAAGCGTCTCGAGGGTGGAAAGGGAGTCCGGCGCTGGGAGCGGCGTCACGATGCGGCGGTACTTGGTTTCGACGCGCGGAACGGCACGCGGCGTAAGGGGGAATTCGCGAAGCATTGAGCGACCATTGTCCTATGGCCGCTCCAGTGTCCACAAGGGGCGGCGGCCAGAGCCCAGCCGTTCTGCACCTGTCTTAGCGCTTCTTTACCGCCGGTGCACACGGTGACACCTGCAGATTTTCGAGCGTGGACTTGTCGACATCAAGCGTCAGCAGAAATGGTTCCCTGGCAAACGCGGCGCCCACGCCTTCCCACTGAACCTCCGCGCCGGGTTCCAGTTTGCCCGTCAGCGGCGTGTCGAGCCTGAGCTTCACTTCCGCCTTGGTCTCGCGGCTTTTTTGCCGCCGGTTGAGCCAGCAGAAGACCTGTTATAAGAAGCGAGACGGCAGCGGACACACTTCGACGAAATGAATGCATGATGGCTCTCCTTGAGTGTTTTTAGTTGTGGTCGAGCGGCTGTGCAGCGCGCCCGTTTTCGATGAAAATCAATCCGTCCCAGCGATCGGCGGGGACAGCCGTCACCATCTGGTTATCCGGGTCGTCCTGATTCCAACTACCTGGAACATTAAGGAACGGGTGGGATGCGGCCAGCCACAGGCCGAGCTCGTCATTGGCGGCGCGGCCCGCAGATCCAGGAATAGCAGTCCCATGCCGGCAGAACTCAGTACGCCGTCGCCAGAGCCGTCTGCGTAACGCGGGATGCTCTGAACGCCGGCGCTTGCCGTCAGCCCGTTGCGCAGCGCCGCTACTCTGGCCTGCCCGCCGTGCAGAGCCACTGCCACTCCGTATAGCCTCCGCCCAATCCGCTCGCGCAAGCCTTGGAACGAGGGCAATGACAGAGCGAAGTTGCCCGGTCAGGTAGAGCGTCCAGGGAAGCTGGTTTTCAGACGACGTTCGGACCGCCGCCCTCGCGGAGGCGTCGCGGCTTCCTGCCACCAGGCGTCCCTCGCCGTCCACCGCTGCTGCCCCCACGTTCCGCCGAGATCGCCGGCGTCAATAGAGATGGCGGACGAACCAGCAGAACCGCCCAGCGCGCCGTCGCCCCGCGCCCCGTCGCCCCGCGCCACATGGGCTTTTCCCAAATCATGGAAGCCGCGGCAGCCAGCGCCAGTCCGTCGGGCGGCGGTGGACTGACGCGACGGCCGATCCGCGCGGCCTCCGCCCAGTAGAATTCGAACTGCCCCTTCGTAAGATGCCAGCGGCCGGCGAGAAGCCCGGCGGTCAACTCGGCCGCGTCCGGTTCGCGTCCTGAAATCTCCGCCAGGGCATGCCGGCCCACCAACTGAGCGGGTACTCCGGCGCAAGTCGCTCCGGTCATGGCCGAAAGACGGGTGTAGGCAGCCAGCGCTTCATCCTTACTACCGGAAGCCCGCAGCGCGCGGACTAGTCGCATCAGCGCCCGCCCGCAACGCCTTCGGCAGAGGGGGAAGGGTAGAAGAGAAGGCGTCCCGAAGGACGGGCAGTCATTGAGCGGTCCGTGACCAGCAGAAGGAGTCCGTCGTCGGGCTTGTCGGCGGTCGGCGGATTATCCACCCAGGCGCTCAGCCGGTCACCAGTCTCGGCCACCAGTCCCCGCAGGGTCGCGGTAATCTGGTCGGCGTCCTGTTCCAGTCGTTCCTGGCCGCGCTGAGCCTCCAGCATCCGCTCCAGATCCAACAACTTCCAGCCAAACCAGGCAACTGCGGAAATCGACACAAAAGCCACCAGGAACAACAGGATGAGCAAACTTCGAGGAGGCTCAAGCCAAGCCTTGGGAGGCATGTTTGTCTCGATTCTACAAACTCATTCTCCACTCTTTCACGGGCTTTGTGTCACGTTTGTGTCAGGTTGCTAGAGAACGAGGAGAGAAGGCCGATCACTAATTTAGTCTTCTTCCCGCAGAAGATTGACCGAGGCCATCGTCAGAACCGTGCGCGTCTGGACCAGGCACGAAAACAAGCACCCCGTTTCGGGCGTCGCTTTCCGCGGCACCCTCGTTTTCTCAGCCTCCGGCACGCGGTCAGAGCCAGTCTCTCGCGTTCTCTCCTGTTCCACGATCCTAAAGTACATCTTTCTGGTGACTAAATTTGAACTTCTCCGTCCAAACTTCCATATCGCTATAGTAGAATCACACACAGACGTAGTAGATCATGGCCCAGCCTAAACTTAGCAAGCTCGAACTGCAAATCATGGACGCTCTCTGGACACGCGGCACTTTGTCCATCCGCGAGATTCAGGAGTCCTTTCCCGAACGCAAACGTCCGGCTTACACCACCGTCCAAACGACGGTGTATCGCCTGGAAACTAAAGGGGCTCTCCGGCGTGTGAAGAAGATCAGCAACGCCCACATTTTCGAAGCCGCCATCTCGCGCGACTCCGCTCAGAACCGCCTCATCGACGATCTCCTGGGCCTATTCGGCGGCCGGACCCAGCCTGTAATGGCGCACCTCATCGAATCCGGCAAACTCACGCTCGACGACGTGCGAGCCGCTGAGCGTGTCCTGCAGGAGTTAGCCGACAAGGAGACTCCGCAATGACGGCACTGATCGCCACCGGGTTGCTGCTTCAGACCTTTGATGCGGCGTCTATCAAGCCATCCCTGCGCGCCCGGGCCGGCGGCGAGGGTAGTGGCCGTCAGAGACTTGACCGCTCGCCAGTAACGCTGACGCTTGAGAACACTAGCCTCAACCTCTGCGTTCAGTATGCCTATAACGTCAAGTTCTATCAGGTGGAAGGGCTTGAATGGACGAAAACGCAGCGTTACGACATCCTCGCGAAATCCGCAGCGCCAGCCTCCGCCGATGAGCATCGCCGCATGATGCAGTCGATGCTCGCTGATCGCTTTAAGCTCTCCCTTCGCCATGTTTCCAAGGAAGTCAACGCCTACGCCCTCACCGAATCGAAGAGCGGAGCCAAATTGAAGGCATCCAAACCCGGAGCGGAGACAAGGCTGCTCGTGGCCGGCGGCGGGTTCGTTTTCGAAAACACCACGATGGGGCAATTTGCCGAGCGACTCTCCGATTTCCGGACTATCGACCGGCCGGTGGTCGATTCAACAGGCCTTACGGGCAGCTACGATTTCACCTTCACGGGCGCTGCGGCCGCCATGCTGCAGACCGACGGCCAGTCCATTCCGAGCCTGATTCGTCAACTGGGTCTGAGGCTCGAGCCGCGCAAGGTAATGTTCGACACGCTGATCATTGATCACGCTGAAAGGGTACCCACGGAGAACTGACGATGCTGCACGAATTCATCAACCATCTCTGGCAGTCAACGTTGTTTGCGGCTTTTGCTGGTTTGCTGACGCTCTTGCTGCGTGCAAATCGTGCACGGGTGCGCCAGTACATCTGGCTGGCGGCTTCCGCAAAGTTCTTGGTGCCGGTCTCGCTACTGATCGCCGCCGGCAACCAATTCTCCTGGATACCACCTAAGATCCCACAGGCTCACCGGATCGAAATCGTGATGGAAGGCATGCGGCTACCGGCCGTCAGCATGATCCCGGTGAATTTCCCTCAGCAGCCGGGCCCGGCACCGTCTTCGCCGCTAACGGCGGCCATCGTAGCCATATGGCTGACAGGCGCACTGGGAGTCGTAGCCTTGGGCTGGACGCGCTGGCGCCGGGTACGCGCCGCGCTACAAACGGCCTCGCCCATCCAACTCGAAACCAACGTCGAGATACCGGCACACGTC
Source organism: Bryobacterales bacterium (assembly GCA_038212445.1). Classification (GTDB taxonomy): domain Bacteria; phylum Acidobacteriota; class Terriglobia; order Bryobacterales; family Bryobacteraceae; genus TMP-7. The sequence goes on from JBBQUM010000007.1 coordinate 39,336, forward strand.
GCCGTAATGTCCTCCTCAACCCGCCTTGAACCGGGAATCGTCGGAATCCTGCATCCGGTTCTGCTCTTGCCGCAAGGCATCGAGGGCCGGCTGACAACTGCGCAAATGGACGCCATCCTGACCCACGAGTTATGCCACGTCCGGAAGCACGACAATCTCGTGTCGACCATCCAGATGCTGGTTGAAGCGCTGTTCTGGTTTCATCCGATGGTGTGGCGAATCGGCGCACGAATGGTGGAGGAGCGCGAGCGCGCGTGCGACGAAGAAGTCCTCCGCCTGGGTCGCGAACCGCGCATCTACGCCGAGGGAATTTTGAAGGTCTGCGAGTTTTTTGTGGAAGCACCCATCGTCTGTATGGCCGGCGTCACCGGCGCAAATCTGAGAAAGAGAATCGAGGAAATTATGACCCCACGTATCGCCCGCCGGCTGGACTTCGGAAAGAAGCTTCTGCTTGGAACCCTGGCTTCGGCCGCTGTTGCCGGACCTGTACTTTTCGGCCTGTTTACTGCCCCTGTATCTCGCGCGCAGTCCACCTCCACCGATTCCCCGAAATTTGAAGTCGCGTCCATCAAGCCGAGCCACGAAGGTTCCGGACGTATCATGATCCAGATTCAGCCCGGCGGCCGTCTCGACGCCAAGAATGTCAACGTCAAGTTCCTGATCCAGCAGGCCTATGGAGTGCGTGATTTCCAAATCACCAACGCGCCCTCCTGGGTAAACTCAGAGCGCTTCGACGTGCTCGCCAAGGCACCGGACGGCACCTCAAACCTGACGCCCGACAAACTCCGTCCCATGATGCAGGCGCTGCTCGAGGAACGCTTCAAACTCACCCTGCATCGCGAAACCAAGGAAATGCCCGCGTACACGCTGGTTGTTGCCAAGGGTGGTTCCAAGATGAAGGAAGATCCTGCAGGAGATGGTGACGGGCCGGACGGTGCTGGCGGACCGGGCGGGCCTGGCGGCGGTCGTGGCGGGCCCGGCGGTGGCCGTGGAATGATGCGTATGGGCCGCGGCATGGTCAACGCTGAAGGCGTCAAGCTGGAATTCCTGGTGAACAATCTCGCCAACCAACTCGGCAAGACGATCATCGACAAGACCGACCTCAAAGGAATCTATACGTTCAAACTTGAATGGACACCCGAACCGGGCGGACCAACGCATCCGGGCGAGGACGCGCCGGCCGCCGACGGCCCTTCCATCTTCACCGCGCTGCAAGAGCAACTCGGCCTGAAACTGGAGCCCACTAAAGGGCCGACGGAACTCCTGATCATCGACCGCGTTGAACGCGCCACGGAAAACTAAGCAGCCGTTCATGAGCAGTTCTCTCCAGCTTCGGGCGCTGGCCGCTTTACTTGCGCTTACTCTACCGGCATTCGCCGAGCATCACGGCATCGTGAAGTTCGTCGGACTGCCTGTGCCGGGCGCAACGGTAATCGCGACACAAGGCGACAAGACATTCGGCGCAGTGTCCGATGAAGTTGGAGCATATTCTTTTGCCGATCTCCCCGACGGTACGTGGACCATCCAGGTGGAGATGCAATGCTTCGCCACCATCCGCAAGGACGTGACTGTCGCAGCCGGAGCTCCCGGCATGGACTGGGAGTTGAAGCTCTTGCCGCTGGCCGAACTGCTGGCGGCGCCGGTCAGCGTTACCGCCGCGCCTAAACCTGCTGAACCGATTGTCAGAGACGGCAACAAGAAGCCGAACTACGCCAAGACCCCTGTGGCCTCTGCCAATACGCCGTCCGGCTTCCAGAAGGCCGATGTCAAAGCATCCTCTAACACGGCGCCGAAAACGGCAGCCGAGCCGGCCAAATCGGATGCCTTCGCCGGCGATGCCGCGGACCTTGCCCAGCGTGCCGCCGACGGATTCCTCATCAATGGCACCGCGAACAACAGCGCCAGTTCTCCATTTGGACTCCCGCCCGCTTTCGGCAATAGCCGCAAGGGCCCAGGGTCGCAATACAACGGCAGCATCGGCTTCTTAGCGGACCTGTCGGCTCTCGACGCTCGCTCATTTTCGTTCACCGGCCAGGACACGCTAAAGCCTTCCTATACCCGTTTCACCGGCCTGGTCTCTCTCGGCGGGCCGTTGCGCATCCCGCATCTTCTCAGGCGAAACGGGCCCAATATCACCATCGACTATCAGTGGACCCGGAACAGCACCGCCATCACCCAGCCTGGCCTCGTGCCCACCGCAGCCGAGCGTACCGGCGACTTCTCGGCCAGCCCGCGCGTGACTGCCATCAACCCGTCCAGCGGTTCGCCTTTTGCGGGCAATCGGATTCCCGGCAATCGAATCAGCCCCCAGGCCACCGCGCTCCTTGCCCTCTATCCGCTGCCCAACTTCACGGGTAACGCGCGCTACAACTACCAGGCTGCGGTGATCGGAGCTACGCATCAGGACAACCTGCAGTCGCGTGTCAACCAGGGACTGGGACGCAAGAACAGTCTCACCGGCAACTTCGCCTACCAGAGCACGCGCAGCGATAACTCCAGCATCTTCAATTTCCTCGACACCACGGACACTACTGGCCTAAACGCGGGCGTCAACTTCCGGCATAGCTTCGCGCCCCGCATGTACCTCAATGTCGGCTACACGTTCAGCCGGCTCTCCACGGGCGTTGTCCCGTTCTTCGCCAATCGCGAGAACATCTCGGGCGCCGCGGGAATCAAGGGCAATAGCCAGGAGGCCGCGAACTGGGGACCGCCGAACCTGTCGTTCTCGGCCGGCATTTCGTCCCTCTCCGACGCTCCACCGTCGGTCATTCACAATCAGACTAACGCCGTTTCAATCGACGGTTTCTGGAATCGCGGTCGCCATAACTTCTCTTTCGGAGCAGATTACAAGCGGCTCCAATTCAATTCGCTCTCGCAGCAGGATCCTCGCGGAAGCTTCGGTTTCACCGGCACCACGACGGGTTCTGACCTTGCCGGCTTTCTGCTCGGCATCCCCGACACTAGTGCCATTGCCTTCGGCAATGCAGACAAGTATTTCCGCGCCGCATCTTATGACGCCTACTTCACTGACGACTGGCGCGTTGCTCCGGGCTTCACGCTGAATGCCGGCATCCGCTGGGAATACGGCTCGCCCATCACCGAACTCTACGGGCGACTGGTGAACCTCGACATCGCACGCGGCTATACAGCCATCGCGCCCGTGGTTGCCGCCACGCCTACCGGACCGTTGACCGGACGTCGCTTTGACGAGTCGCTGATTGCGCCTGTGAAACACGCCTTCCAGCCTCGCATCGCCCTCTCGTGGCGTCCCTTCGCGGCGGCGTCCACGGTGATCCGGGCGGGTTACGGAGTCTACTACAACACGTCGGTCTACGTCCCCATCGCAACGCAGATGGCCCAGCAGTCGCCGCTGTCGAAGAGCCTGCGCGTCCAGAACACACCTGAACAGCCGCTCACGCTCGCCGACGGCTTTCTCGCTTCGAGCGCCACACCCAATACCTTTGCGGTTGATCCCGATCTGCGAGTCGGCTATTCGCAGAACTGGCAGCTTTCGATCCAGCGGGATTTGCCTGGCGCCCTGGTCATCACGGGGACGTACCTCGGCATCAAGGGAACCCGTGGATTGCAACTCTTCCTGCCGAATACGGCGCCCAACGGCTTGAACAATCCATGTGGCGCGTGCCCCGCCGGCTATGTTTACCTTGCATCCAACGGCAACTCGACCCGCGAGTCGGGAAGTCTGCAGCTGCGCCGCCGCATGCGAAGCGGCATCCAGGCATCGGTGCTATACACCTACTCGAAGTCGATTGATAATGCGGCATTCGGTGGACGGTCGCAGGCATCGTCGGTCATCGCGCAAGACTGGCTGAATCTCGACGCCGAACGCGCGCTGTCGCCGTTCGATCAACGCCACTTGGCCGTGATCCAAGGGCAGTACACCACCGGAGTCGGCCTGCACGGCGGCGCGCTGTCCTCCGGGTGGAAGGCGAGTCTGCTGAAGGATTGGACTTTCGTGTCGCAAGCCAATGCCGGCAGCGGCCTACCTCTGACTCCGATTTTTCAGGCACCCGTTCGCGGTACTGGCGTGACAGGCAGTCTCCGGCCCGACTACACCGGCGCGCCGCTCTATAACGCTCCCGCCGGCTTCTTTCTCAATCCCGCCGCGTACTCGGCGCCCGTTGGCCATTGGGGCAACGCGGGTCGCAATTCGATTACGGGACCGTCGCAGTTTACACTCGCCGCTGGTTTTGGACGGACGTTCCGCGTCGGCGATCGCGTCACGGCCGATTTCCGCTTCGACGCCCAGAATGCTCTCAACCACGTCACCTATACGAGTTGGAATACGGTCTTCGAGAACGCCCAGTTTGGCCTTCCGGTAGCGGCCAACCCAATGCGGTCCATCCAGACAACAGTGCGGTTCCGGTTCTAATCATGCGATACCTCGCGGTGCTTCTCATCTTCACGGTCAACGCCCAGCAGGTGGGCCAGAACGCTTCGCCCGCTCAGAAGGACACCGTCACCTTTCAGGCGAGCGCGCAACTCGTTATCGAGACCGTCGTGGTGAAGGACAAGAGCGGAAAGTCGATCGATGGGCTGACTCAGAAGGACTTCAATGTCACCGAGGACGGCGTGGTTCAACCGATCCGCTTCTTCGAATTGCAGAAGCTCCCGGAGTCGGCCGAGCCGTTGGAGCCGCCTCCCGCGACTCTAGGACGGCCCGAGCCTTTCAAGCGGCTTACCAAGACGCAGATCGCACCGGAAAATCCGGGTAGTCCCCGATATCGCGATCGCCGCCTGATCGCCCTCTATTTCGATCTGACGGCGATGCAGTTGCCCGACCAGATTCGTGCGCTCACTGCCGCCCAGAAGTTCATCAAGACTCAGATGACCTCAGCGGACCTGATCGCCCTCATGTCGTTCTCAAGCGGCGCTGTCGAGGTCCTTCAGGACTTCACCGCCGACCGCCCCCGGTTGCTGAGCACTCTCGAGACGCTCATTGTCGGCGAAGACGAAAATGACCCTGGCACTGGCGATGCAAGCAGCGCAGACACAGGCGCGGCCTTCGGCCAGGATGATGGCGAATTCAATATTTTCAATACCGACCGGCAGCTTGCGGCGCTTCAGACCGCAGCTCGCATGCTGGGGCAATTAAGCGAGAAGAAGTCGCTGATCTATTTCTCGAGCGGACTACGGCTCAACGGCACCAACAACCAGGCACAACTCAGCGCCACCGTGAACACTGCGATTCGCTCCGGCGTCACATTCTGGCCGGTGGACGCTCGTGGACTTACTGCGCAAGCGCCTTTGGGGGACGCGAGCAAAGGCAGTCCGGGAGGTCTCGCGATGTACACCGGCGGTTCGGCGCTGGCCGTCCAGAGCAACTTCCAGCGCTCACAGGACACGCTGTGGAGCATTGCGGCCGATACCGGCGGCAAAGCGCTGCTCGATAACAACGACCTGGCATCGGGGATTGTCCAGGCGCAGAAATCGTTCACCAGCTACTATGTGATCGGTTACTACACCACCAATCCGGCGCTCGATGGCAAGCTGCGGCGCGTCAAGATCACGCTGACCAATGGCATGTCGGCAAACCTCGATTACCGGCAGAGCTACTACGCCGGTAAGCAGTTTGCGAAGTTTACTGCCGTGGACAAAGAGCGGCAGCTTGAAGACGCGCTGATGTTGGGCGATCCGCTCACGGAATTGACGATCTCGATGGAAGTCGACTACTTTCAGTTGAATCGCGCCGAGTATTTCGTGCCGATCATCGTCAAGATTCCGGGTCGCGAACTGGCGCTGGCGCGCAAGGGCGGCGCCGAGCGGACGTTGATCGATTTCATCGGCGAGGTAAAGGATTCCTACGGCACCACCGTCCAGAACGTCCGCGACAAGGTCAACATCAAGCTCACCGGCTCCACCGCGGCGGAGCTGTCGAAGCGTCCTATCCAATACGACACGGCGTTCACGCTACTGCCCGGCAGGTACACCATTAAGTTTCTCGCCCGCGATGCCGAAACCGGCCGCATTGGCACTTATCAGACAAAGTTCCTCATTCCGAATCTCAACAAGGAAGACAAGCGGATTCCCATCAGCTCGGTGGTGCTCAGCAGCCAGCGTGTCGACCTGAAGGATGCGATTTACAACGCTTCCAAGGAGAAGGACAAGAGCGAGATCGCGAATCCGCTGGTGCTGGACGGTGTGAAGCTGATCCCGAGCGTCACGCGGGTGTTCAGTAAGAGTCGCGACATGTACGTCTACCTGCAGGCGTACCAGCCGACGGTGGAGACGGCGCAACCGCTGCTGGCATTTGTGACGTTCTACCGCGGACAGTCGAAGGCATTTGAAACCGCCCCGCTGCCGGTCAACGAAGCGCTGGGCAACCGGCTGAAGACGATGCCGATGAAGTTCAGCCTGGCACTGGGCGAGTTACCGGAGGGCGAGTACACCTGCCAGGTGACGGTCCTGGACCCTGCCACCCAAAAAGCCGCCTTCTGGCAAGCCCCCGTCATGCTAGTCCAATAATCGGTGTCAGAGACCGATTTAGATTAATCGGTGTCAGAGACCGATTTCTTGCTCCGTATCTCATTGGAAGATATACACCAAGTGACGCTCGCCTGGGCTGGAACCTCTATTTAATCGGTCTCTGACACCGATTTACTGCGCAATCGAGGATCACTCGACTCGATTCCCCGCATCCGTCAGAGCCTTCCGCGCCGCCACGTCACCCCGTGCCTCACGCCGGACAATCCCTCGCAGATACTCGACCGCGTCCTCGCACCGCGTCAGCGCAATCGCATGCAAAAGGACCGCCCCAAAATCCGCGTGGACTCCCCGCTCCCATCGCTGCTTCAAAACCGCAAAAGCATCGACACTCCGCAACGTCGCGATGGCCAGCGCCGCCTCAGCCGCTTTGTCGTCTTCGCCCATCAGATACCGGCCCGCAAACTCCAGCGCCGGCGACCCCTCCAGTGCCAGCAGTTCCGCCAGGCAGACGCCGAACACCTCCGTTTCCTGGTCACCGGCAAGAGCCCGCATTCGAAGCAGCAACGCCGCCTGCGTGCCGCTCATGCGTCCGATGGCCCGCACTACTTCCACCCTTACCGTCTTATCGGAATCGAACGCCCGATCCACCAGGTGCAGGAACACCTGCGCCTCCGGCAAGTCGCGACAATGCACCAGCGCCCAAGCACAAGTTGCCCGCAGAGTGCCGGCAACATCCTTCTGCCCACCCCAAACCGGCTCCATCTGTACGTGACTCAAACCGCGCAAATAAGGCGCCGATTCGTCGTAGCTCAGTTCACCCAGCGCGCGAATCGCTGCCGCTTTCGCCCAGCATTGAGGATCTTCCTCGACATAGAACCGCTCGCACGCACCGAGCAGCGACGGCACCAGATCGCGCATGCCCGACTCTCCGGCGATCTTCGCCGCTCGCCCGACGTAGTAATTGTTGCGGTGCCCTAGGGCCTTGCGAAGCGCGGCTTCGTTTTCCGGAGTCGGAGTACGCAGCAGGTTGAGCGCCTCAACCTCCTTCTCCAGATCCTTCTTCGCCATACCTAAAAATGATCGCGCAACTGCGAAAAGCTCTCGACCACCAGCGGCCGGCCGTCAGCGATGCGCCGGATCTCTTCCTTCTCGAGTACCCAGGTATGCGCGTGCGGTATGAACACCGCGTTGATGCCCGCCTCAAGCGCGGGATTGATGTCCGACTTGGGAGAGTTCCCGATCATCCAGGCGCGCTGCCGGTCCATACCGCGCTCCTCGATCAAGGCGCTGTAAGCCGCTGCGTTCTTTTCCTTCACGATAGCGGTGTGCGCAAAATACTCGCCCAGGCCAGACCGGTCCACCTTCAGTCGTTGCTCTTCCGGATTGCCCTTGGTGAACAGCGTGAGATCGTGACGCGGCGCGAGATATGCCAGCGTTTCGGCGACGCCCTCAATCAACTCCACCGGCTGCTCGAGAATCCGTTCCGCGAATCGGGTGACAATCGCCAGGTCAGGCTCGCGAATCTCTCGCTCGGCGAGGTGTTCGTAAACCTGGCGGAGATTGCGCCCGAAGTTTAGCGAGCCGTACCCGTGGATCTTCGCGTTGGCCGATTCGATTTCATCGAGAATGTCACGTACTTGCTGCTGCGTTAGAGTCGAATGGTCCAGGAACGCGGCGAAATCTTCGAACGCCTTCTCGAAGTAGATGTTGTTTTCCCACAATGTATCGTCGGCGTCGACGATCAGGTGGCATCGGCTCGACATTAGATTCCGAGCGGCTTCTTTCCGTGACCGTTGGTGGAAGCGGTTATCTTCACACGGGCCACCTCGGCGCGCTCTTTGATCAGGCTCGGCAAATAGGTGTCGAGCTGCCTCATTCGCTCCACTTCCGAACGGCATACCAGCATCAGTTGCCGCATCGTGATGTCCGTGATCACCTGCGCGAGTTGGAAACTCACCTGCCCGCCGCCCACTTCGGGGTCAAGTAGGGATGAGGACGTGCTTAGTGCCTGAATTTCCTGGTAGTGCTGGAGAACGCGGTCTCGAAGCTCGTCGGGCACAACATCCTCGGCATCTTCGTCGTCGAAAAACTCAACCTCGCCCCGGAGAAATATCCGCTCCTGGTCCAATTCCTGAATCTCGAACCGGCGGCGCCCGGCCACGATGATATCCATCCGCCCGTCATCGTAACGCTCCACTACGCGGTCAACCACACCGGTGCAACCGGTATTCATCAAGCCCTTTTCGCAGGTGTACACAATGCCGATTTCGCTGTTGTTCTCGATTGCCTCTCCGATCATTTCCTTGTATCGTTCCTCAAAGATATGAAGCGGCAGAGGTGTACGCGGGAAGAGGATTACTTCCAGTGGGAAGAGAGGAAGAAGCGCCGCGTGCATGATACCATTATGGCTCAAGCCAGTCCTGTGATCGTGCCTTACAAGACGAATCTCGTTCGGCGTTTCAAGGGTCTCCTATGATCCTTAAGCTCAAACGGACACCCGGACTTTACCTGGTCGGCTTCATGGCCGTTGGCAAGACAACAGTGGGCCGAATGCTCGCCGAAGAACTGGGCTGGCACTTCGAGGATCTCGACGACGATATCGAACTCCAGCAGCAGATGAAAGTCTCAGATATCTTCGACACGCTGGGCGAGGACGCCTTCCGGAATATGGAAACCGCCGCGATTCAGAAACGCGTACGCTCGGTGGAACGCGGCCGTCCCACTGTGCTCGCTTTGGGCGGAGGCGCCTTCATCCTCGATGAAAACTTCCGTATGCTCAACGACCATGGCGTGATTATTTGGATCGACTGCGCCCTCGAGATTATTGCCGATCGCGTGGCTGAGTCCAGTCACCGCCCGCTCGCACGCGACAAGAACCGTATGAAATTTCTCTGGGATCAGCGGCGCGAGGCCTACGCTCGCGCGGATTACCGCGTCGAGACTCACGGGGACTCGCACAAGGTCGTCAAAGAGATTCTCAAACTGCCCATTTTCTAGAAAAAGTGATCCCAACACTCCGCAAGCACGCCATGTCCATCTTCCGGGCTGGACTCGCCGCCGCCGACCCGGAACAAGCCGTACGACGCCACCTCCGTCTCGATCCAGCAAAGTACGAGCGCATCTTTGTGGTGGGCGCGGGCAAGGCGAGTGCCCGCATGGCCGTGGCGCTTGAAGCCGCCCTGGGTAAACACATCACCAGCGGACTGCTCAATGTGAAGGACGGGCACACCGCCAAGCTTCGCCGGATCGAGTTGAACGAGTGCGGCCATCCCATACCCGACCAGCGCGGCGTTGACGGCGCCCGCCGGATCGCCGAGATCGCCAAATCGGCCGGCCGTCGCGACCTGGTGATCGCACTTATCTCGGGTGGCGCATCCGCCTTGCTTCCCTTGCCCGCCGACCCCATCACACTCGCCGAAAAACAGGAGACCACCCGTCTTCTGCTCGCGTGCGGCGCCAATATCCACGAGATGAACGCCGTCCGCAAACATCTGTCAGCGATCAAGGGCGGACGCCTGGCTTCGCTGGCCGCCCCCGCCCCCGTGATCTCCCTGATTCTGTCCGACGTCGTGGGCGACGATCTTCCCGTGATCGGCTCGGGACCAACCGTGCCCGATCCTTCCACCTTCGCCGATGCCCTCGCCATCCTCGACCGCTTTCAACTCCGTGCCCGGGTGCCTGCGGCGGTGAGACACCGTCTTGAACAGGGCTCCGACGAAACTCCCAAGACCTTGACCAACGTGCGCAACAAGATCGTCGGCAGCAACCGCCTCGCCATGCAAGCCGCCGCCAAAGCCGCCCGCGCCTTGGGCTATCGCACGCTCGTTCTGTCGAGTTGTATCGAGGGCGAGACGCGGGAAGTGGCCCGCGTCCATTCGGCAATCCTCAAAGAGCATACCGGCTGTGTACTGTCGGGCGGCGAGACTACCGTCACCCTGCGCGGCGAGGGTCTCGGCGGTCGGAACCAGGAGTTCGTTCTCGCCGCTGCAATCGACATGGCGGGACTGCCGAATGCGATTGTTCTCAGTGCCGGCACCGATGGATCAGATGGTCCAACCGATGCTGCCGGCGCCATCGCGGACGGGGGCACCGTCGCTCGTGCACTGCCGCTTGAGGCTCGAAAATTCCTCGACGCGAACGATTCCTATCACTTCTTCGAGAGCGCCGGCGGACTGATCAAAACCGGCCCTACCGGCACGAACGTGATGGACCTACGCATTCTCCTGCGGGCTTAGAAGGCTCTTCACCAGATCGCCAAACGGGGTGGGAACACCGTTCTGGGTGAGAGGGGGATAGTCGGTCCAACTCCAGGCCGTCCAGCCGATGTTGCGGGCCGAGAAGTACGATGCCAGGTCCCAACCCCAGTCCAGGTCGTCATCGCCGCCGCCCCACTCGCCCGCGAAGACCGGCGCCACTGCGGAAAGCCCGCCAAATGCGCGGTCCCAGTCGAGACCCTTGTTGGGATAGACGTGCGTCGAGTAGACCACACCCTCGAGGTCCTCAATCGGGTAAGCGGACAGATCATATGCCCAATTCACCCCCGGCACGAGGATCACCGCATCGGGAGCGTTGCGTCGAATGGCCTCCACCAGCCGGATGGCCCAGGGAATCCAGACGTCTGGGGTGACCTGCTCAGGAATGGCAGGATCGTCGCCCGGCAGCGGATCGTGCGGCTCGTTGAAGATGTCGTAAAGCACGTTGGGATTTGCAGCATACCGGGCAGAAAGCTTGTCCCACGCCGCAACGCTGGTTTTGCTCGGCAGGCACGGCACATAGTTCGCGTTGCCCTGCGAATCATAACCCCGTGCAAAATAGTTATCGAACCACTGCAGATCCAGGATCGAGTACATGCCGCGATCCGCTAAGCCGTTGATCGCATTGTCGATAGTCGTCAGGTAGGCCTCGTCCTCAAGCGCCCATTCCTGGTTAAACGGCAGCCGGACGACGTTCGCACCCCACAGTTGAAACGCGTCGAGATCTATATTGGGGATGGCGGTGGTGGAGTATTCGAAGCCAGACCGGTTCACGCCGCGCAGCATGACTGGCTGGCCGGTGACAGCATCGACAATGCTTTGACTGCCTACAGACAAGGCGCGCATCTAGAGAGGATAGCGAACTCGACCGATTGATCGATTAGCTCATATGCCGGAAACGCTGCTCATTATCCTTGATTACTACAGGCGGCCGATGAAAGCGGCCAGCCGTGCGCTCGATCACGGGCGAATCATGGTGGCAGCCTTACTGGCGATCGTCGTGTCGTGGTTTTCGTCCGGTGCATCAAACGCGATGCTGGCCCTGCAGGTCGCCAGGACGGTCCCCGATCCGAATCATCCGGCAAACGTGGCTGTGGCGGCGCGGGTGCTCTCTCTGTTCGATGGCTCGCTCAGCACATTGATTCTGATTGGCTTCGTTTTTGTACCGGCTGCCATCGCGATTCTCGCGGCCTGGAAGGGCCTTGGGAGCTTCGGCGTCGCCATGCGCCGGGACTACACGCTCGTCCTGGTTTGTGTTTTATTCGCTTGGGTGGCAGCACGGGTGCCTGGGTTTGTTTTGACATTTGTCCCCGGAGCGGCTTTGTGGGCCGGAGTCGCGAGCTCGGTTTATTGGTTGTTTTTAGCGGTTTGCAGCCTAAGTGTCGCGCTCGGAGTTGGAGTGGGCGCGGCCGCCGTCGCCAGCGTGGGTGCGCTGGTAGCGTGCGGGTTTGGGTTTGTTTTGTATTCTTTCGTTGGATCGTCTATGTGGTTCCTGGCTTCGCCCTGGGTTCTCTATTGGGGCTACGGCCTGGTGGCGACCGATGTCCGGCTGCTCGGCTCAGGGCTGCGCAGCCGCCAGAACTTCCGCCGTCAATTGGAGATCGCGACGCTCAATCCGCGCGATGCCGACGCGCATTACCAACTGGGTTTGATTTACCAATCACGCCGCCAGAACGAGCAGGCCACCGCCAAGTTCAAGCAGGCAATCGAGATCGACCGCAGCGAGGCCGGCGCCCATTACCAACTGGGACGGATCGCGCTGCAGCAGGGAAACTCCAAGGAGGCGCTCGACTACTTCTGTACGGCCGCCGAGCTTGACCCGAAACATTCGTCGAACGAAGTCTGGCGCGATATGGGCATCGCGCTGCTCCAGACAGGCGACCGCGAGAACTCCGAAAAGGCGCTGGCCCGTTACGTGGAACGCCGCGAGTACGATCCTGAGGGACTTTACTGGCTTGGCAAAGCGCTGGCGGCGTCGGAGCGGAAAGCCGAAGCGGTGAGCAGTTTCGAACGTGCCATTGAAGCGGCGAAGACAGCGCCTCCCCACCGCCGGGGCGTGGTGCGCCAGTGGATCGGGAAATCCAAGACTGAGTTGAAGGCGATCGGCTAACGATCCGGCTCGGCGTGGCCGCGCTGCTCGTCGTTGCGTGCGACGCTCAAGCTCCGCCCTGCGTTAGCGTCCTCGCCACCGAGCGCCTCGCCAATTCCACCGCCTACGAGTGCCACATAAACCCGTCCACCAGCGAGTACATCGAGTTGGACACCAGAACCGGCAAAAGGCTACGTGATCTCTACGGCTACGATTTCAAGCGGTCACCGGACGGAAAGCGTGTTGCCCATGTCGGCGGCTATCCGCATTTCGCGCCGCCGTTTGCTAAGAGCAACTATCTTCAGTTCGATGAGACGTCGGTGTACCCGACCGATCGCGAAGTCCGGAACGAGGGGAAGAAGTGGTTCGAGATCCATGATTTCCGGCACGACCTGACGTGGTCGCCGGACTCGCGGCACGTCGCGCTCACCGATTGCCTGTACGACTGGACGTCCACCGCCGATGCGAACGACAACCTCGGCGAGGAGTCGAACCGCCATTGCGTGGTGGCGATTGTCGCACTGAACGGCAGCACTCGCACGATCCCGCTTGCAGGCACCGCAGAGATCGCATTGAAGTGGCTGGGCGCACACCGCCTTTCGGTGAGCAGTAGAGTTGTGACCGTCCCCTAGTGTGTGAGGCCGAGGACGGCGTTGATGGCGATGGCACCGAGCGCCACCGGGATCATGACCTTCCAGCCGATGTTCATCAGCTGGTCATAGCGGAAGCGCGGAAACGTGCCGCGGACCCAAATCAGCGTGTAGACCACCACCGACACCTTCAGGATGAACCAGAAGAACGGAGCCAGTGAAGTGTTGATCTGCGGGATCAGGAAGATCAGTCCGCAAAGGACCAGAATTGCGGCCAGAACGATCAGGAATATCTTGTGTGGCTCGTACTTCAGCCGTCCGACCATCGGGATACAAGCCAGTCCGGAGCCTGCCAGCAGGAGTACCGGCACACCGTAGTTCATGGGAATTGCCAGCCAGCTAACGCTCGGAAATGGCCGCAGCCAGCCGCCCCAGAAGAGCGTGACCATCACAGCCGCAACTACGAACATGGCCGCGTATTCAGCCAGGAAGTACAGCGCCCAGCGGAAGCCCGAATACTCGGTGTGGAAACCGGCGACCAGTTCGGACTCGGCTTCCGGTAAATCGAAGGGCGCGCGGTTGGTTTCAGCGACGGCGCTGATCACGTACACCACAAAGGGCACGATCATGAAGCCGTAGTTGTCGAAGACAAACCAGATTCCACGCGCTTCCTGGTTCTTGACAATCTCCACCATGCTCAGCGTTCCCGCGGCCATGATGCCGCTGAGAGTGGCAAGGGCGAGAGCCACTTCATAGCTGACCAGCTGAGCCGCGCTGCGAAGCGCTCCTAGCATCGAGTAATGCGAATTCGACGCCCAGCCGCCGAGGATGATTCCAAGGATGCCCACCGATGACATCGCCGAGATCACGAGGATACCGACATTCACATCGGCGACACGCAGGGTCTCGGTGAACGGCAGTACGGCAAAGCAGGTGAGCGCGGTGAAGGTGGAGATGCACGGTGCGATCCAGAAGATCACCTTGTCGGAGTCGGCCGGGATGATGTCTTCTTTCAGCAGTAGCTTCAGAGCGTCGGCGATGGGCTGCAGGAAGCCATGAGGCCCCACACGCATTGGGCCGAGGCGCACTTGCAGGTCGGCGAGCACCTTGCGCTCGACGAGCACGATGTAGCCCGCAACCAGCGGAAATCCAAGAATGATGGCGGCCGTCATGGTGACCACCAGGAACCACGGGTTGTGTATGATCGCGTCCATAACCTACCTGTAAAGCGACTCCTGCGCAAAGCGGATCACCGGCTCGGGGAAGATACCGAATAACAACGTCAGCGCTCCAGTGATGCCGAGTGCCACGCGGATTCCCCAACTCGAGGCGAGCGGCGGCGCGGCGGTCTCAGAGGCCTCGGTGCGGATGAACATGCTGCGCACGATGCGGAAGTAGTAGTAAATCGCCACTGCGACGAACAGGGAGGCGATGATAGCCAGTCCCCAGTGTCCGGTCTCGATCAGCGCGAGGAAAATGTAAAGCTTGCCGAGGAAGCCCGCGGTGGGCGGAATGCCGGCCAGCGAAAGCAGGAAGATCAGCATGAACACGGCGTAGACCGGATGCTTGTGGACGAGGCCGGCAAACTCATCGACGTCCTCGCCGATAATGTCGGCGCGGCGCATGGCCACGATCACGAGCAGAGCGCCCAGGTTCATGAAGGTGTAGACCACCAGGTAAACCGCGATCCCTTTGATGCCGGTCTCGTTACCCGCCACCAGGCCGAGCAGCATGTAGCCGGCGTGGGAGATAGAGCTGTAGGCGAGCAGTCGCTTGATGTTGGTCTGCGCGATAGCGGCAAGGTTGCCGATCAGCAGACTGAGCATAGCCACAACGATGATCACCGGCAGCCATGCTTCGCGGGCAGACGGCAGGGCGACTAAGAAGATGCGCAACAGAATCGCGAACGAAGCGGCCTTGGAGCCTACTGAAAGGTAGGCGGTGACCGAGGTCGGCGCGCCCTCGTAGGCGTCGGGCGCCCACATGTGGAAGGGCGCGGCGGAAATCTTAAACAGCAAGCCGACCATCGTGGTGGCGATGCCAAGGAGCAACACCGGGTCCGTCGCGCTGCGGCCGGAAATCTTCTCGGCGATAACGTGCAGGTTGGTGGAACCGGAGAGTCCGTACAGGATCGAGAAACCGAAGGCGAGGAAGCCGCTCGAAAATCCGCCGAGCAGCAGGTACTTCAGCGCCGCTTCGTTTGAGCGCTTCTGTCCGCGCAGGAAGCCCACCATGATGTAGAAGCACAAAGCCATCAGCTCAAGACCGATGAAGAGGGTCACCAGGTCCATGCCGGTGGCGAGGAAGAACATCCCGCACTGAGCCAGCAGGACGAGGCCGTAATACTCGCCGTGATGTTCGCCTTCGATTTCCAGGTAGCGATAGGAAATCAACAGGACAATGAAGGCGCAGGCGAGAAAGATCCAGTTGAACAGCAGCGAGAAGCCGTCCACCACCACCGAGCCGTTGAAGGCGTTGATGGTGTCGATGCCCTTATTGATTTCGACCTGTTGCCGCCACAACGACCATCCCGTGGCGCCCAGTCCGGCGAGCGCGATGGACATCAACCAGTTGCGCGTGTCGCGGCCGCCGAGGACGAATTCGAACAACAGCAGGGCGCAGCCGAACAGCGCCAGCATGATAGCCGGCAGCAGTACGAAATGATCGGTTGCGGTGTACAAATCGGTCATTGTGCGTGGCCTGCGGGCCGCGGCTCGACTAGGACGGCGGCAGCGGGGATGGGCGCCTCGAGCTTCTGCTGCTGCTGTTGCAGGTAGCCAGGCCGGACGCGCTCAACAATCTGAGCCACCGGCTTTTCGAGAACGTCGAAGAGCGGTTTGGGATACAGGCCGATCCAGAAACACAGGGCGATCATCGGTGTGAATATCGCCCACTCGCGCAGGTTCAGATCTTTCAGGCCTTCGTTCTTGGGGTTGGTCACCTTCCCGAGCATGGTCCGTTGGTAGAGCCACAGCAGGTAGGCGGCGGCGAGGATGACGCCGGAGGATGCAAGTCCGGCCCAGAGCTTGTTAATTTCGAACACGCCGGCTAGAATCGTGAACTCACCGATGAACCCGTTGAGCATCGGCAAGCCTGCTGACGACAGCATCGCGATGGCGAAGACCACGGCATAGTTCGGCATGACCTTGGCCAAGCCGCCGTATTCAGCAATCTCGCGTGTATGCCGCCGCTCGTAGATCACACCGACAACCAGGAAGAGCATGCCGGTGGAGAGTCCGTGGTTGATCTGCTGGATGACGCTGCCGGTGAGTCCGTTGGGCGTCATGGCGAAGATGCCGAGCGTACAGAAACCAAGGTGGCTAACTGACGAATACGCCACCAGCTTCTTCCAGTCCTTTTGCATCAGGCTGACCATGGCGCCGTAGATGATTCCGATGATGGAGAGCACCGCCAGCACCTGGACGATAAAGGGATCGATGGACGCCTTGGGCAGCAGCGGGAGCGAGAAGCGGATAAAGCCGTAGGTCCCCATCTTCAAGAGCACGCCGGCCAGGATGACTGAGCCCGCGGTGGGCGCTTCGGTGTGAGCGTCGGGCAGCCAGGTGTGGAACGGGAACATCGGGACTTTCACGGCAAAGCCAAGGAACAGCGCCCAGAACACCCAGCGCTGAATGTCGAGCGGCATCGTCGTGTTCATCAATTTGGCGATTTCAAAGGTGTAGACGCCGAACTGGGCACGGTACTGGAAGTAGAGAAGCAGGATGCCAAGCAGCATCAGGACAGAGCCGGCCGCCGTATAGAGGAAGAACTTGATGGCCGCGTACAGCTTCCGTTCGCCGCCCCAGATGCCGATGATGAAGTACATCGGAATCAGCACCAGCTCCCAGAACATGTAGAACAGGAAGAAATCGAGCGAGACAAAGACGCCGAGCATTCCCACCTGCAGCAGCAGGAACATTGCGTAGTATTCCTTCACGCGGTCCTGAATAGCGCTCCATGAGCACAGGATGGAGATGAAGCCCATGAACGTCGTGAGCAAGACCAGCAGCAAGCTGATGCCGTCGATGCCGATGGTGTAAGTGGCGCCGATGGAAGGGATCCAGTCCGCATGCTCGTAGAACTGATAGCCGGCCTGTCCCTTGTTGAAGCCGGTCATGAGCGGGAGGGAAACGACGAAGCCGAGCAGGCCGACAAAATTGGCCCAATAGCGAATGAGCTGTTTGTTACTGCCGGGGATCAACAGCAGCAGCAGCATGCCGACCAGCGGCGTAAAGACGACCAAACTGAGTAAGTGATCCATATTAGCGAGCCATAAAATAACCGAGTAATGCGAGTACGCCGATGAAGAAACCGAGGGCGTACGTTTGAACCTGACCGGTCTCGATCAGGCGCGCCGGATATCCGGCCACCTTCACCGTGAAAGCCGTGAAGCGCACCAGGCCATCGACAATCCAGGTGTCCCACCACATAGCGAGAGTAGAGACGGTACGCGTCATCCAACCCGCGCCATTGACGCCGCCGTCGAGCACATTGCGGTCCACCCAGAACATCCACTTGGCGCCGCCCTTTACCAGTCCATTGACGAACAGGTAGTTGTAAATTTCGTCGACGTACCACTTGTTGAGCAGCGCGCGATACAGCGGACCGTCCCACACCTTCAGATAGATTCGGGACGCGATCCAGATGCCCAGCACCGCGGCGAGCACCGAGAGCGAAGTCAGCGCCAGTTCGGGAATATCGTGTCCGCCATGCTCGGCGCCAAAGTAGTGCTCGAGCCAGTCTGAAAACGTGTGAAAACCCACCGGGCCAAACAGCTTCGGTACCGCCAGCCAGCCGGCGAGTACACTTCCCACCGCGAGCACCTGCAGCGGAACGGTCATCGATTTCGGCGACTCATGCGCATGTACGTGGGAGCGCGCCGTACCGTAGAAAGTCATGTACATCAGCCGCCACATATAGAACGAAGTCATGAGCGCGGTGGTGATGCCGACCACATAAAGAGCCTTTGAGCCATGCGCCGAACCGTACACCTGCGCCAGGATCTCGTCCTTGGAGAAGAAGCCGGCCAGTCCGGGGATACCGCTGATGGCCAGCGTCGCAATGAACATCGTCCAGTGCGTGGTGGGCATGTACTTCTTGAGCCCGCCCATGTGACGCATGTCCTGCTCGCCGCTCATGCCGTGGATAACGCTGCCGGCGCCAAGGAAGAGCAGAGCTTTGAAGAACGCGTGAGTAACCAGGTGGAACACTGCCACCCAGTAAGCGCCGACGCCGGCAGCCAGAAACATGAACCCAAGCTGACTGACGGTGGAGTAAGCGAGCACACGCTTGATATCGTTCTGGACCAGGCCGATGGACGCGGCGAAGATTGCGGTGAAGCCGCCGACGACAGCGACGATCTCGGAAGTCATCGGCGTGAGTTCGAATAACACGTGCGAGCGGGCCACCATGTAGACGCCGGCGGTGACCATGGTCGCGGCATGGATGAGCGCGCTGACCGGGGTTGGACCTTCCATCGCATCAGGCAGCCACACATACAACGGGAACTGCGCGGACTTGCCGGTGGCGCCGATGAAGAACAGCAGCGCGATGGTGGAAAGCATTCCCCATGCGGCCGTCTCGGCGGGCAGATGATGCGACTCAAACCAGGCGGCCACCTGCGTGAAGCGGACCGAACCGGTGAGCCCGAACATATATAACATGCCAAGGATGAACGCGGCGTCGCCAATCCGGTTGACGATGAACGCCTTCATGCCCGCGTCAGAGGCCGACTTCTTCTCGAAATAGAATCCGATGAGCAGATAACTGCACAGTCCCACGCCTTCCCATCCGACGAACAACAACAGGTAGTTGTTGGCCAGAACGAGAATCAGCATGAAAAAGACGAACAGGTTGAGATAGCCAAAGAAGCGGTAGAAGCCGCCTTCGTGGGCCATGTACCCGGTGGCGTAGACATGAATGAGGAAGCCGATGCCGGTTACGACCAGGATCATGACGCTCGACAGCGGGTCGAGCAGAAAGCCCCAGTCAGCTTTAATGGCGGGCATCCAGAACCACTGGATGAACTCGTGACTCTTTTCGGCCGTCGAAGAAAGTTGGATGACGGCGCCCACCGACAGCAGGAATGAAAACCCGATGGTACCTGGGCATATGAATCGCACAACACTATTCGGTAGGCGTCGTCCAAACAGGAGCATGATCAGAGCTCCCATGAGAGGGAACAGCGGGATGAGCCAGATGGAGTCGAGGAAGTTCATCTGGTCACCATTTGAGTAAGTTGATTTCGTCGGCGAGCACAGTGCCTTTGTTGCGGAACATGGCGATCAGGATGCCGAGACCGACCGCCGCTTCAGCTACGGCGACAGTGATTATGAACATGGCGAAGATTTGTCCGTCCATGTTTCCGTAGTAGCGGGAGAACGCGATCAGATTGATATTTGCGGCGTTCAGGATCAGTTCGAGAGACATCAGAATGATGACGATGTTACGGCGGGTAAGTACACCGAGCGCGCCAATGAGCAGCAGCGCGGTACTAACCACTAAGTAATGTCCGATGGATATTGGCGCCATGGGTTATATCCTCTTCTTGGCCATCACCACCGAGCCGACGATGGCGACCAGCAGCAGGATGGAGGCGACTTCGAAAGGCAGCAGGTAGTTCTTGAACAGCGCGTCGGCCAGCATTTGGACATTTCCTTCCTGTCCGGCCGGAGCTACCGAAGGCGGTAACTGGAAGGCGTCCGAGCCTCTGCGGATTACAAAGAAGACCTCGCCGGCAATGATCAGGGCACAGGCGAGGGCAAGCCACCATTGTTTGTTGAACTGAGCTTCGCGCGCCGCCTCTTCGAGATTGACGAGCATGATGACAAAGAGAAACAGCACCATGATGCCGCCGATATAGAGGACAATCTGAACCGCGAAGAGAAACTCGGCGTGTTGGAGCAGGAAGAGTCCCGCCACACCCATTAGCGAAACGATGAGCCAAATGGCGCTATGGACGGCGCTCTTCCGGGTGATTGTGAGGACGGCACCCAATAACGTAAGTACGGCAAAGCTGTAGAAAAATAGCGTGTCCATAACTGTAACTACGTGCTGGCCGTTTCTCTTACAGTCGCCGCTCGTTTGTTGCGAGCAGACGTTTCAGATTGTAGCGGCCGCGTTCAACTCTTATACTGCGTAGGCTTCGGACCTTCTTCTAGCACTTGACGGTCCCAAATCAGACCTTCGCGGGTGTACTGAGCAAGTTCGAAATCCTGAGTCAGTTCGAGCGCATCCACCGGACAAGCGTCTTCGCACAAACCACAGAACATGCAGCGCGAGAGATCATAGGTGAACTCGGTCAATTCTTTCCGCCGTGTTTCCGGGTTCCGGACATTGGACACAACGATTAACTGCTCGGGACAGGCGATGGCGCACAGATCGCAACAGATACAAAGCGTCTCACCGTCGTCGGGATTGATATTGAGCCGGGGTGCTCCGCGATAGCGCTCGGCGACCTTCGGACGTTCCGCGGGATATTGCTCAGTTACGATATTTTTGGGCGCTTGGGAGCGGAACGTGACCCACAAGCCCTGAAATAAATCGACCAGGAAAACTGTACGTAACAGCCGTTTCATCAGCGATCTACCTCGCCCAGCACGATGTCAATCGTGCCGATGATCGCTACTACGTCTGCAATCAGCGCACCTTTCGACATCTTCTCGAGAGACTGCAGGTTGACGAAGGAAGGCGGACGGACGCGAACCCGATAAGGCGTATTGGTACCGTCGCTGACGATGTAGTAGCCGAGTTCGCCTTTGGGCGCCTCAATCGACACGTACGCTTCGCCGACCGCCGGCTTGATGACTTTTGGCACCTTCGCCATGATGGGGCCGCTGGGCAGATTGGCGACCGCCTGGCGAAGAATGCGGACGCTCTGCCGCATCTCCTGCATGCGAATCATGTACCGGTCGAACGTATCGCCGTTCTCGCGCACCGGAATCTCGAAGTCGTATTGCTCGTAGCCTGAGTAGGGCTGCGCTTTGCGCAGATCCCACTTCACACCGGCGGCACGCAGCATCGGACCGGTGACGCCGTAATCCTTACAGTCGGCCGCGTTGAGGATCCCGATACCGGTGAGGCGATCACGCCAAATGCGGTTGCCGGTGAGCAAGGTTTCGTACTCGTCCACGCGCGGTTCAAACTCATCACAGAACTGAATGACTTCCTGCTCGAAGCCGTCGTAGAGTTCGTACTGCAGGCCGCCGATGCGGAAGGCGTGTGTGGTGAGGCGCGCACCACAATAGTTCTCGAAAATCTTCAGCGTGCCTTCGCGTTCACGCATGGTGTAGAACAGAGGCGTAATCGCGCCGACGTCGAGCGCGTGGGTGCCAAGCCACAACAGGTGGCTGCCAATCCGATTCAGTTCAGTAAGGATGACGCGGACCGCACTGGCGCGAGGCGTGGCCTCGACACCCATCAGCTTCTCGACGGCGAGCACATAGCCCAAGCCGTTTGAAACCGACGCTACGTAATCCATCCGGTCCACGTAGGGCGCAAACATCGGGTAAGTGCGGTTTTCGGCGATCTTTTCTACGCCGCGGTGGAGGTACCCGATGACGCAGTCAGTCCCTGTAACCCGTTCGCCGTCCAGTTTGAGAACAACCCGGAGGACGCCATGGGTGGAGGGGTGCTGCGGCCCCATGTTCAGAACAAGTTCGTCGGCTTCGAGAAAATTCTGGGTCATGGCTACTGTGCGCTCTCGATGCCGAGATTTTCCTTCACCCAGCGCTCGTCCATCTGCGTGATTCCGTAGTCCTTACGCAGCGGATGTCCGGTCCACTCGTCGGGCATGAGCATGCGACGCAAGTCGGGATGGCCCTCGAAGCGGACGCCAAACATATCAAAAGCTTCGCGTTCCAGCCAGTTAGCGGTGGAGTGGATGAAAACCGCAGTGGCCGGTTTATAGCCCTCAGCCAAGGCTGCCTTAACGCGAAGACGCACGTTGCGGCTGAAGGAATAGAGGATGTAAACGAGGTCGAATTGAGCCCCTTCGCGCTTGGGCCAATGTACGAAGGTAAGGTCCACCAGATAGTCGAAGCCGGTGGAGCATTTCAGAAAGTCGAGGAGCGGGATCGCGGCGTCCGGCTTGACACGAATGAACGGCTGGTCGCGGTAGATGGCGCATTCGAGAATTTCCTCTTTGAATGCCTCCTTAACCGACGTCGAGATGTCGCTGTCCCACGGCACCGATTCCATGACAGCGGGAGGCTTGGGAGCGGCCGGGGGCTTGGCGGCGGGCTTGGGAGCCGCCGGTTTCGGTGGCGCTGCTGCCGCTGCGTCAGGCGTGGACGCCGGGTTTTTTTGATCTTCAGCCAAGTCCTATATTATGACATCCGTGTCCGAAATTAAAGCAACCGGGTTGCAAAAATGTTGGGAATTTCAGCGAATGGTTGGATCCGGGGATCGAATGGTCATCAGGCCTGGGGCGAAGAAATTGGAAAGATTTGTTTTAGCCCTGCCGCTAGTAATACCGGACTACACCCTTAACCATGAGCACCCGGGCGCGCAGGGTAAACGGGCCTTTAGGGATGCGGGCGCGAATTCTCTCGCGAATGGCGGCTTGGGTAGCGGTGGGTTGGGTTAGCAGCCACTCGCCTTCAGTCCCGCGGCCGGCGCTGAACAGCGACCAGTAATCATCGAAGTCGCGGAAGCTGAGGTCGACGTCGAGTGATTGCTCGGTGACATCGCGCAGTTGGGCTTCCTTGAACAGCTTTTCGAGAGCGCCGGGGGCGGCCAGAGGGGTGTTCGATTCCATGGGGGCTTGAGGTCCGGCGGCCACGTGGAAAAGCTCGAGCGGTTGCATCGACGAGCCGTAGTCCCATGTGGCGGCGGCAACCACTCCCTCGGGCTTGGTCACCCTGCGCATCTCGGCCACCGCGCGTGGAATCTCCGGTAGGGCGCTGACGGCAAGCGTCAGGGCGGCGTCGAATTCACCGTTAGCAAAAGGCAGCCTCATGAGGTCCTCGACGGTCCTGAAGCGGACCGTTGCCCGCGCCGACTGCATCCGGGCCCAAGCGGTATAAACCTCCGCAAGGTCGACGCCGGTAACGTCGGAGTGGGCGAATTTAGCACCGGCGCGCAGGGCGAGCGACCCGGTGGCGCAGCTGTAATCCAGAATCTTGGCGCCGTCGGTGATGCCGGTAAAGCGCAGGAACTCGGGAGCAAGTTGGCGATTCCAACGGCCGATCAAGCGGTCGTACTCCCGGGCGTCGGAGGGTTGGGCGAATGCGGCGACTGTCGACAGCGCGGTCGCTAGGAGAAAGAGTCGGACGACCATACCTTTATTAGACGCGATATTCTCTCTGGTAATGAAGCCGGACCGTTACCGCGATTTTGCCGAACTGGGCGAGCATGAGCGCGAGGGAGTCGACTATCAGATCCGGGCGCATCCGCGGCCGTCCGGAGTTGCGGTGATTGCGCCGCATGGCGGCAAGATTGAGCCCGGAACCGCGGAGATCGCTGAGGCCATCGCCGCCGAGCACTTTTCCTTTTACGCGTTCGAGGGCGTGAAGCGGGCCCATAACCAGGACCTGCATTTATCCAGCGTTCGTTTTGACGAGCCTCAGTGTGTGGCGTTGATCGAAGGTGCGCGGGTGGTGCTGTCCATCCACGGGCTAAGCGATCACACGGCTGAGTTTGTTTGCGCCGGCGGCATGCATGAGGACTTGAAAGAGCGGCTCCTCGAGTCACTCCAGAGCGCGGGGTTCGACGCACGTACGGACGACGATCCGGCACACTCCGGTAGTTCACCGGTAAATCTATGCAACCGGCGCGGCCCCGGAGCGCAGTTGGAGATCTCTCGGGCCCTACGCGAGAAATTGCGGGACGGCACCGCGGAACTCGACCAATTCTCCGATGCCGTGCGCCGGGTGCTCGACAGTTACGCCTAGCTCACTCGGCCCGCAGCGTGAGGGATGGATCTGTGCGGGCGGCCTTCAAGGCGGGAGCGGCGCTCGCAACCAGAGCGATCACCAACAGCACCAGTGACGCCGTCACCATCGTGAGCGGGTCGTTCGGCTTGATGCCGAAGACCAGGCCTGACACCAAACGGGAAAGTCCCAGCGCTCCCGCAACGCCCGCGAGAACGCCAATCGCAGCCACAATCGCGCCTTGACCAACGATGGAGCGAACCACCTCGCCTGCCGTCGCACCCAGCGCCATCCGGATCCCGATCTCCCTTGAACGCTGCGCTACCGAGTAAGCGATGACGCCGTAGATGCCGGCCGCGGCGAGCAACAGCGCGAGCAAGGCGAAGCCGCCCAGAAGGATCATCATGGAGCGCTCCGATTTCACCGCGTTCGAGCGAATGTCGTCGAGTGTGCGAACGCCGGAGACAGGCTGCATGGGATCCACTGCCTTCAATTCGCGCTGCAGGACTCCCGCGAAGTCTTGTGACGCGCCGCGGGTGCGAACCACCCATCCGGCCTGGAAAAAGGAGTTGGCGATTTGGATGTGGCTATCGGGGGCTTGCTCAAGCGGGACAAACGTGGTGGCAGGAGCGCGCCGGCGAAGATCCTCGGACTTGACGTCGCCCACTACGCCGACAATGATGCGGAGCCGGTCGGGGATTTGCGATTGCTTTAGAACCTGCATGGTCCGGCCAACCGGATTCTCGCCTTTGAAATACCGCCGGACGAATTCCTGATTGACCAGCGCGACGGCTTCCGCGGACTCGTTGTCGGCGGCGGTGAAAAGCCGGCCCGCGACCAGCGGAATGCGCATGACCGAGAAGTAGTCTGTTGTGACGTAGCGCCAATCGGTCAATTTCGGTCCGTCAGGATCGGCGGTGCCGGGCACCCAGGTGACCAGGTTCAAGCCGCGTTCCATGGGAAGGTTGGTAACGACGGCGGCCGATTCCACACCGGGCAATGCGCGCAGGCGCTCCAGACCGCGCCGGACCATCGCAGCTGTGGCGGACCGGGTGGCGTATTTCTCACCTTGCAGCGGCATCTGCGCAGTCATGACATTTGTAGAATCCACTCCGCTGTTCACCGACATGAGGTTTGCGAAGGTGCGCAGAAACAGCCCCGCACCCACCAGCAGCATGAGGCTGAGCGCAACCTCGGTGGCGACGACGATCTCACGGAGACGGCCCGTTTTGCGGCCTGCTGAACCCTTGCTGCCGCCTTCCTTAATGGCTTCGTGCAAATCAAGCCGGCTGGCTTGCCACGCCGGGAACGCGCCGAACAGGAGTCCTGTGAAGATGGCGATGCAAGCCGTAAAGCCGAGGACAGTCCAGTCCACCGACAGCTGTTCCCAGGCAGGGAATGATACAGGACTGACAAGCCGCAGGCCGGGTAGGAGGACGTAAGCCAAAGCGACACCGCCAGCGGCCCCGGCGAGAGCGATCAACATGCTTTCAGCCAGCATCTGACGTACGATTCGACCGCGCCCCGCTCCGAGCGTTGCGCGTATCGCCACTTCGCGAATTCTTCCGGTGGCGCGGGCCACGAGCAGATTGCCGAGATTCGCGCAGGCGATGAGCAAGGTTAAGCCGACGGCTCCGAACAGAATGAGCAGCGGCTTCCCGTTTTGGCGGGTTGCGCTGTCGAACCTCGTCACGGCAGCGCGTTCACCGGGAGAGAATTCGCCCTCCTCGTCGGGGTACTCGCGGCGGTACTGCTCAAGAAGATCGCCTACTTCACGGGACGCCTGGTCAAAGGTGACGCCCGGGCGAAGCAGACCGAAGACTCCCGTATTGCTGCCATCATTGCTGGGCTTGGCCTGTAGCGGCATCCATAGATCGCGAGGTGTAAGCCAGGAGAAGTCGCGCCCAAGTACGCCTGCGACACTGGCCAGTTTGCCACCCAGATTGATGGAGCGAGTGAGAATCTGCGGGTCACCGCCGTAGCGGCTTTGCCAGAGTCCCCAACTGAGGATGACGACGTCGGGACCACCCGGACGATCCTCCTCGGGCGTGAAAGTGCGGCCGAGCACCGGTTTCACGGAGATCAGATCGAAGAAGTTGGCAGAGACACGGATGGTCCGCACCTGCTGGGCTTCTCCGCCGGCGATGAGCGTGAGGTCGCCGCCCCCGCGCCATGCTCCCAGATGCTCAAAGGAGCGGGCGCGTTCTTTCCAGAACATATAGCGCCGGCTGTTGTGGCTATCGCCTTCGCGGCGTCCACCGCGATCGTGGACGATGTCGACGAGGCGGCCGGCGTTGGCGTAGGGAGCGGAACGCAAATAGGCAGCATTGACCAGGCTGAAGATGGCGGTATTCGCGCCGATGCCAAGCGCGAGCGTGAGCACCGCGATGGTGGCGAAACCCGGATTGCGCAGCAGCATGCGTGCAGCGTGGCGGAGGTCGGAGAGGAAGTCCTGCAGCCACGGCACGCCGCGTTGGTCCTTGTACGCCTCGGCCAGGCTCGTGCGATTGCCGAACTGACGCCGCGCCTCGCGTTCCGCGTCGGCCTCGGACATTCCTTTCGCCACGAATTGCCGCTTGAGTTGGTCGAGATGGAAAGCAAATTCCTCGTCGAGACGGCTGTTAGGGTGTTGGAAAAAACTGCGGATTTTCCACATAATTACGCCTTCAGGACCCGGTTAACGATCTTCACAGCAAGCTTCCAACTCTCCGTCTCCTCGGCGAGTTGCTTACGGCCACTGCGCGTGAGGGCGTAATAACGGGCGCGGCGATTGTTGTCCGACAGGCCCCATTCGGAATCGATCCAGCCACGCTGCTCGAGTCGCAGAAGAGCAGGATATAGCGTGCCCTGATTGAGATAGAGGAGATCCTCGGAAATTTGCTGGATGCGTTGAGCGATGCCGTAGCCATGCAGCGGACCCATGGAGTCGAGGGTCTTGAGGACCATGAGGTCGAGAGTGCCTTGCAGAATTTCGCGTTTGTCCGCCATGTTGATCTCCAACAGGAGTGTCTCCCTGTTGTACGTCAACAGGAGCAAAAGGTTCCCAAGAAAAATGCGACTTTGTGGCTATAATCATTTTTCTTCGCTGTATCGATAGGCTAATAGATGTTGTTTCGCATTGCCGCCCTCCTCTTGGCGGTGGGCACCCTCTGCTCCGCCGCCACCCTGAAGATTTTGGTTAAAGACCCCTCCGGTGCGTTAGTGCCGGAAGCTGTGGTGTCGCTCGAACCGGCCGCCGGAGGTGCGACGCTGACTGCCACCACTGACCGCACCGGCGTGGCAACGTTCGCCCCGGTACAAGCGGGTTCTTACAAGATGGCGGTAGCTGCCGCGAACTTCGAAACTGCCGAACAGACGGTGGAGATCTCAAAAGATCTCGAGTTGACGGTGGCGTTGAAGATTGCGGTGGTTGAGACTGCGCTGGACGTGAGCGGGAAGCGGTCAGCGCTGGCGAACGCCGAACCCAACTATCGGGCGCTGCGTGACGGTCGAATGACGAGCGCCTATTCGGTAAAGAACCTGGTGCTGAAGCGCGACGCCGGCATGCTCACGTTGAAGACGGGCGTGATGGGATTTATGGCGCCGGTGCTGGGCCGGAGCGCCGTCGCGGTTTTCTCGGGAGACGCATCATTCCATCTCGATCCGTTCTATGCCGGAGAGAAAGAGCACCTGCGAGCGGTGATTAACAAGGAGGCGGTGGACGAGGATTTCGAGTCGGCGGTTTTCTACTTTACGGATCGAACGCTGGATGAGGTAGGGAAGGCGTGCGAGAAGATTGAGCCGCCGGCGCAACTGGCGGATTTGCTGAAGCGATTTCACAGCCGCGTCCGTCACCGCGTGGAGATTCCCCGTAGCCTGGCAGAAGCGCTGATGTTTTCTTCGGACATGCCGAATCTCGACGCCGAGCTTTTGGCGGAACTTTACAATCCCGCGCGCCTGGGCACGTTCACCGCTTTCATTCGGGGCAAGAAATATAGTGACCTTCGGTTTATCGTGAAGCCGCGCGGCGCACTGCCGGACCTTCCTTCGCCGGAAGAAGTGGCGCTGGTGAACGTGGACGGCGCGGGCGAGTTCGACGGCATCTGGTATTTGAGCCACACGATTGAAGAGTGGAAGCAGGGTACCTTGTCGTCGCTCGAAGTGAAACGGACGGTTGACGCCGAGAATTACCGGATCGAAACGACGATTGGCAAGAACACGCACCTCGCTTCGATTGCCGACATCACGCTGAAGCCGCTGGAGAGTGGCGAGCGCGTGATCCAGTTCTCGCTGTTGCCGAATTTGCGGGTGGCGAGGGTGAGCCTGGCTGGCAAAGAGATCACCTTCATTCAGGAGGGCCGGCGGTTGGACGGAGCATTTTACGTGATTCTGCCTGAGCCGCTGGTAAAGGATCAGAAGATCACGCTGAAGGTGGAGTATGAGGGCGACAATGTGGTTCGCAACTCCGGCGGCGGCAGTTATTCGGTGGGTGCGCGCACCAGTTGGTATCCGAGCATCAACGCTTTCCAGCAGCAGGCAATCTACGAGTTGATTTACAAGGTGCCGAAGGGCATGACGCTGGTGAGCGTCGGCAAACTGGTGAAGGAATATAAGGAGGGCGACGCACTGGTCTCGGAGTGGAAGACGGAGACGCCGGTGGCGGTGGCGGGATTCAATTACGGGCAATTCAAGAAGAAGTCCGTTACCGATGACACGACTCATTACACGATTGAGGCGTACGCGACGTCGGAAGTGCCTGACTTTCTGAAGAACCTCGGGCCGTTCAACATGAGTCCGAGCGCCATGGCGGAACAGGCCCTGGTGGACGCGCAGAATTCGATTCGGGTTTTCACGGCGTGGTTTGGACCGGCGCCGTACGGCCGGATCGCGATCACGCAGCAGCCGCAGTTCAATTTCGGGCAGTCGTGGCCGACGCTGGTTTATCTGCCGGTGAGCGCGTTCCTGGACAGCACGCAGCGCTGGGCGCTCATGGGCGGCGACGCTTACCGTTTTGCCGAATTCATTCAGGAAGTGACGCCGCACGAGGTAGCGCACCAGTGGTGGGGGCATATGGTGGGCTGGGCAAGCTATCGCGACCAGTGGCTTTCAGAGGGCTTTGCGGATTTCTCCGCCAGTCTCTACCTCCAATTGATGGAGAAGAAGAACGATAAGTTTTTGCAGTACTGGGAACGCGGACGGAAGGCGATTTTGGAGAAGAACGAGTTTGGGCGGAGCGCGAACGATGCAGGTCCGCTGTACATGGGATTCAGGCTCGACACATTCAAGAATCAGAGCGCCTATCGCAAGCTGATTTACCCCAAGGGCGGCTTCGTCCTGCATATGCTGCGGTACCAGATGTGGGATGCGAAGACGGGCGATCAGGATTTCATCGACATGATGCACGACTTCGTCAAGAGCAATCTGTACAAGCCTGCGTCGCTCGAATCCTTCATGGCGGTAGTAGACAGGCACATGAAGCCTGGGCTCGACCTGGAGCAGAATGGCCGATCGACATGGTTCTTCCGCGAATGGGTGATGGGGAACGAAGTGCCGAAGTACCGTTTGGAGTACACGCTGGAGAAGGCGGAGCAGGGCTGGCTGCTGAAGGGGAAGACTACGCAGTCGGGAGTCTCCGACGATTTCAAGATGCGAGTCCCCTTGTATGGCGACTTTGACGGCCGGATGGTGCGGATGGGCAGTGTGCCGGTATTTGGAAGCCAGACTTCGCCGGAATTCAAGGTGATGTTGCCGAAGAAGCCGAAGCGAGTGGTGATCAATGCCAACCAGGACATTTTGGCGCACGAGTCAGTTTCGAAAGAGATGTGAGCCGGCACCGCCTCGGACCGTTATCGGAACCCGACTAGTCTGCGTCAGTATTCCGGGCGTCCCCACTCATGTTTTCAGTGAAATCAGAAGGCTGAGTCCTCCGTCTAAACTGAAAGCAGATGTTCCACGGCGAGGCATTGCGCTTCAGCTTTCAGGCGTTGCGCGCTAATAAAGTTCGCTCTTTACTCACTGCGCTGGGCCTGGTGATCGGCAATGCTTCGGTGATTCTGGTGGTCACCATCTCGATCACGAGCCGGGACTATGTACTCGATCAGATTCGCGGCATCGGCTCGAACATGATCTACGCTCAGTACGAAGCCGGCAACAACGCGGTGGTTCGCGTGGACGCCGATTTCGTCAACACAGGCGACCTGGACGCGGTGCGCCGGGAATTGGGATCGCGCATCATCGCTGCCAGCGGCGTGATGGTGAACTACGATCGCATCCGCGTGGCCGGACGTGAAGAGGACATCGCCGTAGTGGGGTCGGACGAATTCTATCCTTTGGTGCGAAACCTCGTACTGCTGTCGGGCCGCTTTGTCGATGCCAATGACCTGGCGATGCGCCATAAAGTGGCGATGCTGACCGAGAAACTGGCCAAGCGCCTGTACGGCAGTCCAACGAACGCAGTGGGGCAGCAAATCAAACTGCACGGCCTGCAATTTGACGTGATCGGCGCGTTCAAAGAGCGGACCGACAGTTTCGGACTATCGGAATTGGCGTCAGAGACGGTCTACATCCCGTTCAGCGTGATTCGATATTTCGCGCCGGTGATTCGCGTCGATCCGATGTACGTGCAGGTGCGCAATGCCGACGACGTCGAGCCTCTGACGCCGGTGGTGAAGCAGATCATCCAGAGCCGCCACCGTCCAGGAGCTCGCTACAAGGTGGAGAATCTGGCAGCGATCCTTGACGCCGCCAAGAAAATCGCGATGATTATGACCATCGTGCTGGTGCTGGTTTCAGCCATCGCGCTGATCATCTCCGGAATCGGAATCATGAACATCATGCTGGTGACCGTCACCGAGCGTACGCGCGAGATCGGGCTGCGTATGGCGGTGGGGGCGGCGCGCCGCGACGTGCTGGAGCAGTTTCTCGCCGAAGCGGTCACAATCAGCGTTACGGGCGGATTCATTGGCATCCTGATCGGTGTCGCGATTCCGCTGGCAGTGGATTTCCTGGTGCCGGACATTCCGCCCATCCCGATTTCCATAACGTCGATCTTTGTCGCTTTTGGAGTCTCACTGTTAGTGGGGCTGGTCTTTGGTATCGTGCCGGCAAACCGGGCGGCGCGACTCAACCCCACGGAAGCACTACGTTACGAGTGACAGGTGAAACATTCATGTCCAGAAACATGTTGAAGGTGATGGTGTGCCAGTTTTTCTGGCTGGCGGTTGGAGCGCAGGCGGAGATGCGGACGCTGACGCTACGAGAGTCGGTTGCGCTGGCGCTGAAGCAAAATCCGGACATCGTTATCGCGCGCTACGAACAGGCCAAGGCGCGCTTCGGGGTGCAGATCGCCCGCGATCCGTTTGTCCCCAAGCTCTATGGAGGCAGCGGCGCCGCCTACACCAACGGTTATCCGGCGGCGATCAATGGACAGCCGCCTTCCATATTCGAGGCGCGAACCATCATGTCGCTCTATAACCGGCCGCAGACCTACAAGGTGGCCGAAGCGCGCGAGGGCACGCGCACCGCTGAGTTGGAACTCGGCCGCCAGCAGGACGATGTTGCCTGGCGGGCGGCCGTTTTGTGGCTGGATGCGCGGCAGTCGGCGGAGAGCGCGGCGGTGGCGGGCCGGCAACTCGACAGTCTGCGGAAGGTGAAGGATACGGTGGAGGCGCGGCTATCCGAGGGTCGCGCGCTGCCAATTGACTCCAAGCGGGCGGCGTTCGACCTGGCGCGCGGTGAACAGCGTGTGACCGGACTCGCCGACGATCTCGAGTCGGCTGAGCGCGCTCTCGCAGTGGTGCTGGGTTTCCCGGCCGAAGACCGGGTGCGAGCGGCAGAGGAAGATCCCATCGCTTCGCAAACCGCAGTGCAGAGTGAAGACGCGGCCGTGGAGAGTTCGATTGAGAACAGCAAGGAACTGCGAGTGCTCGAATCGCGGATCCAGATCAAGCGCCTGGAATTGCGCGAGTACAAGTCGGCACGATGGCCAGTGGTGGACCTGGTGGCGCAATACAGCCTGCTGGCGAAGTACAACTTCCAGGATTACTTTCCCACTCGTTTTCAGAGGCACAACGGGGAGATCGGAGCGTCCATTACGGTTCCCCTACTGGTAGGGTCGGCGCCGCGCGCCTACCTGGGACAGACCGACGCCGATCTGGGAAAGTTGCAAACGCAGGCCAGCCAGGCGCGAAGCCGGATTGCGCTCGACACGCGCAAAGGGTACGTCCAGGTTCGCAAGGCTGACGCTGCGCGCAATGTCGCCAAACTTGACCTCGAACTTGCACGGGAGCAGGTGAACGTGTTGTTGGCGCAGCAGGAGGAAGGCCGCGCATCGCTCAAGGATGTGGAGCAGGCGCGAATTCAGGAAACCGAGAAGTGGATGGCCTACTACGACGCGCAGCACGTGCTTGATCGTGTGAAGTTAGACCTCATGCGCCAGACGGGCACGCTGGTGGCGGCGCTACAGTAGTTCGCGAAAAGGGCTAGCGAAACGCTTCCGAGAGCTCACTGTACTCGCTTTGAAAGCGCGCGAGGATTTCGACTTCATTCACCTCGAAGCCTGGAAACTCCAGGGAGTAAGCCGGAACGCCGATGCGTGTTGCCGGCTCGATGTCGATACCGAGATAGCGGACAAACCGGTCGGCCACGTTGAGAAGCCGGCATAGCGGAACTTTGCCTTCATTTGTGGGATCGGGTGGCGCTGCCTCGGGCCGGTGGTGATAAAAGACGCCTTGTTGCAGGCTGACGGGCAGATCCCAGCGCGCCAGCATGATTCCGGATAATTCAGCGTGATCGAAACCCAGGATTTCGGACTCGCACTCGTCGACGGGTTTTCCACTGCTCGACCAGAGATCGATGATCAGCTCATATTCGCGATGGAGATTGACAGCGATCGCATATTTGCCGACGTCGTGAAGTAGAGCGGCCACCAGCGCACCTTGCCCGTTGGCTGCGGGCATGCTATCCGCCAGAGCCTCGGCCATCACAGCCACGGCCGCGGAGTGGAAATTAAAGCGAAGCGGTGACCATCCAGACGCTGTTTTGAGCCGCTTGAACAAATTCGATACCGAGAGGCCAAGCGCGAGGCGGCGGAGTCTTGCCAGGCCCAGCAGCACCACAGCGTCGCTCACACGGGTAACTTGAGTGCGTCGCGCATAGCGAGCCGAGTTTATGCTCTTCAGAATCTGACTGCAGAGAAGGACGTCTCTTTCGATCAGGTGGCTGACCTCGGTGACGTCCACATCAACTCGCGCCAGTTTTCCGATGAGACGCATGGCCATGGGCGAGATGGAGGGCATCTCCTTCAGAGCCATTTCCCGGAAGTTGGTTGCTGCTACCATCGCTAGTCTTATCGGAACCAGATCCGGGACCTTTAACCGCACCCCCGGTCCTGCTGTGATAACTTTTTAATCGAAAGTTCACATTCTCCCTGTAAGGAGCCCTAGCTGTGAAAGTCTACGAAGGAGCGGATATACGGAATGTCGGCCTGATCGGGCACGGACATTCCGGCAAGACATCGTTAACCGCGGCGATGCTCTACTGTGCGGGCGCTACCAGTCGCTTCACCAAAGCCGATGAGGGCAACACCATCACCGACTTCGACGACGAGGAAATCGCGAGAAAGCTCACGATTTCCACCGGTATCGCCTATGCCGAGTGGAAGAAGACGAAGGTAAACATCCTTGATACACCGGGTTTCAATATTTTCTTAAACGACACCAAGCTGGCCTTGATCGCCGCCGACTCGGCGCTGGTGATCATCGACGGCGTCGCAGGTGTTGAAGTATCGGCGGAGAAGACCTGGGCGTTTGCTGAGGAGTACAACATTGCTCGGGCAGTGGTGATCAATAAGCTTGACCGTGAACGCTCCAGCTTCGAGCGTGCACTGGAGAGCGTCCAGGGTGTTTTCGGCCGCAACTGCGTCCCCGTTCAGCTGCCGATCGGCGCCGAGCGCGAGTTCAAAGGCGTGGTCGACCTGATCCGTATGAAGAGTTATCTGTACACCGTCGATGGCGACGGTAAGGGCAAAGAGGGTGAGATTCCGGCAGACATGGTTGCCGCCGCCACAGCTGGGCATGAAGCGCTGGTGGAAATGATCGCCGAGGGCAATGACGCGTTGATGGAAGAGTTCTTCAACGAAGGCACGCTGCCTGTTGACCACATCATTGACGGTTTGAAACAGGCGGTGAAAGACGACCGCATGTTCCCGGTCCTGTGTACTTCCTCAGTGCACAACGTCGCCACCGATCAACTGCTCGACTTCATCGTCGAGTATCTGCCGGCCCCCACAGCGCGCGGCAAAGTGAGTGGCACGGTGGGCAGCGAGTTGAAAGAACGCAAGATCGCCGACAGCGAACCCGTCTCCGCATTTGTGTTCAAGACCGCCGCCGATCCATTTCAAGGGCGCGTGAGCTATTTCAAGGTCATGTCAGGCGTGTTGAAGAACGACGCGCACCTGATCGACAGCCGGTCGGGCACGGATGAGCGACTGGCGCATATCGGCGCCCTCATGGGGAAGACGATTACCCCGGTGACGGAGTTGCACGCGGGCGATATTGGCGCGGTGGCGAAGTTGAAGGACACGCTTACCGGCGATACCCTTTATGACAAACCAGCGCCCATCAGCTATGCCGGAGTGAAGGTGGCGGAGCCATCCATCGCCTACGCGATCTCGGCCAAGACACGTAACGACGAGGACCGCATGGGCAACGCAATCCAGCGCATGCTCGAAGAGGATCCTGCGCTGCGTTTCTACCGCGACCCGCAGACCAAGGAGTTTTTGCTCGGCGGCAATGGGCAACAGCACGTCGAGATCGTGTGCAGCAGGCTTAAGCGCCGCTACAACGTCGACGTCGAACTGCACGCGCCCAAAATCCCTTACCGGGAAACCATTCGCGGAAAGGCAGAAGTTCAAGGGCGGCACAAGAAGCAAACCGGCGGGCACGGGCAGTTTGGCGACTGCTGGATTCGCCTGGAACCGCTGCCGCGCGGCGAGAAGTTCCAGTTCGCCAATGAAACCTTTGGCGGGTCCATCCCGAGAAACTTCATCCCGGCTATCGAGAAAGGCATCATCGAGACGGCGGAACGCGGTTTTCTGGCCGGATTCCCGGTGGTCGACTTCAAGGTGATCGTATTTGACGGGTCGTACCACGACGTCGACAGTTCGGAAATGTCGTTCAAACTGGCCGCGCGGAAGGCGTTCAGGGCCGGCATGGAACAGGCGAAACCAGCGTTGCTCGAACCGGTGATGAACGTGGAGGTCCAGGCTCCGGTGGAGTATGCCGGTGACCTGATGGGCGACATGAACAGCCGCCGCGGCCGGATTTCGGGTATGGAGACCAAGGGCAACACGCAGATCATACGGTCGCAAGTCCCGATGGCTGAGATGTTGAGCTACCAGAATGATTTGACCTCGATGACGCAGGGTCGGGGGTCGTTCACGATGGAGTTTGACCACTATGATTATGTCCCCGCCCTACAGGCGGAGAAGATCATCGATGCGGCTCGGAAGAACAAGTCAGGCGAAGAAGAGGAAGATGAGTAGACCGTCAGTACCTACTCCTGTAGTAGTTTGGCAGGGAGAGGAGTGATGCTGGAACCGGCCCCGCAGTACCATTAGTTAAGGATTTTTAATCTAATGCAGGTATTAGCGGGGCCGAGTCCCGGGCCTTAGGTAAGGTGAAGTATTTCAACGGTGTGTCAAGTAAACCCACGGACGAGTCGATAGGATGCAGAGGAGGGGAGCGGCGAAGTACTAGATCTTCGCCTTGACCATATTCTGAATTACGGTGTAGGTTAAGACTTCTACGGAAACTCAAATGTAAAAGGTGAGGATGACCTTAAGTCACCGATACTCAGCGCACGTCCTGCTAACTATCTCTTGTTCGACTGTCCTCCTTGTTGCAGGATGTGACTCCGCAAGCGCCCAAAATTTCCGCAACTCCTTTCTTCCCCCGACACCCCATCACGCTTCCGCTGAAAGTGTAAGCATTGATAGTCCGCCGGAGGTCCCTGCCGAGTTGTACATGCGGGAGAGTCCCAATTTATTGCCGGCCTCGATGTCCACTCCCCGGAACGCGGAGATCGAAACTCGCCTTCGTAAGGCTGAAGACCAGTATTCTGCCGGACAACGCGCTTATCAGCAGGGCGACATGGACGCCGCCCGCCGTGAGTTCAACCAGGCCGTGGATATTCTGCTGGCAGCCCCGGACAACGGTCCGGAACGCGCTCGCATCGAGAACCGGCTGGAGCAGATGGTGGAGGCGATCTTCCGCTACGACGTGAACGGGCTTGGCTCGGGAGAGGACACGGATAAAGTCGGGTTCGACAAGAGCCCGCTCGATGAAGTCATCGAGATGACGTTCCCGCTGGATCCGCGGTTGAAGTCCAAGGTTAAGGACGAGGTGGCGGCGACGTCGTCACAGCTGCCGCTCGAAGTTAACGATGCCGTCCTGAGCTATATCCACTTCTTTTCCTCTGACCGCGGCCATAAGATCCTTGAATACGGCATGCAGAGAAGCGGCCGTTACCGCCCGATGATTAACCGGGTGCTGGACGAAGAAGGCGTGCCGCGCGAGTTGATTTACCTCGCTCAGATCGAGTCTGGATTCTATCCCCGAGCGGTCTCCTACCGGTCGGCGGTGGGCATGTGGCAGTTCATTCGGGATACAGGCAGGCTCTACGGGTTGGCCCAAACGCCGTACACCGACGACCGGCTGGACCCGGAGAAGGCTACTCGAGCCGCCGCGAAACACCTGCACGATCT
This sequence comes from Bryobacterales bacterium, assembly GCA_038212445.1. Taxonomy (GTDB): domain Bacteria; phylum Acidobacteriota; class Terriglobia; order Bryobacterales; family Bryobacteraceae; genus TMP-7. The sequence continues at coordinate 76,325 of JBBQUM010000007.1, forward strand.
GTACAACCAGTTTGGCGACTGGTATCTGGCGATGGCTGCTTACAATTGCGGTCCGATGTGCGTGGACAAGGCGGTTGAGCGAACCGGTTATGCGGACTTTTGGAAGCTGCGCGATATCGGTGTGCTGCCCAAGGAAACAACCAACTACGTTCCCGTGATTGTGGCGATCACAATCATGATGAAGAACGCCAAGGATTACGGTCTCGACCAAATCCGGTTTGACGCTCCGCTGGAATACGATTCAATCAAGATCGAGTCGCCGACAAATGTCACGCTGATTGCCGACGTTGTAGAGCGGCCGGTGACAGAGGTTCGCGATCTGAATCCGGCGCTACTCAGCTCAGTGGCTCCGGCAGGCTTTGACGTACGGGTTCCCAAGGGCACAAGCCAGAGCGTGCTCGCGACGCTGGACAGTGTTCCGGCGAATCGCCGCGCAAATTCGCGCATCCACAAAGTGGAAGCCGGAGAGACCCTGGCGAGCATCGCGAAGCGTTTTGGTGTTTCGCCGAATTCTCTAGCGCCGGTAGAAGGCACCCTGGACGCTCCGAGCGCGGGCGACATTTTGCTGATTCCGATCGCCGAGCCGCGTCCGGCAGCGCGCTACGCCAAGTCGCCGGCCAGGCGCGGGACACCGGTGCAGACTGCGTCGAGAGGCCGCGGCACGGCAGTCCGGCAAAGTGCGTCGCCGATCCGAAAGGCTTCTTACACGCCTCGCGTCGCACCCAAGGTTCTGCACAAAAAAGCTACCCTGAAGACTGCGGGCCTGCGGTAATCCACCCGTCTCAGCGGCCTCCGCTTTTGTGTTGCCTTCAGTCGAAAACGAGTTATTCTAGGTCTGAACTGGCGTTCCAGGAACGCTAACAGGAGGCTCTAGAGCATGCTCGAATACCGAAGCGCTGCCGAAGACGAGCTGGATGATCTGGACTATGAGGACGAGCAGGTAGACCTGGAGTCCGACATCGGCGACTACGGCATCGACGATACAGACGATGACGATGACGATGACTTGAGCGGAGGCGGCCATGCCGCTCCCACCGACAAGCGACGAACATCGATCGAGCCCGCGCCCGCGCCGCCGGCTCCCGTTTCCGAGCCGCCTGCAAACACTGCCGCACCCGTCGAGCCGCCGCCGGCCAAGAAACCCGTGAAAGCGGCGTCCGCGCCTGTCTCCAAGAAGGCCGCACCTCAGGCTAAGAAGAGCGCGTCACCCGTGAAGAAGGTGGCTGCGCCAGCGAAAAAGGCAGTTGCGCCAGCCAAGAAGGCTGCAGCGTCAGCGAAGAAGGCGGCTGTGCCAGCGAAGAAGGCGGCTGTGCCAGCCAAGAAGGCAGCAGCGCCCGCGAAAAAGGTGGCTGCGCCTGCCAAGAAAGCCGCCGCTCCTAAGAAGCCTGCCGTTAAGAAGGCTGCGCCGAAAAAGACGGTGAAAAAGGCTGCACCCAAGACAGCAGCAAAGAAGGTTGCTCCGAAGAAGGTTGCTCCGAAGAAGGCCGTCAAGAAGTCAGTGCCCAAAAAGGTAGTGAAGAAGTCAGCGCCGAAGAAGGCGATGAAAAAGACGGCCCCGAAGAAAGCCGCAAAGAAGGCGGGCAAGAAGAAATAGTTAAATCGATCGAATGGGAGGCGGGCCCGCTCTGTCTCTCATTCGATCGGCGTGATCGTCGAAGACACGTCAAACTTCCGGTAGTTGGTAAATGTCTGATCGCTGCGTGTATGAGTGCGAATCACCCGGTATGCCGAGAACAGGACGTCCCCCGTCACCCGCCGGAGTAGCCAGCAATTCTCATCTCCCTGATCCAGTTCCCAGGTAAACATAGACTTGGGCTGCAGTCCGTTCGCGGCTCTAACCAGTTCGCTGGTCCATTGAATTCGCATACCGTCTTCCTTGGCGAACCACGATTTGTGCTTCCAACTCCGCAGTTCTTCCTGCTTCTTGTCCGCTTCCTTCATCTTCCGGGGCGTGGACTCCATCACCCAAACCGGATGTCCTCGCAACACAGCTTCGCCAGTTATGCGGGTATCGAAGTAATCGCGCAGTGCCTCGAGCCCGCCGACGCTCACGCTACGGTGGATGCCGCCCTCGCGTCGAGCTTTAAGCCGTTCCTCACGAGTTCGCGCGAGGTCTTCCTCCACCTTGCGCTGACGGTCAGGCGATAACGGCTTGCCGTCGAGCAGGATGAGCTTGCGATAGGGTTCGCCTTCGACAAAAACGACATCGTAGGTCTTGCGGTCGACGGCGCCCGGCTTGCCATTCTTGTCAATCTGCTGGTTACGCAGTTCTTCAATGTAGGTGTACTGCGCTTGAACCGGGCCGAGCTTCCGGTCTGCTTCAAGAGCCTGATTGAGAAGGGACGCGGAGGATGGAAGTTGGCCCGCTGCTGCGAGAGCACATATCGGACTCAATACCAAGGCGAGGCGCATTGGACGGAGAAAGAGGAGCCGGGCGGCTCCTCTCATAGAACTAGTCTTTACCAACGGTCTTGCGGCAACGCTCGAACAGTTCCAACAGCGCTGTCGCGTACTCCTCGGTGGCGTTCACCGGCTTATTGCCGAAGCCCGCGGAGCTTCCCCCCTTCCCGTAGCCGGTAGTCACGGCGATAAACTTCATCAACTCCAGCGCGACTTCGTTGCGAGTGGAGCCTTTTGGTGTTTGCTGGTCCTTTTCATCTGCCATAGGCGATAATTCTCCTTTAGGTTATCTGATTTCATGCCGGTGAAGGCCCGCCGATTTATTCGCCGAATGCGTGGCGGTGCTCAGGCGCATCTCCTGGAGGCGGACGACGGGCACTTTTACGTCGTCAAATTCCGCAATAATCCACAACACAGGCGAATTCTGGTGAACGAGTGGATCGCCTCGGTGCTGCTCGATTATTTGCAGGTGTCGGCGCCGAAGACGGCCATCATCGAACTCACGGCGGACTTTCTCGCCGCCAACCCCGACGTCCACATTCAGTTGGGAACCCGCCGCATCGAGGCTGAACCGGGATGGCATTTTGGTTCCCGCTACCCGGGTGACCCTCTACGCCTGGCCGTCTACGATTTCCTGCCCGACGCGTTGATTGCCAAAGTGGAGAACCTCGCTCACTTCCGGGGAGTCCATGCATTTGACCGTTGGATTGGGAATGCGGACGCGCGCCAGTCGATCTTCTTTCGGGCGAAGCTGAAGGATTGGATGCCCAATGGCCCGGAGCGCACCGGCTTCTACGCGTTGATGATGGATCACGGATATGCGTTTGACGGTCCACACTGGGCGTTTTCAGATTCGCCGCTTCAGGGCCTCTACTTTCGTCCGATGGTCTATGAGACAGTGCGCTCGCTCGATGATTTCCAGCCGTGGCTCGAACGGATTGTCGATTTTCCCGAAGAGGTGATCGACGACGCGCTGAAGGGGCTGCCTCCGCAGTGGCTCGAGGGTGATGAGGAGAATGTCGTGGCTCTGCTGGAGAAGTTGATGCGGCGATGTAAGCGCGTCCCGGATTTAATTGCGGCCGGGCGGGAAGGGCGCGTCAACCCGTTCCCAAACTGGCGCTGATTCCGCCTGCAATCAGCCCGGCCGTCAGCGGGGCAAGGAGGATTCCGTTGCGGTAGTGGCCGTAAGCGAGCCACAGATTGGTTTCTCCCACCTGTCCCACCTGAGGGGTGTCGCCTTCAATACCCGGGCGGAAGCCGACCCACGACTCATCCGGCGACGCCCGGAGCAATGCTGGAAGATAACGGCGGGCGCGCTGATGAAGGCGGGCGACGGTGGCGGGATCCACATCTGGATTGAAGCCGACGCGTTCGGTGGTTGAGCCGGCGATGGTGAAGCCGTTGGCGCGTTGAAGGATGTAGGTATGCCCGTGACGGAGGATAGCCGGAAGACTTCCGGGTGGCAGATGGTAGCCGACCAGGTGCCCTTTCACCGGGACGGTGGCAGGCGCCTCCACGCCTTCCGGAAGCAGTTCCCCGCTCCAGGCTCCCGCCGCGAGAACAGTGGTGCCGGACTTCGTGGTCAACCGGTCCACGCGCGTCTCCTCGTGAAGCGACACACCTCGGGCCGTCAGCACCACTTTTAGCGCGCGGATCACGTCGCGCGGGTCGACAATCGCGTCATCCGGGTAATGCCGTGCGCCCGTCAGCCCGTCGGTAGCCAGCGCCGGCGCGAGAGTGCGCACCTCGACAGGATCCAGAGAGGTGGAGCGAATCCCTAGCGTCGCCTGGCTCGACGCCTTGCGATTGAGATCGAACGCTTCGTAATCGGTGTAGGCCAGTTCCAGAGCGCCGCAAATGCGAAAGTCGATCTTCATGCCGGACTCTGCCTCGAGTTCGCGCACGTAGCCGGGGTAGAGCCGGAGACTTTCGACGGTCCGGTGTGCCCATAGAGATGGACCGCTGACCTCCCCACCGGGAGCGAGCATGCCGGCACCCGCCCAACTAGCCTGTGCGCCCAGGCGTCCCCGGTCGGCGATAGTCACCTGGAAGCCGCGCTGAGCCAATCGCCAGGCGATGCTGCATCCGATGATGCCTCCACCGACGATCAAGACCTCAGACCGGGTGGACACTTACTTCCAATCGGCTACGAACACGTTGAACTCGTAACGCTCCTTGGCATTCCGGTCGGAGACGAAGACGAACTTGCGGCCGTCCGGCGAGAATTCGGGGAACGAGGTGAACCCGCCAAAGTCGGTGATCGCCTCGAGGCCGCTGCCGTCGAGATTCATCATGTAGAGTTCGAATTTGCGACCGTCGCACTCGTGCTTGTTCGACGAGAACACGATCTTTTTGCCGTCGGGAGTGAACGTGGGAGCAAAGCTGGCGCAGCCGAAATTGGTGATGGCGCGGGCGTTGCTGCCATCCGAGTTGGCAATGTAGATCTCCATCTTCATTGGGGCGGTGAGATCGTCTGCAAGAAGGTCGTCGTATTTCTTAGTGGTGGCCGGGTCCTTTGGGTGATTGGCGCGCCAAACCATCATCTTGCCATCGCGCGAGAACACCGCGCCGCCGTCGTAGCCATGTCCTTTGGTGAGTTGCTTCTTGTTTGCTCCGTTGAGATTCATCGACCACAGGTCAAGGTCGCCCGATGCCATCGAAGTGTAGACGATTCTCCGGGTCTTGAAATTCACAGTCGCTTCTGCATCGTAGCGCGGCGAATTGGTGAGCTTCTTCTCGATGGACCCATTCAGCTTGGCAACATAAATCTCGAAGCCCGGAAAGACATTCCAAAGGTAACCCTTGCTACGGTCGGCCCGCTTCGGACAAGCCTCTCCGGCCTCATGCGTGGAGGCGTACAGGAAGTGACGGCCGTCGGGCAGGAAATACCCGCAAGTAACGACACCTTTCCCGGTGGATACCATGTGCTGATTGGAACCGTCGGCGTTCATCATGTACAACTGGTCGCAACTGTGGCCTTCGCGTGTGGATTGAAAGACCAGCTTGCTGCCGTCGGGTGACCAGTAGGCTTCAGCGTTTTGGCCGCCCGAAGTTAGTTGTTTGATGTTCTGAAGATGAGATTGCGCGAATGCCGTAGTTACGAGTACGGCCGCACACACGATGGTCCTCATAGGTATGAGCCGATGATAGCGCGAGCCGGGCGTTGTTACTGGAAGTTGAGGATTACTCAAGGAGCGAGGCGTTCGGTCAGCCAACCGGTCTGGCCGCGCCGGTATCGCAGCCTGTCGTGCAGCCGGTTTTCGCGTCCCTGCCAGAATTCGATTTCATCCGGCACCACGCGGTAGCCGCCCCAGTTCTGAGGACATGGGATGTTGCCGTCGGGAAAAGCGGATTGGAGTGCGGCCACCCCAGCCTCAAGCTCATGCCGTGAACCCACCACCGCGCTTTGCGAGGACGCGGCAGCGCCAAGCCGGCTGCCCGACGGACGGGAGTCGAAATACTCGATCGACTCGCCGCGGGTGGTTTGTGAGACCTCGCCGCTGATCCGGACCTGACGCTCGAGGTCCTTCCAGTAGAAGCAGAGCGCTACGCGAGCGTTTTGCGCGATCTCGTGACCTTTGCGGCTGTCGTAGTTGGTGAAAAAGACGAACCCGCGAGCGTCGAATCCCTTCAGAAGTACCATGCGAACTGACGGAAAGCCGTCGCGTGTCGCGGTAGCCAACGCCATGGCATTGGCTTCGCGGAGGCCAGAGCGCAACGCGTCGTCGAACCAATTGCGGAACTGCTGGATCGGATCCGGACTGGCGTCCGACTCGTCGAGCCGGGCGTGACGATACTCCTCGCGGATTGCACTGAAGTCGACCATTACCTCCTAGCATGCCCGCTTTCGCGCGGCGTCGGGAGATTGTTGTAGGGTTCAACAGTTGCTTCGACTCGACTGAAACGGCGCGACGCAGGCGTAAATTTGGGAATTTCACCCATATGGCTCTGAAATTGGAAATGCACCCTCCATGAGAATCAAGGGTATACAGGTACTGGGAACTTTTTGCACTACCCGGTGTCTATCTAAAAGACGTAAAATTGCAGTCGAGAGGCGCGTACGTGGCGGAAATCGGCCTGCAGCTCGAAAGTATTATCGGGAACAATGACCCGGCGGCGTCTTCCAGAGCGGAAGATGCACTACTCGTCGAGCGTCTGCGAGAGTGTGAGGAACAGGCGTACGAGGAGTTATTACGGCGCTATCAGCAGCCCGTGTATAACTTGGTATACCGTCTGATGAACGATCCTGGAGACTCCAACGACGTTGTCCAGGAAGTCTTCCTCAAGGTTTTTCGCAATATTAGCGCGTTCCGGTGCCAGAGCAGTTTGAAGACGTGGATTTACCGGATTGCGGTTAATGAAGCGCACAACCACCGCCGATGGTTTTCCAGGCACCGGCGACAGGAGGTTGGACTGGAACGCGAGGATCGGGATCAAGGGTATCAGGACACGCTACCGGACCCTGGCCGCTCCCCGTTTGAATTAGCTGCGAATCACGAAGCGCAAGCTCTGGTTGAGTCTGCGCTCGAAGGTCTGAATCCGACGTTCCGTACAGCAGTAGTGCTGAGAGATATCGAAGATCTTAGCTACGACGAGATTGCAGAGGTTTTGCAGGTGCATCTGGGTACAGTAAAGTCCCGGATCCTGCGTGGGCGAGAGGCTCTTAGAAACGCGCTGGCCGAGAAAATGTCCGACGCCAGCGAGCAAAGCCCGGCGTTTCGTTTTGCGCCGGTGGAGTGATCGCGATGGAGTGTTTGAGCGCATTTCGATGCTTGTCACGCTATCTGGACGGAGCGCTATCTCCGGACGAGCGCCGTGTCATCGACGGGCACCTGCGAAGGTGCGCGAGCTGTTCGACCCGGTTCTCTGAGCATCTCGAGATGCACGGAGTCTTGCGATCCATGCCTCAAGTGGCGCCGTCACCTGATCTGCAACTGCGTCTCAAGGTGATCGCCTCTCGTGAGCAGCTACGACAGAAGACTCGGCGAACTTTCGCCAATGCGTTCGCGCAATGGCGCGACGGCGTCTCGCTAACGCTGAAGAATCTGATGCGTCCGCTAATGCTGCCGGTAGCCGGAGGAATTGCGTCAGCCTGCATACTGTTTGGGATGCTGGTTCCGGACTTTGCAATGGAAGTCCACCCGGTGCGCAATGACGTGCTTCTGCCGGTGCTGTATACGCGCGCGAGCGTCGACTACCTGATGCCTATCGCTATGAGCGGGGCCGATCTAGAGATTGATGTGCACGTCGATGAATCCGGCAAGATGACTGATTATCAGGTCATTTCCGGCCAGAATCTTTTGGCCAACCCGCAGCTGCGCCGTCGTATCGAGAGCACCCTGCTGCTTTCCAAATTCAGTCCGGCCACCACCTTTGGGCAGCCCACCAACGGCCGCATCCGGGTGCGTCTGGTTCGCGACGAAGTTGACGTGAAGGGCTGATCCCGAATTTTGGGCAGCCGTCTCGGCCAGCATTTCCTCATTCGTGACTCCGTTCTCGAAAAGATCGCCCGTGCTGCGTGTCCGGAACCCGAACCTCTGGTTATCGAAATTGGACCGGGAAAAGGCGCTCTAACCCGCCACCTGTTGGAGCACGCGGCCCGAGTCATCGCCATTGAAGTGGATCCTTACCTGGTTCACTATCTCAATCAGAAATTCCGCGACGATCCGCGATTGACCATCGTCGAGAGCGACGTGCTCAAAGTGGATCTGGCGCAGTGGGGACCCGCTGTGGTCGCCGGCAATTTGCCCTACTACATCACCTCGCCCATTCTGGGTCGCGTATTTGCGGCCGGCGACGCCTGGAAGCGCGGTGTTTTTCTAGTCCAGAAAGAAGTGGCGGACCGGCTCACCACCGGAGCAGGATCGCGCGACTACGGCTATCTGACAGTGGAAACGCAGACGCGGTCGCACACCGAGTACCTGTTCACGGTGCCGGCCGCGGCGTTCCAGCCTCCGCCGAAAGTGGACTCGGGCGTGGTGCGGCTTACGCCGCTCGCCGAGAAGGCGGCCAATCTGGAGCCGTTCCTAAAGTTCGCGTCGATGTGCTTTCAACATAAGCGGAAGACGCTGCGGAACAATTTGCGCGGGAGCTACGCCGGAATCGACCTCCAGCCCGAAGCCGGCTTGCGCGGCGAACAGTTGTCGTTAGAAAAGCTACGCGATCTATTCAGCCGGCTGACGGCTTAGACCGCCGCTTGAACCGCGTTCATGGCATCCAGGATCGACATCACCGTTGTGTCCTTGTCGAGCGCGTACGACTCCTGCCCCGGATAAACCACAATCCGGCGTGCGGCCTTCACGTCATCGCAGGCGATGTAAAAGCCCTTGGCCGGCCGCGGATTGGCTAGTGACCGCTTTACCTCAATCGCCCACACCTCACCAGACCGAATCTCCAACAGCAGATCTATCTCCGCACCCTGCGAACTTCGGTAGAAATAAGCGTTGATTCCAGGTCGCGCCGCCGCAATCAGGTTCTCGATGACGAAGCCCTCCCAACTGGCGCCCGCCACCGGATGACCCAGCAATTGCTCGCTGCCCCTGAGACCCAGCAGCGCGTGTACAATGCCGCTATCTCGCACGTAGATCTTCGGCGATTTCACTAGCCGTTTTGTCAGGTTTGGTGTCCACGGCTCCAACCGCCTGACCAGCAGCAGATCGACAAGAATATCCAGGTACCGCGCCACCGTCTGACCACTCACCGCCAGGCTCGAAGCGATGCGCATCGCATTGACCATCTGCCCTTGTTGATTCGCCAGCATTTGCCACAAACGGCGGATCGTCTCGCCCGGCAGACGGGGACCTAACGCTGGAATATCGCGCTCGAGATACGTTTGAATGAAGGCAGCTCGCCATTCGAAGCTAGCCTCCTCGGCTGGCGCTAAATAGCTGTCCGGGAATCCGCCGCGGATCCACAGTTTCTCCTGCTGGGGCAGGTCCGGAGCGTCCACCTCCAGCGCGTGAAAAGGGGTTAGCTCCAGAAAGCTGATACGGCCGACCAAGCTCTCGGCCGACTGCTTCAACAACTCCATCGAAGCCGAACCAAGCAGCAGGAACTGGCCGGCCCGGATGCCCTTTCCGCGCCGCCTGTCTATGACTCCGCGCAGAATCTCAAACAAGCCCGGGATGCAGTGAATCTCGTCGAGAATCACCAACTCGTGCTCCCGAGCAGCGAAGTATAGCTCCGGATCAGCGAGCTTTCCGCGATCGGAGGGCAACTCCAGGTCGACGTAAACAGAGCGCTTTGGAAACTGCTCCGCGATCGCAAGCGCGAGGGTCGTCTTTCCCGCCTGGCGTGGTCCTAGGACGGCAACCGCCGGGAAGCTTTGTAGACGATCATGAAGCCGGTTACCGGCGCGCCTTACTATCACAACCATGTAATTCTACCATGACGTGGAAGAATTACATGGTTAGATTTAAATTTTCAATAACTTACGACCATAGCTCGTTTATCGGACCGTATAGATCTTCTTTGGCGTGAGGCACGTATTCGAAGCCCCGGCCGAACGGATCGTCGTAGCGGATGGTGGTCCAGTTGATGCCGAGGGCGGAGTAAATCGTGGCCTCGATATCCTCGGGCTTCACGTCGCGCTGGCGGGACCATCCCGGGTCGACTGTGAACGACCCGTTTCCATCGGTGGATCCGATGGCGCGCCCGCCCTTAACTCCGGCGCCGGCGAACACGGCAAACTGCTGGGCGTAGTGGTCACGACCGCCTTGAGACGTGATGGGACCCACGGTGCGGCCGAACTCGCCGGCCATGACAACGAGTGTCTGGTCGAACAAACCATTGGCTTTGAGGTCAGCGATCAATGTGCCGACGCCGTTATCGAACTGCTTACCGAGCGTGAAAATGTTATTGCCAACCGTCACTTGGCCGTTGGGACCGTAGATGTTGGTGTGCATGTCCCAACCGCCGACGGTGATCTGGATGAATCGCGTCCCCTGGTTGGCAGCGAGAACCTGGTTGGCCACCAGACAGGCATTCCCGAACCCGGTGGCGCCGTAACGGGCACTGTCGGCGGCGGTGAACTTGAACGCCTTGTCGACGGTGGGGTTGTACATCAGACCCTTTGCCGCCCGGTAGAAATCGTCCATGCTGTCGAGCGGCTTGCCGTAGGGAGAGTTGACCCGGAGAGTGTCGTCGAGCGAATGCATGAGGTCGAACTTCATGTTGAGGCGCGTCTCGCCGTCGGGGTTGGTGGTATTGGTCAGGCCGGTGGCGGCAGCATTGGTCTTGAACGGCGCGAACTGTGAGTCAAAGTAACCAGGACCCGCGGTAGCGTCGTTGTTGAGCGCGAGGAAGGTTGGAAATACGTGGCTTGGAAGCCGCTCGGGCGTCTTCTCGAGTGCAACGACAGTACCCATATTCGGGGCGATGTCGCCGAGCGCGGCCGCCGGATTCCGGCCGATCTGGGTCCAGGTTTGGGCCAAATTATGAGCAACGGCCCAAGCGCGAAGACTGCGGACAACAGCCACGTCGTTGTTCTTGAAAGCCTCGCCCAATTTCGGCAGCGTGCCGGTGGGCCACAGAACTCCATTGATGTTTTCAGGCACCGCCGTGGCAACCGGAGTGGTGCCGCTAACAACTTTGAGGTCAAAGGTATCTGTATGGCTGGGAGCGCCAGCCATGAGGATGAAGACTACGTTCTTCGCCTTGTTGAGGGTAGTGACTGGCGCTTGCCAAAGCAGGTCGGTTGCGCGCGCCTGGCCGGCCAGGTACGACCCTGCCACTCCGGCGCCGGCCAATTGGAAGAACTGGCGGCGCGACAGGTGAGGCCGGAGCATGCCGATGTTCCGGCCGAGATGCGGATGCCGTTCGATGAAGTGATTGAACTTGTCTTGTCCGTGCATGGCGCGCTCCTAGTAGTTGTAAAGGAAATCGACCTTGTTGAAGAGGGACCAGAGCAGGTCCTCAGTTTTTTGCTGCCGCATGCCGGTGGCGAGATAGGCCAGCGACTTTTTCAGCTCATCGTCCGACGGCGGACGGGAAAGCACATTGATATAGAGGAGATTGACGGCGTCTGCCGGCTGTAACAGCATCGATTTCGCCGCGAGGCTAGCGGTGGCACCGGTGCCTGACGCGCGAGTGCGGGTCATGATGATGGTGTCGTTCATCATCGCCAGCCCTTGCTGGATGGCGCCGTCGGTTTTCCGCTCCTGATCATCGCGATTGCCGGGCATGAACGCGGCCAGGACGTTGTTGTTGATGGTGCGCGGTTCAGGAGCCTGCATGGCCCAGTTGAACTTACCGAAATTTGCCACGTTGTAAGTCGGGAGAATATTGCTCGATTGGGCCACGCCATCCATCACTTCCTCGCCCCATAGGCGGCGGACCAGGTGGCGAGCGAACAACGGTTCCCAGGACGGGTCCCAGGTGCCGTCGTAACGGGAGGACAGTTGGTAGGCCTCAGAGGTGGTGATCACCTTCATCAGATAGCGCAAATCGTAGCCGTGGTCGATGAAATCGTTGGCGAGTGCATCGAGCAGTTGAGGATTCGAAGGCTGTATCGTCCAGGGGTCGGGCGGTGGATTGTTGGGATCCAGCCGGGCGAGATCGAACTGATTGCTTGGACTCACGATGCCGCGATTGAAGAACTGCTCCCACATGTAGTTGACGGTGGCCCGTGCAAATTGAAAATCGCTGGTCACCAGGCGCGCAAGTTCGTCGCGGTAGTTGGTGTTGGCGGAGGGCTTATCGCCGGTCATGAAATAGACGGGCGGCACGGTGCGCTGCGTCCCAACGGGAGCCCGCGGAGGGCGGTTGCCGGTAGTGGTGTTCAGCGCGTAGTCTGTGGTTAGCCCTTTCGTATCATCAAGAATCGACCAGTAGCGGTTGCCGTTGGGGACAGCCGGATCAACCGGGGTCTGGGTCTCATTGGAGTGTGAAAGGAACGACGAAAGCTGCCAAGCCTGCATCCGGGTGGTCTGGCTGCCCCAGAGGTTGATCCCGTCCAAGTGGCGGCGACCGTCGTGGCACAGAACGCAGTTTACATTGGCCAGTCCGAGGAACGTTTCGGCCACGTTGGCCGCTTGTTGATCCCAGATATCCTGCTGAGGACCGTTCACGACGCGGCTACCCACCAACCAGTTGATCGCGCCCTGTTCGGCGTCATAGCTATTGCTGCCGCGGGCAGAGATAATCTCGCGGGCCATCTGGTCGTAGCGCTTGCGCGTGGTCAGCGAATCCTTGATCCAGTTGTAGAAAGCGTCACGACCCGGGTCGTACATGCGGACAGCAGTCTTATTGGTGGTGTTCTTCAGCTTGTCACCGTAGTACATCGTCCACTTATCCACCCACTCGGGCTTGGACAGCAGTTCGTCGACAAAAGCCATTCGTTTGTTTGGATTAGGATCTGCGATGAACGACTGCAGGCGATCCGTCGTGGGGATCCGTCCGGTGAGATCGAGAGAAACGCGGCGAATGAACTCGTAATCACTGGTTTTGGCGGCCGGAGTGACGTTAGCACTCTTTAGGGCGGCGAAAATATAGCCGTCGATGAGATTCCCTGAAGTTGCGGGGTCGACCGCGTCGTGGGCACCTGCAACCTTGGGAGCCATCCTCGGCGACAGCATACGGGTAACTTGTTCAGTGAGTGCGCCCCGGCGGTAACGCTCTCGGGCTTCCGTGACAAATTTGTCCCGTTCCGGCCCGAAGAATGAGCACTCCGAATGGTCGACTTTGAATTCCTGATCGTCCGCAGCCCTGAGGGCGCTGAGCGAGCAACACAGAAAGATGCCTGCGCCGGCGACTGCCGACAAGTATAGTTCACGTCTCATATAGCTCCCTGGCTGATTACCCGAGTTCCCCAGCCCGTTACTCTATTCTGAGGGAAAGAACCCGGAAGCGTGCAAGTAGTTTCACGCGAGAAGAAAGCTTAATTGAACCTAGGAAGGATAAAGAATACTAACGGAGGGATAACTCAAGTCGGCGTAACTGGGAAACTGTTGAGAAATCAAGCAGGTAGAGTAAGGCGACGGAGGGGAATGCCAACGCCGATTAGCCGGGTCTCGACGTCCTTTTCACTTAGGCGTGAGGCGTCATAATCGACGCTGATGCCGTCGAGGGTGGGACTGAGCTTGACCCGCGCGATTCCGTAGACTGAATGCGCCTGGTCGATGGCCGCTGCATCGGCGTCATTGACCGGTCGAACCAGATCGTAATAGAGCGTTACTTTGGTCATTCAACAGCATCTTAGCACCGGGGCAGCGAGTAACCTAGGCCCCCGGTGTAACGCCCTATCAGATGTCCGGGGTCGGGTTACCGTAGAGGAAGCCAGAAATCCTGGGAGCGGGGCACCGATTTGCGGATTCCATCCATAACTTCAACTATATCTTTCATTTGCGTGGCAGGCGTGTGCGTCGCGTCGTTGGGCTTGAGCGGATGTAACAACTCCGGCGGCACTGCGGCCGCTAATTCCAAGGGACCTGCGGGAGGGCCGGGAGGCAGACGGGGCGGCGGTGACGTACCGGTGACTATAGCGAAGGTAGTCCAAAAGGAAGTGCCTGTAGATCTACAGGTTATCGGCAACATCGAGGCCTATTCGACGATCAACGTGAAGGCGCAGGTTAGTGGTGAACTGATCAAGGTTCACTTCCACGAAGGTGACTTCGTCAACACAGGTGACACGTTGTTCAGCCTGGACCGGCGCCAAATTGAAGCGCAGCTTGCACAGATGCAGGCCACGCTGGCGAAGAACCAGGCGATGCTGCAGCAAGCGCAGGCGAATCTGGCAAAAGACCAGGCCAATGCGCAATTCGCCAAATCGCAGGCGGCCCGGTATGACCAGCTCACCAAAGAAGGCGTGATCTCGAAGGACCAGAACGATCAAGTGCAGACGTCCTCGGACGCATCCCGCCAAGCGGTGGAAGCGGACAAAGCCATGATCGAGAGCGCCCGGGCCGATATTAATGCCACCAAGGCGAATGTCGACAATCTGAACGTGATGGTATCGTACACGACAATCAAGTCGCCGATCAACGGCAGAACCGGCAATCTGAATGTGAAGCAGGGCAACATCGTGACCGCCAACAGCATGGACATGATGACCATCAACCAGGTGCAGCCGATATATGCGACATTCTCGGTACCCGAGATGCATTTGTCGACGATCAAGGCGCACATGGCGCAGGACAAGTTGAAGGTGTTTGCCACGCCTCAGGATTCCACGGATCCTCCAGAGGTCGGCGTACTGACGTTTATTGACAATACCGTCGACACGTCCACCGGTACGATCAAGCTGAAAGCGACGTTTCCGAATACAAACCGGAAGCTTTGGCCCGGTGAGTTTGTGCGCGTGACGGTGCGGTTGCGAACAGATCCGAACGCTTTGGTGGTACCGAATCAAGCTGTTCAGACGGGACAGTCTGGTCCCTACGTTTACGTTGTGAAAGAAGACCGGTCAGTGGAATCACGCGACGTGATTACAGGCGCGCGAGTGGACCAGCAACTGGTAATTGCCAAAGGCGTATCGGCGGGCGAGACAGTGGTGGTCGACGGCCAGTTGAGGCTGGCGCCCGGCATGAAGATTCAGGTACGTGAGCCGGGTGCGCGAGGCGGCGCTCGTGGTGCCGGCGGCGCTGGCAAGGGCGGCGGTGAGGCTCCCGCGGCCGGTGGCGCTCCAGCGGCAACTCCGCAGGCATCGGGTGAAGGCGATAAGGGCGCGGCGAGTCCGAAGGGCGAGGGCGGCAAGGGCGATGGCAGCGGTCGCCGCCGTCCGAAAAAAGAGCAGTAGAAGGCCGCTTCACGCGGCAACAGCGGAGCGGCAACCATGAATTTCTCAGCGACATTCATCCGGCGTCCTATCGCCACCAGTCTGCTGATGCTCGGCATCGCGCTGTTTGGCATCATTGCGTATCGCGCTCTCCCGGTGAGCGATCTTCCTAACGTCGACTATCCAACGATCAGTGTCTCGGCGAGTTTACCTGGCGCCGATCCCTCAACGATGGCGTCGGCGGTTGCGACTGTGCTCGAGCGGCAGTTCACGACGATTGCCGGAGTGGACTCGATGACGTCGACGAACTCGCTCGGCAACACGAATATCACGCTGCAATTCGACTTGTCGCGCAAAGTAGACGGCGCCGCAGTGGACGTGCAGACGGCGATTGCGGAAGCGATGCCGTTGCTGCCGGCTGGTATGCCGAGTCCGCCGTCGTTCCGCAAGGTGAATCCGTCGGATGGTCCTGTGCTGATGCTTTGCATCCTCTCGCCGACGTTGACGATGTACGACCTTGACGAATATGCCGAGCGCGGCATCGCACAGCGAATCTCGATGGTGAACGGCGTCGCGCAGGTGCAGGTGATGGGATCGCAGAAGTATGCGGTTCATGTGCAGGTGGATCCCGACAAGCTGAACGCGATGAAGATCGGGATCAACGAAGTGGCGACGGCCATTCGCAGTTGGAATGTGAACACGCCCACGGGAACGCTGTGGGGACCCAACCAGGCCTACAACGTCCAGTCGAACGGGCAGCTGATGAAAGCCGAAGAGTACAAGCCGGTGGTGGTGACGTGGCGGAATGGCGTCCCGGTGAGGTTGGAGCAGGTCGCGCTGGTAAAGGACACGGTAGAGGACGAGCGCACCGCGTCGTGGCTGTACATGAACGGCGACGACGGCCGTCGCGCTATCAACCTGATGGTGATGCGTCAGCCGGGCAGCAACATCATGGAAGTGAACGACGCGATCAAGAAGCTGCTGCCGACGATCCGGGCGCAAATGCCGCCGTCAGTTGAGATCGTGGTTCGCGGCGATCGCGCGAAGAACATTCGCGAGGCCTTCTCCGATATCCAGTTCACGATGGCGATCACCCTGACGCTGGTGATCGGTGTGATTTTCCTATTCCTGCGCAACGGCTCGGCGACGCTGATTCCCAGCCTGGCGCTTCCGTTTTCACTGGTCGGCACTTTCACGGCGATGTACCTTCTCGGCTACAGCCTGAACAACCTGTCGATGATGGCGCTGATCCTCTCGATTGGGTTTGTGGTGGACGATGCCATCGTCATGCTCGAGAACATCGTGCGGCACGTCGAGCGCGGGGAAACGCCCATGCAGGCGGCGTTCAACGGCTCACGCGAGATCTGGTTCACCATCGTGTCGATGACGCTGTCTCTGGCGGCAGTGTTTATTCCGATCGTCTTCATGGGTGGGATTCTTGGCCGCCTGTTCCGCGAGTTTGCAGTGACCATTACCGTCGCGGTGCTCATCTCGGGATTTGTCTCCGTCACACTGACGCCAATGCTCTGTAGCCGGCTTCTGAAGCACCATGAGCCGGGCAAGCAAGGCTGGCTTGGACGGGTGATGGAAGGCGCTTTTGGCTCGTTACAAAATACCTATGACCGCAGCCTGCGCTGGGTGTTGCAGCACCGTCCCGTGATGGGCGTTGTGTTCGTTGGCGTGCTGGTTGCCACGGTGTTTCTGTACATCAAGGTACCCAAAGGCTTCATCCCCGACACCGACAACGACATGTTCAATTTGTCGTCGGAGGTGCAGCAGGGAACTTCCTTTTACGAAATGGCCAAGGTACAGCAGCGTCTGGCGAACGTATTGAAGCGCGATCCCAATGTTGACGCCTTCCAGGTTAGTGCCGGCGGCAGCATGTTCGGCAGCTCATCGAATACATCGCGGGCCTTCGTGCAATTAAAGCCGCGCCGCGAACGCAAGCTGACGGCGCAGGAAGTGATCAACCAGCTTCGTCCCAAGCTGTCCGGTTTTCCAGGAGTGCGCGTCACGCTGTCGCTGCCGCCCTCTATTCGCATCGGTGGCCGTGGCTCGCGCAGTTCCTACGAATTCACACTGCAGGGGCAGACTACTGCTGAACTCTATCGTGAAGGCGCGAAGATGGAGCGCGAAATCGCTAAGCTGCCAAGCGTGCTCGACGTGAACAGCGACATACAACTACGGAATCCGCGAGTGAATATCAAGATCGATCGCGACCGGGCGGCGTCGTTGGGTTTGAATGCGCAGGAGATTTCGCAAGCCATCTACAACGGCTACGGGTCGAACTTCGTGTCGACGATCTATGCGCCGAGCAACCAGTTCCGCGTGATTTTGGAAGTGCTGCCGAAGTACCAGAGTTTTACGGATGAATTGTCGAAGCTGTTCCTCAAGACGACCGACGGCGCATTGATTCCGCTGGATTCGGTGACGGACCGGGTGGAAGACGCGGGTCCGCAGTCGATTGCGCATACGGGGCAGCTGCCGTCAGTCACTGTGTCGTTCAATCTGAAACAGGGAGTGGCGCTGGGTGACGCTGTGGATGAGATTCAGGAACTGGCACGTCACCAGCTTCCGGCCACAATCACTCCTAGTTTTACAGGTACGGCCAAGACCTTCCAGGACTCACTCAAGAATTTGAACATCCTATTGATGGTGGCCATCGCGGTGGTGTACATCGTGCTGGGCGTGCTGTATGAGAGCTTCATCCACCCGATTACAATCTTGTCGGGCCTCCCCTCCGCCGGCTTCGGTGCCCTGCTGACGTTGCTCATCTTCAATGTCGAGCTGAGCATCTACGCTTTTGTGGGAATGATGATGCTGATCGGCATTGTGAAGAAGAACGCCATCATGCAAATCGATTTCGCGCTGGCAGCTGAGCGCGAGCATGGAAAATCCCCAGCGGAAGCAATCTACGAAGGCTGTATCACCCGCTTTCGACCGATCATGATGACCACCGCCGCCGCCTTATTGGGCGCGCTGCCCATGTCGCTCGGCTACGGTTCGGGCGGTGAAGCACGCCGTCCACTTGGACTCGCGGTTGCCGGCGGCCTGGTTTTCTCCCAGCTCATCACTTTGTATCTGACCCCAGTTGTTTATACGTACATGGCATCGCTGCAGGATTGGCGCTCGCACCGCCGCAAGAACGTCCGTCCGACAGTAGCGCCGCATACTCCGCCTGACCCGGTGAGAGCGTAACTCATGAATCTTTCCGAAACTTTTATACGTCGTCCCGTCGCCACAACACTCCTGATGGTGGCCATCGCCTTCTTCGGGCTGGTGGCGTACCGCTCGCTGCCGGTCAGCGATCTGCCGAACGTCGATCTGCCGACGCTATTGGTGACCGCGAGTTTACCGGGCGCCAGTCCCGAGACGATGGCATCGGCAGTAGCAACGCCGCTCGAGAATCAGTTTTCCATGATTGCCGGCCTCGAGTCGATGACTTCAGTGAACTCGTTGGGCGCAACCCAGGTGACGCTTGAATTCGAACTCGACCGCAATCTGGACGGTGCCTCGGTCGACGTCCAGGCCGCCATCACGCAAGCCTCGCGCCTGCTGCCGCCCGGCATGCCGACGCCGCCGACGTTTGCGAAGGTCAATCCGGCCGATCAGCCGATTTTGTACCTGACGCTGACTTCCGACTCGCTGCCGATTTATACGCTCGACGAATACGCCGAGACTCGAATCGCGCAACGCATCTCGATGGTGACCGGCGTGGCGCAGGTGCAGGTGCTGGGCGCACAGAAATACGCGGTTCACGTGCAGACCGACCCGTACGCCATGGCGACCCGCCAGGTGGGCATCAACGAAATCGAAAACGCACTAAAGAACTGGAACGTAAACCTGCCGACGGGCACAATTAACGGTCCACAGCGCTCATTCACTTTGCAGGCGAGCGGACAGTTGACCACGGCTGATCAATACAAGCCGCTTGTGGTGGCCTATCGCGCGAATGCCCCGGTGCGGTTGGATGAGATCGCCACGGTGCTCGACAGTGTAGAAGACGACAAGACTGAGTCGTGGCTTTATCAGAAAGGCGTTGAACCTCGAAAGTCCATCGTCCTGGGCATCAAGCGCCAGCCCGGCACGAACACGATGGAAGTCACCGAAGGCATCAAACAATTGCTGCCGGTGTTCAAGACGGAATTGCCGCCGTCGGTGAAAATGGGCATCCTCTACGACCGGTCGGAGACGATCAAGGAGTCGTTCCAGGATGTGAAGTTCACGATGGTACTGACGCTGTTTCTCATCGTCGCCGTGATCTTCATCTTCCTGCGCAATGTCTCCGCTACCTTAATTCCCAGCCTGGCGCTGCCGTTCTCCATCATCGGCACGTTCGCCGTGATGTACATGCTCAACTACAGCCTCGACAATCTGTCGATGATGGCGTTGATTCTTGCCATCGGCTTCGTGGTTGATGACGCTATCGTCATGCTCGAGAACATTGTGCGGCACATGGAAATGGGAGTGCCGCCGTTTGAAGCCGCGCTGCGAGGAGCCCAGGAAATCGGGTTCACGATTGTGTCGATGACGCTGTCGCTGGCGGCGGTATTTATTCCGGTGCTATTCATGGGCGGCATTCTCGGCCGTCTCTTCAAAGAGTTCGCGGTAACGATTTGCGCGGCGATTTTGATTTCGGGCGTGGTGTCAGTGACTCTCACCCCAATGCTTTGCAGCCGGTTTCTGCGCCCGCCGCACGAGGGTAATAAGAGCTGGTTTTACCGCGTAACGGAGAAGTTCTTCGATGGCATGCTGCACGTCTACGACTTGACGCTGCAATGGGTGCTGCGCCACCGTCCTCTGACGATGGCGGTATCCGTACTCGTGCTGGTAGCGACGGTTTACCTGTTCATGGTCATTCCCAAGGGCTTCATCCCGGATCAGGACACTGATCAGATGGCCGTTTATACCGAGGCCGCACAGGGCACCTCCTTCCTGCAGATGTCAGAGAACCAGAAGCGGATATCTGACATCATTGCTGCCGATCCGGATGTCGATTCGCTGGTGTCAACTGTGGGCGGGGCGCAGGCTGCGACACTCGGCGGTCCGAATTTCGGGCAACTGGTTGTGCATTTGAAACCCAGGGCGCAACGTAAGCTGTTGGTGAACGACATCATCGCACGCCTGCGGCCGAAACTCGAAGGCGATCCTGGAATGCGCGTCTTCCTGCAGAATCCTCCTACCATCCGCATTGGCGGACAGGTTTCGAAGAGCCTATACCAGTTCACTCTGCAGTCGCCCGACAAAGAGGAGTTGTATAAAGCTGCCGAGGAATTGGAGCATGCGCTCGCGCAGGAGCCCGCGCTCCACGATGTCTCGAGCGACCTGCTCATCAAGAGTCCGCAGGTGAACGTCACCATCGACCGCGATAAGGCGGCGGCGGTGCAGGTGAACGCTCAGCAGATCGAGAATGCGTTGTACGATGCTTACGGTCCGCGCTGGGTGTCGACGATCTATTCGCCCACCAACGAGTACAAAGTGCTGCTCGAATTGCTGCCCAAGTTCCAGCAGGATCCCAAGGCGATCTCGATGCTGTATTTCAAGGCATCGAACAACAAGCTGATTCCACTCGACACGGTTGCGACTATCACGCAGGAGACAGGTCCGCTGGCGATCAGCCACTACGGCCAGTTGCCGGCGGTGACGGTGTCGTTTGACGCGAAACCGGGTACATCGCTGGGCGAAGCTATTTCGACTGTAGAAGATGTAGCGCAGCGCGTATTGCCGTCGACGGTGAGCACGGCGTTTCAGGGCGCGGCTAAGGCGTTCCGAGGATCGCTAACCAATCTCTGGGTTCTGCTGGCGATCGCGATTGCCGTGGTGTACATCGTGCTGGGCATCCTGTACGAAAGTTACATACACCCGCTAACGATTCTTTCGGGTTTGCCTTCTGCAGGTTTCGGTGCGCTGTTGACCCTCACCCTGTTCCGTATGGATCTCAACATCTATGCGTTCGTAGGATTGATCATGTTGATCGGCATCGTGAAGAAGAACGCGATCATGCAAATCGATTTCGCCCTCGACGCCGAGCGTCAGGGAATGGATCCGAAGGAAGCAATTTATCAAGGCTGCCTGATCCGCTTCCGTCCCATCATGATGACGACGATGGCGGCGTTGTTAGGCGCGGTCCCGATCGCTCTCGGTTACGGCGCGGGCGGTGAAGCACGGCAGCCGCTGGGACTAGTGGTAGTGGGTGGATTGCTGTTCTCGCAGTTGATCACACTCTACCTGACGCCGGTCTATTACATCTATCTGTCGAGCGCCCAGCAGTCGTGGGTGTCGTGGCGGTCGCGCAAAAAGAAGGGCGGCAAGCTGGTCGCCGAGCCGGTGGCTACCCACTAAGTTCTAGTCGGTGGCACGGACTTGAGTGAGCCGGGCGCGTAACTCGATGGGCAGAAGCTGCTCGATATCCGGAGTGATAATACCGGCTTCGTCCATATCCTTTATGTGAGTTTGGTCCTTGAGCCTGAAACTGGTAAGTTTCATTCGAACCAGATCCGGAAGGTCAATAACACGAAGACCATCCAGCACTCGACTTGCGCCAAGCGGCGGCGCCGGCTCAGAATACTCCGGACGAACCTTCTCGCCCGTGAACACCATATGGATAGCCCTTCGAGTGGAGGGTTGGTCTACCTGTACGAGCATGTCGATACCGGCTACGTGCCGATAGCTGAGACCAAACGGCTCCACGGCCTTTTGGATACTTGGAAGATCTTCTCGCCGGACCGTGATGTCAATGTCCTTGGTGAGCCTCCCTGCATCCGGCGAGGCCTGTTCCACGTACAGATAAGTGGCCAGCCCGCCGATCACACGATATTCGATACCAGCTGCAACCAACGCGGCATCTAACCGGCTTGCTAGATCGTAAAGTTGTTCCAATCGCTTCTCGAAAAAGGCATTGACGAGGATGGCCACGGGCGCTTGCCTGATTATCGCATTGCTACTCTGACCGCAACGCGATTGCTGGATCCACTCGCATGGCGCGGATTGTGGGCAGCAGCACGCCGCAGGCGGTCATTACCAGAGCCAGGGCGAAGGATGCGGCGAGCGTCAGTGGATCGCCGGGGGTTACCCCGATGAGGAACGCCTCCATGCTGCGGCCCAATGCGTAGGCGGCAGCGATGCCAAGCGCGGAGCCGATGAGAGCGAGGACGATGCCTTCGCCCAAAACCATCGTCGCAATCGTACCTGCCTGGGCACCCAAGGCGCGACGGAGTCCAATTTCCTGGGTCCGCTGAGAGACCGAGAACGCCAGCAGTCCGTGAATGCCGACTCCCGCGAGAATGAATGCCGCGATGGCAAAAGCCGCCATCACCCAGAGTTGAGTCCGGCGAGGAGCGTTGTCGTCGCTCACTAGATCGGCTAGCGTTTGAACATCGGAGATAGGCTGGGTGGGATCGGCGCGCGCCACAATCCGCCGGATGGCCGGCATCAACGTCAGCGGGTCACCTTGAGCGGAAACGACGAAGTCCTTTGGAGCAAACCATACCCAGTAATTGTCGGGGGTTTGGGCTGAGGCGAAGTACATCTGCGGTTCGCTCTCGCGGTCGAGTCCACGAAAACGCACGTCCGCAACAACACCCACGATGCGGAACGAGAACTGTCCGAAAATCTTGAAACTCCGGCCAAGGCCGTTTTCGCCGGGCCAATAGCTTTTCACGAACGATTCGCTGACGATCGCCACGCGGTCACTTCCGGTCCCGTCCGATAGGGTGAAGTCCCGGCCACCGAGGACTGGTGTTTGCATGGCGGAAAAATATCCAGGTGTGACAAAGCGCGCCGATGCGCGGCTTTCAAGCGTTGACCCGGGAACCGTGGGCGGCCAGATTCCACCTCGAAAATCACCCATCGGACGGAAGCTGATCACGGCAGCTTCGCGCACTCCTGGCAGAGCGCGGATTTCCGAAAGGATTTGAGAATAGTAGCGCTCGCGAGTACCTGTCTTCAGGTATTTCGGCATGGGGAGCGACGTCCGAAACGCCAGCACTCGGCTGGTGGTAAATCCTGGGTCAGTGGCTTCAATCCGTGCGAGTGAACGCATGAGCAGGACGGTGGAGACCACGAGTCCCACAGAGGCCGCCACCTGCGTGACGACGAGAACGCGCCGCAGGGTATCGCGGCGTGAGCCGGTGGTTGAGCGGACACCTAAACCCTGCGAGGAGGCACGTAGCGCCGGTGTAACACCGAAAGCAATGCCCGTGACCACCGTTACGGCGAGTGCGAAGAGCAGGACGCGCCAATCCAGTTGCGGAGTCTGCGCAATCGGCAGCGTTGTCGGCACCAGTCGAGCCAGCAGCGGGACAGCGGCCGCGGCGAGTCCGATTCCCAGGGCGCCTCCTACCAACGCCAGCAGTACGCTTTCCGTCAATAGCTGACGCACCAGCCGTTCACGGCCGGCGCCGAGCGCGGTGCGGACGGCGATCTCTTTTCGCCGCGCGGCCGAGCGTGCCAGCAGCAGATTGGCGAGATTGGTGGAGGCGATTAACAGCAGGAAGAACGCGGCAGCGCCGAGCACCCGGACCATCGTCCGCGTCCGCCCGGACAGTTCGTCGCGCATTCGCATCACCACAACACTTACTTTTTCGAGGTCCTTTGGATATTGGCGGGAGAGGTTGGCACCCACCAGACGCATCTCGGCGGCGGACTGTTCGAGCGTGACGCTTCGCTTCAGCTTGGCGACTACTTCGAGGTAGGTGTTGCTGCGGTCTCCAAAATCGGACTCGGCGAAGCGCATTGCGGTCCAGACTTCGACGCCGCGGCGCGGGAAATAGAATCCAGCCGGCATGACGCCAATCACGGTGTATGGCTTGTCGTCGAATACCACCTGTTTCCCGAGCACCCCAGCGTCTCCGCTAAAGCGGCGCTTCCAGAAGCCGTGACTCAACATGACGGTTCCGGCGGCCTGGTCGCGATCGTCCTCGGCGGAGAACGCGCGTCCGATCACTGGTGTTACGCCTAGAATCGAAAACACCTCATGGTTGACCGAAGCGCCCACCAGACGCTCGGGATCGCCGGTGCCCGACATGTTCACGGAAAGGGAGCGATAGGCGCCCATCGACTCGAAGCTGATGCCTTGACGTTTCCAGTCGCGGTAATTTCCAGGCGAGACATCGTTGCGGGAGTAGCCGGCGGCGCGCTCGTCCTGCCATAACTTCACCAGACGGTCGGGCTCAGAGAAGGGCAGCGGACGAATGAGTACATGATCGGCGAGAGAGAACACTGCGGTGGAAGCGGCGACACCGAGCGCAGCCACAGCGATGACGACGAACGTGAAGCCGGGCGCCTTGCGCGCGGAACGCAGACAATATTTGAAGTCGTGCCGGAAGAGATCCCAATGTGCGGCGGCGGCGGCGAGAACAATATCGGACACGCCTTCGAGCCAGGTAAAGAGCTGACCT
This sequence comes from Bryobacterales bacterium, assembly GCA_038212445.1. GTDB lineage: Bacteria > Acidobacteriota > Terriglobia > Bryobacterales > Bryobacteraceae > TMP-7. Next base: position 100,835 of record JBBQUM010000007.1, read on the forward strand.
GGTTTCGATGACTCGCGGAGCCTACGCTCGAAAACAGCTGACATTTCGCCGCCGTACTCGTGGCGGAATGGAGCCGGACAAAGTCGAAGAAGAAGCCTATAGAACCACATACTAGGCTCGTTTGGTGATGAAGCCGGCGGCACGGGCTTGGGCGACGAGACTGGCAAGGCGATCGGCCTCAGCCTGTGCAGCTTGCTTACCGAACGCGGTGATTCTGTAGTATCGCCGGCGTTCGTCGTCGAACTTCGGGTCGGGACGCTCCTCGGTTTCGACGATTAGACCTTGCTCCACCATGCGCTGTATGGAGCGGTATAACGTGCCTGCGCTGAGGCGCAGTGCTCCGCCGGTCCGCGACTCTACGTCGCCGATGATGCCGTAGCCGTGACGATCCTCGTCACTGACAGCGAGCAGAATGTGAAAAGTTGCGGAGGGAAGAGGAAGGAGAGATTCGGGTGTCACTGTTCCACTATAGCCACTGTGAATACATTGTCAATGGCTATAGTGGAGAATGATGCCCGGAGGAGTTACTTGGAGGAGTCGCGCTGCCGCGTGTGCGAAACGCCAGTCAGAATTCCGAGGCCGATCAGTACCAGCACGCCCACCCCGATCCACTGCGGCGGCATATGCATGAGGTGAGCGCCAATCGCCAACCCGATGATCATGATTATGAACCCAGCGATGTAAATGCCAAATGACATGCACTCCTCCTTCTAACGAAAGGTAGCACGTTACAGTCCAGCCGGGAATTGTGACTAATGCTTGCTTTGGACGTGGGCTTCGAGGAACCACAGATTCTTATCGATAGTCCCGGAAATCTGTGTAAACAAGTCAGCAGTAGTCTTATCGCCGGCGTCGTCTGTTTTATTAATCGCCGCGCGCGTGGTGCCAGCGTAAGCTGCCCAACGGTCGATCAAGGCGCGAAGATGGTCGGCGCCGTCAGTAAGCTCTGCCGGGTATTCGGGTAGTTTCGACGCGGATGCCGACATGCGGGTGGTACCGTTGGCGGTTCCGCCGAGCGTGGTGATGCGTTCTGCCAGTTCGTCGATGAACTCCGGAAGTTCACCGGCGATTTTGTCGAACAGTTCGTGAAGCGCGATGAAGTGCGGCCCCTTGACGTTCCAATGGGCATGTTTGGTCTGGGAGTAGAGGTCGAAGCCGTCAGCCAGTTGCTGGTTGAGGATGGAGATTACCGCAGTCCGGATTTTCTCTGCGAGGTCTATCTTGGTTTTGTGAAGAGCTAGTGTGGCGGTGGGCATGTCTTGTTTTTAGATGCGCCGATGCTCATTTGCGGATGCGGTAAAGATGTTTTTCTGCACGAATATAGATGGAATCGCCGGCCAGCGCCATCGATGAGTAAACCGGCTCGTCAACTGTGTTTTTTCCCAACACTTCGTGCTCCGGTCCTGCTTTGACGATGTATGTGTCGCCGTCCTCGCTGGTGAGCAGAATCTTACCGTCGAAGGCGACTGGTGAGGCCATGAATTTCGCAGGTGCGGGCAGTCTCTTGCCTTCGTAGACGGGCTTACCAGTCTTGGGATCGAGGCAGGTCATGGTGCCGTTGTCGGTGAGCAGATAGAGGAGCCCGCGGTAGAGAATCGGCGAGGGTACATAAGCAGTGCCTTTCTCGTACTTCCAAACCACTTCGCCGTCGGTACGAATCCCAATACTGCGCTTGGCCGGAAAACCGCTGGTGACGATCACCATGTCGCCGTCGACAAGCGGCGTGTGAATCGCATACGACTTTAGCCCGGCGACGGTCCACAATTCCTTGCCGGTCTTGGGATCATAGGCGACGATCGACTCACTGCCGCTGGCGATCAGTTTGTCGCCGGCCAGAACGGGTGTACTCCACGAGGCCTGCACTTTGCGAGGCGTGCGCCAGACCTCTTTGCCGTCCTTCTTCGCGAAGGCAATAAGGAAGGAATGCTTTCCTTCGTCCTCGTCATTCTGAATGATCACCAGATCGCCGCTGAGGATGGGGGACGTGCCGGGTCCCATCCCAAAACTGCCGACGCCGCCGATCGAGGTTTTCCAGAGCAGCTTACCGTCGGGCGAGTAGGCGTACAACCCCATCGATTCGAAGTAGGCGATGGCGACTGTGCCGTCGGTGGCCACCGTCGGCGATGCGTAGGTGTTGCGCTTATGGCGGTTGTCGTAAGGCGTGCCCTCAAAAGCGGTACGCTCCCAGAGAAGTTTGCCGTTCGCCGCGTCGTAGCAGAGCATTTTGAGCGTCTGCTTGCGAGTTGCGCCGACGCTGTCTGGATGTAGAAATGGCGTCTCACCCATTTTGTGTTTAACGGCCCCTGCGCCCTCGACCAAGTCGCCTTCGAGCGCCGTAGTGAGGAAAACGTGATTGCCCCAAATCACCGGTTGGGAATGTCCACTGCCCGGGACTTCGATTTTCCACGCGATGTTGTTTCCAGGGGACCAGGTGGTAGGCAGGGAGGTGCTCTCGGAGATGCCGGCCGCGGCGGGTCCGCGCCACTGTGGCCAGTTCACATCGGCGGCAATCAACAGGGAGAGCAGACCCAGGGTGAGCATAGAAACACAGTATCAGTTACTGATTCTTGGGAACGCCGACAAACGCGACCGGCTGCTCTTTGGTGATAGGTGGAGTAGCGACAATGTACAGCACGATCCCGTCGACCGGTGAGCGGATGTCGTCGAGCTTCTTGCCAAAGAAGTCAGTGACGTGGGCGAGCAGGTCGCCTTTCTTGACGCGCTGGTCCCGCTCGACGTGGGGATAGAGGATTCCAGTGGAGGGGCTGGATACCACGACGGCGGGATCAAGAAAAATTGGATGAGCGACAGCGGTAGGCGTGCCGTCGAGCATCTTCAGGTAGCGCATGGAACTGTTGACGCCGTCGACGATTTGCTGGATGGACTTGGCATCGAGGGTGCCGAGAAAGCCGCTCTCAACAGTGATGGCCGGCTTGCCGCGCGTGGTTGCGGTAGTGGAGCAATACAGAGATTTGGCGGGATCAGTGGGACGGCCGCGGTCGATGACGATGTGATCGAGTCCGAACGAGAGCGCGAGTTTGGCGATAGCGCCGTCGAGTTGAGGGTTGCCGGTCACCATCTGGTAGACATAAGGCCGCAGGCTCTCGTTCCCGTCGCCGCAGTGCAGATCGAACACGACGTCGGCCTTCTCGATTACCTGAGTGGTGATGGCGTAGGCGATGCGCTCGCTGGGCGTGCCGTTAACCTTGCCGGGATAGACGCGGTTCAGATTCTTGCCGTCAAGCGGCGAGAAATAGATGGTCCGGCCCAGGAACGAGGGCATGTTGGCCGCGTGGACAAGGATAACGGTTCCCGAGAGCTTGGCGGGATCGATCATGGCGCGCAGCTTCTGCAGGGCGATGATCGGCGTGTACTCGTACCCGTGATTTCCGGCTATCAAGGCGAGCACGATGCCGGGCTTGGCACCAGTGATCGTCGTGACCGGAATGGTGACGCCCTCGCCCACGTCAATGGTGCGGCTGGCGATCTGAGCGGTGGCGGAGAGCGTGAGCGTCGCGAGCATTGCAAGCTTGTACATGATTTCCGCTCAGAATAGCAAACCTGTTTGCTAACATCGGCCTATAGATGTCACGTATTGTTCCACTACTTGTACTTCTGCTCTTATTGATCACTTATCCTGCGGTGCTGCTGATCAGGTCAACGCACTCTACAATCGCCATAGAACCGCTGCCAAAGGCGATCGGCCTGGCTACCCCGCTGACGCTGCGCGTCACAAATCCGCATGGAGTCCGTAACGCCTCGGCGTGGCTGGAACAGAATGGCACCACTGAGAAGCTGTTCGAAACTTCAAAGCCCGGCCATCGACTCGGATGGAATCCGAACGAACCTCCGCAGGAGTTCCAGTTTACGGCGAAGGGCACGAAGGACGGCAAAGCGAAAGTGGTAGCGGAAGTCACGTCGAACGACTTACGAGGTTCAACGGATCGCGTTTCGTACGACGTGGATGTGGTGACGCGTCCGCCGTCTTTGTCAACGCCGCATATACAGCATTACGTGAGTCAGGGTGGAGCGGGACTGGTGGTCTTCACACCGTCAGGTTCCTGGACCGAGGGCGGAGTGCGAGCGGGAGCCTACACGTCGCGCAGCTTTGCCAAACCCGGAAGTCCGTCGCAGCAGTTCTCGCTGTTTGCATTCCCGTGGGATCTACCAGTGGACACTGCGCCGGTGGTTTTCGTGCGCAATGTGGCCGGCACGGAAGCGACGGCCACTTTCATGGTGAAGATCAAGCCTAAGAAATTCCGCAAGCGCGACATCCCGCTGTCGGAGCAGTTTCTCGACAAGGTTGTGAACGAGCTGGATCCGAGCGGCTCAGGCGATAAACTGGAGCGCTTCCTGAAGATCAACCGCGAGATGCGGAAGCAAAATACTGCCACGCTTACTGAGCTTCGCAAGAAGACGACCGAGAAATTCCTCTGGTCGGGGCCGTTTATACAACTCGCCAAGTCGAAGGTGGAGTCGCAATTCGCCGATGTTCGCAGCTATATCTATGAGGGCCGGAAGGTGGACGAGCAGGTACACCTGGGGTTCGATCTCAGCGTGGTGAAGAAAACTGCCGTGGTGGCCTCGAACGACGGGAATGTGGTTTATGCGGACCGGTTGGGAATTTACGGCAACTGCATCGTGGTGGATCACGGATTCGGACTCCAGAGCATCTACGGGCACTTGAGTTCGATCGGCGTGAAGGTTGGGGATGCTGTGAAGAAGGGCCAGGAAATCGGACGCAGCGGCGCTACAGGCCTGGCGGGAGGCGATCACCTCCACTATTCGATGCAGATTGATGGTGTCCAGGTGAATCCCATGGAATGGTGGGACGAACACTGGATTAAGGATCGGATACTCGCTCCCCTACAGTAAGGGAGGAGGAGTTGCCGGCTCGCGGCTAATTATTGTTGCCAGATTCAGGCCCGACAGCGTATTGACGCGGCGCACGCAAGATACCCTGCAGCGATTCTCCTCCGAGATCGGCCGGTAGACTATGTGCTCCTGGTGGAACCTGCGGCAGATCCAGCGGTCAATAATGCTCAAGGCCAGCAACTCCTGAGCAAGAATGTCATTCGTAGCGTGCCCGCGAAATATACCTCACGGTTCAAAAACGCCCAGACCTAAATATCTAGGCCGTGACCCGCTCAGTACTGGAACGTAGTCCAGCAGAAAACACTTGTGCCGCAGCCTTGGCTGTATTGACGTGGATGGTCACCGTGTCGTGGACGTTGAACGCGTAGCCGCCGGCAAGGGTGGCGGCCACCGGGATATGGTTGTCGCGGGCAATCTCGTAAATCATGCGATCACGGCGCGAAAGGCCATCGAAGGTCAGCAGGAGACCGCCGAGTTGATCCTCCATGAAGGGGTCGGCGCCGGACACATGCATGATGAGGTCAGGCTTGAATCCGGTGACGGCAATCTCATAGGCAGGGCGTAGGCGGTCCAGGTACTCGTCATCGGAGACACCGTCGGCGAGATTGAGATCGATGGTCGACGGCGGTTTCTCGCTGGGATAGTTATTGGACTGGTGAATGGAGAGGGTGAGTACGCTACGGTCGTTTGCGAAGATGGCGGCAGTACCGTTGCCGTGATGGCAGTCGGTATCAACGACAAGAGCGTTTCTGATGGCGCCGTCCTTTTGAAGCCGCCGGATAGCGACTGCAACGTCGTGAATGGCGCAGAAGCCTTCGCCATGCGCCGGGAACGCGTGATGGAAGCCGCCGCCAATCGAAAATCCGAAACCGTCTCTAAGGGCATTTTGCGCCGCCAGGATCGTGCCTCCGGCCATTAGCCAAAAGCCGCGGATCATCTCGTGCGAGTAGGGCACCTCGAGTTTTAATAACTCCTGTAGCGAGAGGGTGCCTTCCTGGAGCTTGTCGATCCAGGCGCGCTCATGGACGAGCAGCATGTCTTCGTCGGTCGCGGGTTGCGGTTCGACGAAATCCTCGCGGCGGGCGAAGCCGCTGCTGATCATGCGGTCGTGGACCATCCTGTATTTCTGGGACGGGAAGACGTGGGAGCCGAGGTGGAGGTCGTAGTGATCAGAGTAGACAAGCTTGAACGGCAACATGGCTCATTGGACCTCCGCGTCAGACTGCAGAGCGGTAATGATGGCGACTCCGTGGATGTCGTCGGCGGAACAGCCTCGCGAGAGGTCGTTGGCCGGTTTGGCGAGTCCCTGGAGAAAGGGACCGAGTGTCACGGCGCCGCCGAGGCGTTCCACCAGCTTTACACCGATATTGCCGCTATCGAGGTTGGGGAAGATCAGTGTGTTGGCGCGTCCGGCGACGGTTGAACCGCGGGACTTCGAATCGCCGACTGCCGGTACGAGAGCCGCGTCGGCCTGCATTTCGCCATCGATGTCGAGTTCAGGCGCGCGGGCACGTACGATCTTCAGCGTCTCGACAATCTTCTCCGAGAGTTCATGCGGTCCACTGCCCTTGGTGGAGAACGATAGCAGCGCGACGCGCGGTTCCGCGCCGATGAGCACGCGGGTAGATTGCGCGGTGGCGATGGCGATTTCAGCGAGTTGGACGGAAGTCGGATTGATGACGATGGCGCAATCGGCGAACGCGAGCACTCCTTCGTGGCCGAACGCGGCGTCCTGCACGCACACAACGAAGACGCTGGACACGGTTCGAACCTTGGGCGAAGTGCCGATGCAATGCAAAGCGGCGCGGACGGTTTCGCCGGTGGTATTGGCGGCGCCTCCCACAAAGCCGTCGGCGTCGCCGGCGGCCACCATCAGCGCGGAGAAGTACAAAGGCCGCAGGGCGATCTTCGCGGCTTCCGCTTCAGTGACACCCTTGGCACGGCGGCGCTCATGGTAAATGCGAGCGTACTTGTGAAGGTCCGGCGATCCGGCAGGGTCGACGAACTGGATGCCGTCAGACGCGCCGGGCGGTTTCGGACCGACGAGAATCGGCACAATCAGTCCTTCCGATGCCAGGCGCATTGCCGCGTCGATTACGCGGGGGTCTGAACCTTCCGGGAATACAATCCGTTTCTTTCGCCGCAGGCTTCTCAGGTGCTCGGTATGACGCCGCATGAATGCGACGGCCGAGGCCGGAATGGTCATAGAAGCTTTATTGTACGTGTTCCTGCGAGTTTTCCTCACCGAACCCGCCTCCGCCGCCGACATGGGCGGGAGCACGGAAAACAGCATTGAGAAACAGAACGTTGAGACCGTCCATATAAGCGCGGAAATTCGGATCGGCGGTAAAGCCGATTTCGTATCCGCGACCATCGCGCTGCAGCACCAGGAAGGGCTTATAGGCAATCTGTTTCTTGAACTCGTCCCATAGGTAGCCGCTGGCCACCACGTCGTCAGGTCCAGAGAAGTACACGGCGTTGATGCCGCGATCGACTTTGATGGGCGCGAAGATGTTGCGACCCTGGATCATGGTGAAGACCGTCTCGGGAACGCCGGCGGTGAGCCAGTGCTCCTGGTCGACTTTCGCCTTTGCGATGAAGCCATGCGCGCTCGACGGGGGCTCGGAGTCGGGCTGTATCGCCTTTTCGAAATCTGAATCTTTGGCGAAGTTCTTGCCCGCAACACGGCCGTCAGCCGCAGCGGCCGGTGCCGCGCCGGTGGCCGGACCCGCTGGCGCGCCCGGAGCACCCGCGCCCGCAGGACGCGCAGCACCACCAGCAGCACCTGCGGCAGGCGCTTCCACGGTCGCGTTCTCCTGCGACAGCGACAGGAGTCCGTTGGCCCCCATGTACTGCAGCGCGCCGCCCATGCCAATCAACGTGCCTCCAGCCTGCACCCAATCCTTCAAGCGGCGCGAACCGACGGGTCCAAAAGCGCCTGTATAGCCTGCGCCAAAGCCGGCGTCGGGAAGAATGATTACCTGGAACTTGCTGAGGTCAGAGTTGCCCATCTGGTTTGCACGGATCACCGTAACCGGGTAGTTGAACTGTCGCTCGAGTACGAAACGGATCTGGCCCGCCGAGCCTGGACCGGTGGGCGAGTCCCAGGCGATGGCGATGCCCGGCTTCTTTAGGAAACTGACATAGTGACTGCCGAAGTTCGGGCCGTCGTCCACCCATCCGGTGTCGGTGCCGACCACATCAGCGTGCGTTGCCTTCACGATTCGCGCCATCACGTCCGGCGTGGTAGGTGGGTTCTCCTTCACCTTGATAATCAGCGTGCCGGCAGGATAGGTCCGTCCGCCGAGCGTGAACTTCTTATCAGTCGAGTGCACACGAAGCCCTTCGCGCAGCGCGGCAGTGAGCAAGCGGCCGGCGGTGACCGATCCCCAAGGCACGAGATAGGCAACTGTCGCTTTGCCGGTGATGGCGCCCTGCGGCAGCATGTCATGCTTCAACGGCTCGAGATCACCGGTGGTCTTCGAATTGGTGGACACCATCTCGACGCCGAACTGCAGCGGGAGCGACCACGCGGTGACGTCGTAGATCTCGCTCGAAAGCCGGCGCTTGCGGCGCGACTCTTCGGCCTTCAGAAAGTCATCCTCCATCGAAACCTGCGAGTCGAGCAGCGTGCGCACCAGGCGCTTGGCCGGTTGGACCAGCGGAATCACATAACTCCCCTCGGGATAGTCCTTACCGTCCACCTTAAACGCGGCCTTGGCACGCATGACTTCGGCGCCGTGCTGGAGCATCAGGTCGGCCAGGTGGTCCACTGCGCCGACATTGCCCCGCCGGGGAAAGATGTAGTTCTTCATCGGCTCGCGCTCGGCTTCGGCGAGTGCGGTGACATGATACTGCCAGAAATTCGACAACAGCTTTTCCCGGTTCACAGCGGCTGTTTCGCAGGTGGCAATGGAGGAAACGAAATGGCGGCGGACGGTCTCACGAAAAGTAATGGTGGTCTCGTCGGAGCGCCTTACCACCAGGCCGCGCGTCGAGCCGTTCTCGTAGGTCATTGCGAGGCCGCCGTAGTAAGACGGCCAGCTTGCGCCGTAGCCTGGGTAGAAGGCGTCATACTGCTCGCGTGTGAAGTAGCTGAAGCCGAACTGATCGAAATACTTTGCGTTGTTCTTGCCGAACCAGTAGAGCGGCGCTTTCTGAAACTCAGGAACGAGGTGGGGATTAAAGGGCGTGGCTTCAGGGGCGAAGTAGTAGGTGGACTCGGTCCCCATCTCGTGGAGGTCGACGAACACTAGCGGATACCATTGCTGAAGTGCCTTGATGCGGCCGGCGGTTTCGGGTTGAGTGATGGCGAGCCAGTCGCGGTTGAGATCGAAGTAGTAGTGATTGGTCCGGCCGCCGGGCCACGGCTCGTTATGCTCGGCCGCGGTAGGATCCGCATTCGGCTCTGAGCCCTCGGCGACTTCGTAGTTATGAACAAAGCGGTCCCGTCCGTCGGGATTCTGAGTGGGATCGATGAGCACAACAACGTGCGCGAGTACGTCCGTCACCAGTTTGTCGTTACGGGCGGCCAACAGATGATATGCGGTCATCAGGGCAGCGTCGGGTGAGGAGATCTCGTTTCCGTGGACGCCATAGCCGAGCCAGATTACGGCAGGCAGTCCCGCCATCACCTTCTGAGCTTCTGCTTCGGTGATCTTGCGCGGATCGTACAGCTTCTTCATGGCCGCCTGAATTTCCGGCAGCCGGCGGATGTTCTGCTCAGAGCCGATGGCGGCGTAGATGAGCTTACGACCCTCCCACGACTTGGCGTACTCGAAAATCTTCATGCGGTTCGGCGTGGCGGCGGCGAGCGCCTCCATGTAGCGCATCAGGCTGGCATGGCTGGCGACACGGTCGCCGATGTCATAGCCGAGGACTGTCCGGGCAGTTGGAACCGCGGGGTCATATTGCGTCCCCGGCCAGTATTCAAACTTCGCCTGCGCCATGCTCAGAAGGCAGGCAAACAAACCCACACAGATCATCCGCATAAGTAGACTAGGATAGCGGATGACCCGCCGTCCTGCCTTAAGAACGGGCGGACTGTCCGAGGGCCTGATGATACCGATATGGATCTCCCGCGAAGGGCCGATTCCGATTCGTGAGCAGATTGCCACCCAGTTGATCCTCGGTGTGATGAGCCGGGACCTGGCCCCTGGCGAGCGTCTGCCAAGCATTCGCGCCCTGGCACGCAAACTCTCCATCCATCCCAATACTGTGAGCACGATCTACCAGGATCTGGAAAGCCGGGGCTGGCTCGAGAATCGCCGCGGCAGCGGAGTGTACGTCCGGGCGGTGCCGGCGTTCAAGCGGGCGGCAGACGAGTTGCTTGCACGCTACATTTCGGCGGCGCGGGCCGAGGGCCTGGGACCCGGAGAAATCCGCGCAGCAGTGGAACATGCGCTCAGTACCAACCGGCCGACGTGCATCCTGGTTGTGGATCCGGATCCCGACCTGCGCGAAATCATGGAAGCTGAGATTCGTCTGGCCGGCCTGCAAGTGCGGTCAAGCGCAACGGCGACGGACTGCGACGGCGCGATTGTCGCCGTAATCCCAGCGCGCGAACGCCTGTTGGACTCGTTACCGGCGGGTACCGAATCGGTGGTGCTGCGATTGAGTTCGGTGGCGAAATCCTTGCGCGGACAGACGCGTCCGTCAAGCGAAACGATCATGGCCGTTGCGTCGCGCTCCGCAGTGCTGCGGGAACGATGCCGTTCTGTCCTGATCGCCGCGGGCGTGGCGGAAGACGCGCTAACCATCGTCAATTCAGGGCACGAGGGATGGCAGGACCGCGTGCTCGCCGCCGATTTGCAAATTGCAGATTTGGTCACCGCCGGGCGATTGCCTAAATCTCCCAAGGTGCGCACATTTCGCGTCCTCGCCGAGTCGTCCATCGACGATCTGGCGGCGGCCGTCGCGAAGGGTTGACTGTGACACTTGGGAAACTGCACCAGCGCTCTCGTGCCTGGGCGCCAGGTGAGCGTAAGCTCCGGGCATGAAACCTGTGGTGTTCCTGGCAATGCTTGCAATGTCCTTTCTCAGGGGTGGGGAGCTTGTGAAGGTACGTTGGACGGAAACGCCCGGCCTTTTCGCCGGCCGAACTGCGGTTGTGACTTTGAAATCGGGAAATCGTATCGAGGGAGACTGGCTCAGCGCCACCGCCGACGGGTTCACTATACTGAGTCACGGTCAGCGCCGAGAGTTTGCCCGCACCGATGCAACGCGCTTTGGTCTTCGCCAAAAGCGAATCAGAGGACGGGTACTCGGAACACTTGCGGGCGTCTATGGGGTTGGAATCATTGGGGCTTACGCGAGCCGGGAACCGCTGGCACTGGTGCCTTCGGCGGTCGCTGGAGGGATACTCGGATATTTCCTAGGGCGGGCCAATGATCGCCGGTTAATTGAAATTGAAATCGAGGATTGAGCGATTCAATAACTTTGATGATCCACAGGGGCTATAATCAGGGTCAAACGTAGACGGGGAGGTGTTTGGATGCTTGTTGTATCATCGGCTCGATATCTAGGTTTGATTGTGTTGGCCGGAGGAGCATGTCTGGCCCAGACACGCCCCACCAACCCAGCGCCCAGTCCGACGCCTACGCCGCCGACTTCAACTTCGCCAAGCACTACGACGCGGCCAAACACCCAGCCTAACCAGGACAACTTCCCGACCGACCAACCGCGCCCTATTTTTCTGGCCGGAAAAGTGATGCTCGACGATGGCAATCCTCCTCCGGAGGCGGTAGTAATCGAGCGGGTTTGCGGCAGCCGCATCATCCAGGAAGGCTACACCGATTCCAAGGGCCATTTCAGTATCGAACTGGGCCGCAACCGATCGATGTTCATGGATGCGAGCCTCGGCTCCAACGACTCCATGGATTCGCGCATGGGCACTGATAACAGCTCGCCCAACCGCTCGGGGATGGGTGGCGTAACAGAGCGCAGTCTGATGGGTTGTGAGATTCGTGCGAATCTTGCCGGCTTCCGTTCCGACTCGCTAAGCCTGGCAACGCGAAGGTCGCTCGACAATCCAGACGTGGGGACCCTGATTCTTCATCGAATGGCGAACGTTGAAGGACTTACGATCAGCGCCACCAGCCTCAATGCCCCTAAGGATGCGAAGAAGGCGTTCGACAAAGGCCGGGAGGCTGCAAAAAAGGGAAAGAACGAGGAGGCAGCCAAGCAGTTCGATAAGGCCGTCGAACTGTATCCTAAGTACGCGGTTGCCTGGTACGAGCGTGGCCGGGTATATGAGGGACAGAATCAATTGGACAAGGCAGAGGCTGCGTACGCTGAAGCCCTGAAAGCAGACCCCAAGCTCATCACGCCTTACGACCGCCTGGCTCTGCTGGCTGTGCAGCGTCAGAAATGGCAAGACGCCGCGGACACGTCCGCCCGGATGATCCGGCTGAATCCAATCGATTTTCCGCAGGCTTACTTTTTCAACGCGCTCGCCAACTTCAACCTGAAGAAGCTAGATGATGCCGAGAAGAGCGCCGGCGAACTTCTGAAAATGGACAAGCAGCACGCCTTCGTGAAGGGCGAGCATCTGATGGCGGTAATCAAGGCGCAGAAGGCAGAATGGCAGGACTCCGCGGCCCACTTCAGGACCTATATCCAATACGCGCGTCCCGGCGAAGGGTTGGAGTTAGCGAAGAAGCAACTAGCCGAAGTCGAGAAGACCATGGCAGCTGCAAATACGCCGAACCAAGACTGAACCCCGCCCGCACTGGTACTGGTACGGTCCTAGGTTCACAGTACCTTGTTGCGGCTATGACTAAGGCATCACACTGATGAGGCCATGGATCGCATTGACCTCGAACAGTGGAAGGGGCGCGAAGTCGCCCGATTGCTTGCGCTGGTCGAAACCGAGCGCCGCTATTATCAGGAAATCGTTGCAGCAATTCCCATCGGGCTGGCGGTTGTCGCCCGTGACGGAGTTATTGAATCTGCCAATCGGGCGTTTCGCCAGTTGTTTGGCTTGAAACCCGAGGAGGTTTATCGTCGCAACATCGCTCAGCTGATTGCCTCCCCAGACCTTGTCGACGCGCTAAAGGCAGGTCCCAGGAGATCCGTTTATCCGCCGCCGATGGTGATTGAACTCGAAGAGCGGACGCTACGCGTCTCGTTGATTTCGGTGCGCGAGTGGGACGACGATACAGAATTTGAAGCGCTCCTGGTGGCGGAGAACCTCACCGGAGTAAGCAACCGCGCGGCGATGCGTGAAGTTCCGGCCATGATCTGGACGGCCGATGCGCGCAGTCTCGAATTCAGTGTGGTGGCGGGCGATAGCGCCGGCATTGCGCATCCGGGATTCGCGTCAACACAGATTCACCCCGACGATCGCGATCGCGTAGTGGAGTTCTACCGGTGGGCGCTGGAGACTGCCGGCTCGCACGCCTGTGAATATCGCGCGTACACCGCCGATCAGAAGGTTGTCTGGTATCGGGATAGCTTCAAGGTGAATCCACACGCCGAAGGAAAGCCTGCAAAGGCCGCGGGCGTTGTTACGGATGTCACCGAACGCAAGCAGATGGAGCAGATTTCGGAGCAGGCGAGCCGTCTCGACGCGCTTGCGGGACTCTCGAAATCACTGACCCACGAACTCAACAACTCGCTCATGGTGGTGACCGGCTACGGCGAGGATCTGCTGGGCAATCTGCCTGAACTGGACCCCAAGCGGAACGATGTTCAGGAGATTCTTGGCGCCGCAAATCGCATGAGCGATCTCACGGGTCACCTTCTTACGTTCACTCGCAGGCAAGCTGAGCACGGTGCGCCAGTGGAGGTGAGTGAGGTTGTGGCGCGATCCGCCGGAGTGGCGGAGGTGGAGTTGTCCGTGCCGCCGCAATTCCAGGTGATGGCGGACGAAGCACAGCTGGAGTCGGCGCTGCGTGCAATCCTTCAACGGCTTGGGCACGAAGGGAAGGTTGGCGTGGAAGCGCGCGCTACTGTTCTGAATGAACAAACCGGTAGCGGACTCGCACACGGACGGTACATCGAACTGACCTTCCGCACATCTAAACCTGCCAGTCTGAATTTTGGTGCGCTACTCGCTGGACGCGATCCCCTGGGACCGGAACTGGCGCGTGCACATGCCCTGATTACGGAGTGGGGCGGCGGGTTGTGGCAGTCGGCGGAAGAATTGCATGTCCTGCTGCCGGCGGCAGAGGATCTGCCGCCACCCGCCGTCAAACCGCCCCCCTCGACTGCCGCCGCGGTGGAAACAGCAGCGGATGCGCACGTGGCAGCGCCAGTGGAAGCTGAAACCCCAGCGGAACCCGAACCGCGACTCGAGACGATTCTCATAGTGGAAGACGAAGGCGGAATCCGCGCGCTGGTGCGCAAGATCCTGCGCCGTCAGAATTACGATGTGCTCGAGGCAGGGTCCGCCGATGAAGCCCTGGAGGTGGTGGCCGCATTCAAAGGACACATCGACTTACTCATCACCGACATGTCGTTGCCGCAGCAAAACGGCCGGCAACTGGCGGAGGAGTTGAAGCAGACGCGCTCCGATCTGAAAGTGCTTTACGTATCCGGATATACGGACGACCCGGCGATCTACGATCGCGAACTCCCGGCCGGCGCCGCGTTCCTGCAGAAGCCGTTCACCTTGGGCTCGCTGTTGAGCAAGGTGCGCGAAGTGCTCGACGCTAAAAGCGCCGGATAGGCAGGGTAGCGAAAAATTTGGCGCTATGCTGATTCTATGATGCCCAAAGAGCCGCCTCCGAAAATCACGCTGGAAAAGGCGGCTGAGTATCGCGAGAACTATGCGAACAGCGTCCAGGTTCGCGTGAATCTGTGGGATTTCTTCCTTTCGTTCGGCGTGATTGACCAGAGTACGCCCGAAGCGGTGACTATCCGCAACTTCACCGGCGTCTATCTGAGTCCGCAGCAGGCGAAGGCGCTGGCGAATGTGATGAATCAGAATCTCCAGCAATACGAGGCCGCGTTCGGAGAGATCAAACTCGAACCCCAAGGGCCCGTCGGCGCGGTAATTCAGTAATCTGCCGGCGTGGTGAATTCAGCCGTAGGTAAACAGTCCGGCTCTCGCGTCCGGTCGCATCTCTACGCCCTCGCGGTTGTCTTGGCTATCGCGTTGATACCGCACTTGCCGTATCTGAGCGTCCCCTATTTTTGGGACGAGTTGGGACAGTTTGTTCCGGCATCGCTCGACATCATGCGCGATTTCGCGTGGGTGCCGCACTCCACCGTTCCCAATGTCCATCCGCCCGCGGTGATGGCCTACCTGGCGCTGACCTGGCGCGTTTTCGGGTACTCGGCGGTGGTGACGCGCGTGGCCATGCTGGTGATGGCCGCCTTCGGTTTCTACTTCGCCTTCCTGCTCGCCATCCGCGTGGGACGCTTTGTCCCCGGCGCCCCCGCCTTCGCTTCTGTACTCCTGCTGATCGCGACGCCGCTGGTTTTCATGCAGTCGATGATGGCCCAACTGGACATGCCGGCGATGGTCTTCACCACACTGGCGCTCTGGCTGTTTCTCGAGGATCGACCAATTGCATGCGCGGCGGCATGTACTGCGCTGGTGCTGTGCAAGGAAACGGGCGCTGTTCTCCCGGCTCTGTGCATGGCGTGGCTCATCATTCGCGAACGGCGATTCCGCGACGCCGCGTGGTTCGTCATTCCATTCGTGGCGCTGGCAGTGTGGCTGGTAGTCCTCAAGCGCGCGACTGGCGAATGGCTGGGCGACGCCGGGTTCGCTCACTACAACGTCGGCTACGCCTTGTCGCCGATGCGCGTGTTTTTCGCGTTCCTGCGCCGGTTCTGGTTCCTGTTCGGATCGGACTTCCGATGGATCGGGACTGCGGGCATTATTTACGGACTACGGCGGACCCACTTATTCCAGACGCGCGAATGGGCGTTTCTGACGGCGTTTTTTGCCGGCCATGTCGCGCTGGTCAGCTTGTTTGGCGGCGCCACGCTAGAGCGTTACCTTCTGCCCGTGTTTCCAATCTTCTATATCGCGGTGGCGACAGGATGGGCGTCGATGCCGCGACTCTCGTATCGAACCGCATTGGCCGCGCTCGGGGTGGGTCTGGTGGCCGGCTTGTATTGGAATCCGCCGTACCCGTTTCCACACGAGAACAACCTGGCGATGGTCGACTTTGTCAGCTTGCAGCAAGCGGCTTCAGAGGTGATCGAGCGCGATGCCTCCCTGGCGATCGTCGCTTCAGCGTGGCCCTACACCGCCGGATTCAGAAATCCGGATCTGGGCTTTCTGCACCGGTCAGTCAAGACCGTCGAGACCAACGATTTCCATCCCCACAATGTGATCGACGCGGTCCAGCGAGGGACTGCTGATGTCGTGGTGCTCTATTCGCGAACGTGGGATGGGGGATGGAGCGTGCTTAATCTCGCGCCGGTGGATGCGTTTCTGCGACGCTACTACGACTACGAGCCACAGATCACCGCGCCAGAGATGGAACAGCAGCTCGGGATGCAGCAAATCTTTCGTTTTGAGCAGCGAGGCCAGTGGGTTGAGGGCTATGCTCGTCGCTACCGCCCCGAACTGCGTCTACCGGAGCACCGCGCGGATCGGATGCCCGAGCACCCCGTTGTAGCCGGCCGCATCGATCCCAAGTAGCGTCAGCACCGTCGGTGCGATGTCCCGCTGAAAAACCTCATCGCCACCCGAGGCCTCGCCTTTGGCCGGAGTATCCGGGCCCATCACTGCCATCCAGATCTGATTCGCGCCCTCAATCTTTGGGCCGTGCCCGTTGAAGTCCTCGAGCGTCGCCCCGCGGCCATGGTCGCTGGTGACAATGAGCGTCGTCTTATCGCGGTAGTCGGGCATGCTTTGCAACGTAGCCCAAAGCCGCTTCAAGGAACGGTCAAAATACGAGATCGATTCGAGGACGTTATCATACCGGCGCGCATGAGCCCAGTCGTCGGTCTCGCCGAAGGCGATGTGGAGCAGGCGCGGCTGGTACTGGCGCAGATAGGCGAGGCCGATTTCGAACGTCAAATAGTCGTGTCGCTCACCCTCCCAAGACGTCAGGATGTCGAATTGCATCGCGTCGAGTTCTCGCAGTCGTGGAGAAGCATCCGGGAGGTCCAGTTTCTGCGGCCCGGCGTTGATCATCACGGCACCGTGAGTGTGCTCCCCGATCACGCGGAAGGTGTCCCAGGTTCCGATCAGAGCGACAGCGGTCCTCTTCAGCTTCAGCTTCTCGCGAGCGACTTCGAGGATCGTCGGGGTGGGATTCTGGATCGGCGTATTGCCTTTGATCACGTCGTCCTGCGCCCGGCCGGTGAGGATTTCCGAATAACCCGGATACGAAACGCGGAACGAGTTGGTGACCTTGACTGAGCTTCCCTTGTTGACGTTGCCCAAAAGAACGCCTCGCGGAGCCACTTCTTTCCAGAAGAACGGTGCCAGGGCTTCCCTCCTCGCTTCGGGAGTATCGCGCCAGAACTTCTCGCGGATGGCTTTCGCGGCATCGGTGTCCATGCCGGCGCGCTTCTCCTTCATCAGCCCGGCGTCGATGCCGCCAAACAGATCCTGCCAGCGGAGGCCGTCGGCGGTGACGATGACCACATTTCGCGTCTTGTACGGCTGGCCAGCGACGATTGCCGCAAACAGGAGGGCGATCAATGCATTTTTCATGGGAAGAACCGTCTCAGTATATCCAGCGTTGTTTTGCGGGATGATGAAGGGACTTGATCCAGTTAACCGGGGTATCCAAGCGCTTCGATGGCAAGCGCGAGGTTGTCGCTCTGCGAGACGTGACGCTTGAAATCCAAAAAGGCGAACTGGTGTCGCTCATTGGACCGTCCGGCTCCGGCAAGTCCACTCTCCTGAATCTGATCGGCGGTCTCGACCAGGCAACGTCCGGCGAGATCTACATCGACGGCGCCAAACTCGCGGGTTTGAACGACGATGGGCTCACGCGGATACGCCGCGACAAGATCGGCTTTATCTTCCAATTCTTCAATCTACTGCCGACGCTGTCGTGCCTTGAGAACGTAGCCATCCCGCTACATCTCCGCGGTTGGCCGAGAAAGAAGATCGACGAACGCTCGCAAGAGCTATTAAAACTGGTTGGACTCGAGAATCGCGCCGACCATCTCCCGGAAGAATTGTCCGGCGGCGAGAGGCAGCGCGTAGCCATCGCACGCGCGCTGTCGATTTATCCGCCGATTTTGCTCGCCGACGAACCTACCGGAAATCTGGACACTCAAACCGGTGCGGACATCCTGGCGCTCGTCCACGATCTGCACCAACGCCTGGGCGCCACCGTCCTCATGGTGACGCACGACCATGCTGTGGCTGAGAGCTGTCCCCGAACCATCGTGCTGCGCGACGGCTCAATCGTCGAGGACCAGCGGCGGTGATCCTCCTTAAGCTGATCAGCTGGCAATATGTCAGGAGACATCTGCTGCGCTCGGGCCTCACGCTAGCCGGCATCATTCTTGGCGTGGCCGTCTTCGTAGGGATGCATACCGCGAACCAGGCCGTCGTCTTCGCCTTCCAGAAAACCATCGACAGCATCGCCGGATCGACGCAGCTTCAGGTTTCGAGCGGCGAGACCGGCTTCGACGAGGAAGTGCTGGAACGTGTGCAGGCCATCGACGGCGTTCGCGTAGCAGTGCCGGTGATTGAAGCGGTGGTGAAGACTGGACTGCCTGGACAGGGAAACCTGCTCATCCTCGGCGTGGATATGCTCGGCGATCGCAGCCTGCGCAGCTATGACCTCGAGAGCAAGGACGACAACGCGATCGACGATCCGCTGGTATTTCTGGCCCAACCTGACTCGCTAATGATCGGCAGCCAGTTCGCCGCCGACAACCACCTCGCGCTCAATAGCCGGCTAAAGCTCAGCACGATGCAGGGCGACAAGCAGTTCACGGTTCGCGGTGTGATGAAGACCAGCGGACTAGCGACTGCGTTCGGCGGTAAGCTCGCCGTGATGGACGTTTATGCGGCGCAGAAGATGTTTGGGCGCGGCCGGAAGTTCGATCGCATCGACCTCGCCGTGATTGACGGAGTTTCCGTGGAGTCGGTCCACGCACAGCTGCAGAGCGCGCTGGGCCCCGGCTTCCAGATACAAAGTCCCAGTTCGCGCGGGCGTGAGTTCGAGTCCATCTCGGGAATTTATAGGATGTCGGCGAACATCAGTAGCCTGTTCGCGCTCTTCATCGGGATGTTCATCATCTACAACACCTTCGCGATCGCAGTGACACAACGGCGGAGTGAGATCGGGATTCTGCGGGCACTCGGTGCGACGCAACGTCAGATTCGCCTCCTGTTTCTGAGCGAGAGTGCAGTAGCGGGACTAATCGCTTCGACGATTGGAGTGCTGGTGGGCATCGCAATTTCACGCGGACTAGCCGCTTACATTGGCGGCCTGCTGGGCGAAGTTTATGGGCTGGCCGATCGAGCGGAGGAAGTTTCAGCGAATCCAGCGCTGATCGGGGCCGCCCTGGCCATCGGAGTGGTCACCAGTATCATCGCCGGCTTCATTCCGGCGCGCAATGCCGCGCGGATTGATCCGATCAAGGCGCTACAGAAAGGACGGTACCAGTCGCTCAGCGAAGGGGAGAATCGCGCACGCCGGATCGGGGCTTTCGGCTGCGCCGCCGTCGCCATCGGATGCTTCGTCGCGGGTGCACCGGGTCCGTTGCTCTACATCGGCTTCCTCGGTAGTCTCTTCTGCGCTCTCCTGCTGGTTCCAGCGCTCGGTCTGTGGATTTCCAAAGCGCTGCGTCCGGCGCTCAAAGCCGCATTCCCAGTGGAAGGAACACTTGCCGCCGACAGTCTGATTCAGGCGCCGCGCCGGACATCCGGTGTCGTTGCGGCACTGATGCTCTCCATCGCTCTGATTATCGGGCTGGGGGGCGTCGCCCGCGCCAGCTACTCGAGCATCGTTCGCTGGTTAAACATCTCCCTCAATCCGGACCTCTTCGTCTCGGCCACTGAGACGCTAGTCGAGCACAACTACCGCTTCCCAGCGTCGGTCGGGGATCAAATTCGCGGCGTCGACGGCGTCGACCAGGTACACCCCGTTCGCGCCGCACGTATTCCGTTTCGAGGCACGCAGGTACTGCTGATCGCGGTGGACGTTGCCGGCATGCACAACCGCGCACGTACTCCCGCGGTTCAGGGAGACACCGAACGGATGTACAAGCTCGCCGCCGATGGTGGTGGCGTCATTCTGGGCGACAATCTCGCTTTGATAAAAGGCATCCGCGTTGGCGACGAAATCGAAATCCCTTCGCCAAAGGGCAATCTCAAGCTGCCGGTAGCCGGCGTCGTGCTTGATTACTCTGACCAGCAAGGGGCGATCCTGATCGATCGCAGCGTTTACATACGCTACTGGAACGATGATTCAGTGAACATTTTCCGCGTCTATCTCAAGCCAGGTGTATCGGACGAGAAGGTTCGCCAGGCGATCCTCGACCGCGTGGGCGGTACCAACCGGCTGTTCATCTTCACCAACCGCGAGATTCGCGCCTACATTCTGCGGATCACGGATCAGTGGTTTGGGCTGACCTACGTGCAAATCGCCGTGGCAGTGATGATTGCCATCCTTGGCATCGTCAACACGCTGACGGTGTCAATCACCGACCGCAGGCGCGAACTCGGAGTCCTTCAGGCCGTAGGTGCCATTCGCTGGCAGATTCGTCGCACTGTTTGGATAGAGTCAATCGCCATCGGACTGGTGGGACTTATTTTGGGATTCGGGCTGGGGGCGATTCAGCTTTACTACATCCTTGAGATCTCCCGGCGCGACATCGCCGGTATTCGTCTCGACTACACCTATCCGTTCGGTGTCGTGAGTCTTCTGGTGCCTTTGATTCTCGGCGCGGCGCTGCTTTCGGCCCTGGGACCCGCCGAGTCCGCCGTGCGAGGATCGTTAGTGGAAGCTCTTGAATATGAGTAAACCGGCCGCAGTTCTGCTGCTTTGCGCAATGGCGGCATACGCACAAGATGCCCGCCAGATCATGGAGGAGGCGCAGAACCGCTCGCGTTCAAAATCCCAGAAGTATGAGGGCACTCTTGAAGTAGTTGACGCGCGAAGCAAGGTGACAACCAAACGTTGGGAGTTTCTGCGAACCGGCTCATTCGGCGACAGCAAGTCGTTACTGCGCTTTACCGATCCAGCCGAAGTGAAAGGCGTCGCGCTCCTGATCTTCAACCATCCCGACAAGGCCTCGGACCAGTGGATGTGGCGCCCTGAGATCGGCCGCGATCAGCGCATTGCCGTGCAGGACCGGTCCACGCGGTTCTTCGGCACGGATTTCAGTTTTGAGGATCTAGAGGAGCGCGACGTCAATCAATTTGACTATAAGCTGGCCGGCGAAGAAACCTTCGAGGGCGCGCCGTGTTGGAAGCTCGAGAGCCGTCCGCGCTAGACAAAGTCATCACAATACACGCACTCGCTGGCCTGGATTCGGAAAGACAACTACGTCGTTGTGCAGATCGAGGCGTATAACAAGAGCGGGCTCGCGCGACGCATCAACTATCGCGATCTCCAGAAAGTCCAGAACATCTGGACGGCTCGCAGTTCAGAGATCTACGACGCCGCCAAGAAGAGCCGCACGGTTCTAAAGCTCGAAAAGCTGGAATACAACCTGCCTCTCCCTGACAGCAGCTTTACGCTGCAGGCGCTGCGCCGCGGCGCATGAGACTCGCCCTCATCCTCATCAGCATCACGGCTGCCGCTCAAACCTTCACTCAGCGCGGCTTTTTCGAGAGCTATACCACTGCCTTTCCTCAAGAAGCCCAAGGCGATAGCGCACATATCGTCAGCGAGGCGCTCTTCCGCTATGAGGCGTCGTGGCAGCCGCGGCCCTGGCTCAAACTGTCCGGCGCGTTTGACGCTCGCACCGACACTCACCGTCAATTCGAGCGCGAGTCCCGGCTCGACTGGGACGATCGCTCCATCCGCCGCCCCGATCTCTCCCTCCGCCGGTACAGCCTGTTACTCAATAAGGGCAACTGGACCTTCGAGGCCGGACGCCAGTTCATTCGCTGGGGCAAAGCGGACATCCTGAATCCCACTGACCGGTTCGCGCCCAAAGATTATCTGAACGTGGTCAACACCGACTTCCTGGGCGTTGTGGCCGCGCGCGCAACTTACGAGAGCGGTAACAACACGATTGACCTCGTCTGGCAGCCCCGCTTTACGCCTAGCCGGACCCCTCTCCTCTACCAGCGCTGGGTGGTGCTGCCGGAACTGCCTCCTGGAGTCAGCATCACCGATGCCGGCGCTCGCTATCCGGGACGATCCCAATTCGGCGCTCGGTGGAATCATCTGGGCAGCGGCTATGAGATGTCCCTCTCCTACTTCGACGGCTTCAACTACCTCCCTCAGTTCGAGCCCTCGCTCGCGTTACGGCGGTATTACCCATCGCTCCGCCTCTATGGCGCCGACGCGGCCATCCCGAATCGCTTCTTCACGCTCAAGACGGAAGCGGCTTACTACACCTCGCCCAAGAATGAGTCCGCCGAATACTTGCTCTACGTGCTTCAACTGGAGCGAACGTGGCGCGAGTGGGTTTTCGTCGCCGGCTATACGGGAGAGGTCGTGACGCGCCCCGAGTCGAATCCGCTGCAATTTTCGCCGGAGCGCGGATTCGCCCGCTCAATCCTGGGCCGGGCGGGATACACGATAAGCCCCGCCCAGAGCCTCGCCATCACAGGTACCACACGGCAAAACGGTAGAGGCACATGGCTCAGGTTCGAATACTCACAATCGGCGGGACAGCATTGGCGAACCACCGCGAGCCTCAACTGGATTCGCGGCGAACCCGGTGATTTTATCGGCCAGTATCACCGGAACAGCTTTGCCGGACTGGCGTTGCGCTACAGTTTTTAGAATGAGCGTTGCCAGCGAGATCGCCGACCTACTCCAACGGGACCTGACCCGGCTACTGCAGGAAATCGACAGTTTTCCAAACGACGAGGCGCCGTGGAAGACTCTGCCCGGAGTCGGCAACTCCGCCGGAAATCTGATCCTGCACCTCGAAGGCAACATGCGCGAGTTCATCGGCCGGCAGATCGGCGGCGTCGCATTCGAACGCAAGCGCGATTTAGAATTCAACACCACCGGACTCAGCGTCAGCAACCTGAAAGAGCGGATCGGACAAGTTAAGGAACTGGCTCCACCGATCGTCGCCGGACTCTCAGCCGAACGGCTGGATTCTATATTCCCGCAGCAGGTGTCCAAAATCGAAATGACGACGCGCCAGTTTCTGATCCATCTGATGGGCCATCTGAGCTACCATCTCGGTCAAATCGACTATTTGCGGCGCATCGTCACCAGCGGACAATCCGTGCCATTCGTCAATCTCTAACCTACAGGCGATATCCTGGTCGCCATGCGATCGCCTTTACGCTTGTGCGCCGCCGCGCTCGTGACCGTCGTTTCAACTCTCGCCGACGACGGCCCTCGCCTCAACGAAATCCAGGTGATTGGCACCCACAACAGCTATCACGCAGGTATCGCGCCCAGCGAACAGAAGCTGATGATCGCCCGCAATCCAAAGGCGTTTGATGCGCTCGACTATCACCACGCACCGCTCGCCGACCAACTCTCCGCCGGTGTTCGCCAGATCGAACTGGACGTCTTCGCTGACGCCAAGGGCGGGCGGTACGCTCACCCGATGGGTCCCATGAACGTCAAGTCGGCGGAATTACCTGCCGATCCTCCATATGACCCCGAGCATCGGATGGCGAACCCAGGGTTCAAGGTGCTGCACGTCCAGGACGTGGATTATCGGAGTACCTGCGCCACCTTCGTCGACTGCCTGAAGACGGTCAGGGATTGGTCGAAGCAGCATCCTAAGCACGTTCCGATTTTCATTCTGGTCGAGACCAAGCAGGATGTGCCGAAATCGGCCCTGCAGTTGACAGTCCCGGAGAAGTTCACCGCAGCTACCTTTGATGCGCTCGACGCCGAAATCCGGTCTGTGTTCTCCGAGGATGAAATGATCACGCCCGATCGTGTTCGCGGCGAGTACGACACGCTGAACGAGGCGATCGCCAAGCGCGGCTGGCCGAGCCTCAACGATGCCTGCGGGAAAGTGCTCTTTCTCATGGACCAGCGGCCGGTAGGTCCGTTGTATCTCGAAGGCCATCCCTCCCTGCGTGGGCGGGCCATCTTCACCAATGCTGTACCCGGCGCGCCGGACGCCGCGTTCACCGAACAGAACGACGGCACCGAGGCGGCCATCGCAGCACTGGTGAAGCAAGGCTACCTGGTTCGCACCCGCTCGGATTCGGAAACCCGCCAGGCGCGGACCAACGACACAACCCGTCGCGACATTGCCCTGAGAAGCGGAGCGCAAATGGTGAGCACCGACTATCCTGCATCAGAACCGTCTTCGTGGACCGCATACTCCGTCTCCCTTCCGGGCGGCGGGGCCGCGCGCTGCAATCCCGTCCTGAAGCCGAAAGGTTGTTCAGAACCCCTGGAAGATAACTCCGCCCGGTGATATCATCCCCGCATGTCGACAATCGGAGTTCGTTTGATCACCGGACTGTCCATGCTGGCGCTGCTGGCGCTCGCGCAGACTGTCCCCGTCGAAATCGGTAAAGGCTGGCTGCCTGAATTCAACCACGCCTCAAATCAGTTGAATGCGCTGGCCGACGCAACACCGGCTGAGAAGTTCAGTTGGCGTCCCGCGCCGGGCGTTCGCTCGGTGGGCGAAGTCTATATGCACATCACGCTGGGCAACTATTTCCTGTTGGGACAGGCCGGCGTCAAAATCCCCCCCGCGGCCGCCGATGTGATGAAAGGTGGAGAGAAAACTCTCACCGCTAAAGCCGACATCATAATAGCACTAAAGGATTCACAGTCATTGGTGCGCGAGAGCTACCCGAAGGCCGATCGCGCAAAGGCAGTGAAGTTCTTCGGCGGCGATACTACCGTCGATGGCGTCCTGCTGCGATTGCTGGTACACAACCACGAGCACATGGGCCAATCCATCGGCTACGCGCGAATGGCCGGCGTGGTGCCTCCTTGGTCACAGGGAACTCCGCAGTAGACTATTGAGGCGCATCGAATTTTCGGGCCGATCTGCCCTTCTCACGATACAATTGGGTTTTCCGTTATGAAGTTTGTCTGGGTTGCGTCTTAACCTTGATGTTTTCTCCACGGACCGTCGCCGCATTTCTGGCAATCACCGCTTCCGCACTCGCCCAATCGGGAACTTACTCGGTACGCGCTTTCGCGGGGAGTTTCCGGGCCGTAGGAGATGGCGGACCTGCCACCTCGGCCATCCTGTGGTCGCCTCGCGGTGTTTCACTCGACGCCGCCGGCAATCTCTACATCGCCGACACCGGCGACGCTCGCATCCGCAAAGTGGCAGTCGACGGGACCATCACTACCGTGGCGGGCTTTTTCGCCGGCTACTCGGGTGATGGCGGCAGCGCCACCAGCGCCTACATCGCATTTCCCTCCAAAGCCGTCGCCGCACCTAACGGCGACATTTACATCGCCGACAGCGCCAACAACCGCATTCGACGAATTAGCTCTTCCGGCATTATCACCACAGTAGCCGGTACAGGCCAAGCCGGATTCTCAGGAGATAGCGCGTCGGCTACCGCCATTCAGCTAAGTTTTCCCCGTGACATCGCTGTGGATCCCAACGGCAACGTCTTCATCGCCGATACCAACAACACGCGCATCCGCCGCCTGACTCCTCAGGGCGCCATCGCAACCGTCGCCGGTTCGGGCGCGTTCGGTTTCTTTGGAGACCAGGGTGCCGCCACCGGCGCTCAACTGGCGTCGCCGCGAGGTGTCGCAATTGACTCGGGTGGCGCCATCTACATCGCCGATACGCTGAACCACCGTATCCGAAAGATTGCGCCGGATGGCACCATCACTACCATCGCCGGCGGCAATCAATCCGGCTTTGGGGGCGATGGAAGCAACGCCTCGTTTGCGCGTCTCAATTCGCCGTCCGCCATTGCGGTTGACCGGCTAGGCAACATCTACTTCACCGACACCGGCAACCAGAGGGTCCGCAAGATCAACGGCGCGGGCGTCATCACAACCATCGCCGGCACCGGCGCGGTTGGATTCAGCGGAGATGGCGGTCAGGGAACATCGGCGCAGTTGAACTTTCCCCAGTCGATCGCGGTGGACTCCGCCGGCAACGTGTATATCGCCGATACCGAGAACAACCGCGTACGGAAGATAGATACGCAGGGCATCATCACCACCGTTGCGGGATCGAACACCGGAGCCGGCGACGGTGGGCTGGCGGCCAGCGCCCGGTTGTTCCAACCGAGTGGCGTTGCGCTTGATGGCTCCGGCAATGTCTACATCGCCGACACGTCCAACCACCGGGTACGCATGGTGAATCCGCAGGGTGTGATTCAGACCGTCGCGGGCAACGGCACAGCCGGCTATTCAGGAGATGGAAGGTCCGCGACACTGGCGCAGTTAAGCAGTCCCGTCGGACTGGCAGTAGACCGGTCGGGCGCGCTTTACATCGCCGATCAAGGGAATCATGCCATCCGCAAAGTATCCTCTGGCGTCATTTCGACCGTCGCCGGCACCGGGCTTGCGGGCACGGATGGAGACGGTGGTCTCGCAACCGCCGCGATGCTTTTCAATCCGAGTGGCGTTGCTTTCGATAAGGCAGGCACTCTCTACATCGCCGATTCAGGTAACAATCGCATCCGCGTAATCTCGGGAGGCATCATCCGAAATTTCGCCGGCGATGCAGCGGGCTTTCCAGCATTCTCCGGAGACAATGGACCTGCAGCGGCCGCCGGATTCAATTATCCGATCGCGCTCGCGTTTGACGACCTCGGTAATCTTTACGTCTCCGACTACTTCAACAACCGCATCCGAAAAATTACGGTTGGCGGCACCACCATCACCACTTTCGCTGGAACGGGCGTTGGAGGCGCATTGGGCGACGGCGGACCCGCCACCCAGGCGCAACTCGATTTGCCCGCGGGACTCGCTTTCGATTCCAACCGCACCCTGTACGTCGCTGACCTGCTGAACAACCGCGTGCGAACTATCGCGTCTAACGGTGTCATCCGCACCATCGCCGGCGGCGTCCGCAATGACTACGGCGACGGTGGACCCGCACTCGACGCGGCTTTTCTCAGCCCTCGCGACGTAGCCGTGGACGCCTCCGGTAATGTGTACGTCGTCGATCAGGAAGCCCATCGTGTTCGCAAGCTTACGCAGTCATCGGTTTCGATTCGCTCCATCGTCAACGCCGCGAGTGGTGTTTCCGGCGCCATCGCACCGGGAGAAGCGATTACCATCTACGGCAGCCAGCTTGGAGCCGACGTCACCTTCGACGGAATCCCGGCGTTAACGCTCTACTCCTCGCCCACCCAGGTAAACGTGATCGTGCCCCGATCTCTCGCAGGCAGGACGCTGACGCAGTTGCGTGTCACCAACCCTGAGTTCGGCAACGACATCTTCGCCCTCAACGTCCAGGATGCCGCACCCGGAATTTTCACGATTGGCGGGTCGGGCTCAGGACAGGCAGCTATCGTCAATCAGAACGGGACGATCAATTCCACCGGCAACCCTGCACCTCCCGGTACCATCATCGCGATCTACGGCACCGGCAACGGCGTTTTGAACAACGCAATCGTGCGGATTCAGGGCCAGAACGCCGAGGTCCTGTTCGCCGGAGAGACCGCACCTGGCCTTTATCAGGTGAACGCTCGCGTCCCGTCGAATGCAGCGGCGTCCGATCGCGCCACCATCGAACTCCTAACGGGTTCTTTTGCCGCGCAGACCGGCACCACGGTTGTCATTCGTTGAGTTCAACTGCCCCCGCCATTATCCGCGCGGAAATGCGGGGGCGCTCCATCCCGTTCGTTCGGTTCATGGAACTCGCGCTGTACGCGCCCGGCGCCGGTTATTACGTGCGGCCGGATCGCGATCCGTTCGGGAAGTCGGGTGACTTCTTTACGGCGGAACAGATTCAGCCTGTCTTCGGGATGCTAATCGCACGCCTCCTTCGTGAGCGGCTAGCTCGGCTTGATGCCAGCACCATCGTTGAACTCGGACCTGGACGCCGCGAAATGGCGGCGGC
Organism: Bryobacterales bacterium; assembly: GCA_038212445.1. Lineage (GTDB taxonomy): Bacteria > Acidobacteriota > Terriglobia > Bryobacterales > Bryobacteraceae > TMP-7. The sequence continues at coordinate 128,750 of JBBQUM010000007.1, forward strand.
ATTCGAAGGCTTCGACTACCGGCCCGTCGATTCCGGCGATCACCTGCCTGCTTCATTCGCTGGAGTCGTCTTCGCCAATGAGTTCTTTGACGCGCATCCGGTTCACTTGGTGAAGCGACGCCGGGGAAAGTGGCGCGAACTATACGTCGTTGCCGGCGGAGAAGATTTCAGTTGGGCGCCGCGAACGCGTGAGCCCCGTCCAGACCTCGCCGCCTACCTCGAGCGTTACCACGCGCATTCACCAGAAGCGTCCACCGTCGAAGTGAACCTCAGTGCGCTCTCGTGGGTGGCATCCGTATCGGCTGCTGTCGATCGCGGCTGTTTCATCATCATCGACTACGGCTATACCGCGCGCGAGTTTCCGCGTCACGCGCATGGAACGTTGATGAGCTACCACCGTCATCAAGCCGGCGACGATGTCCTGCGCGATCCGGGAAATCGCGATATCACCGCGCACGTTGCCTGGACTCCCCTCCAGGACGCGCTGGTTCAACATGATTGGAAAATAGAAACCTTTGCGACTCTCGGCAGCGTACTCCTTGACGCCGGCGTTGTCGATGAATTCGCGTTTTTGTTCGAAAACTGCAGCAATCTGGAGATCCTGCGACGGAGGATGCAGTTGAAGACGCTGCTGTTCGGCATGGGCGAAACGTTCCGCGTTCTGATCGCATCGCGATCGCGTGGCAGTGTCGAAACTGGTGCTACCCAATAAAAACGGCCCCGATTGCTCGGGGCCGGTTGATCTGTTTTTTTCTGCTAACCCTCTATGGGGTTCCCGAAATGACTACTTCTTCTTTTTCGGAGCGGCCTTCTTTGCAGGGGCCTTCTTAGCAGCTTTTTTGGTTGCGTTTTTCATTCGGTGATTCTCCCTAACATCAAAATCTGCGATCCCTTACGAGACCGCAGTGTGATTCATATATAAGGTTGTTTTGAAAACTTGTCAAGAAAATAATGCATGGACGAGATGCGCGTCAGGGCTGATATTTCTCAAAAACGTTATTAGCTAAAATTGTTTTAGAGTGCTTCGAGCCTTCAGACCGCTTTTTTGCGCCCATGCAGCGATGTTGGTGATCGTGTGCTTCTCTTTTCTCGACGCGTCGTGCGCGAAAAAACAGAAGCTTCGGCCCATCGTTCTCACACCGCGCATCGGCTCGACGGAAACAGGCATCGCCAGTTGGTACGGCATTCCTTATCATGGACGGCGCGCTGCCGGCGGAGAGATCTACGACATGGAACAACTGGTAGCCGCCCATCGCACTCTGCCGTTCAACACCTGGGTTGAGGTTCTCAATCTCGACAACAGCCGCAGCGTAACCGTTCGCATCATCGACCGCGGTCCGTTCATCGAGGGGCGCATCATCGATCTCTCAAAAGCGGCCGCGCGAGAGATCGAGATGCTAGGACCGGGCATCGCGAAGGTCCGTGTGCGCATCGTCACCGCTCCCCCCGCAACCGCTCAACCCTCGATCGCTGCCTTTGCGATTCAAATTGGCGCCTTTCAGGAAAAGCGGCGCGCTGAAGAACTGCGCGCGCGGTTCGAGCTGGAGTACGGCACCGCTCAGATCGTGTATCGTGCCGGCAACCCTCCCGTTTGGCGGGTCCTGGTCGGCAATGTGAGCGATCTGGATGCTGCTAACGAGTTGCAGCAGCGGATTCAACTGGCGGGCCACCCCTCATTTGTCGTTCGGCTTGACCCATCACCCGCGCCGGCACCGAAAATTCAGTGAGAACCTTCGAAGATTTTTCCCACTTATATCAATAGGACCTTGAAAAGAAAGTCCGGGTCGTTCCGGTAGTCCTACCGGCTACCCCCACATGAGTGTGATCGTGAATGCCTCAAATAGAATTCATCGTGGGTACTTTGCGGGATTCACAGATGAACATCACGCCCGCTATAGTAGGACTTCCGAAATCAAAAGCATCAACTGCTCGCCGCCCCCGAGGCGATCGTTGGGACTAGGGAGACGATGATCTCGAGGACCGAAAGTCCGCGTCGGCATGTTCTGGTCGGCGAGTCGACCAAAATTCGTCAGGTGCTACGCCTGATAGAAAAGCTTGGAAAGGGGCGTTGGCCCGCCTTGATCCTTGGCGAGACGGGGACGGGCAAAGAGGCTGTGGCGAGAGCAATCCACGACGCCAATCCAACCGGACCGTTCGTCACCATCGATTGTTCATCATTGGTGGGGCCTCTGATGGAGAGCGAGCTATTCGGACACGCCAAGGGGTCATTCACGGGGGCATTCACAGCCAAGACCGGCTTGATCGAGATGGCCAACGGCGGCACGGCGTTCTTCGACGAAATCGGCGAGTTGCCGCTCGAACTCCAGGCGAAGATCCTCCGCGTCCTTCAAGAAAAAGAGTTCCGCCCTGTTGGCAGCCTGCAGACACGAACCTCCGACTTCCGGATCGTCGCAGCGACAAACCGGGATCTCGCGAAAGAGGTCGCCAAGGGCACCTTCCGGCAGGACCTCTACTATCGTCTTAACGTCGTGAGTGTCCGAATCGCTCCATTACGCGATCGGAAAGACGATCTGCCGAGCCTCGTTAGCCACTTCCTGGAGCGCTACGGCAATGGTCACCGCCTCACCGGCGAGACGCTTGAAGCGCTTCTCTCTTACGACTGGCCCGGGAACGTCCGCGAACTTGAGAATTCCATTCAGCACCTGGTGGCCGTAAATTCAGGTCCTCTGCTCCACACCCACGATCTTCCGTCCACTCTCCAGAACTTCCTGATGATGCGACGCGCCAGTGCGATGGCCATGACGCCTTCGGGATCCTGCGGCGCAACAATTGCCCCGTCTGCCGACGCGATAGCCAGAAGACCCGTCGCTTCGGCGGCCATCGGCGGGCAATCAGCCGGCGGAATGCATCCCGTACTCCCTCTTTTCCAGGTGGAGCGGCGGGCAATCCTCCAGGCGATCGAATACACCAACGGCGACCGGGCCATCGCCGCCCACTTGCTGGGCATTGGCCGGACCACCCTGTACCGAAAGCTCAAGGAGTACCAGATCGCGGTTTAACGCGGGTGAGCAAACTCGCGGGCGTGTGGAATAAGCCGCTCGTAGACCTGGTAGGGGACCGCGCTGTCCCAATGTCCCGTCGCCTTAGCGACGCCCACCACAACAAAGAAGATTGCCGCGACGCCGGTGGCAATCATCCAGGGCTCCATCCTGCGGCGCCGCAACAGCCTCATATCCAGCGCACCTTCAGCCGGGCAGATGTTGACGCATTCCATGCAGCCCAGGCATTCCGCTGAACGGATAATTACCAGTTGATCCACCGGAAGCTGCGACGGGCACGCCTTGGCGCACTTCGCACAGTCGATGCAAACCGCCGCGTCTCGGCGAATGCGCAGCGGACTCAGTAAAGACGCAAGTCCCATCAGCGCACCGTACGGGCAGAGATAGCGGCACCAGAAATTCTGGACGAAGACGCTGGCGATCACAATGATGCCTAGCACCACCGCAGCCGTCATCCCCATGTAGCGGAAGAAGTTGAGCATCTTCACGTCGGCGATCACGCCATAGGGCGAGTCGAGAAACGCCCGTATGGACGGCACCGGCATGGTCACGACGACATAGGCGAACAGAGAAAGCAGTATGTACTTCAGTGACCGCAGGCCGATGTCGGCCTTGCGGGGGAGCGACCAGTTGCGGCGGAAGATGTTCCGCCCCGCTTTCCAGAGCCACTCGGATAGCGTCCCGATCGGGCATAGCCAGCTGCAGAACGCCTTGCGCAGCAAGATCGACATGAGCAGGAACGCGCTGAGCAGGAAGACCGTCGCCGGATGGACGGCCGGCAGTTCGCCAGTCAGCAGAAAGGCTTTGAGGTTCATGAGACCCGCAATGGGCAGCCAGCCTTCGATACCGGCAGGGCGGGTGACGTCGTGGATCGCTCCTCCAACCTCAAACTGACTGACGAAGAAATAGAACTGCGTGGCGATCCACACGTTCAGCAGCAGAAAGGCGGTTTGGAAGACGGCCCGAAGGCGCCGGGTGTCGGGCATCACGAAACGCCTGATCAGGAGCTTACGCGTTCGGGTTGCGGTCGCTGCTGCTGCCACGTGAGTCTCACTTTCCGACTCCAGTATGCAGAGGGATGGGGCTATTGCGCTGTGACCACGGTCACCAAAAAGCCGAAAACCCGGTCAGGCTTCCCTGACCGGGCGTTTTGCTGAATCTTACTTCGCGCACCCAACAGCTTAGGCTACATGTTGAGTTTTGTACCGGGCCAGGATTTCCGTCATCTGATCCTTCAGACTGAGCTTGAGTTTTTTTATCCGGTGCTCCTCTACCTCATCCTCTTCGGTCAAATGTTCCTTGGCTTCGATAGCTTCGATCTGACGTTTGTATTCGGCATGCTGCTGAGCCAATTGCCGAAACGATTCATCAGTCGCCATCAGATGCGCTTTGAGTTCGTCTTGATTGTTAGTCGTCTCCATCAAGCGGGGTCTCCTTTTCGCCGGCCGGCTGGAGCTGGAATGGTGAGAAGTGTAGCGTCGAAGAATACGTGGTCCAGTGCATTCGATGCCGCGACTGGTCACCTGAGCCAACCGCAATATGACAGTATCATGAAAGAAATCTCATGACAATCCCGCTCTCGGGGGGGTCACTGTAGTACCCGGGACGCCGGCCGACTTCCCGGAATCCTGCCCGCGTGTAGAGCTGACGGGCAGCAGCATTGGACTCGCGGACTTCAAGGAACCAGGCAGTGGCGCCGGCCCCCAGTTCATGCCTCACTAGCGACATGCCATGACCGCCGCGCCGGTGTTGAGGATCAACAGCAAGATTGAGGATTTCGCGTTCCCCAGCAAGGTCGCGTGAAACCAGAAATCCAGCCACCCGGCCGTCCGGACTGAGCGACACGTAACAGTCGTAATCCAGGTAACTGGAAACTTCCCATTGCGCCGCTGCTCCCCCGGTATGCGCCTGGATGTCGGCAATGACGGCGAGATCAGACGGTGTCGCGGACCGGATTTCCATGGCAGAGTACCTTAAGTACCGCAACCCCCATCAACGGGAGCGGTGCGAGCGCGTAGCAGACGCTGGCAAAGCCGAAGTGATCAATCATGTGCCCGATGGCGGGGGAGACAAACGCCTGCATGAGGCCGTAGGCGAAGGTCAACGCCGCAACGCCGAACGCCGCGCGTCCCGCGCCAAAGAAGTCGATGGGCATGACGTAAATGTTGGTGCTCATCGCCGTCACGCAAAAGAAGCTAAAGCTAATGGCTGCGGCCGCCCAGAACGCTGAGGGCATCAACGGCACCGCGGCAGTTGCGAGCAGGAGCGCGGCGGCAGTCCAGCATATTCGCATGCGAGCGTCGAAGGCCGGCACTCCAGCACGGATCAAACGGAATGCGACGGCCGCACCGGCAAACGCTCCAAGCGTGGCAAACACCGGCGGAATCCAGGCAAACTGACGATTCGCTTCCAGTTGCGACATCCCTCTCGATTCGACGAAATAGAGCGTGGTCCAGTTAGTCCAGAGCGTGTACATCGTCATATAGAGGATATTTGCGATCACCAGCCCCCAAAAACGGCCGTCGCCGAGCATCGTCCCCACACCTGGCCCTGGTAGGTGGCTTTTCACCTGACGCCCAGGCGTACGCGCGGCGGTGATGAGCCAGACGGGAATCCAGAGCAGTCCGAGCGCACCGCTGAACACGAACACAGCGCGCCAGCCATAGAGCGGCGCCAGAAACGCCACGAGCAAAGGCGCGGCTAGTCCGCCGATACTTAGACCTACCTGATTGAGGGCAGCACCGATCGCGAGTTCGTCTGTGTGCAGATAGGTGCTGTTCGCTTTGCCTGTGCCCGGCACCCCCGCGCCTTCAGCCGCTCCCAAAGCCGCGCGAGCGGTTACAAGACCGCTGAAACTACGGGACAGACCGGTGGCGACGCCGGCTATAGACCAAAGGCCGACCGCGATGCTCATCCCGAAATTCAGCCCGAGCCGGTCAATCATCAGCCCGGCGAAGGGGGCGCATAGTGCGTAGGCGACGGAAAACCCCGTCAGCAGATAGCCGTAATCCTGGTTGGACAGGTGGAACTCAGCGCGAAGGTTGGGAGCAACCGCAGCCAGCAGCTGGCGGTCGAGGTAGTTGAGCGTCGACGACGACATGAACACACAAATCGCCACCCATCGCAGCCAGGAACCCTTCATCAGACGGCCGCCCAGCCGGACCTTTGCAGGGCGAGCTCACGCAGATATAAGGTCAAAGGCAAGGCTGCGGAAACGCCTACCAAAAGCAGGACAACGCCCGGCAACCAGGGCAGAGGCATCTTGAGACGCCGTCGCTCAACGGATAAAAAGACGACGAGGACCGCTGCCGACAGCAGGACGTCGAGTCCAAAGAACGCACCAATGCGGCTCGCGAAGAGTTCTCGAAACATCAAGACCGGATCGACGCCGTTTTCCGCCACCCATGGCAGAAACGCCGCGTAAGGAATTGCCGCTCCCGCTATGCACAGGGCCAGGTAGACATGCTTGATCATAAAGTCCCGATCATTTGAATTCGATCGTCTGGACGTCGCGGCTGCTCCCGTACTCGATCACCACCGCCCGAGCAGGCGCCTGCACACCACAGGAGAGTCCTTTGTCGCCGCCGCCGGCGATCCCAATAGCGTCGGGTTTGAGAATGATGAACACTGCCGGCTTCTTGTCAGCTCCCCGTACCGTCAATTTGGCCTGCCCATTCGGTTGGCAGTCCACCTTCTCGAGCGAGCCCTCGAATCGCTTCGGTTTGTCGAGGTCATCGAACCGGACTACCTCTTCCGGCTTCTCGCCCCTCTCGCCGTGCAACTTCGAGTTGGTTTTGGCTTCCGCCTCCCGGACTTCCGCGAGCGCGAGGTTTTTCACCCGCTGTAGGTCCCGAGCTTCCGCCTCCAGGCGTTTCTTGCGTTCACTTTCGGCGAAGTCAGCACGCGTTGATTCAATGTCGAGCCGCGCCTGGTGCATGGCAGCCCGCTCCTCGCTCGTCTCCGACGCCAGTTCGGCGCCCGTCCACGCCTTGGCTGCCATGCCGTATTGCCGTGCATCCATCAGAGCCATCGCCAACTGCTTCCAGAGAGCTGCATTGCGCGGTTCGAGCTTCACCGCCTTCTGGAACTCAGTCGCCTTGCGGCCGGGATCCTGTTCAAGACCGGCGAGTTTGACATGCGGTTCGGCCCAGCGCGGATTCAACTCCACTGCCTTAAGAAAACCTTCACGCGTATTTAGAGCAAGCCAAGCCTTGGCGTTCTTCGATCCCGCCTTGGTGGCTGCCGCGAACTGCTTCAGCCCTTCGTCCCCTTCGACGCCGCCGGCGGCCTTATAAGCCTTTTGGGCATCGCTAGCGCGGGATGGATCGGCAGCCGCCAAATCCGCCAGTGCGATCGCTCCCTCGTGTACCGGTGCCTCACGAACAGTGAAATCCTTCTCGCTCAAAGCACGCCCGGGCACGGGTACCGGATCAAACTTTCCGGACGCCAGCGCAGCGTCAACTTCCTTCTCTAACTGAGCAGAGCGCTTCTCGAAGGCATTCTTGTAGGCAACGTCGTAGTCGGCTCCCTGCTCGACATTGGAAATGAACACGCGCATCCGGCCGCGATAGTCGGGCGTGGTGGACAGGAGCCATACGCGAACCCAGTCGCGCGTCTTCTCGGCGGGCGGCGCGCCCAGCGCCAGTTTGGTTCCCTTGATGTCGAGTGTGGAGATGAGCTGAATCAACCCCCGTTCAATGTCGGGCGGCAGACGATTGGCATTGTCATCGATGAAAATTCGGGCGCAGGCAAGCCGCCATTCAAGGCTCGTCGCCGCACTCATCCAGGAGTCGCGCCCCATGGCGATTCCACCCGGCACCGCCGCACGTTTGTCCTTCAGTACAAGCATCCGGATCGGCCAGACGCTGCCCAGATCCTTCTTGCCTAGCACGTCGCCGAGCGCTTGCCGAAATTGCTCTGCCTCAAAAAGCCGCTCGCGGGCCGGCTTTTCCCCGGCGTTGCTCAAAACTTCGAATGGGCCTGAGCGGAGTCGTAGCCACTTGTCGTCGCCAACCGCAAGCGTACTCAGCAATGCGGCAATTACCCAGACCCGCTTCACGCCACTAGTGTAGGGGCCGGGCTGGACGGTTTACAACTGCGGACTGGGCTAGAAGGATAGATAACCGAGGAAACGGAGCAGAATGATGATAACGCCGATCGCAACAATTCCAAATACAACACGGGCAATCGGCGAGAAATTCGGTCTGTCAGGTTTGGCCACGATTGGATGGCAAGCACGTAAGCAACCACTTGTACTTGAGTTGACGGGACTGGGCAAGCCGGCCCCTGTGCAGTTCCCAAACGGTAACCCTTACCGGATCTCGATTGGGAAGAAATAGAAAGGCGGCGGACCATTTCGGATCCGCCGCCAGTGGTTCGTACGGTTGAGGTTCAGAACTGAATACGAATCAGTGTCTGCAGTACGCGCGCTGAGCCCGGCAGTCCAAGCGCCGGAACAGTGGATGTTCCGAAGCCTGTGACGTTCACCAACTGGCCCGCGGCGTTGTAACCGGTGGCATTATTGGCGAGTGTCGGAGCGCCGGTGACCACGCCGCCCGCACCGGTCGGAATCGCGTTGAAGTTCAACGTCGTATTGAAGCCGGTGACGTTTGCGTGATTGAACACGTTGAATGCATCCACGCGGAGCTGGAAGCGGACGCGCTCCTTAATCGAGAATTCCTTTTGCACGGCCATGTCGAAATTGACGAAGCCGGGCGCATAAAGGAAGTTGACACCCGACTCTCCACCCCGGCTTCCGGCATGGGAGCGGCGAAGCAAGCGGCATTGAGGCGGTTGAATGGATCGCTGGAGTGCGTGTACGGATCGCATCCCGGAACGATCGCGATGCGAGCGCCTTCTGAAGTGGCGTTAGCCACGAAGTTCCCGCTGATATTCTGGCTGCCCGCTCCCGATACCGCGAAGCCGGGCGTAAACGGAGCGCCGGTCGAAAGGAGAGTTACTCCCGAGACTTGCCATCCGCCGGCGATGTTCTTCGCCAAGCCGTGCATGCCGAAGTCAGGGATCGACCAGACGTAATTCGCCGCGAGCACTTGCCGGCGATCGAAGGCGGCTGCACCATAGTCGGCTTTCCGCTCGGCGAAATCGAAGCGGACCACCGTCGTGTCGGTGGACGCCGTAGTCAGGGATTTGCTGACCGTGTACGCGACACCGAAAGTGACGCCACGGCCGAAGCGGCGGGTCAGGTTGGCCTGGAAGGCGTTGTAGTTCGAGGTGGAATTGCTCTCATATAGATTGATCTGGCCCCAACCACGCAGCGGGCGCAGCAGGTCAGCGGCATACGCGTTGTTGCCGATAAGAGCATTCGGATTGGCTGCAACTTTGGTCGGATCCTGATTCTGCGGCAGGTAGGTAGCGCCGTAGGGGATTGGATTGATGTTGCGATTGTCCTGCAAGTGACGCGCGAGCGATCCGACGTAAGCGGTGTCGAGCATCATGTTCCAGGGCAGGCGGGTTTGCACGCCGAACTGGAAATTGTACGTCGTCGGAATCTTCGAACTCGGATCGGCGGCATAGCCGGTTGGCGGGCCGAGGACGATGTTGTTAGGGTTGATGTCCTGCGCGTAGCCGTATGTGAAGGTCGGTTGGACCGATTCAGGTGGATTGCGCACCCAGTCGAAAACGCGGTTCCCCTGGAAGCGGTCATAGTAAATGCCGGCTCCGGTGCGAATCACGAAATTCTGCTTTCCGGTGACGTCCCACGCGATGCCGAACCGTGGTCCCCATTGAATCCCACGATTATCTTGCAGGCACTTGTTGGTCCCCTTGTCCGCTTGGCGGATGCCGTTGAACGGATCGCCTGAACCGGGAACCTGACGTCCGGCGTTGACGATCGAGGTGACCGCACCGGTGCCGCGGTCGACTGCTACGTTCTGGCCGCCGACGATTGCCGGCGTATAGAGACGCGGAGCCTTCGCCGGATCCCAAGCGCTCAGAAGGAAGGTTGAGGCTTGGAGTGAAGCGTCGTATTGCGGCTGATACCACGAGCCGCGAAGACCGTAATCGAACGTAATGCGCGGCGTGATCTTCCAGGTGTCCTGCACAAAACCTTCAATGTTCCAGTAGCGATACATACCGTTGATGTAGGCGCTCGCCTGATCGAAGGTCTGGTAAACGCCGAGCAGCGCGTTCGAGTTGTAGTTGCCGTTATTGTCGCCGAAGGAGGTCTGATCCTTGCGGCTGCGCTGCATGAAGCCACCCATCTTGAGAGTGTGCTTGCCTTTAATCCACGAGAAGTTGTCACTGAGATCGATGCTCGTGTTGTAGTTATGGAACGGAGCATCGTTGGTTGTAAAGCCGGGGCTGTTGGCGAGGTGAGAGCCCGCGAACGTCGCCTGCGGGATGTAGTCATCCTGCAGTGCATTCGGGTAGAGCAATGGCAGATTGACGCCGCTGGTCTTGCGCCGCAGCACGGTGCCCACCTCAGTGAGGTCGATCTTGTTCTTCGTGAAACCGTAGTTGATTTCGTTGGTCATCGCCGGCCCGATTACCCACGTCATTCCGGATGCGAAGCTATGTCCGGGACGGGTGTCGAGAATCGTGGTGACGGGCGGATTAGGTGCCAGTACGAACGATCCGTAGGGCAGCGACTGCGGGAACACGTTGCTGATCCAATGACCGAAGAACCGGATCTTATCGTTCAGGTTGTAATCCATGCGCAACAAATCTTCGCGGCGGGGAAGCCGGCTTGAGAGCTGCGACGGGTAGTTGTACCCGGTTCCGGCGGTGTTTGGCAGCGGGTAGAGATTCAGCAATGCCAGTCCCGGCGTATAGAAGCGGCTCGTCGGAATGAGATTGCCGTTGAACGGAAGGCCGGTGGTCGGGTCTTTGATGATCAGAGCCTTCGCGTTGTTGTCGACGCTCTGCGAGAAATTGCCTTGGCGCTCAAGTGCGGTGGAAACCGTGCGGTTCGATAGCGCGTTCGGCTGCAACTGACGCTGCCATTCCTGGCTCCAGAAGAAGAACAACTTATTCTTGAGCACAGGACCGCCAATCGTGTAACCAGGATCGTTGAAGCGGAACAGATTGCGGGGCAGTCCGCGAGCATTATTAATGAACGTGTTCGAGTTCAGACTGTCGTTGCGATGGTACCAGTAGCCTGAGCCATGGAAGCCGTTGCTCCCGCTCTTGGTCACCATCGAAATCTGCGCGCCGGCGTTGCGTCCATACTCCGCCTGATACATGCCCGTAAGAATCTTGAACTCAGCCATCGAGTCCAGGCTGACGGTCACGTTCTGGCTGCCATTGGCGCCGGTATCAATGTCGCCGATACCGTTGATCGTCAACTGGTTTTCGGTGCCGCGGCTACCGTTGACGAACAGGTTGCTCAACCCGCCCACGCCGCCAACGGAGAAGTTGGCTGTGCTCACCACTCCGGGAATCAGCTTGGACAGATCCAACGGGTTGCGCCCGTTAACTTCGATATTCTCGATCTGCTTTGAAGTGACGGTGGCGGATCGCTCCACGCTCTCTGTCTGCAAGGAGCGCTGCCTACGCCTGTACCTCGACCTGGTCCGTTACTGCGCCGACCTGAAGAGTAATGTCGCCGAGACAATTTATCGTTCGCGTCTACTTTGACTTCAGTTCGGCTTAGTTTCTTGAAGCCCTGCACCTCGAATGTCACAACGTAGGTCCCCGGTTGAAGTGCCGGAAATAACGGCCGCGTTAGCCACCGCCGCCCCCTGCGCATCGAGCACGCGGCCAGACATCGAACCGCTGATATTTTGCGATAATGCAATGCCGGAGAGGCCTGGCAACAAAGCTAGTGCCCCCACATAGGCTTTTCTCATTTTTCCCAGTACCCCCTTCTGAATTTGTGAGGAGCAATTTTTCAGAAGCCCGGGAAGTATATTAAAGAGAAAACTGGCGCGGAAGCAGGGTGGCATCCTAATTGCAATGGGTTAGGATTGGCTGCTCCATTTACGGATCGACTTGATCTCATCAGCCGGAATGTGCAGGTACTCAAGAAACTGCTGATGGTCGACCGGAGCTGCCCGTTCGAATTCAACATGCCAGCGGCGCATGTCGTCATCGCTGAATCCCGTGTTCCGCATGATCTCTGTCCATTTCTCTTTCGTCACGGATCTGTTTCTCCTAAATGAATTTTTGCCGGCCAGGAGCCGGAGAATCTGTTGTTGGTGAGCACGCAAAGTCGCGATTTCAGCATCGATCTCCACCAGCCTTCGCTGCAGGACACCCGCGGCGTTGCCCGGGGATTGGTCCACTACGGTTCGTATGTCGTCGAGCTTCAAACCTGCATTACGATAAATACAAATCCGTCGAAGTCTATCGACATCAGCCTGATCGTAAACGCGGTAGTTCGCACCTGTTCGCCGGGGACGCGTCAGCAGTCCCAACGACTCGTAGTGCAGGATTGTTCCACGGCTCACTCCACAGGTACGCGCCAGTTCAGTAACGGTCATCGTCTTTACTGCTTTAGTGTGAAGCCTGCAGTAGTTGACAGGTCAAGCACTAAAATTTAGCGCCAGCGATCCCATGTATGGTTCGGCAGTATGGGGAGTGACCTTCGCCGCGGCTATTAGGAATGGAGTCGTCGACTGATTAACGGACGGGAGGCGACACGCAGTGGCATCGTGCTGGACGTCAGGGCAACGATGGGATGCCGGACGATCGCAGTTCCAGCCTCGGTTCAGGAATGGATGGATTTCTTTCGAAGCCAGTGAGGGCCGGTGAACTGTCCAGCATCATCGAACGGTTCACCGGTAAATCAATATACGCGACTAAAAACTAGGGCTTGCCGAAGTACGTATCGTCAATCTTCACCGGTATGCTCGCCTTCAAATCCTCAAGCGCCTTCTTGGCGAGGTCCTGTTTCATTTTCCCCTCGATTTGGCTCTTCACCTGATCCTTGGTCTGCGTGGTGTGCTCTTCAACCTTGATCACGTGCCAGCCAAACTGCGACTTCACGGGTTCACTCACTTGACCGACAGGCAGGGCGAACGCCGCATCCTCAAAAGGCTTCACCATCGCGCCGTGACCAAAAAAGCTTAAGTCCCCGCCCTGCGCTCCAGAGCCCGTATCATCTGACTCCTTCTTGGCAATCTCGGCGAAATCTCCACCCTTGACGATCTGTTCGCGGACGGCCTTGGCCTTGGCAAGCGCCTCATCCTCAGTCAGTTCCTTCTGTCCTTCCTTCGCGGGGACGCCGGAACCCTTGAAGCGAATCAGCACGTGCCGGGCGTGAACCTGCTCGTACTCAGCCTTGTGCTGGTCGTAGTAGCTCTGAATCGCTGCATCGTCGGCCTTCAGATTTGCCGTGGTGGTGCGGAATAATTCGCTCGCCAGAACGTTGTCAGTTTGCAGCGCCAGTTTCGCCCGGACCTCAGGATCCTGGTCGATCTTCCGACGCCGGGCCTCGTAGGCCAGACTCTTCATCTCGGCGATCTGTTCCGCGAACTTCCGCTTGTTCGGACCGTTTGCCTGCGCACGAGCCTGCTCAGGAAGCGCTTTAATCAAGGCTTCGTACTGTGACTTCGTCATCGTTTCAGTGCCGATCGTAAGCACGACGGGATCGTTGGCATTGGCTACAGCAGGCTTGGCGGCGGCTGGCTTTGCTGCCGCAGGCTTAGCTGGGGCAGGTGCTGTCGTCGGAGCAGCTTTCTTAACAGGAGGCGCGGTCTGCGCGGACGCAGCGAGCGCGGCCAAGGCAAGGGTAGTCGAGAGGTTCAAAATGCTCATGGGAATGGAGTAACCCGGAAACTGGGGGATTCACTTACAGAATAGCGCGCCAGACGGCATTCTGTCTGTGGCCCCCTCCCCCTTACCCTCGATCCCGTAGAATGTGACCGTGAGGCTTGGCTAAGCGTGCTGGCGCGGATCGTCCAAATCCTGCTCGCACTGGCGGGAGTAGCGGTGGTGACGTACGCCGGTTATCTAAGCGGCGCTAACCCCCCTACGGTAGGTTTCGGCTTCCTTCTCGCCATCCTGATAATCGCGAGTACGACAGGCTTCCAGGCAGCGGCAGCCGCTTCCATTGCCGCCACACTGGCGTTCAACTTCTATTTCCTGCCGCCCGTGGGCACACTCACCATCGCGGATCCACAAAACTGGTTCGCCCTCTTCAGCTTTCTCGCCACATCGCTGATCGGCAGCCAGTTGTCGGCGCAAGCAAAGCGGCAGGCCGCGGAGGCTATTTCACGCCAGCAGGATCTCGAGCAGTTATACACCTTCAGCCGGTCGATCCTGTTGATCGACCAAGGTTCCTTCTCCCGCCAACTTGCCACCCGCCTCGCTGAAGTTTTCGAATTCGAGGCAGTGCTGCTGTACGATAAGCGTTCTGATGAGATTCTGCGCGCAGGTCCGGCCGATTTCGAGGGTCTGGAAGATCAGTTGAAGGAAGCGGCCCAGTTTGGCAGCTCGTACACAGATCCAACCGGATCGCGCGTGATCATGACGGTCCGGCTGGGATCTGAACCCATCGGGAGCGTTGCGCTGCAAGGGCGGCGCAAGCCCGACGCCGTACTTCAAGGTATTTCCAACCTCATCGCCATCGGCTTGGAACGGGCGCGGGCGCAGACGCTGACACACGAGATTGAAGCGGTCCGGCAGAGCGAACTCCTGCGTACTACCTTGATCGACGCCATGGCACACGAGTTCAAGACGCCCCTCACCGCCATCAAAGCCGCGACGACAGCCCTGCTGGCCGCCGCACCGAGCCAAAGTGATACCGAGATCCTAAAAGTGGCCGACGAGGAGGCCGACCATTTGCGTGACCTGATTGACGACGCTGTCGACATGGCGAGACTCGACATGATGACCGTCGACGTGCAACCTCTGGAAACCGGCGTGGGCCAGCTCGCGCGCGATGTCGCGTTCGAAATCCGTAACGGCGACGGACGCGTCAGCGTGGCCGCAACAGGCGATCTCTCCGCCATGGTCGACCGTCGGCTGATCAAACTCGCGTTGAAGCAACTGATCGACAACGCCCTGAAGTACTCGCCGCCCGGCAGCCCGGTTTCCATACGGGTTGGCGCCACCGGTGAACGAGTCGAGATAGCGGTGATCAACGAAGGTAAACAGATTCCCGAGTCGGAACAGAGCAAGATCTTCGATCGCTTTTATCGCGGCCCAGCGTCGAGGATCAACGTCCCGGGCACGGGCCTGGGGCTCAGCATCGCTCAGCGCATCATGACGGCGCATGGCGGCAGCCTGACCGTCAATAGCCGCGCCGGCCAGACCGCCTTCAGCATGTTGTTCCGCCGGGCCGGGGAGGGAACCGCGGAATGAGTGCCGGAAAGATCCTGATCGTCGACGACGAGCCGCAGATTCGCCGCATTCTGCGCGTCACGCTGACGAGCGCGGGCTACGAGATCGACGACGCCAAAACCGGGGAGCAGGCTCTAGAGAAACAGCGCGCGTTCCGTCCCGACCTGGTTTTGCTCGACATGAATATGCCAGGCATGGGCGGCCTTCAGACATGCCGCGCGATGCGCGCCGACGTCAATGTCGGCATTATTATGCTCACCGTCCGAAATACCGAAGCGGACAAGGTAGCAGCGCTCGATGCGGGCGCCGACGATTTCGTCACCAAGCCCTTCAGCACGCCGGAACTGATGGCTCGCATTCGAGCAGCGATGCGGCGGGTCCCAATGTCGAGCAGCGTGGCACAAAGAGTACGGGTGGACGATCTGATCATCGATTTCGCCGCTCGCACCGTCCAACGCGGCACGGACGCTCAGCACCTCACGCCCAAAGAGCTGGATCTGCTCCGCTATCTCGTGCAACACGCGAACGAGGCCGTGCCTCACCGCGAGTTGCTGCAGGCAGTCTGGGGTCCCGACTACGGCGATCAGGTGGACTATCTGCGCGTTTTCATCAAAAACCTTCGAAAGAAAATCGAAGCTGACCCGGAACATGCTCGCCTCATCACCACCGAGCCCTGGGTTGGCTACCGCTTCAACGGCCAGCTCGAGTCTTTATAAAATCTTCACGCATTCTCCAGGACTTCTTCAGCGCGCGAAACGTACGCTGAGACTGGAATGCGCTACAGGGATGACTTAGAACTCGCAGCACAACGCACCTGGACGGTGGAAGCGCCTCCACGGCTGGCTCCAAAACAGCCGCGGCTGCGCGTCACGGTGGTTTTCACATCCGCGGCGGCCACTCCGGGCGCGTTGAAACGTGCGGCGGAACTGGCTGCCCAGTTGAGCGCCGACATTACACTGCTGGTTCCGCAGGTGGTGCCCTTTCCGCTTCCGCTAGGCAGTCCGCCTGTGCTGCTCGGCTTCAACGAACGGCGCTTCCGCGCACTAGCGGAGCAATCGGGCGTCGACACCGAGGTGCGGATCTTCCTCTGCAGAGACCGCGAGCTTGCCATCCAAACCGCTCTCTCCAGTAGATCCCTGGTGGTTGTTGGCGTACGGCGGCAATGGTGGTTCAGCAGCGAGATGCGCCTGGCGAGAAAGCTGCGCCGCCAGGGTCACGAAGTCGTGATTACGGAGGTAGGAAAACAATGATCGACGTTCTGTATGTCCTGGCGGGATGCTTGTTCCTGTTTTTGTGTTGGGCGTTCACGCGAGCATGTGACCGCCTGTAGAGGAGACCGAGATGGATTACCTGATCGCCGGCGTGGCCGCGCTGGCTCTCTTTCTGTATTTGATCTACGCGCTCCTGAGGCCGGAGCGCTTCTGAGGTGATGGGAATGACCGCCAGCGGTGTTTTGCAGATCGTTTTGTTTTTTGGCTTAATCCTGGTATTCACAAAGCCAATCGGCGCTTTCATGGCGCGGGTGTTTGAGGGACAGCGAACGTTCCTCCATCCAGCGCTCAGGTGGCTTGAGACCTTGACGTTTAAATTGATCGGCGTCAAGGAGGAGACCGAACAGCGTTGGACGCAGTACACGGCGTCGTTGATCAGCTTTAGTATTTTCGGGTTTCTGCTGCTGTACCTCATACAGCGCGTACAAGCCTTCCTGCCGTTCAATCCACAGAACTTCGGTACGCACAACGTCACCCCTGACCTGGCGTTCAACAACGCCGTGAGCTTCATGACCAATACGAACTGGCAATCGTATGTCGGAGAGGCGACGCTGAGCTACTTCGTCCAGATGGCGGGTCTCACCGTCCAAAACTTCGCCTCTGCCGCGGCTGGCATCGCCTGCGCCATTGCGCTGGTCAGAGGATTCTCGCGTCAGGAGAAAAAGACCATCGGCAACTTCTGGGTCGACGTGACTCGGGCCACCGTCTACATCCTTCTGCCGCTCTCGATTGTCGCCGCGCTTTTCCTCTGCTCCCAAGGCGTGATCCAGAACCTTCACCCCTACTCCGCCGCCACCACCGTGGAGGGCGCCAAGCAGTTAATCGCTCAGGGTCCAGTCGCGTCGCAGGAAGCCATCAAGGAACTGGGCACCAACGGAGGCGGCTTTTTCAACGCCAACTCGGCGCATCCGTTCGAGAATCCGTCGGCGATCACTAACCTGTTCGAGATGTTTCTCATCTTCCTGATTCCCGCTGGACTCACCTATACCTTCGGCACCATGGTCCGCGACACACGACAAGGATGGGCCATCTTCGCGGCGTTCTCTGTCATGTTCCTGGTTGGCGTTTTCGTACTGTACGGATTTGAGCAGGCGGGCAACCCAATTCTCGCCAAACTCGGGCTGGAGACAGCCCCCACTAGTACCCAGCCGGGCGGAAACATGGAAGGCAAGGAGGTGCGTTTCGGCATTGCAAATTCCGCACTCTTTGCCACCATCACCACCGACGCTAGCTGCGGCGCAGTGAATTCAATGCACGACAGTTTCACCCCGATCGGCGGCCTCGTCCCGTTATTCAACATCATGACCGGCGAGGTCATTTTTGGCGGTGTCGGCGCGGGTCTCTACGGGATTCTGCTCTACGCCATCCTCGCCGTCTTCATCGCGGGACTGATGGTGGGCCGGACTCCGGAGTATCTGGGAAAGAAGATCGAGCAGAAGGAAGTGAAGATGGCGATGCTGGCCATCATTGCTACCGCCGCCAGCATCCTGGTCTTCACGGCGCTCAGCCTTGTCGTCTCCTTCGCAGCCAAGGGCTATTGGAATCCCACCGGTGCCCCGGTTACGAGCCTGAACAACAACGGACCGCACGGCTTTAGCGAAATGCTCTACGCATATGTCAGCGGCACGGGAAATAACGGCAGCGCATTCGCAGGACTGAATGCCAACACTCCCTGGTACAACCTCACCATCGGATTGTCAATGCTCATCGGCCGTTTCTTGTTTGTGATTCCCCTGCTGGCGGCCGCGGGAAGCCTGGCGGCAAAGAAGAAGATCGCATCAACCGCGGGAACTTTCCCCACCCACGGTCCCCTGTTCGTCGGCTTGCTCGTGGGCACCGTGCTGATCGTCGGAGCCTTGACGTTCTTCCCGGCGCTCTCTCTTGGTCCGCTGGTTGAGCATTACCTGATGCAGGGTGGAGTGCTAGCGAAAGGTTAAGTATGTCGACTCTTATGACTGCGCCAAATCCAACCCAAGGACCAGCCGACCATTCGTCGTCGCTGCTGCCGGGAAAGCTCGCGCATTCGCGCCCGCTTTTTGACCCGGAGATTGTCGGGCGCGCTATTAGAGCGTCGTTCGTCAAGCTGAATCCGGTAACGCTACTTAAGAATCCGGTGATGTTCGTCGTCGAAGCCGGGGCGGCGCTCACCACCGCTTTCCTGATACGCGACCTCTTCACCGGCGCCGCCGGCATCGGCTTCTCCGTTCAGATCGCGCTATGGCTGTGGTTCACAGTGCTTTTTGCCAACTTCGCGGAGGCGATGGCCGAGGCGCGGGGCAAGGCTCAGGCCGATGCGCTGCGCAAGACCAAGACCGACGCCCTGGCCCATCGCCTAGGACGCGGCGACAAGTTGGAAGATGTTCCATCGTCCGCGTTGCGGTCGGGTGACGTGGTGATCTGTTCCGCCGGCGAATTGATCCCCGGCGACGGCGAAGTGATCGATGGCATCGCCACCGTCGACGAGAGCGTGATCACCGGTGAGAGCGCGCCCGTTATTCGCGAGTCCGGCGGAGATCGCAGTGCCGTCACCGGTGGCACCCGTGTTCTCTCCGATCAGATCAAGATCAAGATCACGTCGAACCCCGGCGAAACATTCCTGGACCGCATGATCGCGCTGGTAGAGGGAGCCGAGCGCCAGAAGACGCCCAACGAGATCGCGCTCAACATCCTTATTGCAGGCCTGACGCTCATCTTCCTGCTGGCCGTGGTAACGCTACAGCCGTTCTCGTCCTTCGCCGTTGGACAGTCCGGAACAGGGTCCATTCCCACAGTAGCCGTCCTGGTGTCGCTGCTGGTTTGCTTGATTCCGACGACGATCGGCGGCCTGCTCTCGGCAATCGGAATCGCGGGTATGGATCGCGTCATGCAGCACAACGTACTGGCGATGAGCGGCAAAGCGGTCGAAGCCGCCGGTGACGTGAACTCGCTCCTGCTCGACAAGACCGGTACAATCACGCTCGGTAATCGCCAGGCTGTGGAATTCCTGGTCGTCGCGGGCGTCACTCAACAGGAACTCGCTGATGCCGCGCAGTTGTCCAGCCTCGCTGACGAAACCCCGGAAGGGCGTAGCGTCGTCGTACTCGCCAAAGAGAAGTATGGTCTGCGCGGCCGCCATATTCCCGAACACGAAGCGGCCTTCATTCCGTTCTCTGCTTACACGCGTATGAGTGGAGTCGACTTCTCGGGCCGCCAACTCCGCAAAGGCGCCAGTGAAGCGATCGTGCGCTTCGTCATTGAGCGTGGCGGCACCGTGCCCCCAGCCTTTCAGGAACTGAGCGACCGCATCTCGCGGGGGGGCGGCACTCCTCTCGCCGTCGCCGACGGGTCGCGTCTGCTCGGCGTCATCCACCTTAAGGACATCGTCAAAGGCGGGATGAAGGAGCGAATCGCACAGCTACGCCGCATGGGTATTCGCACCATCATGATCACCGGCGACAATCCCCTTACCGCCGCCGCGATCGCCGGTGAAGCCGGTGTCGACGACTTCCTGGCACAAGCCACCCCGAAGGACAAGCTCGACTACATCCGCAAGGAACAGGCCGCCGGTCGCCTGGTCGCGATGACCGGCGACGGCACCAACGACGCTCCCGCGCTCGCTCAGGCAGATGTCGGATTGGCGATGAATACCGGCACCATGGCCGCCAAGGAAGCCGGCAACATGGTCGACCTCGATAGCAATCCAACCAAGCTCATCGAAGTCGTTGCCATCGGCAAACAGCTATTGATCACCCGGGGCGCCCTCACCACCTTCTCCATCGCCAACGACGTCGCGAAGTACTTCGCCATCATCCCCGCGATGTTCATGACCACCTACCCGATGCTGGGCAAGCTGAACATCATGCACCTGCATACGCCCCAAAGCGCCGTCCTCTCGGCAGTGATTTTCAATGCACTGATCATCATCGCGCTGGTGCCGCTTGCTCTACGCGGCGTAAAGTACCGGCCACTCGACGCGGCCAGCCTGCTGCGTCGCAATCTCCTGGTCTACGGTGTCGGCGGACTCATCGCACCCTTCCCGGGAATCTGGGTGATCGATGTACTGCTGTCGTGGCTGCACCTCGCTTAGCCCGGCTCGAAAGGATATAAGACAATGTGGGAACAAATTCTTCCTGGACTGCGAATCAAGCTTTTCATGACGCTGTTGTTGGGCGTACTCTACCCGCTGGCGGTCACGGGTATCTGCCAGCTGGCGTTTCCGCGTCAGTCCAACGGCAGCCTGATTGAGCAGAACGGCAAACTCGTGGGCAGCGATCTAATCGGCCAGAACTTCGCCAAGCCCGAATACTTTCATCCACGGCCTTCTGCCGCCGGCAACGATGGATACGATCCCACCGGCTCCAGCGGCTCGAATTTCGGGCCGACGAATCAGAAGCTGTACGACCGCGTAAAGGCCTCGGTCGCTCAGTTCCGCAAAGAAAATCCGGGTTACTCCGGGCCCATCCCCGCCGACCTGCTGACGGCATCCGCCAGCGGCCTCGATCCTCACATCAGTCCCGAATCGGCCAACGTTCAGATAATCCGAATCGCCAACGCTCGCGGCGTACCGGTTTACAACATCGCCACGCTGGTAACCCGCTTCACTGAGAAACCCGCCTTCGGTTTGCTGGGCGAACCGCATGTGAACGTCCTGAAATTAAACCTCGCCTTAGATCAGGAGGCCCAGGGACGCGCATCCCGATAGCGCGCGGACTATCCTGGATGACAGCATGACGCGTGAGCCCCGGCGCCGCACACCAGATGAGTTGCTGCGCGCGGTCCAAGCCGAAGAAGCCGCCACCTCGCGCGGCCGTCTGAAGATCTTTCTCGGTTACGCGTCGGGCGTGGGAAAGTCGTTCCGAATGCTTGGCGAGGCCAGTCGTAGGCGGGAACGTGGTCAGGACGTCGTGGTCGCCGCAATGCAGCCGCAAGTGCCGGCCGAGATCTCCGCCGTGCTGTCAAATCTCGAAGTCTACCCGATGATCCGCAGCGGAGGGGTCGACGTGATGGACATCGACGGGCTCCTCCGACGGCGCCCCTCTGTCTGCGTTATCGATGGACTGGCATACGACAACCCCCCCGGTTCCCGGCATCCCACCCGCTGGCAGGACACTGAAGAGTTGCTTTCGGCCGGTATCGCCGTCATTTCATCCATCAACATCCAGTACGTCGCCGAATTGCGTGACCAGGTGGCCGCTATTACTGGCAAGCCGGTGCGGGAGACTGTGCCGGTTTCGTTTCTACAGCGCGCGGAAGAGATAGAACTGGTGGACGCTCCGGCGGATGAACCTCCCGAGCGCATTCAACGGCTGGCTAAGCTGCGTGAAATCGCGCTGGTACTGGCGGCCGACGTCGTGGATGCGCAACTCGCCGAATATCTGCGCCAGCATTGCATCGATCAGCATCCAGGCGCCCAGGAACGGATCCTGGTGTGTGTCACGCCGCGAGCCAACATCACCGAAATGCTGGAGACTGGACGGATTATCGCCGAACGCTTTCATGGGAAATTGACAGTCGCCTATGTCCGCCAGCCCGCGATCTCCGACGCAGACCGTCTCGCGCTCGAAGAAAAAATGGCCACTGCACGGCAGGCTGGCGCGTCCATCGAAATCCTCGAAGGCGCCGATCCAGTCGCTGCCATTCTCTCCTACGCTCGCGCTCAGGGCGTCACGCAACTTTTTGTCGGCCATACCCAACGTGATGGCCTGTGGCCGCGCCTCTGGGGAAATCCCGTTGAAAAGCTCATTCGCGGATCTTCCGGCATGGACGTTCGAGTGTTCCCGCAAGCGCCATGACCGACTCCGCACGGGGAAAGCTGAAAATCTACCTCGGGTATGCCGCCGGTGTCGGCAAGACCTACAAGATGCTCGAGGACGCCCAGGTGCTCCATGCAGCGGGCGTCGATATCGTCATCGGCTACTTCGAACCACATGCCCGCAAGGACACCATCGAACGCACCATCGGCCTTGAGACCGTCCCTCGCAGGGTCGTCGACTACCGTGGAACCAGTTTCGAGGAAATGGATACCCATGCCATCCTCCTTCGCCGTCCACGGGTATGCGTGGTGGACGAGTTTCCGCACACCAACGTGCCCGGCTCTGAACGGCTGAAGCGGTGGCAGAATGTCGAGGCTTTGCTCGACGCGGGCATAGACGTGCTCACCACTATGAATATCCAGCACCTGGAGAGTCTGAACGATCAGGTGTGGGACATCACCGGCGTGCGTGTTCGCGAGACGGTCCCGGATTGGGTGGTTCAGCAGGCCAGCGAGGTAGTGATGGTCGACGTTACCCCTCGAGCCTTGCTCAATCGTCTGGAGAGAGGCGTCGTCTACGGCCGTGAGAAAGCGGGCCGCGCACTCGAGAATTTTTTTCAGGAATCAACGCTGGTGGCACTCCGCGAACTGGCAATGCGGCAGACTGCGCACGAAGTGGAACATCGCGCGCACCGTCCCGCTGGGGTGAAGCAAGAGCGAATACTGGCCCTGGTAACCGCCGACCCGGAGTCAGCAATGGTCATCCGCCGGGCCAAGCGTGTCAGCGATTTTTTGGAGGCCGAGTGCTTTGCGGTGGTCGTTGACCGGTCGGGTGAGTTGGACACCCTTCCCGCCGCTGAGCGTGAGGCGATTGAACAACACCTCAACTTCTCCCGTCACCTGCACATCGAAACGCGTGTCCTAACGGGCACCGATGCCGCCGCCAGCGTGGTTGAATTCGCCCGTCGCAACGGCGTCACACAAATTTTCGTTCCCAGGCAAGGCACCCAGCGCAGGTTCAACCTGCTCGGCCGCGACCTGATTCAAAAAATCGTCCAGTTAGCGCACGATATGCAGATTGTGATTGTGTCGAGCCGTCAGCCGCTCGGTAAGAACTAGCGGCCGAAGTAGGCGGCGTTCTTCTGGGCGAAGTCAGACCACTTCTCCGGAAGATCGTCTAGCGCGAAGATTGCCGAGACCGGACAGACCGGGACACATGCGCCGCAGTCGATACATTCCACAGGATCGATGTACAAGATCTCTTCGGCGTCAAACTTGGCGTCGTCTTTCTTGGGGTGAATACAATCCACCGGGCAAGCGTCGACGCATGCAGTATCTTTCGTTCCGATGCAGGGTTCTGCAATTACATAAGCCATTTTGTTATCCCTCGGTTGCGATCCAGGTGGAGTGACGGGGGGTTCGTTAATTTCCAGTAATAGCACACCGCCGGAAACGGCACAATTTCAGCGTACCAGACGGCGACGAACGGGCTCCGAACAGCGATTTTGTAGGTTTGACGGTTAACGGGACAATAAGCGTATTACCGACGATCCGGCAACTCCGGTTAGCGCAGGAACAAAGGCCGGCATCGCGCCCCGCCGCCGGTACTCACTGTGGACCGCATGGTACCCGAGGTACAAGAAACTGCCACCCGCTATCGCCAGCAATCCGTGAACCCATTGCATGCCTAAATAGGGGGCCAAGGCAATCTCCAGCAGGGCGCCTGCGATGGTCATGGATTCCGCAACCGCACATCCAACCAGCGCCCGACTTCGAGAGTTCACCGCGGCGCGCACAATCACCGCCAAAGCCAGCCCCTCAGGCAGTTTGTGAAAAGCGATGCCGAAAACAAACGCGCTGCCCAGGTCCGATTGCTGCGCCGCCGGAAGCGTCCAGCCATCAAGAAAGCTGTGCAGCCCGGCAGCGAGCAGCAACGGGGCCGCAAATCCGTGCAACCGGGTAGCGCAATGATCGTGGTCGTGAGTAGGGGAGCACGAGGGACAAACCGGGTAGACATACCGATCAATGACCCACAGCGCCCCAAAGCCGGCGGCAACCCAGAGAATCGCCCCAGGCCAGCCGAAAAACTCCGCCATTTCAGGCACCACCCAAAACACCGCGATCCCCAACAACACACCTCCGCTAAACGGGACCATCCGCCGGGCGAGCGTTGGCATGGCCGCAAGGCGCACTCCCACTCCAACCCCAACAAGCGCGATGAGGAAAACAAGAAATGCGGAAATAAGCGGACTGGTCACTTGGAAACGATCCGGTAAAGCCTTGCTACTACTGTACGATATGGATAAGCGTCGACTGCGGAAGGAGCAGGGCCTATGGGTTCAACGTCCGAAACCAAGCCTGCGCAAGGCATCGAGCAAGTCCTGGCGTTCGAGTTCGTTCGAGTAGTGGAAGAAGCTGCAATCGCCGCCGCGCGAACCATGGGCCAAGGCGACCGTCCGGGTGCCGACCAGGCCGCTGTGCACGCCATGCGCCAGGCATTCGAGGAAATCCCCATTCGCGGCACCATCGTCATCGGCGAAGGTGAACGCGACGAGGCTCCCATGCTGTACATCGGCGAACCGGTCGGCGATCCTAAGGCATCCGGCGACTGGCCGCAAGTGGATATCGCTGTCGATCCTCTCGAAGGAACCAACCTCTGCGCCACCGGCGCCTCCAACTCCATCGCCGTCCTGGCAGCATCCGAACCGGGTGGACTGCTGCACGCCCCCGATTGCTACATGCAGAAGATCATCGCCGGCCCGGCCTGCCGCGACGCGCTCGACCTTGATGCGCCCGTCCGCTACAACCTCAAAGCCATCGCCCACAGCTACGACCGGCAAGTGAAGGACCTGGTCATCATGGTGCTCGACCGGCCGCGTCACGATGAACTAATCTCGCAAATTCGTACCGCCGGAGCGCGCATTCGACTCATCGGCGACGGCGATCTGTCGGCCGGCATCGCTGCAGCCGTCCGCGGAACGGGCGTCCACGCCGTGATGGGAACCGGCGGCGCTCCTGAAGGCGTGATCACCGCTGCCGCCATCCGCTGCCTGCACGGTGAGATGGTGGCACGCCTGATCGTCGATACGCCGGAATTGGAAGAGCGCGTCGCCGCCATGGGAATCCGCGACCCCAAGCGCGTATACACAGCTAAGGATCTGGCACCCGGAAATGAAATTGTCTTTGCCGCCGGCGGCGTTACCGGCGGAGATTTACTGAATGGCGTGCGATTTTTCGGAGATGGAATCCGAACACACTCATTACTCCTTACGTTATCCTCAAATAAAGCAAGATTTGTGGATACTGTGCACTTGAATCGCGCTCCCGGACGACGGGGTGTCAGGCTTTATTAGTGCTCGCCGGCATGGTGAATGAACGAGGTCGACGTAAATTCAGTGAATCCGCCGCCTGAAGTGCACGTCGCGCGTGCCTTCGAGCTAATTGCCGTGCTAGCCGGCAAGTTAATGGACGCCCCAATGGCGGCGGTAGCGGTGCGCCAAAACGACGGCACATGGCACAACTACTGCCACGGACTCGACAGCCAATGGTCCACTCAAGAACTGCCCTCGAGCGGAATCGCAGTTTCGGCATCCACTGCATTTTTTGAGAATCAACCCCACCACGGTCCCGACGGCATCCAGTTTCGTGCCGCGGTAGGCTTATCAGCCGGCCTCCAGAAGGGGGCCATCCTCGTGTTCGATCGCGTCGCCCGCACCGTCACCGGCGAACAACTGCGGTTGTTCGAGTCGCTCCGGGACATGGCCGCCGATTCGCTCCTTCACACCCACACCACAACTCCTTCCGATGCGTGCTTTACCCTTGATCTGGCCGGTCGCTTTGTGTCCGTGCACAGTGGCTTGGATGGGTACGCTCCGGGGGAACTGTTGGGCACAGAAATCTTCGACCTCGTTCCGTCAGCCCACCGCGAACGCATGAGGGACTCGCTCCTCGCACAACTCGGCGCGCCTGCCGCGGGATTCGAACTACCGCTGAACTTGAATCCCGGGCAGACTGCTCTGTATCGATTCCAGACCCAGCTCATCTTCGATCGTGGTCGACCGTCCGCGATCAAGGCGACCTGCCGGGATATCACTTCTCCCACAACACAATCCGTCGTAACTCTGGAGGCTCTCGCAAAATTCGAGGCCCGGTCCAGGGAACTAACTCGATTCAGCGAGAATCTGCGTGAACTCTACAGGCTGAGCATCATTCCCAAAACTTCCATTGAAGAGACCTGCCGCGAATACCTGGCCGCGGCCGGTGCCATTTTCCGCGTGTCCGGCGGCCGGATTGTTACCGGCCGCTTTCAGGTTTCGTGGAATACCGAATCGACTCCGCCACTAACCGTCGTCGCCTCTTCCCCGCTCATGACAGCCGGCCGGACGCTTGGCGTGCTCGAGTTTCTCGGTGAGCCGCCGCTTTCACTCAGCCATCAGGACCAGGACCTTCTCGAGTTGATCGGACGAGCCGTCTCCCATGAGCTCGAGGCAGACCAACTGCGCCGCGAGCGTGATGCCTTGAGTTCCCACCTCGCCGAACAATTGAGGCGTGATGTGCTCACCGGCCTTTCGAATCGGGGTGCACTCATCGAGCAATTCGGACCCATTCGTAAATCAGCCGTCAGCCAGGAATACGCTTTCGTGTTCATTGACCTCGACCGCTTCAAGCAAATCAACGATACGCTCGGACACTCGATGGGAGACGCCCTCCTGAAGGCGTTCGCCATGCGCCTCACGGGACTGTTGAAGGACGGCGAATTCGCGGCACGAATCGGCGGAGACGAGTTCGCGCTGATGCTGAAAATCGACCCGGGTGCCGAAGCCGGCAAGCGAACTCGCATTACCGAGATCGTGACGCGCATCCGTGAGCCTTACCTTGTGCAAGGCCGTGAACTGTACGTCACGGCCAGCATCGGCGTTAGTTATTTTCCCCGCGATGGCGTCAAAGCGGATCTGCTTTTGCAGTGCGCCGATGCTGCGATGTATCGCGCCAAGGGCTCGGGTCGTGACAGTGTCGAGGAGTATCGCCCCAGTGTTTCCGGCGATACTGACAATCCCCTGGAATTCGAAGCTGAACTGCGGCGCGCCGTCATGCACGGCGAATTGACGACACGCTTCCAGCCAATCGTGGATCTCGGGGGCGGGTTGGACAGCCTGGAGGTCCTGCTGGCCTGGCAGAATCCTAAACTCGGCAAAGTGGGTCCGGCACGCTTCATCCCTGTGGCTGAAGAAACCGGCATGATCGTCGGAATCGGCGAATGGGTCCTCGAACAGGCTTGTGCCCACGCTATCGGCTGGATGAAGAGTGGATTTGCGCCGGTCCGCGTTGCCGTAAATGTCTCTGCGCTTCAGTTCGGCCGCGCCGACTTCGTCGATATGGTTCGCCGGGCGCTGGAACGCTCTGCCCTGCCTCCACAGTGCCTTGAACTGGAGCTCACAGAAAGCCTGGTCATGCGGGATGTCGAAGCCACCGTGCGGAGAATGAAACGGCTGCGCGAACTCGGAGTCAGCCTCTCCATTGACGATTTCGGCACTGGATATTCCTCGCTGAATTACCTCCGGCAACTGCCCGTGCACAACTTGAAGATCGACCGGTCGTTCCTCGCCGAGATGTCGTCGTTGTCCACCTCCGTGCCTCTAATCCAGACCATCGTCGTGCTTGCCCACAACCTTGGACTTTCCGTCGTCGCCGAAGGTGTGGAAACAGCAGAGCAATTGGAATGGCTGCGGAGCATCGGCTGTGACAAGGTGCAAGGGCACTTCCTCGGCTACCCGATGCCCGCCGACGCCGTCCCGACACGACTGCGACGGATCTCATCTTCCTAGAAATTAAGCTCGACTTCCGACGGAGTCTGTAACGCTGTGTCACGATTAAATCTTGGGTGAAATGGAAGCTCCCCCCGAGTCCAAGAAGAAGCTACACCACCGGCTGTTCCTCATAGCCACCAACCTGGTGTCGTTGGGCTGCTTGTGGTGGGTTCTCCACGATCTCGACTGGCACGAGTTCGGCGGCGAACTACGCGATATCAATTGGTGGTGGGTCAGCGTCGCGGTCATCACCGACATCGCAGTCTATTTCTGGCACGGTTGGCGCTGGAGCCTTCTGCTCACACCCGTCGAGAAAATCCCCGTCCTGCGGAGCGTTCGAGCGATTTACGTCGGACTGTTTGCCAATGAGGTGCTGCCCCTCCGCACCGGCGAGGTGATCCGCTGCTACCTTCAGGCCCGCTGGAGCAGTCTGCCGTTTTCCGTCGCCATTTCTTCTGCCTTAATCGAGCGGATCTTCGACGGGATTTGGCTGGCTCTGTGCTTCTTCGTGACCGTGAAACTCGTCCCGGGACTACCCAGATTCCTCATCGATGGAGCGGTTGTCCTCACCGTCATCGTTCTGGCCGGCGCTATCCTCATCGGCCTTGCGATGTTCTACAAGCAGCGCGCCCACGAAGTGCTGAACTCTGAAAGCAAGATCCATCGCCACTTGCGGATCCTCATCGAGGATCTGCACATGATCGGTCACTCGCGCTACCTGTACTATTCCGCCCTGATGACCGTTCCCTACTTGCTCACGCAGATCGTTCCCATCTATGCGTTGATGAAGGCCTACGATTTCGCGGATGCTTCCTGGGGCGTCGCCGCTGTCGTGATGGTGGTGCTGCGTCTTGGCTCCGCTGTGCCTCAGGCACCAGGCAATGTCGGCGCATTTCAGTATCTCGCCGTCGTCGTCCTCAACAAAGTCTTCGGTTACGATCTGTACTTCGCCAAGCGTTTCTCGCTCATCATGTGGGCCGTCGTCACAGTGCCGCTTCTAATCACCGGATTCATCGCGCTCTCCATCACCGGTGCCCATATCGGCGAGTTGAGCCGCCGCGCAAAATCCCAAATGCCTGAGCAAAAATAGCCCGGTTCCGGGGTGGTAAGCTCAATACCGATAAACGGAACGCACCCTGAAAGGTAAGCTCGGGATCTAGGATGAAAACAGCATTGTTGATGAGTGTTCTTACAGCCGCCGCCGCGTTCGGCGAAATTCGCATAATCGTTTTTGGCGCGCACCCCGACGACTGCGACTTTCGCGCCGCCGGCACCGCCGCCCACTTCGTGAAGCTCGGACACAAGGTCAAATTCGTCGCCATCACCAACGGCGACGCCGGCCATCAAATACAGGGTGGCGGAGACCTCGCCAGACGCCGGCGCGCTGAGGCAATGGAATCAGCCCGGCGGCTCGGCATCGAAGCCGAGGTGCTTGAAAATCACGACGGTGAACTACTGCCCACCATCGACGTACGCAAACAGGTGATCCGGCAAATCCGCCTCTGGAACGCCGACGTCGTTATCGCCCCCCGTCCCAACGACTACCATCCCGACCACCGCTATACCGGCGTCCTCATTCAGGACGCCGCCTACATGGTGGTTGTGCCCAACATCCTCTCCGACGTTCCCGCGCTCAAGAAGAATCCCGTGTTCCTCTACCAGCAGGACAACTTCCAGCGTCCCAACCCCTTTCGTCCGGACATCGCCGTCGACCTCGATCCGGTGTGGGAGAAGAAGGTCGACGCCATGGACGCCCACGTGTCGCAGGTCTACGAATGGCTCCCCTGGGTGGACGGAAAGCTCGACACCGTTCCCAAGGGTCTCGCGGAACGCAGAAAATGGCTCGCCGAGACACGCGCTTTCACACCGAACCCAACCGTCCGGGCGGCGCTCGTCAAGTGGTACGGTGCCGAGCGCGGCGCACAAGTAAAGCACGCCGAAGCCTTCGAAGTCTGCGAGTATGGCCGGCAGCCATCCGAGGCCGACCTCCGTCAACTATTCCCGATGCTCGGCAAATGACCCCGCTCCAATCCATCCCCTCGGTGGACGAACTGGTCCGCGCCATTGAAGACGAGTACAGGCACGTTCCCCGCTCGGTGCTCGTCGGTGAAGCACGCCGGGTGACGGCCGCTATGCGGCGCAACGGCGGCTCCGGCGATGCGCAGCAGGAATTGAAAGCCGCAGTCCACGCGCTGTTGCAGCCCTCGCTGATCCGCGTCATCAATGCTACCGGCGTCGTGCTGCACACCAACCTCGGACGTGCGCCGCTGGGTGCCGCACCGGTGGAGGGCTACTCCAACCTCGAGTACGACCTGGCAGCGGGACGGCGCGGCAAACGCGATGTTCACGTCCGCGGGCTCATCGAACGCCTCGCGGGCAAACCCGGTATCGTCGTCAACAACAATGCTGCCGCGGTCTACCTGGTGTTGAATGAACTCGCGGCCGGCGGCGAAGTGGTGGTGTCGCGCGGTGAACTGATCGAGATCGGCGACGGCTTCCGCATCCCCGACATCATGGCTCGCTCCGGCGCCGTGCTCCGCGAGGTGGGCACCACCAACCGCACTAGTATCGACGACTACCGGCACGCGATCAACGACCGTACTCGACTGCTCTTGCGCGTTCACCCGAGCAACTTCGCGATCACCGGCTTTACCGGCAAGCCCGGCCTTCGAGAGCTCGCCGCCCTGGCGAGTGAGCGGTCCATCCCGCTCTATGAAGATCTCGGCAGCGGATGCCTGGTCGATCTCAAAGCTTATGGCGTCCACGAACCAACGGTCGGCGAAAGCCTGATAGCCGGCGTCAGCGTCGTTTCGTTTAGCGGTGACAAACTGCTCGGCGGTCCGCAGGCCGGCATCATCGCCGGCGAGCCTGCCCTGATCCATCAGATTCGGAAAAATCCGATGTTCCGGGCCCTGCGTGCGGACAAGCTGATTTACCAGGCCCTGGAATCCACACTGCGCGACACGCTGCTCGAAAATTGGGACCGGCTCCCCGCCCTGCGCATGATCGCCACCCCACTCGATGAGATTCTTACCCGCGCCACCGGACTCTCGTCACGAATCGCCGGTTCGACGGTCATCGAGGGCGCCAGCGTGATCGGCGGAGGATCCACGCCAAATCAGTCGCTACCCACCTGGCTGATTCGTATTCCCGGCGAGTTCGATCGTAAGCTACGGGACGCACGTCCTCCGGTGATCGCCCGCGTCGAGGATGGCGCTACCCTGCTCGATCTCCGGACTGTGTTCCCCGGCGAAGAAGAACTGATCCTCTGGGCTCTCGAATCCTGACCTCGCGCGTCTCTAGAGAATGCGTTTTCTCGCGTTCGCACTAGCATTCTCTTTCCTCTCGCACGCTGCAGATTGGGGGCGGTTTCGGGGACCAAACGGCACCGGCGTCTCGGCGGACTCGCCCCTGCCTGACCGGCTTGATCCCTCGACCAACGTTATCTGGAAGGTGAAAACCCCCAAAGGGCATTCGTCGCCCATCGTCGTGAATAACCGGATATACATCACGGCGTTCGACGGCGACGAGCGCATCGTCCTCTGCCTCGACGCGAAAAGCGGCGAGCAGGTCTGGCGCAGCGCCGTAAAGCGCCTGAGGTCCGAACAGCCCAATCCGCTCAACGGCCCCACCACACCCTCCGTGGCTACCGATGGCAACTCGGCGTTTGCCTTCTTTCCGGAATTTGGCCTGATCGCTTATGCGCTCGCCGACGGCAAAGAGCTATGGCGCGTTCCGCTGGGTCCGTTCGGCGGAATTCAGGGCATGGCGTCGTCGCCGATTTACACCGAAGGCAATGTCGTCCAGCTCATCGACACTCCCGAGCAGGCATACCTCGCCGCCTTCGATGCCAGAACCGGCAAGCAGATTTGGAAAACCGAGCGCCCGCTAGGCTGGCTCGGCTCGTACACTACGCCGTCACTCTATAAGCCCGCCAAAGGCCCCGAACAGATCATCGTGTCAGGAGCGGTGGAACTCACCGGCTATCAGGCCAAAACCGGCGAACGTATGTGGTGGGCGCGCGGCGTGACGATGGGTCCGGCCGCGCTGCCCTTGGTCGACGGTGATTCCGTCTACACGCTCGAGCCGGAAGCCGGCGACGCAGCGTCACCGTTTGCTCCAATGCTCGCGCAGCTCGACAAGAACAAAGACGGAAAGATCCAGATCGCCGAAGAGATCACCGGTGACACGCCCAGCGCGAATATCTACCGCCGGTTGTTTTCATCCATCGACCGCCTTACCGGCAATGGCGACGGCGTGGTTACCGAGGAAGAATGGAATCTCGCGTTCACTCCTAAACAAAAGACCGGTGGTTTGGTGCGCACCAAACTCGGCGGTAAGGGCGATGTCTCGAGTACAGCTATCGAATGGCGCTACGGCAAAGGCCTGCCGTACGTGCTGGCCCCGGTGATCTACAAGGGGGTGATGTACGTGGTCCGTAACGGCGGTATCCTCGCCACATTCGATCCGGTCGCTGGTAAATTGCTCGGCGAGTCGCGCCTGAAGGGTGCGCTCGGAGAATACTATTCGCAACCCGTGGCCGGTGACGGAAAAGTGTACTTCATCAGCAAAGAGGGCAAAACCAGCGTCATCAAGGCCGGCGAGAAATGGGAGTTGCTCTCCTCGGGCGATCTCGACGAACAGGTGGTCGCCACTCCCGCCATTGCGGATAAACGCATCTTTGTCCGCACTCACAGCACCCTCTATTGTTTCGGCCGGCCCGCCTAAGCCTTAGTAAGGCTTAACAATCCAGCCGGTAACCTTGGTAGTAATGAAACGTCTTAGCTGCTATGAAGACTCTCACTAAACTGTTCGTGTGTGCGTCTTTGTTCGCCACGTTTGCTTTCGCCGATTCCATCGACGGTAAGTGGGTGTCCGAACGAAAGATGCAGGATCGTACCATCACCCAGACCTTCGACCTCAAGGCTGACGGCGGCAAATTGACCGGCAAAATCCAGGTGGTTTTCGGCGAGATGGAGCCGCGCACGTCCGATATCCAGGACGGCAAAGTCGACGGCAAAAACTTCAGCTTCTCCGCCACCATGCAGGGCCCCAATGGCGAAGTGAAGACGATGTACAAGGGAACTGTCGAAGGCGATGCACTCAAGGGCACGTCAATGCGTGACGGCGGCCAGGAACGTCCCTTCGAAGCAAAGAAGAAGTAGTTACTGAACCCAAGCCATTCCGTCAGGGCCGTTTCCAGGCTGGATGCGGCCCTGAATTTCAAGCGTCTTAAGATCCACCACCGCAATAAAATTATCCCCGTTTACAGCAATTAGAGCTCGCGTTCCGTCCGGCGTCATTAGAATTCCCTCCGGCGCCTTTCCCATTTGAATCCGTTTTAACTCTCGTCCCGACCCGGTCTCGATTACCACCAGTTCACCCGCCTCCAGGTCCGTGATAAGGGCCCGCGCGCCGTCGGCCGTCACCTTGATGCGATTCGACCGCTTGGTCTTTACATCAAAAGTCTTCACTACCTTCTTAGATGCGAGGTCAATCACTGAAACGCCGCCATCGCGCGAGTGCGCCGTCCATAACTGCTTTCCATCTGGCGACAGATCCATGCCCTCAGGACCCTTGCCCACCGGCACCACGGTCTGTGTCCAATTCGTTCCAGCACGCTCGAGAATGCTGATGCTGTCAGACCCGATATTCGCGGTGTAAATGTGATTTCCGTCCCCGCTCACCATCACCATATGGGTGGAGTTCTGTCCCGTCCCCATCATCCAGTCGAGACGATTCGCCGCCGGATCGTAGCGGCCCACGAGCTTATTGGTTTCCGCCGTGAAGTACAATTCGCCGTCATGAAACGCCAGGCCATGAGGGCGTTGGAGGGGCAGCGTACTCACACGCCTCACCTCTTTTCGCGAAGCGACGTCGATCATGGAAATTGTATTGCCCGGCTTACCCTGCGTGCCGTAGTTGGACGCGAATGCTAGCTTGCCGTCCGTCGATACAACCAGCTCGTGCGGCCCTTCACCCACCGGAACTCGCCCCAGAACATTGCCCGACGTTGGATCGACGAACACCAGCGCCGCGTCCTCTTTATTGAGAACCAGCAGTTCCGCGCCCCCGCACACAAGCGCCGCGGCAGCTACGAAAAGCATCACTCGAAGACCGTTCATCGTAGACTGATTACAGCATGAACTCCGGAATTCTGTCCCGCCGTGCGGTGCTGGCCACGATGCTCGCCGGCGCGGTGAAGGCCATCCCGCTCTCAGAAATCCGGCTGGGCGTCCTCTCGGACGAGATCGACGAAGACCCGGCGGTTGTCGCAGCTTTTCTGAAGCGTTTTGGCGTCCGCTATGCCGAAGTCCGCAATCTCTGGGGGAAGTACAACACCGCCCAGCCGCTCGACAAGGTTAAAGAAGCGAAGGCGATCTTCGACTCGAACGACATTCAGGTACAAAGCCTCGACACCGCCTTCTTCCGCGGCGCCGTTCCCGCCGGCAGCGAGGCGCTCGACAAAGAGTGGAAACTCCTCGATGACGCCATGGACCGAGCCGGCATCTTCGGCGTCAAAACGCTCCGCACGTTCGCTTTTCTCCCCAAAGACGGCAACACCGCCGATACCTCGATCTACCCGCATGCGCACGAGCTTCTAAAGGAAGCCGCCGGTCGCGCCGGCAAGCGCGGATTTAAGCTGGCCGTCGAAAATCTGAAAGGCAGCTACGTGCAAAACGGCGCCGATGCCGGCCGTATGCTAAAAGCAGTCAAAGCGTCGAACTTCGGCCTCACCTGGGATCCGAATAATGCCGCCAGCGTCGGCGAGCAGTCGTACCCCGACGGCTACAAGCAACTCGACCCCGCCCGCATCTTCAACGTCCACATCCGCGACTTCAAAAAGCGGCCGGACGGCGGCGCTGATTGGGCGGCCGTCGGCACCGGCGACTTCGACAACCTCGGACAAATCCGAGCCCTCCGCAAAGACGGCTACAAGGGGCCGTTCACGCTCGAGACTCATTGGCGCGACCCCAAGGGCAAGGCGTACTCCACCGAAGTGTCGCTCACCGCACTGCTCAAGGTCATTGAGCGGGTTTGACCCCTATGCAGTCCCGGCGCAAGCCCGAAGTCATGAGCCCGGCCGGGTACTGGCCGCAGCTCAACGCCGCCATTGAGGCCGGCGCCGACTCTGTCTACTTCGGTCTCCATCACTTCACCGCTCGCGCAAAGGTCGGCTTCGACATCGCCGAGTTACCCGGCGTGATGCGAACGCTGCACCAGCGCGGCGTCCGGGGCTTCGTCACCTTCAACACGCTGGTGTTCGAGCACGAACTGGCGGCCGCGGCAAAAACCATCGCCAGCATCGCCCAGGCCGGCGTGGACGCCATGATCGTCCAGGACTACGGCATCGTCCGCATGGCACGCGAAATTGTGCCCGACATGGAACTGCACGCCAGCACGCAGATGAGCATCACCAATGTCGAAGGCGTCCGGCTGGCGCAGAGTTTCGGCATTCAGCGCGTTACGCTGGCACGCGAGCTATCGCTCGACGAGATCCGCCGCATCATCGCCGGCACTGACTGCGAACTCGAAATGTTCGTCCACGGCGCGCTCTGCGTCGCCTACTCCGGACAGTGCTTTTCTTCCGAGGCCTGGGGCGGGCGCAGCGCCAATCGCGGCCAGTGTGCGCAGGCTTGCCGGCTTCCTTACGAGCTGATCGTCGACGGCGAACTGAAGCCCCTCGCCGACGCGCGCTACCTGCTGTCGCCCGGCGATTTATACGCGCTCAAACAAATTCCCGAAATCGTCGACATCGGAGTAGCCGCGCTTAAGATCGAGGGCCGCTACAAAGACGCCGACTACGTCGCGCTCGCCACCAGCGCCTATCGCAAGGCCGTGGACGACGCCTGGGCGGGGCGCACCGAGTCGCCGTCCCGCGCCTCCGAACTCCAGCTCGAACAGGTGTACTCGCGCGGTCTCGGGCCATTCTTCATCGAGGGTACAAATCACCAGAAAGTCGTGAGCGGGCGCGCGCCCCGGCACCGTGGCGTCCTCATGGGTCGAGTGACCGCGCTCAACGCTTCAGGCATCACCATCGATCCGGCAGACGCCCAGAGCGTTGCGCCGATGAAAGCTGGCGATGGGGTCGTCTTTGATGCCGCGGACTGGCGCAGCCCGCAAGAGCCTGAGGAAGGCGGACGCGTCTACTCAGTGTCGCCCCAGCTCGACGGGCGCATCGAACTCCGCTTCGGCCGCGATGCCATCAACACTCGCCGTATTCGCCCCGGCGACCTGGTCTGGCGGTCACACGACCCCAACGTCGATCGCGCGGCGCGCCCATTTCTCGAGCCCGCAGCCCCGGTGGCAAAGCAACGCCTGGACGTGCGCGTCACCGCGAGAGCGGGTGAACGGCTTGTAATCGAGTGGCGTCTCGAAAAACATCCCTCTATTGCCGTTGTGGTGCACTCACCGGCTCCGCTGGACCGGGCTACCCTGCGCGGCATCACTGAGGAGTATTTGCGCGATCAGCTGGGACGGATGGGCAATACGCCTTACCAACTCGCCCGCCTCGATGCCGACGTAGGCGGCGATCCCTTCGCTCCAGCGTCGTTACTCAACCAGCTCCGGCGTGAGGCAGTCACCAAGCTCCAGGAACTTCAAGGCTCCATACGTCCCGTGAAGCCATGTCCCCTCCCGAGCGATGCAGCCCCGGCTGACTCGGTCGCTGGAGATCCCGAACTCCACTTGCTGGTGAGATCCCCCGAGCAACTGGAAGCCGCCCTGTCGCTTGGTCCCTCCAGCATCACCCTCGACTACCTCGACCTCTATGGACTCCGGCCTTCAGTGGACCGCGCACGTGAGTCCGGAGTCACCGTTCGCGTCGCCAGCCCGCGCGTGCTGAAGCCCGGCGAGTCGCGTATCACCCAATTCCTGAGCAGCCTCAACTGCCCCATCCTGGTTCGCGGCGCAGGCATGATCGAGCCACTCCGCCAGGCGGGAGTGGACCTCATCGGCGACTTCTCCCTGAACACCGCCAACGCCGCCACGGCGCGCATTTATCTCGAACTCGGCATTCAGCGCCTCACGCCTACCCACGACCTCAACGCCGCACAGATCGCGTCGCTCGGCGGCGCCATCGGCGCGCATCATCTCGAAGTGATCGCCTACCAGCACCTGCCGGTCTTTCATACCGAACACTGCGTCTTCTGCCGCTTCATGTCCACCGGGACAACGTACAAGGATTGCGGCCGTCCATGCGAGGAACACCGCATCGCCCTCAAGGATCCGCAGGGACGCCAGCATCCTGTGATGGCTGACGTGGGATGCCGGAACACCGTCTTCGGTGCTGAAGCCCAGGAGGCCAGTGCTCACCTGGAGCTGTGGCGCAACACGCACATCCGTCATTTCAGGCTTGAGTTCGTTCACGAATCAGCCGATCAGGTGCGTCGCGTAACTCGCACTTTCCAGTCAGCGCTCAAAGGAACCATCACTTTCGCGGAACTCGGCGCCGAGCTTCGCCGCATTGCGCCCCAAGGCACCACCGAGGGCAGCCTCTTCGTTCCCAAGGACTACCTCGTCCTGCCTGTGCTTCAATAACCTCGATGGCGGATTTCAACAAGGTCGGGCTGTTCACGGTGCGCGACGGCAAGGTGCTGCTCTGCCGGAAAAAGCACACCACTTCGCTGCTCATCCTGCCCGGCGGCTGTAAACAGCCCGGCGAGACTTCCTACAACTGCCTGATGCGTGAGCTCCGCGAAGAACTGGGCGATGTCGCCGTCGAGTCGCTTGAGTACGTCAATCTATACGCCGACGTCGCCGCCGGCAGCAACGACCGTATCGTCGAAATCGAGCTCTATCGCGGCGTCCTTACCGGCGAGCCCGCTCCCCATGCCGAAATCAAGCAGCTGATCTGGTTCGGCGCCGGCGACGATCCGTCATTGCTCGCGCAGAGCCTGCGCAATAAGGTCTTTCCCGACTTGGCGGCGCGCGATCTGCTTCCGTGGAACCTCGACTAGCGCGTCAGCCAGTAGAGCGCGAAACTCCCCAGCCAGTGTCCGCCCTCGTAGTGTTCACCAGTGACAGCCTTCAGGCCGTCCCGTGCATGTTCGGTGGCCGTAGCGCGCAGTGACGCCACGCGGGGATCACCCGCCGGCAGCGCCACCCCGATGCGGTCCAGCATCCAGGCCCGGCTCAGGTTGAGGCCGTCCAAATGGGCAAGCTTGCCGTCAGTGGGGTCAGTCACCACTCCCGGTCGAAGCCATTTCGTGGAGCTGTCCTTCGGAATCACCGGTAGGAATAATCCGAGCCACCGGGCATACTCGTCGCGCGGCAGCAGCCTTCGCATGACATCTGCCTCTGCGATACAAGGCGACATGAAATCCTCACCTGAAGGCTCGTAGTTCAACGGACACGCTTTGTCGTTCAAGTAGAACTCGCGCCCTTTGCGCGCCAGCAGTTGTTCGAAAGCGCCGTTATGCGCCACCCGCGCGTAGTCAATCATCAGCCCTAGCCCGAACGCGGTATTGGAATGCTCGCCGCTCCTCACCGGGTGCGGTAGCTTCCCCAGCCACTCGGAGATTCGCTCCACCGCCGCGTCCTCCAGCGGCTTCAGGTTTGCCGACCACTGCCGCGCTTCCGCATCTTCCCATTGCCGCAGATCCGCCGTGAGTTGCAGCAGCCACGCCAATCCGTACGGACGCTCGAAACTCGTCCTGCCGGCGTCCTTCAGATACGCTGCCTCGGTCTGCAGATTCGACGCTGATAGACTGCGCGCAAGTGCCGCCTTCGCGCGCGCGGCCACCGGATCCCCAGGCAGAAGGCGTGCCACGCGAGCCAGCAGCCAGTGGCCGTGGACCGATGAGTGCCAGTCAAAGCATCCATAAAAGGCTGGCGTCAGCTGGCGCGGAGGCTTGGCGTCCGCGTCCGAATTCATCGCGTGGGCAATCTTGTTGGGATACTCGCGATGGACGCAATCCAGGGCGAGATTCGCAAAACGCTCCGCAGTCCTGCTGTCCAACGTTCCGGCGTTCATCATCACTGCTCCCAAAATGAATGCAAGTTGAGTCCGCAAGCTTCGATCTTATATGCTCAGGGGCAGCTTTATGAAGAGACGTGCATTCTTCCGCAACCTCACGGCCGGCGCCGCGCTCGCAGCCGCCGCACCGCATAGCCACGCAGCAATGCCGAAAATGAAGATCACCCGCGTCCGTGTCTACGAACCGCCAGACCCGAATCCACTTTTCAATCAAAGCGACATGGTAGTGACAGTGGAAACCGATGGCGGCATTACCGGCATCGGAGAAGGTGGATCACGCGACACCCTGACGCAATGTGCCGGACGCCTCATCGGCCGCGACCCGCAATATATCGAACGCCTCTGGCAGGATATGCACCGCGCTTTCTTCTATCCTCCGGGACGCGAAAAAACGCACGCTCTCGGCGCACTCGACCTCGCGCTCTGGGACATCCGGGGAAAGACGCTCAACCAGCCGGTCCACGCACTCCTCGGCGGCATGGTGCGCAATCACTGCGAGTGCTACAACACGGCGGGCAACATTCCCGGCCTGAAGGCGACTATGAGCGTCAAGGAAAAGGCCCGTGTGACCGTGGAGGCCGGCTATCGCGCCTTTCGAATGGGTGCCGCCGATGCTCCGGCCAACAATACTTACAACACCCACCAACGCCTCAACAAGCTTTACGACGAGTGTGTCGAGGCGAGAGAAGGAGTCGGCAAGGACGGCGACTGGTGCGTCGATTTTCATCAGCGCTTTGACTTATCCGACGCAATCCGCGGCTGCGATCTCATCAAGGACCTCGCACCCTACTTTGTCGAGGACCCGGTCCGCGACGAAGCCTTCCGCGAGGACATCCCCATTCTGCGCCGCACCGTGAAGGTCCCCATAGCCGCCGGTGAGGAGTGGGGCAACCGTTGGGACTTCAACAAGCTGGTGGAAAATCACGACATCGACTACGTGCGCGCCACACTTCCCAACGTCGGTGGCATCACCGAAATGATGAAGATCGCCGCCATCTGCGAGACCCACTTCGTCGGCATCATCCCTCACTTCACCGGTCCCATCGCCACAGCCGCGTTAGTAAATGCGCTCGGCACGTTCTCCGGACCACTGTTGATGGAATACAACTTCGAAGGAAAGACACTGCCGCACCTGCCGGTCTGCCTCGACTTCAAAAAAGGAAAGCTATACGCCAACGACCGCCCAGGCCTAGGCGTACAGCTTGATATCAAGCAACTCAAGCAGGTAGCCGAAATAACAGAGCCGGTCACCGCCCGCGCCCAAACCTATTTCCGCCCAGACGGCTCAATCACCAACTGGTAGAAGCAGCAAGCAGAAGTAGCACGAGCCTCCCGGCTCGTGCACACGGAATACAAGGCGCAGGAAAACCGCAGCCGCATCCGCCGATGTTCCTAAACTCCAAAAAAGGAAAGCTGATATGAAGCAACTGAATCAGGTCGCCGAAATTGCGGACCCGGCCACCGCCCGCGCCCACCGGTAGCAGCGGACCGCGGAAGTAGCACGAGCCTCCCGGCTCCTGCACACGGAATACAAGGCGCAGGGAAGCCGCAGCCGCACCCGCCAGTCTACCTCGACCTCAAAAAAGCTATGAAGCAACCCAAGCAGGTCCACGGAACCGGCAGTAGTAGTAGCACGAGCCTCCCGGCTCGTGCAAAGGGCCCGACGCCCCACCCCTAGAAGTTCGCCGACTTCGTTGCCGAGCCGACCGTATTAGTCAGCGTCACATTCACCGAA
The DNA here is from genome assembly GCA_038212445.1 of Bryobacterales bacterium. GTDB lineage: Bacteria > Acidobacteriota > Terriglobia > Bryobacterales > Bryobacteraceae > TMP-7. The sequence continues at coordinate 169,535 of JBBQUM010000007.1, forward strand.
GTGAGCGCCGATACCGCGCCCGACGAAAGCGTGAACGGCACAGTCAACTTGAACTGCGTGCCGAACGCCGCCGACGCCGCACTTCCGTACCACGTAACGAAAGCCGGCGTGATCGCTACCGTCACGCTCGAGTTGGTTACGTTGGTGCCGGTGAACGCGAACGTCGATCCCGTGAGTTCGCGAGTGTTCGAGTAGCCGATGATGACTACCTCAAATCCCGCGCTCGTCTTGTTCACGACGGCGCTGGTGATCACCGGCGCTGCCTTGTCAATCGTAATCACCCGCGTCACGGCCGGTGTCGGCGTGAGCGTCTGACCACCGGCGCTCATCACCACCGTAATGGTGATCTTGCCGGACGTGGTTCCCGTCTGGAACGTGAGCGGATCAGTGGACGCCGTGGCCGCCGCGACCGTCTGCCCGGCTGGAATCCGGAAGCTGACCGTCGTCGTGCCATTGGCGAACTTCACATCGGGATCGCCAGGACCGCTGTCCGGCTGGAACGCGAGCGTCGCCGTGCCAGTGATGTCCACCGGATAGGTCTGCGCGATCGTCACGCCGAATGGCGGCTGCGTGCCCGAAGTGACCACCGTCGGAATCTGCGTGATCGTGGCTGTCGAAACCGCCGGCAGCACAATCTTGATGCTCAACGCCTTTGAAGCCGTCAGCTTGTTCGGATCGGTCACCGTCGCCGTAATGCTGTAGGTGCCGGGCGTCGTCGGCTTCCCGGTGATTGCACCCGTGCTTGCCAGCGACAATCCCGGAGGCAGTGCGCCTGAGACGGTCCAGGTTAAAGGAGCCGTGCCCGTTGCCGCCAGAGTGGCCGTGTAGTCCGTGCCCACTGTGCCATCCGGCAGAGTCGTCGTCGTAATCGCAGGACCATCCACCACGCGAATGCTGAACGTCTGCGAAGCCGTGCTGCCCGGCGCATCCGTCACGCGCACCGTGAAGGTGGACGTTCCGATGTCGGTCGGCGTACCAGTGATCGCACCGCTCGCCGCAAGCGTCAAACCAGGCGGGAGCGAACCGCCCGTTACCGTGAACGTGTACGGCTGTGCTCCGCCAGTGGCCGTCAGCGTTGTTGAGTATGCGGCATTCCGTGTTCCGTCCGGCAGCGTAGCAGCCGGAAGTTGGAGACCCGCCGAGATGACAATACTCAGCGCCTTAGTTGCCGTCCGCGTACCGTCTGTGACGCTGAACGTCACATTCGAGGTTCCCGCCGTCGTCGGCGTACCCGTGATCTGACCAGCGTTAGACAAGGTCAAACCAGCCGGCAGCGTACCGCTTGCCAACGAGAACGTGTACGGCGGTGTCCCACCAGCAGCCGTCAGCGACGCCGTATAGGCCGCGCCCGGCGCGCCGCCCGGCAGCGATGCCGTCGTGATCGAGAGTGTCGTGCCCACCGTTAGCGAGAACGTCCGGTTTGCCGATCCCTGACGTGCGTCGGTGACGCCAATCGTGAAGCTGTACAATCCGGCTCTCGTCGGCGTGCCGCCCAGGACACCGGCCGTCGACAAGGTCAGGCCAGGAGGCAATGTGCCCGAAAGAACGCTCCATGAGTATGGCGCCGCGCCGCCGGCAGCAGCGAAGGTCACCGTGTAAGGCGCGTCCACCACACCGTCCGGCACCGATGCCGTCGTCACCGAAAGTCCGGTCCCGATCAGAATCGTAAACGAACGGCTGGCGCTCTGACTCGTCGAGTCGGCCGCCGTTGCTGTGAAGCTGTAGGAACCGGATGTGGTGGGCGTGCCACCAATTCCGCCACCGTTTGAAAGCGTCAGCCCAGGCGGCAGACTTCCGCCTGAAAGCGTAAAGGAGTATTGACCCGAGCCTCCGTTCACCGCTATGGACGCCGCGTACGGAGTGCCAGGCACACCGTTCGGTAGCGAAGTGGTCACAATCACCAGCGGGCTCAGGATGCTGATCGAGAAGCCGCGGCTTACCGTGGCGCCAAAGCTATCCTTCACCTGTACAGTGAAAGTCGCGTTCGCCGGCCCGGTCGCCGTTCCGCTGATGGTTCCGTTCGACGAGAACGTCAGGCCCGGCGGCAGACTACCGCTCGTCAACGACCAGACGTATCCGCCAGTGCCGCCTGAGGCGCTGAACACCGCGGAGTACCCTCCGCCAACCCGTCCGTCAGGAAGGTCCACCGTGGTGATCGCCAGCGTCGACAGTACGTTGATCGAGAAGGCTGCAGCGTTGGATCCACCCAGCGCGTCCGTCACCGCGGCAGTGAAGCCGTAGTTGCCGGCCGCCGTCGGTGTTCCGGAAATTGCTCCGCTCGATGCATTGAGCGTGAGACCCGGCGGCAGCGCTCCGCTACGGATGCTGAACGTATAGGGCGTCGTTCCCAGCGTCGCGGTTAGATTCGACAGATAGGCTTGACCCATCTCGCCTTGCGGCGGATTACCGCTCAACACCGGAAGCGCGTTGATGACGATGGAGAATGCGCGGCTCGCCGACGTCTGCAAATTGTCGATCGCCTGCGCCGTGAAGTTAAAGGTGCCCGCGACTGTCGGAGTTCCCGCAATCGCGCCGGTGCTCGATAGTCCCAGGCCAGGCGGCAGGCTTCCAGCCGCCAGAGTCCACCCGATCGGAGCCACTCCGCCCGTGCTCGCCAACTGCGCGCCATAGACGATTGTGACTTCCCCTGTGGGCAGCGTCCCTGCGCTCACCGCTAGTGCCGGCGCTACCACGATGGAAGCAGCGGTGCTAGCGGCTACGCTGATGGCATCGGTCACCGTGCCCGTGAAGTTAAACGTGCCGGCCGCAGTCGGAGTACCCGTGATAACTCCCGTCGCGGCATTGATCTGCAACCCCGGCGGCAGCGTCCCTGCGCTGATGCTGTACACGTAAGGCGTCGTTCCGCCTGCGCCGTTCAAGCTGCCGGAGTACGGAACCGATACTTCTGCCTGACCCAGCGTGCTGGTCACACTCGGCGGCGGATGAATCACTATCGACAACGTGCGGCTCGCTTGAGCGGACAAGCTGTCGGTGACTACCATCAGGAACGAGAAGGTGCCAACTGTGGTCGGTGTACCCGAGATCAAACCGCCGGCCGTGATTCCCAGCCCTGGCGGCAAAGCGCCCGACTGTAGTGACCATGTGAACGGAGCCACTCCGCCTGTTTGCCCCACTTGAGCGCTGTAAGCGGTCCCCGTGTCGCCGGCAGGAAGGCTCGTCTTCGATACGGCCACCGCGCCCGCCACTACGATCGTCCCCGCGGTAGAAGTCGTCCCGCCCAGGAAATCAGTCACCACGCCGGTGAAATTGAACGTGCCCGCTGTGGTCGGAGTTCCCGTAATCGCACCGGTGCCCGCGCTAATCCCCAAGCCCCCAGGCAGCGCTCCTTGAATGCTATAGACGTAGGGCGTCGATCCGCCGCCAGCCGTGATCGAACCGGAATAGGATACCCCGACTTCCGCTGGTCCAAAGGATGAACTCAGCGTCAGTGGGGGCCGGATTCCGATCGAGAACTGCTGACCGGCAGTGACGTTCAAAGCGTCACGAGCCGTAAGGCTGAAACTGAAATTCCCCTGTGTTGTGGGAGTACCCGTAATCGCGCCGCCGCTTGAAAGGCCGAGCCCGGGCGGCAACGTGCCGCTGCTCAGTGACCAGGTGATCGGCGCCACGCCGCCGGTGGAGCCGACGGTTGTCGAATAGACGAGTCCCACTTCACCGGTCGGCAGCGTCGCGGCCGGCACAGCTAGGGCCGGAGCGATGCTGAACGTAACTCCTGTAGAGGTGGAGACGTTGTTCGAATCCGTGACTACTGCCGTGAAATTGAAGGTTCCCGCAGTTCCCGGATTGCCCGTTACCACCCCAGTGCTTGGATTCAACCCGAACCCAGCCGGAAGCGGCGTCAAGTTTCCGTAAACGTACGGCGGTACACCTTGGCCTGCAGTGAGGGTGCCTGTATACGCCTGCCCCACTTCGCCCGTCGGGAAGCTGGCCGACAGCGTTGGCGGAGGAACGATAGTAAGCGTAAATGCACGGTTCGCCGCTTGTCCCGGGGAACTCGCGCTGGCATTGATTTGGTAAGCACCAGGTACGGCAACCGATCCCTGCAAACTGGCCGACGACGCGCCCGGCAGAAGCAGTAGTGTCAGTCCCGCAGGCACACCGTTGATGAAGTTGATGCCGTTAATGTTCGTCTGAATCGTCAGATTCAGAGTGGCGCCGGCAGTGAACGTCCCCAGGTTAGCCGGCGTAGTAAACACCAGCACCGGATCCACCAGGACAGTGTAATCCCGGGACGTGTAAGGAACTGAACTTAGATCGAGCGGCAGGATGCTAATGCCGAAACTACCGGTAGTCGTCGGAGTGCCCGACAAAGTCCCGCTGGCGGTATTGAAAGTCAGACCGGGAACTGAGCCCTGCATCTGCCAAGCGCTGATGGATCCGCACCCGCTACAGGTGAATGTCTGCGAAAAATTGTGGGTCAACGATGAGTTCAGAGTTGCCACGTTCGGCAGAACCGTCTGCCCAAACATCAATGGCGCAATGACAAGCGCACTCGCGGCAAGAAGATAGGAAGAATAGCGTCTCATTGGGCAGACTCCGAAACACTCACAGGAGCCGGGACAAAGTAAACTCGCGGCTCGGATCCGGCATCAGCCAGCCACAGCGGACCTCCGGAATCGGTCAACAGTCGTATGGTGTCAGGACGCCCGGCACTGCCGAGTCCCGTCACCTTGCAGGCACAGGTGGTATCGGCCAACTTCTGGCCCGCGGAATCCAGCATCAACACGCGGCCGCCTCCCGTTACCACCGTTAGCCGTCCTCCCCGTACGCTCCCCAGATAAATCGCTTCGCCATCCACCGGGGTCATCGCGATCTCGTGATCGCCCAACATCAGCTTCGACACCGTCTGGATCGCGGTCGTCGCGCCTCCAGTAAGAAATGTGAAATCGAGAACCGCATCGGCAGTGATGCGGCGAATACCGCTCCCGTCGTGCAACACCAGGCCGTCCGGCTGCATCAGCAGCACCGACCCGCCATCGTCAGACACCGCCGCTCGTACCGCGAGCGAAGCGAATTCCTGCGACAGCTTCCAAGCCCCACCCGACAGGCTGAAGACTTGCACCCAGGATGCATCCCGGTATGACAGCGCCAGCGCTGTTCCGCCCCCGCTCCACGTTGCCGTCGACGGCCCCGGACGCGCGCCTTCAAGCGCCATCCGTGTACCCTCCGCAAGATCGTAGATCACCGGCACTCCTGCATCGCCGGTCAACGCCACACTGGCACTCGTGGCAGGGTTCAACTGGAAAATACGGATGCCCTGCGGAAGCGCCAGAACGTCGCTTTGACGCGACGAGCCAGGCACTCCATAGATCGTCCGCGCGCTGCTCGACGCAGCGTCCACTGTCCAGGCGAGTACAGGACCGCTCGCCGTCTGCGCAGCTACACTGGCTGCGGTAAGTATCATTGATGCAAATATCGGTTTCATGGAAAGCACCTAATCTGTCTTGCCCTAACGAGGCGGTCCTACGGTCGGCGTGCCGGGAACAATCACAACACCAGGCGCCGCAGCCACCGGCGTCGTGGTGTTGCCGCCCCGAGTCAGCCCAATCGCCAGACCCACTGCCACTGCTACTCCAACGCCGCCGATGATCCAAGGCGTCTTGCCCGTCATCATGCCGGCAGCTGCCATGACGTTCGACTGCTTCATCGTCCGGCTCGCAGTCTTGCCGTCTTTACTTGCCGAAATCCGAATCTCAAAATTGCCGGCTGACTTGTTCGAAGTCATGCCGCTCATCACTACCTTGCCCTCGGCATTCGTCGTAGCAGTAATGGTATTACTCCCATTCAAGAACAACGCGCTCGGCCCGTTCGACGGGCTGGTGAACGTCACGATGGCACCCGCCACCGGCTTATGGTTCTCGTCCTCCACTTGGACGATGGCCTCGCGGCTCACCCGCTGGCGGATGTTTACAATGGCATCATCGCCTTCGAGAATGTTGATCGTCAGGCCGCCAGTGGGCTGCTGCGCCATCACCGGAACCGCCAATAACGATGTATAAAAGAGAATCGATACCCCTAGCCAGGCGATTGGCTGCTGATATCTTGTGCGATAGCGTGACATCTGTCTTCCTTCCACTCCACACTCAAGAGTGACAAACTAGGCGTCCTGGTTTCACAATGATACACGGAATTCTTTCGACAAAATGACCCGGCCCTCCAACAAAACCTCGCGTCTTGAGGACACCGTCGTAGCCCCCAAGGTAGTAAGTGAACTCCGCATTGCCATCGTCGGAACGGGTGCGCTCGGCAATGATCTATATCGACTGCTGGGCCTGATAAGTGTAGGAGACATTCTACTTATTGATCCTGATCGGGTCGAGGAATCGAACCTCACCGGGTCAGTCCTGTATCACCGGAACGACATAGGAAAGAGTAAGGTCCAAGTACTTCTAGAGCGGGGGAACGTCCTATTTCCCAACACTAAGATTTCTGCCAAACCTGTCGAAATCGCCGACCTCGGGTGGGGCCGGCTCCAGGACCGCCACCTCATTTTCGGCTGCGTCGACCGCGATTCCGCCCGCCTCGAACTCGCCCGCATCGCCACTCGCCTCCACCTTCCCGTGTGCGACGGCGGACTCGGCGGCGCCGGCGCCACCGCCGGTAGAGCTTCCTATTTCCCCGGCCGCGCCGGACCCTGCTTCGGCTGCCGCCTATCCGCCGCCACCCGGCGCCACCTGCTGCGCGAGTGGCAAAGCCAGCCCTACCCCTGCTCGCCTGCCTTGGCCGAACCCGTCCGCCCCAACACCCCGGTCATCACCTCCATCACCGCTGGCCTCATGCTCGACCATGCCCTCCGTTCTCGCGCCGGATCCGTTGAGTTCCGCCTCAATCCGCCCAGCCTCGAAACCATCACCATCACTCAAAGCGATTCCTGCCCCTTCCATGACCACCCTCCTGCCCCTCTGCTCTCCATCGAAGGGTCCTTCGCAAAAAATCTCGCCGCCGGCCAACAGATTTCCTGGGAATGGCCGATCTGTACCCAGGCCCGCTGTCTCCGCTGCAAGTGTGTGTTCAATCCGTTCATCCGTACAAGCCGCCTGCGTGCGAAGGCGCTGTGCCCTTCTTGTGGCAGCCACCAGATCGATGTGACGGAATCGATCAGAAGTATTGCCAGCGATTCGCCCTGGGCCGAGCGGACGCCAACTGAAATCGGTCTACCGCCGGACCACCGTTATACAATTTGGGACAAGATCCCCACATGACATCGCGCGCCATCGCAACTCTAGCCGCTGCCGTCTTTGTCATGACGCTCCTCCAGTTCTTCAGCACCTTGGGAGGACCCTGGATTGCCATAACCGCAGCCTGTGCATTGCCGTTTCTCGCCGTCGGCCTCCTTTCTTTTTTTGAAGTGCGGCTCGGCGCCGCCTCGCTGATTGGCGCCACCGTCACCGCCAGCGCCCTCGGAATTGTCCTATCCGCTCTCGCCCGCCAGAACGATCCCCTCCTGGTTCTCTGCCCCTTCATCGCCTGCGGACTGATGGCAGCCATCATCTGGTGGCGCGGTCGCAATACTCAGCGCTGCTCACTCTGCAACTCCCGCATCGCCGGCGAGGTTTCATTCACCTGCCCGCGTTGTGGACTCGTCGTCTGCGAGAACCGCTGCTGGGACTTCGTGAAACTGCGCTGCAACCTCTGCGTACAGAATCGCGTCCCCGCCCTTCCGCCCGACGGCCGCTGGTGGGACCGCATTTTCGGCCCCGCCACTCCCCATGGCCGCTGCAATCTTTGCCAGTCGTCAGGCGAAGAAACTGAACTGCGCAACTGTCCCAAATGCGGCCGCCCGCAGTGCCGCGATTGCTGGGACGACGCAAACGGAGTCTGCTCGCGCTGCCAGTGGCTACTACCTTCGCTGCCGGATGCGCTAAAAACGTATATGGGTCAGTAAGGAGTCACCGCGTCCCCATGCCTAAATACCAGATCTACTTCGATACCATCCGCGGCGAGACAAAGTACAACGTCGACATCGACGACCAGGAAGTCCTCGACCAGGTGCTGCACGAAATTCTCTACGACCTGCGCGAACGCGGCGACGTTCTCCAGGGCGACGGTGAACCGCAAGTGGTGTGGAACGGGCGCACGCTCGATTTTGCCGCCGCCCTGCCATCGCAAGGCGTCCGCCCCAACGATGTCCTCCGCGTCTCCACCATGGCCAGCAATGGCTGACCTTCGGCAGCGCCGCATTGCCGCCGAGCGTGCATTTTTAGAAACCCTGCTGCAACTCAATCCCGGACGCTTGGAATTCGATTCCTGGCAAACCGAACGCGACACCGACATCGTACGCGTCCGCCTGCTGGACACCCCAGCCACGCTCCTCGACGGGTCAGTTTCCCTGGCCCACGCACTCCGCCTGAATTTTCCCGCCTACTTCCCCGCAGTCCCGATAGAAGCCTTCTTGGACGTCCCGGTTCTCCACCCGAACGTCCACCCCGAAAATGGCTTCATCTGCTTATGGGAATCCCACGCCGCCGGCGACACAATCGTCCAGGCACTACTTCAAACCCAACGCGTCATCACCGGAAAACTCTCAAACCCCTATCCCGAACACGTAATGCAGTCACTCTCCCAGCCCCCTGTTCCACTCCCCTACATCCCCCTAGCAATTCCCCAAGACGAAACCCGCGCATCCTTCACCAGACCCATCCACCGCCTCTCCCCAATCCAGTAAGCACAAGCGCACACCAGTAGCGCCAGCGCAAGCAAACAGCGCAGGCAAATAGCACAAGCGCGCAGCTAGTCACGCACGCCGACAAAATCGAGAGCATCGGCCCCTGCCCCGCAAACGCCATCGACATGTCCCGCTACACCGCCATCCCCGGCCTGATCGACGTCCACACTCACCTCACCTACGTCCACCAAAACCCAGTCACCCAGTCAGGCCGCAACGCCGCAGTAGTCTACCTCGCAGCAGCCAACGCCAAAAAAACTCTGGAAACCGGCGTCACAACAGTACGCGACCTCGGCGCCCAGAACTATTCCGACATCGCCATGCGCGACCTCATCAACGAAGGGCTCATGACCGGCCCCCGCATGTTCGTCGCCGGCTACGGCCTGCAGATCCAGCGCGGCGCAAACGCCACACCCAACAATGCAACCGGCACCGCGGAAGTAATGCGCGTAGTGCGACAGCAAGTCTTCGCCGGCGCCGACTGCATCAAGATGTATGGTTCCACCGGCTCCGGCCAGGACGTCACCCAGCTCGAGACCTTCACCTTTGAAGAAATGAAAGCCGCAGTCGACTCCGCCCACGCACTCGGCAAGCGCATCGCCATCCATAGCTATGGACCCACCGGTGCCCGCGACGCCGTCCGCGCCGGAACGGACTCGCTGGAGCACGCCACCGACATGGACGACGAAACTATAGCGAGCATGGTGCGAAGCAACACCTGGTACGTCCCGACCATCGATCACAATCGTTACTACGCCGACAACTACAAACTGCTCGGCTACCCGGCCAAGGCAGTAGACGGCCTCAACCACTACATCGCCCGCAACCTGGCCACCGCAAGAAAGGCCTGGAAAGCAGGCGTAAGATTCGCGATGGGTTCCGACGCCGTCTACACAATGTTCGGCGAAAACACCCGCGAACTAGCCTGGTTCGTAAAGGCCGGCATGACCCCCGAAGACGCACTCAAGGCCGCCACAATAAACGGCGCCGAACTCCTCGGCCAGGAAAAGTCGTTAGGCGCCCTACGGCCCGGCTACCTGGCCGACATCGTCGCAGTTGAAGGCGACCCCCTAACCGACATTCAGATAGTTATCGACAAAGTCCGATGGGTAATGAAAGCCGGAGAAGTAGTAGTCGACAAAACAAAGTATTGAGTAGATGCAGCACTGGTAGCATGGAGCTCCCGCCCCGTGCAGAGCATGAATCAGCGAGTCATCAGGATGCACCGCGAGGAAATCACGCGCCACCGCCCTTGGCCGAGCACAAGAAGCATGAAAGTAAAGTAGTCGACAAAACAAAGTATTGAGTAGATGCAGCACTGGTAGCATGGGGCTCCCGCCCCGTGCAGAGCATGAATCAGCGAGTCACCAGGATGCACCGCGAGGAAATCACGCGCCACCGCCCTTGGCCGAGCACAAGAAGCATGAAAATAATGCGGCCAAATAGCACGCTTGATGCGTCGCGCATCCGCTAAAGAGGAATCACGATGCGCCCACCGATCTCAGCAGTAGACCAGCGTTCAGGCACAACGAGACCGTTCACCCCTAGATCGCAATCGTCACGGCGCCGTCCAAAGCCAGCGAAACGGAGCAAACCGCTTGGGGCCGAGCCTGGTAGACCTCCCCGCGCACGACAGATGGCAATCGTAGGGTGCTGGGATCGTGCCGAACAGCGCGTTAATCACAAGTAACTCGGACAGTCCACCTGTACGTGGGAACTACACACCCGTTCGTCCGCGCGGGCCCACACTATACTCAGAACAATGATCGCCTCAACGGGCGAAATCCTCGAACGATTGGAAGCATTCCACGGTAAGCAGCACCCGTGTTGGCCCACTGACCCCTACCTGTTCCTGGTGTGGTGGCACTGTGGTTACCCCGCCAGCGATGGCGCGTGTGCGAAAGGTTGGCAGTCTCTGCAGCGGAGCGTCGGTGTCGATTTGCCACAGATCCTTGCAGCATCGTCTGCGGAATTGACCAAGGCGCTCACCCCGGGTGGCATGGTGCCCGAACTCCGCGCCAGACGACTCAAAGAGATCGCTGCCCGCGTTCGGGATGACTTCGGCGGCGACTTGCGCCGGGCACTCTTCGGACCCCTTCCGCAGGTTCGGAAAGCGCTCAAGAAGTTTCCCAATATCGCCGATCCCGGCGCCGACCGCATATTACTGTTCAGCGGCGTGGCGCCCACCCCTGCCGTTCCGTCCAATTGCCCGCATGTGTTGGTCCGGATCCAGCGCGGACTGGAGCGGGAGAATTACGCGGTCAACTATCAACAAGCTCAACAGGCAATAGCAAACGAAGTCGCCGAGAACGTCGATGCTCGGATGCGCGCCTATCTGCTTTTGAAACGGCATGGCCAGGAACTTTGTAAACGCGCCAAACCAAAATGCCTGGACTGTCCGGTTCACTCGATCTGCGCCTACCACGGGGGCCATCATCGCGGGCGGGCGAGTCAGAGTTGACGCAATTCAAAACTCTACTGTCGTTCCCGAAATTTGATAAGTTGGCCCGCTGCTGTCGGGTGTCCTTTCGAGGGCAATACCGGGGACCGTATTTCCACCACCATGCAAACGCGGCAGCGCCAAAGCAACCGGATCCACGGCCATTGGATGCTGCTCCTACCATCTTGATCGCGGGAGACATCGACCTTCCCCGGTGAAATAATGTGGATCGTGGCCGAACAAACCTTCCTCTTTACGTCCGATCAATTGACGTCACACCGAAGAATAGCGGCGTTAGAGGCGTATTTCGCGGCTGATGTATTGCGGGATGGCGAGTTCATTTGCGGTTCTCAAGTCGAATGCAAAACCAGTCACGACGGTCCGTTTTATGGCGGTCAACTCCATCACATCGGCCTGCACTATGACCTCAGCCGCGGAGAGAGGCCGTTCCGGGTCGTTATCGTCGGTCAAGAATACGGACACGCGGACGCTCCCGTCTCCCTCGAAACGGCACCACCTGGTCGCGGCAGGCAGCGGTTTGTCATCAAGGTTCGCGAGAACACCTGGGTTTCCCACGAGAAATCCCCATATGAAGGGCTGCACAAATGCACTGAGGCTCATATTTGGTGGTGATTTCGGCTCAGACCGTGAAGGGGAATTTGTCGAGATCAACGGCGCTGCCGTTCACCTGTTCGAGTGCTTCGCGCTGGTAAACTTCCTGCTCTGTTCCGCAGTGTCCGAGGATGCCGGTCGGATCGCCGAGATGCGCCGGCCCGGCGGCAAACCGGGCAGATCGTCACCCACAATGCGGCGCAATTGCGCCCGCCACTTCACGGAGGCGCTGCAATTCTTGATCCCACTCATCATTGCTCAAGGCATGGGAGTAGGGCAATGGATGCGACAAGCCTTCGCTCTGCCGGTCCACGCGCCTCCCACATGTGTAGAGCTGATGAAAATAAGAGCTAGGGATACTGTGCTCGTTTCACTTACCCACCCGTCAGCACGACAGCCGTACAACTGGGGCCAAAGTGACCGCACCCCGTATCTGCTCGAGACGGTTGCGCCGGCGATCCGAACCGGACTCGCACTCTCGTTTGAACAGCAGGCTCCGGGACTCATCGACATAGGTCCCGGCGACTCCACCGGCGGCCTGTAGTAAGCCCTTTTTGTCCTAGCCGCCCCACCCGGCTACGCCCGAGTCCGTCATTGCATTGCGACGGCGCAAATCGAATGATCGGGACCGCCGCGCCGTGCCCCGTGCCTCAATGACGGATGTGGCCGCTGTTCCACATCCAGAGCGTGGCCCCCAGCAGCCAGTAGCACGGGGCACGGGGCCCCTTTTACCCTACACCCAGCCAAAAAATATTTTCACGACGTTTGGAGTGGGCACTGCGATGGCGAAGACGGATGCGGTTCGGCGTGAGAGCTGAGAGCGAAGAAACCCGCGTACCCCGCGCCGCGGTCTCGCTACAAACTTGCCGCGCCAGAGGTTGCTGCCAATCCCAAGCACACAGACGTCGAGGTCGGATTCCTAAAAAATTCTTCACGCCCGGAGCCAGCCTCCAGGAGAGCGTGACCAGCCGGAGTCCTGACAGTCCTCTGTCTATCCCTCTCTTTGGAAAATACTCTTATACGCTCCTTCCAACGCCAGCACCTCCTTATCGGTCAGCTTCACAAACTCCAGTTCGCGCGAGCGCTTTGAAAGGCCGCCGTTGTTCTGGTGCAGGAACCGGAACAACAGGTCGATGGTGCGTTCCGGCATGTCGGCGATGGTCTCAACCATCGTCCGGAAGCGATCATAGCGAGCGAGGAATTCGATTTCTCGCGGCAGGTCTTCCTCTATGGTCTTGCGCACGCACTCATAGAGGAATTCCGCCTGACGCGTGGCGTCGAAGAAGCGGTAAAAGTCCGCGGTGTCACTCTTGATCTCTACGTTTCCATCAGCTGTCGGCGTCCAATCAATGACCAGCAGCAGGCGCTTCGAGTAATCTTCCAACACAGCCCGGTAGGTTTCAATCTGCTCCAGAATGGCGGATGAAACCGGAAACACGACGCCCGCAGGCTGGAAGCCCCGTCCGGCGAGGACGTGATGAATCAAATACCGGTGAAGCCGGCCATTGCCGTCGACGAACGGATGGGCGTAGACAAAACCAAATGCGAGGATCGCCGCGGCAATCACAGCGTCGATGCTACCGGCCGCCCCACCGTCAAACGCCATCATCCCCTTGATCAGCGAACCAAGATCTTCAGCGCGCGCGCTGATATGGTCTGGTAAAGGCAGGCGATTCTCCCGGTCGTGCTCGCCAACAAAGCCGCCCTCTTCGCGTAACCCAAGCTTCACAAATCGCGCGTCACCAATCACGATCGCCTGCAAGCGCAGCAACTCGTCCAACGAGAGCGGATGCCGGCCCGCTTCACCGATGGCCCGTCCCCAGCGCTGGATGCGATCGTGCGCCGGACGTTCGCCTTCGATCGCGTAGCTTGATTTTGAATCCTTCAGCAGCAGGAACGCCGCCGTGCGCGCAAGCAAATCACGCGGGACCGCCGCAACGGCTGCCCGCGCCCGGCTTGCCAGGTCCATCTGTATGAAGTCATCGAGCCTGCTGGTGCGAAAGACCATCGGGCAGAATTCCGGCGTGCCCGGAAGGTTGTTCCACAGCCGATGCCGCGGCGATGTCTCGCCCTTTATCGCGAATTGCTGCTCGGTATCTACCACCTGCGTGTACGCGCCCCTCTCGGCGTCGGGCAGATTCAGAAGCTCTCCCAGCAGCCACTCGTATAAAAACCACAAGCGCCTTGCATAGGCTCCGGTCGGGGTTCCCCTCACCATCGCCTCGATGGATGGACCTCCGAGCACCAGGAACAGCCGCTTCAGGACAGCCAAATCGAGCCCTTCGTATTTCAGGGCGAATGTTAAATGGCCTCCGAGTGTGGGCGGCGGTGCGTGACGGGGCGTCAGTAGCCGCCAGCTACCTTCTTCACGAATGCGGTGATGCTCGCCGGTCGCCGATAGCACCCGCGGAAGCGGAACCACCAGCCCGTAAGCATCTATCAGTGCGGCGTACCCGGCAGGAGTTCCCCGCTCCGGCAGAGTCCGTTCGTGAAAAAGGGTCACGGGACCTGAAAATTCGACCTGCCGCCTGCCAGCCACGAAAAATCCCCCCTCCCCGTGAATATCTGTTTCAGAAGGATATTAACGTGAAAACTGCTACCTGTCCATGAAAACTTATTCTAAATCGCCGATCATTGCGAAAAACGCATCCTCGGAGATCAAGGCGATATACCTCGTTCGTGCCCAGTGCCCGGCTAGAACGCCCCCACCCACTCCCCCAAAAAACAAAAACCCGTCCCAAGAGCCGCCAACCGCGCACTCTCAAAACGGGTCCATCCTGGCCAGGGCCACCCCGGCTGAAATCTGCTAGCGTTACTCGTCCACTACCTCCGTTGTCTCCACAATTCGCCGCTCAATATATCGCCGGACCCGGTCCTTGCGTTCCTGATGATGCGAACTCTGCTCACTCAAACGAATCTGTTCCTGCGCCTCTTCGGGCGTGTCTTGCAATTTGTACATTCCCTCTGATTGTAACAAACCGAATCACCATCCGCCACACGCCCCCCCACCCGCCGCTCCAGCACCCCCCATTTCAGAGCCACCAAATCCGCGAGTCCTAAACGGCCCAACTATATTTTTCCCCAACGCCCTCAACCACCTCCAGCCAAAATCCCTACCCCAAACCCCCTCCAAATCTTGCCTTCAGCCCCACAGTGAAGGCGTATGAATATCCCTCGACACATCACCGCCTCAAAGCGCAACGGCCGCCTGTCACGCGGACCCGCTACATCCGAAGGCCGCCAGGCCTCCGCCCGCAATAGCCTCCGCCACGGCCTCCTCGCCCAAACCATCGTCCTCGACGACGAGTCCCAACCCTTCTTCGATGAACTCCTCCATGAGTTCACCCTCGAACATCAACCCTCCACCCCCTCCGCCTGCGCCCTCGTCCAGAAACTCACCACCGCCTACTGGCGCCAAATGCGCTCCTGGAGTATCGAAAAGTCCATCGTCGACGAGGAAATGGCCCTCCACGACTCCGACTGTCCCCCCGCCGTCCGCGCCGCCCGCGCCTTCCGCGGACTCGCCGATCAGTCCCGCGTCCTCGACCTCATCCACCGCTACGAAACCTCCTTCGACCGCCAGTTCAACCGCGCCCTCGATCAACTCGTCTCCCTCCCTTCCAATAACCACGACGCCGTCCACCCGTTCGTGCCCGTAACCCCCGCCGCCGGAACGTGGAAGCAGTTTTTTCCAAACGAACCTGTTCCCACAAATGAACACCCCGAAAACCCGTCAGTCGAGATCGATCCCACTATCTAGGCGGTGAGGAGGAGCAGAAAATCCGATGGGAACGTTCTTGGAAGTTTCGACGCGGAAACAGAGACGCCGGCAACCGCTCGCCGCGGACCCGGTTGCGTTTGCACAGGAGAGGTTCGGCTTCACCCCCGATGAGCTCCAGTCGGAGGTGCTGCGATCGACGGCGCCACGCGGAATTTTGAACTGCTCCAGACAGTCGGGTAAATCCACCGTCGCGGCCCTGAAGGCCGTCCACCGCGCCTGGACCGTGCCCAATAGTCTCGTCGTCGTAGCGAGTCCCGGCGAGAGGCAGTCCGGCGAATTTCTCCGAAAAGCCCGGGGATTTGTGAAAAAGTTGGGCGCCCGGGCGACAGGCGATGGGGACAATAAGATCAGCATTGAACTGCCGAATGGCTCGCGCCTCATCGGACTGCCCGGCACCGAGGAAACCGTCCGCGGATTCTCGGCAGTGTCCATGATGATCATCGACGAAGCGGCACGCGTGGAGGACGACCTGTATAAATCCCTCCGGCCAATGCTCGCCGTCAGCGGCGGAGACCTCTGGCTACTCAGCACTCCTTTTGGACGGCAGGGATTCTTCTACGAGACCTGGGAGCACGGCGGCACGGACTGGTTCCGCATGTCAATGACCGCCGCGGAGTGTCCGCGAATCCTTCCGGCCTTTCTCGAAGATGAGCGCCGCGTGCTCGGGAATCTGTGGTTCCGGCAGGAATACCTGTGCGAGTTCGTTGACAACGGATGGTCCGTTTTCGGCCGGGAGTTGGTGGAAGCGGCACTAGAAGACTCGCCGCAGCTGTTTTAGGAGGTTGTCATGTTCTATGTCGGAGTGGATTTAGGAAAGAAGGTCGACTTCACCGCGATTGCCATCGTCGAACGCGAGGAAAGCGCATTGCGCTGGATGGCGCCCGCGTTCCCCGGCCTGCGAGTGCGGCACCTCGAGCGGCTGGCGCTGGGGACGCCGTACACCGCAGTGGTGGAGCGGATCCGCGAATTGACCGCGCATCCCGCGCTCGCCGGACAGTGCCGGCTAGTAGTCGACGCGACGGGCGTAGGCAACCCAGTCGTCGACATGCTCCGTCACGCTGGCCTACCGTGCGGTGTGACAGCAGTGACCATCACCGGCGGCGAGAAAGCGAACGGACGGGGCGAGTGGTGGCACGTGCCAAAGCAGGATTTGCTAAGCGGCGTCCATCTACTATTGGAACGCGAGGAATTGAAGATCTCCCGCCGAATGCCGGATTCAGGGTCACTAGTGCGCGAGTTGGTAAGCATGCAAGCGTCAAATGGAAGGTCAGGCGAGCACGACGATTTAGTGATGGCAGTAGCACTAGCCTGCTGGCAAGCCGGGCGTGGCTCAGTGGGCCCCGCAGGTCGCAGATTACCAGGAATTTAGCGGAGGATGTGACGGCCACAATTCGGAAAAGCCAAGGTTGTTGAGTGCCCTAAAATCAGAGATTGGCAAGGGCGAAAAGGGCCTGCAGCTCTCAGCTTTCATCACGAGTCACGAGCCACCAATTCGGAAAAGCCAGGGACTGACACCGTTTTCGCCAAAGGTTGTTGAGTGCCCTAAAATTAGAGATTTGCAAGGGCGAAAAGGGCTGTCTGTCCTGCTTTTCCAGCCTGCAGCACTCAGCACTCATCACTAGCCAAGCTAACCTGGGACGACAAGTTGTGGACGCTGAAACTCGAGGCGGAACTCGAAGAAAGCCGCCGGGGACCGCGTCCGGATCGCCGTAAGAAAGGGAAGAAATAATATGTCAGAACTGAGTCATCGTCTCGATCGCACGGTGGTCATCCAAGCCGCGCCAGAGACCGTCTTTCTTTTTATAACCGACAGCGCCCGCTGGGCTAAGTGGTGGGGCGCCGGGTCCACTATCGACGCACAACCAGGCGGCGCGGTCTTCATCCGCTATCCGAATGGCGTCGAGACGTCGGGCGAGGTGCTGGAAGTCGAGTCGCCAAAGCGGATCTCGTTCACCTATGGATACAAGAGCGGCACGCCAATACCGCCAGGGGCCTCTACCGTCACCATCCAACTCGAACCGTACGGTTCGGGAACGCGCTTGAACCTCACCCATGCGTTCGGTGATCCGAAGGTTCGCGACCTGCACGTGCAAGGGTGGCGCTTTCAGCTTTCTGTATTCGCGAACACCGTGGCCGACGCCGTACACGCCAATCCGGACGCTCTGGTGGACGGCTGGTACCACGCCTGGTCACTCACCGGCGACGCCGAGCGGCGAACGGCCTTCGCCAAAATCGCGGATCTCGCAGTCACCTTCCGTGACCGCTACTCCTGCCTCGACGGCATCGAGGACATCCTCGCCCACGTGGCCGCCTCACAGGTCTACATGCCCGGTATCACATTGAAACGGAAGGGCACGGCGCGGCATTGCCAGGGCATGGTGGTCTCCGAGTGGGCGGCAGCCGGGCCAGATGGTAAGGAGCTCATCTCCGGCACCAGCGTACTTACCGTGGATCCCGGCGGCCGCATTCACTCCGTCACCGGGCTGGTTTCCCCGGCCATGTGATCCGAAGCTCGAAATATACTTGTCCTGACTGTAAAAACCAGCCCCTGGTCCTGTCTTTAGATGTGAAACGACAGGAGGTGCACCCTGGAACTCGCGGTCAGAGAGGCTACGACAGTTACGGTCCCGAGCGAAATCGAACGAATTTTCGAGGAATGCCACGGGCTCGTCTTCCGCACGGCTTACCGGATAACCGGTAACGCCGCCGACGCTGAAGACGTGCTCCAGGCTGTTTTCCTGCGTTTGCTTCGCCGTGACCGGCCGGCCGACCCGGTCGATAACCCAGAGAGCTACCTTCGACGCTCGGCGATTAACGCCTCGCTCGATGTGATTCGTTCCCGGCAGGAAGCCGGAAGCGTTCAGCTTGATGATTCGCGGCCGGGCTCCGGCGATCAAACCGAATTACGCGACAGCCTGAGGATCGCGCTCGCGGCGCTAAACCCGCGAGCGGCTGAAATCTTCACGCTTCGGACACTCGAGGGCTACTCGAATGCCGAGGTGGCGCGCATGCTCGGGATGTCGGCGGTACACGTCGCTGTCCTCCTCCACCGCACCCGCAAACAGCTACAAAAAACACTTCGTTCGCACTAGGAGACCAATCATGGACAAGCTGGAACAGGCAATCATCGACGTCGCGAACCAGGGAATTCCCGACAACGAGCTCGAGCAGGCGGCGGATCGTGTGCGCGGCAAGCTCTTCGTACAAACTCGGACCGGGCCGGAACGCCTGCGCAGTTGCGCGGACTTCCAGGCCATTATTCCCGCATATCTACAGAAAACACTGTCGGCAGGGCGCGCGCTCCTGCTGCAGGATCACACCCGTGAGTGCGTGGCTTGCCGCCATGCGCTGTCCGAAGCGCGGTCGGGCGCCGGACCAACGTTGATCCGGCCCTCGACGCCGCCATCACGCGTCATTTCCAAGGCGTGGGCCATCGCCGCTATGGCGGCAGTCACGGCCGGCCTCGGAGTTTGGGGAGTGAGCAAGCTCGTTGGGCCGCAAGGGAACGGCGAGACCTCAGTCCAGACGGTGAGCGGCATCCTTTATGCAGTCTCAGACAAGGGAGCAACGCCGATCTTCTCCGGCAAGACCATCCCTGAAGGACAGCGCGTCCGTACCGCTCGCGACTCCAAAGCTGTGGTGAAGATGGCCGACGGATCACTCGTTGAGATGAACGAACGGTCCGAGCTGTGGGTTTCGCGTACCGACCACGGCGCCGCCATTCGCCTCGATCGCGGCAACATTATTGTCCAGGCCGCGAAACAGCGCACCGGCACCCTCGACGTCCTCACTGCCGACTGCACGGTCTCGGTGAAGGGCACGATTTTCGCCGTCGATCGCGGCACGCGTGGATCCCGTGTCAGCGTTGTCGAAGGCTCTGTGAAGGTGGCCCAAGGCTCTAAATCGGAAATGCTGAAGCCGGGCGACCAAGTGTCCACTGACGCCAGCCTGACGCAGTCCACCGCAGCCGATGCGGTTAGCTGGAGCCGTGATTCCTCGCGCTATCTGGCATTGCTCGGTGAACTCAGCATCATTAAGAAGGGCTTGGATGCGATGCCGTCCCCAGCTCTGCGGCACGACGCCAAGATGCTCGACTATGTCCCGGATGACACGATCCTGTATGCGTCCATCCCGAATGTCGGCAGCGCGCTCACTGAAGCGCAGCGCCTCTTCCACGAACGTCTGCAGGAAAGTGCGGTTCTGAAAACGTGGTGGGACGAACAAAAGGACGGTCCCAAGCTCGAAGAGATGATCAACAAGCTCCGGACTTTCAGCGACTACCTGGGCGATGAGATCGTCTTCACGGTGTCCGGCGATTGGGAGGGTAACTATACTGCTCCGCTGCTGATGGCCGAGATCAAGAAACCGAACCTGGATGTGTTCCTCAATAACGAACTGCGTCAGTTGTCGCTGCAGGGCGCCAAGAACGTGCCCGAGTTGGTTCAGTTGCAGGCGAAGACAGCGGACTCCGGCAATAGTTATTACCGGCGCGGAAAACACCGGAACACTGTAACCACCGACGGCCCGATGACCATCGGTATCAACGGAAACATGATGGTTGTGGGTTGGAATCAGGACCAGCTGAACGGCGTCGCGCAGCGAATTGCTCAGCCGTCCGGTAATCGCGACGGCGGCTTGTTCGCCAATGTGAAACAGGCCTACGGTCGTGGTGCGGCTTATCTCCTCTGCGTAAACATGGAACACATCGCACGCACTTCCGTACATAAGGGAGGGCAGGACAGCCCGAAGCTTCCCACTGGACTCGAAGCCATGCGTTACCTCATCGTGGAACGGAAAGACATAGCCGGCGCTACCGAGAATCAGGCTACGCTGACCTTTGAAGGCCGGCGATCGGGAATGGCTGCCTGGATGGCCGAGCCCTCAGCAATGGGATCGCTTGAATTCGTATCGCCGAACGCCACTTTCGTCGCTTCGGTAGCAACGCGTAGTCCGTCCTGGATGCTCGGAGACATCTTCCGCGCCATGTCGGATCAGAATCCGAAGTTCGAAGAGAAGCTCGAAGAGATTAACAGGCAAAGCGGCCTGCGGCTCAGCCCGAGTCTCGGCGACCCGCTCGGCGGCGACATCACATTCGCTATCGACGGTCCCCTGCTTCCGCTTCCAAGCTGGAAAATCGTGGCTGAAGTTTATAGCCCCGACAAGATGCAGTGGACCATCGATCAGCTCGTCAACGCGTTCAATACGTCGGCTAAGTGCGACGGTTGCGCACTGCGCTCCACCTCCGAACAGGTGGGCGACAAGACGTTCCATATCATCTCGAGCGATCAGTTCTCCTACGAGATCCACTATGTCTTCGTGGACGGTTACCTGCTGATGGGGCCTAGCCGGTCTCTGCTCACACGGGCCATCCAGAATCGTGAGACGGGCCTGGTGCTATCCCGGTCCGACGCATTCCGCTCGCAGTTGCCGCGGGATGGACGGCTGAACTTCTCGGCGATCGTCTATCACAATATCGGCGCCGTGCTCGGGCCGCTGGCGAAGCAGCTTTCGCCGTCCAACGCCCAGCAGCAGTCCATTCAGGCGTTGATTGCCAACTCCACTCCGGGGCTGGTCTACGCTTACGCTGAAGCCGATCGCATCACTGTGGCAAGCACAGGCACGTTCTTCGGCCTGGACCTGAATTCGGTGGCCCTCCCCAACCTGATCGGTCAGGCGATGGGTCAGAAAGTAAAAGCAGCGACACGCATACAATGACACCCACGATTGAGCTGGCCGGATTGGAAGTACGTCTCGGATCGAGACTGATTCTCGACAACCTCACGTGCTCCCTGTCCGGCCGCACAATCGGCTTGCTCGGCCCGAATGGCGCGGGCAAGTCCACTCTCATCAACACCCTCCTCGGATTCCACAAGCCTTCTCGCGGCACCGCTCGCATCCTCGGCCACGACATTCGAACCGACCTCGACCGCATCCGGTCGCTGGTCGGCTTCATGCCTGAAAATGACTCCTTTATTGCCAACATGACCGCGGTCTCGTTCATCCGCATGATGGGTGAACTCTCCGGCCTGCCTCGCGATGCAGCCCTGGAACGGGCGCATGAAGCACTGTTCTACGTCGGATTGGGCGAGGCGCGTTACCGTCCAGTGGGCACCTATTCGCTCGGCATGAAACAGCTTGCGAAACTGGCGCAGGCGATCGTTCACGGTCCCAAACTGGTGATTCTCGACGAGCCCACCAACGGTCTCGATCCGCCGGCCCGGCAGCGCATGGTCCGAATGATCAAAGAAATGAAGGAGACCGGGGATTTGCGCATTATCCTCTGCTCGCATCTGCTGCGCGACGTCGAGGAAGCCTGCGAAGAAGTGCTGATCCTCAAGCAGGGCCGCATAGTGCACTATTCGAATCTCGAAGCCGAGCGAAAAGCGAATCTGCGATTCGTCGAATTGGAAACACACGGCGATGACAACGGCTTCATCGAAGCGCTGGAGCAACTCGGCTGCGAATGCGCAGTCGCGGGCGATCGCCGCGTGAAAATGGTGTTGTCTGAAGGTACCGAAATCCGCGACATCTACCGCATTGCCGAAGGACGGCAAGTCCAGCTCCGGAAGCTCAACTACCGGCGCGACACGCTCGAAGACATTTTCCTGAAAGCGATGGAGACCACCAATGGCCGTCCATAAGCGCAGCTACCGGGCCTACGAAGGAGCTCTCACTCCCCGCCGTACGCGCTTCCTGATCCTCACTCGCTATGCGGCGAAAGGCGTATTTCAGTCGCGCATCATTACCGGACTGTTCGTGCTGTGCTTCTTCTATCCGCTGCTGATGGTGGCGGGCATGTACCTGAATCACAACGCGCGCGTGCTCTCGGCGATGAAAATCAACGGCGACCGCCTGCTCGTCATCAATGGCATGTTCTTCATGGTTCTGATGCAGGTGCAGGGCACACTCGCGTTTCTCATGACGGTCTTTGTCGGGCCCGGCACCGTCGCGCCCGACCTTGCCAACAACGCGCTGCCACTCTATTTCTGCCGTCCGCTTTCACGGACCGAATACGTCCTGGGACGCGCCTGCGTGATCCTCTTCCTGCTGTCCCTGATTACATGGATTCCCGGCTTGCTGATCTTCGGCATCGAGGCCAGTCTGTCGGGAGGCGCCTGGGCTTGGGAGAATCGTGATTTCGCCATCGGTATCTTCCTTGGCTCGTGGCTCTGGATTGGCGTCCTCGCCCTCATGGCGCTGGCGATTTCCGCCTGGGTCCGCTGGAAACTGGTGGCCGGCGCACTGCTGCTCGGCGTCATGTTTGCGGCCTCTGGATTCACTGCGGCAATCAACGAAATCCTGCGCAGCAAAGCTGGATTCTACGTAAATCCCGCCGCACTGGTAGCCGTGATCTGGTCCAATTTCTTCAAGGTCGACCTGGAGATGGGCATTACGACATTCGCGGCCTCGGTGGCACTGGTGGCGATTAGCACCATGTGCATCTGGCTGCTAGGCCGCAAAATAAGAGCGTTCGAGGTGATCCGCTGATGCTCTCCAATCAACAGATCGTCTTCGAGAACGTCTCCAAATTCTACGGCGACGTGCTGGGCGTCAACAGGGTCAGTCTAACGATTCCGCCCGGCATCACCAGCCTCGTAGGTCCTAACGGCTCCGGCAAGACGACGCTGATGAACCTGATGACCGGACTGCTGCTACCCACGCGCGGCAAAATCAGCGTCCTCGGCATCTCCCCGCAGCATCCGGAGCAGCTATTCCGTCAACTCGGCTACTGCACGCAGTTCGACTCGTTTCCGCGCGGCTTCACCGGCTATCAGTTCGTATATTCATTTCTCCGGCTGTACGGCTGCACCCACATCGAAGCGGAGCAATTCACCTGGCGCGCCATCGAGCGCGTAAACATGGTGGATGCCGCCCATCGCAAGATCGCCGGATACAGCAAGGGAATGCGCCAGCGCATCAAACTCGCGCAGTCAACGTGTCATGGGCCTTCGATCCTCGTGCTCGATGAACCGCTCAATGGACTCGACCCGCTCGTGCGGGCTGAAGTGATCGCACTGCTGCGGTCGCTCGCCGAAGAAGGAATGCACATCGTCATCTCAAGCCACGTGCTGCACGAAGTCGACATGATCTCAGACCAGGTGGTGCTGCTCTCCAACGGCTACGTCATCGCCGAGGGCAAGATTCGCGGCGTCCGCGGTGAACTCGACGACGAGCAGCCGATGCAGGTGATCGTCCGCTGCAGCGCCCCTTCTTCTCTCGCGGCGAAGGTGTTCGCCGAGGATAGCGTGGTGGAAGCACGGATGCATAAGGACGGCAAGGGTCTGCTGATCAAAACGCGCGACCCCGATAAGTTCTACCTGCTCATGAATCGGCTGGCACTGAACGGCATCGGCGTCGAGAGCGTGATGCCCGCCGACGACGACGTGAACTCGCTGTACGAGTACCTGATCGGCTCGGAGGAATCGCGATGAAAACGCTCTGGCTAACCCAGATCGCCGCCGTCCTGCGCCTGGAAATGCGCAAGACATTCTTCTCGCGCCGCGGGCTCTGGGTTTACCTCCTCGCGCTCTTCCCGGTGATGGCCTACCTCGGACACACCATTCAAGCCATCCAGCGCCGCCGTCCCTGCGATTTCGGCCAGGATACCAATATCTTCGCCAACGGTTTTCAATTTCTCGACCTTCGAGTGGTCATCTTCTTCGGCTGCCTGGGCATCTTCATGAACCTCTTTCGAGGCGAAGTGCTCGACCGCAGCCTGCATTATTACTTTCTCGCTCCAATCCGGCGCGAGGTGCTGGTGGTAGGCAAGTATCTGGCGGGCATCACCGCCGCCGTTGTCATCTTCACCACCAGCACGATCCTGCAATTTGTTGCGCTCTACGCGCATTTCCCGCAGTCGACCGTGATGGCCTATCTGCGCGACGGCAACGGGTGGTCGCACCTGGGTTCGTACGTACTGGCCACGATTCTCGGTTGCATTGGATACGGAAGCGTCTTCCTGCTGATGGGCGCGCTGTTCCGCAATCCCATCTTCCCGGCGGCCGGCGTTCTGATTTGGGAAGGCATCAATTCCTTCATCCCCCCGGTGCTTCAGAAGTTCAGCGTAATTTACTACCTGAAATCGTTCTGTCCCATCGAGGTCACCCCGAACATCGGGCCGCTATCCATGCTCACGGTTAACGCCGATCCGATATCTCCAGCCATCGCATTTATCGGCATTCTAGCGTTCACGGGCCTGGTGATCTTCGTCGCCGCATGGCAGGTTCGGCGCATGGAGATAAATTACGGCAGCGATTAAAAAGCCCCGCGCATAGTAAAATTGGGATTCGTGAAAACGATTCCCTACCTGCTCATTTTCAGCCTGATCATGCCCATGTTACCGGCCGGTGCGGCCGTCCGTTCACCCGTTTACGCGCGCAAGGGCATGGTGGTGGCGCAGGAGCCGATCGCAGCCGATGTTGGCTTGAGCGTCTTAAAGGCAGGCGGAAACGCGATCGACGCTGCCGTCGCCGTAGGCTTCGCGCTCGCGGTCACACATCCCTACGCTGGCAATATCGGCGGCGGGGGATTCATGCTCGCCCGCCTCGCCGACGGCCGTTCGACCTTCATCGACTTCCGCGAGAAGGCCCCCGGCAAAGCAACGCACGACATGTATCTCGATGCGTCGGGAAAGCCCACGCGCGACAGCATCGCAGGATGGCGCGCCTCTGGAGTGCCCGGCAGCGTTCGCGGGTTTGAACTGGCGCATAAGAAGTACGGCCGCAAATCCTGGGCTGAACTGGTGCAGCCGGCGGTGGATCTGGCAGCGCAGGGATTCCCGGTTTCGCATTCGCTGATGCAGTCTTTGAAATCGACGAAGCTGATGGCCGAGTACCCGGAGTCGAAACGGATTTTCCTGAGAGACGGCAAATACTTCGACATGGGCGAGACGCTGCGTCAGCCCGAACTCAGCCGCACGCTCGCGCGCATTGCAAAGCTCGGCGCAGCGGATTTCTACGAAGGCGAGACGGCGCGCATTCTCGCAGCGGAGATGGCTAAGAACGGCGGCATCGTGACGCTCGAGGATCTGAAGAACTACCGGGCCGCGGAACGCAAGCCGCTCGAAGGCGACTACAAGGGCTATCACGTCATCACCGCGCCGCCCAGCAGTTCCGGCGGCGTCGGCATTCTCCAGATGCTGGGCATGCTCGAGAAGTCCGGCTATGAGAAGACCGGCGCAGGATCGGCGGCAAGCATCCACTATGTGGCCGAAGTTATGCGGCGCTACTATGCCGACCGCAACGAGTATCTAGGCGATCCCGACTTCGTCAAGAATCCCATTCGCCAGCTACTCGATCCGGTGTACATTCGCAAGCGCGCGGAAAGCATCAACCGCGACCACGCGACCTCGATGGACCAGATCGCTCCCGGCCTACCGGCTGGCCATGAGAGCACCGAGACGACGCACTTCAGCATCGTGGACGCCGACGGCAACGCGGTGGCTGTGACTTATACGTTGAACGGCGGCTACGGCAGCGGCGTCACCGTCCCAGGCGCCGGCTTCCTGCTCAATAACGAGATGGACGACTTCGCAGTGAAGCCCGGCACACCGAATATGTTCGGCCTGGTGCAAGGCGAGACCAACTCGATTGCCCCCGGGAAGCGCATGCTTTCGTCGATGACGCCCACCATCGTGCTCAAGAACGATAAGCCGTACCTGGTGCTCGGCGCGCCGGGCGGCTCGCGCATCATCACCGCTGTCCTCCAGGTGATGCTCAACGTCATCGACTTTGGCATGAACGTCCAGGAGGCGATCGATTATCCCCGTTTCCACCATCAGTGGAAGCCCGACAAACTCGAGTTCGAGAAGGGATTCTCGCCCGACACCATCGCCCTACTGAAGGCGAAGGGCCACAACATCGACGATGCGCGTCCCGTCGTGGTGGCGCGCGTGGAAGCGATTTTGATCGACAACGGCTGGCTTCAAGGCGGCCAGGACGGCCGCGGAAGCGGCAAGGCCTCCGGCTACTGATCCACAACAAAAAATCATGAATCACGTTCTCTCTACCCGGCTGCTAGTGAAACATCGCCTGAACACGGTCTGGCTCGACCGTATCTGGGATGCCGGCATTCCCGCCGTGGAAATCTATTGCGCCAAGCAACACCTTGACTGGCTCGACCGTCCGCAGGTCCGGGAACTGGGACACTGGTTCCGTGATTCCGAGTTAAAGCTGCACTCGGTTCATTCGCCGATTTACAACGACGACGTGAACGGCCGCAGCGGACCTCATTCGGTCCTCAAAATCACCGAACCGGTGAAAAGTAAGCGCCATCCGATGCTCGACGAGATCAAGCGCGCCATCGAAATCGCCGACGTAATTCCGTTCAAATACCTGGTGCAGCACATCGGCGTGGTGGGCGAGCCTTACGACGAGAGTCATCTTGAAGCCGCTTTCACCGCACTCGAGGAATTGTCGGTCTTCGCCAAACAGCGTGGCGTGGAGATCATTATTGAGAACATTCCGAATGGACTCGCGAGCGCCGAGCGATTGATGCTCTTCAACGAGATCACGCATATGAGCCTCAATATCTGCTTCGACATCGGCCACGCCCACATGGCGTCGGGCGTAGAGGCCGAGTACCGGATCATGAAGGATCGCATTCGCTCCACCCATATCCATGACAATAATGGAAGGGAAGATCAGCACTTCGCACCGCTGCTTGGAACAGGCGGCACGATCAATTGGAAATCGGCGATGAAGATGCTGGCGTCCGAGCGCGACCAGTATCCGCTCGTTCTCGAAATGGCCGAGGTGCCGGATATGGCGCGGCCGTTAAACGACGCAAAGCGTATCTTCGAGCAACTCGAGGAGTTGATCGCGGCGCCCAACGAAAGAGAATAACACCGTGAACCGTAGCCATATTGCTATCATCGGCGCGCCCATGGACCTAGGGGCCGGCCGGCGCGGCGTCGACATGGGACCCTCGGCGGTACGCCTTGCCGGACTCTACGAGAAGCTCTGCGGTCTCGGCTACTCAGTCGACGATCTGGGCAACATCGCCGTTGCGCAGCCTGAGAGTGTCCCCGTAGGCGCTCAAAAGGCGCGCTACCTCAATGAGATTCAGAGGACTTGCGAGACGCTCGCGGCGATGGTGGAAAAAACGGCCGGCGAGAACAAGTTTCCCATCGTATTGGGCGGCGATCATTCAGTTGCAATTGGAACCATCTCCGGTCTCTCGCGTCATTATCAAAAGCAGCAGAGCAACATCGGTCTGGTTTGGATTGATGCGCACGCCGACATGAATACTCCTGAGTCGAGCCCTAGCGGAAACATACACGGGATGCCTCTGGCGTGCTGCATCGGCGTTGGACCCAAGGAATTGACGCATCTTTACGGGTACGCGCCCAAGGTGCGGCCGGAAAATGCCGTGGTCATCGGACTGCGCAGTGTGGACGCTCAAGAGCGGCTCAACGTCCAGCGCACCGGAGTGCGGGCATACACGATGCGTGACGTGGATGAGCGTGGACTGCGTGCCGTGATGCAGGAGGCAATCGAAGTCGCCTCCAACGGCACAGCCGGCTTTCACCTGTCCTATGACATGGACAGCGTGGACCCGGACGAGGCACCGGGTGTGGGAACGCCCGTCAGAGGTGGCCTCACTTATCGCGAAGCGCATCTGGCTATGGAAATTGTGTGCGATTGCGATTGCATGCTTGGCCTTGAAGTAGTGGAAGTGAACCCGGTCATCGACAGCGCCAATCGTACCGCCATACTTGGGGTGGAGCTGATGATGTCGGCCCTCGGTAAGCGGATTCTTTAATGATTCGATTTGCAGTTTCTTTGTTGTTTGCCGGTAGTGTATTTGCCGATCAGGTGACACTCGCCAATGGCGACCGCCTTTCGGGATCCATTCAACGCCTCAGTGACGACAAACTCGTGGTGGTGACGGAGATGGCCGGCGCGGTCGTGATTCCATGGCCCAATGTGGTGTCGATTGTTTCCGCACAACCGCTGTACCTGCGCCTGAAGAGCGGGCAAGTGCTTTCCGGCTCGGTGATCAAGACGCCGAAAGGACTGCGCGTCGACAATTCCGGCCAAGCGTGGGACATTGCGAAGTCGGACATTGCGACGATGCGGTCGTACCAGGAGCAGCGTGCGTATCAGAGGGTGGAGGAGCGTAAGCAAGCCCCCCATTTCCTCGATCCCTGGACTGGCTTTCTCGACATCGGCGCCAGCGCTACACAGGGCAACACCGACGTAGCAACGGTGTCGGTGGGGATGAACGCGGTCCGCGCGCGAACAGCCGACAAGCTGATCCTCAACTTCAACGCACTCTATACGCGCAACAGCACCGCGCCACCGGCCACGGTCACCTCCGATTTGAAGCGCGGAGGCGCTCGCTACGAAGTCAATTTCAATCCTCGCCGCTTCGCATTCTTCAGCGCCGATTTTGAGGCCGATGCGCTGCAGAAACTCGATCTCCGCAGTGTTGGTGGTTTGGGCTACGGCCAGCACATTATAAAGACGAAAGAAACTACCTTCGATTTGTTCGGCGGCGGGACGGTGAACCGTGAAGTGTTTTCCGGGCTCCACCGGTTGAACGCTGAAGTCCTGCTCGCCGAAGAGTCGTCTCACAAGCTGAATAAGTCGTTCACATTGAAACAGAAGCTCGGCGTATTTCCGAACCTCACCGACACCGGGCAGTACCGGCTTACTTTCGATTCAGCCGCAGTGACTTCGCTGCTGCGCTGGCTCTCATGGCAAGTAAGCTTCAGCGACCGGTATATCAGTGACCCCGTCCCCGGCACGGTTAAGAACGACGTCCTGGTGACAACGGGTTTCCGTTTCACCCTGCTTCCACCCCGCTAAATATGAAGACCCGTATCGCAGTCGTCTATGGAGGCCGCAGCGGCGAGCACGAGATCTCGCTGCGTTCGGCTAAGTCCGTCATGGATGCGCTCGACCCCGATAAGTACAAAGTGATCCACTACTTCATCTCGCCCGACGGCCGCTGGCGGCCCAAGCCAATTGTGCCTGAGCCCGGCGGCAATCCCGAAATCGACGTCGTTTTCCCCGTCCTCCACGGCACGTTCGGCGAAGACGGGACGATCCAAGGCCTGCTTGAAATGGCCGAATTGCCGTATGTGAGTGCCGGTGTGCTGGCTTCATCCGTCTCGATGGACAAGGAAGTCATGAAGCGGCTGTGCCGTGAGCGCGGCGTGCCGGTGGTGGACTATGTGACAGTATTCCGCGGCGCGCTGGACGTCGATGCGGCGTGCGCTTCTCTGCCCTTTCCGATGTTCGTGAAGCCGGCGAATCTGGGATCCTCAGTGGGTGTCGCAAAAGCAAAAAACCGCGAGGAGTTGATCTCCGCCGTCGCCAATGCTGCCCAGTACGACCGTAAGGTGATCGTTGAGCGCGGCGTGGTTGGACGCGAATTCGAATGTGCCGTGATCGGTAACGAAACACCCGAAGCCTCCCTCCCTTGCGAAGTCCACCCGTCTCGCGAGTTCTACGACTACGACGACAAGTATCTTCTGAACAAGGCTGTCATCGACCTGCCCGCCAACCTCGAGCCTGAGCAGACAGCCGAAATGCGGCGCCTCGCCGTCGAGTGCTACAAGGCTGTTGAATGCGAAATAATGGCGCGCGTCGACTTCCTCATGGACTCGGCTACCGGCCAGATCTTCGTGAACGAGATCAACACGATTCCAGGTTTCACCTCCATCAGCATGTTCCCGAAGATGTGGGAGCACTGCGGGCTCTCCTATCCGATGCTGATTGACCGGCTGGTGCACCTCGCACTCGAGCGCGCCGAGACTCGTAAGGCAACGCGGTACCAGAAGTGATCCGTCTCCGGTGTCTGGCTCTGGCGATAGCGTGTTTGGCGACGCTCTATGCCCAGCCTGCGCCGATTGACGCCGAGCTCAAGAGATTCGCCGAGGCGTTCGCAAAAATCGAAGAGTTCAACGCCGATCCCGTTGACTCGCGCCGCGCGTTCTTTGCGGGCGCAATACCGGGCGCGCTACGCGGACTCGATCCACATTCGATCTTCCTCGACCCCGACCAGTTTGAACAGCTCAAGCAAATGGAGAAGTCGGAGCGCAAGGGATTCGGCTCGGTAGTGTCGGTGCTGCCTGGACGCGTGATTATTCTTCAGACCGTGCAGGGCGCGCCGGCGGCCAAAGCCGGACTATCCGGCGGAGACGAGATTTTCGCCATCAACAACATTCCTCTTTCGCGCCTCGATATGGAGCAGCTTGTTCAGGTGATGAGCCAGGCGCGCCAGCATCCCGCCCGGCTTGATGTGCGGCGCCCGGGCAATATGCGGATGCTCCAGTTCACGCTGATCCCGGAGTTGATGGACGCGCCGAGTGTCGATCGTGCATTCATGCTTTCACCGGGCATCGCCTATATTCGCGTGGCAAATTTCGACCAGAAGTCAGCCGATCTGATGAAGATGGAGCTCGAAAAACTGGGCGGGGCAGCGCTCAAGGGATTGGTGATCGACTTTCGCAATAATCCCGGCGGCGTGGTGGAATCGGCTCTCAAGATGGCCTCGATGTTCCTACAGCCTGGGCAGAAGATCCTCAGCATAAAAGGGCGGGCCACCCAGGGCGAAGAGGTGAACGTCCCGAAGGAAGCCACGCCTTACACGTTTCCCGTGGCGATCCTCATCAACGAGAAGACGGCCAGCGCCGCCGAGATTGTTAGCGGAGCGCTGCAAGACCACCACCGCGCAACCATCGTCGGCGAACAGAGCTACGGCAAGGGACTGGTGCAGAGCGTCTACAACCTTTCGAGCAATACAGCCCTTGCGCTTACCACGGCGTTTTATTACACCCCAAGCGGCCGGTCAATTCAGCGGCCCCTGGAAGGTGTGCAATTAGGCTCTGCGATCGGGTCTGCGAACTACGGTATTCATCCAGAAGAATTAGTAGGCCCGGCACCGGTTACACGCTTGCGCGCGGTGCTCGATGCGAGCGGCGTGCTGACGACGTTCGCCACCGACTACATTCAGAAGAACAAGATTGCAGCGGATTTCGAAGTGCAAGGCGGACTGCTCGACGATCTGAAAGTCTGGCTCTCAGGGCAAAGCATCCAACCTCCAGTAGCTGAGTGGCTACAGGAGAAGGCATGGATCCAAAGCCGTCTCAAGCAGGAGATCGTGACGCTGGCATTCGGTGTTGAGAAGGGCGATGAAGTGGAAGCACAGCGTGACCCCGTGGTGCTGAGAGCAATGGCCGCGGTCACTAAACCCTGATCGCCAAAAAGCATCACGAACAACTTGGCTCCCGCGAGCGTCTACCCTAACATTGCGCTAGTTTTCAGAGTTGTAATGCTCTTGAAGAGGAGATAACGGGTGCTTAGAAATCGACTCTTCTCGCGCTGTTATTGACGCTGACTATCGGCGCCAGTCTCAGTGTTTCCGGCCAACCCAGGCGCGAGGGCGGCCGCGCCGAATTCCTGGGAGAAGCGAATGTGGACAGTGGAGTGGACCACGACAACATCATGGTCACTGCAAGCCAGGGTGCGTTCCGCGCGATCCAACTTCGCGTCGAAAATAACACGATTCAGTTTCAGCGCGTTGTGGTCCACTTCGGCAATGGCCAGGACGAACGGATTGACGTGCGAAGCCGCATTCCAGCCGGCGGTTCGTCGCGCATGATTGACCTGCCGGGCGAACGCCGCGTCATCCGCAGCGTTGAGCTTTGGTATGGGCGGGCAAATTGGGGGCGCCGTCGTCCGAAGGTGACGTTGTGGGGCTTCAAGTAAAGCTGCTTTACAAAACCACTGAATGGCCGTTCGCGCATCTACGGCATCGAGCGGCCCTTCGCAGTAGGTATAAAAAACAAGTAACCGCGCAACATGGATTGTTATAATTCTGTTTAATAGTTGTGCGTATTTGTTTTATTGGCCATTCGCATCACCGCTCAACCCAATCGCACTTGTTCTTTTTGAAAATTCTTAGAAGACTTGGGCAGGTAGAGGTGTTTTTTGATGAGAGCTGGCGCCTCCACCGAGCCGACTGGATTGATCAGTTTGACTCGAGTGCCTATGACTGCATCGTCATCTGGCAGGTTCAGGAGGCGCTCGGCTACGTGCGGGAGCCTCACCCGAACCTGATCTTCGTGCCCATGTATGACGCATTGGTAGGCGGCAACCTGGCGTGGTCAGAAGCGCTCAATTCCGCAAAAATTCTGTGCTTTTCCTCGGCCCTTTATAAACAGGTTGCTGACCGGACGCCTCACTCCATCTACGCACAGTATTTTCCTGACCCTAACTGCTACCCCCAAGTCTCTAACGAGAACTCTCTGCGAGGATTCTTTTGGCAGCGCGTGCCGGCCATCACGCCGCGCCTGGTAGCGCACCTCTGCGGCGACTCTATCCTTGACCGTTTCACGGTGCATTTCGCGCCGGATCCACTATCCGGCATCCAGCGTGGCATCGAGCGAGCGGTGCGGGCAAAGGAGCATCAAGTGTCGTTCTGGCGGGCGGTGGCCGGCGATCATTTGAAGTCACTCGCGACGCACAATATACTCTTCGCTTCCCGGCCCTCGGAAGGTATTGGCATGAGTTTTCTGGAAGCCATGGCGATGGGATTGTGCGTTATCGCGCCGGATCTGCCGACGCACAACGAGTACATCAGGAACGGCGTTACCGGCCTCCTCTACGACCCCGATAACCCCGAGCCTCAACCGCTTTCGCGTGTACAGGAGATTGGCGCCCAGGCGCGCGAGTCGATTCGTACCGGCTATGCCACCTGGACAGCCATGCAGGACCGCCTGTCGGCATTCATTCGACGGCGCATCAAAACCGCGGAGTTAATGGACGCATGATTTGCCTCGTCGATCCCGCGTTGCAGGATCACGACGGCACGCCCTCAACCAACCTGGGCGATGTCGTTATTTACCGTGCAATCTCTCGCTGCCTGACTGCTCTCTGGCCTGGTGAGGAGGTCTGCCGGATCTCATCACACGAGCCGCTACAGGAGCATCACTACGAGATTCTCGAGGCCGCCCGCATTGTGTTTCTGGGCGGCTCAAACCTGCTGTCATCCGACGTCCTGACCTACAACCAGTGGAATTTCGCCAACGGCAAAGCTGACTATGGGACGCCTCGCATTAAGGAGGCAGTCCTGCTCGGAATCGGCTGGTGGCAATACCAGGATCCCCCTAACGCCTTCACGTCTGAGTTTTATCAACGCATCCTGTGTCGCCAAAGAATGCATTCGGTGCGTGACCGGTACACGGCTGGACAGCTGCGTGAAGCCGGAATCTCGAACGTGGTTGCGACGGGGTGCCCGGCGATGTGGGGCTTGGACGGCGTGTCGAGCCATCGAACGGATCGCTGGACTGACGACTGCCTGGTGATGCTCACCGACTACTACACTCACCCCGCCCACGATGACGAGTTCCTACGGATTGTTGCCGACCATTTTCCCGGCAAACTCTACTTCTTCCCACAAGGCACAGGCGACGTCGCGTACCTGAAGTCATTGCCGGTATTCGAGGCTGTCCCCGCCCGTTTCGAGATCCTCGAACACTCCCTTGACTCGCTCTCTACTTTCCTCCGAGCGAATCGGGTCACCTACGTGGGGACCCGCCTGCACGGCGGCATAACGACGCTTGCGCACCGTGTGCCATCACTGATTCTCGGTGTGGACAATCGGGCGACAGAAATGTCGGTTAGTTTCAATCTACCGGTGGTGAAGCGCGGCGATTCAGATAATCTCCGCCGCTGGCTGCGGGGCCATCAGATGTTCGAGCCGGTCAGCGTCCCGACTTTAGACATCGCGAAGTGGTGGCAGCAGTTTGAGCCGCAAGCCAGCCTCGCAAATCTCTTGCAGCAGATGGAGCCCACCGTCGAGGTAGATTCGACGCTCAATCAGCTCGCATCAAAACTGCGGGGCGTCGCCTACCGCCTAACCAACTGAGACAGCGGACGGCCTAGATGTCCAGGTTGCGCACGTCGAGCGCGTTCTCTTCGATGAACTTCCGCCGGTTCTCGACGTCCTCACCCATCAGCGTCGTGAAGATCTGTTCGCACTCAGGCAGATCGGCAACCGACACGCGAAGTAGGGTGCGGCGCTCGGGATCCATGGTCGTCTCCCAAAGCTGAGTATCGTTCATCTCGCCCAGGCCCTTGTAGCGCGTGACGTCAACGGTGCGCGTTCCTTCACTTTTAATGTAGGCAAGCAATTCGCGCCAGTTCTTCAGCGTTTCCCGGGTCGTCTCTTTTACCACCACGAACGGGGGCTTGTTGAGCGCGGCGATGTTCTTCGAGTAGGTCCGCAAACGCCGGTATTCCGGTTGTGCGGCAAGGTCGACGTCGATGGCACGCTCCGCGTTGGTGTGATCACGGTAGACCACGCGCCAGGAGTCATGCTCCTCGTCCTTCACCATTTCAGCCGGAATCTTTTCAGCTTGCAGGGCTTCAAAGATCGGCTTTATCTGCGACTGCTCAGCGAAATCGGCTTTTGTGTCGATTGTGAGATCGGCCCGGGCCAGGATGTCGACCACCCTCGTATCGCGCGTCCGCCGCTCCATCAAACGGAATATCTGCGTGTACTCATCGAGCAGCATCAGGAAGTTGCGCAGCTCAGTGCCTTCGATTATCTGTGCCGGCTTGCCATCCACTTCGCCGACCTCAACAGTCAGGTTCTCGGTGGCACGCCGCAGAATCTCGCGAGTGAATTCCTTCTCGTTCTTGATGTACTTCTCGCTCTTCCCCTTCTTGATGCGGTAAAGCGGGGGCTGCGCGACGAATACATGGCCGCGATTGATCAGCTCCTGCATGTGCCGGAAGAAGAAGGTGAGCAGCAGCGTGCGGATGTGCGACCCATCGACGTCGGCATCGGTCATGATGATGATCTTGCCGTAGCGCAACCGGGTCGGATCAAAATCGTCCTTGCCGATACCGGTTCCGATGGCGGTGATCATGGCTCGGATTTCTTCGTGCCCGAGCATCTTGTCGTAGCGTGCTTTCTCGACGTTGAGGATCTTGCCCTTCAGCGGCAGGATGGCCTGGAACCGGCGATCGCGGCCCGACTTTGCAGTACCGCCGGCCGACTCGCCCTCGACGAGATAGAGTTCGCAGCGTTCCGGATCGCGCTCCTGGCAGTCGGCCAGTTTGCCCGGCAGTCCGCCGGAATCGAGTGCTCCTTTGCGCCGCGTAAGATCGCGGGCTTTGCGAGCGGCCTCACGCGCACGGGATGCGTCGATCGCCTTCGAGACGATCTTCTTCATCACCGCCGGATTCTTGTCGAAGAATTCGCCGAGCTTCTCGTACACGAACTGCGTGACAAAGCCGCTGATGTCGCTGTTTAATTTACCCTTCGTCTGACCTTCAAACTGCGGTTGGGGAAGCTTCACGCTCACCACCGCCGCCAGACCCTCTCGGACGTCGTCTCCTGTGAGGCTCTCCTTCTCTTTGAAGATGTTGTTGGATTGGCCTGCCTGATTGATCGCCCGCGTTAGCGCACTACGGAAGCCGGAGAGGTGAGTGCCACCGTCCACTGTGTTGATGTTATTGGCGAAACTGAAGACCGTGTCGGAGTAGGAATCGTTATACTGCAGCGCCACTTCAATCGCGACTGTTCCGCCGTTCGGCATATCACGATCACCCTCAAAGTGGATGGGCTTCTCGTGCAGCAGCGTCTTGCCTTTATTCAAGTGTTTGATGAACTCAGCAATGCCGCCGCTGAAGTGAAACTCATGCCCCTTCGGAGGATCCTCGCGCTCGTCGGACAGCGTAATGGTGACGCCCTTGTTCAGGAACGCCAGTTCGCGCAGCCGCTGTGAGAGGGTGTCGAAGTTGAAGGAGATCGCGTCCATCACCGTGGTATCGGGCTTGAACGTAATCTTGGTTCCGCGCTTTTTTCCGGCCTTTCCGGTGCGCGCCAGCGGTCCCTTGGGGATACCCCGGCCGTACTCCTGCTCGTAGGTGTGGCCGTCGCGCCAGATCTCGAGCAATAAAACTTCGGAAAGCGCGTTCACGCAACTCACGCCGACACCGTGCAATCCGCCGGACACTTTGTAGGTATTCGAATCGAACTTGCCGCCGGCGTGCAGCTTAGTCATGACGACTTCTGCAGCAGAGACACCGCTGTCGTGCATATCCACGGGGATACCGCGCCCGTTGTCAATCACCGTTACGGAGTTATCAAGATGGATTACGACGTTGATTTCGGTGCAATAGCCCGCCAGGGCTTCGTCCACGGAATTGTCCACCACCTCGTAAACGAGATGATGCAAACCCATTTCACCGGTGGAACCGATATACATTGCCGGACGCAAACGTACGGCCTCGAGCCCCTCGAGGATTTTGATACTACTGGAATCGTAAACATCTGGCGTGTTCAAGTGAACCTCTTTCGTTGCCATTAACCCCTCACCCCTTCGATGCCGGTCGCGCTCATCAGATTCGCATCGGCATCACGACGTAGCGATACGTGTAGCCGTTGGAATCGCCGCCCGGCCGCAACTCGCCGGCGCTGTTCGGATCCTTAAAGTGAAGAGTCACGGTGTCCTGGCTTACGGCTCTCAGAAAATCGAGCAGATACTGCGCGTTAAATCCAATCTCCACCGACGGGCCGGAGTATTCAGAGGGGATGCTCTCTTCGCTCTCTCCCGTCTCTGAAATCGACGAGTGAACCTTCACCTCACCGGGCAGCACCTGCACCCGGATGGCGCGTGATCGCTCGTCAGAGAATTGCGATACACGGTCAATCACGGCCTTAAATTCGTCACGAGGCAGCGAGACGGTATTCGGCGCTTCTTTGGGAAGCACGCGCTCGAAATCCGGAAAGTTCCCGGTGAGCTTCCGGCTCAGCAACAGCCGGTCGCCCAGCTCAAAGAACAGGTGATTGTCATCGCCCGCGAACTTGATTTTGGTGTCGGCGCCCGACTCCGCGGCCAGTTTCAGGATCTCGCTCATCGCCTTGCGCGGGAGCAGAGCCCGGTACGACCCCGAAACACCCGGCAGATCGGCCGGATAGTCCACGGTGGCAAGGCGGTGGCCGTCGGTCGCAACCATTGTCATGGCGTTTGCTTTCAGGAGGAGCAGTGCACCATTGAGCGTGAACCTTGACTCTTCCATCGAGATGGCGAAAATCGTCTTCGAAATCATCGACGCCAGAATCCCCACCGGAATCTCGGCGAGAACCTCAGGCATCTGCGGCAGTTCGGGAAAACTTTCGCGGCTCATGCCGGCGATGCGCGTCCGCGAACGCCCGCAAAGGAGGCTGGCCCACTGGTTTTCAGCCAGCTTGACGTTGACATCGGCATCCGGGAGCAGCCGGACATAGTCCAAAAGTCGCTTGGCGGGAATTGTGCCTGCACCCGGCTTAGTCACCTTTGCCGGACAGGAACAGCGAACGCCCAGTTCAAGATCCGTGGCGGTCAGGACAATCCGGTCCCCGGCTGCCTCCACCAGGACATTGGAAAGAATCGGGATCGTGGTTTTTTTCTCCACAACGCCCTGCGAAAGACTCAACTCCCTGACCAGATCAGACTTGCTGACTGTGAATTCCATGTACTGGTTTCTCCCTAGATACTTACGTCAGGAACGAGAATTCAGCGTGTACGAATGCAGGCTGTAGAATTCTCCCTAAATTATAGCAAATTAAATCGCTTGTGTCTTTGCAGCGCGGTTTTTTAGGCGCCTGTCGCTGCCGGGCCAATTTTAAGCGATAAGTCTCTTATTATGAGGTAGTTCTGATTCGACGTAGAGGTCTGGGTCAAAGCTTCCGCCATTCTGATTCGTTCACCCGCTAACTGAGCGAATCGATGACGCTGTGCAAGAGCTTGTTCAGGTCTCCATCGGTGTGCCGCAACTGGTCAATTTTCTGAATAGAATGCAGGACCGTGGTGTGGTGCTTTCCACCAAACGCCCGCCCGATTTCCGGGAGCGAGGCGTGCGTCATTTCCTTCACGATGTACATTGCCACCTGTCGCGGGTAGGAGATCTGGCGAGCGTTGGTCTTCTGCTTCAGTTGGACCGGTTGGAGGCCGAACTTCTCCGCCACCGAGCGCACAATCATCTCAATGCTCACCCGCTTGTCACCCTGCGGCACAAGGTGCTTGAGGGTCTGCTGCGCCATCGCGAGGTTGATCTTGGTACCCGTGACCGAGGAGTAGGCGATCAACTTCACCAACGCGCCTTCCAGCTCACGGACATTTGACTTGGTCTTGGTGGCGATGAAGATGCGCACGTCCTCGGGCAACTCGACGCCCTCCGACTCCGCCTTCTTATCCAGAATCGCCATCTTCGTCTCGAGATCGGGCGGCTGTATGTCCACCATCAGACCCCACTCGAAACGTGACCGCAGGCGCTCCACCAGTCCGGGCGTATTCTTAGGCGCGGAGTCACTGGAAATAACAATCTGCTTCTGATGATCGTAGAGCTCGTTAAAGGTGTGGAAGAATTCGTCCTGCGTCCGCTCCTTGCCAGCAAGGATTTGGATGTCGTCCACGAGCAACACGTCCGCGGAGCGATAATGTCTGTGAAAATGCGACATTCGCTCGCTTTTGATGCAGTTGATCATCTCGTTCATGAAGCGCTCGCTCGATGTATAAACGATCTTCATCGACCCGTAGTGATCGAGTAACGATCGCCCAATCGCATGCATCAGATGGGTTTTTCCCATCCCGACGCCACCATAGATGAAGAGGGGGTTATACGATCGCGACGGTGTGCTGGCCACCGCTCGTGCGGCCGCATGCGCAAACTGATTACACGATCCAACCACGAACGACTCAAAAGAGAACTTCGGATTGAGCGACGTACCCGGTGCGGCAAACGTCAATTGCGTGTCGCCCTCTGACACCGGGCCCGGCATAGGACGCGGCGGTTGCAAGGGTTGCTGGGCCACTTCGTACACGATCGGCTTTGGCGACTGCCCCATACCTGCAAAGGCATCGCGAATGTGATCGCCATACTCCCGCTCCAGCCAGTCCCCCGTTACACCGTCCGGCACCGACACGCGGAGGATTCCATCCCGGTCCCCCACAAACTCCGTCCTCGATATCCAGTTCTGGTAGGCATCTGCGCTCAACTTGGACCGAAGAAACTGCTTAACCTGATCCCAACCGTTCATCTTGAGGCACTCATTCCAACACCCGCAATACTGCAGACGCAGCTTTTGCACAGGTTTTCCACACTCTGTGGAAAAGAGTCTGTGTGTTTGGTTTCGGCTCAAACCGAACCAGGCTGTATATCAGGTTTTTCCCTGAATACTATCTCTGCGGAACTTCAGTCTAGCACAAAAGATTCTGTAGGGAAGTCTGATCTTTAGGTTTTTTCTCGGATTATTTCTGTGTTGTTTTGTTTAACTTATGGAGTTCTACAGTTGTAGCAAAACATTTCCGTCACGCGTTGTTCACAGTACCTACAGACCCCCGATTGACACCACCTGTAGAGTCTGTCACAATCAGAATTGTCCCTCGCGCGGGAGTAACTCAGCTGGTAGAGTGCGACCTTGCCAAGGTCGATGTCGCGGGTTCGAATCCCGTCTCCCGCTCCATCCTCTTCCCCAAAAGCCTTAAGCCACCAATACTGAGCGGATGTTCCGCAGGTCATCCACGAAGGCAGCGTATTCCGCTTCGCGGCGCTCCTGCTCCGGCATCCTGAGTATTGCCGAAGGATGAATGGTCGCCATGACCTTACCAGCAACCGGGTGCGGCAGCACCAGTCCACGTTCCTTCGTGACCCGAAACGCCCGTCCTAATAAGGACTGCGCCGCAGTGGCGCCCAGGCATACGACCAACTCCGGCCTCACCGCTGCGATCTCGGCTTCGAGCCATGGATGGCAAGCATTGATTTCGAGCCCTGTAGGTTTCGAATGGATGCGCCGCTTTCCGCGAGGCTCGAACTTGAAATGCTTTAGAGCGTTGGTGACGTAGATCAAGCGCCGGTCCACCTCGGCATCCGTCAGCGCGCGGTCAAGCAACTGTCCCGCGGGTCCGACGAACGGATGTCCCTGCAGGTCTTCCTGGTCTCCCGGTTGTTCGCCAACCAGAATCACCCGGGCATCCGGCGGTCCCTCGCCGAACACCGTTTGCGTGGCGTGGCGGAACAGGTTACATCCCTCGCATCTTGACGCGGCTTTCGCGAGGACGGTCAACGACTTTGACTGGGGCACAAACGGTGCGGCGGACGTGGGTTGATTTTGCTGCATGACGTCGACCCGGCTTTCCGCCTCTTGGATGAGCGCGGGCAGGATATCTGTTTCAGGCATTGTGGCCCAATACCGGGCGGGCATCTCGGTGCGCATCGTACGGACGCTCAGGCGCGCGGGATTAAAGATAGAGGCGTAGTAGTCGCGCCACAGGTCTTCGAGGGTGTCCTCGGACGGTGCTTCAGAGCGTAGAACTCCAGGACCGAACCGCAGTTGGTTGTCGTCCCAATATGCACTTCGGATCGACGTGAGGATGGCCCAGCGCATTGCGGCAAAGCGTCGCGCGAAGAAAGGCGCCGCTGCTTCGAGTACGTCGTGTTCGGTTTGAAACCACGCGACAAAACGTTCTCCGCCCAAGTCCTCGGTCCGCCGGAAACGCACGAAGGCATGCACGCGATGAATCTCGTGCTTCACGGCTTTTTCCATTCGACGCATCTCGCGCACATCGTCGTCCACCTCGACGTCGAGCAAGTGATGTTCACCGTTGGCGATTCGGAATAGCGAGCGATAGAGCAGGTCCCAACGTTGAGGGTCGTGATGCATCGCCACTGAGCGCGCGAGATCGAGGAATGCGGCCGGCACGCGCGGTTTCGATTTCACCGCGGCCGGCGGCAGTTCAGTTTCGGCTAGTAGATAGGGCTGGTCTCGAGGATCACGGAAGCGAATACCGAACGGCGGGACGGCGGCCAGTAAGGCTTGACGTGCGGTGACGCGCCAGTGTTTGAAGTCTTCAACAACGATCTCGATCATAGCTCGCCGGTGCGGGTCTCGAAGAGCAGGAGTTGTTGAGGTTGAGGTGTGAACTTTTCGGGGAGCTTAGGAGAGTCGAGTGCATGGAGTTCGGGATTATGGTCTCGCGCCACGACGAAGAATTTCGCACGGTTTACGGCCGCGCCCAGCTTACGAACGTCGTCGAGACTCAAGCGGCGGTAGCGTCGCGCGCGGATAATGCGCTGGACATTGCGAACGCCAAGTCCGGGAACGCGCAGCAGGGCTTCGCGCGGCGCCGCGTTGATGTCCACCGGGAAAAACTCGCGATGCCGCAACGCCCAGGCCAGCTTCGGATCCTTGTCGAGCGGGAGGTTGCGTTCAGTGCTATCAAAGATCTCCGCGGTGGTGAAGCCATAGAAGCGAAGCAGCCAGTCGGCTTGGTAGAGGCGGTGCTCGCGGACGAGCGGAGGACGTTCCGCCGGAAGATTGGGATCCGGATGCGGTATCGGGCTGAAGCCGGAATAATACACGCGCCGAAGCTTATGTTTTTTGTAGAGTTGCGATGCCGACGTCATGATCACATCGTCGGTCTCGCCGGCCGCGCCAATCACCATCTGCGTGCTCTGCCCGGCGGGCGCAAAGGCAGCGCCACCCTCGCGGGCTTCGTCAATGCCATTGCGGATCCGGGTCATCGCGGTCTCGATCTCGGCGTGAGACTTGGCCGGCGCAAGCCGGATCAGATCGGAGTCTCGCGGAAGCTCGATGTTTGCGCTCAAGCGGTCGGCAAGCAGTCCGGCTTGCCGGATCAATTCAGGCGCAGCGCCCGGCACCGCTTTCACATGAATGTAGCCGCCGAACTTGTGCTCGGTACGGAGCAGTGTGACCGCGCGAATCATTTGCTCCATCGTGTAGTCGGGACTTTGGATCACACCCGAACTCAGGAACAGTCCCTCGATGTAGTTGCGGCGGTAGAACTCCATCGTAAGAAACGCCACCTCTTCCGGAGTGAAGCGCGCGCGCGGCGTATCGCTGGAGATACGGTTTACGCAGTAGAGGCAGTCATACAAGCAGTAGTTGGTGAGCAGGAGTTTGAGAAGCGAAATGCAGCGGCCGTCGGGCGTATAGCTGTGACAAATGCCCATCCCCTCGGTGTTTCCGATGCCGCCCTCAGTAGCCTTACGCCGAGAACCGCTGGATGCACAGGAAGCATCGTACTTTGCCGCATCAGCGAGGATGCGCAGTTTATTTCTTATCTCCAGAAGCAGTGCCTGTTTGTTAGATGTGCCGGGCCGAAATTGCGCTAGATTATTCCCTGTTTATTCCCTTTCATGGCGGACAATTGAGACATGTCACGTTTGACGGCGGGAGCGGCTGCGCGCGCAGCGGCGGGAGGCGGATCGAGGGCAGCCGAGCAGTCCACTCCGGGACACAGTCTTGGATTGTCGGCGTCGTCCAACGCCGATCTGATTCACGCCATTGAGAGGGGATTGCCCTTTCGGTCCCTCTCGCAGCTGGCGGAGACGCTGGGGATAGATACCGGCGCGCTGGCGGAGGCGGCAGGAATACCGGCACGGGCTCTCGCACGGAGGAAAGCGGCCCATCGCTTCGAACCCTCGGAATCAGAAAGGCTCGTCCGGATAGGACTCGTGGCGGAGAGCGCGCTACGGCTGTTCAACGGTGACACGTCCGAGGCGGCCCACTGGCTCATCTCGCCGCGCGACGCATTTGAAGGGCAGAGCCCGCTCGATTATTGCCGCACAGATTTGGGAGCCCGCGAAGTAGAGGATCTCATAGGACGCCTCGAGTACGGGGTCTTCTCCTGATGCTGTCTGCCTGGCGCATTGTTCGGCGCCACCGTGGCGTTACCGCGTTCAACGGCGAAGGCGCGCGGCTCTTTGGCGGGCGGTGGAACCGCAAGGGGACACCGATGATTTACCTGTCGGAGTCGAGAGCATTGGCGGCGCTCGAGTTGTTGGTCCACCTGGACCGCGCGGACCTGCTGTCCGGTTACGTGAGTATTGAAGCACGGCTCGACGATGCCTGGGTGGAGCGATGTTCGCTTGACTCTCTGCCGCAAGGTTGGCACCAACTGCCGATTCCGCTCGGCGTTCAGGATATCGGCGAGGAGTGGGCCCGGTCGCGACGGTCGGTCGCGCTATGCGTGCCAAGCGCGGTTGTGCCGGGCGAGTTCAACTATCTCTTAAATCCTCGACATCCAGGTTTCGGTGAGGTTCAGATCGGCGCCGCAGCACGCTTCTGCCTTGATTTGAGGCTGGGCCGGATTCGTTAACCAAGGTATTGATTGTCGCTCTCGCCGGTGTGGAGCATTTGTTTTGCGATGGGAAGCACCGCCGACGAACCGGCCTGTGGTGTGGCTTTGAATCCCAAATCGAAGGTTCTGAAACGCGTGGAAGCATCGCGGTGATGACCGGGAAGTAAGCCGACCTAATTAAGGTATTTCACGTGCTACGGGTGCAGGGTCCGGTGTTATTATGAAGCCAGATGAGTTCGCTTTCTCCGAGGCTGCAACTACGGGTCGCGCAGAAGCAAATCTTAACCCCTGGGCTCGTCCAGATGGTGACGGTGCTTCAGCTCAACCGCCTTGAGTTGAAGGACATGATCGTTTCTGAGATCTCTCAGAATCCGGTGCTTGAAGAGGCCGGCGAAGGGGGAGAAGAGTTGACGCCTGAGGAAGTTCAGGCGATGCTCGAAGCGGAACGCGTCCAGGAACCCGCCGACCAGTCCATCCGCGACGTGATGGATAATCCCAATGATCCGGTCACGCCAGAGCCTGAATTTTCGGGCATGGAGTTCGACCACAATGCTGCTGCTGAAACCCAATCGTTTGACGGAGTTGACAACGGCACGGGGACTCTCACGGCAACCGTCGCTGAGCCCATCACCGAAGGCGTGGACGCGGTAGTTCCTGAGAAGACCGAGTCTGATCCCTTCGACGAAATCGATTTCGGCGACTTCTTTGATACTTATCTAGACCCCGGCTACAAAAGTCCGGCTTCAGAGAACGTCGAGAAGCCATCTTTCGAGACTTTTCTCTCCTCGCCCGTCACGCTAAGCGGTTATCTCCATGACCAGTTAGCGGTATTAGTTCTGCCTGAAGCAGTGCGCGACGCAGCCGACAGTATCATCGGCAATCTGGACGAGAACGGCTATGTCATGTCTCCCCTCGAGGAGATCGCGCTAGCCGAGGATCACAAGCCGGAAGATCTGGAAGAAGCGCTCAGGGTGGTTCAGGCGCTCGATCCATCAGGAATTGGCGCACGATCGCTTCAGGAGTGCCTCCTAATTCAGATTGAGCAACGGAACGGGCGCAACAGCGTCGCCTGGCAGATTATCGCTAACCATTTGAAACTGCTGGAAAACCGGCAGATGAGGGACTTGGCGAAGGCGCTTGGACGGCCCCTCGAGCATGTCCAGATCGCGGTTTCTGTCATCAAAGGGCTCGATCCGATGCCAGGGCGCCGTTATTCGGGCCCGGGCGCGCGAATCGTCGAGCCGGACGTCTACATTTTCAAGGATGGCGACGAGTACCTGATTCAGCT
Source organism: Bryobacterales bacterium (assembly GCA_038212445.1). Lineage (GTDB taxonomy): Bacteria > Acidobacteriota > Terriglobia > Bryobacterales > Bryobacteraceae > TMP-7. The sequence goes on from JBBQUM010000007.1 coordinate 214,447, forward strand.
GAACGATGAAGATGTACCGCAGTTGCGGCTGAACTCGCAGTACAAGAAGATGCTCGACCGTGATCAGGAGCCGAACAAGGAAATCCGGAACTACGTCAAGGACCGGTATGCCTCCGCGCTCCAACTGATTAAGAACATTGAGCAGCGAAAGCAGACTATCCTGAGGGTTTGCCAGTCGATTGTCAGGCGCCAGGGTGAATTCCTGGAGCATGGCATTGACCAGCTGAAGCCTATGATGATTAAGGATGTCGCCGAGGAGATCGGCGTGCATCCGTCCACGGTAAGTCGTGCAGTTGCAAGTAAGTACGCTCACACGCCGCAGGGTGTTTTTGAGCTGCGCTACTTCTTCTCGGAGGCCGTGCAAGGCCCGTCCGGAAGCGCGACACCCCTACTAATCCTGAAGCGAAGGGTAAAAAAGATGATTGAGGACGAAGATCCTAAGCATCCTTTGACCGACGAACAGATTACAGAGAAGCTTCAAGGCGAAGGTATTCAGGTAACCCGCCGCACGGTGGCCAAATACCGGGAAGACATGAAGATTCCCTCTACTCACCAGCGACGTACTCGTAATTAACTTCTCTCTTTCAAGGAGGAGGCAGTCCATGAACATCAACTACACCGGCCGGCGCGGCGAATTGCCGCCGGGACAACAGCGCAAGCTGGATGTGAGGTTCGCCAAGCTCTCGAAGTTAGTGGAGCGGAAAGGGGACAGCAGTAAGGACGCTCATGTCGTGATCACGAACGAGCGGCACCTGATCAAGGCTGAGATCACCGCTAACTTCCACGGCCATAGCCTGATAGGCATCGGCTCGGGGACAGATTTGTTTGCCGCGATGTCTGAGGCGCTGGAAAAAGCCGAGAAACAGGCCCTGAAGGTTCGAGCGAAATGGCGCGACACAACTCGTGCCCCCAAGGACAAGGGCGAGGAGACCGTCGCTGTACCGGAAGTCGTCGCGGCGAAGGCTCCGGCTAAGAAGGTCAAACAGCCTAGCCCTGAACCGGTGGAGACTGAAGATTCAGGCATCCGCATCAACCGCATCAACCATCATGACCGCCGCAAGCCCATGACCGCCGAGGAAGCAATGATCGCCATGGGGAGCCGGGACTACATGGTCTACCGCGACTCCGATAAAGACTGCGTCTCGGTGCTTATTCGCCGCAAAGACGGCAGCTTCGACCTGGTCGAGTCGTAGTGGCGAAACGGCCTCCCAAAAAAGCCGTACCGCCTTTGAAACCCGAAGATAACCGCTCACAGCTGGTGATCATCACCGGCTTGAGCGGTTCCGGTAAAGGCACGGTCCTCAAGTCTTTCGAGGACCTGGGGTATTATTCGGTGGACAACCTGCCCATCGAGTTCATCCCTCAATTCTCGGAGTTGCTGGCTGACTCCAAGATCAAGCGTGCTGCGATCGTCGTTGACATACGAGAGGGACAAACCCTTCAGCGGTTCCCCGCCATATTCCGCAAGCTGAAGCGCAGTGGTGCAGTAACCCTGGTATTTCTGGAAGCGGACGACAGTTCGCTCGTGCGCCGGTTTAGCGAGACGCGCCGGCCGCATCCTCTGGGCGCCGAACGTTCCGTCGCCAAGAGCATTCAAGCCGAGCGAGTCGAGCTGGCATCCATCCGCGCCGTAGCGGACCACATCATCAACACATCGAAGTTCAATGTCCACGAACTTCGCGAGTTGATTGGCGAAAAATTCGCCGGCGGCCGGGACGAGTCGAACATCATGATCTACGTCACCAGCTTTGGCTTCCGGCACGGCGTCCCGCCCGAGAGCGACCTGGTCTTCGATGTACGCTTCCTGCCCAACCCCAACTATATTGCCGAGTTCAAGAACCGTACCGGCCTCGAGGCGCCGGTGGCGCGCTATATCCGGTCCTTTCCCCAAACTGTGGAATTCATCGACCGGATCTCTGACCTCCTGATCTATCTGCTGCCCCACTACATCCGGGAAGGCAAGAGCTACCTCACCATCGCGTTTGGCTGCACCGGCGGGCACCATCGTTCGGTGATGATCACCGGCGAGATGCAGAAGCGCCTGAAGAAGGCCGGATATAAGGTCAAAGAAGGCCACCGAGACATCACGAAGTAGTACTTTCGTCGATTTCGGACTCTCTCGGTCAAAAAACCGGATCTTGCAATTTCAAGCGGTCGGGCAGAATTCCCGAATGCACTACGACATCTGGATTTTCACACTCCGAATCAAGCACTTACACTGTGGTTCGCCACCTGCAATGCTATATCGCGTACTTGCTTCGCGGGACACGAAACAGGGTAGTTAAGGAGGCCATTTGTGAACGACCAAAACGAAATTAACCGCACCGAAATCACTGCCCACCGTGCACCCTCCGGGCTGGTGAGCAAGATCCTGCTGGGAGGCGTCTTGGTGGCCGCAATGGGTGGCTGGTGGTATCAGAGCACTCAGGTAAACTCGGTTCGTCACGAACTGGCCGACACACAACAAAAAATGGACCAGCTTCGCGGACAGATGGATACAAGCGTCGCTATGGCGAAAGCCGAAGTGAACGAGTCTGTTTCGAAGATGAACGAGCAGGTCACCAAGGCTCAGCAGGAATCGCAAGCGTCAGCCGCGCGTGCCACGGTCTTAGCCCGTCAACAGGCGGCAGGCGTAATGAAGACGCTGGGCGCAAAGAATGAAGCGCTCGTCGCCCAAATGGACCAATTCAAGAGAGAGACCACGGATCAGTCCACGAAAGTAGACGAGACGCTGACAGGAATCAAGGGCGATGTCGGCAGCGTTAAGGGCGAACTGGATCAGACCATTTCCGACCTCAAGCGCACCAATGGCGACATGGGCGTGATGAGCGGTCTCATTGCGACCAATGCCGGTGAACTGCAGGCTCTGAAGCAGCTAGGCGAGCGCGACTACATTGAGTTCTCGCTCACCCGCAAGGATCAACCGCAGAAGGTAGGGACCGTACAGTTGACGCTCAAGAAAGCGGACGTCAAGCGCAACCGTTTCACCATCGACGTCATGGCTGACGATCGCCGCGTTGAGAAGAAAGACAAGAACGTCAACGAACCGATTCAGTTCTACACTTCGCACGCACGAATACCGTACGAGGTGGTAGTGAATCAGATTTCTAAGGACAAAGTGACCGGCTATCTGGCTGTTCCCAAGGTCAAGATCATTGCACAACGTTAGTTTATTTGGGAAAAACCTCCAATAGTACACAGCCCGCGGGCGCCAGGGACACTCCCCAGCCCCGCGGGATTTTTTTGTTTACTGGATCGAGCTTAGGAGTGAATTAGCGAGCGTCTCGGCACGTCGTGCGAGTTGAGCCGCGTTGGACGGATCGGTTCCTTTGGCATCGTCAGCCTGTTTGAGGAACGACCGTACCCGGTTCGCCATATCCAGCTGATCGCGGTTAAGCGAATGCCCTGCCGCCTGGTTCAGGGCGCGGCGGGCTGCTTGAGCGCTTTGCTCACAAGCGTGCAGAAGACGCGCCTGCTGATCAACGGTGAGCAGTTCCCCAAAGGCCGGCGGGGCGGCGGCCGGCTGAGGCGGCGGTACGGTCGCAGGTTGAGTGGGACGCGGCCGGGGGGAACGAGGCGGCGCCGGTGTGGGCTGTTGGACTTGGACGGGCGGCTGCGTGACAGGAATTTGGACTGACTCGGGCGGCGCCGGCGGCGGCGGTTCTGGCTGCGCATGAGCCGGCTGCGGCGTTGCAGTCTCGACTGGCGCCGGGGCGGTGTTTAGGGGGGCGGGAGCAGTGGATACCGGCGCAATCGGAGTCTTGGCCTTGCGGAACAAGCATCCTGACGACCCCAGGGTGGAGGCCGCGAGAATCGCCGATACAACTATGGGACGTAGGGTCATGATCGCACGAACGCAGGAAAGGTCAGGTCGAAACGGGCGCCTTTGCCCGGCTCGCTGTCCACTTCAATGTTACCCCCATGAAGCTGGACGGCTCTATAGACCATTGCCAATCCGATACCAGAACCATTCTTCTTGGTCGTAAAGTATAGCTGGAAGATCTTAGCCCGCTGTTGCTCAGTCATCCCTGAACCGGTATCCGCGACTCGCAATTGTACTTCGCGACCACTCCGGTTAGAGACGGCGAAGGCCAGGGTACCTCCCTCCGGCATTGCATCAAAAGCGTTTACGGCCAAATTCATCAACGCCTGCCTGAGGATGTCAGGATCGCCCCACACATGCGCGTGATCCCCTTCGGGCTCCCAACGAACGATGATTGACCGGCGTTGAGCGTCGGGCCGGATGAGGGAGGTGACCTCGTCCACTAGTCCTGTGAGGTCCACTTCCTCTTGAGCCAGTTCCACGGGCCGGGTGAAATCGAGGAAGGTACGGACAACACGGTCGAGCCGGAGCACTTCCTCATTGATAATCCGAATCTCCTCCTGCGCCTCTTCTGACTCAGCACCGGCGGTGGATTCGAGCAACGCCAAGCGCGTGGCAATCGAGTTTAAAGGATTCTTGATCTCGTGAGCCACTCCGCCGGTCAAGCGGTTAATGGAATCGAGTCTCGAGAGCAGGTCGAATTTGGATTCCAGTTCGCGGCGGCCCTCTGGGTCCCGCAGCCGTACAAGCACGTGAGAATCAGCAAACCGGTCTACCTGCGCGAGCAGGGGTGTCAATCCGGTAGGGCCGGGCCACTCGATCAATTTCTCGCTATGGCTGTCGCCGCCCGTCAACAGCGTCTCGAGCGGGGTACCGCCGGCTTTAAAGTCTTCCGCCGCACAGCCAAGCAGGCGCTGCGAGGCGCCGCTCGAGAGGATCAGTTGACCCTTTTCATCGAAGAGAAGGATCCCTTCCTCAAGCCGCTCAAGGGCAGCACTGACACCTGTCCGGAAGCCTGCCGCACTTCGGGCGGAATCGCGAAGTTCCGCGCCCAGCAGACTCAGCTTGGATTGCACAGCGGCGAATTCGGGAGAGGAGTTCGGAACCGTAACGGGAACGGCTTCGCCTTTGCGGATGAGGTCGATGTCCTGCTCGATCCTGCGCAGGTCGCGTGAAACGAAGCCGGCGAGCAGCGAAACAAACAGCAGGGAAACCGCCAAGGTGATCAGGCTCGCGACGCCGATCCATTGCAGTCCGCCGTGGATCAGATCATTGACCAATGCCATCGATACCAGTACCTGGATCTTGAAGATGGGCGTTGGCTCATCCAGCCGTCCGATGGGGATCTGAAGCTCGTAGTCCTGACTCTGGTTGCGCACCCGGCGCAGACGGTCGATGGGCCCCAGTGCCAGCAGTCCGTATAGCGATGGCCTGGGCCGCATCTCAGTGCCGGCAATGGACTGCGTCGAAGAAAGCAGAATCTTGTTGTCGGCGCCGGCCACGGAAATTTCCACCAGCGAGGGCGCTTGAGCCACGCTGTTCACCAGATAGTTAGCCAGTCGCTGATCGCCGGCGATGGCTTCCACCCACTTTTCGCGAGTGGCCGCACCGCTGCGTGAGGCTTCTTCCAGGCGAATCAGCAGCACTTCCTTGGTTTGTTGCAGCGCCAGTTGAGCGAGATGCCGCGAGTTCTGCAGGTTTGACGCCACCAGGTTGTTCAACAGCAATGCTGAGAACGCCCCCACCAGGAGAAATACCGCAGGCACCGTGAGCAGCAGGATTTTGGTCCGCGTGGACATTACTCTACCGGTTCGGCTCCATATTCCTTGAGCTTGTTGTAGAGAGTCTTCTGGTTGATCCCGAGAATATCGGCGGTGCGCGTGCGGTTCTGATGCGTGAACGCCATGGTGATTTCGATCATTTCGCGTTCCACCTGTTCGAGCGTTACCCCGGCATGGAAGGTCGCCGAGGGCACAGGTCCAAGAGCGCGTTTCACGGGCTCGGCTGTCGTGGCGAGGATAGACGGCGGTAAGTGATCGAGCCGGATTTCGCCCGCGCCCGCCAGAACCACGGCGCGCTCCAGGACGTTGCGCAATTCACGGACATTGCCAGGCCAGTTATGGCGCTTGAGAGCCTGAATGACAGCGGGGTCGAGTCCCGCGATTTTGATGTTGTGCTTCAAGGCTAGTTCGTCGAGCATGGCGTCAGCGAGCGCCGCGATATCTTCCATGCGGTCCCGCAACGGCGGCAGGGTGACGGTGAGCACGCTCAGGCGATAGAACAGATCCTCGCGAAACTTCCCTTCCGCGGCCATGTGCTCGAGATTGCGGTTGGTGGCAGCCAGGAGGCGTACGTCGACTTGTATCTCGCGTGGAGCGCCAAGGCGCCGCACCTTATGATCCTCGAGTACGCGCAAAAGCTTCGATTGCAGAAGCGGCGGCATGTCGCCGATTTCGTCCAGCAGCAGAGTGCCGCCATCGGCAAGTTCAAAGCATCCCTGCCGCGCACTGAGCGCACCGGTGAACGCTCCTTTCTCGTGTCCGAACAATTCGCTCTCGATCAGCGATTCGGGCAAAGCGGCGCAATTCATTGCGACAAACGGACCGCCGGAGCGTGGACTCAAGTTGTGGACCAGGCGCGCCACCACCTCTTTGCCGGTCCCGCTTTCGCCTCGGATGAGAATGTTGGCGGGAGAGGGCGCTGCCTGACGCAGCAGGAAGAACACTTCCTGCATCGGCTTGCTGTTGCCGATGAGGTTGCCGAGCACACCGCGGTTGCTCAACTGACGTTCGAGGCGTTCCTTATCTCCGGACAGCCGGTAGAGCGCGACGGCACGGTCGAGCAGAACGCGGAAGGCGCGGGGGCGGAGCGGCTTTTCGACGAACCAAAAGGCTCCATGCTCGTGAACCGTTGTGAGCGCGGTCTCCATATTGCCGAAGGCCGTGAGCATGATCACGGGCGGCGCACCGGGAATCTCGTTGATCCGGCGAAGTAGTTCGAGACCGTCCATTTCGGGCATCATGACGTCTGTCACGACGGCGTTCGGGTAGAACTCGGCCAACTTCTCCAGGGCCTCGACGCCGTTGCCGGCAGTCTCCACCTCGAAGCCCCACTTCTCCACCATGCGTGAAACGGCGGACCGCTGATTGGGTTCGTCGTCAACAATCAAGACGCGCTTGCGCGCACCGGAATCCATGCCATCTCAATTATGCAGGAGAGCTTAAGGTTGGTGGAACCTCAGCTACAATCATGGGTGCATAAGTCGAATGAGTGTCCTCGGTAAGATCATGCAGAAAGTGGAGAGTCGCGCGGTGGATCAGCCCGCGGATTTAGGCGAGTACATTCTCGAGTTTTCCTCGGCGACGGACGCACAGCGAGAGTACGCGGTGAAGCATTTGGGACGGCTGGCGCGAACCCTTCAATTGACGCCGCCGGGTGAGCGCAGTTCCTGCGTGCTCGAGATGGGCGCCTACATGCAGCTCACGCCGGCGCTCAAGCGAGTGCTGGGCTACGGGGAAGTCCGGGGTTGCTATCTGGGGCCACTTGGCCGCACTGATCGCAAGTCGGTGAAGTCGCTGGACGGTAAGTCGTTCTCCTGTGAAATCGATTTATTTAACGCAGAGAAGGATCGCTATCCGTATCCGGACGAGCGATTCGACACTGTGATCTGCTGTGAACTATTCGAGCATCTCTCGGACGATCCGATGCACCTGATGACCGAAGTGAACCGGATTCTCAAACCGGGCGGCCATCTGGTAATGAGTACGCCGAGCATCATCTCACTTCGTTCTGTTGCGGCAGTGCTGAAGGGCGGACATCCTGGGCTCTACTCGCAATTCATGAAACCGCGGGAGGATCCCGAGCCGAGACATGCCCGCGAGTACGCTCCTTGGGAGATTCCGATGCTCTTCCAGGCATCGGGCCTGGAAGTTGAGGTGCTCGAGACCGGGCCTTACGGCCGTGACGAGCCGCCCGGGCTGGAATGGGTTGTCGATTTATTGAAGCAGCATGAACTGTCTACGGAACTACGCGGCGAGACCATCCACGCGGTGGGCCGGAAGACGGGACCAGTGATTGAGCGCTATCCCGGCTGGCTTTACGATTGATCAAACTACCGGCGATACTCGATGACGCGAGGCCATCCCGCCTTCGCACAGCGGCGATCAGTGTTGTCCTGTTTGCGCTGAACGCTTACATCTGCCTGAACCTGTTTCGCACCGAATACACCTCGCACCTTGAGTCGATTGAGGCAGCGTACATCGGCATCAGCCGGTACATCATGGATCACGGACTCCATCTGGACTGGTTCGCTCCCTGGTACGTCGGAATTCCCTTCCAGAACACATACCCTCCGCTGCTGCATGTGCTGGTGGCGCTGGCGGCGCGTGTTTTTGGAATGTCGCCGGCGCTGTCTCATCACGCAGTGTCGGCGTTCTTTTACTGCATGGCGGCAGTCTTCGTGTATTGGATGGCGCAGCGGCTGTCGGGCAGTTGGCGTATGGGATTCGTGGTGGGAGCCGTCTTCTCGCTGTGGTGTCCATCGGCGTTGCTCTCCACCACCGCGCAGACCTGGACGGCTACGCCGTGGGGTCCGACGCGCTTCCTCGCCGTGATCCTGTTCGGGGACTCGCCGCACGTGACATCCATCGCTCTTGTGCCGCTCGCGATTCTGGCGTTGGACTGGGCACTCGAACTACGCACGCCGGTTCGCGTGTTTCTGGCGGCGCTGGCGTTGGCCGCCGTGGTGCTCACCAACTGGCTGGGAGCGTTTGCGCTGGCGATGGCCGTTGCGAGCTATCTGCTCGCACTGGTAACCGCGAGGCAACCCTGGATACGAGAGTCGGCATGGACAGCCGGTATTGGAGTGTTGGCGTATGCGATCGCGTTTCCGTGGATTCCGCCGTCGACGCTGAGCCGCATCAAACACAACGCGCAGTACACCATCGGCAATTATCCAATCGGCATCCAGCAGGTGAAATATGCAGTCGCTCTCGCCGGGGTAACGGCATTCCTGCTTTGGTTGATGCGCCGGGAAAGTGCAGGGAAACTGACGGCGTTCGCTGTCTTCTTCTCGTTGTTCTCGTCGTCGATCATCGCTCTGTCAGAGCGCTTCGCTATCCTGCTGATGCCGCAGCCGCACCGCTATCACCACGAGATGGATCTGGGAATCGTCATTGCGACGGTGTGCCTGCTGTTTGTGATTCTCCGGCACCTGCGGCCCGAGTACGCGATCTCCCTTTTTGTCATCCTGACTGTGCTGGGCGTGTTTCAAACGAGGTATGTCCGGCGTGAGGCTCGCCAGGTGGTTGGGGCCATCGACATGTCGAAGACTCTCGAGTACGAATTCTCCATCTGGTTGCGTGACCACTTGAAGGAAGGGCGCGTTTTCATCAGCGGGTCGACGCAGTTTTGGCTCACGGTGTTTACCGACACCCCGCAGGTTGGCGGCGGCTTTGGGCAAGGGATCGTCAATCCGCAAATCCCTGCTGTGCACTACGGCATTCCGTGGACCTTGAAGGACGGAGCCGACACTGCCATGTGGCTGCGGCTGTATGGCGCAACGGCCGTGGTGGTAGCGGGGCCGGGCAGCCGTGACGCTTACCCGCAAGTGTGGCGCGATCCGGCGAAGTTCGACGGCGTGCTGCCGGAGTTGTTTCGGGATGGTGGAGACGTGATCTACGCAGTCCCGATGCGGTCGGCGTCGCTGGCGCATGTGATCCGGAGCGAGCACGTGGTGACGCGGGCGCCGGAGAATAATGTCGACTTTGCTCCAGTGCGTCCGCTGGCTGCTGCGCTTGAGGATCCGGCGCTGCCGGTGGCGTCGATGCAATTCGATGGGCCAAGTCACGGGGTAATCCGGGCGAACCTGGCGGCGGACGAACTGCTGTTCGTGCAGGTGAGCTACCACAAGGGGTGGCACGCGTCGGTGAATGGTGCGAACCGTCCGATCAAGGCAGACGGTCTGGGCTTTATGGTGGTGGATCCGCAGTGCGTCGGCGCATGCGAGGTACACCTTGACTACGACGGCGGATTCGAGATGAAGTTCGCGCTATTGATGTCGGCGTCGGCGGTCCTGGGGGTGCTGGGCGCGTGGCCGTTGTACCGTCGCTTTCGCCCCGCGCCAGCAATAATCCAGCAATAAAGGCGTCCGACCCCTTTATTGAACTGGAGGGTCTGGGCGCCTTTCTCCTTTCCTTGCTTCACGCCTCCAGCAATATTCAGCAATAAAGGCGTCGGACGCCTTTATTGGGGAGTGTGGGCGGGGCGACTGCTGGTACGCTGGAGATTGATGTCCGACCGCCTGGCGACTGACCTCTGCGGCATCCGGCTTCGTACTCCAATTCTTGCCGCCTCTGGCACTTTCGCCTACGGCGTCGAATTCGAATCTATCGTCGACCTCGACCAGATCGGCGGCATCGTTGTCAAAGGGCTCTCCCGCGAGCCCATGGACGGCAACCCGCCTCCGCGACTCTGGGAGACCGCATCCGGCATGATGAATTCCATCGGACTCCAGAACATCGGCGTCCGCGCTTTCGTCACCGACAAACTGCCCGCCCTGCGACGGCACAGCACCGCGATTTTCGCCAATGTGTTCGGCTACGATCCTGAGGACTACATCGAGGTCATCCGCGTGCTCGAGGACGCCGAAGGCATCGCCGGCTACGAACTCAACGTCTCCTGCCCGAACACCAAGCACGGCGGCATCTTCTTTTCGAGCGACCCGCTCCTGCTAAGCGACCTTGTGCGCGCTGTCCGCCGGCACACTCAACGCCCGCTGATCGTGAAGCTCTCGCCGAACGTCGCGAGCATCAAAGCCGTCGCTGTCGCAGCTGAGGAATCGGGCGCGGACGCAGTGTCTTTGGTAAATACCTTCGTCTCACTGGCGATTGACCCCCGCACGAGGCGGTCGCGCATCGGCGCGGGATTTGGAGGACTGTCGGGCCCAGCGATCAAGCCCATCGCTTTGCGCATGGTTTACGAGGCGGCGCAGGCGGTACAGATTCCGGTGGTGGGCCTCGGCGGCATCTCCAAGGGGACCGACGTTGCGGAGTTCATGATCGCCGGCGCCACCGCCGTCCAGGTGGGAACGGCGAGCTTCTGGGATCCGGCGTCGCTCCAGCGAATCACCCGGGAATTCGAAGAATTTCTGAATCAGGAAAACATACAGCGGGCGACCGATTTGATCGGCACCTTGAAGCTATAGGAGAATCATCAGCGTGAAGAAGATTATCGCAACCGACGCGGCGCCGAAAGCGATCGGGCCATATTCGCAAGCCGTCGTGCATAACGGCCTGGCATTTCTGAGTGGACAGATCCCGCTCGACCCCGCCACCGGACAGCTCATTGAGGGCGGCATTGAAGAGCAGACGGTCCGCGTGATCGAGAACGTGAAGGCAGTTCTGGCGGCGTGCGGATCGTCGCTCGACAAGGTGCTCAAGACCACGGTCTTCGTGAAAGACATGGGCGAGTTCGCCAAGATGAACGAGGTCTACACGAAGTATTTCGGAGAGAATCCGCCGGCACGATCGACGGTGGAAGCAGCGCGCTTGCCGCGGGACGTACGAGTGGAAATCGACTGCATCGCCATCGCCGGCTAGTGGGCGCTGTACTGCGGTTGGGGCGGCTTGAGCTGGATCTCGAGGGTTTTCTCGTCCTGATCCACTTCAAACGTCCCGCCGTAGGTCTGGTAGCCTTTGGCGATTACCTGAATCAGAATCTTGCCCTGTGGGATCTCGGGAATCTTCGCGATGCCCTCCTGGCTGGTGGCGGTCTCCCATTGGGTCCGGATTTTCTTCCCGAGTTTGACTACCGAACGGCCTTCGACAAAGCGCACGATCACGCTGGCGCGATCCACCGGCTTGCCCATGTCGTTCGTTACCTTGACTCGAAGCTTGGTCATGTCAACCGCCAAGGCCGGTAATGCCAGCAGCCCTGCGATGACGAGCGTGATCACCCGTGTCATTTGATCTGATTATCGCAGGTGGAGCCCGGCAGGCGGTAACGATTCCGAGCCACGAGGTCATAGAGCGATTCGCCGGCGGGCCGCGCCAGCGGACTGAGCAAGAAAGCAAACACCAGCGCCGTCCACGGCTTCTTCGCTACGACATACCCAGCCACCAGCCACGCCAGCGGTAAACGCATGGCAATTTGCTGGACTGCGGCAAAGCCTCGATCGTATCCGTCGCCCCGGAGAATGTAGACGGCATGATCAAGATGTTCCTGCGCGATGCCGGACTGGTCTGCTTCAGGGCCGTGATTTGGCACCCAGCGCATCGTGCCGAGCCAGTCGAGCGCTTCCACGGTCCGCTTGACGCGAGAGCAGACTCCACAGTCGGCGTCGTAGAGAATCGTGTCCATAGTGGTGGCTCAAGCGATATCGGGGAGCAAAAACCGGCGCGCATTTCCGGCCGACTTCGTTACGGCCTCAGCCGCCAGGTAGCCGCTCCGCACAGCGCCTTCCATGGTCGCCGGCCAACCCGAACGGGTCCAGTCTCCGGCGAGGAATAAGTTGTCGAACTCCGTCCAATTCGGCGGACGGCGTCCTTCGAGGCCTGGCGAGGCGGAAAATGTCGCTCGAATTTCTTTCACAACATGTGCCTTCTCGAGCTTTGCCACACGCACCTGGGGAAAGAACTCCGCGAGCTCCTTTAAGGCCAGCGCGATCACGTCAGCCCGGCTCATTTCCGTCAAGCTCCGCGACGCGCTCACCACCAGTTGGAGGTAGCGGCCGCCGTCCTTGTTGAACATCCACTGAATCGTACGGTCGAGTAAGGTGGCGTGCGGCAGATCGGTGATGCTCCGATCAAACCACAGATGGATGCCGGTGATAGGGGAATGACTGAAGCAGGTGAGATCGAGCGACAGATCGGGGACGAGGGCGGCCACGCGTTCATAGGGAACCGCGAGCACATAGGCGTCGGCGCGCTGCAACCCGGCTTCAGTCTGTATTCCGGCGACGGTGCCGTTGTTGGCAATCACACGCTCCACCGGAGTCTTCAGATGCAGCCTGACGCCTGGCAGCCGCTCCCAGACGTCGGCGCTGTAGAGCTCGCCTAGAGGCACTGCCGGTATCCCCATCTGGTAGCTGTCGCTGCGGGCGAGGAAGCCCAGCCAGAAGACCTGGAAACCGTGGACGGCGGCCATCCGGTCGAGTTCTTCATTGATGGCGCTCACCAATACCTGCCGCCAGAAACGCTCGATGGCGGCGGGCGTCTGCCGCTTCTCCTTCAGCCAGTCGAGCATGGTGATACGGTCGAGATCATCGCGGCTTCGATATTCCCTGCGCAAGGCGAGCAGCGCGCGAGCGAGCGAGATTTTGTCGGCCAGCGAGAGACACTTCATGGCGGCAAAGGCCTCGGTGAAGTGTAAGGGCGCCGGGAGAATGCCAGACCGGAGAATGCTGGTGCGGCCGCCCGGTTCAATGAAGTAGAACTTCTTGTGAAAACGGACGCGATCGGCTACCTTCAGCCGCTCATAGAAGTCGAGCAGGTTGACGCAACAGCGCAGCAGGATGTGCTGGCAGTTGTCGATGATTTCCGCTGGCTCGCCGCCTGCTGAAACCGGATAGGATGTCGCGCGTCCGCCAAGGAATCCGCGAGACTCATAAACGTCCACGCGGTAACCGGCGCCGCCGAGCGTCGCGGCAGCAGCCAGACCAGCTAATCCACCACCTATGACGATTACATCGCGCATGGACACGGGACACGGGCACGACGGCCCCCGCCCCCATCGCCGTTGTTGAGTATCGTGATCGCGAGGAGCAATACGACAACGAGAAACATGATATCGGAGAGGTTAAAATCCATCGGAGTTACTTCAGTATCCAGAAAAGATCCGCACCCGGCAATGCCTGAAATGCCCAGTACTCACTTCCAATAACCGTCCAACCAGCCTAGAACTCCGGCTGAAATTCCGGCCGTTACCGGAAAAACCAGGAGCGCCAGAATGAACCGGAAACGCCAATCCCAGCGGGAAGGCCACCAACTTAGCAGGGCTTGCGGAGTCAGTATTAAGAATAACACCAGAGCGTAAGCGGACGCGCCGTGGGCGCAAAACGGGCAGTGCTTGCCGGTGGCATGATGAACGTTGCAGTGCTGGTCCATCGCGGCCCATAATGACTGGCATCCGCAACGGAAGACCCAGTTGCAGAAGTTCAGGAAGAACACACAGGTGGTGCCGCCTGCCGCTGCGAACCGAAGCCAATTCACACGGTCATCGCCCGGCGTCCGAGGATCCGCACGGCGTTCTCCACCAGCCTGAGTCCGCACTGGCCTTCCATGGAGAGCATTGATTCCGGGTGGAATTGAACGGCTTCGATTGGTAATTCGCGGTGCCGGACGCCCATAATCACGCCGTCGTCACTCTCCGCCGTAATTTCGAGGCAGGCGGGGAGGCTCTCGCGGCGCGCGAACAGCGAATGATAGCGCCCCACTTTGAATGCGTCCGGCAGTCCTTCAAAGACCCCGAGATTCCGGTGGTGGATGATAGAGGGTTTGCCGTGCATGGGGTAGTCGAGCACGCCCAATTCACCGCCAAATGCCTCGACAATCCCCTGCAAGCCCAGGCACACTCCAAATACCGGCACACCCAGCGACGCCGCGTGACGCACCAAGGCGGGCACGCCGAAGTCGGCCGGACGCCCGGGTCCAGGAGACACCAGGATCATCGATGGCGCCACCTTGCCGATCAATTCCAGTGGAAAGCCTGAGCGGTAGGTGACCACCTCAGCGCCGGTCTGGCGCGCGTAATTGGCCAGCGTATGGATAAAGCAGTCGTCATTGTCGACGAGCATCAGCTTTACGCCGTGTCCAAGCGACTCGCTCTTAGACGCGGCAACAGGATCGGCGGAGGGCAGCCGCAAGGCACGGAAGAATCCCGTGGCCTTCAGCCGGCACTCGTCGTTCTCCGAAGCCGGATCGGAATCGTAGAGGAGCGTCGCGCCGGCCGGATAGCGTGCGATGCCGTCTTTCAGGTGAGTGGTCCGGATCAGAATGCCGGTGTTGATATCGCCATTCAGCGACAGCATGCCCACCGCTCCGCCGTACCATCCGCGGGCGTCCTTCTCCAGATTCTCGATGGCCTGAGCGGCTGCCTTCTTGGGCGCGCCCATGATGGTGACCGCCCACATGTGCGTGAGGAAGGCGTCGAGTCCATCGAAGCCGGGCGCGAGCGTCCCTTCGACGTGATCCACGGTGTGGAAGAGGCCGGCATAGCGCTCAATGAGGCGGCGTCCGATGACTTTCACCGACCCCGGAACGCAGACGCGCGACTTGTCGTTGCGGTCGACATCGCTGCACATCGTGAGTTCGGATTCTTCCTTGCTCGAGTTCAGTAGCTCGCGAATCGCTGTAGCGTCGAGCATGGGATCGCCGCTACGGCGCGCAGTGCCGGAGATCGGGCACGTGTCCACCCGGCGGCCCTCAACTCTGACAAACATCTCCGGCGAGGCGCCCACCAGTTGCTCGCGGCCTAACTGCAGCAGGAATTCGTACGGACTCGGACTTGCGTGCTGGATGCGCCGGAACAGCGCGGCTGGACTGTCTGAGAAGGGCGCCGAGAAGGTTTGCCGCAGCACGACCTCGTAGTAGTCGCCTTGGCGCATACCTTCACGAACAGCCTCGACGCCGGCCATGTACTCTTCCGGTGTGTGATCGGAGACGATATCGCCGGCAGCGCCCGTTTTCGGCTTGGGCAGTTTCTCGTTGTCGCGGGGCAGTCCCCGGGTGGTCAGTTCACCGAGGGTGAATTCATATTGGAATCGCTCGATCTGTTCCTTCTTGCGATCCATGAAGCAGATGTCGTCGCAGAGAAACAGGTGAAGGTCCTTGTGGCCATCGCGGGGCAGTTTTAATTCGACCGGATCGAACTGAAACAGCAGGTCGTACCCGAAAGCGCCAACGAGCGCCAAGCGAGAGTCCTGGTCGCTGCCGAATTCCTCAATGAGCGCGCGAAGAATCGAGAAGACAGAAGGCTGTTTGCTGCGCTCCTCCTCGGGAAATAGCGCGGGCAGCGGGATCAATGTGCCCTTGAGCAGGTCGCCTTCGAGTTCGAAGTGCTGCCAGTGCGGGTGATGAGCGAGCACTGTGTGGAGCATCCGCACGATGACCGCGCCCCGGCGGTTCAGAGCTCGAAATTCCACTCGCCGCCCCCAACTCACAATCTCGAGCGGAGGACAAGCGCTGGCGATGTCCCAGCGTGAGTATCTCTCAGGATATTCGTAGCCCGAGGAGAGATAGATGCCGCGCTGGCGATCGAGTTTATGCAGCAGTTGTTCGAGACCCTTTTCAAAGGGCAGGCGCGAAATTCTCCGGGTTACTTCAATGCCGCTGCGACTGGAGTACTGAAGTTGGGGCATGGCTGAAGGGAACCACTAAACAGAGGTGTAGTTTGAGAATAACACGCGAGATATACTGTCACCGTGGAACGCAGAGCCTTCATTCAAGCAGGCGCCGCCGCCTTGGCCGCAGCCCAGATTTCACAGGCCCAGAAGCCTGCCATCACATCCTCGGTGATGCTGTGGACGCTTAAGGGCTCGTTTGAGCAGAAACTGGAGGCCGCTTCGGCCGCGGGCATACAGTCCACTGAACTGGTGGGCGAGCACGTGAAGTGGAGCGATGCCGACGCTGAGCGTATGAAGAAGCTCGCGCAATCGCTGCATGTGAAGATGGACACCATCATCGGGCAGCCCGACTGGGGCCGGCGGCCGGTGTCGATGGTGAAGCCCGAGGATCGGGACGGTTTTCTTGCGGACGTAGCGCAGTCCATTACGTGGGCTCAGAAGCTCGAGATACCCCAGATCATCCTGATGAGCGGCAACGAGGTGGCGGGGAAGTCACGGCAGGAGCATTACGCCTGCTTGCTTGAGGGTGCCAGGCGTGCGGCCGACCTGGCGGCCAAGGCGGACGTGAAACTGATCATCGAGCCGCTGAACAATAAGGTGGACCACAAGGGCTACTACCTGGCGACATGCGTCGAGGGTCTCAAGCTGGTGAAGGAAGTGGATAATCCGCACTTTCGCCTGTTGTTCGACATTTATCATGAGCAGGTTCAGCTAGGCAATGTCACGCGGACGCTGGTGGAGGCGGCCCCCTATGTCGCGGTTTATCACATCGCAGATAATCCGGGACGCAATGACCCGGGGACCGGCGAGATGAATTACTCCAATATCTACAAGGCGATACGGAAATCGGGCTACAGCGGGTATGTCTGTATGGAATATCTGCCGGTAACCGATCAGGTGGCCAGCCTGACGCGATCGGTGAAAGACATGTGGTCAGTTCTCGCCTAGACTAAATGCGGCGCAGAAGCGTCTTATACTCAGTACCTATGCGGATTCTAATCGGCTTTGCACTCTGTGCGCACCTCGTCTTATCGCAGGAATCCGCTCCGCCGTTGGAGCGGGTGTCGTCGGACAAGGCGCCTCCCGAGCTGGACAAGGCCCTGAGAGCGCGGGTATCGCAGTTTTACCAGGCGCATGTCGACGCCAAATACCGTCTGGCGGATCTGGTGGTTTCCGAGGACAGCAAGGATCTGTTCTTCGCCGCCCCGAAACCAAAGTACGACGGCTTCGAGATCGTTCGCATCAACTACTGGCCGGACTTCAGCAAGGCGGAAGCCGTAGTGGCCACGAAGGGTAGCTGGTACATCCGCGGGCAGAAAATGCCCGTCACCATGCCTCTTACGAGCAATTGGAAGGTGGTGGACGGTCAGTGGTTCTGGTATGTGGTCCCGGTGAAGGAATATGCGACGCCTTTCGGACCGATGCACAGAGACAATGCGGACTCGCCCGCTGCGCCTGCCACTGCCGTGGCTGCAATACCGGGAGATCCACGAGTACTCGCGGAACAGATCTTGTCGTCAGTCAAGGTTGACCTGAATGAAGTGATGTTGAGCAGTTACGAGCCGGCGACCGCCCAGGTACATGTAAGCAATGGGATGCAGGGGAATATCACGCTGCGGGCGGATATTGACGGAGCTTTTCCTGGTCTGTCCCTGGAATTCGACCAGACGACCATCGCGGCAGGAAAGGCCGCTACTCTAACGATCAAATGCGATCCAAAGGATAAGGCGGCGAAACCGACCCTCACCGCCCGAATCTACGTTGACCCGACGAACCAGATCATTCCTGTGAAGCTGATGTTCGCGATTCCGCCTGAGATCGAGAAGATGATTCCAAAGGAAGCTCGTCCGAACCGCACCAAGCTGCCGTAAGCGTATTTGGCCTATGAGGTGCATTCCTTGCTGGTGGAGGCAAGTGAATGATCACATCCCTGAGCAGTCAGATAGCGCCCGCTGCGTCTCATGCAGTAGCGTCTCGCCGCATCCGACAGGATGCCAACTCCTTCTCAACACAACTCTCTGCGGGCTTCAGGGCTCAGGCAACAGCAGGAACAAACAGCCGGGCGGGTCGCCTCGCGGCCGCCGTACAGGCCACTCGCGCAAGTGCCGTCAAGACAGCCGTGGACAAGACTTCGCCAGTTTCAAGGCAAGATAGTGTCACGGCCGCAAAGGCCACGGCCGTCTCTTCCACCCCCATCTCTTCCACTCCCGTCTCTTCCACCCCGATCCCTTCCACGCCGAGCACTTTTACGGACACACAGAGTGCGATGCAGGCGCTGAGCCGGGCGCTCCAGGCTGCCGGGATAGATCCGACGTCCCTCGGCCTAAACGGGCACGACGACACGGTCTCGTTTCCGGGTAGCAACGGCTGGGTTAACCACGAGATTACTTTACAGGCTGGAAGCCACACTGAGAATTTCTCTGCTGACCTGGTGGCCAGAAACCCTGAAGTTGCCGTAACTGAGATTCAACGGCTGTTAGCCATGGGCTAGACATACCCAACAAGAAAAGGCAGGGCCGAAGCCCTGCCCTTAGCGTTTCACTGGAGCGGCCGGTTTACGGTTGAATCGGGAGGTATGCAGGATTCCCGAAGATGGCGTTACCGGCGGTATCGGTCACCGCGAGAGCGAGAGGCTGATACGACGGATCGGTGTTCGGGGGTACCGGACCTGACGGCACTTCAAAAGTGACGACATAGAGACCGGTTCCACCTTGCAGGTATTCCGCATTCACGATGCGTGCGCCCGAGTTGGACACGCCAACCAGTAGCGAAGCATCCACTTTCTGTCCGCCTGTTCCAACTCCGCCCGTATTGGTGCGTGGAGTGGTTGTGCCCAGACCGGTGGCGAAGAGCTTGATTTGCTCACCGCGCGCAGCCGGACTGGCGGGCGTAACGTAGCTACCGTCTGCGTGCAGCAGGACGGCGTACTTCTTGTTGTTGTAGATGGTCTCGAAGATCCCGGGCTGAACAGCGACAACGCTGACGCCGGTGACGGTAGTTGATCCGCCGGTAACACGTACCACCACAGTGGCCGTGCCCGCACCCGTTTCACATGGGGTCTGGAAGGCTATGGCGCCATTTGACACCCAGAAGATGGGAGCCGCGATACCGTTCACCGTCAGATCCGCGCCGCCCAGTTGAGTGGGAAGCGGGCCGATCAGCGTGTTTGCGACGAGCGTACCCGACTGGTTCGGGACGAGGTTGGGAGCGGAGACGATGGCGATGCCGCAAGGCGTAAGTCCAACGGCGCCGCTGGCGGCGTTTGTAAAGCTGGAGGTATTCACCAATGGGCCAGGTGTGCGAACGGTCAGGTTGAAGGTGGTGGACAACCCACTCGTCGTCGCCGTGATCACAACCGGTCCAGCACCTGCGCCGGCGGTAACATTGATCGACGCGCGGCCATTCTGGTCGGTGTTGGACGAGGCGGCGCTGAGAGAAGCGAGGCCGCTGTTGACAGTCCAGTTGACCGCGATACCCGAGACAGTTGCGCCGGTGGCGTCAGTGACAGTCACGGCCAGCGGGGTTGCGAACGCCTGACCAATGGAAGCGGTCTGCGCGTCCCCGCTGAAGATGCTGATACCGGTGACGGCAACTGTGCTGGTAAGAGTGAAGGTGTTGCTGACCGCGGAAGCGCCGGTACCAGCAGTTACTTTAACGGTCACGGTTCCGGCGGTGCTGCCGAGGGTGACGTTGGTCTGACCGGAGCCATTGATGTCGGTAGTGGTGTTGGTGGCCGAAAGCGTTGCCGAACCCTGCGTCACGCTCCAGGCGAGCGGGATATTCTGCAAGGGATTCTTCGCGGAGTCGGTAACGACAACCCGCAGAGACTGGGGTAAGCGGGTGCCGGGCTTGCCCGACTGTTGGTCGCCGCCGGCGATCGTGATAATGCTGGGCGGTCCAACAGTGATCTGCAGCAAGACGAGCTTGGTAACGGTGCCGGCGTTGACCACCGCGGTGCCGGTGCCGAGAACGTTCCCGAGAACGACGTCGCAGACAGCAATGCCGTTGGCATCGGTGACCGGTTGGTTAGCGCATTTGGCCGAAGGAACCTTGGTGGGGTCGGCATTTTCGAATGTCGACAGTGAGACCGCCACATTCGGGATCGGCGCTCCGAGTTGCGGCAGCGTCGCCGTCACAACCTGGATTTTGATCGCTCCCTTGATGGTAGAGCCGGCGCCACCGGTGATGATGCGGCTCGGATTGACGCTGAAGTCCGGCAGGATTAAGTCAATATTCGGAGGCGGAGCCAAACTGCCATTAAACTGCTGGGACAGCAGCGTGGTGACGGTGAAGTTGACACTGCCAATGCTGGTGCTGGCGGTAATCGTAGCCTGCTGGAAGGATAGTCCGAAGTCGACCTGGACACCCTGATAGGAGGTCTGCGCTCGTCCGAGGTTATCGGTCAGAACGGTATAGGGGCTACCGGTGAGCAGCGCACCCTTACCCTGAGTGATTGAGAACGTGACCGCGACGTTGGGAGCAGGATTGCCGTTGGCGTCGGTGACCTGAACGATCAAAGGCGACTGAGTAAAGGGTGAGAACTCAGTGATTACCTGGCCGTTACCGGACAAGATGTTGATAGCGGCCTGCGTGCCGCCGCCACCACCGCCACCGCCACCGCCGGATCCAGGGACCGTCAGAGTAAACGTTCCGGGAGTGGCGACACCTGGCGATGTAGCGGTAATTGTGACTCCGCCCGGAGTGGACGGGACAATCGCATAGGTCTGCGCGTATCCATCCGAATTAGTTGTGGTGCTGACAGGGTTCAGTGTGCCGGTGGCTGCTGAACTGGAGAAGTCAACACGGCCGCCGAAGACGGGCCGTCCCAGAGAATCCTGGAGGCGCACCACCAGCGGAAGCGAAGTCGCGCCGGGCTGCACGGTTTGAGTGGCGTTGAAGGCCGCGAGCGTCACGGCGCCGCTTGTCGGGTTGGGCGCCGCGTAGCTGATGATCTGGCCAGCCGCGTTGGGGACGGTGAAGCTGCTGACGACGCTGGTGGTTGCAAGATCGACCTTATAAAGGCTATTGATACCGTTCGTCACGGCCAAAACGTAGGCGTTCCGGGCAGGACTGTCATTGGCAACTGCAATCCCGGTGATGATATTGGGAAGCAGGTTCTGAAGCGTGCTGGCAATGATATTGATACCGTTGGCGACTGTGATTTCGTAAATCTTGTTGTTCTGGGAGGCGTAGGCGAAGATGCGATTGTTGCCTGCGACTACCAACTTGTCCAACGCGATCGTCGTGTGCGAGCTATCCTGCGGATCGCTGAAGTTCGGGAAGGCGCCAGCGAGGGTATGATTGCCGAGGTCAAACAGGAGAACCGAGGAGCCGGTGATCGGTGTGCGGTTGATCGAGAGGGCGTATTTTCCATCCGGGGTGAAAACGGGTTTGGAAGGATTCGCATTCACCGGAATCTCACCGTTCGAAGTCACAGCGAGGGTGCGCGGATTGATCTCGAAGAGGCGATTGGGCGTGGTGACGTAGAGCAGCCCGGTCGGTCCTATTCCAATTCCGGCGCCGGCGCCGGGCAGGATCAACGACGTGCCGAGTACGCGGGTTGTGAGGTCGAGGGGAGTGACCACTCCAGCGTTGCCGTTGTTGCTGAGGATGAATGCTCTGCTGGAGTCGAGCGCGAACGCAACATCGATGGCGCTTCCGCTAACCGAGAGGGCGGTGCTGGTGGCAAGAGTGTCGGTGGCGGTATCAAAGATATAGACGGCGCCGCCGGCGAGCACGCTTAGCCAGCGTCCATCCGGGCTCAATGCCGCGGTAGTGGGGGCCGTGGTGATATTACCAATTACATGACCACCATTGAAGTTCTGGTCATAAACGGCAACACCGGTGGTGCCGGTGTTGGAGATCACGTAGTTCTTCTGTCCGTCGGGAGTGGTGAGAACCAGGAAGGTGCCCTGAGCGGCGCTCGTGAAAGAGTTCTGGCCGACGAAGGGGTTGGCGGTAAAAACGGGAATCTGAGTATTAGACCCTCCCGCACCGGGGAGAACCAGGACATATTCGCCCGCTGTAGCGGCCGCAGTTAAGACGGCCAGACACACGAATATTCGAAGGAAAAGCTTAGAAATTGACATGTAGAACCTCGTCGAAGGAGACACTGAAGACCAATCTTTGGGCGCGGGCGAATAATGAGTCTAACACAGTTCTATACCCTTGAAGTCGTAGTTCTAGGAAGTTTGGGCTATTGAAAACGGTTAGTCTAAACGCAAAAAGGGGAGGGAAGCCGAAGCTTCCCTCCCCTTATTTTTTTACACTGACAAGCGCGGATTAATGCGCCTGGACTTCGCCAGCCTGACCCGTACGGTTCAGGAGAGCGGCATCCAGAATGATTCCGAGGTAACCCTCGCTCGCACCAGGAGCCGTCGGCAGTGCGCCCTGCGCGCTGATATAAGCGAACGCATGGCAATACTGGAACTGCGCCTGAGCGATGATGTAACCCTGGAATCCAGGAGTGGCGTTGATACCGAAGTTGCCACCACCGGACAGCGTGAAGGTGAGGATCTGACCGCCGGGGACCGGAGCATTGGTGGTCTGGGCCGGAGGCGGAGTGCCGCCGCTGTAGTAATTCAACGTGA
>JBBQUM010000008.1:0-227274 GCA_038212445.1 Bryobacterales bacterium
CACCGCCCTTGGAAAACGCTCCCGCGTTTCCCACATTCCCACAGCGCCTACGATTGCTTCTTTCCTCAAACAAAAGAAAGACTCCAGCCTCACCCACCCTCAACGCCCCGCTTCAGGCTCATCCTTCGATGAGAAAATGCTGTATGACCGCATTTGGTCAATCGACGCTCAGCGGCCAATGCCAGCGGGCCTCTCCTGCGGTAAGGTCGCGCAAAACAGGATAAAGTCCGGCCAGTGGCGTTGGCCCACTGCGTGCATCCCCACCGGGTAACACAACAGGATTGAGGTATTATGGCGACGTCATTCCAAGGTTTTCGGTCTCTCGTTGAAAACAGCCCGGACGCGATTTCTTTGATCGATGCTCACGGCGAGATCCTCTACGGCAGCGCGTCGAACATCAAGCTGTTTGGATACCGGCCGGAAGAACTGATCGGCCGCAATTGTCTCGAACTGATCCACCCCGATGACCGTGACCATTCAAGCCGAGTGCTGAACGAAGTGGCAGCCGCCGCGCCCGGCCCCCTGCAGTGGGACGCCAGAGTCCTCCACAAGAACGGAAACTACTCCTGGATTGAAAGCACCGCTTCAAATTTGCTTTCGGAGACAGAGGTAAACGCGATTGTTGTGCATCAGCGGGATATCAATCTGCGCAAGGCCGTAGAGGAGGACCGGCAGCGCAACCTTGTCGAACTCGCACGTTCGAACCTGCGTTTGGAGGAGTTCGCCTACACGGCGGCGCATGATCTACGGGAGCCGCTAAGAGCCATCCGAGTGTATGCAGAACTGCTCAGTTCCAGGCTCAACATGGACCCCCAAGCCAGTCACATGTTCGACTTCATCATCGACGGCGCCAAACGGATGTCCACCGTAATCGACGATCTACTGTCGTTCGCAAGCACGGGGGTACACAATCCCCCGCAGTCCGCTGATCTGGAGCACGCCATGACGCAAGCTGCCAAAAATCTTTCGGTGGACATCAAGGCCAGCGACGCTGATATCACCGTAGGCAGGCTGCCGTCGGTCATGGGCAATGAAATTCACCTCGTGCGTCTGCTGCAGAACCTGATTAGCAATGCTTTGAAATATCGTTCTGAACGGACAATTCGAGTCGACGTTTCGGCCGAATCTCGTGACGGCGGCTGGGTGATAAGCGTGGCCGACAATGGCATAGGTATCGCTGCTGAATACCAGGAACAAATATTCAAGCCGTTCGTCCGGCTCGCCAAGTCCGACGTTGCCGGTGCGGGGCTGGGCCTGGCGGTTTGCCGGAAGATCGTGGAAGGCATGGGCGGAACGATCTGGGTAGAATCTGAAGTCGGGGTAGGTTCTACCTTCAGATTCACTACGCCCGGTCAGGCCCCGAGCCAGCCTTCCTAACCGGCGGTGTTTTCCGAGCCTCAAGCTACCTGAATCACAAGACGACTCATTGGACCTTGGTCAACGAGGCACAGTTCCCTCGGCGAACGAAGAAATCCCCGCCCCGGCAAGTTCCGTTGTCGCAGGGATTTTGTCAAGCAGACGGTAACAACCGAACTTCAAGCCTGAACAGCACATTGTCCGGATGTTCGTGACGCCAGCTGAAGTATTCCCGCTGCTGCGCAGACTTAGTCCTGTGAAACTCCCAGTAGTCGCGATGCTGCTCCCCGACATAAACCGGATAAGCGCGATCCTCATGGTCGTTAACTTGTGATAGTCGCGAGCCTGCTTGTCGTAATACCTCTTGTCCCGGTGGTCGGCAGCCCGCATCGCCACCGAGGTAGTGAGCGCGGCGCCAACGAGAAATGCCGTCAAGATCAGGAAACGACGCATGCCGTTGTTACCTCGCAGATTCACTGGCCCTCCCGCACCACTCATCTCGATAGAACTTGGCGTCCGGAGGTCTTTGGGGCAGTGACCTTCCGCGGTCAATTGACCCTGCGCGGTCAGTTCACCATTCAGACTCTTGCCGTCTGGCGCTCCCCGGATGCGAGAAGCAATGAACGGATCGATTTGTCGACCGTCGGCCAATGGAGTGCCTCGATATATTTGCTGGAGCCGAGATCTGCCGGACGGTAAACCCGAAGCGGTCGCGGACTACATTTTTTGTAGGCTAAATAAAAATCTAAAATGAAGCTATTCAAGACAACAACGGTGGCGTGGGGTGTCGCATTAATAGGCTGTATGCTGGCGACACCCGCTCATGCTGATGACTGGAACAAGAAGACGTCGGTCACATTCAGTGGCCCAGTCGAGATTCCTGGGGTACACCTGACTGGATGGGGAGTACTACCGGCGGGAACGTACGTGTTCAAGATTCTGGATTCGCAGTCGGACCGCCATATCGTCCAGATTTTTAATCAGGACGAAACCACCATCTATGCCACCGTGCTTGCGATTCCAAACTACCGGCTCAAGGCGACCGACAAAACCGTCATAACCTTCACTGAACGAGCGGCGGGCGATCCCGAAGCCTTACGCGCCTGGTTCTATCCGGGTGCAAACTGGGGCGAAGAATTTGTCTACCCCAAGGCCAAAGCCATAGCCCTCGCGAAGGCTACCAACACCCCGGTGCTCTATACGGCAGTAGAACTTCCGGTCGAAGTTACAGAGCCCACCAAGTTGGCTGACACGCCGCTGGTGACCGAAATGAAGAAGGCTCCGATTATGGCGATCAAGCCAACCGGAGAAGAGGTTGCCGTAGTTGAAGTCGTCACTGCTCCACCTACTCAAGGTCAAGTAGCAGGGGTTCCGGCGACATCCGGCGAAGCTGACCGGGCGTTGCCTTCAACGGCGAGTTCCTTGCCGTTGTTCGGTTTGCTTGGCCTTATCGCACTCAGCGGGGCGTTCACCGTCCGTGCGGTGGAAGTTCGCGTCCGCAAGTAGTCCCAAAAGGACGACGGGCGGCGCGTTGACCCTCAACGCGCCGCGGTCCCCGAGAAAGAGGCGCGGACGTGCGACCAAGAGTAATCCCGATACTGGCAGCCCTGGTAAAGGGCCGGAAGAATGGGGCTGCCCGCGAGACCAAAGCGCGGGGATTGGGAGTTCTCAATTCGCCTCTGCTGAACAAGGGAACTGCCTTCACGGCGGAGGAGAGGAACGACCTCGGTCTGAACGGTTTGCTTCCGCCGGACATCAGCACGCTTGAGGTGCAGGTGAAGCGCGCCTACATTCAGTACGAGAGGCTACCGGATGCCCTCAGCAAGAATGTCTACCTCACGGGGCTCCACGACCGCAATGAGGTCCTGTTTTACCGGCTGTTCTCAGAACATCTCCGCGAAATGATCCCCATCGTCAACGACCTGACGGTTGGGATGGCGATGGCACAATACCACCACGAGTGCCGGCGTCCTCGCGGCGTCTACCTCTCCATCGACCATGGCGACACGATAGAAGAAGCCTTTGCCCAGATTGGCACGGGACCAAATAGCATTGACCTGATCCTGGCCACCGACGCCGAACAGATCCTCGGGATCGGAGATTGGGGTGTGGGTGGCATAGAGGTAGCCATCGGGAAGCTGGCTATTTATACAGCCGCCGGAGGAATCGATCCCACACGCGTAATCCCTGTGATGCTCGATGTCGGCACCAACCGCCAGAATCTCCTGGATGACTCCACTTACATCGGAAACAGGCACGCTCGGATCCGCGGTGAGCGTTATGACGTTTTTATCGAATCCTACGTCTCAACCGTCACCCGGCTCTTCCCCAGTGCGCTGCTCCAGTGGGAGGACTTCGCTCCTGGCAACGGGCGACGGATTCTCGACAAATACCGTTACGATATCTGCACCTTTAACGACGACATACAAGGGACGGGTGCGATTACGCTTGCGGCAGCCATTTCCGCCGTCCGCATTTGCGGGACGCCACTACGCAATCAGCGCGTGGTCATATTCGGCTCAGGTACGGCAGGTATCGGGGTAGCCGACCAACTTCGTGACGCCATGGTGCGTGAAGGCCTTACCAAGGAAGAAGCCGCCAGACACTTCTGGTGCGTGGACCGTCAAGGTCTGATCACCACCGGCATGGCCGGTCAAATCACCGACTACCAGGCCGCCTACGCCCGGGAGACGGCCGAGAGTAAAGGGTGGAAGTCCGACGCCGGCGGCATCGGTCTGGCCGAAGTCGTCCACCGGGTACGGCCAACGATGTTGGTCGGCGCGTCCACTTCGTTTGGCAGCTTTACTGAAGCCATCGTCAAGGATATGGCCGCCCATACTGCGAGGCCGATCATTTTTGCGCTTTCAAAGCCCGCCACACGAGCTGAGGCCAACCCCGCCGACCTGGTTGCATGGACTGAAGGACGAGCTTTGATCGCCACCGGCAGCCCGTGTGGTCCAGTGACCTATAAAGGTGTGACCTACGTCATCGGCCAGGTGAACAACGCCATGCTATATCCCGGACTGTGCCTGGGCGCGATCGTTTCCCGAGCCCGGCTGGTGAGTGATGGAATGTTTGCCGCTGCGGCCAGCGCAGTGTCCAGCCTCGTGGCCGTGCGGCAGCCGGGTGCCTCATTGCTGCCGCATATCGACGATCTGCGGAGCGTGTCAGCCACCGTTGGGGCAGCCGTCGCACTGGCTTCGGAAGCCGAAGGCTTAGCGGGAGTCGCGTTGGATGACGTCGTCCAACAGGTGCAGGATGCGATGTGGCAGCCCGAATACCACCATATTCAAGCGTCTTGAGATTCGGGGATGAAGCTTGTGATCCGAGACATCCAGCGCGCTTCAATCCTGCGGCGAGTGCGGCTGATACTCTTTGCCGTCGCCGTGCCCCTGCTCGGCTTTGCCTGATTCAGCCTACTGGACAGTTGGGGTTATCAGTACCAGGAAGGTCGCCGGCTCGATCTCTTATTGCCTGCAGGCAAGCTATTAAACCCGCTCGTAAAACCTGTTCAGACGTTTACGGATCGAGCGGGCGGCGTTGTAGGACGCATCGAAATCCCAAGTCTCAGCCTCTCCGTCGTGGTGGCTGAAGGCGTGGGCAGCCACACCCTGCGACATGCCGCTGGTCACATCCCCGGTACCGCGTTACCCGGACAGCGCGGGAACACCGCAATCTCGGCACATCGCGATACATTCTTTCGCCCGCTCCGGAACATACGGCTGAACGACACCATCATCATCGCCACGTTGAGTGGTGTCTATCAATACAAGGTAGTGTACACGGCGATTGTTAGTCCGAACGACGTTAGCGTGTTGGAAGCTGGGACACACGAGGTTCTGACTCTCGTCACCTGCTATCCCTGTTATTATGTTGGCCCTGCACCTGGCCGCTTCATCGTCCGCGCTGCGCGGATCACCTAACTGCGCACCCCTTAGCTCGCACGGTACCTGATACCCAGGAGTACTGCATCTTTGAAAACCGAAGTACTGGTAAGACCCTATGGGTTTGGGAGCCGGGCCACTGCATAATGGGTTCCATGGAACAGGCAACCACGACTTTCCGGCCAGCCCTGATGACGGCGATCACCGGCAACACGATCGCCGGGGTAGGCGGCATCGTCGAGGATTCTTCAACGAACCTCCGCGTTGAAGTGACCTTCGATGATGCCTCCGGACCGCTCGTAATTGGAGAGCTGTTCCGCGTGGAGAGCGGCGACGAAGTGATCGTTACCGAACTTCGCGCCTACCGGTTGGACGAGCGCGGCGCCTGCCTTCTGCTGAGCGCCCTCCACCGCGCCTCAGTGCGTGACATGGAGCAATTGGCGAAATCCTATTTCGTCGATTTGAGGCTCGATGAACCGGTAGCGGACCGTACGCCTCAAACCGTCACCTTCCGGTCCGCAACTTTACTCCGGCGAAAGCCGGTGCTGGGCGCTGAGATCGAGGGCGTGATCTCTCGCCTACGCCTGTCGTTCACCACCGAGCCCGGAAAACGCTCGCGCCGACCGCGTCTGGTGCCGTCAGAGGCATCGCAGGCTTTTCTGTTTATGCGGGAAATGGTGGCGCCGGCGCCGTCATCCTGATCGATTTTTGACCCGAACCTCCGAATAGTTAGACCTCCTTCCACGCCGGGTTCCTCGACCCGGCGTTTTTTTTGTGTGTGGGCTCTCCGGTAAGATAGCCGTAATGCGTCCGGCCGTTCTCTCTGTTCTGTTCCTCTCCGTCTGTGCCTTGGCGGACAACTGGCCGCAATGGCGCGGGCCTTCTCACAACGGGCTCGCCAGCGGTGCTGCTCCGGTCACCTGGAACAGTACCGAACACATTCAATGGAAAGCTACGATTCCTGGGCGGGGACACTCCACTCCTGTCATCTGGGAGAATCGCATTTTCCTGACTACTGCAGTCCCGTCGAACGCCGCGGCCGCTGGCGGATCGAGGGACAACTCGCGCGGACCTGGCGGCGGCGCGGGAAGCGGCGCCGAGCACCGGTTTGTCCTCATGTGTCTCGATCGCCAGACCGGCAAAGTCCTGTGGGAGCGAACGGTGAAAACCGCGACGCCGCACGAGGGCTACCACCAGATGTACGGCAGTTTCGCGTCGAACAGTCCGGTCACCGACGGCAAACACGTATGGGCGTTCTTCGGATCGCGAGGGATCTTCTGTTTCGACCTCGAGGGTAAGCTGGCCTGGTCGAAGGATGTGCCGCCCCTGAAAATGCGCCTCGAGTTCGGTGAGGGCACCGCACCCACGCTCGCGGGAGATCGGATCATCCTCAACTTCGACCAGGAAGGCGGGTCGTACATCATCGCCCTCGACAAGAACAGCGGGAAGCAACTCTGGCGGCAGGATCGGGATGAACCGAGTGCGTGGTCGCAGCCGCTGGTGGTACGCCATCAGGGGAAGGATCAGGTGATCGTGGCAGCCACCAACCGTGTACGCTCCTACGATCTCGAGACCGGAAAACTGATTTGGGAGTGTGGCGGACTGGGCGGCAACGTGATTCCGGCGCCGGTGGAACGCGACGGCGTCGTGTATGTGATGAGCGGCTTTCGCAATCCCAACATGTTGGCCATCAAGCTTGGACGCGAGGGCGATCTTACCGGTACCGACGCGGTGCTGTGGACGAACCAGCGCGGAAATTCCTATACGGCGTCGCCGGTGCTCGACGGTGACAAACTATACGTCATCACCGACAACGGGATGTTGAGTTGCTTCGACGTCAAGACCGGCAAGCCTTTCTACCACCTGCAGCGGTTGCCCAAGCCATACAATTTCAAAGCCTCGCCGGTAGCCGCCGGCGGCAGGCTCTACCTCGCTACCGAGGAGGGCGACGTCGTGGTGGTGAAGATGGGCGAGAAATTCGAGGTGCTCGCCACGAATACGCTCGCCGACGAGTTCTTTATCGCCAGTCCCGTGGTGGTGGATGGAACCATGTTCCTGCGCGGCCGCAACACGCTGTACTCCATCCGCTAGCGCCTTCGCCGGTGGACTCTCGCGCTGCGATCGTTGTATCCTTTGTTTACCCCCGTCCGTAGTTTGCTGGAGTTCAGCCATGTCAACGACGGCACAGCCGCTACGGAATTCTGAAACTTTTTTCTCTTCGCTCCGCGAGGCTCTCCTCGGCGGCAAGCGCGACTATACCGAAGGCAGCATCAGCCGCGCCATCACTCTGCTCGCCATCCCCATGGTGCTCGAGATGACCATGGAATCCCTGTTCGGCGTGGTAGACGTCTTCTTCGTGGCACACCTCGGCGCGGATGCACTGGCGACCGTCGCCCTTACTGAATCCATGCTGACGCCGTTGTTTGCCATCGCTCTCGGATTGAGCATGGGGACGACGGCGATAGTCGCGCGCCGAATCGGCGAGAAGGAGCCCGAACAGGCTTCCGTCGCCGCGGTACAGGCGCTGGTGGTGGGCGTTATCATTTCGGCGATTATCGGCGTGAGCGGTGCTTTGCTGGCGCCGCATATGCTCAGCCTGATGGGTGCGAGCGACTCGATTGTCAGAACCGGCTCAGGTTATACACGGATGATCTTCGGCGGCAGCGCTACCATCTTCTTCCTGTTCCTCATCAACGCCGTATTCCGCGGTGCGGGCGACCCTAGCATCGCAATGCGCAGTCTGTGGCTCGCCAACGCGATCAACATCGTCCTGAACCCGTGTCTCATTCTGGGTCTTGGGCCCTTCCCCGCCCTGGGCGTCACCGGGTCCGCGGTTGGCACTACAATCGGCCGCGGCGTCGGCGTCTGTTATCAACTCTGGCACCTCACCCGCGGACAGAGCCGGATCCACATTCACCCCAGCCAGATGCGCGTCGACTGGGAGGTGATGAAGCGGTTGGTCAGACTGTCGCTCGGCGGCATGTTCCAGTACTTGATCAATGTATCGAGTTGGATAGCGCTGGTCCGCATGGCCGCGAGTTTCGGCAGCGCCGCCATCGCCGGTTACTCGCTCGCCATTCGCATCATCATTTTTGGAATCCTGCCTAGTTGGGGGATGAGCAACGCTGCAGCCACGCTGGTGGGGCAGAATCTGGGCGCCAAGAAGCCTGACCGTGCGGAGAAGAGCGTCTGGCTGGGCGGCTTCTACAATATGTGCTTCATGGGAGCGCTGGGCCTGATCTTCATCATGTTCGCCCGTCCCATCGTGTCCATCTTCACCCAGGACCCGGAGATTGTCGGGATCGCCGCCATGACGTTGAGGACCATTAGCTACGGCTACGTTTTCTACGCCTATGGCATGGTGATCGTCCAATCCTTTAACGGCGCCGGGGACACGCGAACGCCCACGCTCATCAACCTGTTCTGTTACTGGCTGTGGCAACTGCCTCTGGCCTACTGGTTGGCCTTCAAGGCAGGTTTCGGCGTACGCGGCATCTTCATTGCAATCGCGGTGGCCGAATCCACCATGGCTGTGATCGGCATACTTGCGTTTCGGCGCGGGAAGTGGAAGACAATCAAGGTGTGAAGCTCTGGGCGGCTGTGCTGACGTTTTTGTGGGTAGCAAACGGCGCGGCCGTGAGCGATCGAAGCGCCAAGTCAAAGCTTGACATGATCATGGACAGCAAAGCCCGTCGCGGGTCTGTTGTTGTGTTCACCCAGAAGGAACTCGAGGAACTCGGCATCGTTGAGATTCCTCGGATGGTCCCCGACGGCTTCCGGCAGCCGCATGTCTACCTCAGCAAGGGCGCGGCTGCCGGCACCGCGCTGATCGACTTCAAGAAGCTGCGTCACGCACAGGGCGCTGCTCCCGGCTGGCTCGACAACTTGATCGAGGGCGAGCGTCCGGTGAGGATCGAAGTCGAAGTGGAGTCCGCCAATGGCTGGTGCACCGTTTTCCTCAAGCGCATGGAGATTTCGAAAATCGCCGCCACCGGCAAAGTACTTGAAGTTCTCGTGAAGTCATTCTTTCTCACCCTTTACCCCAACGCCAAGGTCAACGAGCCGTTCCAGCTCGAATACAACATCGACCATTTCGACCTCAAGCCGGCGGGCCTGTTCGTCTACATCAAGAAATGAATTCGGTGTTCGATTGTCAATCGCACTCCCGCCGGCCGCTCTGCCGGGCTGGTGCGACGAGTGTGACTTCGCTCTTCTCCACCATGCCTGGGATCTAGTGCCGAGATGGAATCCGGTTATTCGGATTCAGTGAAGTGGGCCGAAGCTGACGTGTACCCGATGGCGAATTTCTGTGAGCGGGGCTGCGACCAAAGCCGGAAGCGCCTGTGCGACCATGAACGAAAGCCGTGAAAACGCGGCTGTTCCCGCTCAGCATCACCGCCGCCGCCCAAACCACTGACCCGAACGTGCCCAGTAAGCCTCAGCCCTGCCCTCCGGCCATAGCAGGCAGTGGGACACTCTGCGCCACGTACCCCGTCTGGGAGGACCGCGAGCGCAGGACGGGCCGCAAGATCGCGCTCAACATAATGATCCTGCGCGCCCCCGGTCCCAATCACGCGACCGACCCCATCTTTTTCCTCGCCGGTGGACCCGGCCAAGCTGCCACATCACTCATGCTCGCCTTCGCTTTCCGCAAGGAAATGCCCGAAAAACTGCAGGGCGGTTCTGTGCGGTCAGTGGTTATGGCCGGGGGTGGCGCCAGTCGACGAATTGATCCCGTTGCATCATGCCTGGGCCGGCAAACGCGCCATCGACGCATTATCCGCCGAGTGCAATGCCGACCCGGCGTGCAAAGCCTCCTATCCGAATCTTCAGCAGGAATTCGTCACGGTGCTGGAGCGAGTAACCCACGGCGTGAGGTGGAAATTCGCGGCCCGAACGGAAAGCCGGTAACCGTGGAACCGTCCCCGCCGGTGCTCACTGAAGGCGTCAGGCATTATCTGTGCTCGTCCGATGGCCGCCCCCTTCCACGTATGATCCATCAGGCGTTTGAAGGCAACCTCACTCCGCTCATGCAGTTGACCGTGCATGGGCAACTGGCGTACGGAAGCGACTTCGCCTATGGCTTGTTGCTGTCGGTCACCTGCGCCGAGCTTGTGCCTTTTATCCAGAAAGCGGACATTCTCAAGGAAACCGCAGTTTCATCCGCGCAGCACGACAATCGGGGTTGGTGAAGAGGTTGGAATTTGGAAATCAGCCCCAGCTTGTAAGCCGCGTCGAGCGAGGTGTAGCGCAGGTCCACCGAGATTACTTTGCCTTCTAGTCCGGTGACATTGATGCGGGCGCCGGGCGCGAAAGGACGGTTGAACAGAATCAAGAATCCAGAGAGTAGGTTGGAGAGCACGTCGCGCAAGGCAAACCCGAGGGCGAATCCGGCAAGCGCAAGGCCGGCCACCAGAGCGTTGACGTTGATCCCCGCGGTGAATCCTCAGAACCAAGCGTCCGACGATCAACGCTACCAGCCAGAACGCCAGGGCGATGGCGACTGCCGTGCCAGCGCGAATCGCCCCTACTCGCGCCAGCGTAAACAGGTCATCCAGGTGAGCGTCCATATGCGTTAGGCGCGAATTCCGCGATTTTATACAGAACGCACCCGCTAAAGCCGCAGGCTTTCCCTGTCGATTGAACTGGATACAGCCTAAGGTGTTTTGCGTACACCGGCGGGAACCCACCGGGCATTCCGGTCATCTAACCTATTAAGAGGGGCTGTGTGCCGGTTTGCGCCTTCGTGTCCGGCGACCTAAGAGTAAAATGAGAGTGAGATTCACATGGTAGACGCCGTACTTGCGAAAATTTTCGGCACGAAAAACGAACGGGAGATCAAGAGTCTCCGTGCATCGATCGCCGCTACGAATAGTTTGGAACCAGAGTTTGAGAAGCTGTCCGACGACGAACTGTCCGCGAAGACTCAGGAGTTCCGGCAACGGATCGCCAACGGCGCCACCCTCGACGACCTGTTAATCGAGGCGTTTGCCGTCTGCCGCGAAGCCGGCAAGCGCGTCCTTGGCATGCGGCACTACGACGTTCAGTTGATCGGCGGCATGGTGCTGCACAATGGCCGGATCGCCGAGATGAAGACCGGTGAAGGCAAGACCCTGGTTGCAACGCTACCTGTCTACCTGAACGCGCTCTCCGCCAAGGGCGTTCACGTGGTCACCGTCAACGACTACCTGGCCAAACGCGACTCCGAATGGATGGGGCGAATCTACCGCTTCCTCGGGCTTGAAGTGGGCGTGATCGTCCACGACCTGGACGACGCCGAGCGTCGCGCAGCCTACGCCGCCGACATCACCTACGGAACCAACAACGAGTTCGGCTTCGACTATCTGCGCGACAACATGAAGTTCCGCCTGGAAGATTGCGTCCAGCGCGGCCATAACTTCGGCATCGTCGACGAGGTCGACTCCATCCTTATTGACGAAGCCCGCACCCCGCTGATCATCTCCGGACCGAGCGAAGAATCCACCGACAAGTACTACCGCGTAAACCGCATCATTCCCAAACTGACGCGCGGCGAAGTGATCGAAGGCAAGGAACCGGGCGAGAAGTATTACACGGGCGACTACACCGTCGAGGAAAAACATCGCAGCGTCGCGTTGACCGAGGAAGGTTTCGACAAGTGCGCCCGCATGCTTAATCTGCCCAGCCTCTGGGACATCGAGCATATGGAATGGAAGCACCACGTGGAGCAGGCGTTGAAAGCCTACGTGTCGTTCCATCGCGATAAGGACTACGTCATTAAAGACGACGAGGTGATCATCGTCGATGAGTACACCGGCCGCCTGATGCCGGGGCGCCGTTGGAGCGATGGGCTGCACCAAGCGGTGGAAGCCAAGGAGGGCGTTAAGATTCAGCGAGAGAATCAGACGCTCGCCACCATTACCTTCCAGAACTACTTCCGCATGTACAAAAAGCTGGCCGGCATGACTGGTACAGCTGAAACCGAAGCGGCCGAATTCCAGAAGATCTATAACCTCGACGTCGTGGTGATCCCCACCAACCGCGCGATGGTCCGCATCGAGAATGCCGACGTCGTCTACCGTACCGAGGACGAGAAGTTCCGCAACGCCGCCAAGGAAATCAAGACGCTGTACGAAAAAGGACAGCCGGTGCTAGTCGGCACCATCTCGGTGGAGAAATCCGAGACGCTGTCCGGCATGCTCAAGCGCATCGGCGTCAAACACGAGGTTTTGAACGCCAAGAATCACGAGCGTGAAGCTTTCATCGTGGCGCAGGCGGGTCGCAAGGGCGCGGTTACGGTGTCCACCAACATGGCCGGCCGCGGTACTGACATTTTGCTCGGCGGCAACCCGGAATTCATGGCCAAGGAATTTCTGCGCAAGGAGGGTAAGGACCCCGACTTCATGCAGACCTGCGCTTTGAGCAGCCCGCAGCGCGAAGAGTGGGATCGCGTGTACAGCCGGTTCCGATCTGAATGGGTGAAGGATCACGAGGAAGTGGTAAGCCTCGGCGGACTGCACATCGTCGGCACCGAGCGGCATGAATCCCGCCGTATCGACAATCAGCTTCGTGGACGCGCAGGACGCCAGGGCGATCCTGGAAGTTCGCGCTTCTTCCTTTCGCTGCAAGACGACCTGCTGCGCATCTTCGGCGGCGAGCGCATGCAGAATCTCATGCTGAAACTCGGCATGGAAGAGGATGTGCCGATCGAATCAGGATTGATCACCAAGCGCATCGCGGCGGCGCAAAAGGCCGTTGAAGCGCAGAACTTCGCATCGCGCAAACATATTCTCGAATATGACGACGTAATGAATAAGCAGCGCCAGGCCGTCTACGGCATGCGGCGCAAGCTGATCGAAGGCGAGAGCCAACGCGATCATGTACTCGAAGACGTACGCGGCATCGTTGCACAATTCATGGATAGCCGCATCCCCGAGGGTAGCCGCAGCGATCAATGGGATTTAGCCGGCCTTCAGAGCGACGTGCTGACCCAATTCGGCGTGAAGCTTGATATCAGCGAACTCTCGCAATATGACCGACGGCGCATGGAAGAAGAAATCTACGACAAGTTAGAGCGCCGCTATCAGGAAAAAGAACACGCCATCGGGCCGGAACTCATGCGCGAAACTGAGCGCATGGTGATGCTCAACGTCATCGACAACCAGTGGAAAGACAACCTGCTGTCGATGGACCACCTGAAGGAAGGCATCGGGTTGCGCGGCTACGGTCAGAAGGATCCTCTGATCGAGTACAAGAAGGAAAGCTACACCATGTTCCAGGACATGATGGATCGCATTGAGGACGAATCGGTGCGCTTTCTATTCTTCCTGCAACGCGTCGAGGAGAACCAGCAA
Organism: Bryobacterales bacterium; assembly: GCA_038212445.1. Classification (GTDB taxonomy): domain Bacteria; phylum Acidobacteriota; class Terriglobia; order Bryobacterales; family Bryobacteraceae; genus TMP-7. The sequence goes on from JBBQUM010000008.1 coordinate 13,574, forward strand.
CGTCCTTATCCAGATCAATACGAGGGTGGGGAAGAGGACGGCGACGCCGGCGAGCCAGTAGCTGTGGCGTCGAAACCCAACCGGGAGGCCCAGAGCGCGGTCCTCGATTTCACGCGGAATATCCAGCGGAAGAAAGAGAAGGAGCTTGAACAGCTCCAGTTTGTCGGCGGTGAGGCATCCACGGCGCAGCAGCCTAAGATCGCGCAGGCAAAAGCCGGCCGCAACGATCCTTGCCCTTGCGGGAGTGGAAAGAAATATAAAAAATGTCACGGCGCTTGATCGGTTCGCTGATAGCGGGCAGTTTGACTTGGGCAGTCGCCTACGGCGGAATTCTGCCTGACCAGTTAGGCAAAGATAAGCGTGGCGCGATAAATGTGGAGACGGTCACCGATCCTGTTCTGCAGGAGTACGGCTTCGACACCGGAGAGTCCGCCAGCTTCGGGAAGTTATCGATTACCGCCTGGCGCTTCCGCGATTCCACGGGCGCCATGTCCGCCTTCGAGTACACCCGTCCGGCCGACGCCAAGCCGTCCAAACAGGACAAGCTCGCTGCCAGCGGCGGCGGTATTACCTTTGCCTTACATGGAAACTACCTGTTCCAGTTTGCCGGCGGCGAGCCAACCGACCAACAATATGACCAGCTTCTGTATCACATTCCGCGTATCGAGCAATCCGCGCTGCCGGCGATCAGCATGGCTTTGCCGGCGGAAGGCTTGATCCCGAATTCCGAACGCTACATTCTGGGTCCGGTTTCGCTCGAGAAGTTTCTGCCGGGAGTATCACCGTCGTCGATTGCGTTCCACCTCAGTGCAGAGGGTCAGTACGGGCGATACAAGGCCCGCGACGGCCGCGAGATGCCGGTGGTAGTTCTCTCGTACCCAACTCCTAATCAGGCCCGCGAAAGGGCGGATGAGCTTCAGAAACTGGCTGGCGTCGTGGTTAAGCGAACTGGTTCACTTGTCGTCATGGCTGTGAACCCTCCTTCCGCGGACGATGCTGAAAGAGTCCTCGCAAAAATAAAACAGGAGCTTCAGCTCACCTGGAACGAGAATCCAAATTCGAATATTGCGCTTAGTACGGCTCAGATGCTGATGGGCATCTTCAAGTTAGCCGGAATCATCATCACGTTCTGCCTGCTCTCAGGCTTGGCTTTTGCCGGCTTTCGAGTCGCGCGACGGCGCTTTGGCAAGGAAGATGCTCAAGGGGCAATGATCACACTCCACCTTGAGGGGAAATAAAATCCCGCTTTTGTTCAGCCTGGGGACAAATCGCACCTCGCGCGGAGCCCTCAAAACCTGATTTGCCCCAGCCTGCGGCAAATCGCACAGCGTGCTAACTATCTGCGAATCTATATCTTGCATAATATTCGCGTTGATGCATTTTTCCTGTTGACTTCATTCTGTGCTGGGCCTAATATCCAATCATCAAACAGGTTTGACGGTTGCGTTCCGTCGATCTGATTCTCCCAAAAACATCGCCCCGGCCCTAACCGGGGATGTCGCAAAGCTCGCCTAACTGGCGAGCTTTTTGCGTGTTGGACATTCCTCCAGCTATCCAAATAGAATTGTTGACGTCCTACAATTCATCTTGTACACTCTCGAATTGTAGACAGACGACAATGCCAAAATCCACTAAGGCCGACCTTCTTCAAGGCACCCTGGACCTGCTCATCCTTAAGACTCTCTCGCTCGAAGCGATGCACGGCTGGGCCATCTCACAGCGAATCCGGCAGGTGTCCGCCGATCGATTCTCGGTGAATCAAGGCTCCCTTTACCCCGCTCTCCACCGCCTCGAACGAAAAGGTTGGATCGAGTTCGAGCTGGGACCCGCCGAGAACAACCGGCAGGTGAAGGTGTACCGCCTGACTAAGGCCGGAGCGGCGCAACTCGCTGCCGAGCAGGAGAGTTGGAATCAGTTTATTGCAGCCATGACGAGCATCCTGGAGGCGAATTAAATTCATGTTCCGAGCTCTGTTTTACCCGCTGAAATCGCTCTTCACCCGTAAGCGAACCGAGCAACTCACGCACGACGAGCTGCAATTTCATATCGAACAGGAAACGCGCCAGAACATTGCTCTCGGCATGCCGCCTGAACAGGCTCGACGCCAGGCGCTCACCACTTTCGGCGGATCCACTCAAGTACACGAGGAATGCCGCGAGGCTTGGGGTACGCAGTTGATGGAGAATCTGTGGCGCGACGTGACCTATGCCCTGCGGACGCTTCGCAAAGACTGGGGCTACACGTTGGTTGCCGTCGCCACGCTGGCTCTGGGTATAGGCAGCAACACCGCAATCTACAGCGTTCTCCGATCAGTTGTGCTGCGATCGCTCCCCGTCGCCGACGGCGATCGCGTCATTGCGTTAACCGCAACCGACCAATCTACCGGCCGTGAGAAGCCCCGGTTTTCGTTCCCGGAACTTCGAGACTACCGCGAGCGCACGAAGCTACTCGACAAGATCGAAGAACTCCACACGATGACGTTCACGCTGCTTGGACGCGCCGAACCTGAGAACGTCCAGACGGGCGTAGTCCCAGCCGACTACTTCGACTTTCTCGGAATCCGTCCTTACAAGGGTCGCACCTTTGCCTCCGGCGAGGACCGCCATGAGGCGTCGCCGGTGCTGGTGCTGACGCATCGCTACTGGATGACCAGTTTCGGCGGCAACCCCAACGTTGTAGGCACGACGGTACGCATGAATGATCGCGTTCACACGATCGTCGGGATTCTCCCGCCGCTTCCTGAGTTTCCCAATCCGATTGACCTTTATATGCCGACCTCCTCGTGCCCGACGCGCGGTACGGCCGCGTTTGAGCACAACGCGCGCGGCGCTCTGCTGAGATTGTATGGACGCATGAAGCCGGGGGTCACGGCGGCCGAGGTTGAGACTGAATTCGGCACCGTCTTCGCGCAGTACCGTGCCCAGCATAGCGATGTCTATCCAGCCACCACAGTTTTCAAGGCGAACGTGACGCCGCTGCGCGACGTGCTCTCGGAACGCGCCAAGCCGACTCTCTACATGCTCTTCTCCATCACTGCGCTGGTGCTGCTCATCGCCTGCGCCAGTGTCGCTAATCTGTCGCTGGCACGCATGCTGCGGCGTGAACGCGAGATGGCGATTCGTACCGCCATCGGTGGCACACGCGCCCGACTGCTTCAGCAATTCATAGTCGAAGGTTTGATCGTCTCGCTCACAGGAGGCGCGGCCGGATTAATCGCCGCGGCGTCGGTCCTCACGCTGCTCTCTAAGTTCGTCGCGAGACTCAGTCCGCGCTCGGTCGAGATCGGGCTTGACGCTCCCGTGATGCTGTTCTGTGCGGCGGTGTCCATCGCCACCGGCGTGTTGTTCTGCGCTCTGCCAGCCTGGCGTACGCGTATCGACCTGGTGTCCGCCACCCGTGATGGGAGCGCCGGCTCAACCGCGGGAGTTTCCCGACAGACTGCGCGCCGGATGCTGGTGAGCGCGCAGGTTGCCTTCTCTTTTGTCGTCCTCATTGCGGCCGGGCTGTTGATGCGCAGTTTCCTCAACCTGACCCGGGTCAGCCTGGGCTTCGAGACTCAGCGTGTGATCAGCATGACGCTTAATCCCAACTGGTCGCACGTCAACACCACCGAAAAATTCTTACGGTTCTACGACCAACTGCTCGAGCGCGTACGCCGGACACCGGGCGTGCTCTCGGCAGCGGTGTCCGGCAATGTGCCGCTGGCGCAAAGCCTCCAGGCGACCAACGGCATCGTGATGGAAGGCCAGGCTCCTGACGCCGGTGCGTCACCCGTCGTGAACCTCGCGGTGGCCAGTGACGGCTATTTCGATACCCTTCGAATTCCGGTGCTGCAAGGCCGCGTGTTCGGCGTCGAAGATAAAGCTGACACTCCGCAGGTGGCCGTCATCGACGCGAGCATGGCAGCCAAGCGCTGGCCGGGCCAAGCCGCCGTCGGACGCCGCTTCCGGCTCGCGGATCAAAAACCCTGGATCACCGTGGTCGGCGTAGTCGGCAGCGTCCACATGCAGGGTGTCGACCGCGACCCGGCCGAGCAAGTCTACTTGCCCCTGGCGCAAGCACCGGCAGGCACTGATCTCCTGGTACGCACGGCCGGTGCCCCCTTGGACGTGATTCGAGACCTGCGCAGCGCGGTCTATCAGATCGATCCCGATCAGGCCATCGTCGCAGTTAAAACGATGGACGAAATCGTTGGCGAGAATCTGGCGGCCCCGCAACTGATGGCCAAGCTGGTAGCGATGCTGGCGGCGCTGACACTCATCATCACCATCGCCGGCATTGGAGGCGTAGCGGCTGTCTCGACGGACCATCGCAAGGCTGAAATTGGCGTGCGTCTCGCGCTCGGCGCCATGCCGGGAAGGCTAGTGGCGATGATCGTACGGCAAGAGATGGTGATGGTCGCCGTGGGTCTCGCGATCGGTCTTCTGGCCGCGGGCATGGTGGCACAGGCGCTGTCGAAATTCCTGTTTGGAACGCGTCCTACCGACGTTTTTACTTTCCTGGCGTCGGCGCTGCTGATGCTTGCCGCCGCAGCCGGCGCTTGTCTGATCCCGGCGGTCCGCACTGCGCGAATCGATCCCATCAAAACCCTGAGGAGTGAGTAAATGCGCAAAACACAACTAATCTTCGCCGTCTCGTTGGTGGCGTTCACATCCCTGGCTTGGCCGCAAGCTGGAGCCAGGCAGGCGGCGCTCGAAGGCTACGATCCTGTACTGCTCACCGAAGGCAAAGAGGTGGCCGGTAAAGACTCGCTGAAGGCATCCCACGGACAATTCCTCTACCAGTTCTCAACCGAAGAGACCCGAGCCCGCTTCCAGAAGGAGCCCGATCGGTACAGCATCCAACTCGACGGCGCATGTGCCCGCATGGGCGCGCCGGTTGGCGGCCAACCTGATTCCTACACGGTGGTGGATGGGAAGATCTACATCTTCGGATCGTCGGATTGCTATAAAGCGTTTATCGCCGCACCCGGTAAATACCTGGAGTCAGCACAGCCGCACGCTGAGTGGAAACCCACTGCCGAAGAAAGCCGCCGTGGCGGTGCGATGCTCGCCAAGGTTCTCGGCGCCTCCGGAGGCGAAGCGCGGTGGAGGAACGTAAACAGTTATGTCGAGGTACGCGACGGCGGACCCAGCAGACCCGGCGTCGAGGTCACGCGCGTGGTGAAATCACCCGACACCTTCAGCACGAACACGCATACCGGCAACAATGATTCCGGGACACTGGTACGCGGACGAGAAGGCATCTCGATGTTTCGCGGGGAAGGCCGCCGTATTCCTCCAGCCTTCGTGAGCGCAACTGAAACCAACTTCTTTAGCCACGAACTCCTGACGGTACTGGTTTCGCGTTCGTCGGACCAGTTTGCCGGCTCAGCCGATCCCAACGAGCTCCTGGTGAACCATAAGGGCTCCATCACCAGACTGAAGCTCGATGCCGCCGGCCGGGTGGTCAGTGTCACCTACCGCGCCCGCGGGCGTGAGAAGTCATTCGGCGAGATCGTGACAACGCTGTCCGACTACCGCGAAGTGGACGGGTTCATGTTGCCGTTTCATGGGGAATCGGCCTTTGATGGCACGGCTGTTCCCGAACTCACCTTCAACGTCCAGAAGTACGTTTTGAACCCGGCCGACATTGAAGTGCGCACTCAGCCGCCGGCCAAGATCCGCGAGCTCTAACATGCGTGTCATTATCCTTTCCTGCGCAGCACTGGCGTGTTGCGGCGCAGCCGACTGGCCCAAGTTCGGCGGACCGTCAAGCGATTTTGCAGCCCCAATGGACGCGCCGTTGCGCTGGCCCGCAACCGGCCCAAGGGTAGTTTGGAACCGCCCGCTTGGGGAAGGCTATTCGTCGGTGGTGGTGGCCGGATCCCGGCTGTACACGATGTTCAGGCGGGGCGAACAGGAAGTGGTGATCAGCCTCGATGCAGGCACCGGCAAGACGATTTGGGAATACGCGTACGACGCGCCTCTTCCCGCAGACTTCGACGTCCACAACACTACGGGTCCACGAGCGACTCCCCTGGTGGCCGGCGACTCGCTGTTCACGGCCGGCGCTGCGGGCAAACTCCACTGTCTCGACCGCGATACCGGCAAGGTGCGCTGGCGGCGTGACCTGATCACGGACTTTCACGGCTCGATCCGCGTGAATGGATACGCTATCAGTCCCGGTGCGTGGAACGACACAATCCTCGTTTTTCCAAATGCTCCTGGCGCGGCGGTTGCGGCTTTGCGACAGTCCGATGGCTCGGTGTTGTGGAGCAGGCATTCCTTCACGGTGTCTTATGCATCGCCCATCCTTATCAAGGCCGCCGGCCGCGAGCAGTGGGTGGCGCAGTTCTCCGAGGAGGTGGTGGGTCTCGATCCGGCCAGCGGAGATGTGCTGTGGTCCCATCCCCACACAAATGCCGAGAAAGTAAATGCCTCGACGGCGTTGTGGACGGATGGACTGCTATTTCTGAGCAATGCCTACGACGGCGGCAGCCGTGTACTGCGCCTCTTAGCCGAAAGCAAGTCGATCAAGGTGGAAGAGGTGTGGGCGCATAGACAGGTCCGCGTTCATCACTCGGATGCCGTCCACATCGGGGAAGTCCTCTACGTTGCCAGCGGTGATACGGGAGCGTGCCCGATCGCTGCCGCGGATCTGAAGACTGGCAAAATGCTCTGGCGTGACCGGACGTTTCCGAAGGCGTCTCTCATCGCCGCGGGGAAACAGCTGATCATTCTCGATGAGGATGGCACGCTTGCTCTTGGAGAGCCGACGGCTACCGGACTTGAAGTCCTCGGAAAGGCGCAACTACTCTCCTCGAACGCCTGGACAGCGCCCGTCGTCATTGGTAAACGCATCTACCTGCGGGATCGAAAATCGCTGATGGCGGTTGAACTCGAGTAGGGCGCCACTCCCTTTCATCGCGCCAACTCGTCGAGTATCTTTCCGACCTGCTCGTGCAGATCCGGCGCTGCCCCATAAATCACTTTGGCCGTCTTGCCGGTTTTGTCGAACAGGAACATCGTCGGCACAGCCGTAATATCGCCAAAGGCGCGCGCGGTAGATAAATCCGCAATCGCCCAGCGAAGCGCAGGGCTCAACAAACTGACCGTCGATCGGATCTTGTCCTCGGGTGACTCTACTGCAAATGCGACTACTGCCACCTTGTCCCCATATTTCCGCTTGACCTCGCCCAGCCACTCGAGCGTCGACCGGCAGGGCGGGCACCATGTGGCCCAAAACTCCACCAGCAAGGCTCGGCCGGCAAGCTGTTCGTTCGAGAGTGCGTTTCCCGAAAGGTCCGTAATGGCAAATTTGGGAAGATTCGAGATCTCAGTCGCAGCGGCAGTTGCCCCGCTGGTCTCGCGGCTAACAACGTCTTTCCGTCCGGCCAGAATCAGCGAGATCATCCTCGATAGATCTACCTTGAATTTTGCCTGGCTCTTGGCATCACGCCACGGGGCGTAGCGTCCGCTCCCATCGACATCGCCGAAATAGCCGAATTCACGCGGACTCGCCACCAGCACATCGTCCACAAATATCGCTGGGTAACCCTTCACTCCATACCGGTCCGCTAACTTCGACGCTCCAAAATTCTCGCTGACGTAGGTCACCCGACCCGCATATTCGGCAGCCACTTCCTGTACCAGCAAACTTGCTGGATCCGAAATGTTTCAAGTGTAGGGCCAGCGGACAAGCGTCAGCGTAACGGTCTTGCCCGCGATCCGCTTCGCCGCCAGCCGCGACTGTCGCGCGCTGTAATAAGCGGGAATAACCTGGTCGACAATCAACCGGGCGCTGCGCCACTCATCCTTGCTCGGCGGCGATCCATCCGGATGAGCCGTGTACAGCGCGGCCCTTTGAGCCAGGATTTCGGCGATGGAATCGTCGTCGCGCGAGGATGCGAGTCTCTGGTTCAGCATCGCGACATCGCTCTTCACTTTGGCTTGACCCTCTACGTCGAGTTCGGGCGCGTCCAGCATTCCGTAATGCCGCAGCGCCTCCAGATATTGATACATTGCGCCAGCGGAGTACTTGGCCGCATCCAATTCCCGGGCTAGCTTGATCGTTGCGTTCAGCGAAATAAAGCGTGGGTGGAGATCGATTGACTTGGGCGGCTTGAATGCGGCATTCACCTTCTCCTGCAACGCCAGCAGTTCCGGCAGAAAAGACCGTTCGACAAACGGACGACCGCGACGCATCAACTTCATCGACGCGCAGAAGCGGGCAAATTCAGCCTCGCCTTGCGCCTGCCCCACGTAAAACAGGCCATCCTTTGGCTTCGTCGCCGTCGCAAAGCCACGCCCTCCATCGAGTAGCGGGATGGCTTTCACTCGAGCGGCCTGCATGAGTGCGGCGACCGCCGCGGGGCCTCCACGGGCACCACGCGATTGCAACTCCTTGTCCAGCGCGGCCAAGCGAAGGCTGGCCTTCCCCCATTCGGCTTCGAAGGCCGGAAGGCTATCTTTGACGGTATCCGCTTTCTCGATGAGGTTACGCGCGCCGGCGAGCATATCCTCTACTTGCCCCAGGCGTTCGAGCGCGACATAAATGTCGCCTGCCGTGAGGGCGTCCTCGGCTCCCTTGAGAAAGGTCGCTGTAGTCGCTTTCAGATCGGGAAAGTCAGGACTGGAGAAGGGCTGTTCGTTAATCTGGCGCAGCCGCGCGATCTCTTTACTGATTTGCGAATTCCCGCTTTGGGCGAGGACCGGGAGCGACATCGCCAGACACACAAGTACGAGCCTGTGGATTTGCACAGGCTTTTGGACGGACGGCGTCGGCGGACGTTAGCGAGTACAATCGCCAAATAAAGTGGTGGTTCACCCCTGGGCTAGAATCGTTCAATGGCATCAAATGTCCTCGCCGCCATTCACAGCGCCCTTCATGATGACGACGCGACCGCCGTTCAACAAATCCTCGATCAGCACCCCGAGTTGAAAGCGAATATCGACAAGCCCCTCGCCGAGTTTGGTTCGCCCGCAATTCTGCACGTGGCGAGCCGCGCCATGCTCGACGTGTTCCTGAATGCGGGCGCGGACATCAATGCCCGGAGCAAATGGTGGGCCGGGAGTTTTGGCCTGCTCGATCAGGCCAGTCCGGAACTCTCAGCCTACGCGTTGGAGCGCGGCGCGACGCTCACCGTCCACGCAGCCGCTCGCCTCGGTATGGTGGATGCGCTACGAAAGCTCATCGCTACCGACCCCGCGCTGATCCATGCACGCGGCGGCGACGGACAGACGCCGCTGCACTTCGCTTCAACCGTCGAGATTGCCGAGTTCCTTGTGCAGCAGGGCGCCGACGTGAATGCTCGCGACGTAGATCACGAATCCACTCCGGCACAGTGGATGCTCTCAAAGCGGCCCGAAGTCGCCCGGTATCTGGTCCAGCAAGGCTCGCGAACCGACATCCTGATGGCCGCTGCACTCGGCGATAACGACTTGGCCCGCCGCCATCTTGAAGCCGATCCGGACTCGATTCGCACGCGCGTCAGCGATGAATATTTTCCAAAGACGAATCCTCACAGCGGCGGTACGATTTACCAATGGGAGTTGGGCTGGCATGTCTCGGCCGTCCAGGTGGCAAAGAAGTTCGGCCATACGGAGACTTTCAACTTCCTGAATGAGCGTAGTCCAGCAGACGAACAACTCCTCAACGCTTGCTGGCTGCACGGCCAGGCTCGCGTACACTCGCTCCTTGCCGCAAATCCAGACCTCGCCTCGCAGCTGACTCCATCCGGCCAGCGTCAACTCGCTCATGCCGCCCGTAACAACGACACCGCCGCCGCGGCTCTCATGCTGGAAGCGGGTCTCCCGGTCAACGTCCACGGCCAGCACCACGCGACACCCCTCCACTGGGCGGCTTGGCACGGAAACGCTGAACTGGCGCGTCTGATTCTCAAGCGCAACCCGCCGCTCGCTACCACCGACAATGATTTTCAAGGCACGCCGGTGAATTGGGCAGTCCACGGTTCGCAAAATGGTTGGTACTGTTCCACCGGCGACTATCCTGCAACTCTCGAAGTTTTGCTCGACGCAGGCGTTCCCCTTCCCGAGCAAACCGGAGGTACTGAAGCGGTGCGCGGCGTCCTAGCAAGGCACGGCCTTACGTCTTGATGGGCGCGTAGTGCCGCGCGAGCGTTATCCTAACGGAAATGCTGCTGCTACGGACCGCTGCTTGTTCTCTCCTATTGGGCGCACTTTGCGTTGCGCAACCCTACGACGCCGCATTCTTCAAGGCCATGAAGTGGCGGAATATCGGCCCCAACCGAGGCGGCCGCTCCATCACCTCGGCAGGCAGCGATGCGCGACCGCTTGAGTATTACTTCGGCGCTGTGGGCGGCGGACTTTGGAAAACCGCCGACGGGGGCGTCACGTGGAGACCGGTGACCGACGGCCAGATCGCCAGTTCCTCAGTCGGCGCAGTGGCCGTCGCGCCGTCCAACCCGGACGTCGTCTATATCGGAATGGGCGAGATTGAACTGCGCGGGAACATCATGCAGGGCGACGGCATGTATAAGTCCACCGACGCCGGCAAAACCTGGAAGCACGCCGGACTCACCGACTCTCAAACCATCTCACGCATCCGGATTCACCCCACCAACCCCGACATCGTCTACGCTGCGAGTTTCGGCCATCCCTACGGGCCCAACACTGAGCGCGGCATCTTTCGCTCAAAGGACGGCGGCGCCACATGGAAGCGGGTACTCTACCGCTCAGACCGCGTAGGAGCTGCTGATCTGTGCATGGATCCCTCCAACCCGAACGTCCTGTTCGCGGCGCTGTGGGACGCTTATCGCACGCCGTGGAGTCTCTCGAGCGGCGGCCCGGGCAGCGGCCTTTTCAAATCTACGGACGGCGGCGATACCTGGACTGAGATCACGCGCAATAGCGGCCTGCCCCAAGGCATCATCGGCAAAATCGGCGTAGCGGTTTCGGGGACTGACTCCAAAAGGATCTACGCCATTGTCGAAGCCGAGGACGGCGGCATCTACCAGTCCAACGACGCCGGCTCTACCTGGACGCGCATTTCAGAGGATCGACGCGTCCGTCAGCGCGCCTTTTATTACTCGCGCATTTATGCCGATCCGAAGGCGAAGGACACGATGTACGTGCTCAACACTGCCTTCTTCAAGTCCGTCGATGGCGGCAAGACCTTCACCACCATTCGCGTCCCCCACGGCGACAATCACGATCTCTGGATCGCCGGCAATGATCCGCTTCGCATGGTGAACTCCAATGACGGCGGGGCCAACGTATCGGTGAACGGCGGCGAGACCTGGACGGGTCAGGCGTTCGCCACCGCGCAGCTTTACCATATTGCGACCACCAAGGATCTTCCATATCACGTCTGCGGCGCCCAACAGGACAATACGACCATCTGCGTTCCCAGCGATGCCGCCCGCAATATGCGCGATCCGCGGGCGCCCGCCGGTAGCTGGATGTATGCCGTTGGCGGCGGCGAGAGCGGCTACATCGCACCCCATCCAACTGATCCAAACCTCTTTTATGCGGGCAGCCAGGGAGCCTTGCTCACCAAGTACGACCGTCGCACCGGTTGGACGCGCGACATCCAGGTCTACCCGCTGTTCTTCTCCGGACAAGCCGCGTCCACGCTCCCCGAGCGCTGGCAGTGGACGTTTCCAATCGTGTTCTCGCCGCTCGATGCGAAAACGCTCTACACCACTTCACAGCATCTATGGCGAACCACCAATGACGGCCAAAACTGGCAATCGATCAGCCCTGACCTGACTCGCGCCGACCCCAAAACGCTAGGCGACTCCGGTGGTCCGATCACCAAGGATCAAAATGGGCCGGAGATCTACGCCACCATCTTCGCGGTGGCGCCGTCGTATTTCGATGCCAACACCATTTGGACCGGCTCGGACGACGGCGTTGCGCACATCACTCGCGACGGCGGCAAGAGCTGGCAGAAAATCACGCCCCAAGGACTGCCGGATTTCGCGAGGATTTCCCTGATCGACGCGTCGCACCACAGCGCCGGCACCGCGTACCTCGCAGCCAAGAATTATCAGCTTGACGATCGCGCTCCCTACATTTACAGAACCGCCGACTATGGCCGCTCCTGGACTAAGATCGTCAACGGCATTCCGGCAGGCGCCTTTGTGCACGCGGTCCGTGAGGACCCCAAGCGGAAGGGCTTGCTTTACGCGGGAACCGAGCACGGCATCTTCGTGTCCTTTAACGATGGAGCGGTTTGGCAGTCGCTGAACCTCGATCTGCCGGATACGCAGGTCTCCGACCTCGTGGTGGAAGAGAACGACGTGGTGATCGCAACCCATGGGCGCTCGTTCTACGTCCTTGATGGGATTGGCGCGCTGCGGCAGATCGATGAGGCGATATCGAAGGCTGACGTACACCTCTTCCAACCCGCGCCGGCGATCCGCTCGGTGACACAGCCGCAGATCGATTACTATCTGGCGAAAGCCGCCAATGAAGTCACCATCGATATCCTCGATAGCCGCGGGACCGTCGTGCGGTCGTTCAAGGGGCCCCCGGAGGACGACAAGAAAAAGTCGGGCGCGGCGAATGAGGACGGCGAAGAAGGCTTCGGTCCGCCAAGGGCCAAGCCGCCTACCCAAGCTGCAGGGCTAAACCGCTTCTCCTGGGATCTGCGGCACCCGGGCGCCAAGACATTTGAGGGCATGGTCGTTTGGAGCGCGCGCGCCGAGACCGGGCCGCTGGCTTTGCCCGGCGACTATCAAGTGCGCCTGACTGCCAACGGACAGACTCGCACCGCCCCTCTGAGGATCCTGATCGATCCACGCCTCAGGGAGGTTACGCAGAAGGATCTCGAGGAGCAGTTCAAGCTCGCTAGCGACATACGCGACCGCTTCTCGGAGGCGAATGACATGGTGATCAAAATTCGAGAGATCAAGAAGCAGATTAAGGATCGCAACGAAAAAGCGAAGGATCCGGCGATCGCGGCCGCCGGCGAGCGTCTGGAGACTCGACTCAGCCGCGTGGAGGAAGAGGTCTACCAGGTCCGCAACCGCAGCAATCAGGATCCGTTGAACTTCCCCATCAAGCTGAACAATCTCATCGGGGCGCTTGGCCGCAGCGTCATGACTGGCGACGCAAGGCCAACCGATCAGGCATACGTGGTGTTCAAAGAGCTCAGCGGGCGCCTGGCAGACCAGCAGGCGAAGCTCAAAGAAGCGCTGACCGGGGACCTCGAGAAGATGAACCAGTTGCTTGGTGCCAAGGGCATCGTTACAATCCAACCGTAGCCAAATGAAACTCAAACAACTCTTTATAGCCCTGTCGCTCGGCGCAAGCCTGGTTTCCGCTCAACCGGCGGCGTCATCAAAGCCGCTGAGACTTTCGCCCGAACGGCTGGCCCGCGTTGATAAACTTCTGCAGCAGTACACTGACCAAAACAAGATTTCGGGCGCCGTCGCGCTGGTCCTGCAAGACGGCAAGCCCGTCTACGAACATGCTTTCGGCTGGAGCGATAAGGAGGCTGGACGGCGGATGACCAATTCGACGCTCTTCCGGATTGCGTCGCAGACCAAGGCATTCACCAGCACCGCCATCCTCGCTCTTTATGAGGACGGCAAAATCGGACTGGACGAGCCGGTAAGCCATTTCATCCCGACCTTCGCCCACACCACTGTCGCGGTGAAGGACGGATCGGGCGTGCAGATGGTGGCCGCCAAGGGGCCAATCACGATCCGCCAATTGCTCACACATACCGCCGGCATATCCTATGGCACCGACCCGAACGTGCGCGACCTGTACGCAGCCAAGGGCCTTGGACCGAACGCGGGCAACGGTTGGTATACCGCGGACAAGGACGAGCCGATCTGCGAAACGATGGAGCGTCTGGGCACTCTTCCCTTCGTCTCCCAACCCGGTGAAGCTTACGTCTACGGCTATAACACCGACATCCTGGGATGCGTGGTGGAGAAGGCGTCGGGCATGGCGCTGGACGAATTTATCCGCACCCGCATCACTGGACCTCTTGGACTGAAGGACACGCGTTTCTACATTCCGCCCGCCGAGCGCGACCGCCTGGCTGCGGTCTACGCGAGCGGCAGCGACGGTCTGATCGTACGCGCGCCGGACGGCTCCAAGGGACAGGGCCACTACGTTGACGGTCCGCGCAAGAGCTTCGCGGGCGGTGCGGGGCTCACCTCAACGGCACACGATTACGCGCGCTTCCTGGAGATGATCCGGAATGGCGGCGCGCTGGACGGAGTGCGCGTCCTCGGTTCACGCACCGTTGAACTGATGACCACCAATCAGGCGGGGACGCTCCACTCGACCACTGGACTTGGCTTCGGCCTGGGCTTCGAAACAGTGGATCGCTACGGCGCGAGCGGTATGGCCGGGGTCGGCGCATTCGGCTGGGGCGGCGCCTACGGCACCACCTATCAAGTGGACCGACAGAGCCGCATGGTGGTGGTGCTCATGCTGCAGCTCATGCCGAACGCTACCGACATCCAGCCCAAATTCTCCACCGCGGTGTACCAGGCGCTGGTGAATTAAGTCGCGTGACTCGTTCTAGTGAGTGCCGGCGCTGCTTCGCTTAATGAGGTCGACTGCATTCTGAATGTAAATCTCGCCGGTCATCTCGCCGAGCGACGTGCGCGAGATGTACCGGTATGCCGGAAAGCTGTTGAAGTCGACCTTCGTCAAGATGTAGCCGAACGCGTCGTTGGTGAGGCCGAAGAGGAAGTTATGCTCGCCCTTCATCTGACGCTTCACGTAGAAGCCGATGTTGGGCAGCGCCTCGCCCGGAATCGTGAGAATTTGCGCGGTACCGAGGTTCACCAGGTTCATGCGAGTGGTGACTGAATGATCCGGATTGCGCGGATACTTCAGCGGCGAAAGCTCAACCACTGCCCACATCTCGCTCGACTCCACCGGGAACCGGACTTCTGAAACCAGGTTCCGCACCACCGGCGTCTTCTGCCACGGGGCGTCCGCGATAATCCGCAAGGACTCGTTCGCCAGCAATTCGCCGATCCTCTGACATTCCTCCCACGTCCGGCTGTCTTTCCAATACGCCCGCAGGGTATCGCGAGGCTGATCGAGGTTGCGATTGTCGGCGGTGACCATGCCGCCCTGCGCGCCATTCATGAAAATCGCGATACCACCGGCGCCCTTCTCCACGCGATCGTACAAGGGTCCCACCAGGTCAGGACTGAGAATCCCCAGACCGCTGCCCAGCACCTCAGGGTGGATCGCGAAGTTCACCAGGGTGGCGATCGGCTTGCCATCCAGACCCTGTACCTGCAGAACACCGGCGCGACGATCGTAGAGGTCCGGAGCGTAGTAGTTGTAAGCGATCTTCCCTTTCGCCTCACCCGACGCAACGCGCAGTTCAGCCGGTTGCATGTGATCGAGCGCATCGTTCACCGCAGCGGCCACCTGCTCGGTCTCGAACTTCATGTATTCAAGCGAGCCCGTGTGCCCGCCCTTGCCGTCCGGATAGGCATAGGAATCCGGCGCGCTATGGGTATGCGTGGAGCCGATTAGGATTCGCTCAGGCGCGAGTCGCGGGACCATGGCCCGCGCCCGATCGCCCAATGCCGAAGGAAAGCCGAGCGAGTCGATACTGACCACGGCGACGGTCTCGTTGCCCGCCCGGAACACCACCGCGCGCGTGGTCAACTCGCCTTGTTTAGCAGTCGACGGATGGGGAGTCCCCATGCCACCGCTCACCGGCAGCAGCGGGTCGGGAGTGATGTTGCGCTTGGCGGCGCCCGCCTCGAAAGCGGGCTTCGACTGTGCCCAGGCGGCTGATCCACCGGCAGCGCTCAGAAGAACGATCAGACAGAAAGCAGTTCTCGTCG
Source organism: Bryobacterales bacterium (assembly GCA_038212445.1). GTDB lineage: Bacteria > Acidobacteriota > Terriglobia > Bryobacterales > Bryobacteraceae > TMP-7. The sequence continues at coordinate 29,376 of JBBQUM010000008.1, forward strand.
CAATAGAGAATTTCATCTTGAGTGGGTCCAACGGACAGTCTACTCCCAAGTCCGATGCCGCTGTGACGCCCCGTGAGATTATTGACCTTGCGACGCGCAATTCATTTGGCGGCAGCGCTGACGCCCTTCCTGGCGCTGATTGCGCTCGCACAACCACCTCCAGAAAAGCCAGTTCCAGCAGCCACCGCCGACTCTCCCGAGAACCGCAAGCGTGTCGAGTTGAATCTTCTTGGCAAGGAGGATGCATCCGCCGGGGAGAGCCGCCGGAACGAGAACATCCAGTTCAATCTCATCGACAACAATGCCCTGAAAGAGCTCAACCTCAGGCTCGGCGCTACGGCCACGGTCATCGACGCATTCCTGCCCGACCGCGGCTACTTCGGCGGGGAGTTCGGGCGGCCCGCCACCGCCACACTGCACTTGAAATCATTCAGCGCATCGCAATGGCACGGCAGCGTCTTTGAAAGCCACCAGACCAGCATCTTCAGCGCTCGTTCCTTCTTTCAGGTCGGCGGCGTGCTGCCTGCGCATGATAACCGCTACGGATTCTCCACCGGCTTCGCGCCCTGGAAGAACTCCTATCTTTCGCTGCATGGTGGACAGGACAACATCCGCGGCAGTGTGAACGGCAACGTGCTCGTCCCGCTACCGGAAGAGCGCACGCCTTTGGTCGCCGACCCTGCACTACGACAGATCGTGACCCGCTTTCTTTCCGGTTACCCGGCCGCGCTCCCCAACCGTCCAGACATCAATCCACGGCAGTTGAACACCAACGCGCCCCAGAGGATCGACGACCGCGATGCCTCCATGATGCTTGAGCAGGACTTCACCTCCCGCGACCGTGTCATGTCGAGCTACCAGTTCATCGGACAAGTCGTCGACGCCTTTCAGTTCGTCGCCGGCCAGAATCCCAACACCGATACCAAATCGCATCGCGCGCGCCTTACCTGGACGCGTCAGTGGACCAGCGCCACGAGCACATCCGTCTCCGCCGGCTTCGATCGCATTGGTTCGCTGCTCGTGCCTGACTCCACTTCGCCAGGACCTACCATCGCGGTGTCCGGACTCACCACGCTTGGACCGTCCGCCGTCATTCCCATCAACCGCGCCTTCAATACCTTTCGCTACGAAGCAGGCCTGGTTGCTCTCCGCGGGCATCATACCTTGACGGCGGGCGCCGGACTCCTTCGCCGCCAGGACAATGGCGCCGAGGTGGACGCCCATCGTGGATACTTTGCTTTCAGCGGCGACTTTGGGCGATCGGGCATCAACAATCTCCGCTACGGCACGCCTTCTCAATACATTGACTCGGTGGGCGACGTACATCGCGGCTTCCGCCAGTGGATGCCAGTGTTCTATGCAGGCGACAACTGGAAGGTAACGCCGGACTTCACATTGAACTTCGGCATCAGGTATGAGCCCGCGGGGCGGCCCAGCGAAGTGAATGGACTGAACGCAATCCCCTACGGGTGCGACTGCAACAACATTGCTCCCCGCTTTGGATTCGCTTACCGGCTGCCCGCCCGCTGGGGCGTCATGCGGGGCGCTTATGGACTGCAGTATGGCGACATCTTCCCGGTGACGTATTCACAGGTGCGCTTCTCGCCGCCGGGCAGCGTCAAGTTGGTGGTTCAAACACCCGATCTGCTCGATCCGTTCGGAGGCCTGAAACAAGGAGGTGAGTCTCCCGACGTTCGCGGCAACCTTTATCTCCTCGATCCGAAACTCGCCACGCCTTACTCGAGCCAGTACAACTTCAGCTGGGAACCGGAAATCGTAAGAGGATGGCGCCTCCAGCTCGGCTACGTCGGCAGCCGTTCAAACAAGCTGCTCATCATGTGGTACTTGAACCGCGCTCAGCCCGTCGCGAACATTCCCCAGACCACTGCCACTATCAACGCTCGGCGCGCCAATCCCGACCTCGCCGAAATTCGATACGTGCTCAATGGATCCTGCGGCTACTTCGATGCCGGACGCGCAACGCTGCTTGCTCCGCGCACCCACGGGATAACGGTGGAACTGGTGTACACGCTGAGCAAAGCCATTGACCTGGGCGCCGACTATACCAACACTGCCTACGACGCCGACTCGCGCTTGTCGCGCAGCCAGTGGGAATTTGAAACGCAAAAGGATCGGCGCGCTCTCTCCCGCTTCGATCAACCACATTCGTTTCTGATCCGGACCAGCTACGACATTCCCGGAAAAAGGTCAGGCTGGATAGGGCGTCTCAGCAACCAGTGGACGGCGTCGGCGGTGTGGCTTCTGCGCAACGGAACGCCATTCACAATCACCACCCTCGACAGTCCCGGATACGGCAACGTCGACGGCAGCGGCAACGATCGTCCCAACCTGCTCGCTCCGTCGATCCTCGGACGCGTCGTCGGCAATCCGGATACGTCTGCCGGCCTGCTACCTGTTACGGCGTTCGCCTACATGGCCCCCACCGATCACGGCGGCAACCTCGGCGCGAATACGTTTAGGCGCGGCGGGATTCGTAACCTCAATGCTGCCGTGGCTAAGACCTGGCCGATCCGCGCCGAAGCTCGACTAACCTTTCGCGCGGAGTCGATCAACTTGACCAATACTCCTCAATTCGCCGAACCCGGCAGTGTGTTGGGAAATCCGGAATTCGGCACCATCACCAACACCTTGAATGACGGCCGCACGTTCCGCTTCACGCTTACCGCGGCCTGGTAACCGCGTTCGACGATTTTTATACTTTCTTTATACCCGCACCCCCGATCTTGATACGGCCTTTACGCCGTTCCAAATAGCCTGAAGGTGCGGTGACAAGCAATTCCCCCAACGTACTGATCGCAGAAGCGGTTCACACGGGTCAAACCAATCCCCCGCCCCGCCTGAACCTTCACGTGATCTTCACCAACCCCGCGGGAACCCGGTGCGCGCTCAGTGCAACAGAAAAATTTGGCGAGGGCCTCGACATCTGTGTGAATCTCGTCGTCGCGCAGGTGGTGCCCTATCCGCTCCCGCTCGACGAGCCGGATATTTCGCGCGCCTTTACCACCCGGCACCTGCTTCAGTTGGTGGCGGCCGCCGAAAGCGACATACGGGTGCGCGTCCAACTCTGCCGCGACCGTACCAGCGCCATCCTTGCCGCTCTTCCTCCGCGATCCATCGTCCTGATTGGCGACCGCGGCCGCCGGTGGTGGCCCGGACCGGGAGAACGCCTCGCGCGTCGGCTCCGGCGCGACGGCCACAAAGTGATCCTCATTGATTCCCGGCATCCTTCGCAGGCGGCTGCCCTAGTGCAATTCAACGAGTTACAGAAACATGAATATTCCGACACTGTCCACCACACCTATTAGTCCCGAACTGCCGGCCAGGCACACAGCCAAGGTAGTGGTGGCCACCACCGTCGCGCTGACGTTTATTACGTTCTGGCAGGCGGCCGCCATCGTGTTAAATGACTTGGCCTCGACGATGTTCTATATCGGCGGCATCACCGAGCAAGCCATTGGAAAGCCGGCGCCCTGGATGGTGCTGGCAGTCATGCTGTTCAGCTTTGCCGTCCGCTCGGTTTACATGGAAAGCTGCGGCATGTTTGTGCGCGGCGGCGTGTACGTCGTGGTCCGCGACAGCATTGGATCGACGATGGCCAAGCTGTCGGTCTCGTCCCTCGTTGTCGACTACATCCTAACGGGACCCATCAGCGCGGTCAGCGCCGGCCAGTACCTGGGACGGCTGCTCAATGAGTTTGCTGAGTCTCTCCGCAGTACTTTCCATACCGACCCAAATACTTTCGCTGTCTTCTTCAGCATTGTCGTCACTGGATACTTCTGGTGGAGCAACATTAAGGGCGTCCCCGAGTCCAGCCACAAGGCACTACGCATTATGCAGATCACTACCGTCATGGTGCTGATCCTGCTCGTCTGGTGTCCTTTGACCATTGCTTTACGCGGAGGCGCTCCACTGCCTCCTCTCCCTACGCCCTCCAACCTGCATCTCACCGATGCGTCGCTCGGCTGGTTTGCCGGTTCGTTTTGGGCCAAGCTTTCCTTCGTCATCATGCTGGTGGCCGCCGGGCATTCCCTACTCGCGATGAGCGGCTTCGAAACTCTGGCGCAGGTCTATCGCGAGGTGGCTTACCCGAAACTGAAGAACTTGCGGATCACGGCCAACATCGTCTGTACCTACGCGGTGATGAGCACAGGGGTAATCTCCATCTTCGCCGTGATGATCATCCCGGACGCCGTGCGGAGTCAGTATTACGACAACATGATCGGCGGCCTGGCGATGAATCTCGCGGGACCGTCGGTGCTCAAACTTGGCTTCCACGTATTCGTCGTGTTTGTCGGCGTCCTGATTCTCTCCGGCGCCGTGAATACTTCTCTCATCGGCGTGAACGGCGTCCTGAACCGGGTCGCCGAGGACGGCGTTCTGCTCGATTGGTTCCGGCGCCCTCACAGTAAGTTCGGCACCACCTACCGGATCATCAACATGATGGCGATCCTCCAGATCCTCACCATCATCACCAGCCGCGGCGACGTCTACCTGCTCGGTGAAGCGTACGCGTTCGGTGTGGTTTGGAGCTTCGCCCTAAAGGCGCTGGGCGTTCTGGTATTGCGCTATCAGCGTCACGACCAGGAGTACAAGATGCCCTTCAACATCAATTTCAAGGGCGTACAGATTCCGATTGGACTCGGCGCAACCACTATGGCGCTGTTCCTGGTGGCCGTGGCGAACCTGTTCTCAAAACGAATCGCCACCATCTACGGCGTATCCTTCACCATCGTCCTCTACGTGCTGTTCCTGGTTAGCGAACGCATTAATGCTCGTCATAGCGCCGAGCACCGGACTGACCTGGAGAAGTTCAATCTCGACCATCAGGCCCAGGTAAGCGCGGAGACTTTAAAAGCTCGGCCGGGATGCGTGCTGGTAGCCGCCCGCGATTATCAACGCATGTTCCACCTCCAAAAGGTGCTTGAGAAGACCAACCTGAAGCGTCACGACATCGTGGTGATGACCGTGCGCCCCCTCTCCGCGGGCGCAGCCGAGTATGACCTGCGCGACGATCAGTTATTCGCCGGCTACGAACAGGAATTGTTCTCGCACGTCGTTTCCATGGCCGAAAAGCAGGGCAAGCCGGTGGAATTGCTGGTCGTCCCCGCCGTCGACCCTTTCGACGCAATGGTGCAGACGGCGGCGGCGCTCAAAGCCTCCCGACTCGTGGCGGGTGTATCCCCACGCATGACCTCCGAAGAACTGGCCAGGCGAATTGGCCAGGCTTGGGAAAACCTGCCGGCACCTCGCCATGCCTTCTCGCTCGAGGTCACTCATCCGGACCGCCAATCGATGTACGTTAACCTTGGACCCCACCCGCCGCGTCTCTGGCCCGAGGATCTCGACCGTCTGCACAATCTGTGGCTCAAGCTCACGGAGCGTCATGGTCTAGGGGCGGATCTCCACCACCGCGATGTGGTCGGGGTGGCGCTCCGTCGCCTTGAGGAAGAGCTGGAAAGCGAAGCTAGTGACGATGTCGTCAAGTCGGTGCAGAAAGCCATGCGCCGCTAGATTCAGGCGGTGCGCATCATAATGTGAATGTGAACGAACGGAGGGCTGACGGCGAGCGTTGGTACGAGTTGGTCCTCATGGCGGGCTTAGTGATCGCCGCCACCATCGTTTCAGTAGTGCTCCGCCCCCACATCGCGGCCACCAAATTGGCCATGGTCTACTTGCTCGGGGTAGTGGCTATTTCCACGCGCTGCAGCCGGCCCATATCGGTGCTCGGCAGCTTCCTGAGCGTGGGCGCATTCGACTTTTTCTGCGTCCCGCCTTACCTGACGTTGCGGGTTTCCGACTATGGCGAACTGATCACCTTCGCCGGTATGCTGGCCGTGGCTTTGGTGATCAGCACGCAAACGGCACGCATCCGGTTGCAGGCTACCGACGCTCTTGACCGCGAGGCTCGAACCAGCGCTCTCTACCGGTTGTCCCACCGGCTTGCCGCCGAGCCTCGCCTGTTTGATGCAGCCACCACCGCCGCCGAAGTCGCGGAAGAACTCTTCCATGTGCCGGTCACGATCTTTCTCCCGGAAGACGGAAAGATCACTTTTCGCCGCCGGACTTCCGACTCACTCTTGATCCCAACTTCGGAGGAAGCCGTAGCGCAGTGGGCGTTGGATAACCGGCAGAAGACTGGTTTCGGTACTGCGAGCATGAAAGATGCCACCGCCATGTATCTTCCGCTCAGCGGCATCAAGGGCGCAGTCGGCGTGATGGCTGTGCTTTACGGCACTCAAGGCAGAACCCCGACTGCCGAGCAGCAAAGCTTCCTCGATGCGTTTGCCGACCATGCCGGATTGGCCATGGAGCGCACCCTCAGCCAGCACGCCGCCAGCGAAACTCGCGTGAAGATGCGGACCGAGGAACTGCGCAGTTCACTGCTGAGTACCGTCTCGCATGACCTCCGCACGCCGCTCGCGTCCATCACCGGCGCCGCTTCCACGCTCAGATCCCAGGACGAGAAGCTGTCCCCCGAAACCCGTAGAGAGTTGCTCGACAGTATTTCGGAGGAGGCCGAGAGGCTCGGTCGCTTAGTGCGGAATCTGCTCGACATGACGCGACTTCAGTCCGGCGTCGAACTGCGGCTGGAATTGTGCCCTATCGAGGAGATCGTCGGTGCGGCACTGCAACGCATCGACTCTCAGCTAACCAATCGGAAACTCGCCATACACCTTCCCGAGTCACTTCCGCCCGTATCCGTGGACGACGTGTTGCTCGGCCAAGTGATTACCAATCTGGTTGAAAACGCTGTGAAGTACACGCCCTCCGACACTGAGATCGAAATCTTCGCCGCCGCCGAGAACGATACCTTGACCCTCGAGGTTCGCGACCGTGGGCCTGGATTCAAGGAAGGTGACGAGTTTCGGATCTTCGAAAAGTTCTATCGAGGAAAGTCTGAAGGTGTGCGCGGCGCCGGTCTTGGCCTCGCTATCTGCCGCGCCATCGTCGAGGCCCATCACGGTACCATTCAAGCGTTCAGCCGCTCCGGCGGCGGTGCGATCTTTCGCATTTGCCTGCCCCTGGGGCCCACCGAATGAAACCACTCATTCTTCTGATCGAGGACGATCCACAAATCCGCCGCTTCCTCCGCGCTTCGCTCGTTGCTGAGGAGTATCAATTGCACGAGGCCGCCACTGCTGCCGATGGCATTGCACAGGCAGAGGCACGCCGGCCTGATCTGCTTTTACTCGATTTAGGACTGCCCGATCTCGACGGATTCGAAGTCATTCGCCGAGTGCGCACCTCAACCCAGGCGCCCATTGTGATCCTGTCGGCGCGCGGCCAGGAACAGGATAAAATCGCCGCTCTTGATCTCGGCGCCGACGACTACGTGGAAAAACCCTTTGCCGTGGGCGAACTGCTGGCACGCATCCGTGCCGCGCTGCGCCGCGCCGCTGCGGCAGGCCGCGACAACAGCGAGCTGATCTTCCGTTTCGGCCGTGTCGAAGTAGATGTCGATAAACGAATCGCCAAGGTGGACGGGGAGGAGATCCACCTCACGCCCAATGAATACCGGCTTCTGCACGTGCTGATTCAGAATCCCGGCAAGGTGCTTACCCAGCGGCTTCTCCTGAACGAAGTATGGGGCCCGAATCATACCGATCAGGCCCAGTACCTGCGTGTCTACATCGCTCAACTGCGGCGCAAGCTGGAGTTGGATCCGGCCCGCCCCAAACACCTTCAGACCGAACCAGGCGTAGGCTACCGCCTGGTGGTGGACGGCTGATCCAGCGTCCCTTTAGTTCACCGTCACGACCACGCTTCCCGGGGCATAGTTAGGTGCACCCGCAGTAATTGTTGCGATGCCTGGCGACACGCCCATGATCGTCACGTTTATACCATTCGCCCCGGCGGGTACCGTCACCGTGCCCGCTGCCGTGGCGACGCCGGAGTTCGATGACCCGAGCGTTACAGTAAGCCCGCCAGGCGGCGCCGGTGTTGATAATGTCAGCACAATGTTGCGCTGATTCAACGCTGTGACAGTGGTTGAATCGACCAGGAAGCTCAGCATACCCGCAACTTGAACAGCGGTACTCGCCGGCGCGTAGCCGAACGCGTTCGCCGTAATCACTGCGGAGCCGAAACTGTTGCCGTTTAGCTTTACCACCGTAGATGTCGTCGCGCCCCCCTGAATCAGCAGGGTCGACGGTCTCACGCTCGCCACGGCATCATTGCTGCTGGTCAGCGTAATAAACACTGCGCTGCCAGGCGCGGTGGCCAGGCTCACCGGGAACGGCACCCAGTCGCCTGGGTTTACTCTCAGCCCCGTCGGAAGGATGATCCCGAGCGTATTGGTTAGCGCGAATAGTGCCGGGGCCAGGGCGCCGGTCGACGCGCTCATGGAATAGCTGCCATCGATTCCATTCGCGTTTACGAGGCCCGAAGTCGCCAGGCCCGCGCTATTGCTGATCGCCGGATTGGGAGCACCGGCCGTCCCACTGGCACCTGATCCAGGCCCAGTAAACGCAACCGTCGCACCCACCACTCCATTGCCAAATGAATCCTTCACCGCCGCCACCAGCGGGCTCGCGAAGGTGTTGTTGATTGCGGTACTCTGTCCGCTTCCACTCACCACGCTGATGCTTGCCGCGGATCCAGCCGTGTTGGAGAGCGAGAAACTGGCCGGACCTGACGCGCCCGCGGTGGTTGCCGCGACAACGTAGGATCCAGCCAGCGTGTTTGCCTTGATCGCCACGGAAGCCATTCCCGAGCCGTTCGTGGTGGCAGTGTTCCCGCCGGGGAAGGTGGCGCTGGCGCCGGCCCCGGGAGCTGTGAAGGTAACGAGCGCTCCCGTTACCGGATTGCTGAGAGAGTCCTTCACGATGACAGTGAGTGACGCGAAGTTGGTGTTGACGGTGGTCGCTTGCGGAGTTCCCGTTACAGGCGTGATGCTCACCAGTGGCGTACTGGTGATCGTCAGCGAGAATGGCGCGCTCACCACTTGCGGCGGCGCACCGGCATCCTGAACCTGGAAGATCAGGGGGGTATTGTTGACGGTCATCGACGGCATGCCGGTTATCTGTCCGGTCAGCGGATTTAACGAGAGCCCTGGCAGCGTCCCAGCGATCAGGGACCACGTATAGGACCCAGTCCCGCCGGTAGCCGCCAGCGAGTAGGAGTAAGGCACACCGGTCTGTCCCGAGGGAAGCGGCGATGTCGAGGTGATCGCCAGCGGCCCCGTCACTGTTATCAGTGCCGTAGTGTCCGGCACATCGGGCAGGATACTCGCATGAATCGTCGCGATACCTCCGGCTACGCCGCTCACGGGCACGTTCACCGACGTTTGGTTCGCGGGAATCACGATAGTCAGCGGTACGGTGGCAGCCGCGGGATTGCTCGAACTGAGGTTGACGGTGAAGCCGCCGAGGGGTGCCGGCGCGGTGACCACCAACAGCAGCTGTCGAGTTGCGCCGGCGATGATGCTGGCGCTCGACGGGTAGAAATTCAGCTGACCCGTCACGTGTACATTCTGCGAGACGGACGCATAGCCGAACGCGCTCGCTGTGATGGACGCCGTGCCAAAGCTGACTCCCGTCACTTTGGGAATCGTTGTCGCTATGGTGGCGCCGGCATTAATCAACAGCGTCTTGGGCGAGATTGTGACCTTCGAGGTATCACTGCTCGAGAGCGTCACGAAAATCGAACTTGGCGCAGCCGTCCCCACCGACACCGGGAATGACGCCCAATCGCCAGCCGCCACTGTCACGCCGGCGGGCAGAATCAGTCCGGCCGCGTTGGTGAGATTAAAACTCGCCGTATTGGCTGCCGGGGGAGCGGTCGCGGTCACGGCATAGCTTCCGGTGATCGCATTAGATGTAAACGCTGGCGCCGTGGCAGCGCCCGTCGCATCAGTATTCACCACCGCCGTGAGAGACGGCCCCGGGAATGTCCCGCTCGGGCCGGATCCGGGAGCCGTAAAGGTGACAGCCACTCCCGGTACACCATTGCCAAAGCTGTCCCTGACGGTCGCTAACAGCGCGAATGGGAATTGCGTATTCACCGGAACACTCTGGAAGCCGCCGAACGAGGCGATCACTATCGTGGGCGCTCCCGCCAGGTTCGTCAGTAGAAAATCAGCGTTGCCGCCGACGCCGATAGCCGTCGCCAGCACGTGGTAGGTCCCGGCAATATTGCCGGCCTTGAACGTCACCGACGCCAAGCCGCCCAACGTCGTCACTGGATTCGCGCTCAGGAACGTGCCCGTCGGGCCCGAGAGCGGCGCTGTAAAGGTGACCTGTGTTCCGTCAGGAAAAGGCGCGCCCGAACCATCTGTCACTTTCACCGTCAGGGTGGAGAACGTGGAACCGATCGGAACCGACTGCGGTGAGCCGGCTTGAACCACGATCGATGGCACGCCTACGTTGTTCAACGAGAAGTTCGCCGACGCACCGTAGCCGGCGGTTGCCGGGACGGGATAAGCACCGACAATGGCATTCGCCGTGACCACCCCGGAACTCGCCTGGCCGCCGCCTCCGGTCACCACAGTGGTGGAGAGATTTCCCGCAAACTTGGCACTCGCGCCGGCCCCCGGCGCCGTAAATGTGACCGAGACTCCCGGCACAACGGCGCTGGACTGGTCAGTCACCGTGGCCACGAGCGGTAACGCAAACGTCGAATTAACTGCTGCGCTTTGCCCGTCTCCCTGAGTTTTGTTGATCGTGAGGGAAGCACCCACCAGTAAGCCGGCCTGACCCGCCAGCAGATCCGAAAATGCAGCGTCCACCCGGCCATCTGCTTTGAAGTCCGCCACCACCACCGCTGAGGGATTGATTCCGGCAGGAAAGCGGACTCGCGGCTTGAACGTCCCATCGCCGTTGCCCCGCAACACATCAACTGCGCCCGACTGCGTAATGGCCACAACCAAATCGGTGATCGTATCGCCGTCCACGTCGCCTACAGCAACCGAGAATCCGGGTCCGTCAAGCGGGTACGTCGCCGGCGGACCGAATGTCCCGTCGCCTGCTCCGAGCAGGATCGTCACGTTAGATGTCACGGAGTCCGTTACCGCGAGATCTGCAGCGCCGTTACTGTTGAAATCAGCTACAGCGATAGAGGTCGGGCGAGTAGGCAGACCAATCCCGTAGTTTACGTTCGGAAAGAACGTTCCGCTCCCGTCGTTCTTGTTCAACAGGACACTTACGTCATGACTGTCACTATTGGCTACCGCCAGGTCAGGCGCTCCGTCGCCGTTGAAATCGCGCACCACCACGGACCGGGGAAGCAGCCCCACTGGATAGTTCACCTGTGGCTGGAATGTCCCGTCCCCGTTCCCCAACAGGACGCTGATGTTGTTCGACCCGAAGTTGGCCACCACCAGGTCAGCCTTCCCGTCTCCGTTGACGTCCCCTACTGCCACCGCGCGCGGCGTTACGCCGACCATGTAGGGCACCGCGGACGGAAATCCGGCGCCAGTCCCCAGCAGGATGCTGACTGTACCGGCGATGTCATTCGTCACCGCCAAATCGGCAAATTGATCGCCATTGAAATCCCCCACGGCCACAGCCGTCGGGTGCGTTCCCGCCCCATAGTGTCCAACGAGTGCAAATGAGGCGGTCCCGTTGCCCCTCAACAGCGTCACCGTATTGCTGTTGTTGTTCGCGGTCACCAGGTCGGCAAAATTGTCGTTGTTATAGTCTAGGGCTGCAATACCAAACGGTAAGGCGCCGACACTCGACGTCGTGGGACCCACCAGATAGTTCGCCGCCGTCGACGATACAACGGGGAATACGCCCGGCGAGACACTCCCCGCGTTTCCTATGTCGCCGCTGTAACGCGCCGTCAGGAAGCGAACGCCGGTTGATAGGAAGATGGTCGGCAGCGTCGCCGTGCCGCCGGGAGTCAGTTGCGCCACGCCCAACACGGTCGCGAAATCGTAAAACGTTACCTTACCGGTAGCACCCGCCGGACTCACCGTCGCAGTGAGAGTAACAGACGTACCGAAAGTTGCCGAAACCAGGGGCGAGAGCGTCGTCGTCGTAGGGCCGGCTCCGAGAATCAGCGTCGTCAGAGCTAGTGAGAAGAACAATCGAGGAGTGCGTTTAGAAAAGACCGGTAAAGACGAAATCACTGCGCGCAAGGGGCACGCTCCTTCCAGACAATTAGCCGAAAGGCATTATCCCCCGAAAGAACTAACCATTTCAATTAATAAAGACGAAGTAGCCCAAAAGATTAGTCCTTAATTATGAAAGAAATTCAGAACGTATAGTACTAAGCCTACTATGCGGCCTGTTTGTAATACATTCAGTACACTGGGTAGGCCCGAGTGTGCAAGCGAGCGTACATTCACCGGTTGACGGATGTCAATTAATTGGCGATTACGTTTGGAAAGCCGGGCTATTCATTCATACCGCAATGCTACCGTCGGATCGATCCGCATCGCACGCCATGCCGGAACATACCCGGCTACCAGGGCGATGCACGCCAGAAGCGTGGAACACGCAATAATCGTGACCGGGTCGGTGCCGGTCATTCCATAGAGCTGACTCTTCACCAGGCGGCTAAGCACTACCGCGATCGGGACGGCAACGACTATGCCCACCAGCACCATCGACATTACCTGGCGAAGAATGATGGACCTTACATCTCCGCGCGTCGCTCCCAATGCCATGCGGATACCCAGCTCACGCGTGCGTCGCGATACTGAGTACGCCATTACGCCGTACAACCCAATCGCAGCCAGCAGCGTCGCCAGTCCGCCGAACGCGGTCGCGAGAATAGCGATGGCACGCTCGAGGAATACTGACTCGCCCACCTGCTGGTCAAATGACTTCAGGTCGTAGATCGGCAGGTTCGAGTCCACCATCCGGACGGTCCGGCTGAGCGTCTCGCCAAAGCTTGACGGATCGCGCTCCGTCCTCACGTAGAACGTCATCGAACTTGTTCGCACCCACTGTTGATATGGCATCAGGACAAACGGCTGGGGTTTGTCCCGGAGATCGCCGTGTTTGAAATCGTCGATCAGTCCGACGATCTCGGTATCGTAGTCCTTCTTTCGGTGCTGTAAGACGACGTGCCGGCCAATGGGATTCTCCATCCCGAAATACTTGCGCGCCAGCGTCTGGTTCACAATCGACACATGCTGTGCACCGGCTCCGTCTTTCTCGGAGAAGTCCCTGCCGGCAATCACGGGCGTCCCCACCGTCGTCAGGAAGGAGTGCCCCACAACATTGACTAGCGTGCTGTTGTCGTCACCTTCCTTTTCCGTGTAGCCTGGAACCTTCAACCCCATTCCCATGTAGCTTCCCGCCAGCAGAGGCATGGCCGCCATGGATACCGAGCGGGCGCCGGGCAGCGCAATCAACTGGCGGTGAATCCGCTCGTAGGTCTGCAGCACTTGCGGTTCGGAATAGGTGCTCAGTGACGGGTCGATGGTGAACGTCATCACATGATCGGTCCGAAACCCGGTGTGAACGGATCGCAGGTTGTAAAGGCTCTTCGCAAACAGCGCCGCGCCAATGATCAGAACGAGCGAAAGCGCGACTTGCGCCACTACCAGGGCCTTTCGCAGAATCACACTGTCGGCTCCACCCGTCGTGTTCGACGCCTGATCCTTCAGCGTCGTCGACAGATCAGGCCGCGTTGACTGAAACGCAGGGATCAGGCCAAAAAGCAGACCGGTGAAAATCGAGAGTGCCGCGCTAAAGCCAAGCACTCGCCAGTCGATCGAGCCGGTGAAGCCGCTCGTCAGGTCATTCATGGGAAGCAGGCCGAGCATGCCGCGGCTGGTCCAGACCGCCAGTCCCAACCCCAGACTGCCGCCGGTAATCGAGAGCGTCAGACTTTCTGTGAGAAGTTGCGACATGAGGCGGCGGCGTGTAGCTCCCACCGACAGGCGGATCGCGATTTCCTTTTGGCGTCCTGCGGCGCGCGAGAGCAGCAGATTGGCGACATTCGCACAAGCAATGAGCAGCACCAGTCCCACCATCGCCATTAACGCCAGCAGCGGAGTAGTAAATTGCTCCCGCAAAGGCGAGTGCCCCTTTGACCCGTCCAGCAGCGTCACCGTTTTCTGTAGATACTCCTGCTTGGCCCGTTCGCCCCGAATCGCACTCAGCTTCAAATTCTCGGCGAGTATCGACTTGTATAGTGTGTTCACCGCCGCCTGCGCCTGTTCACGGCTAACTCCTGGTTGAAGCCTGGCGACAATCTGCAGCCAGCTCGACAGGCGATCGGTAAACTCCTGCCAGTCTGGCGCTACCTGGTTCGCCATCATGAAGGGGACAAAGAAATCCACCAGCGAGCCAGTCTGGAACCCTCGAAAACCGGGCTGAGCCACTCCCACAACGGTCATCGGATGTCCGTTGACGAGGAGCGTCTGGCCGAGAACACTCGGATCGGCCCCAAAACGGCTGCGGTAGGTGTCGTAGCTGAGGACGATCACGGGGCTCGCGCCAGGTGTGCGGTTGTCCTCCGCCGTCAGAGTTCTGCCGAGCATGGCGTTCACGCCGAAGCCGCTGAAATACTCACCGGACACCATCTCAGCCAGCGCTCGTTCCGTGCGCCCTTTATACGCCAGGCTTGCGTTCACCTGAAAGCGGCCGATCACGGTGCTGAAAACGCGATCGAGCTTGGCCACATCGCCGAGCATCGGGTACGAGAAACTGGTGTGGGTCCCGTCGTCCCACACGCGGCCATAGTTCTGCCCGTTAGACTTCAACACCACCAACCGGTCCGGCTCATGCACCGCCATGGAGCGCAAAAGCACTTGGTTGAGCAGACTGAAGATGGCTGTGTTGGCTCCGATGCCGAGCATCATGGAGAGGAGCGCCACTACGGCCAGCATCGGCGCGCGGCGGAAGCTTCTGAGAGCGTAACGTAGATCCGAAAGCACGTTAGTCACCTTGGGTTGGACGAACACAGGACCAGTTCGGTTGGCCCTACAAAGGGTGATAACGAAGCCGGCGCGCCCTAAGTTCCCGTTCTACCGTTTCACCACAGAGAGCTTGACTTGTGACGGATACTGAGCCGAGTGGTGGATGGTGTTATGAGCCACTACACCCTTTGCCTCGTCGTAGTTGTTTCCGCCGGTGTTCAGATTTCGGTCGAAACGCGGGAAATTGCTGCTCGAGATCTCAATCCGGATGCGATGTCCCGCCGCAAAGTAGTTGCTCGTGGTCATCTCGGGGAGCACCACCTTGTAGACCTTCCCGCGCTCCATGAACGCCATCGGCTTGTCGTAGCCGTCGCGGTAGCGGACACGTAGGATCGTCTCGTCCAGGTTAAAGGCAGCCCCCTCGGCGTCGACGTCTACGAGCTTAGCGGTAAAGTCGGTGTCCTTTGCGTCGGAGGATACATACAGCGTCACCTCGATGGGACCGCTGACTTCGGCGCCTTCCTTGAGCGGTTCACTTGAGTACACCAGGATGTCCGCCCGCGCTTCCATCTTTCGCTGATCGAACGACCCGCCCGTCACCGCATTACCGGTGCAGCAAACGTTCCCTCCATACGACGGTACAGGATTCATCGGATCGTAGACAAAGCTGTCAGCGCTACCAGCCACCGGTGCCGCGCTCCCGAGCACTCCGTCGCCATACAGGCTGTTTGCCTTGCCGCCACTTCCCAGGTACATCTTCACCGGCGCAGCACCCGCCGGAGGCCAAGTATCCGCCGACTGCCACTTGTTCATCCCCATCGTGAAGTACTTCACCTTCGGCATCTTCTCGAGCGCTTTGTTGTCCTCACCCTTCAGAAAATGGTCGAACCACGCGTAGGTCAGTGCATCGTAATCCAACCGCGCGTCCCCCATGCTGCGCTCGCCGACGATCGTATTCTCGGTAGCCCTCTTGTAGGAACAGTGCAGCGTCGGCGCGATGATTGCATACTGCTGGTTGGCGATCTCGGGCCGGGCAGTCTTCCGCACCTGGTTGTACGCCGCCAGATTCGGACCGATGGAAACGTCGTACCAGGACATGAACCAGAAGCCGGGAATCTGAATCGGCTTATCGTCGTGCCACAGCCCGCCCTTATACCAGGCCGGATCGTTGGGCGTACGCCGGATCATCGCGCCGCCTGTATCAACATCCGTAGGATCCGCGAAGATACCCCGCGGACCGTCCACCGCCTTCATGATGTCCATCTCCGGCAGATGCCACAACGCCTTTGCCCAGTCAACCGGAGGCAACTGCTGCGCCAAGTCGAACGACTTCGACACCCGGACCAGATCTTCTCGCGTGGTGTCAGGAGAAAACTGCGGACGCACCTGGTTCTGCTCGCCGTACAGCCACGCGATGAACAGCATCTGGACTGCTCCACCGCGATACCAGTTTCCCTGCTCATACCACGGTCCTACTCGTCCCACGCCTGCGCCGAACCCCTGCGGGATCATCGTCGTGAATCCAGGATTGTCGCGCGCCGCCACCGCCATTTGCCATTCAGCCGTTGACGAGCACCCGATCGTCCCGACCTTCCCGTTCGACCACGGACGCGAGCTGATCCACGCAAACGCATCGTCACCGTCAGTGAGCGGCGCACCAAGAATGTCGTACTTGCCCTCGCTGAAGAAGTGGCCACGCTCGTTCATATCCACCCACGCGTAGCCCCGCTTCACCGCGTCCAGAATCGAAGCCATATCGCGCGGCGCGCCCAGCCTCACGTCCCAGAAATTGAAGTTGTACGGCGTCCGTACAAAGATGGTCGGATACTTTTTGGACGAGTCCTTTGGCCGGTAAACGTCGGCGGCCATGTGCTTGCCGTCGCGCATCGGAACCATGATCTTGCGTTCGACGACGGCGATTTCCTCGAGCTTTTTCTCGCTCTCGTTGCGCCGTTCCACAGTCTGAGCATCGGCCGCTCCGCGTGGCTGCGCGTTGGCGCTGGAAAGCAAAAACGCCGCAAAGGCCGCGGCAAATAGGAACCCAGAGTATTGCTTTGTCATGGCAGGCTTCCAGTTAGTGTAACAAGTCAGATGTTGATGCCAACCCGCCACAAAGAATAGCCCAGCGACTGCTTCATGTAGGTCCAGTTACCACGCCAACCCGGCTGCACCATGGACGGCCGGGGTGACCCGAAAACGTGCATCCCACGCGCTTCCAGCATCTTCTTGATGCGGTAGATATGATAACCATCGCTCACCACAATGCAGCTCTGAAGCTCTCTCAGCTTCATGATTTCGCCCACTGCGGCCACGCTATAGGCCGTGCTCTCGCCAAACGGCTCCACCAGAATCGCCTCCGACGGGACGCCATGCCGGCTGAGGTAGGTTCGCCCCACATCGCCCTCGGTCCACACCGGATCGCCGCCAGCGCCGCCGGTGGTGACAATCAGGGGCGCGAGCTTTTGCAGGTAGAGGAAGAGGGCATGGTTCAGACGTGCCTCAAGCACGGGCGACGGACGGCCGCGATACTCGGCCGCACCGAGAACAACAATAATGTCGGCCGGACGCGCTTCGTCCACGGTCGACTGTCGTTGAATCTCCCGGGCAGTCGTCACTAGCCACCAGGAGGCGAGTATCATCGCAATCGCGATGAGTCCTCCCACCCATCTCCTCATGTGCGGTATTCTGTGCCTTCCAGCTTTACTTTAACAGCGGATACCATGAGACCGGAACCGATCACGAGCCCTAAGAACCCGCTGCTGAAGGAGATAAGGCGGGCAATCGCGAAAGGCTCACTAACCGCTGAGGGTCTGGCGGTGGCCGAAAGCTTCCACTTGCTCGAGGAAGCGCTCCGCAGCGATTGCGCAGTGGAAGCGGTACTGGCTGCGGAAAGCGTCAAGTCGACGATCGTGGCGCACGTAAAAGGCCTGAGCCGCCTCCGCATCTTCACGCTGCCCGACGCTCTCTTCGCCCAGGTTTCCTCTACCGACTCCCCGCAAGGCGTGATTGCCTTGGTCCGCCCGCCCACTTGGACGCTCGAACATGTGCTTCGCGGACACGCGTTGGTAGCAGTGCTCGACGGCGTACAGGAGCCCGGCAATGCGGGCGCCATCCTTCGCGCCGCTGAAGCGTTTGGCGCGAGCGGCGCGGTCTTCCTCAAAGGCACCGTCAGCCCCTTCAACTCCAAAGCCATGCGCGCCTCGGCCGGCTCCGTCTTTCGCCTTCCCTTCATCACCGGACTTGAGGACTCCATGCTTCATACAGCCCTCGAACAGAAACACGTCAACCTGTTTGCCGCCGTCCCGTCGACAGGCGCGCCCGTCACCGACGTCGACCTCACCCAGCGGTGCGCGTTCGTGATCGGCAGCGAAGGCGGCGGCGTCCGCGCCGAACTCGCTCAGCGGTCCATTCCGCTGCGCATCCCCACCACCGGTGTTGAAAGCCTCAATGCCGCCGTCGCTGCCGGTATCCTGTTATATGAAGCGCGTTGCCAGAGGATGCGTAAGCCTTGAGCCTCTTTGACACGACGCCCCCCGACGCCGCCGGACCGGGACGTCCCCTCGCTGAGCGCATGCGCCCTCGGACGCTCGATGAGTTCGCCGGACAGGAACATATCCTCGGCCCAGGCAAACCGCTTCGTGCCCAGATTGACCGCGATCAACTGGGCTCCCTCATCCTCTGGGGTCCGCCCGGTGTAGGCAAGACGACGCTCGCCCGAATCGTCGCCGGACTCACCCGCGCTGATTTCATCCCGTTCAGCGCCGTTCTCAGCGGGATTAAGGAAATCAAGGCGGTGATGGCCGACGCAGAGAAGAGCCGGCGCATGGGTCGCCGCACCGTGATCTTCGTCGACGAAATTCATCGCTTCAACAAAGCCCAGCAGGACGCCTTTCTGCCGTACGTGGAGAAGGGCGACATCATCCTCATCGGCGCCACCACCGAGAATCCATCCTTCGAGGTCGTCTCTGCGCTGCTCTCGAGGACGAAGGTCTACGCTCTTCGCTCGCTCAGCGTCCCGGAAGTAGTCAGCCTTCTGCGCCGCGCTTTGATCGATCAGGAGCGTGGTCTCGGCTCTCTCCACCTCACTGCGACTGACGACCTGCTCGAGCAAATCGCCATCTACGCCAACGGCGACGCACGCCTCGCCTACAACCTGCTCGAACTCGCCGCCGCCTCCGCGCAGGAGGGCGAAATCCCAACCCAGGCTGTCGAGGACGCGCTGCAGCGCAAGGTCCTGCTCTACGACAAGTCCGGCGAAGAGCACTACAACCTCGTCTCAGCCCTACATAAATCCGTGCGCTCGAGCGATGTCGACGCCGCGCTGTACTGGCTCGCCCGCATGCTCGAAGCCGGCGAAGACCGCATGTATCTTGCCCGTCGCCTCGTACGCATGGCCGTCGAGGACATCGGACTCGCCGACCCGCGCGCGCTCGAACAGGCCATGGCGGCCCAGCAGGCCATGCATTTCCTCGGCGTCCCCGAAGGCGATCAGGCGCTTGCCCAAATCACCATCTACCTCGCCATCGCCGCTAAGTCGAACGCGGCTTATGAGGCTCTGAACCAGGCCCGCGCCACTGTCCAGTCGCGCCCCGCCGACGCTGTGCCGTTCCATCTGCGCAACGCCCCCACGCGTCACATGAAGGAGTGGGGCTACGGCAAAGGCTATCAGCACGCGCACGAATTTGAAGGCGCCGTCACCGGCATGCAGTGCCTGCCCGACTCATTGGTCGGTACGCGATTCTACGAGCCCACTGATCGGGGACTGGAGAAGCGTATCGCCGAACGCCTGGCCGAAATTCGCAAGCTTCGCGAACCCGCCACCGAGCCTACTTCAGAGTGATGGTCTTGCCTGTTGCTGCCGATTCGCGTGCTGCGGCCAGAATCTCGGTGACGATCACATTGTTCTCAAGCGACGTCTGGCCTTCAGGCTTGATCTCGCCGCGCACCACAGCCGACAGGTAGGAGAGCGGTTCGTCGTAAGGCGCCGCCAGGGCGGGCGCGGTCCGAGTCTCTTCGGCCGCCTTCCCGATACGAACCCGTGCGCCTTGCCCGGCGATGGTCTGGATGTAACCGGTCTGCCCGTAGATATCGAGATCCTTCCGGCTGTAGGGCCAATTCCAGGACGCCTGGATCACCGCCTGGCCGTGCGGATAGGTGATGATGATCGTCGCATCGTCGTCGACATTCTTGTAAATGTCCGGCTTCAGACGCTGCGTTACGGCCGTCACGGTCAGCGGACGCTGGTTGTCCATCAACCAGGTCATGATGTTCGCGCCATAGCAGCCGAAATCGAACAGCGCGCCTGCCCCGTTCCTGACCGGATCAGTCAGCCAGGCGAAAAACTCCGGCTGCACGTTGATCTCCTTCGGCCCTTCGTGACCGTCCCGAATCACGGCTTTCCGGATCTCGCCCAACGAGTGCAGCTCCTTGATTTCTTTCCAGAGAATCTGATTGTTGGGATACCAGGTGGTCTCGTAGTTCACCAGAACCTGAATGTTGCCCTTCTTGGCGGCCGCGACAATGGCTTTTGCGTGCTCCACGCTCACCGCCAGCGGCTTTTCCATCATCACGTGGACCCCGCGCGCGGCGCAGATCTCCACGACGCGCTTGTGGTCGTAGGTGGACGTCATCGTCGCCACAGCTTGGGGGTGAGCCCGCTCGAGCATCTCCTCTAGAGAGGTGAAGATGATGGCCGGGTCAAGCTTGTAATTCTTGACGTAGCGGGCGGCGATCTCGGCGTTGGGCTCGGCGATTCCCACCACCTTGACGTCCGGTCGATTCAGGCCGCGACGCAAGAAGCCGGTCACATGCCCGTGCTCCAAACCCACAATTCCCAGCCGCAACGGCTCTGCCCCAAATAGGGACGTGATGAAAAGAGAACAGATTAGTAGACGCATCAATTTATTTCTTTGCCGTGACCGTGATCTCGATCCGCGCCGCACCCACCAGTTTCGCGACGCCAACCGTAGTCCGCGCCGGCCGCGGATCCTTGAAATAAGTAGTGTATACCCCGTTCATCTTCGGGAATAGCTCCATGTCCGTGAGGTATACCTGGACGCTCACGGCATCGTCGAATGTCATCCCGGCTTCCTTCAGCACCGCCCCGACATTCTCCAAAGTCTGCTTCACTTCGGCTTCAAACTCGGTCGCATAGTTCCCTTTCGGGTCGCGTCCGGTCTGACCGGCGACGTACAGAGTACCATCCACTAAAATGCCCGGACTGAACGGTCCGCCGGGCGTAACGCCTTGTGGGCGAATGACTTTCTTCTCCGCCGCACCCCCGGTCACTAGTGCCGCGCATAGGACCATAGTCACAAGCAGACCCAGGCTTTTTAGCATGCTGGCATCATAGCTCAGATGAGCCGTCGGATGGATCCCGAGGGCTACCTTGTACTATGCAGAAATGGTCCGAGTACCCTATTGCGGCAAATTGCCCCGGAAGGCACTCTAATACAGACGGCAGCGGCATCCGAATCGCTCCTGTCCCAACTAGATTGAGGTGAACCCGTGAATACTGAAAACAGCGCCGCCGACCGGAGATCCAGTGACCGTTTTCCCATAGAACGTGAGCTGAGGTATAAGGTCCTCAGCAAGAAAAGCAATGAAGAGTTTGGCGTCGGCAAGACTGTCAACATGAGTAGTAACGGGGTGCTCTTCACCACCGACCAACTGCTCCTGCCAGGCCGGCGCGTTGAAGTCTCCATTAGCTGGCCCGCGCAACTGAACAATCGCTGTGCGCTGAGGCTGGTTGCTCGAGGCCGGGTAGTCCGCTTCGACGACGGCCGCGCCGCGATGGAAATCCAGCAATACGAATTTAAGACCCAACCCGTGGCAAATATCATTCCGATCCAGTAGTTGTCTCCTTGTCTCCTAACTCCTTGTCATTGACACAGAGGGGCTGGTAGGTGTGCCGGTCCCTCTTTTTTTCTCCACAAAATCTCTGCCGCCTCGGCTACCGCTTCACCTCAACCCATCGAAGCGCAGTTACGTGTCTTTTCGGACGTGCGTGGCAGCTGTCCGTGTCTGACTGAGACTGCGGGTTAGGGCTTTTGAAGCGCTATCCGCTTTCTTGAATAGTCGAGTGTAAGGATGTAGTCCTTCAGAAAACCATTGCCGATGCCAAGTTCCCAGGGCCTCCGGTCACGGCCGGCCCCAAAAAACGACTTCCGGCGAGGCTACTTCAATCGTGCCAACCGCGATGCGGTCAACTTTCCCCCGCGTGTTTCGTATAGTGCCCTTGTATCCATCCGAGGTCTCGGGTTGGCCATGGCTGGCTGCTTCCGTCAGGCCAAGGGCCTCAACCGCCGAGCGAGTGAGCGCGAACGTCCCGTCCGATCCTGTGTCAAGAGTGGCCTTTACGGTTTGAGGGTTGATCACAGCCCCTTCCATGACAATGTCCCCATCTTCGCCCAATCGGAACGGGAAAACCGCCTGCTCGTGCTTTGCGATTGGCAACACGGATGACGACCGGTAGAATCGCAGTACCCTCGCCGGATAGTCGATCTGAAGAACACGTCCGGTTAGGAGATTATTGCCGAGCACACCCTCCACCTGCATACCCAGGCGCTGCTGGATCTTGCTCAGGTCGATCGCCACAGCTTGAAGATCTCGAGTTGGGAGTGAGCCGATTTCCACTCCTTCGAGTTTGGTCAGGTAGACCTTCCGGCGCTCCGAGCCGCCGCCTGTTGCTTGTCCGTGAATTTCGCGTAATTTAAAACCGCTGGATTGTGCAAAGGCCAAATTGATCGATGAAGGATCCGTGTCCGTGTCCAGCATCATCGTGACAGGTTCATGGCGGCCAATCCTCACTTGGATGAGAATTTCATTGTGATTGAAACTGAAGGGGACCTCCACCAAGTCGTCGCTGCGAGGGGCCGCAGGACTGGTCCAGATGTCCAATCCGAGCGCGATCACCAAGAGGTTGGTGGCCAAAATCCTATATCCGGGTTTTCGGGAGACCCGTCCCTTCGTCATCCTCAAATCTTGCCCCCCATGGCCGCAGTTTGAGCCTTTTCATCCAGGACGGTTCATCATATTACGCGGCGTCAAGGCGTGCTAGCCGTGCCGGTGCCTGGCGTTATTCCACGGCATCACTGCAGTGGCCTTTGATTGACCCATCGGCTTGCCGCAGTAACTCGGTCAGGAGAGCGGCCGGATTGGCGCCGTCAAGCAGAAAAGTACGGAGATCCAAACTCAGCACTGGCAGTTCTGAATACCAGCTCTCTGCCCGCTACCGCGGTCCACTCCCGCAGTCACCACCAGCCAGAGTAAGAGCTTGGCAGACAAATCAAAAGGGCCGGAGCCCCGAAGGGTCCGGCCCAGTGAATCGAAACTACAGCGTCGCTTAGAACATGAACCGCAGCGACATCTGGATGATCCGGGGATCAGCTGTGGTCGAAATCTGACCAAAGGTACCCGACGTAATCGAAGTGGTCGGATTCCCGAACTGGGCGTTGTTGAACAGATTGAAGAAATCGGCGCTGAACTCCATCGTCAGCCTGTTTTCACCAATCAGCGCCGTCCGCTTGCCCACCGCGAGGTTCGTATTGAACCGCGAGGGTCCGCGGAACGCGTTCCGACCAAGGCTGCCGTAGGTACGGGCAGCAACGTTGTTCACACCATCAATCGCCGAAAGACCCGCCGTGGAGAAGGCCGCCGGATTGAAATAGAAGTTCCCGTTCGTGTTGTTGAGCGCTTGCGCGTTGTGCGGATCGAAGTAGGTGACGGGAGCAACCAGGTTGGCTTCCACCAGGTTGGGATCGCCCGCGCCCGACGGCCCCGTCCGCGTGCGCGACCGGCTGATTCCAGCTCGAACGTTCAACGGCAAGCCGGTGCGATAGGTGATGATCGGATACAGCGTCCAGCCCTTTGTCAGCTTCTTCGGACCGCTGGCCCAGGCTCGGTCGAAGCCGATATCCCAGGAGCCGTTGAACGCCACATAGTGCGTGATATCGAAGTCCGAAACACCCTTGAACTGGTTGCGGTTGTAATAGGGGACACGACTGCTGCCGGTACGGAAGCCAGACTCATTGTCGATCGATCGTCCGTACGTCCAGGATAGCTGACCGTAGAAGCTGCCTGCCATGCTGGTCAGGGGCCGTTTGGTCTGCACGCTCGCCTGCAAACCGTTGTAGTGAGACCATCCAACATTTGCGAATTCGTCCATGTAACTGAAAGATGTTGCACCCGCAGTCTTGTTGAACAGCCGGCTTGTGGTGCCCAGAATGAAAGGATTCGCATCCACCAGACCCGTCAATTTGTGAGAACTGCTGCCGACGTACGACGTCTCGGCCACAACGTTCGAGAACAGTTCACGCTGCAGGCTCACGTTGTACTGGTAAATATACGGCGTACGCAGCTTCGGATCCACGAAGTAAACGCCACCACCGCCGAAGGGTAGGAAACCCGATGCATCAAAATCAATATTCTTGGCTGGCGGACGCGACGGGAACGTATTCGCCTGACCTACAGCGGTGAAGGGAGCCGAATAGTAATTGGTTTGTGTGCTCGGATTCTTCGAAAGGGGATCAAAGAAAAGATCCGCGAATCCGAAGAATGGAGCTTGACCGTTGTACTGAAGGTTGTCTTCCGCCTTCAGAATGTCGTTGAAAACCCCGAAACCGCCGCGTAGGCTGGTCTTACCGTCCCCCTTCGGATCCCAGGCAAAACCGAACCGCGGAGCCCAGTCGTTGCGATCCGGGTAATTCGAACCGACAGGAGCATTCTTGTCACCGGGGAACAGCAAACCGAGCGGCGCATTCGTAAACACGCTCGACTGTTGACCGAGCGCCAGGGAGAAGGATCGTCCCTGCAAATCGATCTTTGGCGAACTGTACTCGTAGCGCACTCCCAGCGTCAGCGTGAGGTTGCGGCGAACTTTCCACTCATCCTGGAAGAAGAACGCGACGTTGTGCGAACGGATGTTGCTCGGCGCGGCGCCGAACTGCAGATACTCATCCGGCAGTCCGAGCAGGAAGTCAGCGCGGTCGTTGCCCGACCCAATACCGCCGTTGCCGGCGCTGCCGCTGAAGAAGTAGTTGCCGTTCACATAGAAATCGTAAATCGTGTTGTTCTGATAGGGCGTGTAGTTGAAGCCCGCCTTCAGTCCATGCTTGCCCTTCACCAAGCTGAACGTGTCACTCCATGTGTAGGTGTTGTCAATCAGTGTCGTAGGTCCCTGAACGCTGAAGCCGACGGACAGCCCGCTATTGAAAGAGAGATTCGGCGGCCCAGTTGGGTTGTCCGGCGTCACGCCTACTCCCAACTGCGAGGCTACTGGCAGGGTTGCCGACGGAGACGACTGCAACCCGTTGTTGCGCTGCGCCGTGAAACGAAATTCGTTGATCATGCTCGCACCGATCAGTTTGGTGTAGTTCACCGTACCGAAATAACGATGAGCGCCGCCGGAGATTGGATACCCCGGAACATTGGCAAACGAGAACGGCGTGATGGTCGACGCCGTCTGGTAGCCGAGCGTCACCGCGATGCGATCGTTAGACGTGATGTTGTAATCAGTCTTCGCCGTCACTTCGTCTCGGTTGTCCGCCGCGCTGCCCTGCGAAATCAACGACCCAGAAGCAGACGTCGGAATCAGGCCGGCCTTAATGTAGTTCCCAGCCACCGAATTGATCTTCGTCGGATCAATAATGCCCTGCGCGGCCAGCGTGGGATTCGGCTGGAAGAACGGATTCGCTGCCAGGAACGCGACGACTCCAGGATCCGGCGCACCGCTCTTCGACTTCGAGAAATCGCCCGCCAGTTCAGACGGCGTGTAAACCGTGGTCTTCGATGTGGTCTGCAACTGCGACTGACGTTGCCCTTGATATGCCACAAAGAAGAACAGCTTGTCGGTTCCCTTGAAAACTTTCGGGATCCATATCGGACCACCTAACGAGCCGCCGTATTGATTGCGCTTCAGGACATCGCGAGGCAGTCCGAACGCGTTGTTGAAAAATGAATTCGCGTTCAGCGCATCGTTGCGCAGGTAGTCGTAAGCCGAGCCATGAAACTGGTTCGAGCCTGACTTGGTCACGATTGAAACAATGCCGCCTGCATTGCGCCCGTACTCAGCGCTGTAGTTGCTGGTCAAAATGCGGAACTCCTGCACCGCGTCAGGATTCGGGTTGTAGACTACGCCGTTGTTCAGCAGGTTGCTGTTCACGCCGCCATCCAGAAGGTAGTTCACCGAGTCCTGCCGTCCACCGGCGATGCTGAACGATCCCGCTCCGCCCGCGGCAGAGGGAATCACGCCTGGTTGCAGCAAAGCGAGATCGAGGACATTGCGGCCGTTGAGCGGCGCGTTGACGATCGTTTGAGATGTTACTGAACTGCCGAGCTGTGCCACCACAGTCTCAACACCTGATGCATCCGCCTCCACTTGTATGGCGTCAGTGGTGGAACCCACCTCAAGCTTTACGTCGAAGCGTAGAGACTCGTTGATGTGCAGCTCAGATGGCTTGGTAATGGACTTGCGAAAGCCCGGGGCTCCCGCCTCCACCGTATAGGTTCCGATCGGAATATTCAGAATCTGAAAGCTGCCATCAGATTCGGTCGTCGCCTCGCGGACTTGCTTCGTGTCCACGTTGGTGACCGTGATCTTCGCGCCAACGACCACGCCGCCGGACGGATCCAGCACGGAGCCATTTACTCGGCCGGTTGCATCCTGACCGAATGCAGCCATGGAAAGGAATACACATACAGCTAGCCCAGCTAGTGTTTTCACGTCGACTACCCTCCCCCAATAAGTCAAAACCTAATGTCTAATAGGTTTACCAGAACTGGTAAGTGGTGGTCAATCGAAAAAATCGATGGGGTCAAATTATAAAAAAGCTGCGATCTCTTGCATCACGTCGCCAATCGCTTTTACTGGATCGGCCGCCCGGACGATCTGCCGCCCCATTACCAGGTAGTTAGCACCATTCCGCAATGCTTCCGAGGGCGTCGCCACGCGCTTCTGATCGCCAGTAACGGACCCCGCCGACCTCACGCCTGGCACTACCAGGACTTTCTCTGGACCCACGATTTGCCGCACATTCAGCACTTCGAGCGGACTGCAGACCAACCCGTCCACCCCGCTCGCCACCGCGTTTGCCGCCCGCAATGCCACAAGTTCAGGAACCGCCATCGACCGGTAACCGTCCCGGTCGAGATCCTCCTGATCGAAACTCGTCAGCACGGTGACGCCCAAAATTTTCAAGCCGGAATCGCCTCGACCCTCCACCGCCGCGCGCATTACCGCACTCTGCGCGTGCACGGTCAGCATCGACACACCCGACTGCGCCACCTGCGCCACTGCGCGCTTCACGGTCTCGCCAATGTCGTAGAACTTAAGGTCGAGGAAAACCTTCTTTCCCGAGTCAATCAATTCCCGCACAAAACCCATCCCGGCGGCCGCGTACAACTCCATGCCTACCTTGTAGAAGTCCACCGCCCCGCCCGCTCGCGAAACCAAAGCACGAGCCTGCTCCGCGCTTTCCACATCCAATGCAACGATGATCGGATTGTCTCTCATTGAATTCGGATCGCCTTTTCACCCCGCGCCACTACACGGCCGATTCGATACGCGCCGTCGTACGCCTTCTCGAGCGCCGCCGCGTCAGCCTCAGGCAGACTGATCAACAATCCCCCCGAAGTCTGAGGATCATACAGCAAATCCATCACCGCCGACTCTCCCTCCACCTCGCACGACGCAAAATCGCGGTTGTTGTGCAGGCCGGCCGGCATCGCCCCTGCGTGCGCATACTCAATCGCTCCCGGCAGGAACCGTACGGAATGCGAATCAATCTCCAGCGTCACCTTCGACCCCAGCGCCATCTCGCGCGCGTGGCCAATCAACCCGAATCCCGTTATATCTGTGCACGCGTGAACGTCGAAAGCCAGCATCGCCTCGCAGGCCCGCCGGTTCAAAGTGAGCATCGAATCGATTGCGGCTTGCATATGTTCCGGCGCGACAATACCCTTCTTCAAAGCTGTCGAGATCACCCCGGTGCCGATCCTCTTGGTGAACACCAGAGCATCTCCCACCTGTGCCCCCGCGTTAGTCTTTACGCGCTGGGGATGAATGGTGCCCGTAACGGCGTACCCGAACTTTATTTCATCGTCGTTAACGCTGTGTCCGCCCAGAATCGCGCAATCCGCCTCGCGCATCTTCTCCGCGCCGCCCTGCAGAATCTCTGCCAGATCGTCGAGATCGCCCTTCTGCGGATACGCCAGGATGGTTAGCGCCGAGATCGGCCGCCCGCCCATCGCGTAAACGTCCGACAACGAATTGACGGCGGTGATCGCGCCAAAAGTGAAAGGATCATCGACAATCGGCGTGAAGAAATCCACCGTTTGCACCAGCGCGCAATCGTCCGTCAGTCGATACACTCCGGCGTCGTCGGCGGTCTCATAGCCAACCAGGACGTTCACATTCGTCACACGCGGGATCCGCGCCAAAACCTGGTCCAAAACCTTTGGACTCAATTTCGACGCTCAACCCGCAGCTTTGACGTGAGCCGTGAGCTTTTTATCGGACACTACTTCAGTGTAGTGGCAGTTACTTCTTCGGAAGCGTATCGCTTCTCGACGTAGCCGTTGAGAATCGTGATGAACTCGGCGACGATGTGGTCGCCCCGCAGCGTCACCGTCTTGCGCCCGTCGACAAACACCGGCGCCACCGGTTCCTCAAAGGTGCCCGGCAGCGAAATGCCGATGTTTGCGTGCTTCGACTCTCCAGGACCGTTGACGATGCAGCCCATCACCGCCACCTTCATCTCTTCCACGCCCGTGTGCCGTTCCTTCCACACTGGCATCTGCTGTCGCAGATAGGTCTGGATCTGGTCCGCCATGTCCTGGAAGAACGTACTCGTCGTACGCCCGCACCCGGGACACGCCGTTACCTGCGGTGTGAAGCTTCGCAGTTCGAGCGATTGCAGAATCTGCTGGCTCACCACCACTTCCTCGGTCCGGTCGCCATTGGGCAGCGGGGTCAGCGACGCGCGAATCGTGTCACCAATACCTTCCTGCAACAACACCGATAACGCCGCCGTCGTCGCAACAATTCCCTTGGCGCCCAACCCCGCCTCGGTCAGTCCCAGATGCAGCGCGTAATCGCTCTCGGCAGCCAGTTTCCGGTAAACGTAGATCAGGTCCTGTACGCCGCTGACTTTCGCACTAAGAATAATTCTGCTCCGCTCGAGACCGTAGCTCTCCGCGGCGCGTGCGTTGTCGATAGCACTTACGACGATCGCGTTCATCATGACGGTCTTGGCATCGAGCGGTTCGGAGAGCTTGGAGTTCTCGTCCATCATCCGCGTCAGCAGGCGCTGATCGAGTGAACCCCAGTTCACGCCAATCCGGACCGGCTTGTTATACTCCACCGCCGTCTCGATCATCGTGCGGAAGTTATCGCCGTCCTTATGACCGATATCGACGTTGCCCGGGTTGATGCGGTACTTCGCCAGCCGCCGCGCGCACTCCGGATACTTCTTCAGCAGGATGTGGCCGTTGTAATGGAAGTCGCCGACAATTGGAACCCGCACGCCAAACATGTTGAGCGTGTCGTAGATTTTGGGAACAGCCGCGGCCGCTTCTTCCGTGTTTACCGTCACGCGTACAAGTTCGGAACCCGCATTGGCGAGCGCCATCACCTGGTTTACCGTAGCCGTGACATCAGCCGTGTCGGTGTTGGTCATCGACTGCACCACGATCGGATGATCACCGCCCACCTGAACACCCCCGACATCAACCGCTACTGACCGCCGGCGCGGGAAAGCTGCCATGAATCCTCCCAGAACTTCTATTGTATCAATGAGCTATCGGATTCAAGCCCTGGCGCTTCATCGTCCAGCCCCAGTGCCGCCGCCAGCGCACGATTTAGTTCAATCATCTTGGCAGGCCCCAGGTGGCCAACGTAGCGTGTCAAAACGGCTTTGGGGAGACTAAACAGATCGTCGCAGTGAATACTAGACGGTTTTTTCAATCCTTCGTCAACGCCGATTTCCACCTGCGTCGCAATCCTGTCGCGGCGCGAATATACGGGGGCGCAGATTGCAGTGGAGAACCGAGTACCGAGGAGAGCTTGCCGGCTAACCACCACGAACGCCCGTTGACGTTTGGGATCTTCCGAGTTTGGCTTCCGGACGAGAAATAAATCTCCGCGGTTTAGGGCCAATTTTGATAACCGAGACAGTCCTCGGCCTCCGCGTTTAACGCGTCAGCATTGGCGTTAATAATCTCAATATCACGCGCATCGCGTTTCGCCTTCTCCGCTTGCCATAGATACTGACGAACCGCTCGCTCAATAAGCGCCGACCTGTTCGGATCGATTCGATCGATGCTGGTTAACAGGTCCTTAGGCAGCGTGATGGACGTCTTGACTCGCACAAGACAATCATACTACCTTTATCTTCCCGGATGCCCTACCAGGCTGCCGACATTCGATAGGCGTACGGGTCGGCTCCTGCCTCAATCACCCCGTCCGGTAACACTCGGATCATCACCGGCGCCGCTCCGCTCGCCCAACGCGACCGCGACTGCACCTTGTGCCCCCGCTCCATCAGTTCGTTGAAAGCAGCCGGCGGAATACGCTCGTCCAAGAGCAAATCGCCCTTGTTCCAGGCGTGATTGTCGAAGCTCGACACCAGGTGCCGCGTTTGAAAGCGAGGCGCTTCCACCGACGCCTGCGCATTCAAACCAAATTCCAGCGCGTCAAAAAGCACTTGGATCAAACTCTGATCCTGGTTGTCCCCTCCCGGTGTCGATAGCGCCACATACGGCGACCCGTCAGCCTTGGTCACCAGCGTCGGACTGAGCGTAACGCGAGGCCGCTTGCCCCCGGCAAGTTCATTCGGATGGCCGGGAATCAGCAAAAAGCTCTGGGCCCGCTGCGTGAGCGGAATACCCGTGTCACCGGCAATCACCGACGGCTGCCAGGCTCCCGACGGAGTCGCCGAGAACATGATGCCGTCCTTGTCGATCGTGTCCACACAGGTGGTATCGCGTGCCATCAGCGCGTCGTCAATCTTCACACGCGCCGTCTCGCTCTCCGCCGGATGCTTCCCAACCTTGCCGTCCAGGGAACCAGGACGAAAGTCGAGCGAGGCATTGTGGACGATCAGTTTCCTCCGCTCAGCGCCGTATTCCTTCGACAACAAATGCATCGGCGGCTTGCTGAACTTCGGATCGCCGTAATAGGTGTCGCGATCGGCGTAAGCGAGCTTGAGGGCCTCATCCAGACGGTGAATGTACTCGGCAGAATTCAGGCCGAGCGTGCGCAAATCAAAACCTTCCAGGATGTTCAGCGTCTCAATCAACGACGGGCCCTGCGACCAGAAGCCCGGCTTGTAAACCGTGTAGCCGCGGTACGTCGTCGACACCGGTTCTTCCACCTCCAGCTTGAATGCCGCCATGTCTTCATACCGCAGCAACCCGCCGTTCGCCTTCGAAAACGCGTCAATCTTCTTGGCAATCTCGCCCCGGTAGAAAAAGTCGCGGATCGCGTCAATCGCCTGCGCCCGGTTCTTGCCCGCGGCAAGAGCTCTCTTCTCGGCGTCGATCATCGAACGGAGCGTGTGCGCCAGGTCCGGCTGCTTGAATAACTCGCCCGGCAACGGCGTCCGGCCCTCAGGCATCCAGTGACGCTTTGAATCCGGCCATTGCTCGAAGAACTGCCGCCCTCCCGCAATGCTCCGCGACCGCATGTCGTCGATCGGCTCGGCATCGGCCAACTGAACCGCCGGTGCCGCAACCTCGGCAAATGACTTCGTGCCGAATTCACGTAAAGCCAGCAATCCCGCATCCACCATGCCCGGCACCAGCGCGCACATGATGCCCGCCACCGGTACCATTCCCGACAGTCCGCCCGGCTCCCGCTGCTGAACCTCAAACGCCTTCAACGGGCGTGTACGAAACAGTTCGGCGGTCGCCATCTTCGGCATCGTACCCACACCGGCGATCGCATAAACCTTGCCTGCCTTCGTGCGAATCAGGATTGGAGCTTCCCCGCCAAATCCAAAATGCGAAAACTCCGTCACCGACGCAGCAAACATCGATGCGACGCCCGCATCCACCGCATTTCCGCCCGCATGGTAAATCCGCATGCCTGCTTCGGTCGCATACTCGCTCCCGGCCGCCACAGCGCCGTGTGTTCCGCGCGAGGCCTGCCGCACCGGCCGCTCAAACTCTCTCCGCGGCTGCTGCGCGCACGCCACCACCATTAAGGACAACATGAGAGCCAGAAAACGCCGAATCATAGCGCACAAGTCCCCCTCGGACTTGTGGACATTATCGCAGTTTACTGGGCGATAATGGATTTCATAAAATGTCGACAGGCACACCGGGCGCATCTCCATCCGAGCCCGACGAAAACTCAAAAACGCAGCCCGATGACGAGCCTATGCTCTTCTGCCCCCGCTGCAGCCAGCGCCTCACCGAACTCAGGTGCAAACTCATCTGCGACCGGTGCGGCTACTACATGAGTTGTGCGGATTACTATTAAGGAACCAATGAGCGAACATGCTGAACTGATCGAACGATTCCGGCGCGGCGCCGAATTGCTCGCCCAAGCCATGACCGGTGCCGCCGGCGCCGAGGTCGACTTCAAGCCGGCCCCCGACAAGTGGAACCTCCGCCAGATCATCAACCACCTCGCCGACTCTGAACTCGTCAACGCCATGCGGTACCGGCAAGTCATCGCCGAAGAGAATCCCACGCTCCAAAGCTACGACCAGAACGCCTGGTCCACAAACCTCGACTACTCCAAGCGCAAGCCCTCCCACGTCATCGACAGCTTCCGCCGCCTTCGCAGTGAAAACTACGACTTGCTGAAGGACCTCCCCGATGAGGCCTTCCAACGCGCCGGCACCCATTCCGAGCGCGGCAGGCTCACCCTTCTCGATCTCCTCAACACTTACACCGGCCACGCCGAGCAGCACATCGCCCAAATCCGCGGCGTCCGGGCGGCATACAAGGAATCAAGGACCGTGAAGCCCGCATGAGACGCGCCGTCTTCTTGCTCCCCCTAGCCCTGCTCGCCGCATCACCGGACTTCGTCGCCCAAGGAAAACGCTGGTGGTCACACATCGAAGTTCTCGCCGACGATGGCATGGAGGGCCGCAACACCGGCAGCGAAGGCTACCGCAAAGCCGCTCACTACGTCTCTGGCGAGTTTGAGCGTGCCGGCCTCAAGCCCGGCGGCACCAAGGGCTATTCGCAGCCCATGACCTTTAACGCCCGCCAAATCGACGAGTCGGGCTCCTCCCTCGCTCTCGTCCACAACGGCGAGGTTCAAAAGCTGACTCTCGGCCTCGACGGCAACATCAGCGTGCGCGGCGATGCCGCTTCCTCGGTTGAGGCTCCGCTCGTCTTCGTCGGTCACGGACTCGTCATTCCTGAAGCCCATCACGACGATCTCGCCGGCCTCGACCTTAAAGGCAAGATCGTAGTCCTTCTTTCGGGCGGACCGCCCAGCATCCCGGGCCCTCTCAAGTCCCACTACTCCTCCGCCTCCGAACGCGGCAAAGCGTTGCAAAACACCGGCGTCATCGGCAGCGTCATCATCGCCAACCCGAAGGCGATGGACATTCCCTGGGAACGTCAGGCACTCGCGCGCCTCAACCCCAGCATGAGCCTCGCTGACCCGGCCGACCAGGAGAGTCGTGGTTCCCAGGTAGCGGTGACGATGAATCCTGCCCGCGCAGATGTGTTGTTCGCTGGATCGGGCCATACCTTCGCCGAAATTCTCGCGCTCGCCGACGCTGGCAAACCGCTGCCCCGGTTCGCCCTCCCGTATTCCCTGCGCGCTCGCACCGCCATGAAGCGCTGGACCGTCGACTCTCTCAACGTCGCCGGCATCGCCGAAGGCTCCGACCCGGCTCTCAAGCATGAGTACATCGTCATGTCGGCTCACCTTGACCACCTCGGCATCGGCGAACCCGTCGCTGGAGATCGCATCTACAACGGCGCGATGGACGACGCGTCCGGTATCGCCTCCCTGATCGAGATTGCTCGCATGATCCACGACGGCAAGGCGAAGATCAAACGCTCCGTCATTTTTGTTGCCGTAACCGGCGAGGAGAAAGGACTGCAAGGCTCGCGTTATTTCGCCAATCACCCCACCGTTAAACCCGAGAGCATCGTCGCCGACATCAATATGGATATGTTCCTGCCGCTGTTCCCGCTGAAATACCTCGAAGTACAGGGCGCGGGCGAATCCACGTTGGGCGATCAGATTCGCGGCGCGTGCCGTGACGCCGGGGTCGAATTACAGAACGATAAGGAGCCCGATCGCAATCTGTTTATCCGTAGCGATCAATACAGCTTCATCCGGCGCGGCGTCCCCGCCCTCGCCTTCAAGTTCGGCTATATCAAGGGCACGCCCGAGGAGAAGATTTTCAAGCAGTGGTATCAGAAGCGCTACCACGCGCCTTCCGACGATCTCAGCCAACCGGTGGACAAAACCGCCGCCGCTCAGTTTAACCACATCCTGTACAACCTGCTCGAGCGCGTCGGCAATGCAAACGAGCGCCCTCGCTGGAACGACAGCAGCTTCTTCCGCCGGTTCGCCACCCAGTGAGAAGACAAACTCAATAAAGAGACGCGTCCCCCGGCGGGCGCGTTTTCCACCGCCGGTGAAGCCACATCCATTGGTCCGGATACTCCCTCACCACGCCTTCAATCACCCTGTGGATCCGCTGCGTGTCCCGCTCGACGCTCCCCGTCATCTCCACCGGTGCAAAGAACCGCAGCACGTACTTCTGCCGCTCCTCAATCCACAACGCGAATCCGGGAATCACCGCCGCACCGCTATGATGCGCAATCTTCACGAAGGCCGTACCCGCACAAGCCGTCACGCCAAAAAAGTCGATGAACGCGCCCTCCGCCGCCGCGGAATTCTGATCAATCAGGATGCCAACCGCTTCATTCCGCTTCAACGCCCGCAGAATCGACCGCGCCGCATCCAACTTCGCGATCACCCGGTTGCCGGACATCATCCGCCGCCGCTCCAGAAAATCATCGACAAGAACGTTGTCCAGCGGCCGCACCACGACGTTCATCGCCTCCGTCATCAGTCCATGCGCAAAAGCACTCAGTTCCCAATTGCCGAGATGTGCGGTCGCAAACAACACTCCACGACCCCGCCTCTTCGCCTCTTCGAAATGCTCCAGCCCTTCGTATTGAATCCACTCGCCAACGTTTTGACGATTCATGCGCGGCATCCGCGACACCGCCAGCAGCACTCGACCGATCGACCGGAACACACCGTCGACAATCGCCTCGTGATCTCCCGCCATTTTCACCACCTGGAGGTTCCGTAACGCGCTCGCTCGAAGTCGCGGCACAAAGATATCCAGCAGTCGCGCACAAGCCCGCGCCATTGAACTCGCAATGGTGAAAGGAAGTCGCTCAATCAGTCCCGCCGCCAACCGGACGAGCCAGTAAATGAATCTAGACAATCCAACCGCCGCCGAGTACAAGGTCGCCGCGATAAAACACGGCCGCCTGTCCTGGCGTCACCGCGCGCTGCGGCGTATCAAATACCACTTCTCCGTCAGGGTAAATCGTAGCCGGCGCAGCGGCGTGCTTGTTGCGGATCTTTACCTCCGCGCGTACAGGCTCCGTGATCGCCGCAATCGACACCCAGTTGATGTCTCGCGTGCGCAGGCGGTCTCGTAGAAGCTCGTCCGTCTTCCCCACAGTCACCCTCTGCGTCAACGGCTCCGTCGAGATCACGTACAGCGGTTCAGCGCTCGAAATACCGAGGCCACGCCGCTGTCCCACGGTGAACCGGTGGACTCCTGCATGTTCGCCAAGGACACGCCCGGAGGTGTCCACAAGCTCTCCGCGCGTACGGTCAGGCTCAATTCCCTGCTCCCGGAAATACGCGTCAATGAACGCCGCGTAATCGCCATTCGGGACGAAGCAGATCTCCTGACTGTCCGGCTTCGACGCCACCGGTAGTCCCAATGCCTCGGCCATCGCCCTCACTTCCGGCTTCAACATTCCGCCCAGCGGAAACATCGTGCGCGATAGCTGCTGCTGCGTCAGCCCGAATAAAAAGTAGGTCTGATCCTTGCTCGTATCCACGCTGCGGCTCAGTTCCCAACGCCCGCTTGTTTCGTTGAACGAGATCCGGCAGTAATGCCCGGTCGCGATGCGATCCGCACCAACGCCCGCGGCCATATCGAGAAATTGGTCGAACTTGATGAAGTTGTTGCACAGGGTGCACGGGATGGGCGTCCGCCCGGCAAGGTAATCGTCGACAAACGGCTTTACTACTTCCCGCTCGAAGCGATCCTCAAAATTCACCACGTAATACGGGATTCCCAGATGCTGCGCGACATACCGCGCGTCGTAAACATCGTCGAGCGAACAGCAGCGCCCCGTTGCGCTTTCTCCGCCAAGCTCCGGCAGCCGCCTCTGATTCCACAACTGCATGGTCAGGCCGACGATGTTGTCGCCGCGTTTGTGGAGCATCGCGGCAACGGCGGAACTGTCCACGCCACCCGACATCGCCACGGCAATGATCGGCTCAGACATGGACGGCCACCGGCGAGACTCTACGCAATTGCCCCACGCTTTCCACCAGCGCTTCCACCAGCGCGTCCACCTGCTCCACGGTGTTCGATCGTCCCAGCGAGAACCGCAGGCAACTGCGTGCTTCGTCCCGCGACAGTCCTATCGCCGTGAGGACATGCGACGGCTCCACCGCACCGCTCGCACATGCCGAACCGCTCGACACCGCAAATCCGCGGAGGTCCAGTGCAATTAGCAGCGGCTCTCCATTGATCGCTTCAAAGCTTATGTTCGATGTGTTGGACAACCTCGGCGAACCTGCGCAATTCACCTTCACTCCATCCAGTCGGCCCACCACTGCACGCTCCAGGCGATCACGCAAAGCGCCCGTCCTCTCACGCTCCACGGCACCGTTCTCTACCAGCCACCCCGCCGCCCGGCCAAGCGCAATGGCTGAGGGAACGTTCTCCGTTCCTGGCCTTAACCCCTGCTCGTGGCTGCCGCCAAACGTCAGCGGAATGAGCTTCACGCCGCGCCGCACATACAGCGCGCCAATCCCCTTCGGCGCTTGAATCTTGTGTCCCGAAATTGCATATAGGTCCGGCAGAATCACGTCCACCTTCCCCGCCGCCTGTACTCCGTCTGAATGAAACAACACGCCGGCTTCGCGGGCCATCGCGACAATCTCAGCAATCGGCTGGATGGTCCCGAGCTCGTTGTTCGCGTGCATCACGGAGATCAACACCGTCTCGGGACGCAACGCGCGCCGCACATCATTTGGATCCACAACGCCGCTCGAATCCACCACCAGCCGCGTCACAGCGACGCCCTCGTCCTCAAGACGAGCGCAGGCCTTCAACACGCCCGGATGCTCGATCGTGGTCGTGATGACATGCCTGGCCGTCCGCTTGGACGCGCGAACCGATCCCAAAATCGCCAGGTTGTCTGCCTCGGTAC
This sequence comes from Bryobacterales bacterium, assembly GCA_038212445.1. Lineage (GTDB taxonomy): Bacteria > Acidobacteriota > Terriglobia > Bryobacterales > Bryobacteraceae > TMP-7. Next base: position 66,664 of record JBBQUM010000008.1, read on the forward strand.
CGCAACCCGTAAAAATGATTTCCTTCGAACTACAGCCGAGAAGTTGCGACACTTGCCGCCGTGCAAGCTCCAGGCTCTGTTTTGCCGCCTGGCCAATCTGGTGGATACTGGAAGCGTTCCCGTACACGCCGCTCAGCGCCGGCACAAGCACCTCCAGCACTTCGGGTGAAATGGGGGTTGTCGCGTTGTGATCGAAGTAGAAACGTGCCACGGGAAGTTCCTTTCATTTTAACGCGATGATCATCACGCTTACTACGGACTTCGGGCTACGCGACCATTTTGTCGGCACCATGAAAGGCGTGATTCTGGGGATTGCCCCGCGCGCCACGCTCGTCGACATCAGCCACGACATCCAGCCGTTTGAAATTGTTGAGGGCGCCTTCACCATCGCCCAGGCTTACAAGTACTTCCCCAAGAAGACCATCCACGTCATCGTCGTCGACCCCGGCGTCGGTACCGAACGCCGTCCCCTCTTAGTCCAGGCTGCGGGCCAGTATTTCATCGCCCCCGACAATGGCGTGCTCTCCATGATTTTTCAGCGCGAGAAGCACAAAGCCCGCGTCATCACCAACCAGCGCTACTGGCTTCCCGAGGTCAGCCGTACATTTCACGGCCGCGATGTCTTCGCCCCGTCAGCGGCTCATCTGGCTAAGGGCGCAACGCCCGCAACCTTCGGCAAGCCTGTGCTGGACTATCTCCAGTTAGCCGCGCTCCATCCCGTCCGCCAGTCCCGCAGTTCCTGGACCGGCACGGTCCTCCACGTCGACCGCTTTGGCAACCTGATTACGAACTTCCAAGTCGCCGACTTCGACGCCGTCCGTCGTGGTTCCTTCGAAATCTCGGTCGGCCTTCAGCGCGTCAACCGCCTCGCCCTCACGTTCGCCGAATGCGTCCCGAATGAGCTGTTCGCCATCGTCGGAAGTTCCGGCTATCTTGAAATCGCTCTCAACGGCGGAACCGCCGCGAAACATCTCGGCTGCGGCGCCGGTGCCCCCGTCGACTTGCAGATTTTCTAACTCCTGTACACCTTATCTCTCAAAACTCGTCTAAGAACCGAATGAAGACCATTGCGAACCTGGCACTTGCAGCTCTCTTGATGGCCACCACCGGTGCCGCGCTCGCGCCCGCGCAGACCTGGGACACCTCTGGCAACGGTTTGCTCAAAGGCACTTATTACTTCCGCCAAGTCATCTGGCTCATCGACACCTCGGGTACCGGCACCCTCGGTCGCGCCCTGTCGGCCTATGGCAATATCAACTTCGACGGCAGCGGCCACTATACGATTTCCAATTCAGCCGTCCTGGATACGAACGTGGGTCAGCCGCAAACTCTGACCACTAGTGGAACCTACTCGATCTCAGCCAGCGGTTTCGGCTTCATGAGTCATCCCCTGTCGAGCGCCGACTCCATCTACGGTCTCGTTGCCAACGGCATCTTCGTGGGCAGCGCGACCGAGAGTAATACCAACGACCTGTTTATCGCGGCGCCCCTTGCATCTCCTGCGCCCACCGCCTCCTCCTTCCGCGGCACGTACTCGTTCGTGCAGTTCGACAGCCCAACCGGATCGCCAGTGAATACTCAGGACCTGCAGTTCCAAATGAGCCCCGACGGCAGCGGCAATATTCCCGCCTTCAGAATCTCCGGCCGTTTGGCCGGCGGTACCCTCACGCAGAGTGTCCCCGCAATCAAGTACGTCTTCAGCAATGGCGGTGCCAACGTCCACTTCGGCGCAACGACAGCCAATACGCTCGTCGTCGGCGACGAATATCTCTACTTCTCCCCCGACGGAAATTTCGTCTTCGGCGGCTCGCCGCTCGGTTGGGACATGATGGTCGGCGTGAAGACGGGCGGCGCCGCGCCAGTTTTCTCGGGCCTCTATTACAACGCCGGAATGTATCAGGACAATTCTCAGCTAGGCGCAGGCTTTGCCGATCTTGAATCGTTCTACGGTTCACTCAAAGCATCCAGCGGCACCCTCCTCGGCCACCAGCGATTGCTCTCTCCATTCAAGAACAACCCTCTCGACTTCACCTACACTTCCACCTACACCCTGAACGCTGATGGCAGCTACGACGACGGCCTGAATCACTATATCTTCGGACCCGGCGGAACCATCCGCCTCGGCGTCGGCAATAACACTCCCACCATCGGCATCGATGTCGCCGTCCAGGCTCCCGCACTGACTCCCACTGGCGTTTTCATTGATCCCACCGGCGTAGTCAACGCCGCCAGTTCGGCGATGTTTACGTCTGGCATCGCTCCCGGCGAATTGATCACGCTCTACGGCTCAAATCTCTCCCAATCCACTCTCGCCGACGGCACATTTCCCTTCACTCTCGGCGGCGTTCAGGTCACCGTCAACGACCGTCCTGCGCCCATCTACGTCGTCAGCCCAGGTCAAATCTCCGCCATCGTTCCCTTCGGCACCACCGAGAACATAGCCAGCATCAAAGTCGTCAACAACCAGACCGCTTCCAACATCGTGACTACCTTCGTCAATACCACGGCGCCAGGCGCCTTCACCGTTCCTCCGGGTGGCATCGGGTCCGCCGCCGCCCTCCACGCAGACTTCACTCTTGTAAGTGCCGCCAAGCCCGCGCAAATCGGTGAGACGATCCTGTTATTCGTTACCGGACTCGGTGCCGTGAGCCCCGCTGTTGCGGATGGCACTCCCGGTCCCAGCAACCCCCTCAGTGGTGCCACCAGCGCGATCAACATCTACATCGGAGGAGTGAAGGCCACCACCTCATTCATCGGACTGGCTCCCCAACTGGTCGGCCTCTACCAGATCAACGTCGTGGTCCCCACCGGCGTAACCAGCGGCAAGGCCGCCCTGGATATCGCTGGCCCGGATTTCTACACCACCCAAGCCACCATCCCAATCCAGTAGCGAGTAAAGCGGGCCTTCCGCCCGTTTGAAGTAAAGCTGAGCAAAGTGCCCGAACTACCCGAAGTCGAAGCCGTCTGCCGGCGACTGCGTTCCGATGCGCTAAACGCTCACATCACCGCAGTCCACTTCCCACGCCCCGCAATAACACGACCCCAGTCACCGCGCCAAATCACAAAACAAATCGCGGGACGCACCATCGAGGCGGTCAGGCGGCGCGGAAAGAATATCTTCATCGACGTCACTGGCGGCAGCACCCTCCACGTACACCTGCGGATGACCGGCAATCTCTACGTCGTCGCCGACTCCCGCTTCCGCCCGGCTGCCACCCGCGCCTGGCTCGAGTTCGAGGACGGCCGTGCATTAGTTTTCGAGGATCCGCGTGCCCTCGGCCGCGTCCACGCACACCCGCCGCAAGCCATCGAGAAACTGCTCAAAGGAATCGGCATCGAGCCTCTTGAAGCTGGCTTCACCCCCTCCTCACTCGCCTCTCTCACCAGGAAATCAAAACAGCCAATCAAACAATTTCTACTCGACCAGCGCCACATTGCTGGCATCGGCAACATCTACGCCGCTGAAGCGCTCCATGAAGCCCGCATTAACCCCACCCGTCCAGCCAACACGCTGACGCCCGTCCGCATCCGCCGCCTCCACGCTGCAATTGTTGGCGTTCTCGACCGTGCGGTACAATCGGCTTGTACTGCATACAGGCAGCCAGGCCGCTTCGAAGCGGAATCGTTCCCCCTTCAGGTCTACGACCGTGAGGGCCAGCGTTGCGGCAATTGCGGGCGCATCATTCGCCGCATTCCGCAAGGCGGACGATCCACCTACTTCTGCCCCGGCTGTCAGAAGTGAATGCCACCGCATCAAAACATGAGCGTTACCGTTACCAAGTCCCGCGCTAGTGAATTCCGAGAACGCTTTTCCGATCGCGTCTTTGTTGCCGACGGAGCAATGGGCACCGAGCTCTATTCCAAAGGCGTCTTCATCAATCGCTGCTTCGATGAACTGAATCTCTCGTCGCCTGCCATGGTCAAGGAGATTCACCAGGAATACGTCAAAGTCGGCGCCGAGATCCTCGAAACCAATACCTTCGGCGCCAACCGTATGCGCCTCGGCGCCTTCGGACTCGCCGAAAAACTCGTCGACATCAATCGCGAAGGTGTCCGCCTGGCTCGCGAAGCCGCGCGCGACTCCGCCTACGTCGCCGGCGCGATGGGTCCCCTAGGCGTCAGAATTGAACCTCTCGGCCCCACGTCCTTCGCCGAAGCCCGCGCCATTTTCCGCGAACAGGCTGAAGCGCTCCTCGACGCCGGCGTCGATTTGATCGTCCTTGAGACCTTCAGCGACTTGTCCGAGATCCGCGAAGCCATTCACGCCGTCCGCGAAGTCGTCGGCCCCGAAATGGTGATCGTCTCCCAAGTGACGATCGATGACGACGGCCGTATGCCCGACGGTACCGCCACTGAAACTTTCACTCGGGAACTCGACCATCTCCCTACAGACGCCATCGGCCTGAACTGCTCTGTAGGACCCAAAGCCACGCTTGAAACCATCGAGCGGATGGTCCTGTATTCCACCAAGCCCATCAGCGTCATGCCCAACGCTGGCTTGCCCACTAAAGTGGAAGGCCGCAACATCTATCTATGCTCGCCCGAGTACATGTCGCAGTACACGCGGCGATTCCTCTGGGCTGGCGCGAAAATCGTTGGCGGCTGCTGCGGCACCACGCCCGAGCACATCAAGCTCATCCACTCCGAAGCCCGATCGCTGCAACCTGGCCATCGCGCTTCCGACGTGGTGCTCGAGGAGCCCGCCAATAAACCCAAAGCTCTCGCTAAACTCCCCGTCGCTCAAAAATCCAAGCTCGGCGAAAAACTGGCATCTGGAAAGTTTGTCGTCTTCGTCGAGATCCTGCCGCCTCGCGGGGTTGATGCTTCGAAGGAAATCGAAGGCGCCCGCCTCTGCGCCAAACACGGCATCGACGTCATCAACGTGCCAGACGGACCGCGCGCCAGCGCTCGCCTGAGCGCACAGGTCACCTGCCAGCTCATCCAGGACCAGGCCGGCATCGAGGCAGTGCTCCACTTCGCCTGCCGCGATCGCAATATCCTCGGCATTCAGTCGGAACTGTTAGGCGCCCACACTGTCGGCGTCCGGAACCTCATCTGCATCACCGGCGATCCGCCCCGCATGGGCACTTACCCTGACGCCACCGCCGTCTTCGACGTGGACGCCATTGGCCTCACCAACATCGTTAACAATCTGAACTGCGGCCTGGATATCGGCGGCAATCCGATGGGTTCACAAACTTCACTTCTGCTCGGCGTCGGTGCGAATCCTGGCGCGCCCAATATGGACGAGGAAATCCGGCGCTACGAGTGGAAGGTTCAAGCCGGCGCCGAATACGTCGTCACCCAACCCGTCTTTGATCTGAAATTGCTCGAACAATTTCTCAAACGAACCGAGTCATATAGGATCCCGTTAGTCTGCGGCATCTGGCCGCTCACCAGCTACCGGAACGCCGAGTTCATGGTCAACGAACTGCGCGTCCCAGTTCCCGAACACTACATGGAACGCATGCGCCGCGCCGAGAGCGCCGAGGCCGCCCGTCTCGAAGGTGTCGCCATCGGACGGGAGATGGTCGCTCAGGTTCAGTCTATGGTCGCCGGCGTGCAGTTGAGTGCGCCCTTCGGACGCTATAGTATGGCAATCGACGTCGCTGAAGTTTTGGGCCGGGATAAAAAGGAAACCGCCGTTGGCAACTGATCTCCTCGAAATCGACCAGGAACATCCCGAACCCGAGACCATCGCGCGCGCTGCCGCCATGATCCGCCGGGGGGGCGTCGTCGCCATTCCTACCGACGCTCTCTATACCCTCGTCGCCGACCCTCTCAACCTCCACGCGGTCGGCAAGGTGTTTGTGGCCAAGGGACGCGAAACCCAGCGCGCCCTTCCACTGCTCGTGAGCGATATTCTCATGGCGGAAGATCTCGCTAAGGAGGTGAACAGCCGCTTCTACTTGCTCGCCCGCCACTTCTGGCCGGGGCCGCTCACTATCATCGTTCCCGCGTCCGCCAAAGTGCCGCTCAAGGTTACAGGCAATACCGGACGCCTGGCTATGCGCCAGTCTAAATCTAAAATCGCCAACGCGTTGCTCGAGTGGCTCGGTCAACCGCTCATCTCCACCAGCGCAAACATATCCGGTCAGCCCACTTGTCACGCCGGCATCGACGTCTTCGGCATGATGGACGGCAGAGTCGATCTTGTCCTTGATGGCGGAGCATGCGCCGGCACCGGCAGCACCACCGTCGACATCACCGAACCTTACTGGAAAATGATCAAGGAAGGCGCCCTGACCGAAAAGGATATCGCCGCCGTCCTCAAACGCGTCTAGGAGGCGGTCAACACCGCCTTCATCTAGAACAACCTACTTCCCGTCTACCGTAAACGCCAACAACACATTCCCGCCCTGTCCAATCAATCGCCCATAGCCGGAATGAACAAACATCATCCCACCGGCGATCGTCGGACCGGCCACATCAATTGACCCGCCCTTCCCCTTCACTCCATTCACCGTCGGAAAATCTACGCCGGTATCGAAATCCCAAACCACGGCGCCGTCCTTTGTGGCATACCCGCGTAAGTGCCCGTCCATTGAGCCCGAAAAGACCACTCCCGGAATCACTGTAACCGCCGCCGACTGCGCCGGATTGCAATTCCACGTCCCCCATCCACACTTCACCTTGGTGGGCGCGACGCTCCACACACGCTCGCCAGTCGCAATCTTCAAAGCCGTGATACCGCCCGGAATCTTGCCTGCCTTGGGAAAGACATCTGAAATCGCCACGTACACCTGATCGTCATCCGCCGCCGGTCCCCACTCGATGCCGCCCAGCGGGCTACCTTCGCCAATCTTCTCCTGCCACAGAATCTTGCCGCGTTGATCGGGATCCATTGCATAAATGACTCCCGATTTCTGGCCGGCCAAAATCACCTGCTTGCCGTTCTTCAACGTGCGGAGAATGGGCGAACTCCCAAAATCCACATCCGGTCCCGCGTCCTCCGGGCAATTCCCTACTCCCGGCTTGTTGCACCCCACCAGGAAGTTATCCTTCGGGGTCACCTGATTCGACCACCGTAGACTTCCCGTCTCCATATCAAAGGCGACAATCGAATTCGCTGTCCGTTGCTCAGCATCGGTATAAGAGTTGCCGGTGCCCGCGTAGATCGCCTTCCGCTTCAAGTCCACAGTGGGAGCGGACCAGATGGCCGCACCCGCCGGACCATAAATGTCTGTACCCGTCGAGCTTTTCTTGAATGCCCGCGGCGGATCGGACATGGCTCGCGTCTGCCAGATCAGTTTGCCGCTTGAAGCATCCACCGCCGCCACGCTTCCCTGAAACTTGCAGCACTCGTACTTCGGATCTCTTCCTGGGACCTCTTCCACCGACGACACCGGAACAAATACGCGATTGCCGTTCAGTATCGGTGCGCCAGTGATACGCGCAAACGGATGCACGTCCAGCCTTGTCTTCCACAACATTTTGCCCGAGTCCGCATCGAGCGCGATGATGTTCGCTTTCTCATCCCCGAAGTAGACTGCGTACTTTGCCGCCGCCCCCTTGGGCAGCGCGGCGATACTGACGGCTGTGCGCGCGCCCGCTCCTGCGTCAAACGTCCAATATACGCAGCCGCTCTTTGCATCGAGTGAGTAGATTCGGCCCGGACCGCTCGTCACAAACACGCGGCCGCCCGCAACCGTCGGCTGTCCGTATGTGTAGTTCACCGGATAGGCAAAGGCCCATTTCACTTTCAATTTCGGGACGTCCTCAGCGCTGATCCCCGGTTTCGGCTGATAGCGAGAATTGTCCAGGTCGCGGCCCCAACCCATCCACTGCGGGCCGTCCAGCGAGAACTTCGGCGGTGTGCCGGGACAAATATTGGTTTCAGCCGCAGGGCCGGATACGGGCAGCACTTTACCCGTGACGTGCGATACCAGTGCGCCAACCTCCAGGTCAGTGAGTCCAATTGCGAAAGGCGCCATCGACCCGCCCAAAGCCCGGCCTACCGCTTGTGGCTCTTTCTTTGACAGGGTCTCCTTGGACGGAATCCGGTCGTCCGGCTTGTCGTGGCACTTCGCGCAACGCGTCGCGTAAATGGCAGCACCATCAGGAGCGGCCGCCACCGAAAGAATAGACACACAGAGTCCGAGCAAGACAGGGCGCATGGGCTTGAATCTACCACAACCCCCCCTACTTCACGAAATAGCCGGAGAGTAGCCAGCGCTTGCCGTTCTCATGCGCCATGATTGCTGTCTCCACGGCGCCATTGCGATGTTCAAAATCGGCGGTGTACTGCAGGAGAATGTATTCGCCGGGCGGCGCGTTGGGCGGATTCTTCAGGGACTGAGCGGTGAGGAAGGTGCGGGTCTTGAATTTGCCAAGTGGACCGCGCACTTGCTTCAGCGCAACTTGCCATTGTTCGGCAGTCACCGACTCACGAAAGAACGTGGAAGCCTGCTTCCAACTCTCCACATACTTGCCTTGATCCACCAGCGGTAGCCAAGACTCCGCCACCTTGCGTGCTGCGGAGTCTGGCTGCTGGGCAAATAGCGGAAAAACCAAGGCCGCCGCTATCACGAATGAGCGCGGCAGCCTCAAGCAAACCTACTTTTTCACTGGTGCCGCAGTCGTCGGCGCCGGCTTGGGCGCCATCGGCTTCGGAGCAGCGGGGTTAGCGTTGCCCGTAGGCGACGCGTTGCCCGACGGAGTCGACGGCAGCGAACCGGCGTTCTTGTCGTAGAGGTCGATGATCTCTTTGGTCACGTCGATCGTGTTGGAGGCGTAAAGAACCGGCGTCTGCGGATTGCTGACATCCAGGATCAATGAAAATCCACTGTCCTTGGCATACTTGTCGATCACCACCATCATCTTCTGACCCAAGCCCTGCAGAGCTTTCTGCGACTCCTGGTCCCATTCTTCCTGGGCGTCCTGCAGATCGCGGTTAAACTTCGTGGTCTTTGCGTCAATATTGCGCTTCAGTTCGGTGGCTGCAGCTTCCGCCATGGCCGTGCCTCCGCGGCTGAGCGAGTCTTGCAGGGCCCGAATGTCGGCCTGCTTCTTCTCGAGTTCCTTGGTTTTCGGAGCGCGCTTCGATTCTAGGTCCGCGGCGGCTTTTTGGCCGTCCTTCGTGCCCACGATTGCTGCTTGAATATTGATGACACCGACCTTGTTCGGCGTCTGGGCGAGTGCCGACACCGCTAACGCGGCTAGAATCGGCAGAATTGTCCACTGTCTTCTCACGATTAACTCCCTCAGTTCTTGTTCTATTCTTAACTCCCGCTGCCCGGCAGGCTGACCGGACAGGGCACACACGGATTAGTCTGGCTTCAGGACTCGCCTAGAACGTTCTTCCAATCGAAAAACGGAATGTCGACCGCTTTTCAAAGAATGGCGCTGGCTGCCCAAATTGCGACACGGCGGTCAGGAAGGTCGCATTGTTTGGAAAATAAGATCGATCAGCTACAATCGGCGGCTGCAATACACGCTCCACAATACTAGGATTGTATGCCCAGTAGAGCCTGAACGGAGCATTTACTACTGGCATCAACACCTGCAACTCCACGCCGGTCGAGGCACGCAACTTCTGCGTTCCCGGCGCAATCACCGCTTTCTGCGCGAAACTGGCCTCCGGATACGTGGCGTTCAACGCCGCTAGACGGTCAGGATTCAACTTCAACTGCGACGTGAATGAAAGCTTGTTGACTCCGGCGTCAGCGAAGAACGCCAGTACCACCGGTCCAAAAATCGGAATGCGATATTCGAAGTTCGTCACGATCTTCGTATCGCCGCCCGGGAATACCGTTTGGTATACCGGAATCTGCTGCGTCACGTTCTGGAAGGTGATCGACCCGTCCGAGTTCACCACCTTCTGCTGTCGCGGGCTGCCGTCGTTGTTCAGAATATTGACGGTCGCCTCGCTCGGAATGTAGGCGATCGGGCTCACCGCCCAGATCTCGAAGCCGCGGATGTCGTTCTCGCCGCCCATGTAGAAGCGGCTGAACGGAGGAGCAACCTTGCCACCAAATCCGGTGATGAACTGACCGAGCAGGTGCATACCAATCACGTGGCCCGGCTTCAGCCCTTTGCGGAAATACTTGGCGTCGATCGTCGGCTGGATCGTATTCACATTGCCGCCCAGCGGACCGCCCGAGAACTGCGTCGTGATGAACAGGCTCTTACCAGCCGTCGGTGTGATTGGGTGGTTCACCGTGTTGAAGCTGTACGACGGTGTCACCTGGCTCGTCTTGATTCCGTTTAGCGCATTCGGACCACCGACGTTCTGGAAGTAAAGGAAGTCGAAATACGCCTTCGACGCGTCCGTCAGAGTCTTGATGTCCTGAATGTTGTAGCCGTAGCTCATTCCAACGCGCGCGAAACTTCGCTTCAGCAGCGTGCTCGCAAACGCCGTAAATCCACGGGTGTTCGAAACGTAGTTAAGAAGGTTGTTCGTTCCAAGTGCGTTGAACACCGGAATCAGGTTGCGGCCCGACAACAGCGAAACTTCGCGCCCCTGATCGTAGTTGAAGCGCGATGTGAAAAGCGTGAAGCCTACCTGCACCGGCTTGTCCAGAAAATACGGCTCGGTGAAGCCAAGCTCAATTTGACGGATGCGGTCTCCAAGCTGACTGTTCAGACTCAGCGTTTCGCCCAGGCCCAGGAAGTTGTTCGTCGAATATGAGAAGCCGATGAAGCTGCCGGCAATTCCCGACACGCCGCCGTTCAACTGAACCGAGTTCTTTCCGCGCTCCTTAACCTTAAGCGTGATGTCCACGGTGTTGTTCTTGCGATCCGCCTTAATGTCAGCCGCTTCGTTCTCTTTCAGAACTTCGAAGTAGCCAAGCTGATTCAGGCGCAGAATGCTGACTTCCCATAGGCGCGAATTGAACATGTCGCCTTCATCGATCAGCAATTCACGGCGAATGACTTTGTCACGCGTCGTCGTGTTTCCTGAAAAATCGATGCGGCGCACAAAGAACTGCTTGCCTTCGTCGAACGACAGCGTCAGGTCGATTTTATCGGTCCCTACTTGAGGATCGAACGACGGCTCAGCCACGAAATCCATGTAGCCGAACTCTCCATATAGCTTTCGGAGATTCTCCAGACCCTTGCGGAGTTTGGCGGTCGAAAAGACATCGCCTTCCTTCATCTGGAACAGCGGAGCCATCAACGTCTCCGGAGTTCGGAACAGTTTGACGCCTTGGAAATTGATTTTGGCGAGATGATACTGCCGGCCTTCATCCACCGTGAGATCGACATCGGCGCCTTTGCCCCGATTGTTCGGCTTAATCAGAGGCAGCCGGAAGCCCGACCCACCTACATCGTGGATGTCCACCGAGTGGTCCACCACCTTCGCCATGAAGTAGCCCTTGTCCATGTACGCCTGGCGGATGCGTTCCTGATCCTCTTCGAGCTTGGTGGAATCGAACGTCTTAGGAAACACCTCCTCGAAGAAGATCGAATGCGGCAGGCCAATCGCGTGCAGGTTCTTCATCGCGCGCCGGACTTCCCGCGCTGAGAACGCCTTGTTGCCGATGATGTTGACGCTCGCGACTTTAACCTTCGGGCCTTCGTCGATTTTGAAAGTGATCTCGAGCGACGAAGGCGGCAACTGCCGGATCTGCGGCTCAACCGTCGCAAACTGACGGCCGCGCTCGGAGAGATACTCCTGCAGCACGTTGCGCGCGCGCTGTATACGATTGGGATCGTACTGCTGTTCGGTGCTCAGTCCAACCTTGCGCTCTTTGAAGCGATCGAGAATTTCCGACAGCGTGATCGACTTATTGCCTTCGTACTTGATCGTGCGCACTACGCGCCGTTCAACCAGGACGTAGCGAACAATCCAGCCGGTCTTGCCGGCTTCGCGTTCAAGCTTTATATCGTCGAAGCGTCCGGTGTTCCACAGCGCTAGGAAATCCCGGCGCAGAACCTCTTCGTCAAAACGGTCGCCTTTGCGGGTCGCGATCAATGCGCGCAACGTGTCCTGCGGAACTCGGCGCGATCCTCGAAACTCAATCGCTTCCACCACGTCCTCGGGAGGAGTGTCGGAGGTGGCTTGCGGTTCGCCTGCGGCAGGTTTCGCCGGAGCAGGCTTGACGCGTAAAGGCTTCACCGGCTCAACGGATTCTGGAACGGTTTCGAATGGGCTTGCCGGTTTGGCAGGCGCCGGCTTTGGAGGTTGTGCCGGAGGTGGCTGCTGCGCAGGAGGTTGTTGCGCGTATCCCGCGGAAAAGCACAGTACACAGAGCAGACAAACCGGGAGAGCATGCAGGCGTCCGCGCCTGAGAAACTTCATTCTAAAACTGGTTCCTTTCTACTCTGCCCCAGATCACTCCAGACGTGCTCTTAACCGTTGTGGTTTCAGAGGAGCACGCTATCCCGGAGGATCGATAGTGACGCAGTCTTGAATCCCCCATTTTAGCCCATCGGGGGAATTCTGTCAGATGAAGCATGCATATCCTCTACACGCGGGTTCCATCGCTGGGCGAATTTCCCCAGTATCAACCCGAACACAGTGTGCGCTCCAAGCAACGCCAATTCGGGAGCGTTCACCGGAACCAGCCGCGCAAAGATTCGGGATAAGGTCTGCAAAATATAGAACCAACTGATCCCCCAGACAACGCCCAACAAAATCAGACGCGATCCGCCTTGTACCTTTGCAAAAGCGGCGCCAAAGATCGAACCGGCAAATCCGCCCGCAAGAATCTGTAGCGCGATGCCTGAAATGGTAGGCCAACCTGGCCCGGAGTAGAGCGATTTGGAGCCGTAGAAGGTAGTGGCGAGGACGTTCGAATATTCCCACCAGGGGCCGTGTTCGGCAACCGACACCACTCCCATATATATAATGATGGCCAGCGCGCCGAAAACACCTGCTTGTAAGCCTGATAGCGCCCCCAGCACCCACCGCGCTAGCGGTGCGGGTTGCGCCGAGAAGTCTTCCATACGAAGTGGAGGATCGCAAGCGAGTGGGTGAATGTTGCTGCGACTCCCTGAGCCACACCATACTAGCACGCGCCAGTCGCTCAGTCTTTCGCAACGTAAGCGCCTGCTCGAATCGCCGCCTGGAACTTCATCACTCCGTCCTGCAATGCCTGCCCGTAAACTCCCCGGTACACGTCCCGGCACTCCGCCGGCCTCTCCATGCACCCTCGCTCCAACTTGAGAAACGGATCACGACCCGACATGGCCTGTGTGTAGTCGAGAAAATACCGCCATGCCCGGTATGCGAGCCTCATGTTCGCCTGTTCCGATCCGTCAAATAGCGGCCACAGATCTTTGGCCCGGGCGTATTCTTCCAACTCCGCTCCCGTCCCATAGGTCCGCTGGTGCCCGAACCACACCGCCATTCCTTCGGCGAACCACTGCTGCTGGCTCAGCCTGTATGCGTGGTACAGGCTCTGATTCTGATTCAGCGCCGCATGCGACAACTCGTGCCGCAGAAACTCACCCGCGTCAAGGCCCTTCTCACGGATCTTCGGCGTCACGTAAATCACTGTGCCGGTGGCCAGAGTCACCGCCGCCACCGCGCGACCCCGGATCTGCGGCATATAACGCGTAAAGTCGCTCCAATCCTGACAAAGGACCACAGTGACGCGCCGCGGCATGGTCACGCCATGAAACTTCTCAGCATCGGCGATCGCATCATCCACTGTCCGGTAGGCGGCGTCCGGTTGAGTGCCCGACGGATAGTAGATGTCGGCTCGATTGAAATGAAGTTGTTCGTAGCCAGGTTTGAGCGGCGACCAGGGGAACAACGGACCGTACGGAAACAACACCAGCCCCACCAAAATCAGCAGAAAGATCAGCCGCCGCGTCATCCAAACGTATCCTAACGCAACACAGTAAACTGGTCCGGATGAATGAGGCGACTCTCAGAGCATGGTGGTCACATAGACAGGGACTCGACGGCTCGATGCAAGGGCAGTCCGCCGCCTCCGTTCTGAATAAGGCCGGTTGGGCACGTTCGGTAGCCGGCATCAATCCCTACTTGACCCTCTACTCACGCGCCGGCATTGGACGCCAAGCCGTTGACGATGCCGTTGCCGCTTCTGAGATCTCTGAGTTGCCGAGCGCTCGCGGATGCACCTATGTGGTGCCCGCTTCCGACTTCGCTCTCGCCCTTAAACTCAGCCAGCCATCCGGTGACGCCGAAATGAACACCGCCCGCAAACTCGGGGTCACCGAAGCTGAGGTGGCGAAACTCGAAGCCGCAGTCGTCAAAGCCCTCTCCAAAGCAGTGCTCGAGCCCGACGCCATTCGCGAAGCTGTGGGACCGGCGGCGCGCAATCTCGGTGACGAGGGCAAGAAGAAAGGCATGATTACCACTCTGCCGCTAGCTCTCGGCAGGCTCCAGTCCAAAGGCGAGATTCGACGCGTGCCTGTGACCGGCCGCCTCGACCAGCAGCGCTATAAGTACACCGCCTGGAACCCTAATCCGCTCGCAAAATTCAAGCTCACATACGAAGAAGCCTGCGTCGAACTGGCGAAGCGTTATTTCGAATGGATCGCGCCTGCTACGATGGCCGAATTTCAGTGGTTCTCCGGCCTCGGAGTTAAGACCGCGAAAGCTGCCGTCGAGCCTCTCAAACTCGTACCGCTTGAATCCGGTAGCGACCGTCTAATATCCCCTGGCGCACTCGACAAACTGAAGGTCTTCTCCCCTCCGAAAAAACCTCAATACAGTTTGGTGAGTTCGCTCGACGCCATCAGTCTGCTGCGCCGCGATCTCAAGATGCTGGTGGCCGCCGAGGATCAGGCGAGTCCGCTATTTGATGTTAAGGAAGCCCGGTCGGGTAGCGGCTTGATGGATTTGCCGAATCACGCCATCCTCGACCGCGGTCGTTTGGTCGGTTTGTGGGAGTTCGATCCCGCTTCCAACGCCATTGCCTGGGCCACTTTCATAAAGCCCGACGCTGTGATGAAGAAGGCAGTAGCCGACACCGAGGCCGTTGTGCGCGACCAGTACGGCGACGCCCGCTCCTTCTCGCTCGACAGTCCCAAGAGCCGCGTGCCCAAAATCGAAGCTCTACTTCGCTTCGTCAATCCGGGCAAGTAAGTCTTCTGCTTCCTTCGGACGCGCCGGCTGCGCCTTGAGTGCCCAGCGCCGCGCCAGCGAAAGATTCTGTTGCACGCCAATGCCGTGGTAGTAAAGCCCAGCGAGGTTGAGCTGTGCGTCCGCGCAATTCTGATTCGCAGCCAGATGGAATAACTTCATCGCTTCGTTGAAGTCCTGCTTTACACCCAGTCCGGCAATATAAAGACTGGCCAGGCTGTTCTGCGCATCGGCGAAACCCTGATCGGCCGCCCGCCGGTACATCGCCGCCGCAATCTCGGGACTCTTCTGAACGCCGTCCCCTTCTTGAAACAAGGCCCCAAGTTTCCACTGCGCTTCAGCGCTGCGACCCACCGCCAGCGCATACCAGTGCGCCGCCTTCGCCGAGTCGCGAATCACACCGCGGCCATCGACATAAAGATCGCCCAACCTGAGTTGCGCTTGTGCATCGCCTTGCTCCGCCGCCGCCGAAAACCACTTAAACGCGTTTCCGGTGTCGCCGCTTTCCAAGGCCCGCTCGGCCATTACCCCTTGTGCACCAACTTCTCCCTTTTCGGCCAAAATTCTATAGTTTTCGAGGGACGCCGATTTGGCTGTGACGCTCGAAACGGGGACGGTAGAACCGGCCATCAGAGGGAGAATTGCGGCTAACAAGAGGTAACGGCTCATAGCGTTGAGCCGATTCTAATCAGCAGCTTTGCGATTTGAACTCGGTACTGCCGTAATCAGGGGTCCAGTACCTGACCCCATCCTAGTTTAGGGAGTGCTAACCGCCAAAATCTCGCGATCCGCGGACAGTCGCGCCATGATGAAATGCTCCTCGCGAAACTTCGTGAGGACCCATTGGTGCTCCGGACCGGCGCTGCCATAGACCAGAAAACGCCGGTTGCCTTCGAGAAACTCCCGGTAGTCCATCAAGCGTCCCCGAATCGGAAAGTGCGGCTTCACCAGCCGCAATGCCGAGTCGTAACAATCGGTTTGCATGATGCGCATGGCGCTGTCGAAGTCGGTCAGAAACACCAGGCGCGAAGCTGCCTGCGCGTCCAGATAGTGATCCAGAAACAGGAACGTCTGCCCGTCCGCCACCACCAACGGTGCGTCCGAATGCGCCCAGTCCTTTAGTTCCGCCGGCAGGAACGGCGTTGGCGCTTTCGTACTCTGAATTGCGAAACTTCCGACGAACCATGCGAACAACAACGCCGGAGCCAGTGATGCCCTTCTCAGATCGGCCCCCGCGAAAAGAAAGACGGCCCACGCCGCAGCCAGGCTGAAGCCCACCGCTCCAATCGATCCATAACGCGGAAAGAAGCCCGAGTGCAGCACTGTCGCCGTAACAAATGCCACCAGCGGGACCGCCACGTAGGTGGCCGCCGCGGCCAATTCGTGGACCGGCCATGCCTCGCGCAACTCCCGCCATCGCCGCTTTAGATCACTGCCGTTCAGTGACACTCCGTACGCCACCACCAGCAGCCCGATGCCCACCGGCACAATCGCCGGGCCCAGCAGGTTCCAATACGCCTGCGCCAGTTTCCACCCCGTCGGCTCGAGAATCGGACCGCCCACGTGTCCCTTGCTGGTCGACCTCAGCAGTGGAATATAGGTGACGACGGCAATGCACGGCGCCAGAATCGCCAGCCACACCGCCCAGTCGATCTTCCTGCGCTTCACCGTCCGCACCAATTCACCGATACCCAGAGCCGGCATCATCATTACTGCAAAGCAGTGACTCAGGAGGGCAGTGAGAATCGCCGCCGCCAGACCTCCCAACTGCCATCCGCGTGCAGTCTCCCGCGATGCCGCGCCCTGCCAGCAATAGAACGATAAGGCCGCGCAGCCCAGCATCACTCCGTACGGTCTCGCTTCGGTCGCGAACAAGTAGGTGTTGCTCACAATCGGAATTAGCATCGCGAGAAACGCGTACGCCACCGGCATCCGGCGTGCGACGCTCGCATACAGGCAGGCCATCAGCATCAGGAAGCCCGCAATCGCCGGCAGTCGAGTGCCGAACTCAATCCCCGGCGCCGCTAACTGTCCCGCGTGGGTTAGTACGTAGAACAGCGGCGGATTTAAGTCCACGTGCTGGAGCAGCGCCGCCCAAATCTTGGCAGGACTGCCCATCTGCGCGATATACAGCGTGTAAAGCTCGTCGTACCAAAACGGGCGCATCGCGGCGCGAAACCCGGTGATCACCGCAAAGACCCCGCATACGGTCCAGAAAGCGGTTGTGACGAGGCGAGAGCGAGGCATTCCTTACATGGACCATCGACGCCCTTCCCCCAAAGCTTTAACGCCCTGCATGACCCCGCAATTATTTGACATAATCGGACACCTCCATGAAACGCGCATGCTTAGCGATCGGCGTAAACAAGGTGGTGGGCGCAGCCGCGCTTGCACCACTTCAGGCGGCCGCATCCGGCGCCGAAGACATCGCCGCTTGGGCCCGCACTCAGGGCTTTGACGTGTACCCCCTCACCGACCGCGCCGGCCCCCTCGGCATCCGCGAGATTAAGCAGCAGGTCCGCGCAATCGTCGACAGCCACGCCTACGGTCAGCTTCTGATCTACTTCGCCGGCCACGGCCTCCTCAAGAGTTGGGACACCGAACTGTGGCTCCTCAGCGACGCCGCCGTCGACCCCAATGAAGCCATCAATCTCGCCGGCTCCATCAGCCTCGCCCGCAACTCCGGCATTCCCCACATCGTCGTGATCTCCGACGCCTGCCGCTCCCTCTCGGCCGATCCCCGGCTCACTCAAGTCACCGGCAGCGTCCTGTTCCCGATTCAGCCGGTCACGCCCCAGCGCCCCGAAGTCGACACCTTCTATGCGACGCTCCCCGCTGATCCGTCCTACGAACTCCCGCCCGCCGAAGCCATAGCCGCCTATCGCGCCATCTTCACCGACTGCCTCCTCAAAGGACTCGCCGGATCGGCCTTCGAGGTCCGCGAGGCGGTGGAAGACTCCGGCCAGAGCATCGTCGTTGTTTCCTCGCGATCTCTCAAGCCCTGGCTCGAACGCGAAGTCCCCATCTTGCTCGCGCAGGTCGCCATCACCCTCAACCAGGTTCCCGAGCTGCGCGTCGAATCGCAGCGTCCGAAGTATCTCGCGAAACTCGACCATCTGCCGCCGGGGCCCGTTCCCATGCCCGCTCCTGCTGCTCCCCCGCCATCACCTGCGCCGTCGCCATCCAGAGGTACGGGCAGGCCGGGCTTAAATTTAAATCGGAACAATCCTCCCTTTCCGGAACCCGTTGCCGTTCAACCTCCCGGCGGTACGCCCGATTTCTTTACGCTCGAGATGGCCCGCATGATTGCCGCACCCGCTCGCGCATCATTCGAGACTCACACCGGCTTTACCGTGAACGGCTCACGCCCGGTCGAAGCGCTTTTCCAAGGTGTCGAAGGACGGACTAACATTTTCGAGGAAAACGGCGCATTCCAGATTCGCGTGTACTCCGATGACAAGCCCGGCTCGCTCATTCTCTCTTTTGCCGAGAATATCGGGACCTGCCTCGCTGTTCTGCCCGGCTACATTGGAAGCGTCACGGTCGACTCGGGCCGCGTCACCAACGTCGCCTACACGCCGTCCCAAAACACCGCGCTGTGGGGCGAGTATCAAGTCCAACGCGCCGAGGTGGAAAAGCGCCGGGCCTTCGTGGCAGTCGCAGCTCGCCGCGGCATCCTGCGTATCGAGCGCAATGAGGCTGCTTCCTTTGCGAACTTCCTCCGCTCTCTCAAGGCCATCGATCCTACGCTCGGCATCTACGCTGCTTACAGCTACACGCAGGCGGGCATGTTGGATCAGGTTGTGTCCGTCTATGACTGGATGAAAATGGATTCTCGAGTTCCGGTGCCCTTCGACGTCGCCCTGCTCGCCGGCCGCCTTACCGAGGACGAACTCGCGCAGTCCCGTATCGCACCAATGACTCCCATGCTCACCCAGGGCTGGTCGCTTCTTCACGAAGGACTCGGTACACCGCCGTGGCTTCTCGAAGCCGCCCGCTACACCCTCCCCGCACTCTGGACCACGCTCTCTCCCGAGGGCGTCCAATTCGTTGCCAGGAAGGTACGCGAGGCAACGACATGAAACTGATTTTCATTCACGGCCGCAGTCAGGGCGGCAAGGACGCTGAAGAATTGCGCCTGTTCTGGGAAGGCTGCCTCGACAAATCCTTCCGCGATGCCGGACTAGTCTGGCCCGCCAACGTCGACATCGCCCTCCCGTTCTACGCTGACGACCTCGACCGCATGGTGGCGCAAGTCAACGCGCCACTCCTCACCGGCATCCTCCTTCGCGGCGAACAATCCGTTACCACCCAGGAGTCTCTGCGGGTGGAGATGCTGCGCGAAATTCTCGACGCCCAGCCCAACATCAGCGACGCCGACGTGCTCGCTCAATTCCACGGCCAGCCCGTCGAACGCGGACCGCAGAACTGGCCCTGGGTCCTTGCCATGGTGCGAGCGCTCGACGCCACGCCGTTGGGCGGCGACGCGATCGATCAGATTACGCGTGACGTCTGGGTCTACATGACCTTCAATGGCGTGCGCGCCAAAATCGACGCCATCGTTAACGCCGCCATACCGACGGAGCCCTGCGTGGTTGTCGCCCACTCGCTCGGCACCATCGTCGCCTACAACGTCGTCAGCGTCCGCGCCGCGGCGTCACCGAGCATTCCGCTATTCCTAACTCTTGGCTCTCCGCTCGGCATCAAGGCGATTTCATCCCGGCTTCCCGGCCAGCGCGCCGTGCCACCCGGTGTCGCCGCATGGTTCAACGCCCGCGACCCCCGCGATGTCGTCGCACTCTACCCGCTTGACCACGACCACTTCAACCTCGCGCCGCCGATCGAGGACTACTCAAAGGTCTCGAACTTCACCAGCAACCGCCACTCCATCGAAGGCTACCTCGCCGACCCTCTCGTCGCCCGCCGCATCCACACCGCGCTCACGGCTTAGTGTCCGCGCTGCGCGGTTTCGACGTCTCATCGCACTGCATCGCGAGCACCCTGCGCCACTCGCGTCGTTTCTCACCAACCTGCAAGCCGGCCGCCGATCGATGCAGAGGTGCCGGTGACGCCCTGGTATTGGGAGTCCGTCAGTTTCGCCCCGGAATTGCGCATAGCCGCGGCACGCTTTTCCTGCCGCGCCGACATACACCCCCAGTAACGTCGCACGCCGCATTCACGCTGCTCTCACGCCTTTGGGTCCGCGCTGCGCAGTTTCAGCGTCTCCTCGCACTGAGCTACCAACTTATCCGCGGCCCCGTGCGTGGCTTTCAGCCGCTCGAATCGCTTCTCGCCACTTTGCAAGCCGTCCACCAACCGGTGCAGCGGTGCCAGTGCTGCCTGGTATTGCGGGTCCGTCAGTTTCGCCAGGAATTGCGCGTAGCCGAGGCACGCTCTTTTACCGCTTCGCCGTACAGCCAGCAATTCGCCAATGGCCTGCTGCTGGAGTCGAAAGACCTGTGTGTCGTGGCCGGTTCCCATGTAGAGAGGAGGATCATAGTCGCCCAGCGCCTGACTTACCGCATCGATCTTTTCGAAAAGGTCGCTCTTTTCCTTCAGGGAACGAAACATCTCGAAACTCAACTCCAGCCTCAGCATTTGCACCCAGCAGAAATACCTCGCAAACTCATAGAGCGTGCTCTGGACGAAGTAATCATGGGTAATTGACCACTCCGGGTTCGTAAATCCCGCCGTCAGCGCCTTATGTCCTTCATAGTTGAGAATGTTGTCCAACCGGCGCTCCAGGCTCAGGGCCGCATCCTGGATGGGATTGGCCCACGCGACGATCTCACGCCGCACACGCTCGTCCGACTTCGACTCGGTCTCCAACTGCTGTTTGAGTTCCAGCTTCATTTGCTCCAGGTCCGCTTTGAGCAAATGTCCAAAGAACAACTTCCCCACGCCAATAACAATGCCGACGGCGACAGCCACCGAGGTCAAATGTTGGAAGAACTCGTTCAGCCACTCAGTCATAGGCGACCCTCCAGGCAGGTCTCTACCGAATATAGCCCGCTCCCCCGTGCTTTTCAGCCTGCGCTATCCTGTTTGACACTGCGATGAGCGGCGCTTTAGACCCTCAATACTTCAACAGCGATTCATGGCCGGAGCGTGTCAACGCCTGGCTCGCGAACCAAACGCCCGATCCCTTCCTCGACGGTAACGCTACCCTCATCCGCCAGATTATGGAACACTCCGAATCCGGCCTGCGCGTCGTCGTCAACATCTCCGCTGAAGCCCTGCTCGGCTTTCTCGCCGCCCGCAGATACTACAATCTCTACGACAACCCCGTCATCGGCGCGGCCCGCAGGAAACCCTCACCCGAACGTATTGCCGTCGACCAGATGCTCGGCTTCGGCTCCGATGCCAACGACTTCTACTTCGGCGCCGTCGCCCTCGGCGGCACCGGCGTGCGCTTTTACGGCGAATATTGTATGGCCCTCAAACCCTGGGTGATCGCCGACGACACTCAGATCCTCGATCGCGATTCCTACGACTTGCTGCTTCCGCCCCTCTCCAATGGGCCCCCCATCCAAAACCTCGTACAGCAACTTGCCGGGACCTGGAAAGCGGACTGCGTCGAGATGCTGCTCCGCAAACTGCTGCCTGAACTCGCCGGTTCGAATCGACTCATCACCACCGGCACGGTCTCGGAAATGATACTCCACGATCAGGAGTTCGTCGAAGTTCACAAGCGCGGCGTCATCAGCCCTTCCTCCATTGAGGAAGTGCGTCAGTCGCCCGACGAAATCGCCATGGAAGCGCGCATACAGTCGCGCTCCAACGCTGGCTATGCTCCCACCGCCGTCGAACTCCGCTGGCTCCAACAACGTCAGAGTGTCGTGGACGCCCTCGAACGCGAAGGGATCCACAGCCGCATCGTGACGCTCCATGGGCGAGGCTATCAATGGCGATAAATCCCTGGTGCTTTGACTCCTGGGCCGTCATGGACGGTGTAGCCTTCGTCTCGCGCCGTCAGCCCGAAACCATCGACGCCACATCCACCGTTTTTCTCAGCGTCCCCGACCTCGAGCCGGTACCCATCGGCCGCATCTCGACCGCACTCCGCGCCCAGCGCTCGTCTTTCCAGGACGGCTTCCGCGACCCCGACAATGGTCTTGAATTCACCTTCGACGATCTTTCACAGGTGCAGGAAATCATACGCCGCGCCTACCTCGCCGGTGGACTCGGGCCCGCCCCCGCGCCGGTGGAAGGACCGCCGCCAAGCCCATTCCGTGGTGAGCCCCCCGTTGCTCCCCTACAGCCCAACGCGGCGAGCGGCGGCGATTATTACGAGGCTCAACTTCAAATGCTCGGTGATGGCAGCGGCCTGTTGCCGGACATGTCCGACCTCGGCAACCCCATGCGCCGTACTGAACTGCTGATCCGCGTTCACCAGTCCGCCGATGCCATTTATCCGTTCCTGGTTGCCTTCGCTGAGGCAACGCTGCTCGAATGCGTCCACGCTCACCGCGACCGCCTTCATCTACCCGCGACCCGGGAAACACTCCGCCGTTGGTGCTACCTTCTTAACGCTCTTGGACTCATCGACCTGACCCAGCCCGACCGGCTCTTTATGGAACCGCTCAGCCAGGTCATTCGCGGTTTCGACCGACCCTGGTTCTCCGCCCCCATCGACAAGGAAATCCTCTTTCGCATTCCCTGCCCCCTGCGGGCGCACTGGTATCGGGAGATCCAAACCCTGGGCCACAAACTTTACATGCCGCTCGCGCTCAGGGATTACTTCTCTTATAACCGCGAGTTGCCGGAGTTCATTCCGCTGCTGCTGTGCGCGCTCATCGTCACACTTGCACCCGAGTTGACGGTCTCCCGTATGCAACCGATGCAGTCCGCCGATCGCCGCCGCATCATAGGGCGCGCCTGCGAATGGCTCGCGCGCGAACTGCCGCGGCTCACCATCCCACCCGCGGTGGAGTCGGCGCTGTTCAATTTTGCGATGTCGCGGCTGGCGTTGAATCCGCCGCGTTGGCCTACTTCGGGCCGGGTCTAGCGAGTTGGATTCCGACTTCCTTCAACAGCCGGTCAGACACGGAACTCGGGGCCTCGCTCATGAGATCGGTGCCCTTGGCCGTCTTGGGGAACGGAATCACTTCGCGAATGGACGACTCGCCGGCCAGAATCATCACGAGCCGGTCAAGCCCGAGCGCGATGCCGCCGTGCGGAGGAGCGCCGTACTCGAGTCCTTCGAGCAGGAAGCCGAACCGCTTCTTGGCTTCTTCTTCGTCCATCCCCAGCGCCGCGAATACCTTCGCCTGCACGTCCCGCCGGTGAATACGAATAGACCCCGAACCGAGCTCCGTCCCGTTCAGTACAAGGTCGTACGAACGCGCACGGCATCGCGCCGGATCGGCCGTCAGCAAATCGAGATCCGAGTCGAGCACCGAGGTGAACGGGTGATGGGCCGCCACCCAGCGCTTGTCTTCGTCGTTCCACTCAAACATCGGGAACTCCACTACCCAGAGGAAACGAAAATCCTTCGGGTCGAGCAGCTTATGCCGGTCGGCATACTTCTGCGCGACATGCAGCCGCAACTGGCCGCAGCTTTGGAAGAAAGCTTCTTCCGGCTTAGGACCATGGGGGCCGCCGCTGTTGGCGCACACCAGCAGCAGATCGTCGGCCTCGCTCGGCGTCGCCTTCCGCGCTTCCTCGTAAAGGGCAGTGGTCTTTGTGCCCTCGTCGTAGATGATCAGGTTGCGTTCAGCGCCAAACGCCTTGAGTTCATCGCGTTCTTTACGGCTCAGCTTCCCGACTTTTGGAATGCGAATGACGACAAAACCCAGATCCGCGGCGAAGTCCGGGATGTCCGCTTTGAACGGCGCCATGGGTGGCAGCCGCATCTCCGGCTTATCGCTGCCGTACTGCTCCATGGCCTGCTTGTAAGTAAGCCGGTGGAACGGCCGCTCCGGCACCTTGTGCCCCGCCGACTCGCACACCTTCTGGATCAACGCCTCGATCACGTCGAAGATGGTCTGTTCCTGCGGGAACGACATCTCGAGATCGATTTGCGTGAACTCGTACTGCCGGTCAGCCCGAAGATCCTCATCGCGGAAGCAGCGGACGATTTGAAAATAGCGGTCAAAGCCCGACACCATCAACAGCTGCTTAAAAATCTGCGGCGATTGCGGCAGCGCGTAAAACAGACCGGGCTGGACGCGGCACGGCACCAGAAAATCGCGAGCGCCTTCGGGCGTGGACCGCGTCATGAACGGAGTCTCGATTTCGTGAAAACCTTCCCCGTACAGTACATCGCGGACGGCCTTGGACACTCTCGACCGCAGGATTATATTGCGCTGCATCGCGGGACGCCGCAGATCCACGTAGCGATACTTCAACCGCGTGTCTTCTTTCACGTCCACATGCTCTTCCATGGGAAATGGCGGAGTCCGCGATTCGTTCAGAATCCAGATGTTCTTGACATGGATCTCCACCTCACCGGTGGCCATGTTCGGGTTGATGGTCTCGGGCGTGCGTTTTTCCACGACGCCTTCAGCGGCGATCACCCACTCGGCCCCCAGCATCTCGGCCTTGCGATGCACCTCGGCGCTCACGTCCTCATGAAAGACGATCTGCGTAGTGCCTTCGCGGTCACGCAGATTAATGAAGAGCACTCCGCCGTGATCGCGGCGGCGGTGAACCCAGCCCATGAGTATGGCCCGCTGGCCGGCATGTTCGGCGCGCAGTTCTCCGCACATATGTGTACGCTTGAGATCGCCGAGAAAGTCGAGTTGAACAGTTTCCATTAGAGTTTTACCAGGTTGGCGATTTCGTCCCGATTAATCTGACGCTGTTCGCCGGACTGCATATTCTTCAGTTGATATTGGCCCGCCGCGATCTCGTCATCGCCGAGAATCAGCGAGTAGCGCGCCCCGGTCTTATTGGCCACTTCCAAAGCGCGCTTCAATTTCTGATCGGGCGACACTTCGACGCTCACGCCCAACCGTCGCAGGTCACGCGCCAGAATCCCACCATGCCGCCGCGCCGCGTCGCCGAGAGGGGCGATAAAAAGGTCGAGCTTCGGATGGTGGTCGCCCGGATGCGCTTCCTCGACAGTCATCACCAGCCGGTCCTCGCCAATCGAGAAACCGACACCGGGCGCCGGCACTTTCGACTCCAGCGCTTCGGCCAGGCCATCGTAACGCCCGCCGCCCAGAATCGAGTTCTGCGCGCCCAGCCCCTGGTGAATGATTTCGAACGTCGTGCGCATGTAGTAGTCGAGCCCGCGCACCAGCCGCGGCCGGATCTCGAAAGCAATCTCGCGGTCGGCCAGATACTGCCGAACGGTCTCGAAATGCTCCCGGCACTTGTCATCGAGCGAGTCGAGGATAGACGGTAGCGCATCAATAGCCGGCTGGTCGTCAGGCACCTTGCAATCGAGCACGCGCAATGGATTCGTCACTGCTCGCCGCTGGCAGTCACCACACAATTTCGGCGCAACGTCCTGCAGTTTCTCCCGCAGCATTTCGACAAATTTCGGACGGCAGTCCTTGCAGCCTACCGAGTTAATGACGAGCTTGAACCCGTCAATCCCGGATCGCGTCAGGATCTCCACCACCATCTCGATGACTTCAGCATCGATCAGCGGCGACTCGCTCCCGATGGCCTCCGCGCCAATCTGGTAGAACTGCCGGTAACGCCCTTTCTGCGGGCGCTCACGGCGAAACATCGGACCGATGTAGTAGAGCTTTTTCAGGCCCGGCTCCTGATCCAACCGGTGCTCGATATACGACCGCATCACCCCCGCGGTATTCTCCGGCCGCAGCGTGAGCATGGTGCCGTGATCGTCGAAGGTGTACATCTCCTTGCTGACAATATCGGTCTCTTCACCCACACCTCGCGCAAACAGCGCGGTCTCTTCGAGAATCGGTGTGCGAATCTCTTTGTAGTTGTAGGCTTCGAACACTGCGCGCGCCACGCTCTCGACGTGGTTCCACGTCCCACTTGAAGGTGGAAGGATATCGCGTGTGCCTTTGACTGCTTTAATCATGTCGAATTCCAGACTCTACGCCGGCTCCTGTCGATAGGCGTCGCAAGCCTCGACGTAGTGCTGTGCATTATCGCGGAAACGCTGCTGTTCATCAGCTGTGATTTCGCGCTTCACCTTAGCAGGCAGCCCCATCACCATACTGCCCGGCGGGACTTGCATGCCTTCGGGGACCACGGCGCCGGCCGCCACCACCGAGCCTTTACCGATGCGCGCCCCGTTGAGAACCACAGAGCCGATGCCGATGACGCACTCGTCTTCCACCGTGCAGCCGTGCAGCATCACCAGGTGCCCGACGGTGACGCGGTTGCCGATCACCAGCGGAAAGTCGGGCGCGTCGCAATGCAGGACGCTGTTGTCCTGGATATTGGATTCCTCGCCGATCGCGATGGAATGTACGTCACCGCGCGCCACTGCGCCTGGCCAGAGGCTGGATCGTTCGCCGACGGTAACGTTGCCAATGACCTGAGCGCTGGGGTCAATATAAGCTGAAGCGGCGATCTTCGGCACAACGCCGCGATAGGAACGAATCATGTTGTTACAGAGCGCTTGAGGTAGGGCTCGGAGTACTTGATTTTATCACGGCGCAGTAAGCCTGGACTCCTTTCTTCTCCCCAAGGGGGGCTTGACGCCGGGAAGCCTGTTGTACGGCGGCGCAAACGGGCCGGGAGGCCCGTTCTACAGCAACGGGCGACGCGTAACGACACGCATCGTGTGTAGGTTCCGACGTCGTGCTTTCAGTTTTCAAAGATCGCTTGGGGGCTTATTTTTCCCTGCTCCCGGTACGTGGAATTGTTCCTGTAAGCCCTGGTTCAGGCCGCGCGGGCGAGCGCGACTTCAACCGGCTGTGCTAATGCCTCTTCGTGCTGCTCTATGTAGGTGATAGCTGCGATGCGGGATAGGGCGGCGGGCTGCATTGGGATGGGTTCCTTCTTAAGGTATTGCTCGGTGGCGGGCGCGGCGGAGTTTTCCTGCTGGCCGGGAGCGAGGTCTTCGGGATCGGAGTCGGCTGGGTCGAGGGGAGGAAGCTCGCTGCGCATTTTTAGAAACGTGTCGTGGAGGCGGGCGCTTTCGCGGGAGAGCCGGTTCAACTGAGTGTTAAGGAGCGGGACGACATTGGAGTGGTCAGCCATATAGCGGAAGGCGAGGGAGGCGATGAGGTCAGCGCCGGGATTGTTGATGGGGCCGCCGACGCCGGGGCGTTGGATCTCGGCCTGGAGGAGGGCGGACTCCATGAAGCGGAGGCGGCGCATGTGCCAGTGGATGACGGCGATGTTATCGACGAGTTCGAGTTCGTAGCCGTCGGCGGGCTGGAAGCGGGAGCGGAGGTTTTGGAGGAGGCGGTCGAAGGCGGGTTGCGATTCCTGGTCGAGGACGACCACCTGGGCGGTGATGCCGTGTTTCCAGGAGTTCATGCGGGAGCGCGCTTTGCCTTCGGGGGTGCGGGGCCCGGTGGATTTTTGGGCGTTGGCGCGGTTGGCTGCGAGTTGACGGTCGGATAGCTGCTTGGACATCTGGGTGAAGCTCCTTGTGCTGGTTTAGGGTTTGGGCTGCTGGATGTGGTCCGGCGGCGGCGCGCTGGGTGTTGGTGGGGGTTGAGGTGCTCCCCTGATTCGACTGTAGCAGGGGTGGTGGTAACTTTCGGGGTGGGATTAGTGCGAAATCTGGGTTAAGTCCAATGGAATCAGCGGTTAAATTTAGGTCGATCGGGCATGACTGCCCGATAGCAAGCTGGCAATTTCACGCTAAAAGGCAGGCCATCGACTTTGGGATGTAGTTCAGGTGATTTGGGCGGGCACCCAGATAGACGCTTCAGGCGGAGATGGTGTGGACAGACTCCCTCACTCATGCATTCTGCGAAGCTGAACTCGGCTTTCTGACGCCTACTGGTGGTGGATTCCGATGAAGAGAACGATACAGGTGCGGATCAGCCGGGGCGAGCATCATTTTGTCGCGGAGTGCTTGGATTTGCCAGTCGTCACTCAAGCGCTCACTCTAGATGAACTGACCGAAAACATTCGGGAAGCCATCGGGCTACATCTTGAGGGTGAGGATTTAGAGGAACTTGAGTTGGCGGCAAATCCAACGATCCTAGCGACGCTTGAGCTTGAAGCGGTCGCCTGATGCCGAAGTTGCGGAACCTCTCGGGTGGAGAGGTCCTCCGAATTTTGCGCGACTTCGGTTTCGAGCAGTTTTCTCAACGCGGGAGCCACATCAAGACCGGCGTTTAATCGCCGGGCATGTCAAACCCTGACCGTTCCCAATCATCGGGAGATTGATCAGGGGACGTTACAGGCGATTTTCCGGCAAGCAAGCCGGTTCATTGCGGATCCGGATTTCCGGAGCCGTTTCTTCACCGAGTGAGGTTTACCGAGGCTGCTACGGAAGAGATCTTTGCGGAACTCAGCCCAAGGCCAATCGCGCCGCGATTCGAAAGTAATCCATGTCTGCGAATCCTGTCCGGGTGGTCGGCTATCCCTCGGGAACGTCTGGAGGCCGGACGCCAAGAAAAACACACGCAACGAGAACTGCTTGTCCCCGTCCGAGTGGATCACCGGCAAACAGAAAGGTGCCCGGGTAAGCGTCGCGGCGGCATACATTCCTTGCACGTCACCCCAAGTCGCTCATTTGGATTTCAAAGTGAAATTGCTCTCGCACTGGACGGTTATTTTTGGCGCGATGCAGCGTCAATCTTCCGGCGCATGAAGCCCTGGAGCTAACATTCGTGGATTGTGGCTCGGTACAACGCCCGTCGCGCTTCCGGAAAGTCGAGACCTTTCGACTTCACTTCCGATAATGCGGTTAGAGCATCAGACCGCGCGGTTAGTCCTGAGAAAACAAGCTAGTGTGCACTCAGAGTCCGTGAACTAGCGTGAAGGTCACAGTTGCCCTGATCGTGAGAGAACTAGCGAGAACGAGACCCGCGCCAACGAATGGATAGCACCAGAGCACTCAGTATACATTGCTACTAATTTGGACAAAGCTGCCCATGAGGACCAAAATGGTAATCACAACATGAAGCGGGCATCAGCAGTTCTGTTTGTGAGCGTTGGATTTACAACTCATTGAGTGTTGCTGATCTCCTCAGTTCTAAGCTCGTTGGCGCTTGCAGGGCGAGCGCAGATATCAACCAAGATCCCCCGCTGACGAAATTAATGAATCTGTGGATAAGTAACGCGATGACCTGGGACGAGCGGCGGCTTAAAAGTGAATTCGACGTCCTGTGGAGTGTCGCAAAAGAAGAACAATCTGAGTCTCTCCAGGCCACGTTTTTAGGTCTGCAACTTCCCTCTTCTTTCTAAATCCCCACGGCAGAGCTTTGGGCGAGTACCGTGTCGATGAGATGCTCAGTCTCTTCGAGCACGGTCGTAAGCTCGTGCGATATACCTTGGCAGAAGGGCTACTACGTTTGCCGAAGGAAGATCTTTCGGAGTCGCAACTGGATCGAGCAGTCATTATCAGCGGGGCAACAGCGACTTCCGAGGGCACGATGCTCTTTCAAGCAGTGGTACGCTCGAATCCGCACAATCGGCTCCTCCAGGAGCAAATTGTACAGATTGTCCGATCGTGCAACGGAGCAGGAACCTGTTCCGCCGATGTCGCGGCAAGGGTGTCGACGTATTTGAATGCTCCTCGGGGGGGTACAGACGAAGAGCGAAGTCTGGCGATCATTGAGAAGATTGCCAGCATGGAGCGCACTTTCTGGAGGCTAGCGGCAATGGACATTCCAGCGCGGCGGCCGGTTGATCTTCGTTGGGCGCAAACGTTCGACCAAGTTGCGCGTTAATGCCGAAGGCGTGAAAAAAGTCCGCGGAGACCAGTTCACCTTCGACGCGCACCGGATCCGCTCCGGTCGACATTCCGACCGTGGTGGGTGACTGGACGGACAGGGCCGCAAAGAGATCGGCCTGATGCTACCAGTCAAGAAATGTGAGCGTAGTAGTGCCGTTGCGGAGGTTTGCCCCAGGGATTTCCCAAACCCGCACCATGCGATGGGGCTGGGGGAATGGCAGAGGCTTCCAGAGGACGGCGTCGATGAGGCTGAACATGGCGGTGTTCACGCCGATGCCGAGCGCCAGTACCGCGATGATCACCGCCGAAAAGCCCGGCTTGCGTATCAGTGCAAACGCGCCGTGGCGAAAGTCGCGCAGCAGGTTTTCCAGGAATGGATAGGACCGGTGGTCGCGGTGCTCTTCTTTCATTTGTTCGATGCCTCCGAAGTTGCGGCGGGCCTGAAGGCGGGCATGTTCAGGCGTCATCCCTTGGGCGATCAGGTCACGCTCGGCGAGTTCGAGATAACCATCCACCTCGTTGTCGAGTTCGCGCTCGAGGCGTTGTTTCCGAAAAAGGGCGAGGAAGCGTTTCATGACTCGAGGAACCTCGCGACCAACGCAGTTGTGGTTTCCCAGTTAGCGATCTCGGCCTGCAGTTGCTTCCGGCCCGCCTTGGTGAGTGAGTAGAACTTGACCTTGCGTTTTGTCTCGGAAATGCCCCGCTCGGTCCTGATCCAGTCTCGATTTTCCAGCCGGATGAGCGCGGGATGGATCGATCCCTGATTGAGCTGGATGAGGTTGCCGGCAACCTGTTCGATGCGGCGGGCAATCCGATAGCCGTGCATTGGCCCCATCGAGTGAAGCGTCTTCAGGATGAGGAGATCGAGCGTGCCATAGGGCACTTCCTGCATATGTTAGCTGTCCGCAGCTACAGTATGAGTGTCTACATGTAGCCTGTCAACATCTACCGGGAGCTATTCAGACCAGAGCGCCTCGTTCTACCAGGAGATCGACGAAGGACACGAGATGTACCGACGGGCGGCGCGACTTCATGGTGACGGCCCACCATTTCCGGTGGAACCCGTGGCGGCCCAGCGGAAGTGCCTTAAGTGTGGCGGGGTTCAGGTGCCGAGCGATCGCCCAACGGGCCAAGATAGCGATGCCGAGATTTGCCTTGACCATTTCGACGATGGCCTCGGTGAGATCCACACGGGAAATCCGTGTGGGGGTGACGCCGGCCGGATGCAAGAATTGCTTATAAATGCCTAGTTGCTGGATAGGCAGAGAGTACGTAATGAGACGCTCGAAAACGAAATCCTGAGGCCTCAAACTGCGACGCTGAGCCAGGTGATGTTCGGGACTGAGAATGGCGACCAACTCGTCTTCGAAGAGCGGGCGGCTGGTGACCGCAGCCTGAGTGGGCGGGTCGGAGACGATGGCGAGATCCAGTTCGCCGGCGAGGAGCGCTTCGATGGGGCGGCGCGTGGCCTCGGCGACGATTTCCACTTCCACACGCGGGAAGCTGGCCTGGAAGGCCTTGAGCCTCGAGGGAAGCCAGTGGTAGCAGGTGTAGCACTCAGTTGAGATGCGCAGGGTGCCCTGAGCTTGGGATTCGGCGGCAGTCACGGACTCGAGCGCTTCACGGACCATGGGGAGCACCGACCGGGCGCAATCGAGGAGCTTTTCGCCGGCCGGGGTCAGGATCATACCGCGGGGCACGCGACGGAAGAGACTGGTTCCGATCGCCTCCTCGAGGCCTGCGAGCTGGTGGCTTAATGCCGATTGCGTCATGTAGAGGCGTTCGGCGGCACGGGTCATGGTGCCTTCAGCAGCGATGGTTTCGACCAGCTTCAGATGACGAAGTTCGAGCTCCATATAACCATTATTATTCTGCATACTCGCCATGTAAACAATTAATTTGACTCATGGCACGCACTGGGCGCACGATCATTGCCTGCGGCTTCTCGGTGAAGCTGAGGAGTCCTTTATGAACCCGCTAAGATACGCCCTCCGTGCCCTCTGGAAAGACCCGGGCTTGACGATCCCCGCTGTCCTGGCACTGGCGGTGAGCCTCGGTGCCAACACCAGCGTGTTCACTGTGGTGAAGTCGGTGCTGCTGGAACCGCTGGCGCTGCGGCGGCCCGAGCAACTGGTTGCCTTGTATCAAATTCGTCCGGATGGACAGAAATGGCCTTTCAACATTCCGTTCTACCGGGATGTGCGCGAGCGGAACCGCGTCTTCGAGGACGTGTCCGCGCAAGGGCTGTGGAACGCCAACTTAAGCGGCGAAGCCAATCCGGAGCGCCTTTTGGGCGTGCGCGCCACTGGGAACTTCTTCACCATGCTGGGCGTAGAGGCGGCGGTGGGCCGCACGATTGTGCCCGAGGACGCCCAGCCGGAGAGTTCCAAGGTGGTGGTGTTCACGTGGAAGCTGTGGCAGCGGCGTTACGGAGGGCGCCGGGAGGTGGTGGGTAGCGTTGTGCGACTGAACGGCGAGCCCTACACGGTGGTAGGCGTGCTGCCGCAGAGTTTCACGTTTCGCAACGTAACTAACGAATTCGCCGTGCCGCTTGTAATCGAAACCGATCCCTTCCGCGACGCACGTCGGTCGACGTCGTTTCTGCGCGTCTTCGCCCGGTTGAAGCCAGGGGTCACCGAGGCGCAAGCCAGCGGCGACCTGGATCGAATCGCAGCGGACCTGCGGCGCGAGTATCCAAGTTTCACGGCAGGTATGGTGACGATCTCGCCGGTTTCGATGCGGGAGGATCTGACGGGTCCGAGCCGGCAGACGCTGTTGACGCTGATGTTCGCGGTGGTGCTGGTGCTGCTGATCGCGGGCGCCAACGTCTCGAGCCTGCTGGTGGCGAAAGCGTCGGTGCGGCGGCGGGAGATGGCAATCCGCGCTGCGATGGGCGGAACGCGCTGGCAGATGGCGCGACAAATCCTGATCGAGAGCGTGGTGTTGAGCCTGGGGGGCGGCTTACTGAGCCTGGTACTGGCGACATGGGGCGTGCAACTATTGCTGGCTCTGAGTCCGGTGGAGTTACCGAGGGCGCAAGAGGTGCGGCTGGATTCCATCGTGCTCGCCTTTGGCCTGGGCGCGACCTTGATCTGCGGGCTGCTTCTGGGGGTGTTTCCCGCGTGGCAGGCGACCCATGGCGATCACGCCGATTCATTGCGCGGCGAGGGACGAGCCAGCACGGCGACGCGATCGCGCAGCAATCTACGCAGCGTGCTGGTGGTACTGGAAATCGCGCTTTCGCTGGTGCTGCTCACGGGCGCCGGGCTGATGCTGAAGAGCTTCCACCGGTTGATCACGCTTGATCCGGGCTTTCAACCGGAAGGGCTGCTCACGATGCGACTGGCGCTGCCCTTCACGCGCTACCGCACGCCGGAGTCGATCGCGGTATTTCACGACAAGCTGTACGAGCGAATCCGGTTGATGCCGGGCGTGACCGAGGTAGGCGCTACGTCGATTCTGCCCTTGAGCGGGCCGACCGCGAGCAGCGATTTCACGATGGCGGGGCAGCCTCCGGCCACCGAAAAAGAAAAGCCCACGGCACAATATCGCATGATCGATGGGTCCTACTTCCGTGCCATGCGCGTGCCTATGATACGCGGGCGCGAATTCACAGATCGCGACGGGCAGAACAGCGCTCACGTGGCGATCATTTCCGAAGCGCTGGCGAAGCTTTACTGGAAGGATCGCGACCCGGTGGGCACGCACATGCTGTTGGAGGATAACCCGGACGGACCGCGCGATGTGGAAGTGGTGGGCGTAGCGGCGAGCACGCGGGAATCGGCGCTGGATGAACCCACCGCTCCCTGCGTCTACGTGCCAATCTGGCAGCTTCGACCGCAGTTGACGCGATTCCTGGCCAGTAATTTCTTCTGGACCGTGCGCACAAAGGGCTTGACCGGGGGGCAGTTGCGCCAGCAGATCGCGGCGGTAGACGCGGATGTGGCGGTGGCCGAGTCCACAATGAACCAGTACATGGAGAAAGCGCTGGGGCGCCAGCGATTCAGCCTGCGGATGCTAGGGGCGTTCGCGTTGGCGGGGATGTTGCTGGCGGGGAGTGGGCTTTACGCGCTCATCGCCTACTCGACCAGACAGCGGACGA
This sequence comes from Bryobacterales bacterium, assembly GCA_038212445.1. GTDB lineage: Bacteria > Acidobacteriota > Terriglobia > Bryobacterales > Bryobacteraceae > TMP-7. The sequence continues at coordinate 100,558 of JBBQUM010000008.1, forward strand.
GAGAGATGGGAATCCGTCTGGCGATGGGAGCCCGGTTAGTCAACGTAACAATGCTAGTGGCGCGGCAGGCTTTGGAATTGGCGATTGTAGGGGTAGTCATTGGCGTAGTAGCTGCGTGGACTGGAGCCCGGCTCATTGCGCCGCTGCTGTTCGAAGTGAGCCCGCACGATGCCTGGACGCTAATCGCGGCTGGGGTTGCCATGGTGTCGATTGCGCCGGTGGCGGCTTTTTTGCCGGCCCTGCGGGCAGGACGGGTGGATCCGGCGACGGCATTGAGGAGCGAGTGAGTCCATACGCGCCTCTGCCCTCGAACGCGACCGCTCGCTTGTGAGGTTCGACCCCAACGAGCGCGAGGGTCGCCGCGCGGTCCCGGCAGGACATGTGACCGGCGGTGTCACAACGTTCTAAATGTGGAACAGCCGTCGTGACTGCAAAGACCTTCTACTCCCTGACAAAATACTTCTTCATGCCGGCGTAGTGAAGGATCCGAACGTCGGGAGCGGCGCCGGCCGCCGGCTGCGGTGTCCGGAGGATTTCGCCGAGAGCCTCGCTGGTGCGCTCGGTGATCGCCTTGGCTAGTTCGTCCTTACGGATGGAATGGAAGCGCGACGGCAGCGCCCACTCCACGACGGGGAAGAGGTAGTTCAGGTAGCCCGGCGTGTTGGAGTTGCCGAGGATTACGCTAGGGCGAAAGATGCTCAGCGCCTGGAAGCCAGCGCCGGTCACTGCCTTCTCCTTCTCGCCCATGAAGGCCAGGTATTTGCTTGACGCCTTGGGGTCCGCGCCGGCAGACGTCATGAGACCGAAGCTCAGCACGCCGCCGTGCTTGCAGCCGCGGGCGAACTCGCGAGGGTACTCGATCTCCACCCGCTTCACGTCCTCGTCGCTCATCGTCCTGCTCCCCTTGCCGATGCCGATGGTGCAGATACCGACGGTGGCGCCCGCCTGGCGCGCCGCCGGCGACACCGCTTCGGCCAGCTTGGCGAGGTCATCCACCACAATCTCCAGCAGGCGGGGGTCGTCGCCGGACGCGACGGCGGCTCGACGGTTCACCATCACTACGCGCGTCACGCCGGGGTGGTCCAGCAGCAGTTTCACCACCTGGCGACCGACGTTGCCCGTCGCGCCGAGGACGACGGCTGCGAATTGCTTAGGTTGGTTCATGCTTGGGATTCTCGCCTAAAGGAGTGGCACACTGCCGCTCAGCCATGCGAACCAAAATGTTTCTGGACAGTCTGTAGAATTTCCGTCCCGCCGTTCGTCATCACAGTGAGGCGGACAACTAGTGCGGCTGAAGACCATTTTAGGAGACGATCGGGCGCACAGTCTGATTGTTGGTTACCTGCCCGATAACTATGCGACGTGTTCTTTGAGCCGTCGCCACATTCGAGCTATTCCAGTTTGATCAGCGCCTGGTAGGAGTCAATCCAGAGTCCGCCATCGACTGGTGCGATGTGACCGAACGGCCAGTTGCGTTCTTTTGTGGGTCTAGAGAACGACCATAGGATTTGCCTGGTTTCGAGATCAAGAGCATGAAGTGTGCCGGCGGGGCCGGGAGCGGGTTTCGCGGCCGGGCTGCCCTGGAAGTAGAGAACGTTGCCGGCGACGGCGGGGGCGGTTTTGGAGTCGCGGTACTGGCCAGGCATCTCCCACGCTGTGCTCCCGGTATCCTTGCTGAAGGCGATGAGATAGCCCGTGGTGATGCCGACGAGCACGGGGCCGGCATCGACGAGGCCCTGCACTTGGACACCGCGTTCGCGGCCCTCGACCGGACGCCGCACCTCGACCGGCGGCCATCGATTGCTTCCGGTGGCACGCGCTACGGCGTACAGATAGTTGTCGCCGGTGGCGAATATTGTGTCGGCCGTTACCACAGGCTGATTCAGGCAAACGCCTTGGTGAACGTAAGGCGCCTCGGCGCGATACCGCCAGCGTTCCTGGCCGGTCTTCGCGTCGAGCGCGAACAGGTAGTAGCCGTTGGGCCAGGCAGCGTCGCCAGGGATGGCCTTGCCGATGCCGGTGAGATAAATGACGCTGTCTTTCACCACTGACTGGGAGGCGCAAGGCGCAAGGTTGGTTGCGAACTCGGACTTCCATCGCACGCGGCCGGTGGCGGCTTCGAGCGCGTAGAAGAATCCATCCTTGGCCAGGATATAGGCGAGGTTTCCGTCGACAACGACGCCCGCGCCCTGTTGCGGATCGGGGCCACGCCAGACCTCCTTCCCGGTGGCAAGCGAGACAGCGATCACGGATCCAGGATAGGCCGCGGCAAAGGGCGCGATCACGAGAGTGCCAGCCACGGCAGGCAGCGTGGAAACGGACGCGGTGCCGTTCGGGAGGACCGGGCGATAAGTCCATCTGGCCTTGCCGGTGGCGGTATCGATGGCGAACAGGCCGCCACCACCGGTCTGGTTGCCGGCGATGACGGTGGATCCTGCGACGGTAGCGGGACCCCAGTCACGAAACCCGAGATTGACGGTCCGTTTTTCGGCGGGCGCGCTGCGCAACGGCCGGGCGGCCGTGGCAGCGATCTGGGCGAAGGCGGCAAGCAATGGAATTGCGGCAAGGACGATGGGGCCAGCAACGCGCCGCATTCGATCGAAGGACATGAAGACCTATTATGGAGCCGCGCCGCGTGCCGGACCGCATGGATTAGATTCACGGGGAGTAGTGACTCGTTTTGCAGCTCCTGGTTTTCGCGCGACTTGCGTCCGAGGTTTCTGTGTCACGACAGCACTCCCGCAGTTCACATCACAACGTTCGCCAGGCGCGGCACCTCATCGTCCGTGGGGAAGACGGAACGGGCGCTCCCGATTGACGGGCGAACCACTTGGTTGTCAGGAAAGGACGTCCTTCTGACTTCTCACGGGCCGTGATCCGCCTAACCCCCTTGATGAACTGCGAGAATGGTTCTCATTGATTCGATGAGTGACCGCCAGCGCCAAGTTGACGAGCTGTTTCACGCAGTGCGTGAACGGAACGCCGAGGATCGAGCGAAGTTTCTGGATGCCGCTTGCGGCGACGACGCCGAGCTTCGGCGCGAAGTCGATACACGGCTGAGCCGCGCCTCAGGTCCGAACGGAATTCCCGATTCGCCGGCCTGGGATACAGCCCAAATAAGCGCGGGCGTCGAGATGGGTCCTTACTTGATTGAGGCAAGCTTGGGCGCAGGGGGGATGGGCAGCGTTTACCGGGCGCTCGATACTCGTCTCAAGAGGACTGTGGCCGTGAAGGTGCTGGCGGAAGGGGTCGCGGACGCTGCGGGCCGGCGCTGATTTCAGAGGGAGGCGCAGATGGCCTCCGCGCTGAACCATCCTCACCTTTTGACGGTGTTTGATGTGGGCGAGTGGAAAGGCCGCCAGTATATCGTCACCGAGTTTGTGGACGGCGGGACCCTACGCTTATGGGCGAAGGAACCACGCCCCTGGCAACAGGTAGCTTCCTTACTCAGTGGGTTAGCGGATGGCCTCGCGAAAGCGCACGCCGCCAACATCCTACACCGCGATATAAAACCCGAAAATATTCTGCAGTCGAAAGCGGGGCACGCCAAATTAGCGGACTTCGGGCTGGCCAAGTTGACCGAAGATCCGGCGGCTTTGACGGACGCGACAATTACACTTGGCACCCGGCCTGGAGCCGTGATGGGAACCATTGCCTACATGTCTCCCGAGCAGGCTTCCGGGAAACCCTTGGACGCGCGGAGCGATATTTTCTCATTTGGAGTGGTCCTCTACGAATTACTCGGTGGTACACGGCCTTTTGAGGGCGCAAATGATCTTGAGGTCTTGCAGAAGATCATCCATGGAACTCCTGCGGAACTGCAAGCCAAGGTACCCCTGGCGCTCAAGAACGTGGTGGAGAAGGCTGTTGAGAAGGATCCAGCGGACCGGTATCAAACCATGCAGGATATGGCAGTCGATTTGAGACGGCTTGGACGCAAGAGCGGAGAGCCGGACCAGAGTTTACCTTCGGTGCATGCTCAACCCGGCAGGATGAGTTGGGTGAAGAGGTATTTCGCGATTGTGGCCGCCGCTCTCGCGTTGACGGCAGCGGGCCTCGGCTATCTTGCCTTTCGGAACGGGCAGAGCGAACCACCGAGAATCCTGAAGGCCTCCATTCTGCCTCCGGAAAAAACCACCATTACCGACAACAGTGTCCCGGCATTGTTCCTGACGGACGCAAGCTGGCCTTCGCCGCTACCGAAGACGGAAGGACCCTTCTTTGGATTCGCGATCTCGATTCGGTGCGCGCTCGCGCCATCCCGGGCACCGAGGGTACTCGGAATCCATTCTGGTCTCCCGATAGCCAGTCCGTCGCATTTTTTGCTGCTACGAAGCTCAAGCGGATCGACGTCGGCGGGGGTCCGGTGCTTAACCTATGCGACACCATGGGAGGCAGCACGTTCGGGTCGTGGTCGAGCCGCGGCGTCATTCTTTTCTCAAGTTCCGGAAGCAGCGGACTTTTCCGCGTCGCCGCATCGGGAGGATCCCCGACTCCCGTAACGACTTTAGACACGGCGGCCGGTGATGTTTCGCATAGGCTGGTCTGGTTCCTGCCGGACGGCCGCCATTTTCTCTTCACGATCCGCCATCCAGATCAAGTCACCAAGAGCGGTCTCTATATCGGCGACCTCGACGCAAAACCCGATTCGAACGAACGTCACTTATTGTTCAAGGGTGAAGTCCACGCGGTCTTCGTGCCGGGCGCGCGTGAATCGGACCAGGGCTTCCTGCTCTACACTGCATCAGGCAGCGAGGATGTCCCTTTGATGGCACTGACGATGAACGCGTCCACCCTACGGACCTCAGACGAGCCATTCCCGGTGGTGGCGTCGGTGGACCTCGGTGCCCGTGTGTGGGCGATCCACCAGTTTTCTACGTCCCGGAACGGAATGCTGGTTTACGCGGACACTGGCAACTCGCGCCTGACACACCTGACTTGGCTGGATCGTTCCGGGAAAGTGCTTGGCACGGTTGGAACCGCGTCACCGATCATGACGAGGCCCTCGATCTCACCCGACGGGCGGACAGTAGCCATAGGCATGTTGCAGGGCGAGGCCTTCGATGTGTGGCTACACGACGTGGAACGCGGCACCTCGTTGCGCTTCACATCAAATCGACCAGGCGCCGGCGGTCTGCTGGCTACCACATGGTCGCCCGACGGACAGTATCTGATTTACCCTCATGGTGACGTTCGCCGTCCGCCCACGATACAGAAAAGTGCGATTGCGGGAGGCGGCGAGGCACCCTGGGGCTTGCCGTGGGAGGATTCAAAGGGTATGCGGGGAGCCTCCGATCCCGAATGGTCAAGGGATGGGAAATATGTTGTCGCGACACTTGCGGCAGGCAGCGGCACAACCGGGACGGACCTTGGAATCATGTCAGCAAGCGGCGAAAAACCTCGTATGTATCTCCAGAGCGACGCCAACGAATCGGCCGCCGACATAGCCCCGTCGAGCGACTGGCTGGCGTATTCCTCCGACGAGACACACCGGCTTGAAGTATACGTGCAATCCTTCCCGACTCCAGGCATCAAGTATCAGGTGTCGGTGAACGGCGGGGGAACTCCGGTTTGGAGCGGCGATGGGAGAGAACTGTATTTCATCGCTCCTGACCGGCAGATGATGGTGGTGCCGATCAAGGACAACGGAAAGACATTGGACATTGGCGCGCCAAAGGCGCTATTCGATTCCAGAATCATCCCAGGCCCCAGTCGTGCGTTCGATGTCGGCAAGGATGGTCGCCTTCTGATTCCGTGCAGGATCCCAGGAGCGGGGCGCCATTGACGCTGGTAGTGAATTGGATGGCGGGAACGAAGAATAACCAACGTTGAGGTAACTCTTCACATTGCCGATATATTCATCAACTAACTGGTGAGTCTGATGTGAGGGTAAGCGAAGGTCTAAACGAGGTGGTCATTGGATGGAGCGGTGCCCAGTCGGGACAAATGGAGTGGCCGCCGTATTCCTGACTGGACCGTGCCCATCCCAACACGATCCATTCCAAGCATCGGGGGATCCGGCGAGAGCACGACCCGCTAAATTACTAACGGGTTGCCGACCAAGACTGGCAGGGCGCCCCCCAGCGGCCTGGGCGCTTGGAGTCGAGTGGTTAGCGACGGCTCAAATTTCGGCCCTGTTACCAGCCGCTCCCAACTTACCGCGACAGAGAGTGACCTACCCATTTCGAACTCCCATCGATAATACGCCGGGATCTTGTGTTGAATCCTATTCAGTTGCCTGATGAGCCCTGGAGGCGAGCATCGCCATCCCAATGTCGCGAAGAACCTGCGCCTGGATAGGAGCGCTCAGGCGATTCAGTTGCGTAGCGCCGTAGTCGAGGCCGCAAACCTTTCGCAATGGGCGTTGACCGGACGGCATTGAGATGAGTTTCAAAATGGCATCGCATTCTCTTGCGGATTCGGGGCCTGATCGGATGCAAAGAAGTTTTCAAAATTCCCGATGAAGAGTTCACGCAGGGCCGCGAGTTGGCCATACCCGCTCGCACGGTCCTCATCCAAGGGCCCGGGCTGTTTGACAACAGCTGCGTCGCAAAGGGACCCGGCTCAACAAGTACGGAATCAATGCCAAGCCCGGTCAGTTCATAATGGAGAACCTCTGCATACGCCTCCAGAGCGAACTTACTGGCACAATAGAACGCGCACGCCGGAAACAGAAGCCTGCCCACAATGGAGCTTACATGCACGATGAGGCCGGCCCCGCGTTCTCTCATTCGCGGAAGGACTGCGCGGCTCACTCGGACGGGTCCGAAGAAGTTAACTTCAAATTGCTGGTGAGTCTGCTCTTCAGTGAATGCCTCAGCGATGCCGATCGACATATGTCCGGCATTGTTGACCAACACGTCGATGTCCGTATTCGTCGATGTCAGGCGCGCGATCGCAGCCGAAACTGACTCCGGAACTGTTACGTCGAGTTCAACAACTTCGATTTTGAGGCCTTCGCGTTGTCCGATTTCCAACATATCGGCGGCCGCTTGCCGGTTCCTGCCATGGAGTTCTCGCATTGAAGCATAGACATGGTGTCCGGCCCGAGCGACGGTAAGCGCGGTGAGTTTTCCGATGCCGCTGCTCGCGCCAGTAATCAGGACGTTTTGCGTTTGATGCACCACAACAGTCTACTCGGACTTTAGTCTTGGACTCTGCGGCGGCGACCAGAAACGGTTGTGTGGAGGCGCCACTCCGTCTTGGTTCGGCTCTGGTTTCTGGCGCTACGCTGAGAACGAGGCCTCAGGCGCGGCTGGGTGCGCCGCGAAGATACCTTGAGTAGCTGCCCGGGCTCTCAGGTTTTTTTCGTAGTAGAACGAGAACGAGTGTTAAGCACTAGAGCCTGACGTCGTCCCGGAGGCGTCGCGTACGGCCGCCTCAATCTTGGCGACGTCGATCTTTTTCATCTCCATCATTGCCTCGAACGCGCGCTTTGCCACATCGCCACCGCTGGCCATGGCATCGGTCAGGACACGCGGCGTGATCTGCCACGAGAGTCCCCATTTGTCCTTACACCAGCCGCACTCACTTTCCGCGCGGCCGTTGCCGACGACCGCGTTCCAATAACGGTCAGTCTCGGCCTGGTCGCCGGTGGCGATCTGGAAAGAGAACGCTTCGCTATGAGTGAAACTGTCCCCGCCGTTGAGGCCGATACACGCTACGCCGCACACCGTAAACTCGACCGTGAGAACGTCGCCCGCCTTGCCGCCCGGGTAGTCTGAGGGCGCCCGGTGCACAGCACCGACGTGGCTATTGGGAAACGTCCGAGCGTAAAAACTCGCTGCCTCTTCCGCGTCACGGTGGTACCACAGGCAGATCGTGTTCTTCGTCATCACTCGTTTCGTCTCCTTTAAGATGTCGCCCTCGGAAGCGGCGGCACGCCCATCGTCCGCAGCCACAGAAGCGAGAGGGGCCACAACACTAGAGTGCGCAAGAAGACTTCGCGTTTAATTTGTAACCGCTACAGCGCCCTGCCCGCACGCTGTAAACGGTTCGGGATCGTTTGATCTCGGAGCAAGGCGGAAGGGACGTTACTACTTACATGGAGGGTAGGCGCAGTAGCCGGGTTCAGACCGGCGGCTCCAATTGGTGTATTCCCTGTTGGCGTTAATGCGGTCGATAATCTGGCCCAGACCGGGACTGCCACCGCCGGAACCCTGTGCTCGGGCCGCCCGCTCGGCCACCTTCGCGTTTTCGATGTCGGCCAGCTTCTTGAGGTAGGCCCCAAGCGCCTGCAGGTTGGCGAATCGCGCTGGAGTCTGCTTAGCGGCCAGGATATTGGCGATCCCCTTGCCAAGGCCAGAGGCGCGAAGCATCTGAATCGCGCGCTCGCGGCTGCGCGGCACGCCGTCGCCCACCTCGTAAGCCAGCCCCACTTCCATTTGTGCTTTGTCGAAACCCTGGTTGGCGCTCAGCAGATAGAGTTGCCTTGCCTTGGCGGGATCCTTCTTCAGACCGCCGTCGCCTTCCTCGTACATGCCGGCCAAGGCGTATTGCGCGGCCCGATGGCCTTGCGCTGCGGCCAAGCCGAACCAGTGCGCGGCGGCCACGTCGTCGCGACGGACACCATTGCCATCCTGATAGGCGATCCCCAGCGTCGACTGCGCCTTGGCGTGTCCCAACCGTCCCGCTTGCAACAGCAATGGAATCGCCTCGCGATAATTATTGCGATCGATCAGCGTAACACTGCGCTGCCACATGCGCTCCGCTTCAGCCCGTTGCGCCGGCGTAATGGAAGAGGCCGGTACGGTGGAGTAGGACAACTCCGGCGACGAGCCAGGGTTCTTGCCACCGCCTGCACCCGCGCCGTCACGCCGGTCGAGCCGTATCTGGCCGTAGTCGCGCGTGAGTTCGCGAGAGCAGTTCACCTGCGTGCGGCTGTACATGGTGCAAAACTTCACCTCGTTTAGCAGCTGGTTCATGCGCTCGGCGGGCACGCTATAGGTAAAGGCGCAGGGATTGGCACCGTCGCCGTAATAGTTCGTGGAATTTGTCCCGCCGCCGTTGGCAGCCCCACAGGCTCCATAGTGTGCGGTTACCGGATCTTTGGCGCGTTGCGCAAATGCCGGGGCGGATATCAGCAGAGCACCAGCTAGCAGGAAAGATCGTTGAACGAACCGAATCATAAGCCTCCCATTAAGCGCGAAAAACTCTCATGATCACTCAACGAATACTAGCACTCGAGCACGACTGAGCCTGAGGTTGCGCCCGGCAGACCTGACGTTGCAACTCACCCACCGGAAATGGCGCTGTCGGAAGATGAGCGGCCTGCCCCACGCTACCGGATTGTGGACGGTGACGCGCCACTGGTCCTTACTTCCACTGACGCCAGCGCGAGGCGGCATCCGCCACCCACAAATCAGCAACGCGAGTTCTCCGTCAAGCTGGCGTGACACCCGTCCGGAAGCAGGACAGAAGAGTGTTCATAAACAGATTTGCCTGAGGGCACGCGCGGCGGGATCGCGCAGCGCGTCGTTAAGGTCGGCCAGCCGATCTTCGTCACGTCTGGCGAGGAGGTGGCCGTACTTCTCAAAGGCGTACTCTTGCGCCTTGCTCGACGCTCCTGGACTGGACAGTGAGAGGATCCTCGCCCGTTCATTGCCGGGCAGTCGTGGACCCTTCAACGGTGCTGCTTCATACGACAGAGGAATGAGATTCACAGCGTGCCGAATGGCGGCTCGTTCTCGCCGCATCTGGATGTTCCTTGAGTGAACTTATTTCACCGAGACGATCATGGCTTCCTGGTAGAATGCGTCCTACCACCAAAGGAGAGTCTTCATCGTGACCACCCAAGAGAATGCCGCTATTGTTCGCCGCTTCGTAAAGGAAGTCATCACCGAAGGAAATATTGATGCCGCCGGACAGTTCGTGTGGGAAGACATGGTGGAGCAGGCGCCGTTTCCCGGCCAAGGTTCCGGTCTTCGGGGATTGCAGGATGTTCTGCGCGGGATGCGCTCCGCGTTCCCCGATTTGGTATTTGTGATTCTGGAGCAGGTGGCGGAGGGAGATAAGGTGGTTAGCCGGTTTGAGTTTACCGGAACGCATCGCGGGGAGTTTCTTGGCGTGCCCGCGACGGGCCGTCAGGTGCGGGTATGGGGCACTGTGATTGATCGCTTGGAAGATGGACGAATCAAAGAGACACGGCTGATCATGGACGCGCTCGGACTGATGGTGCAGCTCGGTGTTTTCCCGCCTCCCGTACAGTAACTGCTGCAAAGGAGTCGACTGCGATGAATATCCTGTTATGGGTGCTGCCCCGCGGCACTCTTCCCGTTTCAGAAACTCGCTCTCGACTCATGCCTTCCTGTCTTCTGCTTCCTTTCCCCGGTTCTTCTTTTCGTTTTTCCTTGTTTGCTTCTGAAAAAGGACAGACCGCTCTGTCCACGTTGAACTGTTCTGTGGAATCGTTTTCCCGGGTGGGGACAGAGAAGTCAGTCCCATTTCAGAAACCCGCTCTCGATTCATGCTCCTGTCTTCTGCTTCCTTTCCCCCGGCTTTTCTGTTCGTGCTTCTTGTTTGTTTCTGAAAAGGGACAGACCGCTGTCCTCAAGCCGCTAGCCGCTCACCACCGTCTTGCTATAATTCACTCCGGTTGCCCCTAGCACTACTGCTCCTTTTAACCGCACCAATCACGGCGATCCGTCTCGACGCCGCGCGGGACCAGCAAGCCTTTCGCCACTGGTTCACTTTCCTGGCTGAAGCTCAATTCTTCAATTCACCAGCCAACCGGCCCGCCGAAATCATCGACTGCTCTGCCCTCATCCGTTACGCCTACCGCGAAGCCCTCCGCAATCACGACCCCCAATGGGCCGCCTCCGCCGGACTCCCTCTCGTCCTCCCCTTCGAGTCCGTCGCTCAGTACAACTATCCGCGTACGCCCACCGGGCCCAATCTGTACGCCAACAGCGATGGGAGGTTCTCCCAGTTCGCCGACGCCCGCACTCTGCGCGAATTCAATACCCGCTTTGTCGGCCGCAATCTACAAAGCGCCCAACCCGGTGACCTGCTCTTCTACCGCAACACCGCGTCCCAGCACTCCATGATTTACATCGGCAGGAGCTACGTCTCCCACGACAATGCACTCTACGTCGTCTATCACACCGGTCCTGAAGGCAACGATCCCGGCGAGATACGCCGCCGCGATACCCGCGAACTTCTCACTCATCCCGATCCCCAATGGCGACCCATCCCGTCCAATCCGAACTTCCTAGGTGTCTACCGGTGGAATATTCTATGAAGCGCAAACGGAAGATCATTCCCGTTCTCTGCCTGCTCGCCCTCGCAGCCCCAGGCATTGGACAGGACGAGGCCGAGCCCTACTTCGCACTCTCCACCAGCCGCACCTTCGGCACCGGGATGAAGGCGTCGGTGGGACTCTCCGCCTTCAACGTCTCGGATCTGGAGTTCCGCGTCTACAAGGTCAACGACCCCGTAAAGTTCTTCACCCAGCTCGACGACGCGCATCGCTTTGGCGGCGCCAATCCGCCGCCTCCCAAGGAACGCACCTGGCTTGAACGCATCCACGATTGGAAACGCGGCCTTCGCACGGACATCCGTTACCGGCTCCGCGCTCAGTTCACCGAGAGTCCCAGCGCCCGCTTCGAGAAGATTCTCCCATCCAGTTCCAAGCCCACTTCGAAAGGCACGGAATTTGCCCAGGCCCCGCTGCTCAACCAGCAGCAACTGGTGCTGACTTTCAAGGAATCAGTCAAGAGCTCCGACCGCTGGGCTACCAACACCGTCGAAGTCCCCGTGAAGGACAAGGGCATCTATCTTGTCGAAGCCGTCCACAAGGATCTGCGCGCCTACACCATCCTCATGGTTTCCGACCTCGTCATGATCACCAAGACCGGCCGCAATCGCCTCCTCGCCTACGTCGTCAACCGCACCACCGGCGAACCCATAGAGGGCGCCGACCTCAGCATGGTGGCGAAGGAAGGAAGTCCTGTTAGCGCACGCACCGACGCGTCCGGCTCCGCTGAAATCGCCGTCAAGAACGTAACTCCCGACGAACTGCGGCTCATTGCGCGCAAGGACGGCGACACCATCGCCACGGCTCTTGCCTCCTACGCCTTTGGCGCTTCACGCGAACAGTGGAACGGCTATCTCTATACCGACCGCCCTGTCTATCGCCCCGGTCACACGGTCAACTTCAAGGGCATCATCCGTGTTCGCGAGGTGAACGGCTACAGCATTCCCGCCGGCCGCCAAATCAACGTCACGATCAACGATCCCGAACAAAAGGCCGTCTACCAGAAGTCGCTCACTGTCTCGGCCAACGGCACCATCGCCGACACCTTCGCCCTTCCAGCCGGTGCCGCTCTCGGCAATTACTACCTCGAAGCGAAGTCGGGTGAGGAATTCATGAGCGGCAACTTCGAGGTCCAGGAATACAAAAAACCTGAGTATGAAGTCCGCGTCACCACCGCTACTCCGCGGGTACTCCAGGGCGCTACGGTCACGGCGCTCATCGACTCGCGTTACTACTTCGGTGAGCCAGTGGCGAATGCGAAGGTGAAATATTCCGTCTACCGCAGCCGCTACTGGTTCCCCATGTGGTACGACCCCGAGGATGACGACTCCGGCTATGATCCCAACGCCGCCAGCGACGACGAGTCGGGCGACCAGCTCTCGGACGTCGACGGCATCCTCGACGCCGACGGCAAGCTCACCATTTCCTTCCCCACTCAGCTCTCGGAGCACAAGTTCGATTCCCGCTACCGCATCGAAGCCCGCGTCACCGACGCAGCCAATCGCGAAATCAGCGGCACTGGCTGGGTGATCGCCACCTACGGCAGCTTCGTCGTGAATGTCTCGCCTGATCGCTATTTTTATCAACCCGGCTCGCGCGGCACTTTCAAAGTGGAAGCTCGCGACTACGACAGCAAGCCCGTCCAGACTCGCGCCCACGTCGAAATTCTCACCTGGGACTGGCGCGATAAGGACCGGCACGAAGTGAAATCGTCAACCGATGTAACCACCGGCGCCGACGGCACCGCCAATGCCGAATTGCCCATCCCCGCGCAGGGAGGCTCTTACGTCGTCCGTGTTACCGCCCGCACTCCGGAAGGCCGGGACATTGAGCAGCGTTCCTATCTCTGGATCTCCGGCGCCTCCGAAATGGATTGGGGCAGCGAGCGCAAGACCGTCCAGATTATTCCCGACAAAAAGACCTACCGCCCCGGCGACATCGCTCATCTGCTCATCATCACCGGCAAGGCCAACACGCCCGTCTATGTCTCGGTCGAAGGCCGCGATATTCGAAGTCAAAAACTGATCCGGTCCACCGACGCCACCGCTACTTTCGACGTCGCCATCACAGCCGACGACGAGCCCGGACTCTGGGTGAGCGCGCAGTATGTCCGCGCCGGCGAGCTCTACCAAAGCAATAAGCGCGTTCGTGTTCCACCTGAAGAGCACAAGCTCAACGTCAGCGTCACTACCGACAAGCCGCAGTATCAACCCGGCCAGACCGCCACCTACACACTCGATGTGAAGGACTCCGCCGGCAAGCCCGTAACCGGAGCGGATTTCTCCGTCGGAGTGGTGGACGAGGCGATCTACGCCATCAAGCCCGACGCCACCACCGACATCGTGAGCTTCTTCTTTGGCCGCGGCGATGGCAATTCGGTATTCACTTCGAGTTCCCTCGAGTACTACTTCAGCGGCGAAGCCGGCAAGCGGCGCATGCGCCTCGCGCAGTTACGCTCGCCCTCGCACTTCGCTCAATTGAAGCCTGAAAGGCTCGTCAAGCCCAAGGTCCGCAAGCTTTTCCCGGATACTGCGTTCTGGGCCGCCGACGTCACCACCGACAGCGCCGGACACGCGGTGGCCAAGGTCCCCTTCCCCGATTCGCTTACTACGTGGCGCGCCACCGCCCGCGGCGCTACCCGCGACACAAAGGTGGGAGCCGCGACGCTCAAGACGATAGTTCGGAAAAATCTGATCCTCCGCCTCGCCGTCCCCCGTTTCTTTGTACAGGGCGATGAAGTGGTGATATCGGCGATCGTCCATAACTACCTCGCCAGCGACAAGACCGTGCGGGTCAATATCAAAGCCGACGGCCTCGAAACCGCCTGCCAGCAGACCGACCTGCAAATTCCCGCCAAAGCCGAGCGGTCGGTCGATTGCCGGGTGCGCGCGAAGCAAGTCCGTACCGCCAAGATCACAGGCGAGGCCCTCACCGATGAGGAGTCCGACGCCCTCGAACTCGACCTGCCTGTCAATCCGCCCGGCGTCAAACTGGCGCTCTCCAAGGGTGGGTCGATCCCGAACGCGAACTCCGCGGCGTTTGCGCTGACGTTCCCCGCGCAGGTGGAACCCGGTTCACGCTCCATCGCCCTCCGCGTCTCCCCGTCCATCGCCGGATCGTTGTTCTCGGCGCTCGAATACCTCACGGCGTTCCCCTACGGCTGCGTCGAACAGACCATGTCGAGTTTCCTGCCGAATATCATCGTCCGCCAGGCTATTCGCGATCTCGGCCTGAAACAGAAAGTGGACGAAGCCGCGCTGAACGAGAAGATTCGCGCCGGGCTCGACCGCCTCTACAGCTTCCAGCATGAGGACGGCGGTTGGGGCTGGTGGCAGACGGACGATTCCCACCCCTTCATGACCGCCTACGTCGTCGCCGGACTCGTCCAAGCCAAAGGCGCCGGCGTCCAGGTGAACGAAGAAGCCATCGCGCAAGGCTCGAAGTGGATCGAGTCCCACAACGATCCCAAGTACCTGCCGGACATGCGTGCTTATCTCGCATACTCGCTCTCCCTAGCCGGCAAGAAGAGCACCTCGCTACCGGCGCTTGACAAGCTCTCGCCCTATGGCCTCGCCATCATGGGCATGTTCTCGGATCAGAAACCCGCCATCGCCGCGCTGCTCGAAAAGCAGGTGAAACAGAACGACACAGAAGCCTGGTGGCCCGCCGAACGCGATGAGATGCTCGATTTCTCGGCCGACATCACACCAGAGGCAACTGCCTACGCGGTGAAGTTCCTGGCTCAACAGAACCCCAACAACCCGCTGCTGCCCAAGGCTGCCGTATGGCTCATGAATCACCGCAGCGAAGGCTACTGGTGGTCGTCCACCAAGCAAACGGCCATGGTGATTTACGGGCTGATCGATTATTTGAAGGCCAGCAAGGAACTCACAGGCAACATCAACGCTACGGTTTATGTGAACGACAAGCCTGTGATCACCAGCATCGACTCACCCGAGATCGTCCTCGACGAATCGAAACTCCAACCGGGCGAAAACCGGATTCGCGTGACCTCGACCGGCACCGGCCGCCTCTACTACTCCGCGCGCGCCGAGTACTTCTCTACTCAGGAGAAGTTGGAGAAGACCGGCAAGGTCGGCCTGAACATCCTCCGCGACTACTTCCGCCTTGTGCCCGGCAAGACGGGCGACAGGATCGTCTATGATCTGAACCCGCTCGAAGGCTCGGTCCAAAGCGGCGACGTGATCGCGGTCCGGCTCACCGTCACCGGTAGCGACTGGAAGTACCTGTTGATCGAGGATCCCATCCCGGCCGGCACAGAGTTCATCGAGAAGGATAATTTGTACGAGCTCAAGAACCGGCCACCCTGGTGGCGCTATTGGTTTACCCGCCGTGAACTTCACGACGACCGCATGGCCATTTTCCAGACTTACTTCAGCCAAGGTCAGCAGCAGTATTTTTATCTGTTGAAGGTGGTGAATCAGGGTTTGTTCAAGGTGAGTCCGGCGCGCGTACAGCCGATGTACCAGCCCGAATTCATGTCGACAACGGAAAGCCGCAAGCTGGAGGTTCTGCCCAAGTGATCCTCCTACTGATGTCCAATGCGGGGCTGTTAGGGCTGGGCTACTACTGGCTCGGCATCGGTGAAAGCTCGATCCTGCAACTGACGTGGAGCGCGGTTGTCGCCCTGCTGATTCTGTCTGCGGCGTTGCTGGTCCACCTAAGACCCTCTCTGAGGAATCTCCCGCTGCTGTTGTTCTTCAGCCTGGTGGTGATTGGGATCTACGGCCTGCTGGCGGCATGGCCTGATTACAGCTTCCCGGTGGCCAGTTGGATGACGCTGAAAACCAGAAAGCCAATCAAACCGGAGACAATCCAGAGCATCTTCAACACGATCCTGTTGATATTCCGCTGGGTGTTCATCCCATGGCTGGTGGTCCCGCTGGGCGCAGCCATTGCCAAAGGCGGCATTCAGGGAATCAGGCTGTCCATCTGGCGCCGTCCAATCCTGTTCTGGTTGGAAGTGCCGCTGTTACTGCTGATCGCCATCGTCCTGCCCCTTCGACTTATCCAGTGGGTGCCGGCAGTAAAGTCGTTCTGGCTTCAAACTGCAAGCTTCACGATGCGAGCGCTGGTGGCCTACGTGCTCTTCGTCATCAGCCTGTGGCTACTCTCAAAACTGACGCAGTCCGCCAGGGAGGCGTAGGGCGCTGGCGGCTTGGACGGGCCGGGAGGCCCTCTACTTCCCTGCTGCACGGACGGGGCTCCCGCTCCCGCCCCATCCTGGGATTGACGACAAGCTTCACCCGGGGGGTTTTTAGGCGGTGGCGCCGCCGAGCAGGGCGCCAACCAGGAGGGGCACTACGTGGATCAGCACTGCCACAAATGCTCCCATGCCGGCAAAGATGCCGACCAGTGGCATTCCTAACAGAAATGTCGAGAAGACCATGATCAGTCCGGCCAGGATCAACGCCGGCAGGCAGACCGCTAATAGCGCATCGCCGGTGTTGCCGGCTTTCCTGCCGCCCACGAAGCCGGCGATCAGCGGCCCCAATAAAGGGAGCCATAACAGCAAGATCGACAAGACGAACATCCAGATCACCGCCCCAACTACGCTGCCTTTATGCTGTGCCATCTAAGGTCATTTACGCGTCAAACGCCTGAGTTGTTCCGTGGTTAACTTCATCCTGGAGGCATCCGATTGAGCAAGCGGTCGCGTATACTTCACTGTACGAACAGTATGAATAGGACTATCTGGAGAGCCCGATGATCCGCTGGTTTATTTTGACAGCGGTGTTGCCGGCGCTGGCGGCGTTGTTGAAGCATCAGGACGATGGCGACCTGGTTGACCGGCTAAAACGCCGCGACCCACAGGCCCTGTCGGAACTCTACGATCGATACGGCAGGCTCACCTACTCGGTGATTTTGCGGGTGGTCCACAACGAGGGCGTAGCCGAGGATCTGGTACAGGAAACCTTCTTACGGATCTGGAATCGTGCGGCGGCGTTTGATCAGACTCGGGGAGCACTGGGTCCCTGGATTCTCACCGTCGCCAGAAACCGTGCGATCGACTATTTGCGATCGGTGGAGGGGCGGGCGTCGGAGAGTATTTTCCAGATCGACAAACTGGAGCATCCGGCTCTGTTCTGCGATCTGGAGAGCGGTATTCTGAACCTCGACCGCGTACGCGTCGTGCAGGCCGCCATGTCGAAACTCAATGCGAACCAGCGCATGGTGATCGAGCTGGCCTATTTTGAAGGACTCAGCCAGACGGAGATGTCAGAGCGACTGAAGCAGCCACTGGGAACGGTGAAGAGCTGGGTGCGCGGGGCGCTCAAGACCTTGCGTGACGAAATCGGAGAGGCAGTGGTCGTCGCATGACCCACGAAGAGATGAGCGAACTTTACGAACTCTACGCGCTCGGTGTGCTCGAACCCGTTGAACGGGCGGAGATCGACCAGCACATCGCCGACGGATGCAAGTCCTGCACCGCCGCGGTGAAGCGCGCATCGGTGACCAACGCCATCGTGATGTCGTTTGCGGCCGACGCCGAGCCGCCCAAACGGCTGAAGCGGCGGATACTGGCGGCAATTGGCGTGGAGTCGAGGAACTTAAGCTGGCTCGTGTGGGCCGGAGCGTCGGCGGCGCTGCTGGTTGGGCTGTTGTGGTTCAGCGTGGAGTCGCGGCAGAAGTCAGAGGAACTGGCGGCGGCGCGCGCGGTACTCGACATTGTCAACAGTCCAGAGACGCGTGCGGTGAGCTTTGGCGCCGGGCCTCACGGGAACGTGTTCGTCAATCCGTCGAGCGGCGTCCTATTGATCGCTACCAACCTGCCGAAGCTTGAGCCCGGCAAGACTTTCGAGATGTGGGTGATCCCCAAAGGCGGCGCCCCCAGGCCCGCCGGCTTGTTTAAGACCGACGCGAACGGCAAAGCGAGCCACGTGCTGCCGGGCGCGATCGACCTGAGCACGACAGGCGCGGTAGCGGTGACCGTGGAGCCCGATGCCGGCTCGCAGGCGCCCACGTCGACGCCGATTATCGTCGCCCCGTTAGCTGGATCGTAGAGCTATTCGGACCTCAGCATAGTCGATGGATCGATGCGCACGGCGCGAATCACTGGCGGCAGTGCGGCCAGCAGTGCGGTAACAAAGATGATGACCGCGGGTATGGCGAGTACGGGCAAGTCTGTGGTCTTCACTTCGTATAGCAGCTTGCCGAGGTAGCGTTCCGAGCCGGCGCCGATGGCCAACCCCGAGACAGCGCCGAGCGCGAGCATCGCGAAGACATCAGAGGTGACCCGTCTGGCGACGTCGCCCGCGCGAGCGCCGAGCGCCATGCGTATCCCAATCTCGCGGCGGCGCTGAAGCACTGAGTAATTCAAAACGCCGTAGAGGCCGACGGCCGCAAGCAACAGTGCCACCACCGCAAAGAAGAGTGACAGCGTCGCCAGCAGGCGCTCTCGGATAGCGTGCTGCTGGACCAACTCGGTCTGGGTGCGCGCGCTCGCCACGCGGAATCCGGACCGCGCCTGAGCCACTGCCTGGCTTAGCGTTGGGATCATCGCTGCTGGATCGCCGGCGGTACGCACCACGTACGTCGCCCAGTCCGGCGGGTCTTCCTTGTCGCTTCTGAACGGGGTGTAGAAGGTCGGTTTCAGTGGTTCCCGCAGATCCTGATAGCGGGCATTGCGAACATACCCGACGATTTCCACAGTCGCCCGTTTACTGCCCTTCGCCGTTCTGTCCTCCGTCTCAAACGACTTACCCGTTGGATCCAGGCCATTGAAGAATCGCTTCGCAAAAGCTTCATTGACGATGGCTGTGTTTGGCCGCTGGTCGGTGGCGCGGAAATCACGTCCGCCGATGAGCGTGATCTTCATGGCTTCGAGCCATCCTGGCGAGACGTCGAGAGCATACGGGGCATCTTCAGGCGACTGCCCGTTGACCCATATTCCATAGGAGGCGGCGTTGCCGCTCATCAAAGCCCAACTGGATATACCCACCGACTGAACACCGCCCACAGCCTTCAAGCGCTCGCCTACCAATTCCCAGTACACTGCCGCCTGCCCCTCTTTGGTGGAGGTCTCGAGCGTGAGCACATGTTCGGCAACAAAACCCGTGGGCTGATTCGACATGCGTTCAAAAGTAGAAACAAACAGGCCGCAAAAGAAGTGAACGAGGAAACAGAAAGCCACCTGCGCCGCCACTAGAGCATTCATCAGCCGACGGCGCGAATGCGGATCTTCGCCGCCGCGCAAGGCGCTCATCGGCTTTACGGCGGAGGCTCGCAGTGCAGGAATGAGTCCGAACGCGAGCGTGACCACGAGGGCCAGCACCGCCGAGAATCCGAGCACGCGCCAGTCAGCCGGCAGGACGAGTTGCACCGGGTTCTCGCCGTCGTTGATCAGGCGCACCACCAGCGGCGCCGACCACCAGGCGAACACGCCGCCCAGCAGCGACGCCGCCAGCGCGATCAACCCTCCTTCCACCATCACCATTTGAACGAGGCGCGCGCGCCCGGCTCCAATCGACACCCGCAGTGCCATCTCGCGGGCTCGGGCTGCTGCCTGCGCGGTCATCAGGTTTGCGACATTCGCGCAAGCGATGAGCAGAACCAGCAGCACCACCACTCCGAGAATCGCCAGCGAACGGCGGTAGTCTTTTTGCAGTCCCGAATAGCCGGCCGCCGCGTTCTCGAGGGAGAGCGGAGCTTGCACATATTCCGCACGCTGCTTCTCGCTGGAGGTACCGGTTGGCCAAGCCTTCACACGCTCCTGCCGGTATCCGTTGAGCGTGGCTTGCAGTTTCTGTTGCAACTGCCGGGTGTCAACGCCCGGCTTGGGGCGTGCCCAGATGCGGAACCAGCCCCAATTCGCCGCGTTAATGGCACGGTCGTTCATCATGGTGGGCAGATAGAAGTCGGTGAACGCTCCTGTTTCCGTACCGGTGAAGCCGGGTTGGATGACGCCGATAATCTCGTATGGCTTGCCCATCCGGAAGACTTTTCCGATCACCTTGGGGTCACGCCCGAAGCGGCGCGTCCAGTAGTCGTAAGAGAGGACCGCGTAGGGGTGCGCTCCGGGCTTCAAATCGTCGGCGGTAGTGAACAGGCGTCCGACCGCCGGTTTGAGCCCCAGCATCTCGAAGGTCCAACCAGAGACGAATTGTTTGTAGACTCGCTCGATGTCGGTAGGACCGCCATAGGTGATGCCGTTGCGGCTGAAATAGGAGAGGGCCGCCAGTTCGGCCTGGCCGGCGACGGCCGCACGCAGTACGCGGAACGCAGGGTATTCGAACGTGTCGGAGGTAATCGGCGAGCCATCAGGAGCGGTGCCGCCGATCGTCAGTACATACAGACCCTGCGGGTCGGCTACCGGTAGCGGACGCAGCAGAATCGCGTCGATGAGCCGGAATGCTGAGCTGCAAGCGCCGATGGCCAACGCGAGCGAGAGAATGGCTGCGCCCGACGCCACGCGGTTCTTCCTCAGCTGTCGAAATCCGAAGGTCACATCAGCGGACAAAGACTCGAGCCAGGGCGCGAGCTTCACGTCGCGACTGTCCTCGCGACTGCGCAGCACCGAGCCGAAAGCCCTGCGCGCATCGTCGGGATCGCGACCCTGATCGATCGCTTCCTGAATGTGCGATTCCAACTCTTCGTCGATTTCGCGAGTGATGCGGTCACCGCGGAAGACATTTGCGACGCGCGACCAAAACGACATCTCAGGCCATCCTTAAAACGCGATTCACGGCCATGGTTACCGATTCCCAGCGGGATTCCTCAGCCGCCAGTTGACCGCGTCCGCCGGCGGTGAGGTCGTACATCCGCGCCCGGCGGCCGTTCTCCTTGGTGGTCCACTCCGCTTCAATCCAGCCCGCTTCTTCCATGCGATGCAGCGCGGGATAGAGCGAACCTTCTTCAACGCGCAGCACCTCGCCCGACATTTCTTCGATGGCGGTCATGATCGCGTAGCCGTGCAGTTTCGGGCGCCGCGAGAGAATCTTGAGGACCATGAGGTCGAGTGAGCCTTGGAGGGAATCAGCTTTTGCCATACTAAGCTTTCTTAGTATATAGAAGTCTGAGTATGTGTCAAGCCCTGTGATAGGGTTTCAAGCTCGAAGCGAAGTTGTTGAACCGTCCTCCCACTCTTGAAGCAGCCGTTGTCCGATCGAGGCGAATTCCGGATGCTCTTTCATGTAGACCCTGACTTCCATTGATGTCTCCTGGAGGGCTTGATCGATGCGCTCGAGGGTCTGGCGGATTTTCGCGGGCGTACCGCCGCCGCGTGTTTCGCCGAGTTTCCGCAGTTCCTTCGCGGTCGGCCATTTGGTGGTGCCGTTGAGGGTGAGGGCCAGACTGTCCTTGGCAAGATAGAGCGATGTCGTCACCAGATCATAGGCGGGAGCGAGGCGCGCTTCGCCCAGAACGTCGTCATAGACGATTCCGAAGTTCTTGAGATGAGCATCGCCGTTACGGATGGCGCAGTTCAGCGCGATCAGGGTAAAGAGCTGTGAAGTATCCTCGTTGACGTGTGTTGAATTGGCGAATTGAGTGAAGCGCTTCATGACGGAGGTTTCGTAGCTACCGCGATACTTTTCATCGGTCCTGCGGGCGTTGAGTACGCAGAAATCCTCGAATCCCCGATAGGTTCCGTCGATGCGCAGATCGAAGCGATCGATCACCAGGGCCATGCCGTCATCAGCGAGTCGAAAGGGAGGCACATTGAGTCCGCACTTGCGCGCAGCGATCAGACAGAAATACTCATTCGCAGCTAATTGCGGGAATTCGTTGGCGTCCCATAGCTTCACGACGTGCGTCGCGCCGCGGTAGCTGTGCGAAAGCCGGTGTCCGGAATGTTCCATGTCCGTAAAGGCGTTTTCGTCGCGCACGAGGATCTTCGGCTGTACGCCGCTGATGCCGGAGAACGATGCGAACTTCTCCAACAGGTAGCGAAACAAATCGCCACCGCGCCGGCGTTCGAGAATCTCGTCCACCGCCTGGAATGGCACGTCCTCATGCAGATGTTCTTTGACGCCGGTGTAGCGGATGCGGCCGACCTGAGAACGGCCGACCACCGAGAGCAGGTCGAACTCATCGAATGTACCGGTGGCTTTCGCGAAGGCAAGGCGCAGACGTTCACGGAGGAACCCTTCGGGCAGGTTCATCTCAAAAATAGGGAGCAAACCGAACGGCACGCTCCATGAGGGCAGGCGCACCGGCATGGTGACAGATACGGATAGTGATGGCGGCGTGCCGGGCAGATAGGCGAAGGTGCTGCCGCGCTCACGGTCCCCGAAGCGGTCGAGCAGACCGGCCTCAGCCGCGTCGGTCCACACTTTGATCATCGTGCTCCTCTTGCAGCAGTTCGTCGAGGGTGGGTCGCTCGGAACTGGCGGCTTGAAGTTTCAGCTCAAGTCCAAGCGCGGCAAGCAGCCTATTGAGCTTCGAGAATCCCAGTTCTCCCGCGCGACCGTTCTCGAGCGCGTCAAGCGTGGCACGGCTGAGACCAGCCTTGCGTGATAGCTCGCTCTGGGTAAGCTTGAGCTTTTTGCGGTTCTCAGCGATCTCCTCACCTACTGAAGTCAGAGCCAGCATGTGCCTAGTATATCAAGCAAATATCTAAAGCAGAGAATATTTGCACAATATAATAGGCAAAATAGTCCGATCTAGGGCGCAGTCGGGAACACCGATACGCGCAGCCTAGCGCAGCCCATCGGGATGAGGACGATGTCCTCCAGCTTCTCCGACGACTTCACGGGACTGTGCGGGACTTCCTGGATCAGGCCGTTCGCTTCGAGCGTCCAGCCGGGAACGCGGCGGCCTTTGGCGACAATGCGAACCGGCGCTGCGTCGGGAGTGAACGGCTGACCGTCGGGGCGTGGCCCCTGCTCGACACGCATCGAGGATGCATCACCATCCAGCGCGTAGTTCCACGGCGTGGATGCAAACAGCTCGAAGGCCGGCCACTTCTCGTTGCTGCCGTACGGCTGCCAGCGCTCGCCGATCTTGAGCGAGTACGCCAGCGGTCCGCGATGCACCGACACTGCGCCGCCCGCCTTCGCCCAGGTCTTCAGTTCGATCTTCATCGGCAGGGTTAGTTCGACCTCATCTCCGTTCTTCCAGGCGCGGTCGACGGTCACCCAGCCACGGCCTGCTCCAGTAACAGGAATCGCGGCGCCATTCACGGTCAAATGCGGGGCCACCGCCCACGCAGGAATCCGTAACGTGAGCGGGAACCTCACTGCCGACTTCGACTCCACTTTGAACCGCACGACGTCGCTAAACGGATAGTCAGTGGCTTCGACAATCCGCACGCGCTCGCCCGAGCCCACCTGCGCCTCCACGGAACTGGGCGCGTAGAGCACGGCCGCGAGTCCGTTGCCACCCGAAGCCATCCAAAGATGTTCGGCGTAGTACGGCCAGGCGTGCGCGACGTTGTGCTGGCAGCAGCGGTATTGATACGGATTGTAGGAGAACATGTCGCCGCCGTTCTCGATCACCGGCGCCTTGCTCTTACGGTCGAGCTGGACCTGGTTGGCGGCGGTGAGGTAGTGGAGGCCCTTGAGGTCGGGCGTCATCGAGGCCGGCAGCGAGTTGAAGGCAACGTCTTCGGCGCGGTCGGCCCAGACGGCGTCGCCGGTGATCTTGAGCAGCATCTCGTCGCTGAGAAGGTACTCGGCCATGGAGCAGGTCTCGGCGGCTTGGCGGGGTCCGGTATGACCAGGGCGGGCGTTCTCGTCGGCGGCGAACATACCGCCAGGCATCTGGCCGTACTCGTCCATCACCATCCTGTATGAGCGCTCGGTGGCGTCGATGAACTTCGAATCGCGCGACTGCTGGTAATACTCGGCCGGCTCGCGGAACCCTTGCGAGATGTTCACGCCGTGCCAGGTGGGAATGTTGGCGAACCAGTCGGCTGTGCGCTCGTGGTTGAGCCTGGCGAGATCGAGCAGCCAGCGCTCGCCGGTGCGGTTGTAGAGCCAGTAGATGGAATCGAGATTATCGCCGCCGCGGTACTTCTGCCAGCTTCCCGGCAGGAATTGATCCTTCGGAATGGTCCGCTGCCAAGCGAAGTATTTCAGCATGAAGGGCAGCACACGCTTGTCGCCGGTGGCTTCGTAGAGTGTGCGCAGCGGATATAGCATGATCATGTTGGGCCAGAGATCGATGATCTCCGCCGGCTTGTCGAGGTTCATCTCAGGCTGGTCGCCGCGGCGAACGGTCAGATTTTTCCGAGTCCCGAAATAGCCGTCCTTCTGCTGATTGGCGATGACGGCATCGAGCCACTTGCGGGCTTCAGCTTTGATGCGTTCGTCGCCTAGGACAAATCCGAGATCGGTGAAGCCCTTGAGCCAGTAGGGCGCTTCTTCCCAGCCGCGGTCCGCCGAGCCCGGCGCTACCCAACCGTTGCCTTCGTACTTACAGAACTGGCTGATCTCGCTCAAGCGTCCGGAGAAGCCTTCGCCCTCCAGCTCAAGCTGTTTGCGAATCCACCCCTCGGGACGGATGCTGCCAATGGGGAGTTTTGCCAGAGGACTAGCGGCCAGGGGAGCGCGATTCCCAACATAGAAGCGGTTTGAACCGGCGGGGGGTGTGGGAGCAATCTCAGCAGCTGGAAGCGATGCAAGAGCCAGCGTAAGAATAAGTAACCGGTACTGCTTAGATAAACTTTCCTTCACTAGAATTCACTCTACAACCTGGACATCTTCTGCGATACTGTAGCCATTGGTCACGCTTCTGGGTTGGGGTTGCAAGTAGTTACACGAAGTCTGATATTATTACTGAAATCTCAAAACATGCTAATGGCGCGACGTTTCGTGGTCTCTGCTCTATTACTGGGTGCTTCGCTGGTACTGGCTGCTTCGCTGGAAGCCGGCGGCCCACCCGATCGGGTGTATAAGGGCGAGTTTGCCAAACATATCTCTCCCACCACCGACCTTCGTGTCGTGGATTGGAACATCAACCGGGGCAAGAAACTCGACCAGGTTGTGGCAGCGTTGCGCGCCCAGGACCCGGACGTGGTGCTCCTGCAGGAGGTGGATCTCGAAGTTCGCCGCACGGGCGGACTGGATATCGCTTCGGAGATCGCCAAGCGTCTCGGCATGAACTATGTCTTCGCGCCTGAGTTTGAGGAGGTAGGCCAGTCGATGGACTCCGACAGGCCGGCGCTTCACGGGCAGGCGATTCTGGCGCGCGTTCCCATTCGCAATGTCAGAGTGCTGCGCTACGAAGAACAGAGCACGTTCTGGCAGCCCAAGAAGTACGTCCCCAAGTGGAGCATCATGCAGCGCCGCCTGGGCGGCCGCATTGCGCTGGTGGCCGACGTCGACTTCCACGGTAAGCAGGTTGTGGTTTACGATCTTCATCTCGAAAGCCGCGGCTTCGGCTACACCCGCACCATGCAGCTCGAGCAGACGCTGAAGGACGCCAAGCAGTATTCGCCGAGCACGCCGGTGATTATCGGCGGCGACTTCAACTCGATCTACGGCCCGGCACGCGCTCGCGAACGGCTGGCGATGGACGGATTCCAGAATTGCTTCGGCGATCGTAAGGTCCGCACCCACGTGGTCTTTGGATATCTGGACTGGCTGTTTGTCCGCGGCCCAATCGACTGCGAGGATTCCACCGTGATCCGCGGCACCAAGGGTTCCGATCATGACGCTGTGAGCGCCCGCATCAGCTTTGATTCCAACCGTCGCGTCGCAACCCGCGACGGCTTCTAAGCGTCTCCTAACATACCGGCCGGAGCGATAGTTGTCAGGCGGACGCTATCCAAAACATTGGCGATCGTTTATGTTGTATAGAGATGTCTAGCTACGCCGCACTTCCCCTCCTGCTGGCGCTTGGATGGGCCACACCGGGTCCCTTCGAGCCGGCGCACCGCCTCACCGCCATTGGCGTAGCGCGCAACGAGATCAGCAACGAAGAACTGGTTCGACGGACTGAGTTGATGATCGACGCGCAAACCTTCGGCATCCTCCGCGATCCACGGGCGCTTGAGGGAGCTCAACGTGTCCTCAGTCCGAAGATGACCAAGATCTTCGCCGACGCCTCATCCAAGAGCGGCTTGCCCGCATCGCTCATTGCCGCCATCGCCTATCTGGAGAGCTGGGGCGACAGCAAAGCGCAGAGCCCTACAGGCCCTAAGGGCGTGATGCAGATTGCATCGGGAACAGCGCGCAGCATGGGCTTGCGGATGATTTACGAGACCCGCTATAAGACCGTCACAGAGAAGAAATCGGTGAGGGGGAAACGCGGGAAGCTGGTGACGAAACTGGTGCGCGTACGGACGCCGTACTCGGTGCTGGTGAGCGATGAACGGCTGATCCCCGAACGCGCCATTCCCGCCGCTGCCGTGTACCTGGCGCGCCTCGAGAGCCGGTTCGAGGGTATTGACTGGGCTGTCTTCGCCTATCACTGCGGCGAGGGTTGCGTGGGCTCTATGCGCAGCCTGGTGACGCAGGCTCGCGGCGTAAAGGCGCCCTACACCGTGGCGAAGATGTTCTTTACCGCCACGCCGGCGCAGAATCGTGAAATCTACGAGGCTGTGAGGCGGGAAATGGAGCGCGATTATTCGCCGACGTATTACTTCCGCATCATGCGCGCCCAGCAGTTGCTGAATCTGTATCGCGACCATCCCGAGGAGTTCAAGCGGCTGGCTGAGGAGTATCGCTACGAGCCTAATCCGGCGCAGCGCGCCCCGCACCGGCTGGCCGTCTGGCTGCGTTCGAAGGATCTGATTTATCAAAGCGCCGCGGATATCTCGCGCGACGAGCAGCACCTGGTCCCGGTTCTGGACGATGCCGAACACTTCGGCTTCAGGCTCAGGCGCGATGAGGACCAGTTGCTCAGAGCCACGCCGTCGGCCATCGGGACGCTGCTCTACATCAGCTACGAGACGCGCAGGTTGTTCCAGGCCATGAAGCCGCGGGAAAAGTGGGTTCCGCTCGAAGTCACTTCGCTGGTGCGTCCGGCATCGGCGTCAAAATTACCAGAAGGTGTGGCGCATGCGAGCGGGCAGGTGTTTGACCTCGACTACCGGGCGCTGCCGCTGGCGGAACGGGAGGCGCTCGAGTTCATTCTCGAGGACATGGGCTGGGAGGGCTACGTCGGCTTTATCGAGGAATCGCCGGGCAGCGGGACTTTGCACGTGGGATGCGCGCCGTCGGCACGCGACTTCTTCACCGCAATCTATCAGGAAGCGCTGCAGACAGCGCCGAAGGCCCTCATCGAGCGCTCAGCGGGCCAGTAGGTGTGCTCAGGCAGCATGGCGCGAACCATTGCCCACGAATCGTCCAGCGCATTCTCACCAGACACGATGAGTTCGGCGAACTCCTGTGTGGGAAGGACGAACTGCTGCGCCATCGGGCGAACCGTTTTGGTGTACTGTTCGAGGACGGATTCAGGGGTGCGGCCGCGCTCCACGGTATCGCGTGCCAGGCGTCGCGAGTAGCAGACGTCATCGCCGGCGTGGACGAAGATTCGCGCGTCCAGCGAGGCTCTCACTTCGGCGTCGTAGAGCGTGAACAATCCCTCGACAATCACGATCTCGGCCGGCTCGATGAGCTTCGCGGTAGTGGCGCGCGTGTGCTTGTCGAAGAGATAGACCGGCTCAAGAATCGGCTCTCCGCGCCTGAGCCGGTTGAGGTCGTGACGGATGAGAGTCCAATCCAGGATGGAGGGATGATCCCAATTCAATTTTTCGCGCTCACTGAATTCCAGGTGGCCCATGGG
This sequence comes from Bryobacterales bacterium, assembly GCA_038212445.1. Classification (GTDB taxonomy): domain Bacteria; phylum Acidobacteriota; class Terriglobia; order Bryobacterales; family Bryobacteraceae; genus TMP-7. The sequence continues at coordinate 128,504 of JBBQUM010000008.1, forward strand.
GCGATAGTAGGAGTCCAGGGAAACAAGAGCAGTCCGTCCTTCCAAACGCCTGGAAAGTTCGCGAGCGAGCTCGCTTTTCCCGGCTCCGGAGGGACCAGCAATGCCGATCAGGTAGGGTCGCATCAGGCTCCGCGCTGACAGATTTTTCTCGAGGGGGTGTCTCTATTATTAGAGCGGGTTTGGCGCGATATTACAAGTCTGCGCGCGGTGATGCAATGGGCTGCTAGCGGCTGTCGGCGAGCACTCGCTCGAATTTCTGCCTCTGCTCGGGCGTCAGGATGGCGAGGATGCGTCCTTTTCCGGTGGCGCGGACTTCCTCGATCTGATCCTCCAACTGCTCGTAATACTGCTTGTAGTCGTCGAGGATGGACGACATCTGCTTGGTTTGCTCGGGAGAGAGCTCCAGGTCCTTCTGCCAGCGCGCCAGGTAGTCCTTCGCCTTGCCGGGGTCCCTCAAAGTGGTGTTGGTGTGCAGGCGATTGTGGATGCCGACACGCATCGAGACAGCACCCGTGAAAGCACCAGCCACAAAAATCAGGAGCAGGGTTGTTAGAACTTTCGGATTCTGCCAGGAAGGCTTATCGGAGTCGAACATTGTTCTCCAGAGCCCTACTGCTGCCGGTAAGTGGCCAGGTTAACAAACACCACTTCGCGATCGCGATCGGTGTTGGCACCGAGGACGCGGGCCGGCTGATCTTCGTCAGGCAGCACGCCGCCGAGCGGGTTCTCGGCCACCACGGCACTGCTCATGCCAGGCTCGGTGGTGACCAGATATACACCCATTACCAGGGCGAAGGCGAGAGCGGCAACCGCTAACCGGCGGCCAAAGGGCTGCAGGAAAATGGTCCAGAAAGAGACTGGACGCTGCGCGTCGATCCGCTCGAGAACGCGAGCGTAGAAGCCGGCTGAAGGCTCTGCTTCGGCGGCAGGGCGAAGAGCGCGAATCACCACCGTGTGCTTTTCCATGGCCGACAGTTCGGCGCGACACTCGGAACAGCTCATCAGGTGAGACGTAAACCCGGCGGGCAGACTTGTGCTGTCCGAGCGCCGGAGATAATCCTCAACGTGGCTCTCGATCGGCTCGTGCATCTTAACCTTCCCTCAACAAAACGACTATTTCCACGCGAATCTTTATAGTGTCCGCTTATTTTAGTCCGCGCTCGTTCGCCCTAGCCGCTGTGCGGCCTTGACGAGTTTCTGGCGCGCCCTGAACAACTTGACCTTAATGGTATTTTCATTCATCCCGGTCATCTGTGACAACTCCTCCACCGAGTGACCTTCCACTTCCTTCATCAGGATCAGGTTCCGATCCTCTTCGGAAATCTTAGAAAGCAGCTTCACGGCGAGATCGCGGCGAGCGAGCGTATCGTCGACGGCCGGAGCGGATTCAGCAACCGCGCCGGAGTTCTCCATCAACAAGGCGTCCTCTTCCGAAAAGTCGCTCTCATAGACCAGCTTGCGTACCCGCTTCTTGCGCAGGTAGTCGTAGCACTCGTTTACAGTGATCTTGTAGATCCAGGTGAGCAAAGAACTGCGGAAATCGAAATTCTGGATGGAGAAGTAGATCTTAGCGAACACCTGCTGGGCGATGTCCTCGGCGTCGTTATGATTCCGCAAGATGCCGTAGATGATCGAGAAGACCTTGGCCTGATAACGCTCGACGATCTCGCGAAATGCGAGTTCGTCCCTGGCCTGGACTCGTTTGACGAGTGCCGCTTCTTCGCTGCCCTTATGATCCACTCTCGTAGCGGTGCGGGTGGCTGTCCCCGTAACCGGAAATGGGAGAGCGCCAGTCAAGCCATTCATAACTAGACCGACGTATCCCAAAACCTCGCGGTTTCAATGGTCTTCGAGGACCGGTAGAATCGGTCTCCTAGGTGAAGATAGCAGATTTCCGAGTCCTCCCGGGCTTAGAATCATCGAAAAGTGTGTACAATCGAAAATAGCGGGATTGTTAGATCCTCGGGAGATAAACCACAATGATTCAATTGACGCCTACGGCTGTAACCAAAGTTAAGGAAATCCTGGATTCCCAGGAGCCGAAGCCGGCTGGGTTGCGTATCTCAGTAGTGGGTGGCGGATGCTCGGGCTTCAGCTACTCGATGGCCTTCGAGACGGCGCCGAACATGCTGGACAAGACCTATAATTACGAGGGCCTGAGGGTTTTCGTGGATCAGGCAAGCTTGCTTTACCTGGACGGCGCAGAAGTCGATTTCGTCGAGTCCATCGAAGGTTCAGGGTTCAAGTTCAACAATCCCAACACCAAATCCACATGCGGCTGCGGCAGTTCGTTCAGCGCGTAAGTATTTAGAATTAGAGACTATAAAGCGCCGGTGCAGGGGAGAACCCGCACCGGCGCTTTTGTTTGTCCGAGCTTCATTCCGGTAGGTCTTACCCAAAAGTAAAAGGGCTGGACTTTCGTCCAGCCCCTGAAATGAGACTTCGCTTAACTGGAAGGATTAGCGAGCAACACGACGACGGAGAAGGCCGACGGCCAGGAGGCCAGCGCCCATCAACGACATCGTGAACGGCTCGGGGGTCGACACGTCGGCCTGTACGAACGTGTTGCTGATGTTCGTGATAAGGCCGTTCGAGTAGGTGAAAGTATCGGTAACGACCAGGTGAGTCGCCTGGATTCCATTAATCGCTGTTTTCGACGTGGTTCCGTTCACATCGGTGGCAGACGCCGTACCGGTGGCGCCACCAGTTATGGTCTTAACGAGTGTTGCATTGCCACCAACCGTGCCGCTATCCTGTAACCCTGCGCCAACCGAGACGATCTTGTAGATGGAAGGCAGAATGTTAGGGGCGGTGTTCGCGATCACATCGATCGTGTAACCAACGGTAAAGCTGTTGTTGAAGGCGCCCGTTGTGGTGTCCTGAAAGTTAACCGTAAATCCGGCGGGACCTTGACCAAACTGGACACTGGTGTTGTTGCCGATGGTGCCAGGGGCAAAGTTGCTGAAGGTTTTGTCGCCGATGTCGCAGATGAACCCGTTCGCACTCCAGGTGGAGAACCCGATTGCGGTTATGCCACATTGGATGTTAGCGGCGCTCGCCGAAAAGCTGAAGGCCATCAAAGCGATGGGCAGCAGTAGTAGAAGTTTCTTCATTCAATATCCTCCGAACTAGTAAAGTTTAAGCGTAGTCTCCGCCACACGAAGGGAGAGGTCCGGCCTAGTTCCTTCATACTATACGATCATTGGTCAAACGCTGTCAAGAGTTTTCTAGTTCATCGGTCGGGCTACTCAGGCCCATGTAACAACTGGCAAATATGTGACTTAACGTCAGATATTCCCCTCGACGGAGTACTGGTACACCGACCTTATTACACCCCTATATTTACTTCAGATCTAATTATTCTACCCTCAGATGCTAGGGTCCATTTCTGACATGTTCTCCGTTCGTTTGCCCCCACTACCGTTGAAACCGCCATTACCACCAGACCCCACATCTAAGTGGTGGTAGTACTGTTCTCCTGGAGTACACGGAAAGAGGACAAAGTTGAAAGTTGGCAGGCTCCACGCGCCGCCCGTTCCTAAAAAACGGTTATCCTTAGAAATAACGGAGAGTGTTTGGCTTTGATGATCCGCGGTTTCGCGCTTGTAGTGTTGGTCTGCTCACTATACGGGCAGTCTCTCACTCTGCGAATCGACGTCGTGGTTACGGACTCCGAGCGACTCCCGGTGAGCGGTGCCCGTCTTCAGTTGACCAGCGACCGAGGGGTGGATCGAACCGCGGAGACGGACGACCTGGGCCACGTCGGATTCCTGGCTTTGCGGCCAGGACGATTTTCCGTCAGTGCGACAAAGGCCGGATTTGAACCACTGGTTAAGCCCGACATCGTATTTGACCAGCCGGGAACCGCAAAACTGGAGCTGACGCTAACCCCTACCCTGGCGCGAACTGAAAGCGTAGAAGTACGCGGCACCGTCATGGCTGTTGAAGACAATGCCTCGACGCCAAATACCCTTCCGGCTAAAAAGGTCAAAGAACTGCCGAACCGTCCGGCGACGGTGGCCGACGCTCTGCCGCTCATCCCCGGTGTGGTTCGTGAGCCCACTGGCGGACTCATCCTGTCGTCCAGTCCCGAAAATCGGGCCGCGCTGATCGTAAACTCGGCCGACGTCACCGACCCGGCGACCGGCCAGTTCGGCTTGACCGTCCCGATCGACAGCGTAGAAGTTATGAGCGTCTACCAGACGGCCTACCTGGCCGAATACGGCAGATTCACGGCCGGTCTCATATCGGTGGAGACCAAACGTGGAGGGGATCGCTGGAAGTGGGAGATTAACGATCCCCTGCCCGAATTTTTCATTCGAAGCTGGCATCTCCGTGGTCTGAGAACCGCCACGCCCCGCTTGAACTTCGAGGGGCCGCTTATCAAGAACCGGCTTTTCATCTCGGAAGGCGCGGAGTATGAGACAAAGAAGACCACGGTTTTCACGCTTCCCTTCCCCTTCAATCAGAAAAAGCAGCAGGGGTTCAACACCTTCACCCAGTTGGATTGGGTGGTGTCAGCCCGCCAGTTGATCACCGCCACCGTCCATCTGGCGCCGCAACGTTTCGATGCGCTCAATCTGGACTACTTCAATCCTCAATCAACCTCGCCCGATGCGCGAACCCACAACTATACCGGGACTGTGGCCGACCGCCTGACGCTGGCCGGCGGACTGCTGGAGACTCGCTTTTCGACTACGCAGTTTTACGGCGACGTATGGGGTCGTGGAACGGACGATCTGGTTCTCAGTCCAACAGGGAATAGTGGGAGCTACTTCGCCGAGCAAACGCGCAGCGCCCGCCGCATTTCGGGCGCGGTGAACTATTCATTTGCGCCCATAAAATCGCTGGGCAACCATCAGTTCAAAATCGGCGCTTACATTGCCTCCAGTGAACACGACGGCGACATCACCCGCCACCCGGTGGATATCGTCGACAACTCCAAGCGGTTGCTCGAGCGCATCACTTTCACGCGCACCCGCAGCTTTGAGGTAGACGACACCGAGAAGTCGTTTTTTGGCGAGGACCACTGGATTCTCTCGCCGCGCTTCGCTCTCGATTATGGAGTACGGACTGAATCGCAGCAGATTTCAGGCGCGTTCCGGGTGGGGCCGCGCGGCGGTTTCTCCTGGGCGCCGGCGGCTGAAAGCGGTCCCGTCATTCGCGGCGGCTTCGGCCTGTTCTACGATCGCGTTCCACTGAACGTCTACGGCTTTAACCGCTATCCCAACCGGGTGGTGACCTTCTATGACGCCCAAGGCGTGGTTTCGAGCGGGCCGTTTCTCTATCTGAATACGCTGGGACAGTCGCGTGTGAGATTCCCGTTCGTCTCCCAACGCCCTGTAGATGGAAATTTCTCGCCCCGCAGCACGATCTGGAGCCTGCAAGTGGAACAGGCAATCACTCGCAAACTAAAAGTGCGGGCCACCTTCCTAAAGAATGATGCCGACGGTTTGGTGGTTTTGAACACCGTACAGCCGGATCCGGAGACCGGGTTGGGCGCCTACCTGATGGAAGGAAGCGGTGAATCCAGCTACCGGCAGTTCGACATCCTGGCGCTCTGGCACCTGCGTGACGACCGTGAACTGTTCATGTCTTATACCCGCAGCAGCGCCCGTGGCGACATTAACGATTTCGGCCGCTTTCTAGGAACGGCGCCCGTCCCGATAATCCGGCCGAACTATCGAGGCACCCTACCCACCGACCTTCCGAACCGCTTCCTGGCGTGGGGAGTGTTCCGCTTGCCTCGGAAATTTCAGATCGCGCCGGTAATGGAGTACCGCAGCGGGTTTCCCTACCTGGAAACAGATGCCTACCAGGATTATGCCGGGATACCCTATCGTCACCGTTTTCCAACTTTCCTGTCGCTCGACGCCCGGGTATCGAAAGATCTTAAGATCAACCCAAAGTATTCCATCCGGCTCTCGGTGAGCAGCTTCAATCTCACCAATCACTTCAATCCTGAAGCCGTACATGGCAACGTCAGCGATCCCGCGTTTGGCTATTTCTTTGGCCACCGCGGACGTCACTTCACCGCCGATTTTGATTTCCTCTTTTGAGATTGAAACGGCCTTCCCGCGCTACCATCAATTCGTAGCGCGGCATCACCCCAGCCCGCGAGAGCAATGGCGGAACACCTAAAACTAGAGCAACTCCTCACTGAACAGCCCAATCCGGCATCGCGAGACATCGACTCGCAGACCACTATAGAAATGCTGCGCATTATGAATCTCGAGGACCAAAAGGTGGCTGCCGCGGTAAACGCCGAACTGGAGCATATCGCCACAGCAGTAGACGCAATTCATGCGGCCATGGAGCGCGGTGGCCGGCTGTTTTACACGGGCGCAGGCACCAGCGGACGGCTGGGCGTTCTGGATGCGTCAGAGTGCTCGCCCACTTTCAATGTCCCTCCGGAACTGGTTCAAGGAATCATCGCAGGCGGTTCACAGGCACTGGAGCGGGCCACTGAAGTGAGCGAGGATGATCCGGCGAACGGCGCTGCGGACCTGAAAGCTCGAGGGTTTAGCGCGAAGGACGTGCTGGTGGGGATTGCCGCGAGCGGGCGCACACCTTACGTTCTCGGAGCCACCCGTTACGCGCGTGAATTAGGAGCGGTGACCATCGGCATCTCGTGCACTCCGAATTCGGAGCTGTCGGCGGAGGTAAATATTCCCATTGAGCCGCTGGCCGGTCCGGAAGTGATCGCAGGCTCAACCCGGATGAAAGCCGGGACCGCCACCAAGTTCGTCCTCAACATGCTGTCCACCGGGGTGATGATACGCCTGGGCCACGTGTACGGGAATCTTATGGTGAACGTCCAGCCGCGCAATGAGAAACTGATCGACCGTTCCCGCCGCATCATTGCCCAAGCCGCGGGTGTTTCCTACGAGCGCGCCGCCGAGCTTCTCGAGTCCTCCGATCACAACGTAAAGGTGGCGATCGTGATGGCGAAGTTGGGCGTGGGGCGGGAGGATGCGGTGAAGAAGTTGGACGAGGCGTCGGGCCGTGTGGGTCCGGCGGTGAATCAGGCGTAGCCGCTCTAAACATATGGATAAATTTTTGATTCAGGGCGGAATTCCGCTCCAGGGCGAAATCGCGGTCAGCGGTGCAAAAAATTCCGCGCTGCCGGTGCTGGCCGCATGCCTGCTCACGGCCGAACCGGTGGTTCTCTCACGCATTCCGCGGGTTCGCGATATCCGGACGATGGAGAAATTGCTCGGGCACACGGGCGCCGACATTTCGGTGAGCGGCAACGAAGTGACGATCCGAGCCGGCGAGATCGCCAAGCCGGAAGCTCCCTACGATTTGGTGAAGACGATGCGGGCGTCCTCTCTGGTGCTCGGCCCGCTGGTGGCCCGGACGGGCAGGGCTCGCGTGTCCATGCCAGGCGGCTGCGCGATTGGAGCGCGCCCCATCAATCTGCACGTGTCGGCACTGGAGCAACTGGGCGCCTCGGTGAAGCAGTCGCACGGCTATGTCGAGGCTGCGGCGCCGCAGGGGTTGAAGGGTGCTCGAATTCAGTTCGACCGCATCACTGTGACCGGCACCGAGGACGTAATCATGGCAGCGGTGCTCGCGCGTGGCGAAACTGTGATCGAGAACGCAGCGCGCGAACCCGAAGTTGGCGATCTGGTGGACCTGCTTGTCAAAATGGGCGCGAAGATTGAAGGCGCCGGCACGTCGACCATCGTTATCCAAGGTGTCGAACGTCTCAACGGAGCCGCGCATACGATCATCCCGGATCGCATCGAGGCCGGGACATTTCTACTGGCCGGTGCCATTACCGCCGGTGACCTCGTGGTGGGCGGCTGCGAGCCATCCCATCTTTTGGCGCTCACCGAAAAAATGCAGCAGGCCGGGGTGGAGGTTACGGCTGCAGGCACAAATTCGCTGAGGGTGCGGTGTCCGGGAAAATTGAAGAGTGTGGACATGACCACGGAGGAATATCCTGGCTTCGCCACCGATCTTCAGGCACAGTACATGGCGCTGATGACTCAGAGCGAGGGAATCTCATTCGTCACCGAGACCATTTTCGAGAATCGCTTTATGCACGTGTTGGAACTCGCCCGGATGGGCGCTAACATACGCATTGAGGGGCGTCAGGCGGTGGTGGCCGGAAAGACGTTGTTGAGCAGCGCAGAGGTGATTGCTTCAGACCTGCGCGCGAGTGCTTCGCTGCTGCTTGCCGCGCTGGTGGCGGTGGGTGAGACGACGATTGATCGGGTTTACCATATCGATCGCGGCTATGAGAATATCGAGGAGAAATTAGCGGGCGTGGGTGCGCAGATCAGGAGAGTGGCGTGAAGCATTCAGAGGGTTTTCTCAAACTGGTGAACGATGCCAAGTCGCGAGTGCGCGAGGTGGACATAGAGGGCTACCGCAAGCTGATCGCGAAGGATCCTGCCGTCCGGTTGGTGGATGTACGTGAGGACACGGAATGGGCCGCCGGGCACGCGGGCGGCGCAATCCACTTGGGCAAAGGGATTATCGAGCGCGATATCGAGGCCACGATCCCCGACCACGACTCGACGATCGTGCTTTATTGCGGCGGCGGTTTTCGGAGTGCATTGGCCGCTGACGCGCTCACCAAGATGGGCTACAGCCACGCCATTTCACTCGACGGCGGATGGCGCGCCTGGAATGAAGCTGGATTGCCGGTAGTCAAGGATTAGTCCACCGGGTTCATGCTCGCCGCTCCGGCCGGGTCCTTCAAATATTGAAGACTTGCCCCAGGTAGCTGACATTGATAGCGGCTACCGCACCGATCTCCAGCACCATCACCAGTTTGGTCACTCCCGGATTCATGAACTCGAACCTTAAGAGGAGGGCCAGGGTAAGCCCTGCTCCGTAAAGGATTTCGTGTACGTGCCGGTCTGACCAGTTGGAGAATGCCAGCACCACGAGGTAGAAAAACAAAAGCAGATTGCTGTCGAATCGCCGCCGGGACAGCATGAAGGAGGCGATCACTCCAAGCGCAACCACCAACAAGCAGGTGATGTTCAGTGAAGAGGACTGGAACTGCATCCCTCATCTATCGTCAGAAAGAGAACGAGAGGCTAGTATACCCAGTGTTTGCGCGGTAGTTTTGTAGGGCGGAAAAATCCTCGTGGTAAGCGTAATACTGGTATCCCGCATTCCAGCGGAGTTTCTCGCGCAACCGGACGGACACTCGCGCAATGGGAGTCTGGAAGGTGAGCGGGAACGTCTGCGCCGCCTGGAATCCCGGCAGCGCCGAGCCGATTCCGGAGCCCACCGCAGTGGAACGCCCGTCGCCCGTATCCTGGATTCGGCTGTATCCCAGGAACAAATCCGCGCGTTTTCTCAGGCTGAACCGGACGCCCAGGTTGCCATGATGAATGTTGCTGAAGTAGTAGGACGACTCACCGGTGACGAAGCTGCCGCTGGCAAAATACGCGATTCCTCCAACCGTATTGAGGTGGAGTTTGGCGTACGAGAGATCGAGGCTCACCCATTCGCGGGCCGCCCACGAGAAATCGGCCGAATAGTTGCGGGCGTGCGAACTGTAGCTGGTGAGTGAAACGGAGTTGTTGTTGTAGTTTGAGCGGGCCTGCGCACCGAGGGTGAAGTTCTTGAGTTTGTACTGGATGCGGCCGCCGAGTAGCTGATAGTTGCGATCGCTGGTGGGGAATACGGGGCGGTCAGCACGGCCGATTTCGCCATCCAGGACGATCACCAGCGGCTTGATGGGCCTGAGCCGGACGCCCAGGGTGCCGGCGTGGAGCTGATTGGTCTGATCGCCGATGGTAGAGTCGGCTCCGCCGCCTGGGACGGTGATGTCGGCAACGGAATGGATTCGGCGGTTGGAGTAGTTGTATCCGGCAAACATCGCTACTCCTGGGGAGAGCCGGTAGTTCAGCTCGGTTTCGTTGGCGATTGTTCGAATCCCCAGATATTGGAAATTGACGATTTCCGACGACAGCGTGCCGTCGTCGAGCACCCGGTAGTAGGAGTTACCATCCGTACGCACGTTGTAGATGGACGTGTGGTTGGTGAGGGTGAGCTTGTCGGTCGGAAACAGGCTGATGGTGAGATTCCCAGTGGTAACCGGGCGGTCGGCGTCGCCGTAAGTGAGAACCTGGCGATTGGTTGAACCGAATCGCGCTGTGCCGTTATCCATCTCATCCAGGACGAAGGCCCGGCGGCCGGCGGTGTAGGTGAAGCGGCCATTGACGGAGTACCAGCCTTTGTCTTCCTTGAACAGCGCCACGCGCCAGTAGGGACTGGTGCCGTGATAAGGTTCGGTGCGCGTCAGCGAAGTGAGGGTCACACGGTCTGTGGTGTTATTTCCGGCGCTGGGAGCGGTGAGGGAAATAGGCGTGTCTTCCTTAAAATCGTCCCAGCCGTGCATCCAATTGAGGCGAAATCCAAATGCCTTCACTTCGTTCCCGACCCGATATTCATTGCGCTGGCGGCGGATGTTGGCAAACAGCGGAAACTCGTCGCCGCGCGAGTCAAACAGCTGGATGGTGCTGAGCCCGGGGCCGGTTTGCGTGTTGCGCGAATAACCCAGGAAGAATTTCAGATTGGACTGCGGGAAGAGCGTGAAATCGTGATCCTGGAGGCGGTGGACGGTGTTGAACGCATGTTCACCAAACGAGATGGTGAGACCTGGATTGAAATATTCGCTCTGGCGCCACATGAGGTCGTAGCGGTAGAGGCGGTTCTTCTCGATGCGGAAAGTCGCGCTCTCATAGGGGTCGTTGCCCAGGCCCTGAGTTGTCAGCACAATCTGGTCAAACAGGGCGCCATGTCCTTCACGCGAGGTTACGCTGAGATAACTCGACAGCAGTCGGATGCCGTCGGTGAAATTTACATCGCTGCGGTATTTGCCGAGGTTGCCGCCGATTTCGGCGAAGCGATAGCCGGTCTCAAAGGAGTTGATGACGTTGTAGGTATCGTGGTTGTCGCCGCGTGGCTTGCCCGCCACTTCGGGCGTTGGGGCGACTGTCGGCTGCGCGCTCGAGAGCATGGCGAGGCCGAGTAGAAGAAACAGTGGTCCCCGGCTCATCGGAGGAACCTCGCATCGGCGTTCGAACCATGGATGCGTAGGTGACAGGTCGTGCAATTCTGATATCGCGGATCGGCCATGTTGTGGGACGAAGTCTGCGTCGGAATGCCCGATGCGGTTCGTCCGAAGCCCGCAGTGCCGTTGTGACACTCCAGGCAGACGGTGAAGATTACAGGGCGTTTGAGCAGTCGGGGATTGGACGATCCGTGTGGAATGTGGCAGGTTTCGCAGCCGTCCACCCGAACGCCGGCGTGCTCGAATACAAACGGTCCACGTTTATCGGAATGGCACTTAAGGCAAGGCTCCTCGTTCGCCAGAGCCTGCTGAGTCATGCGCGGGCGGGATGCGGAACGCCAGGTGGGCGCGTATGAGCCGTGAGGATTGTGGCAGTCGGAGCAGCTCATGAAGCCTTCATTCACGCGATGTTTGAAAGGCATGGAGAATTGCGCGCGAACGCTGGTGTGGCAGCTGTAGCAGAGTTCGGTCTGCGTCTTGGCCAGCAGGAATTTCGGAGCCGGAGACTTGTGGACAGAATGGCAGTTGGTACAAACCACATCGTTCAGGGTGTGGGATGAACGTCTGATGTTGGCGCGGGAGATCGTTTCAGAGTGGCACTGAAGACAGGCGTTGAGCGTCTTCTCGACACCGAGATTGGAGAACGCGACGATAGTTGCTTTGCCACCACCCGCGGCGACGTGATTGCCGCCCGGTCCGTGGCATGTTTCACAGCCGGCGGGCGCGATGGTGTCGCCCGGCTGCGCGTCGTTGGCGTGAACGAGCGTCTTGTAGTGGGGATTCTTGTAGAAAGTCGACCAGATGTCGGGATGACATTTTTTACAGGTATTACTCCCGACGTAATGGTTGTTAACGGGCGCGGAGACCGCGGCTTGCGGTGCTGCTAACAGTAGGGGACTGCAGGCAAATAGTACAACTCGTCCAAGGACAGCGCCGTTAATCACTCGCAAGTTAGACCTGACGGATGCAGGGGACGGAACGTTTCGAAGAACGCGCTCCGTCCCTGCAGTCCGCCGTTAGAATAGCAGACTGATTCCGACGGTCGCCACGATATCCTGCAGAAAGCCGCCGACCTTGGCGTTGGCTGAGGGGGTGATGACGTTCTTCGGAAACGGTGTGATGTAGTCGTGGACCTCCGCGCGAAAGCCGAGGCTATGACTGATCCTGAATTTGATACCGCCACCAAGACTCACCATGGGCTTCATCTCGGAGGTCTTGGTGAGCAGGCCGATGTTGCTGAGCGGTTGGTATGCGACTTCCGAGCCCACGCCCTGATAGATCTTGATTCCGCCGCCAGCGGCGAGGAACGGCATGATGGGCGATTCGGCTTTACCGAAATGCAGGTGGAAGTCATAGTGCATCGCATGAGACTGCGCGGCAAACGCGGCTTTGGATCCGCCCGAACTGAGCTGGGCGTCGCCACGTTGGTAGTCGTAGCGAAATTCGCCGCCGAACATGGTCCCGTTGTTGTTCCCCACCCAGGCGCTGGCCGCGACGTTGTTTTGGAACTTCGCCGATGCGCTGCCGGAAGGCGAGTTTATGTTTTGCGATGTATAGAAGCCGCCGCCGGCGCCGCCTCCGACTTCCCATTTCTGGGCGAGAGCCATAGGGGCACAAAGAACGCTGACTGCGAGCAGACTACGGGTAATCGAGTTCATTTCTTCCTCCGCCTCGAGGTACTTTCTAGATTTTGTTTTAGGGAGAAGGGCCGCGGCGAACAGCGTCGCGCGGCCCCGGATTCAAGTTATTCAACCACTCGCACGCCAACGCTGGTGGTGTAAGTGTTCTGTGTGATGCTCAACGGCATATCGAGTCCCATTGGCGCATTTTTCGGCACAGTCAAATTGATTTGGTAGACACCCACCTCTCCAGGCGTCAATCCCGAGAACACCACGGGAAGCTTCATACCGCCCAGCGTTACCGTGGGGGGGATGAGCGTCGTCGCAGGAGGATCGGAGGGCGAGGGCAAACCTGATGTTACAGCGGGTAGCGTCTGGCCCATACCGGTCAGATATACGACCAGCGTGTCGCCGCGGTGAACAGGGTTGGACGGCGTGACCAGGATGTTGTTGCTATCCCGAACCACGGTTGGGATATCGGTTACGGGTCCGGCAACTCCGCTGCGGAAGATTCCGGGCGCGGCCGGTTGGACCAGTAAGTTGAAGTTGTCGCTGATACCGCCGGGCGTGCGCAGGATCATTGTCACTTGGCCGCTCGTCTCGAAGGGGAGCTGAGCGTTGATTTGAGCCGGCGAAACGAAGATGATCGGCACAGGAAGGCCGTTGACGGTCAGGCAGCTATCGCCGAGGGCGGTCGGAAGAGGAATTTCCTTCGTCGCCAGATTCACCGGGCTCAACTGCTGACCAAAGACCGTGATCAGGCCGCCAGGTGCGAGAGCAGTTGTCAAATCGGCCGCGTTCACTACCTTGGTGATCTTGGGTGACGCCACCGAGGCGTCGTAGGTCCACGGCAGAACGGTGACTCCGGAGACGGTCAGGTTGATGATGGCATTGCGACTGTAGAGCGGCGCCAGGGTACGCACAAATGGCGTTTTGGTACTTCCCACTAACGGAGCTTCAGTCATGCGTGTCGCGCGGATGCCGGCCGAGGTCCCCAGGTCGACTCGCTGAATCACGCCGGCGCTGGCCGGATCCGGTGCTGTGGTACGCAACGCGGACGTATCGATGAAGGCGAATCCCGAAGGTGTACCGCTGCCGGTCTCGAGCTTGCTCGACGGAACCAGCGAGGCGTTCAGGAGGTTTGAGCCCACCACGAACTGACCGTAGTTGGAGGCGGCGAAGGCACCGCCAAGCGCGGTGAAGTCCTTGCGCGAAATCGTGAAGGTGTCGGTGATGGCGCTATACAGCAGGACGTTTCCGTCCGGCGCCGCGAAGAGCACCGAGCTACCGTTGTCCGAAGCCGTCAGAACACCGTTCGGATTCACTTCGTTGGTGAAGATGCCCAGGCTCGGCAGTTCGATCCCGGTGCGAGTGTTGAAGTCCAGGCTGAGAATACGACCTTTGCCCTGGACGTCGACGCCAGAAGCCAGCAAGGCCTTGGCCGAGGCGGCGATGGAACGAACCACGTGGCCGATGGGGATGCGGATCGGCGTTTGAGGCTGGAGGGTTTCGAGGTCCCACACCGCTACAGTCTGCGAATCTTCGTGTCCCACGAGCAGATAGCGGCGGTCGAACGTAGTCGTCATCGTGGTCGGTGTATTGTAGGTGCGCAATACAGCAGTCTGAGTGTTATTGTTCGCATCCATGACCAGGATCTGGTTGGTGTCCGAACGTACGACGAAGTAGCGGTCGCGCGTCGGATCGGCTAGAACGTCAGTCAAAGTGCCCGGAATGTTGATGAAGGTTCCTCGTTGATCGGGCTCATGATTGTTGATCAGCAAACGAACCGGCTTGATTACATTGATCGCATCGATGGAGGTGATCTTGAGGGTACCTGTGCTGGTACCCTTTTGGTTTTGATACGAATTGGGATTGACGCTAACGCGTACGACGGCCGGCGTAGTGCCGGAGGCAGGTGAAATGGTCACGCCCGGCGCGTCCGTCGTAATGGCGAAGCGTGTGCGATTCCCCCCCGGATCTGAGATCGTGATCTGTTGCGAGGTGACACTGCGATTGCAGAAGTTTCCGCGGAATACGACATCTTCAGTCGAAGCCGTCACGCGGGCTTGCTGCGCCAGTGAGCCGATGGGCATTACCAGAACGCCGCTATCCGACACCGCGTACAACGTATTGCCGTCGCTCGACAACAGGCTCTTGCCACCGAGATTCTCTGGCAGTTGCAGTTGCTCCTGCAAGGTGAAATTGTCAGTAGCGAGCACCTTGAGCATGGGCGCTTCGTTGGCCACCTGGGGCACCTGCGCGTAGATCAGACCGCGTCCATTGTCAAAAACGCTGCTGCCAATATTGAGGTCGTTTGTGCGTTTTCCAAACTGGTTGATGAACGTACCGTTGCGTACATCTACTTGTAACCAGCCGACCATGACGAGCGACCCGTCGCGATTGAGACTGACAACGCGAGGTCCGAGAAGGCCACCTTCTCCGAGCACCACGCCGCCCGGCAGGACGGCACGATTGGCGACGTCATAGCGGAAGGTGAAAGTGCTGGTAGACCCGCCCACGCCGTACATCCACAGCCCGTCGGCCGATACGCCGATCGACGCCGTGGTGATGTTTGGCGGAAAATTCGCGGGTGCGACTGGAAGTGTCTTCGCGACCACGCCCGAGACGGTGTCAAGCACCTGAGTGGTACCGAGCGCGGGGTCGAATAGTATGAACTCCTGCGTGGTCACTAAAAGCGCACGTCCGTCGATACCAAATCCAACGCCAAGAGGCGGATTGCCGAGAACAAATGTCTGCTTGCCATTGGTCGTCAAATCGATGACCGTAAGTGCATTGGACGGCGAACCGGCGGCTCCGGCGAAGTTCCCGTAGTGCGTTACTACAAGGAAGCGTCCGTCGGGCGACAGGGCAAGCGAATTCGGTTGCGCGGCCACGTTTATAGAGCTTTGAATCGAGTAGTCGGCGAGCGACATCTGCTCAATCCGGTTGGCGGTGAAGTTCGCGATATAGAGGATTCCTCGCGGCTCGTCAAGCGCCACATCCGATGCCGCGCCTCCGATTGCGACAACCTTTCCGAAGGTGCCGCCCCAAACGGCGCTCACGATCATCAAACTGATCGCGCATACAGAGATCTTGCGTAGCATGGTCAACTCCAAAAATTACTTCTGTCAGAACTTCCGCAGCTCTCATGACGCAAAGCGCCTTTGCAGCTGCCTAATTAATTGATCCCGGCAGGGCGCGTCATGACTGCCCGCGCCCGCCGGGCCCTCAAAAGATCCACCCGGGGTGCTTATTCCGGGGTCTTCTTGCGGCGAAGCACGATTAGACCAAGAAACAGCACGGCGAAAACCGCGCATCCGATCCGAATCATTCCGCTGTCCATCATTAGATGTCTCCTTTCCGCAAAGTCGCGAACACTAGACTTAGAGAGCTTCCAGACGAGCTCTTACATGTTGTTCATCATCGGGATTAGCTCCCGCATGATCTTGACCACGACCGGTCCAACCGTCACCACGAACAGTGACGGCAAAATGCAAAAGAAGATCGGAAACACGAGCTTTACACCCAGCTTCGCGGCCTTCTCCTCGGCAATCTGCCGAGCTTGCACACGCATATAATCGGCATGTGCTCTCAAACTCTGTGCAACGCCGGTCCCAAATCGATCGGCTTGGATCAAAACGGCGACAAGTTTTTTCAGGTCTTCCGATGCCGTACGTTCCGCCAAGTTGCGCAATGCTTCAACACGGCGCTTGCCGGCCTTGAGTTCCAGGTTGACCAGCGCAAATTCCTCGCTGATTTCGGGGTGGGCATGCTCAAGTTCCTTCGCCACCTGGAGGATTGCCTGATCGAGGCCAAGTCCGGACTCCACGCAAACCACCATCAGGTCAAGCGCGTTGGGAAGCCCCCGGCTAATCTGACGTTGCCGTTTCTTGGCGGCCATCCGAACGTACTCATTCGGTCCGAAGAAACCGACTGCAACGGCGCCCAGCACCGCTCCGAATTTGTTCCCCGGCTCGGCGTTCGAATTGGCGACCAGGGCCGCAGTAATTAGCGGAACAATAACGCCCAGGCTGAGTTTGGCACCGTATAGTATTTTCAACGCATTAGGTGTTCGGAAGCCCGCCCGGATCAGGCGGCGCTGCATCACTGTTACATCCTTGGGCGACGCCGGGACAACAGATCCGAGGCGGCGTATGATCTCGTGGAAAGCCAGACTAGGATGCCTCGGGCTTTCGTCGGCGGACTCAACCCCGCCACCGGCAATGCGCTCCAGCGCTTCGTTGGGACGCACATAATAGCGCATGCCCACGAGCGAGAGCCCGATGACGAGGAGAACAAAGAGGATGGCTGTGGCTAGAATTGTCATCGCTTAAATCTCGATCTTGACGATCTTTTGAATAACGAGGTAGCCGGCAATCTGCAAGGCAACTGCAATGCCCATCATGATGTTGCCGACATCATCATTGAAGAAAAACCGAACATAGTCGGGGTTCACATAGAACATGAGGATAGCTACGCCCAACGGGATACAGGTCAGCGCCATACCGGTCATACGACCGTGCGCGCTGATTGCGCGAATTCTGCCGCGCAGCTTAAAGCGCTCGCGGATAATGTAGGCCAACTTGTCGAGAATCTCAGCGAGGTTGCCTCCCGTTCGTTTCTGCAACAGAACCGCGGAGACAAAGAAATGAACATCGAGCGACGGCACGCGAGTTGCGAGTTTCTGTAAAGCCATCTCGAGCGGCAAGCCCAGGTTGTGCTCCTCAAACGTGCGGCGGAACTCTCCTGAGAGCGGCTCCTGGAACTCTTTGTGAATCATCTCAAGGGAGACTGAGAACGCATGTCCGGCGCGCATGGACCGAGCGACGAATTCCAGACTCTCCGGAAAAAGCTCTTCGAAACGGCGAAGGCGCGAGCGGCGCAACCGGATGACATAGAAGATCGGGATCACTGCTCCCAGAAATCCTCCCAGCAGCGCCAGGTACCGCATGTTGCCGGGCACAACCGACCAGCCGACGCCAAAACAAACGACAAAGGCGAGCAGGCAGCCATAGATCAGCTTCACCGGATCCCACTTAAGTCCAGCCTGCTCGATCAAATGCTCGAGGACCGGTAGCAGGTTGTACTTCTTTAAGAGGTCCGCAATCCTGCTGGCCTTCAAATCCTGATTGATGAGGTTTTGAGTCGGCGAGCTCTTGGACTTTTTGCCCTTTTTTGCGCTTCCAGTCAACCGGCTTGTGATCCGGTCCATGTCGGCGTTGCGGAAAACTTTTGAGACGCCAAACCAGATGGCGACCAGCACCAGCCAGACTGCGATGAGGATGATGACGAAGCTACCCATTCGCTAGACCTCCACCACTTCTTCAAACAGATCCGAGCGCAGGCGGATACCGGCCGCGAGCAGCTTTTCATAAAACTTCGGACGAATACCCGTCGCTGCAAAACGTCCCACGACGGCGCCGTCGGGCGTTAATCCCCGCTTTTCAAAAACGAAAATATCCTGGAGCGTAATAATGTCGCCTTCCATGCCAGTTACTTCCGTGACACTGGTCACACGGCGCGAACCATCACTCATACGAGCCGCCTGTACAAAAAGGTTCACGGCGCTTGCCACCTGCTGACGAATACTGACGATCTGCATGTTGGAGTTGGCCAGCGACACCATGACCTCGAGGCGCGATACAGCGTCGCGAGGATTGTTGGCGTGGATCGTGGTCAATGAACCGTCGTGACCGGTGTTCATCGCCTGCAACATGTCCAGCGCTTCCTCGCCGCGGACCTCACCGCAGATAATGCGATCCGGCCGCATACGCAAACTGTTGATCAGCAACTCACGCTGACGGACTGCGCCATTGCCTTCAAGGTTCGCCGGCCGCGTTTCAAGACGCGCCACGTGCGGCTGTTTAAGCTGCAGTTCAGCGGCGTCCTCGATGGTGACAATACGTTCTTTTGGATTGATGAAACAGGACAGGGCGTTGAGCAGCGTCGTTTTACCGGATCCGGTACCGCCTGCGATGATGATGTTGAGTCGCGCTTTGACGGCCGATTCGAGCAATTCCATCATGCCCTGCGTCATGGCTTTCCGTTGAACCAGATCGGCCGGCATCAGCTTGTCCGTCGAGAAACGGCGAATCGAGAGTAGCGGACCGTCGAGGGCCAGCGGAGGAATGATCGCGTTGACGCGGGAGCCGTCCATCAGGCGGGCATCCACCATCGGCGTCGACTCGTCGATGCGGCGGCCAACCTGAGAGACAATTTTGTCGATGATGCGGAGCAGATGCTGGTCATCGCGAAATGCGACGTTCGTCAGCTCCAGCAAACCCTTGCGCTCCACATAAACCTGCTTGGCGCCGTTCACCAGGATGTCGGAGATGGTTGGATCCTGCAGCAGCGGCTCGAGCGGACCAAGTCCAAATACCTCGTCGAGCACCTCATCGCTGATCTGCTGCTTCTCGATCGCACTGAGCAGCGTTGGCTCGCCATCCAGCAGCGACATCAGCGCCTGTCTGACTTCGCTGCGGACACGCTGATTGTCGATTGTCGCCAGCGCCTCAAGATTGATCTTGTCGACGAGCTTACGGTGCAGCGTGAACTTCAGTTCCTGATACTCAGGTTTCAGTGCAGCCTTCGAGCGCGATGAACTCTTGAGTAGACGCTGTTCCCACGTCAGTTGCGTCGTCGGGCGTTGTTCAGTGGATGGAAACATGACAATTCAAACTAGAGGACCGAAAATGCGAGCTTCGCGTCTGCCAGTCCCATCGCGCCTTTCTTCGCCACCGCCACTTGGCCGCTGAGTTTGCTGGCCAGATTCTCAATTGCGCGTCCTAACTCACCTTCAGCGCCGAGCGGCTGGCCGAGAGTTACCACCCGGTGCAGCGAGAAGTAATCATTAGGGAACTGGGCATGCACCGAGCAATTAAACAGCTTCTCCATGTCGCCGGTGCTGATGCCGTCTTTCTTGTTTATCCGGTTGACGACAATCTGAAAGCGCTCCTTTGGAAACGAGAAATGCTCCAACATCGACACAGCCTTGCGGGCCAGGTGTAAACTCGGCAACTCAGCCGTGGAGACAAGAAAAGCTCGCTCAGCCAAAGCCAGCGTCACGAGGCTGATCCGCTGAAACACGGCGGGCAGATCGATGACGATCCAATCGTAATAAGCGCGGGCGTATTCGAGAACCACGTTGAGGCGGTTGGCTTCCACCGACTCTGCGTAGGGAGCAGTAGGCGCCGGTAGAATATCAACCCCCTCGCAGGTGACCACCAGCGAACTCCACAGCGCCGGATCCATATGTTCGGCATGCTGCAAAGCTTCAACCAGCGAATAGGAATGCGAAAGCTTCAAATAGAATCCGATGGTGCCGCCGGTCAGGTCCAGATCCGCCAGCAACACCCTTTTCCCGGTAATCCGCTTTAGAGCGAAGGCCGTTTGAGTAGCGAGCGTGGACGCTCCCGAACCGGGCTTTACACTCGAGAACACGACGATGTTGCCAAGATCCGTGGGCTCCACGGCCTCTACCTTGCAGAGTCTCGCCAATCGCGCGAAGACTTCTGAGTGCGCCGCGGCATCGAATGGAGCATGCAGGAATTCAACCGCGCCGGCGCGAACCGTGCGAAGGATCGCCTCGGAATCACCAGTACGGTGCAAAGCGACTACCCGCGAATCCGGACTCAGCCTGACGGTCGCCTCAATGGTTGCGCAGGCCTCATCGATATCAGTCGCAACATCCACCAGCACGACCTGCGGCTTGAACTGGCGCAGGCGCATCTCGAGCGTTTGTTCGGGAAGATAATTCTTCACGTCGGCGAGGATCTCAAAGACCCTCGCGCCGGCCATCGCGCTGGCGAACTCGCCCGCGAGACCGCGGTCTGGTGCAATGAGCACCGCCGTTATTTCAACTCGCCGTCCTGGATTTCGCACGCTCATTGTCTTGTCCGACCACCTGGGCTTAATTGCTAACTAATTGCTCTTGCGGAGGCTGTACCAGCGCCGTCCAGCCGAGTCCTTATCCTGGGGCTTGCTGGCAGGCGTGATCGCGGTCGACTTGGTGGTTCCCGGAGGGGTAATCGGGACGAGGAAATCCTTGGGGAAGTAGGGAACCGGTTGCTTGTCGCCGCTGTTCAGCGGCATTGTGATTTCGGGGGTAACGATCAGCACCAGCTCGGTGCGGTTCTGCTTGAGATCCTTACTCTTGAAAATCTGGCCGAAGATCGGCAGACTCGACAGGCCAGGCACCTTGGCCCAGCTTTCCTGTTCACGGTTGTCGATCAGGCCGGCTACAACAAAGCTCTGTCCCAACCCGAGTTCGACGTCCGTTTCCGCGCGCCGTGTAGCCAGGGCGGGAATGGTGAAACCACTGAAGGAAACGGCATTTGCCAAGTCAACGGTGGAGACTTCCTGCTTCAGATGTAATTTGATCGTATGGTTATCAGTAAGAATCGGCGTAAAGAGGAGCTTGATGCCGAATTCGCGGAACATGATCGTCACAGCGCCGGCGCTGCCGCCACCTTGTAAAACCGGAACCGGAAACTCACCGCCGACGAGGAACGATGCTTCCTTGCCGTTTGTGGTCACCAGGTTCGGTTCCGCCAGAATCTGAAGAATCGATTCCGATTGCAGAGCCTTGATGAAAGCGGCAAGGTTCAGGTCGGGGCGGAAGGCAAACAGGTTCAGAGCGTCCGAAATGTTGAACGAAGTACTGGTCCCCTGCACACCGCCGCCGATGGTGCCGCGTAACGTTGTTGGGTTAGCGGAAGCAAACTGTCCCGTGCCGGTTGCGCCCGGTGTGTTGCCGGCGCCGGTGGAAAGGATGTTCACACCCCACTGCGATGCGCGGGAGCGATCCAGCTCAGCGAACTTCACTCGCAGGAGAATCTGTTTGTCTACCGGGCCGCTAATGATCTGCAGATTGTTGATGACCGTCTTGGCGAAGGGCGTGGCCATGGCGGTGGCGCGTTCCGCCATCAGCAGCGACGTCACCTTGCCGGTGAGAGCCAGCGAATCCCGCGACGACTGGACCTTGATGTCCTCGTTGGGGAATGTGTCCTTGAGCAACCGGCGGAGCGGTTCAAGGTTTGCGTCCACCGACACGTTGTAGAACGTGCGCTGGCCATCCTTGCTCCAGACGATCATGGTCGCCGTTCCGAGCCCTTTGCCGTGCAACAGAATCTCACGTGTTGTAATCGGGTTGGCGTCCACCACGCCCGGATCACTGGTCGAGATCTGACGAACGTCGGATGGATAGTCAATGACGACGCTCTTGCCGACCGTCAGCCGCAAATCCTCAGCCGAAGTCTGAGCTGCGGCGGTTGACAGCAGACCGGAAAGTCCGGCGATGGCCATCAAGCCGAATCTGAATTTGAGGGAGCTAAAGATACCCTGCATAAGTCAACGTGCTCTCTTTCCGTTATTTGTTCCCGATGATTTCGACCGAGCGTTGATTACCGCGAATCACCACAACCTGGTCGGGAGGAGGCGGGGGAAGCGGAACTGCCACCGGCGGCGGAGGTGCCGCGACGGCGACCCGCATCGGCCTGGGTCTTGGCGCATCAGAAGGCTCATTGAGCTTCTTGGCCTTCATGCCGTAAAGCTCGCCCACGTGGCGCCCACTGGTTTTCTCGATTGTCTGGTCACTGCCGTTACGCAGGATCAGCTGGATGCGGCCCTCAGAGTTGGCGAGAGTAAGGATCTCGGCCTGGTCCGGAGTGGCCAGAAGCGTCACAGTCGGCGCCTGAATTGCGCCGCCTTTCGAGTCAGCCTGAATCGTCTGGCCGGCCGACAGTACCAGGATGTTCTGCAGGCAGGTGTTGGTCACCGCGGAGTCGGCGCTCGGCGGACGGCCTGTAACCAGGACATCTACGCGCATGCCCGGTAGAACAAACCCCGCTACACCGGCAACGTCGTTGACGTGAACCGATACGCCGCGCATGCCCACCGGAATAATCGGCGCCAAACCCAATCCGCTGCCACGGGCCGCCAAGCGACCCTCGAGCAAGGCCTCATCGAGGAGGATATTGCTGATCACGGGGCGGTCAATGACTTCCTCGACCTTGGCGAAGCCGCCTTTTGGAAAGGACTCCGCAGCGATCTTTCCGAGCTTTACGTCACCGGGCTTTACCGTTACCCCGATACCGAGGGGACGCGCCGATATGACGATGTCCTTCTGCTCGGATGGTTCGGCCTTCTTGGGACCGTTACCGGCCCTCGCGGTGAGTTGATAGAAGATGCTCGAGACTACTAGAGCAAAAACCAGGCTGACGCCCAACACTGTTAAAAATCTTCGATCCATCGACTCTCTCCTGCCAATCGGCTCTCAAATCCGGACGTTCGCGCCGGCTCCTCGCTACTCCCGCCTGCATCAGGTCAGTTCACCCGATCAATCACGTATTCCAAATCAAACTTTAGGCACCAGCGCGAGCCAGGCTCCAATCGCAATCGCCGGGGCATAGGGAATCGCCGCGGCCGCCGGCTCGCCTGACTTACGCCAGCGATTCCGTAGCGTGGTAATCCCAACCGTCGCCAACGCGATCATTCCGCCTACTCCAGCTGTCCACAGCGCGGCTTCGAGCAGATGTTCATAACCGAGCACCGCGCCGAATCCCGCCATCAACTTCACATCTCCGCCGCCCATGCCACCCAATAAATAAAAAACCAGGAAGACCACGAACCCGCCCACGGCACCAAGCAACGAGGACGCAACACCACTCCAACCGCGCTCCATCGTCAAAGCTGCCAGACCGCCTACCAGCGCCAGCGCCGGAATCCAGTTGGAAATCTGACGGCGGGCCACGTCTTCGACAATCGCTGCAATTCCCACCAGTACCGCCACGCCAATCTGCATCGTCATCGGGAGACCTTAGTAAGCTTGTTACCCGCTTCTCCTACGCCCCCAGCCGCTTCGCTAAACTGCCGCCCAGAGGACTTCGCGAACGTGCTGCCCCCAAGCAGCAGCGGCGCCAGGAACCCGGACTGTAACGCGAACTCTGCCAGAGCTTTACCCGACGGCAAACGCCACGTCGGCGGTCCCATCCATTCCATCGGGATCTTCTGAGATTTCATCGTCGTCGTCTGGCTCCCTTAGTAAGTTCGGCGCGGTCGGGGATTTTCATTAGGGTTTGCCACACCCAAACTGGTGTTTCGTAGGACCTTAGTCCCCCGGTACTTTCACCTTGGAGGATAGTGGTCCCATGTGTCGGCTGAACAACACAGCCTGGCCGTCATCGGCCACCACGCGCCACCGTGTATCGAGCTTGAGCACAGAAACTAAAGGCCAATCCGACGGTGCCAGCACCACATCGATGGCATATTTGTCGAGCACTGACCGCCATTGCCAGCGGCCTTGAAAAGCGTTGAGATATTCGTTCCCCAGTTCGGCGCCAAAAAAATCGCTGCGCCCGTCAATAAACACTTTTCGCGTTGGATCGTTGAAGATCAGGTAGTCGCCCCACTGGTCGAACGAGAAGACCCGGTGGTTCTTCAAAAGGTCGGGGTGCTCCCGCACCATGCGTATCGGGAAGTTAATCTCGGGATAATTCTTGGGCCAGTTCATGCTATCGCCGGCCAGGGCAAAACCAGCCACCGCCAGGCAAGGCCAAACCGTATTGCGGGCAAATCCCGGGACCAGATCGTGTCCCATCTTCTCGATGATTCCAACTACCGATTTCGGACCCGAATTCTCCCCCAAGCGCTTCATCCACTCACTTAGTTGAGCGGCAATCACTGGCGCGGTCACCGCCACATACAGCGGCACGTGACGCACGGAACTTAGCGCCAGGTGGGCGAAACCCAGAATCCACAGCGCTTCAACCACCCGCCCGCGGCGCAGATGAAAAGCCGCAGTCAGCACGCCGAGAAAGAGCAGCGCTTCAAACTGCATCATGTTCTCGGAGCGGAAACTCGGGGACTGAAACTCCTGAATGACATTTCGGATCCAGTCCGATTGCAGATAGCTGGCAATATGAATGTGAAGTTGAATGCCGTAAGGATTGACCAGTGTCGCCGCAGCGCAGGCCACGGTTATTGCGCCATACCGGATGGCGGGACTCCAGTTGCGGCTTCCTCCGAGCCAGGTCTCGATCGCCGTGCCAACGGCACAGGCACCCAGCGCCAGCAGGAGAGCGATAAAGCCCCCGTGCAGATTGGTCCAGAGGATGGTGAGCGGAACCAGCAGCCAGAGTCTGGCCGTCGGCCGTTTCCGGTCAGCCTCGATCATCCAGAGGCTAATCACCAACAGAAGCAGCGTAAAAAGATGAGGACGGGCGTGGAAATGAATGGACGCCGCACCGACGGCCAGCAGTCCAACCGCAAGCGCGGCAAAGAGATTTGCGCCCTGGTCGAAGATCCGGCGTAGAAGAATCGTCGCGAACGCGGCAATTGTCACCCCGGCCGCCAGCGTTACGCCCTTCAGACCCGCCCAGCCATACAGGACCGCGAACCACACATCGCTCAGCCATTCCCAGGCAAACCACGGCTGACCTGCCTTGGTGAACGAGTACAGATCCACTGTCGGCACGGAATGAGTATTCAGGATGTACTCGCCAGTGCGGATGTGCCAACCACTATCGCCGTCGAGCAGCAAGCCCTTCCAGCCATCACCACCAGCGACAAACAGCCACAAAATCAAGGCGACGAAGAACAGGTCGGAGAGGGAAGGAAAAAGCAGTTTCCCGACCGGCGAGGCCATCAGACGAGCCAGTAGATCTGTTCGTTGTGGAACGAACACATCGCTGACCGACTGGGGTGAACTGGCCAATGGAGATCCTCTCCTGTTAGTTCGCCCGGATCAGAGATTGTCTTTAGCCCATCGGTTTGTTTTTTTGGAAGCGCTTCCTCGGCCGAGCACCCTAGTCCGCTGGACTAGATCTCTTCGCCGGTGAGTTTGCGACCGTGGATTGCCAGCTCGAACCGATCCTTCACGCCGGCCTTCTCGAAGATGTGCATCAGGTGGACTTTGACGGTGCCCGCGGTGATCGCCAGGCTCTCGGCGATTTCCTTGTTCTTCATACCGCGGCAAACGCAGCGCACGATGTCCCGTTCGCGTGGCGTCAGGCGAGGAGCCGTCCGCCGTCGGGAGCCGTTGGAAGTCTCATTGACGCTCGGACCGTCCATCCAAACCGTTCCCCGTGCCACGTGCCGCACACACTCGAGTAGTGCACTCACGGGCATGGTCTTCTTCAGCACGCCTCGAGCACCCATCTGGAGAACCCGGAAACACTCTACTTCCGCCAAGTCGAGCGTCCAAAGGACAGGCCTGGTCTGCGGAGCGATCGTCTTTAAGTCAGCAATGAACTGCATTGCGGGCTTTAGACCCACGCCCTGATCTACAAGTACAACCGTTGGGGCGAGGTTGCGCACCGCTTCGAGCCCTTCCCCAAAGGAGGTACGGGCGCCGGCAAAGACGATGTCGGTCTGGGACGCGAAGACGTGTTCCAGGCCTTCGATCATCACCGGCTGCGACTCACACGCAAATACCGTAATCGGTGTCAAAAACCATTACCCTCTGAACTCTCATCGGTTGAGGTTTTTGGAGTATATAGGGTACTAAGTGCCGATTGCGCGGAACTAAGTTTTAACTCTACGACTTATCAAACTTTAGTCATGGTGCAATGCGTCTATCGGGTTCATCCGTGCCGCCCTTCGCGACGGCAGCCACGCAGCCGCCACGCAACTCAGCGCCAGTATCCCCAGCACTGCCACCAGCGTCAGAGGGTCGCGCTCGCCCACCCCGAACAACATGCTCCTCACCACTCGCGACAGCAGCATCGCGCCCGCCAAACCGGCAACCGCACCCACCGCCGTCAGCCTGACCGCGTAACCGATCACCATCGCCGAAATCTGACCGGGAGTCGCCCCCAGCGCCATCCGGACTCCGATCTCCTGCCTCCGTTGATTCGCCAGAAACGCCACCACTCCGTATAACCCAGCGACAGCCAGCAGTAGCCCTGCAAACGCAAAAGACATCAGCAGTGCGGCCGTGAACCTGGGCCGCTGCAGATTATCCGACAGTCGCTCGCGAAGCGTCTCCAGTTCCACCGGCAGCGCGGGATCCAGCGCAGCGAAGGTCCGCCGCACTGATCCGGCGATCAGCTTCGGGTCCATCGATGTGCGAACAACGGCGGTGGCTGCGCGCCATCCCGTGGGCGGTTCCTGATTGCCGTAGGTCGCATCCGGCACAGTCTTCCGCACCAGGTAATATTCCGGCTGCGCAACTTGCGAGAGTCCAGCGTTCCGGACTTCGCCCGCCACGCCCACCACCGTGAACCAATCGCCCCTGGAAGTTTTCAGCAGGTGCTGTCCCAGCGGATTCTCGTTTGGAAACAAACCGCGCGCCAACGATTCACTCACGACGATCGGATGAACCTCTGGATCACGATCAGTCTCGCTAAATCCGCGACCGCGAACAATCGGCACGCCCAGCACGCCAAAGTATCCCGGCGAAACGAAGCGCCACGCAACCATTCCTCCCGTGCCTTCGGGCCGGCGCGGCCGTCCTTCAACGTCAATCGTCGCCAGCGGTCTAGAGCGCGTCCCGCCCGACGGTGGCAGAGAATCTGTGATCGCCGCAGCCTCCACCCCCGGTATAGCTCTCAGGCGTTCCTCCAACTCGGAGAAAAAAGCGATCTGGCGAACGTCCTCACCGTAGCTCGCCTTGCCCAGCACAAACTTCATGGCCAGCACGTGCTCGGTTCGCATCCCCAGCGGCGCTTGCTGCAGATTCCACAGACTGCGCAGCAGCAGTCCGGCGCCCGCCAGCAGCACGATCGATACAGCAATCTGCACCGTCACCAGTACAGACCGCAGCCAGGTGCCGCCGGCAGTGGACCGCCAGCCTCCAATCAGCGCCAGCGTACTCTTCCGCAACGCAGGCGCCACGCCGAAGAGCACCCCCGACCCCACCGATGCCGCCACCGCAAAAACGAGCACTCTCAAATCCACTGCAGCCTGATCCATGTGCGGCAACCCCGCCGGTGCGAGCGACACCATAATCCGCAGCAGCGCATACCCCATTGCCACCCCGAGTATTCCGCCAGTGATCGCAAGCAGCAGACTCTCTGTCAGCACCTGCCTGAAAATCCTCGGCCGCGACGCGCCTAGTGCCGCGCGCATCGCCATCTCGCGGTCACGGGAGGCCGCGCGCGCCACCAGCAGTGTCGCGACGTTTGCGCAGGCAATCAGCAGGACGGCCAGCACTGAGCCGAATAGCGCGAGCGACGCAAGCCGGACATCGCCCACCTGCCGGTCACGTACCGAGCGGACACTCAGACTCACCTCTTTGCGAAATTGCGGCGGCACCATCTTGAGCGCCTCATCGAAATGCGCGCGCAGTTGCTCGCGCGCCTGCATCACATTCGTGCCGCTCTTGAGAAGTGCAAAGGTACGCAATGCGCGACCTGCTGTCTCAGTGCTGCGCAGCGCCAGCGGCATGATCACATCGGCGTGCGTCAACGTCGGCATCTCGAAGTCCTTCGGCAATACACCCGCAATCGCTTGGCTGGCGCCGTCGATCTCAATCCACTTGCTCCCTACTGCGGGATCGGCATGGAAGCGGCTCTGCCACAGGCCATAGGAGATCAGCACAACGGACGGACCGCCCGGCTTGTCTTCGCCGGCGTTTAGCCAGCGCCCGGCTGCCGGCTTTACGCCAAGCAGGTCGAGGAAATTGGATTCCATCCGCAGGCAGCGGACACGTTGAGGATTTTGGGAGGTGAGGTCGCAATCGAATGCGCCGGCTTGGAAGGTGCTGACCGCGTCGAACGGACCGTGGTCGCGGTGGAGATTGAAGTACTCGCCGGCGAACATGAACTCATTGGAATCGAGCGGCGCCATCATTCCAACGGAGACCAGTCGCGCTTCATTCGCGTAGGGCAGCGGACGGAACAGCACGCGGTCCACGATGCTGAACATCGCTGTCGTCGCGCCAATCCCCAGCGCGATCGCGGTTAGTGCGATCAGCGACACGCCCGGTGTGCGGACGAACATCCGGATTCCATAGCGAATGTCATCGCGGATGCTGCCGGCGAACGTGCCAACACGCCGTGAGTCACGGTTCATTCCGATAGATTATCCGATTCTGTTTTTGGAGAGGATCTCCCGGTGAGTCGTTTTAGGACTCACCGGAAAGATTAGCGGGCGCTGTTTGGGTGAAAGGGGTGAAGCGCCCGCCGTCGTAACGGGGATTGACTATATAACGCGTCACTGAAGGCCGCCGTTACGAGAGTTCCTTAAGAAATTGTAAGAAACGAAAACGCCTTCGATTCTTCAGGTTTTGTAAGGAAAATACTAGTCGAACATGCCTTCGAATAACGCCGAACTCAGATAGCGTTCACCGGAGTCTGGAAGCACCACCACAATCGTCTTGCCCGCCATTTCCGGCTCTTTGGCTACGCGCACAGCCACCGCCGCGGCAGCGCCGCAACTGATCCCCGACAGGATTCCTTCCTCTCGCGCAAGCCGCCTCGCCATTTCGATCGAGTCGTCGTTTGAAACCTGCTCTACCCGATCAACCATGGTGAGATCCAATGTATCCGGCACAAAGCCTGCGCCAATCCCCTGAATCTTGTGCGGACCCGGTTTCAGCGCCTCGCCCTTGAGCGTCTGCGTGATCACCGGACTCGCCACCGGCTCCACCGCGATCGACAAAATCGACTTCTTCTTTTCCAGCTTGAAATATCGCGAGATTCCCGTGATGGTACCGCCGGTACCCACGCCGCTCACCAGCACGTCCATCCCGCCATCGGTGTCGTTCCAGATTTCCGGACCCGTTGTCTCGAAGTGAATTCGCGGATTCGCCGGATTCTTGAACTGCTGTAAAAGTACGTAACGGTCCGGATCGCTGGCGAGCATTTCCTCGGCGCGGCTAATCGAACCACGCATTCCGGCGGGGCCTTCGGTGAGAATCAAATTCGCGCCAAGCGCCTTCAGCACCTTGCGGCGCTCAAGCGACATGGTCTCGGGCATCGTCAACGTGATCGGATATCCGCGGGCAGCGGCGACAAACGCCAGCGCGATTCCGGTATTGCCGCTGGTGGGCTCAATCAACTCCTTGCCGGGTTTCAGAACTCCGCGCTTCTCAGCGTCCCAGATCATCGACGCGCCAATGCGGCACTTCACCGAGTACGCCGGATTGCGACCCTCGATTTTGGCGAGCACCGTCGCCTTGGCGCCGTCCACCACTCGGTTCAGCCGGATCAGCGGCGTATTTCCAATGCTTAACGAATTGTCGTTATAAACCATGCGGTCAAATCTCCCAATTAGGCACATAGCGTGCCTGAGCTTCCCGCCAGTCACGGGCCAGTTCGGCGAACGACGTACGGTCGATCACGTCCGAGACCGCGGAGTCCACCCGCTTCCACAACCCGTTCAGCGGCAGTTCAGGTCCGGTGCCGTGACGATTGCTCTTGCCCCCCTCCACGTATCGCAGCACTTCCCCCACCGTGATCGCTTCCGCCGATCGCGCCAGTAGATAGCCGCCCTCAGCACCGCGGCGCGATTCCACGAAGCCGCCCTGCTTGAGGCTTGCGAGGATCAGTTCAAGAAATTTCTGTGGGATCTTCTGACGCTTCGCGATATCGGCAATCTTCACTGGCTCTCTGCTGTTCTGGTTCGCCAGATCGAATATCGCCTGCAGCGCGTATTCGCCTTTTACAGATACGTTCATGGGGACATGCCGACAACGCGGCCCTACGATTGTATCGTGGAAGCCTAAATCGATTTCACCGGTCCGGATCACCTACGATTTCGTACCACGGCGAAAACTGCTGGCCCGCCGACTGCAATCGAACGCGAAAGCCGCCGCTGGCCGGTGAAATATCTTCCCCAGCTAATGGACTCATCCGCGCCCCCGACCCATCGAGCGGGTACACGGCAATCGACGCGGCCGTCGTGCGAACCGTAAGAGCCAGTTCCACACGCTCCATCCATACCGGCCCCACACCTCCGTTCAAATCCCCGTTCGGCTTCAACGGCAGGTCGGGCTCAATCGTCCACCAGTCGGTGGTTTGTGGATAGTTCACCAACGCTTGTGGACGCGCCGGCGTCACGCCCGGCTGGCTGCGCAGCGCATAACCAGGATTTGAAACCAGCAGCCGGCCTGAATCCGCGATCGGTTTGCCGTCGAGTGGCGTCACCAGCACCGCCGCGTAGCCCCTCGCCCCAGCGGCGATTTCCACATCGATGGCGCCCGCCGTTACTGCTTTCGAAGGAGTCAGGAAGCCCAGCACACCTGCGACGTAGGGAGACTGAAGAACAAAGACACGCTGCTGCGGATCGTAGTTGAGCTCTCCGGTATCGGACGCATACGGCGCACTCAAGGCGATCAACACTGGCGTGTCACTGCCGGAGTCCTTGGCCAGGCGCACCGGATGCACCAGAGCCAGCGCGGGATCATATCCGATGGTCGACTGTAAGAATCCCGCGACGGCGCCATTCCGCTTCTCACGCCCTGCTTGCAGCCGCTGCTCCATCGTTACCGGAATCTCGATCGCGTCCGTACCGGCCCGTATGGCGCCCGACCGGAACAGCCACGCCGACTGTCCGATGTTCGGGAACTTGGTCCAGTCGCCATTGATGTTGAACCCGTTGGGTACGTTCGCGTCCCAGTTGCGGCCGTGCGAATACGCAAAATGCATCACCGCGTCCCAGTCCTGAAACGCCGCCACCGCCGACAGCGTAACGTCGGTCTCGGCGGAGTAGGTGTTGGGCCACGGTTGGTTGTACTCGCTCACCGTGTACGGCAAACCCGCCTGCCGCGCCGCCGCGACATTCAAAATTGCCGCCATTCCAGTTCCTAGCGACGAAGCATCGCGAATCCGCCAGTCCCTGGCATCCCAGGCAACCGCCGGGAAATTGTAATGGTCAACGTAATAATGGTTGTCCTGAAAACTGAGGCCGTCATGTGAATCGAAGTTCAGCAGACCGCCGTAGCCCATCTGGGTTCCAGCCACCGGCACACGCTCACCGGCGCTGTCGCGCACAGTTGAAAGCATTGCATTGAGATAGGCGCGGTCAGCAGAGGCGAGAAACAGCAGATAGTCGTTGGCGCGCGCTGCGGTCGCCGCCTCGGCAGCCGTCACCAGCGAGACCGTTCCCGATTCGAGCGATTCACCGGAGTCTAATCCTCGCGGACCCGCTGCGTGCAGCCGCCAGTTGCGTATGTGGACCGGCTGAGAGCAGTTCTCAACCGACAGCCCAAAGCGTCCGATGGCATCCATCGTGAACGACGCTGTGAATGACAGCGTGAACTTCTTCCAGTCGCCGCTCACCGCCACCGTTTTCCCCGACTCCGTGTTCCAGGGACTGACGTCCTGCTTCACGTCCCAGTAGACGTTGCAGCTTTGGCCCGCGGGAAGTTCGGCACTCATCTCCACTTCGGCCAGGTAGGTGTTCGACCGGCTCACTGAGAAGTTCAGTAGCTTGGCAATGACGGACGCGCCGCCGCGGGTCACCCGCACTGTCGCTTCGGCGTCGGACATCGAGAGCGTTGCCTGCGAGGGCGAGTGGACCTCGAGTTTCCACGCATTGCTGAGCAGGTCAGGACCGTCATTATCGCCGCCGCCCCAACTGGCGCGCAGACTCTCGTCGCTCTCATACTTGCCCCGCAACCAGTTCACCCAGTTCGAGCGATGCTGCTGTAGGTACTCGCCGGCGAGAACCGTGTCGAGTTCGCCCCACTGCCAAGATTGCAGCAAAGAGCTCTCATTATTGATCTCGATCATCGCGAGCACCGGGTCGTCGCGCAATTTCAGCGCGTCCACCACCGCGCGCGCGTACTGCTGTTGAAGCTCGATCATCCGCGGCGAAATCATGTGCAGGGGTTTGCTCTGCGAAGGAATGTCTCCCACCGGCACGCCGTCCCGCAACGGCGAGAACGTGTAGCCCACATGCAGGTTGAGGTCGCAGTAAATGCCCTCGGCCTTGAGCGCGTCCAGAAAAACGCGAAGACGGCTCACGGCCACGCCGTTGAGCGTCGGGTAAGGCGCCAGCATCAGCAGACTGCCCGCGTTCGACGCGCTGGTGTCGGGTGACGAATCCATATGGTGCAGTCTCACCAGGTTCACGCCCAGGCGCCTGAGCCGTTTCGCGATCCGCACGCTGTCCCCGCCGTCCGGAAAATTCGCGCCAAAGGCCAGGTTCATTCCGAAAAAGCGCACCCTCTCGTCGTCGCCGGTCGAGGGCTGCAGATCCGCGCCGACCCTGTAGAAGTGACCGTCATGGGACACAATCTGGTCCGCAGGTCCGAGCGTGTGATTCAGGAAACTGAAGTCAGGAGCGCCTGAGAGTGCATCCTGATCTATGGCAAGACGGTAGTACGACGGTTGGGCGAGAGCGGCCGTAGCCAAAACCAGCCAGGTGAGGAAGCGCATAAGCACTTCGATTACATCACGCCGATACTACTTTGTCGCCATCCACTCCATCGTTTGCTCGTAGTCCAGGAGGCCGGCGACGGCACCCACTGCGGACACATTAAGAGCGCCGACGGCATTGGCGAACCGGGCGGCCGCCCGCGAGTCCAAGCCGCGGCCACACGCCGCTAGAAAGGCTCCGGCAAAACAATCGCCCGCGCCGGTACTGTCCACGGGTTGCACCGCGAAGCCCGGCACATCGAACTCACCCTCATCCACGCAGACGCTGCAGCCGTACGCGCCCTTTTTCACCACGACACTCCCGGCGCCCTGCTGCTTCAAACTGCGCGCCGCCATGCCCGGGTCCGCCAGTCCGGTGAGCATACGCGACTCTTCTTCATTGACGAACAGCAGGTCGGTATGCGGCAGGCAAGGGCCGACAACCGAGATCCATTCGCCCCGTGAGTCCCAGCCCGCGTCGAGCGACGTGGTGAGGCGGGCACGCTTAGCGTTCTCCATCGTGGAAGCCGCGCGTGACCGCATTTCCACCAGGCCGAACGGATTCCCGAGATGGAAATGGCTGATCCCGCCGGTCAGGTCGGGCGTGAAATTCACCGGTGCGCGAAAGGCGACTTTGCTCACACCCGGTTGATGAAGAAAAGCCCGCGCCCCTTTGTCGTTCACTAACACGACAGTCGTCGCGGTAGCTTCGCCGGCGGCGCGCACGATGTGGCGGACGTCCACGCCCGCCGCGCTCAATTCCTCAATCAGGCTGTGGCCCAGCGGATCGTCGCCGCAATAGCTGAGCAGCCGTACCTGCGCCCCGAGTTTCGCCAGCGCATAACTGGTGTTCGCCCCATTGCCGCCGATCGACGTCCGAATGCAGTCCACCCAGGTGGTTCGGTCAAAGACAATCTCGCCCACCGGTCTCACCAGAATGTCGTGCACCATGTTGCCGCAGCACAACACACCTCCCGGAATGGCGATCAATGCATGGCCCCCGTTGCGAGCGACTCAATCAACTCTCTCTTCACCGGCCACACGCCGCGCAAGCGGCTGCCTTCGCGTTGAAATGAGCCGGACGTCAACAGCCCGCTGAGATCGCCCGGATTCGGCTTCTGGTGCTCGCGTTCAATCATCTTGCGCAGCATATTCGTTGCGCCTTCGAGCTTCACCAGCAAGTCCGACGCCACTGCGTCAGAGGGACAGCGTACGTCGAGTTTCAGTTGGAGATCTGAGCCGCTCGGTTCGAACAGAAGCAGAATGTCCTGGGCCGCGGCCAGCGGCGAGGCGAACGATTGAGCGCCGGACAGGACCTTGGTTGAGGCGACGGCGGACGGTTGAATGCGCGCCCATACCGGAGCCGTTGGGATCTCCTCGATCGCACCCCCCGCGGCCCTCACCGCAATATCGAGCGCGGCGAATTCGTTGGAGCTGAAAGCCAGCGCCATAGCCTTGGGGCGCAATTGGTAGAACGAAGTCCAGCGCCCTGATTGTGTCGAGTGTAAGCGGCAGAAACCGTCGTCCCGGCAGTTGCCGCCCTGCGCTTTCGTGTAGGCGCGGAGCTTGGCCCAATCAAAGCGGCCCGTAAGGACGAAGAACGCATCGCCCGAACGGAACGCGCCCGCTGCACGCTCGAGGTCGCGGCGATAATCAAACCCGGTGCCGGCGATGAACGCTTTGTACTCGGCATCCTCGGCGTTGCGTGATCCGGCGACGACGTCCAGCAGTCCACTGCGGCGGACACCGTCGACATCGAGCGAAACCACTGTCTCAGCGCCTTGCGGAAGACAGGCAACCATCTCCCGCGCTCCGCCCAGCGGCCGGTTCGAATACCAGTAGTAGCCGGCCGCCAGGGCGACGAGCAACAGCAAAGCGAGCGCGATCCAACGTCGATTGTTCGTCAAGGAGCGAAGCCTAAACTGCCGCCACTGCCTGGTGAGTCCGGCTCTGCTTCCACAACGCCAGGTACGGAGCCAGATCGTCCATCATCTTGCGGAACTGCGGAATGTCGAGTGACTGCGCGCCGTCGCTGACGGCTTTTTCAGGACACGGATGAACTTCGACGATCAGTCCGTCGGCGCCGATCGCCACCGCCGCACGCGACAGTGCCGGCACCAGGCTGCGCTTACCGGTGGCATGGCTCGGGTCAATCACCACCGGCAGATGCGTGAGTTCGTTCAGCACCGGTACCGCCACCAGATCGCAGGTGTTGCGCGTCACCGTTTCGAAAGTGCGGATGCCGCGCTCGCACAGAATGACGTTGGGATTGCCGTGAGCCACAATGTACTCGGCCGACATCAATAGTTCCTTGATCGTCGAACTCAGGCCGCGCTTCAAAAGAATGGGGCGGTCCACCTTCCCCAGCGCCTTGAGCAATGCGAAGTTCTGCATGTTGCGCGCACCAATCTGGAGGACATCGACATACTCGGCAACAAGTTCGACATCGCTGTCGCTCATCACTTCGCTGATGGTGCCGAGGCCGGTGGCTTCCTTCGCCTTGCGCATCAACTTGAGCCCTTCGAGTTCCATGCCCTGGAAGTCGTAAGGCGAGGTGCGTGGCTTGAAAGCGCCGCCGCGCAGCAAATGAGCGCCCGCCGCGGCCACCTTCTCGGCCGTCTCCATGATTTGCTTTTCCGACTCCACCGAGCACGGACCGGCCATCATCACAAACTGATCCCCGCCGATTTCGTGGCCGTTAACCTTCACCACGCTGCGACCCGTGCGAAACTCGCGACTGACGAATTTGTAGGGAGCTGAAATACGCACAGCTTTCTCCACCTGGGGCATCGCCTCCACGCTCTCCAGGCACGCCGTGACGTCGCCGACGCCCACCACCGCGATCACCACTCGCTCTTCGCCTTCGATCGAGTGGATTCGGTACCCAAAATCCCGAACCCGTTCGCAGACCTGTTCGATCGCGGCGGCTGGGGTGTGAAGCTTCATCGAAATAATCATGATTCGGTCCTTATTCCCTCTACGGCTCTGGCCGCACTCGGCGGGTGGGTAAAAAGCAAACGGCCCACTCCTTCGAGTGGGCCGGTCTTCAAAAACGTTTTCTAGCCAACGCCACTCACAGGGTTCAGGTGGTAAACCGGAACCAAAATCGAAACGAGCTGTGATAGACGAAGCGCATGGAAAGGTCAGTATATAAGCAGGACGAGCTCTAGCGCAAGCCCTATTCCTCGTCATCGGCCGGCGGATGATTTGCTTCGCCTTCGGCAGCCTCTTCCTTCGGCATGTAGTAGGAGTGATAGTACGTGTACTTACTGTACAGTTCGCCGCGACGGGCGCCGTTCACCACGATTCCAACGACGTTGTTCTGGCACAACGACTGCATCGCGCGAGTAACCGTGTCAATCGTCGTCGAACCGATTCTCACCACCAGCACCGTGCCGTGGGTGAGCGTGGATAGCAGGTTGGCGTCGGCCGCAAACAGCAGCGGCGGCGTGTCCAGAATCACCCAGTTGAACAGTGTCGGCAACTGGTCGATCATGGTCTTCACTTCGCGCAGGTTGAGCAGTTCAAGCGGGTTCATTACCGCTTCGCCCGCAGGCATTACATAAAGGTTCGTATTCGCCACCCGCCGGATGATAGCGTCGAGCGAAACTTTGCCCATCAGATAGTCGGTGATTCCCGGCGTCCGGTCAATCCCGAGCAGATTGTGAACGATCGGGCGGCGAAAATCGAAGTCTGCAATTAGCGTTTTGTTGCCGGACAGCTGGGCTTCGGCCAATGCCAGATTCATCGCCGTGAACGACTTGCCTTCCGCCGGCGACGCACTGGTAACAACTAACGTGTGAATCGGCTGCAGGCTCTGCATGTGGTTGAGCCGCGTCCGAAGCGTGCGGAACTCCTCGGTGGGAGCGTCCATCGGGCGCGTCGGATCCATCAGAAGAGTATCCGGGGACGGCGTCCACACGATTTCCGGCACGCCCTCCAAGAGGTCCTCGGCCTGTGTCTCCACCAGGGTGGTCATCACCAGCGATCGCGACATCACGGTGCCTGATAGGGGACTGCTCGGGATCGAGCCCCCCGAAACCGTATCCGCGGGATCTCGCGGTGCTCCCGAGGGTGGGCCGGCGGGTGCCCCTTGTGCGGCACGCCGCAGTGCATCATGTACTCGACTCATTGGTCTCTCCCGCTCCCTATGCCTTCGTCACGTAGTAATAGACGACGGAACCCGTCATCAGTATGATTCCCGCTAAGGTAGCCAGCGACCAGCCAAGCCAAGCCAACCGCTTTCTCCGCTTCACCACCAGGTCGTTCTCGAGCAGCGGTACGCTACCCAGAATCGGCAACTGCGTGTACGCGCGCACGTCTTTCAAATTCTTGAGCGACGTGTCCTTCATCTCCCGTGCGCCGGCAATCAGCATTCCCAGCACCAACCCAATAGCCGTGCCCACACCTATGATCACTTCCCGCTGCGGCTTCGATGGAGTCTGCGGCAACGAGGCCGGATCGAGAACTTCCAGACTCTCACCAAAACGGCGCTTCTCCATCTCATCCGACAGCTCGGTCTTGGTCATCTTCACGTCCAAATCCTGGAACTTCGCCTTCGCCAAATCGCGATCCCGCATCAACTCCGTATTTTCCTTCTCGCTGAGCGGCGTCGCCTCAATACGCCCCTGCAAATTGCGTAGGGATCCATTGATCTGACTTACCTGCTTGGCGAGTTCAGTCGATTCGACATCTTTCGCCGCAATCTGTCCCTCCACGCGCTTATAGTTGGCCTCGATATCGCGCTGCTCCCGGGCGATGGAGGAGTTTACCTGTCTGGCCTCGGGCTTTCGCGCGGCGTCATCCTTCTGGGCATGCTCCAACTTCTTCTTAGCCGACGACAACATGCTCAACGTCGTCTGAACACCGGGATAGGTGTCCTGATAATGCTCGCGGAGCGCCGCCAGCTGTTTGTCCAACTGCGCTACCTCACGTTCCGCTTCCAGCAGCTTGTCACTCTTCGGAAGGACCTGCTCCACCCCCACCGGCTCTTTGAGACTGTTCATTGAATCTTTGAAAATCCTCAATTGAGTCTCAAGACCGATCTTCTCCTGACTAACACGGCTCTGGGCAGCGCTCAGCGATGTGAGCTGCGACTGCAGCGCGTTCATCTGTGAGAGATTCGCGTTCACTTCATCCGGCAGCCGGCCCATGTTGCGAGTTCGAAAATCAGCCAGCTTCGAGTCGAGCGACTCCATCTCCTTCTTCGACGACTCCCACTGGTCATG
This sequence comes from Bryobacterales bacterium, assembly GCA_038212445.1. GTDB lineage: Bacteria > Acidobacteriota > Terriglobia > Bryobacterales > Bryobacteraceae > TMP-7. The sequence goes on from JBBQUM010000008.1 coordinate 166,695, forward strand.
CAAAAGTTCGCGCGTGCCGTGCGTACCCTGAGAGCGCTCACGCAGGCTCTCGTTAATGAACTTGGTCGACAACTCGGAAACTACTTTCTGAGCCTTGTACCGATCCGTGTAGGCGTATTGGATCTGGAACGCCGGAACAGCTTTCGACGTGCTCGTGGTTCCGTACGTCAGCACTCCGCCGATCTGCACGTCCTTCCGCATCTTCTCCACCACGTCTTCCATCGGAAGACGGTTGCGATCGCGCGGGTAAAGCTCGTAGCTCTGAATGATCGTCGTCAGAACCGCGCGGCTTAGTACGGTCTGCGCCATCGACGTTATCCGGTCAGACATGGCTTGATTGACGATCGACTGAATCAGGTTCTCTGGGACCGCCTGCGGCACTACCTTGATGGTCGCGCTCGAAACGTACGTGTTGGGCCAGAGAAATGCCCCCACCACCGACGCAACCAGCCCTGCAAACAACGGCCCGATAATCCATGACTTGTGACGCCGCAGAACATCAATGTAATCCTCGATGTCCATCGCCCGGCGTGGAACTGAAAAGCTATCTTGTCCCTGCATACTTCCTCCGAACTAGTCCGGCACGATGATGTAGTCACCGGGCTTGAGCAGTATGTTCTGCTCCATTTTTTTGCCCTTCACGACGTCTTTGTAATTGAACTTCAATCGCTCACCTTTGCGGAGAACGAAAATCTTTTTCGTGTTGGCGAACTCTTTAAACCCACCTGAATTAGTGAGCGCCTCCAACACCGTCATCTGTGAACCCAGCGGAAACTTCCCCGGCTTCATCACGCCGCCCTGGATGAAATAAGCCTTGCTGTTTACCTGAACCACGCTGACGTCTACCTGCGGGTCCTTGATCAACGTGGCCAGCTTCTCAGCGATGGCAACCGCCAGTTGCTTCGGCGTCTTACCGGCGGCCAGCACTTCACCCACAAGCTGTAGCGAGATCTTCCCATCAGGACGGATCAAATATCCACGCGAAAAATCCACATCGTGCCAAACCGAAACATAGATAACGTCCTCCGCACCTAGCTCGTAGCTGTTCGGGTCCACCGACGACCCCAACGACTTTCCCGCATCCTCCACCGTTTTCAACGTGGATTCCTTCTTCACTTCCTCGACGGGCTCAGGCGGAGCTTCCGGCTTCTTCTTCTGCTGAGCCAGCAACCCGCTCGTGAAAACAATCATTGTCAAGCAGGTAAGTTTTGGGAATATGGACATATCTGTGTTTGGGTCAGGGAGCCTCAACCTTATCGTACTGGCCACAGGCTTCCTAGATTCTACCAAGTGCCGCACCCCTCCTGGGCGAACACCCCGCAGAGCCTTCATTTTAGGATACGTGGGCGACCACGTCCAGAAGCTTTAGTACCGCAACGGGGAATAGCACCTCGCTATCTCCAGTACTCGGCCTGCGGCTGCGCCTTTTCTTCTATCCCCCGCATCTAACAACTTGGTCCCCTACGCCTGGTTCATGGCGCCGGGCGACTGCTTGCTACACTGAGAATTCACATCATGACCTACGACGTCGTCATCATCGGAAGCGGCCCTGGCGGCTACTCTGCCGCCATTCGCGCAGGCCAGTATGGATTGAAAACAGCGCTCATTGAAAAGGACAACAAGCTCGGCGGCACCTGCCTCCACGTGGGCTGCATCCCCACCAAGTCGCTGCTCCACACAGCCGACGTTTGGGATCACTTCCAGAACCCCGAAAAAGATGGAATACACTGCAAGGACGCCCAACTCGACTACAAGCTGGTGAACGACCGCAAGAACGGAATCGTCTCCAAACACGCCAAAGGCGTCGAGTTCCTGATGAAAAAGAACAAGGTCGACGTCATCAAGGGCTTCGGCAAGCTAAAGGGCGGCGGCAAAATCGAGGTGACCTCGGACAAGGGCACCCAGATTGTCGAAGCCAAAAACATCATCCTCGCCACCGGTTCTGAGGCGCGCATGCTCCCCGGCCTCAAGCCGGAACCGGGTGTCATCCTCACCAATATCGAGATCCTGAACCTTGAATCCGTGCCCAAGTCGCTGCTCATCATCGGCGCGGGCGCCGTGGGCGTCGAATTCGCGTCAATCTTCAGTCGCTTCGGTTCAAAAGTGACCGTCCTCGAGATGCTTCCACGGCTCGTTCCGGTGGAGGATGAGGAAGTCAGCAAAGAACTTGAGCGCTATTTCAAGAAGACCGGAATCCGCTGTGAGACCGGTGCCAAAGCCGAAAACATTCAGAAGGTGGACGGCGGCGTTAAGCTCACCGCCACACTCGCCAACGGCAAACAGGAAGAGATGCAGGCACAGTGCCTGCTGGTGGCCGTCGGCCGCAAGCCGCTTACCGATAACATCGGAATCGGAGGCACCAAGATCGAGCTCGATCGCGGCTTCGTAAAGGTTGACCCCTACCAGCGGACCGGTGAACCAGGCGTGTACGCCATCGGCGATATCGTCGCCGGAACTCCTCAACTGGCCCACGTCGCAACCATGGAAGGTATGGTGGCCGTGGCCCACATCGCCGGCAAGCCCGCCAACCCCATCAACCGGAATCGTATTCCCGGCTGCACCTACACTGAACCCGGCATCGGCAGCGTCGGACTCACTGAAGCGCAAGCCAAGGCGCAAGGCTTCAAGGTGAAGGTGGGCAAGTTCCCGTTCGCGGCCAACAGCAAAGCCAGCATCCTCGACCAGCACAGCGGCTTTGTGAAGGTAGTCTCCGACGAGAAGTTCGGCGAGATCCTGGGTGTCCACATCATCGGTCCTGAAGCCTTCGAGTTGATCTCGGAGGGCGTCGCGGCCATGGAAGCCGAAGCCACCGTGGACACGATGATCAACACCATCCACGCGCATCCGACTATCTACGAGGCACTGGGCGAAGCCTTCAACGCGGTTTACGGCCAGGCCATCAACGCCTGAGTCTATGCGCCCTTGCGAATTCCATGATTTGGGCCGGATGGATTATCCAACGGCCTTCGAATATCAGCGCCGGTTGGTGGAACTTCGTAAGCGCGGCGATATAACCGATCAGTTCCTCATCGTCGAACATCCACATGTCGTAACGATGGGCCGCAACGGACACGCTGAGAACCTGCTTGCTCCGCCTGAGTTGCTCGAACGTTCCGGAATCATGTTCCACCAGACCGACCGCGGCGGCGACGTCACCTACCACGGTCCCGGCCAGCTCGTCGGCTATCCCATCCTGGATCTGCGAGAATGGAAACGCGATGTCGGAGCGTACGTGCGCGGCATCGAACAAGCCATCATCGACGCGCTGCGGGTGTTTGAGATTTCCGCCGGACGGATGGCGGCGGGTGTGGACGGTAAGAACCTCACTGGGGTCTGGGTGGACGGCGCCAAAATAGCAGCAATCGGCGTGCACATCAGCCGCTGGATCACATCCCACGGGTTCGCACTAAACGTTGACGTGGACTTGAACTATTTTCGATATATTGTGCCCTGTGGCTTGAGCCTCCCCGTGACGTCTATGCACGCATTGGGCTCGAGCGCCACGCGCGCACACGTCGTTGAAGCGCTGGTGGAAAGCTTCGGACACAATTTTGACCTTGAGATCAGGCAGCCTGTTCTAACGGAGAAACTATGATCGATGTCGTGATGCCCCAAATGGGCGAGAGCATTGTCGAGGGAACGCTCACCAAGTGGTTGAAGAAAGCCGGCGATCGCGTAGAGCGCGACGAGCCGCTGTTTGAAATCTCCACCGACAAAGTGGACACCGAAATCCCCTCGCCGGCCGCCGGAACCTTGAGCGAGATCTCGGTGCAGGAAGGCGCTACCGTCGGCATTAACACCGTGGTGGGAAAGATCGACGAAGGTGGCAGTGGTGCGGCAGCCCCGGCGGCAGCCGCTAGTGCACCCGCGCCTGCCGCTCCGGCGCCTGCTGCTGCGCCTCCGGCAGCCAAAGCGCAGGCGCCTGCTCCTTCGCCCGCGCCTGCACCCGCACCGGAACCGGCAGCCTCTGAGGAATCCGGAGGGCCGCTTTCACCGCTCGTTCGGAAGATGGCACGCGAATACAACATCGACCTCAAACAGGTGAGGGGCACCGGCGCCGGCGGACGCATCACCAAACAGGACATGGAAGGCTACATGTCGCAACAGGCCGCCCGCACGGTAGCGTCGGTAACACCCGGCACCACTCCCGCACCCGTCGCGCCGCCCGCCGCACCCGCCCAGTACGACAACACGCCCCTTCCGCTGGCTGAAGCCGCCAAAACGCGCATCGAACCCATGAGCACCATGCGGCAAAAAATCGCCGAACATATGGTGAACTCCAAGCGCACTTCGGCCCATGTCACCACCGTGCACAAGGTGGACATGACCAAGATCGCCCGCCTCCGCGACAAGCATAAGGTTGCGTTCCAACAGCGCTACGGCTTCGGACTGACTTTCCTGCCGTTTGTCACGCGTGCCGCCGCCGCCGCGCTGCGCCAGTTCCCGATCCTCAACGCGTCCATCGAGGGCACCAACATCCTCTATCACGGCGACATCAATATCGGAATAGCCGTCGCCCTCGAGAACGGCCTGATCGTCCCGGTAATCCGCAACGCCGACGAAAAGAATATTACCGGACTCCAGCGTTCTATCGTCGACCTCTCCACGCGCGCTCGCTCGCGCCAGTTGAAGCCCGACGAGGTGGCCGGCGGTAGTTTCTCCATCACCAACTTCGGGAGTTTCGGCAGTGTGTTCGCGACGCCGGTGATCAATCAGCCGCAAGTCGCAATCCTCGGCGTGGGCGCGGTGGAGAAGACGCCAGTAGTCATCGACGACGCCATCGCGATCCGCTCGGTCGCATACCTGGCTTTAACGTTTGATCACCGTCTCATCGACGGCGCGCTCGCCGATCAATTCACCGGAGCCGTGAAGAAGATCCTCGAGAACTGGGCCGAGGACATCCTCTAGTAGCCCGTCATCAGGCTTTGAGCGCCGGACGCAGCCGTTCCAGGATTCCGCGAATGCGGTCCTCTTCGGTCTGCGCCGGCGTCAGCCAGTTTTCAATAGCCCGCTCGAGCGCCGTCAGGTTGAACGGCTTACTCAAATAATCGTCCATGCCCGCCGCCAGGCAGCGCTCCCGGTCACCCGTCATCGCGTTGGCCGTCAACGCGAAAATGATCGTGTGCTTTGTTTCGCCCTCGATGCGGCGGATCTCCGAGGTGGCTTCAAAACCATCCATCTCAGGCATCATGCAGTCCATCAGCACCAGATCGTAGCTCTTATCCCGCACCGCGTCGACTGCGAGTTTGCCGTTCTCCACCACTTCCACTTCGCAACCGGCCTTCTCCAATAACTTCACCGCCACCCGCTGGTTCATCTTGTTGTCTTCCGCGATGAGCACCCGGCGACGCAGCACACTGCCCCCAATCGCCGGCGTCGGAGTGCGTTGCGGCACTCGCGACGGCATGGAGCGTACCACCCGGGTCCGCGGTGCCTCGACTACCGCCGGCTTAGGCGTTTCCGCCACCGCCCCGGTGTACCGTTCAAACACCATCGTGAACCAAAATGTGCTTCCCGTCCCCGGCTCACTGTCCACGCCGATCTGGCCGCCGAGCATCTCGACAAGCTGCTTGGAAATCGCCAGGCCGAGCCCCGTCCCCCCGTACTTGCGCGTCGTTGAACCGTCTCCTTGCACGAAACTCTGGAACAGCTTCGCCTTCTGGTCTTGAGCAATGCCGATGCCGGTATCGCAGACACTGAACCGGATGGTGACCGTATCCAGCGTCTCCCGCAAAGTCTCCATGCTTAATCCGATGGACCCTGCGTGAGTGAATTTCATCGCATTTCCCAGCAGATTGGTAAGTACTTGACGGATGCGGCCCGGATCCCCAAGTAAGGATGTCGGAACGTCGGACGGCAGCGAGGTGAGAAATACCAGCTCCTTTGAACGAGCGTGGATCGAAAACTCCCGCGCCACTCCTTGCACCACCCCCGGCAGGTCAAACGGAATCCGCTCGAACTCCAGCCGTCCCGCCTCGATCTTGGAGAGATCGAGAATATCGTTGATGATAATCAGCAGTGCCGCCGCCGAGTTCCTGACGCTCTCGGCATACTCGCGCTGCTCCCCGTCCAGATCGGTGTTGAGCAGAAACTCCGTCATCCCCAGCACCCCGTTCATCGGGGTCCGGATCTCATGGCTCATATTCGCCAGAAACTGACTCTTCAGCTTGGTGGCTTCCCGTGCCGTAACCAGCGCACCCTCCAAATCGGAGTTCTTCGCCTTCAATTCGGTGGCGAAGGTCTGGAGTTGTCGCTCGGCATCCTTGCGCTCGGTAATATCGCGGACGATGATCAGCGCTTCAGAACGGAGATGGGCGATGACGCGCGCCTCAAATACCTTCTCACTATCATCCACGCGGTACTCGATCAGCGTTGTGCGGCTCTCGTCTATCGCTTCACGCAGGCATACCTCCAGCCTCTTGCCGTGAATCGGAAGCACCTCGCGCAGCCGTTTCGCCCGCGGATCGTGGTCGAATCCGTAGTGTTCCCCCGACGACGGCGCACGATAGTCGAGCACCAGCCCCGCCGGATCCACCCGCAGAAACATGTCGGGAAAGGCATTGAATAGCGCGCGAAGTTCAGACGTCGTCTGGCGAACCTCGAGTTGCGTCTGCGCCCGCTCGGTGACGTCTATCGACGCCGCACGCAGTCCTCGAGTCTCATTGGAAGGACTCCGCACCACCGACTCGTGCGTTTCAATCGTCAGCACCTTGCCGTCGGCACGCTGACACATCCAGTGGTAACCAACCAGGGCACGCCGCCCGGCCAGCTTCAGCATCGTCTCTTCCTGTACGCGGGCCTGAGCCGATTCAGGCGCCAGCAACCAGCAAGGCTTGCCAATTAGGTGATAGGTGGGTTGGCCAACAATTTCGGCCATGCGTTCATTGGTCCAGGTGATGATTCCAACCAAGTCCGTCTCATAGAAGCCCACCGGGACGTCGTGCATCAGCCGCCGGACTTCACGATCCACCATGCTGCTCAGGTCGTTGCGCTCCGGGAGCCGGTTCTTAGTCCCCCGGCCGGACAGGAAGAGATACACCCCCACCAGAACCGAACAAATCAGCACGAACACGAGGGCGGCGTCCATCGGACTACCCTTCCCTGGTGCGCCAGGTTTCGGCCGAGTTTAGACAAGTCTGGTTCAACAATAGCCCATCGGCACTAGAGCGCTACCTCGCTATAGGGTGTTTACCGTAGGGCACCCTTGGTCTTCAGCCAGCGCATAAACTCCTCCGGTACCGCCATCGTCGACAGCCGGCTCTGGCGCACCAGGGCGAAGTCCTTGAACTGGGCTAGTTCCTTGATTTCATGGAGTGTAACAGGTGGATCCACGCGTCCGGCATACTCCAGCCCAGCAACCGCCGACTTGGGATTCTTGGGGTCGTCACGCCCGGCCGAAATCACCTTCGCAAATCCCACGATCGCCGGCACTCCGCCCGAATGATAGATCAGCACGTGATCTCCTTCACGCATTTCCCGGATCGCGCGTACCGCCTGAGCATTGGTGACCCCGTCCCATACGGTTCGCTTGTCTTTCTCCAGTTGGTCAATTGAGTAGACCGAGGGTTCGGTCTTTGCCAGAAACCAGTTCATATGGGAATGATTGTACGCTGCCGCCGCCCAACGGACGCACAGTACAATAGAAGGACATGGGGTTCTCGGCGCACCAATTCGGTGCGCGTTTCTGGGCGCTGATTGGTGCGACGTTCCTGGCTTTCTGCGGTATCGGAACCGTCCTGCCCGGTCTTGCGCCACACATCCGGTACGACTTAGGCGGGTCCGACCAGACAGTCGGCTTTGTCATTGGTATCTTCTCGTTCGTCGCCCTCGGCAGCCGCTTCTTCTCAGGACCGCTCGCCGACCGCCGCGGTCGCAAAACCGCCTTCCTCGTCGGCCTGCTGAGTTGCGCCCTCTCCGGCTGCATGTATCTGCTCCCCCTGGGCATCACCGGCGCGTTCCTCGGCCGCACCCTCCAGGGCTTCGGCGAGGCCTGCTTTTATACCGGGGCCGCGGCCTGGGCCGTCGAAATCGGCGGACTGGAGCGCAGCAGCCAGGCGCTCGGCTACCTGAGCAGCGGAATCTGGGGCGGCATCTCCTTTGGACCCGTCGTCGGCCAGTGGCTCGGCACCTTCCAGCGCGCGGCCATGATGCAGGTGGGCGCCGCGCTCCTCGCTGCCTTCGTGCTCAGCCGCATCCCTGAGGACTACACGCCGTCACCCCACCCGATGCGCCGCGGTTGGGTGCCCCGTTGGATCATCCCTCCCGGAATTGCCATCGGCTTCGTCAACGTCCACTACCCCGTCATCACCGGCTTCCTGATCCTGCACCTCGCTAACCACGGCAACTCTGGACCCGTCGCTTTCTCGGTCTACGCCGGAGTGATTCTGCTCTCTCGCTTCTTCCTCGGCGGACTGCCCGACCGCATTCATCCCTCGCGCACCTTCTACGGCGGCTTAGGCTTTATGGCGGTCGGTCTGGTAGTGCTCGCCTTTGGACCGCCACCGGCCGCGGCATGGGGCGCCACCGCTCTGCTCGGGTTCGGCTTCTCGTTCCCCTGGTCCTCCATCGCGTCCACTGTCCTGCGACAGACTCCGGCCGGACAGCGCGGCTCCGTGGTCGGCGTTCTCAGCGCCTTCTACGATCTGTTTGTCGGACTCAGTTCTTTCGCCGCGGGCATGGTGGCCAAACGCTTCGGGTACCCGGCGGCGTTCTTCATGGCCGCCGCGTCCATTGGCTGTGCTGCCATCGCCGGACGCTTCGTGTTCACCAAAGCCGTGGTCGAGGTCGAGGAGCCTCTCGTAACCGAGATAGTATGATGGGCATGCTCAAGGCCCTACTGGCTGCTGCCCTCACCATCATGACCATCACTGCCGCCGACTTACCGACTAAAAAATACCTGAATCTCGCCGCCATCAAAACGCTGGTTGCCGCCGCTGAAGCGGAGATCGAGAAGCGTCAGGTCAAGGTCACCATTTGCATCATGGACGATAGCGCCAACGTCCTGTTCCTGCAAAAAGGCGACGGCGCGTCCCTCAACACCATCCAGTTCGCCCAGCGCAAAGCACGCCACTCCGCGCTCTACGGCCGGCCCTCCAAGACCGCCCAGGATCAGCTCACCGGAGGCAATATGGGACTGCTTGTCTTCCCCGACGCCTTCCCCAATCAAGGCGGATTGCCGATCAAAGTCGACGGCCAGACCATCGGCGCCATAGCCATCAGCGGTGCCCCATCCGAAGTAGACGAAGCCATAGGCGCCGCCGCCATCGAAGCGTTGCTAAAGAAATAGCGGACTAGAGACTCTTCCGCCAAAGATCAATCGCGCGCGCCAGCGATCGCTCCAGCCACGGCCTGAACCGCGCTTCGGCTGCGTCCTGAGACTCAAAATGGTTGACTTGGAACACATCCGGCGAAGCCAGCACCGCCGCCTGGTCCTCGACGCCAAACGTCACGATGATTCCGATCAGGCCCCTAAACCTCGACCCAATCGCGTGTCCCTTCACCATGACCGTCCACCGGCCAGGCGCCGAAAACTCGAGTCCTCCGCCTTGGTCGTAATCGGAAGTGTTCGGCTGATAGCCGGCGTTCATTGACAGTCGGACTTCTTTATTCCGCAGGTTCAAAACCCGGAAGCCCGGAAACAGGGGACTCATCTCTTCATTCAACTTCGAGCTGACGTCAAGCAACTCTACCTGCGCAATGCTGATGAGGTGATCTGCTGTCAATCGCGATTTGCGCCACACCGAAGGATCCACGGCTCGGGCTCGCAGCACCTGCTTGGCATTGGCGATCGCGTCGTCAACCGTGTCGGCTTCCCGGATAGCTGCGGCCGTCTGGGTCGCCTGAAACAGCGAATGCCGCTGAACATCGACGAAGAAATCAACCAGCGGACGCAGACTCCCATCGTCAGCACGTTCTAATGCGTCGATGTAGCGCACTCTCTCATCTCTCGACACAACCAGGGGGAACCATCCCGCTCGGATGAAACAAAGCGTCGCCAAAGCTCTTGCAACCCGGCCATTGCCATCCTGATAAGGATGAATCTGTGCAAAGCGGTGATGCAGCCAAGCGCCTTCAATCTCGACGGGTACGCCCCACGCTTCATGGCTCCCATGCATTTCGATCAACCGGTCCATCTCGGCATCCACATGCTCTGGAGGACAGTACTCGTAAATCGATCCGTCTGGCCGTGTCGGGTTGTTTGCGTACTGTTTGTACCGCCCCTTCACCAACTCCGCTTCCAAGGTTCTTCCAAACTGGTCCTGTGCCGGCGTCGTCTCTTGATGGTGGAGCAGGGCCGCATGCAACTCGTGAATATACCCGCGCGTCAGACGCCGGTCGCCCTTGACCCCTTCAAACAGCCCATCCAGAACCGCTGCGTGATCGTTGATAATCGCCGCGACGATCTCAGGCGGCCGCTGGCCCGGCGCATGTGGAATGAAGTCTTCTCGGATACCGCGCTCGATCAGAATCTGCGTGACGCCGCGATCGAGATCGTAGACGCCCTCAATCTGGCCGGTTTCAATTGACCATTCGCGATTCAGTCGATTCGTGAATCCCGCAAGAGAGCCTTCCGCTTCAAGCGACTCGCGCTGATCGATCCAGAATTGAAGCAGAGGACCGAGTTCGCCATCGCTCAACAACCGCCAATCGACGGGCAGATCCTCGATCGGCTTCCACTTCATACGCTGGCTGTGTGCCCCGGCCGAATAATATTATTCATCCCCATCGTGATCGCCTGCTGCGCCCGCAGCCCATCCCGGTGCGTAATCGGGAACGGCTTCTTCGCCGCGACACAATCCAGGAACGCGGCAATCTCCGCCTTATACGCGGGACCAAATCGATCGATGAATTCCGCTAACGGCTTGCCATAGTCGCGCATCTGGAACTTCTTCTTCGCGATCGGTTCAGACCGCCCACGACGCCCGTACGCCTCCACGGTTATGTCGAAGAACTGCTGGTCGAAATGACCGACGTGGATCTGTCCCTCTTCCCCGAAAATAATCGACTCGACACGGTAGCCCGACACGTGATTCCGGCTCACCTGGATCTGCGCGGCCACGTCGCTGTCGAACCACAGATACAGGAAGGCATCGTCAAAATCCTCTTCCGCGGTAGTCAGCTTGTGGCTGTAGATGCGCGACCCGATCGCCGCTGCAGCGCTGGGCATTCGGCCCGTGAACCACAGAACTTCATCAACGTTGTGGACTGACATGTCCGAGAGAATTCCGCCGCTCTTATATCCCGCCGGAGCAGGATTCGAATCCTCGAGTGACGAGTAGATCTTGAATACGCGGCCGATGGCGCCCGCGTCCACCAGTTCCTTCGCGTATTTGAGCGGCGGATCAAAGCGTCGCTGGAAGGCGAGCATCACCGCGTCAGGATAATCGCGATCGAGCTCAGCCGCGAACTCGGTGTCGCCATCGAGCGTACCCGTGAGCGGCTTCTCCAGAAAAACGCGCTGCCCGGCGCGGATGAGAGTCGTGGCGTGCTCGCGATGAAGATTCGTCGGCGTAACCACGACGGTAGCTTCGGCAACACCCGCGGCAGCCAGTTCCTCAATCGAGGTGAAAACCGGCGCGTTAATTCCATTCTCAGAGGCAAACTGGCGGGCGCTTTGGGCGTTCTTGTCCACCAGCGCGGTGATGGTGCACTTGCCTTCCTGCGCCAGCTCATGAACATGGAGTGCGTGAATCGAGCCCATCCGGCCAAAACCGGCGAGCGCGACTTTAATGGGTTGAGTCATATGAAAAATACAGTCTATTGCTTTCGCATCCGCGTGAGTTCATCAATGATCTGCTGACGAACGGAGTCGCGTAGTTCGCCGGTCTGGTTGGGGCCAAACGCCGTAACGTCGACAGGCTCCAGGACGCGCAGATAGATGTCCTGCGAGTGTCGGAAGATCCAGGAATGGCGCGGCAGAGCTTCACCCGAGCCTTCAACGACAAGCGGCAGCACCGGCGCCTTCTCGCGAATCGCCAGCTGAAACGGACCGTCGTTGAACGGCAGCACCTCGCCGTTATGCGAGCGCGTGCCTTCAGGGAAAAATACCAGCGAACAACCCTTGCGGAGCAGCTTCGCGCATTGGAGGAGGGCTTTGGCGGCCTTGCGACGGTCGGAACGGTCGACCGGTACGTCGCCCACCATCTTCATCAGCCAGCCGGCAAAGGGAATGCGGAAAAGTTCGGCCTTGGCGAGCCACTTGGCATCAATTCGCAGATGCGAAATGAGTGGAATGTCGGCGAGCGACTGGTGGTTGCTCACTACGACGTAACGCGCGCCGGACTGTATGTGCTCGGTTCCAGAGATGTGCAGCCGCCACGGATTCACGCGGCTGATGATGCGGCCGAGACGGCGAAACCAGCGGCCGGTGCGGAAGTGCAACGGGTCGCGGTCAAATAGACGAACAACGCCAAGCACCGGCACCCATAGGATGACCAGGCTCAGCGTCGCGATCCAAATCCAAGCTGAGCGAAGGATGGCGAACATCGGAATCTCCAATGATATCCTTGAAATCGCTCCGGGTCATGAGGCGAGTTCACCCTAAAATGCTGTTGACGCTGGCGGCCGGATTGGCCGTGCTGGCGCTCGATGCGAATACGCCGCGCGCGGTGGCCACGTGGGTCCTCCAGATCCTGGTGGTGTGGAGCGCTATGCGCTGGGCGTCGCGCCGCGAACTGATGGTGGTGGGCATCTGGTGCGCCTTCTGCGCCGACGCCGGCTACCAGCTCGCACCCAAAAGCGGACTGTCCATCTGGCTCGACATCGCCAACCAGCTTCTCTGCGTCGGAACCATCTTCCTGCTGGTTCACGTGGGATTGCGCGAACGCGCCGCCCAAGCCGCCCGCAAAGCTGCCGAAGCCGAAGTCCGCGTCCTGCGAGGATTGCTGTCGATCTGCTCAACCTGCAAACGCATCCGCAACGAAGTGGGCGAATGGGAACAACTCGAGGTCTACATCAAACGCCACTCAGAAGCCGACTTCAGCCACGGCGTCTGCCCCGAATGCGGCAAGTCATTCGAAGACGCCTTCAACGAATCCTAAGCGAAAAGGCAGTAGAACGAGCCTCCCGGCTCGTTCAGCTCAAAACCAGCAAGGTGCACGGCGTCAGCTTCAGCGCACCCTCAACCAAAGCCTCCAATTCATCATCCTCCCCACCCACCTGCCGAACCCTCTCCCCCTCCTTCGTAAAAAGAAAATAGAGATACACCGGATACTCCGCCCCCGCCGTCAAAGTTCGCTGGTCAGCCACCAGATATCCCTTGAACCGCCCCGCACGAAGCACTCCAAAGTTCACCGCCTCCGCAACAACCAACTGAGGACTCCGCTGCCCAACCTCCAGCCGCCACAGCGCTCCACTCTTCGAAGTACAGTCAGTCACGAAATACACCGAACGCCCGTCCAGCGACCACTTCGGTGCTCGAAACGTGGACGGCGGACAAGATCTCCCATTCCACTGAACCGGGTCCCGGTACAGCGAACGTGCGTTCGAGCCGTCCGTATTCACCGCTCGTATCTCCGTCGGCTCATCATGCTCTTCTTTCAGGAAAACCACCGACCGCCCGTCCACCGACAGATCCGGCCAGACATTATTTCCAGATGATGTCAGCGCTCGATCCACTCCCGCCCCATCCGTAAACACAATGTTCGAGGTCCGCCCGCCCACCGTGTGCCTCACGGTTCGAGGACCACTCTTCTCCAGCAGCGGATAACGGCCCACTCTGGAACTGTCCTTCTCTAGCTTTCCAACCTTCACGAAAGCACCGTTCACGAAGCGATAACGAGCCCGCACCACTCCCAGGGAACAGCAGTCACCCCTGCGTCGCTCCCCATCTGAAAACTCGAGAATCAGGACGCCCTCCGAAATCTCGACGCTCTCCAATCCTCCATCTGCCCGTGACCCGCTCCGCAACAAACTCAACATCTTCGGCGTGCCGTTGAGCACAGTGAACAGGTAGAGATAATGCCAACTGAGAGTGCCACCCGTGCTGTACCGTAAATCAACCGCCGCCTCGTCCTGCCCGTCGCCGGTAAGATCTCCGTACGTCACAGAGGACATGAGAGCATAAGGTGCCGCACTGATCGGAAGATCGGGCTCGGTGAAGTGGTGCGTTCCATTCACCAGGCGAACCTGCGGCCGCACTCTCGCTCCCAGCCAGTTTCATGTAGCCGTCCCGGCGGACCCGCCACCCGGCCAGTCATAGGTAAAGTTCTTGAAGTCCACATCGCGGACACTGTTTGCGCCGGCAGCAACAGTCAGCGCCACGTAGCAGATCGCCAAAAAACGGAGAAACATGCCGATCGCATTCTGTCAGTCATAAGCCACTTGCTCAATACAATCAACCACTTAGCCGGAAACGCTTTTTTCGGTCTGCTTCAATAGAGGTAGAGAACGTTTATGGCAACCATTAGTCAGATCAACGCCAACCGGCTGAACGCGCTGTCGTCCACCGGACCCGCCACCGCTGCTGGCATCGAAAACTGTAAGTTCAACGCCACCCGCCATGGCCTCGCCGGCAAGCAGGTTGTGACCAAGGGCGAAGATCCCGCCCAATACGACGAACTCCGCGTCATGCTCATCGACGAGAATCAGCCCGCTACCGAACACGAAGCCATGCTGGTAGAGGAAATCGCCCAGAACTGGTGGCGCCTCCAGCGTGCCCGGCGCACCGAAGCCGCCGTAATCAACAAGTTCGGCGACCTCGAATGCATCATCGAACCCGAAGCCCGCAAAGCCTTCCAGACCATCACTCGCTACCTGAATACTATCGAGCGAACCTGGCACCGCGCCTGCACCGACTTAGCCAAACTCCAAAAGCTACGAAGAGAAGAGGAAGCCGAGCAGGTCCAAGCAGAAGCCATCCGATCCTTCGCCGCCACCCGCAAAGCCACGCCGCAGGCAAATGGCTCCGTTTCGTTCGCCGCCACCCACCCATCAACGCCGCAGGCAAACTCGCCACTGTCCATTGGCTCCGTTTCGCAGCCGGCAACTGACAAGTAGAACCAAGACAGCTTCGTCCCAATTTCGGACACCCGCGCCGGCTCAATCGCTGATGAAACAGGTCCGTCTCCTGGCATTCCACGTGCTACTCCCCGGGTCTTATGGCCGATTTGCGATACGCCCTCCGAATGCTCCTCAAGAACCCGGCATTCTCGGCGCTGGTGATCGGCATTCTCGCGCTCGGCATCGGCGTCAATACAGCCGTCTTCAGTGTCGTTAACTCCGTCCTGCTTCGGCCGCTTCCTTACAAAGACGCCGGGCGGCTGGTCGCCATCTGGGAAACGAACCCGAAGCTGAATGTCGAACGCGAGGGTCCGTCAGGCCCCAACTTCCTTGACTGGCGCGAGCAGAATCATTCATTCGAGGAAATGACCCTGTTGGAGCCCGGCACCGGCACGCTGACCGGTTCGGGCGAGCCGGAACAGTTTCCGGGACTGCGCGTGAGTACAAATTTCTTCACGATGCTCGGCGCCCAACCGCTGCTTGGCCGGCTGTTCCGGCCCGAGGACGGCGAGGGCGCGGCGCGGCATAACGTGGCGGTGCTCAGCTACGGATTCTGGCAGGATCATTTTGGCGGCAGGACGAACGTCGTCGGCATGCCTCTGACCATCAATCATCAGTTATACGAATGCGTGGGCGTGCTGCCGAAGAACATGTGGTCGCCCATCCGCGCCGACGCGTACGTGCCCTGGCCGGTGGAAGAATTGCGCGGCCGTCCGCGTTTTGGACGCGACTTCGGCGTATTGGCGCGTTTGAAGCCGGGCGTCAGCATTAAGCAGGCGCAGCAGGACATGGACGCCATCGCGGCTCGCATCGGACAGCAGTTCCCCGTAGTCGCGGGCTGGAAAACAACCGTAGTCCCGCTGCAGGAAGCGCTGGTAGAGTACATTCGACCGGCCCTGATGATGCTGTTGGCGTCGGTGTTGTTCGTCCTTCTGCTGGCCTGTGCGAACGTCGCGAATCTGCTGCTGGCACGCATGACAAGCCGGGAGCGCGAAGTCGGAATCCGGAGCGCAATGGGCGCAGGCAGGTGGCGGCTGATTCGCCAGTTTCTCGCGGAAAACCTGCTCGTCAGCCTCCTCGCCGGCGTGGCAGGACTGCTGGTCGCCATATGGGGCGTCGACCTGCTGCAACACGCCCTCCCGCAAACCATCCCCCTGCCGAACGCTTCCACTGAGGTGGTGCTGCCGGAGATTCGGGTGGATTCGAGCGTGCTGGCATTTGCGATGGCGCTGGCTTTCGCCTGCTCGTTTCTCTTCGGAATCGTCCCCGCTTTCCAGGCGTCGCGCTCCGATCTAAATCGCGTCCTGAAAGAAGGCGGCCGCGGGTCAACGGGCACTAGCCGGCAGAACCGTGTGCGGCGTTTGCTCGTCATCTCCGAAACTGCGCTGGCCTTCATGCTGCTCATGGGCGCGGCGCTTACGATGCGGAGTTTCATCGAGCTGCAGAAAGTGAACCCGGGCTTCCATGCGGAGAATGTGCTGACGTTTCGTCTTCGGCTACCCACCGACAGCCTCTACCAGAAGCCTGAACAGCAGGCCGAGTTCTTCCGGCAAACGCTCGACCGGTTACAGGAGATTCCGGGAGTGCAGTCGGCCGGAGTTACAGAGATTGTGCCGCTGGGACAAGAGAATACCCGGCGTACCTTCAAGCGCGCCGACGTTGCAGATGTGCCCGGCTCGGAGTTGCCAACCGATTTTCGGCGAGCCAGTCCCCGGTTGTTTGAATCGCTGGGCATTGCGCTGACGCGCGGGCGTTCGTTCACCGAGCACGATACGGTTGACCGTCCTCTGGTTGTCGTGGTGGATGAGACCTTCGTCAAGCGGTATTACCCGAACGAGAATCCCATCGGCAAACGCATTCTAATGATCGGGTCGCGCGAGATTGTCGGCGTCGTCGCGCCGGTACGGCATTACGGGCTCGATCAACCGCCGCGTCCCACGCTCTACGCTTCCTATCTACAGCTCCCGTCTGACCGTATGGTGCTGATCGTTAAGACGCAAGCCGACTCCGCCAGGATGATAACCGCGGTGAAGCAGGCGGTGTGGTCAGTAGACAAGGATCAGCCGGTGTTCATGATCCGCAGTATGAACGACTACATCGCGCTCGCCAATTCGGCGCCGCGAATCGCGTTCATGCTGCTGTCGGTGTTCGCGGTAGTGGCACTGGCGCTGGCGGCTTTCGGGATTTACGGCGTCATCAGCTACACCGTGTCCCAGCGAACGCACGAATTCGGACTGCGCCTGGCGCTGGGTGCGCAGCCGTCTGAAATCAAGTCGCTGGTGTTACGCAACGGCTTAAAGTGGTCGTTGATCGGCCTGGGCGCGGGACTGCTGGGAGCAATGTTGGTGGCGCCCGCTTTACGTAGCGTGCTCTACGGCGTGTCGACCCTCGATCCGCTGGCAGTGGCGGTTACGTCGGTGGTTTTGCTCGTCGTGGCTGGGCTCGCCAACTGGCTGCCGGCACGGCGTGCCACCCGCGTCGATCCCATGATCGCCCTCCGCTACGAGTAGCGGCTTCGACTTGCCGTCTACGGTCTACCAGGTGGAATCGAGACTGAGAAACGCCAGCGCATACCGGCGTCCTAACTCGCGCTGAGACTTTGCGTCAAAGTGGACGTGGTCGGGATTCGACGTCAGTGCGGCTGACGGTACGAACACCGTCCGCGCGACATGCAGCGGGATCATCGCCAGTTGCTCGCCGACGATCGCGGCGAAGACGCTCTTGTTGTCGGGACGCTCCTTAAGAAACCGGCCGAGCTCGCCAACAACGACGGGGACCTCGGGCGCATTGAGGTCAGCGCGCAGTTGCGTGATCATGGCATCAAAGCGGTGGCCGTAGCTGCGGGCATCCTCCTCCTTGATGGAGTCGCCCTCGCCCTGATGCCACAGGATGCCGCGCAATTTGCCGGACTGCATCGCGAACTTCGCACGCTTGACAGCGTCCACGTAGAGCTTGCCGCCGGGTTTCCATTCGTCAAGACTGGTGCCGCCAAAGGCTGCGGGGACGAGTCCGATTTCGGCTTGCGGCTCTACCGTGAGGAGCGTTTTTGCAAAGCCGCGGCCAAGTCCGACGCCGGCAATGTCAGGCTTGTCGAAGTGGAGAGGGTCGATGGCGGGCACCCATTCCATCTGTTTGTTCAGCGAGAAAACGTGAGGGATGGGCTGCCGGTCCTGATCCTCGACGATTCCCCGCCCCGCCATGTTCGACTGGCCGATCAGCAGGAAGATCTGGCGGTCCGCGGCGAGCGACATGGCCACGCCGATAATGAATAACAGCAGCGTCCGGATCAATTATTTCGCCCTCACAATGCTGAGAATATCGGCACCGAAGCGCGCGGCTTTGCGCTCGCCGATACCCGGAATATCATACAGGTCCTCAAGGGTCCGCGGCAGGTCCCGGGCAATGGCGTCGATGGTGGCGTCGTGGACGATGACGAACGCCGGCACCTTCATCTGCTTGGCGAGCGAGACACGCCACGCGCGCAGCCGGTTGCGGACTCCTGTGTCCATCGGGGCAGCCGCTGCGGCAACCGCGGCAGGCGCCGCCCTCTTGCGACGCGCTTTAACGACTGCGGCCGGAACCTCTTCGGTGATATCGAGCCAGTCGAGCTCATAGCCGCAAACGTCGCAAGCGTCGCAGCGGTCCCACTTCGGCGTCTCGCCGAAATGCATGCAGATCTGCCGGTGACGGCAGCCGCCGGCTTCAGCAAAGCGGCGGATGGTGTGATAACGCTGCCAGGCGCGCTGCTTCTCGGCGCCGTCTTCTATGGCCTCGATGAAGTGAGCGAGCAGCCCGGCGTCCTTGCGCTGCCAGAGCATCACGCAGTCAGCAGGCTCGCCGTCGCGCCCGGCGCGTCCCGCCTCCTGGTAGTACTGTTCGAGCGACTTCGGCAGCGAGAGATGGATGACAGCGCGGACGTCAGGCTTGTTGATGCCAAGACCGAAGGCGAGCGTTCCTACCAGGACCCGCTTCTCGCCAGTCATCCACATTTCCTGATTGTCACGGCGCGTGTCGTTGTCCATCTGCCCGTGATAGGCGACCGCTGGAACGCCGTGGCGCTCGATGGCCGCAGCGGTGGCCTCAACGGACTTAATGGTGGGCGCGTAGACGATCAGGTTGCCTTCGTCATACCAGTCCACCGCCGCGCCGAGGAGGGCGCTTTGCTGAGGTCCGGTGCAGAGCTTCACCATGTAGCGCAGGTTAGGCCGGTGGAAGCTGGCGACGAATTTCGCGGGGTCACGCAGACCGAGTTGAGTGACGATGTCGTGCCGCACCTGGCGCGTCGCGCTGGCGGTGAAAGCAGCAATAGGCTTGTCGGGGAAGTGGTCGCGCAGCGTTCTGAGCTGGCGGTACTCAGGGCGGAATTCGTGCCCCCATTCGGAAATGCAATGCGCTTCGTCAATCGCGAAAAAGCCCACTGGGACGCGCTTGAGCCATTGCAGAACATCCTCGCGAACCAGTCGCTCTGGGGAAAGATAGAGCAGTCTCAGGGCGCCCTGCTCGGCCTGGCGTTTAACGACGCCTTGCTCCCGATAGTCGATGGCGCTGTTTAGAACGGCTGCAGGAATACCGCTTTGTTCAAGCTGTCGCGCCTGGTCCTGCATCAGCGCGATGAGCGGACTCACCACCACGCAGGTCTGGTCCATCGCAACCGCGGGTAGCTGATAGCAGAGGGATTTGCCGCCGCCGGTGGGCATAATCACCGCGGCATCGCGGCCTGAGAGAATGCTCTCCACGATCGACTGCTGGCGTCCACGGAACTGCGTATATCCCCAATGTCGTTTCAGCAGTTGAAAAAGATCGTACGGCACCTCATACCAATGTAAGCTGTTGCCTTAGGGTATTTTGGTTCTTCGGCACAAAACCATCAAATGAAACTTCAACTGATCGACTGGATCATCGTCATCGTTTCGCTGTTGATCTGCTTTGTACCCGCACTCTTCTTTGGCAAGAGATCGGGCAAAAGCACGTCGGAGTTTTTTGCCTCGGGCCGCAGCGTGCCGTGGTGGCTGGCTGGACTGTCGATGGTGGCCACCACCTTTTCTAGCGACACGCCGAACCTGGTCACCAACTTCGTCCGCACCCAGGGCGTGGCCGGCAACTGGCAATGGTGGGCGTTCACACTGACCGGTGTATCCACGGTGTTCTTCTACGCGCGCCTCTGGCGGAGATCTGGCGTCTTGACGGATCTTGAGTTTTACGAACTACGCTACTCGGGCGGCGCCGCCACCGCCGTGCGCGGCTTCCGCGCCGTGTATCTGGGGTTCTTTTTCAACTGCATCATCATGGCGAGCGTGAACCTCGCCGCCTGTAAGATCGCGGCCGTACTGTTTGGGTTTTCGCGGATCCAGACGCTGACCGCGGTGGGGCTGTTGAACGTGGTGTTTGCCGCGCACTCCGGACTCTGGGGCGTGCTGGTGATCGACATGATCCAGTTCTTCATCAAGATGTCGGCAGTGATCGCGGCCGCCTATTTCGCCATCAAACTGCCGCAAGTGGGCGGTCTGCATGGCTTGGTGGACAAACTGTCGCACGTGCAAGGTCCGGGCGGGCTGAACTACCTGAACATGCTGCCCGACTTCACCAATAACTGGTCACTGGCGATCGCGGTGTTCATCATGCCGATCGCCGTCCAGTGGTGGGCGGTCTGGTATCCAGGCGCCGAACCGGGTGGCGGCAGCTACATTGCTCAGCGCATGCTGGCGTCCAAGACCGAAAAGGATGCGCTCGCCGGGACGCTGTTTTTCAACGTCGCCCACTATGTGCTGCGGCCGTGGCCGTGGATTCTGGTCGGGCTGGCGTCGCTGGTGGTCTACCCCCAACTGTCCGATATTCAGAAGGCTCTCCCGAACCTGGATCCGACTCTAATCGGTCATGACATTGCCTACCCGGCGATGCTGCTGTTTCTGCCGGCCGGTTGGATCGGACTAATGGTCGGCGGCTTGATCGCAGCAAATTCGTCGACCATCTTGACTCACTTAAATTGGGGCGCGTCCTACCTGGTCCACGATTTCTACCGCCGTTTTCTGAAGCCGGACGCAACCGAGAAACACTACGTGCTCGCCGGACGCCTGGCGACGGTTCTGCTCTTCGTATGTTCGTCGGTGCTCGTGTTCTTCCTGCAATCGGCGCAGGAGAACTTCAACATCATGCTCCAGGTGGGCGCCGGTACCGGACTGCTCTACCTGCTGCGCTGGTTCTGGTGGCGGATCACGGCGTGGTGCGAAATCGCAGCGATGGTGAGTTCGTTCGTGATCTCGATCACGCTGCTGGTAGCGCGGCGATCTGGAATTACGCTCGGGACTGACCGCGAACTGCTGCTCACTATTCTGTTCACCACCATCTGCTGGGTGGTGGTGGCGTTTGTGGGTCCACAGACCGACCGCGACGTGCTGGTGAATTTCTACCACAAGGTCAGGCCATTCGGTCCTGGCTGGAGCAAGGTTCGCATCGAGGCCGGAGTCTCCGAGGCAGAGGCTGCCGAGTGGGGGCGCACGGACAACATCCCCCTGGCACTCATCGGCTGGATGACAGGCTGCTCCATGATCTGGTCGGCACTGTTCTGCGTCGGGAACCTCCTGTACGGCCGCATGGATTACTTCTGGATGCTGCTGGGGTTGTTTGGAGCGAGCGCGCTCATCCTGATCCGCGTCGTCATGCGGTTATGGCGCTAGCCGGCCTAGTGGTCGCGCCGGGACGCGTAAACCTGATCGGCGAGCACATCGACTATCACAATCTACCGGTGCTGCCGGTGGCGCTATCGAAGCGGATCCGCGTGTCGTGGAGAGTGCGCGGCGATGCTCTTATCGCGGCATCGAGTGACGGCTTCCCTGTTCGCAAATTCGAATGGACGAGCGATTTGCGGCCGGTAGAGGGCGGCGATTGGGAGAATTACCTGCGCGCGGCCGCCGCAGCCTACGCGTTGAAGTGGGGCGTGGAGCAGGGTGTCGACCTCGAGGTATCGACGGACCTTCCGCCGGCTGCCGGGCTCTCGTCGTCGTCAGCGTTGATCGTCGCCGTGACGCTCGCGCTGCTTGAGGCAAACCGGCGACGCGCGTCATTTGAGGAACTCATGGACGTGCTGCCCGAGGGCGAGCACTTTGTCGGAACTCGCGGCGGCGCGATGGATCAAGCAGCGGTGCTCGCGTCACGGGCCGGTTGTGCGACCCGCATCGAGTTTGCACCGGTGGGCGTGAGGCACGTGCCGGTCCCGCAGGATTGGGCTTTCGTTGTGGTGGACAGCGGCAAGTCCGCCGAGAAATCGGGAGCGGCGCGGGAGGAGTACAACGCGCGGCGTTCGGCAGGCGCCGGCGCTCCAGGGCGTTTGGGATTCGCTTCCTACCGAGATGCACTGGCGACCGGGCGAGCCGTCGAGATGGCGTCACGCCTCAACGACTCGCGTGAGCAGGAGAGCTATCTCCACGTGGTGACCGAAGCGGCCCGAGTGGACGATGCCGTACGGTGCATGGAGTCAGGGGATGCCGAGGGCTTTGGCCGGCTGATGCTTGAATCGCATGCGAGCCTAAGGGACCGGTTACGTGTGTCCTGCGTGGAACTTGACGCGATTGTCGACGCGGCGATGCAGAACGGTGCGCTGGGCGCGAGGCTCACCGGTGCCGGATTCGGCGGTTGCGCCGTGGTCCTCTCGCGGAGTGCCGCGGCGGCGCGACTGCTCGAGGCGTTTGGCAGTCGCGCATTTGTGGCTGAGCCGAGCGACGGGGCGCTGCTTCTCAATAAGCTTTAGCGATCACCGAACGGCGGTCCACCGTTTCGCCGGTGACAATGCACTTGCCGGGCCCGTCGTACTCGTCGACGAGCGGGATGTTGCGGACCGACGCTTTGAACTCCTTGATGCGCGCGTCGACGGCAGCGTCGTCCTTGACGTGGGCCATGACAAACTTGCCGCCGCCCTTCTCGGCGCTGGTGTCTTTGAGAATCGACTCCACTTCTTCGATGGAGTTGGCGGTGACGGTATTGGCCTTGAGGCGCTCCTTGGCGGTGGCGAAAAGGTCCTTCTGCATTTGCCCGAGTAGGGCGGGAATGCGTGCCGTGACCTCGTCCTGACGGATGATTTCCTTGACGCCGGTGTCGCGGCGTTTGAGCACGATGTTGCCGGACGCGATATCCCGCGGGCCGAGTTCGAGCACCGTCGGTACGCCGCGGCGCTCCCAGTGGAAGAATTTCGCTCCAGGGCTCTGCCCTTCACGATCATCGAGCTTGGCGCCGATCTCCTTGGCGATGCGCGAGGCGGTTTCGAGCACCTGCGCGCGCTCCTCCTCCTTTCGGTAAATGGGCACGAGGACGGTCTTAACGGGCGCAAGTTTCGGGGGCAGGACGAGCCCCTTGTCGTCTGAGTGGGTCATGATCAGCCCGCCGATCAGCCGCGTGCTGACGCCCCAACTGGTCTGCCAGACGTAGTCGAGCTGGCCTTCCTTGTTTTGGAACTTGACGTCGAACGCCTTGCCGAAGTTCTGGCCGAGGTCATGACTGGTGCCCGCCTGGAGCGCGAGTCCGTTCTGCATCATGGACTCGATGGAGTAGCTTCTGAGCGCGCCGGCAAACTTCTCAGCGCGTGATTTCACGCCCTTGATGACAGGCATGGCCATGATGTCTTCAGCCACTTCGGCGTAGACGTCGAGGATGCGCAGCACCTCTTCGACGGCCTCGTCGTGGGTCGCGTGTGCGGTGTGGCCTTCCTGCCAGAGAAACTCGGTGGTGCGCAGAAACATGCGGGTGCGCAGTTCCCAGCGAACGACGTTGGCCCACTGGTTCATGAGCACGGGCAAGTCGCGCCAGCTCTGAATCCACTTGGCGAAGAAGTGGCCGACGATGGTCTCCGAGGTAGGCCGTATGACGTAGGGCTCTTCGAGCTTCTTGCCCCCGGCGATGGTCACCACCGCCAGTTCAGGCGAGAAGCCTTCGACGTGCTCGGCCTCTTTCTGGAGAAAGCTCTGGGGAATGAGCAGCGGGAAATAGACGTTCTGGTGATTGGTTGCCTTGAAGCGGTCGTCAAGCTCACGCTGGAGAAGTTCCCAGACGGCATAGCCGTTGGGCTTGATTACCATGCAGCCTTTGACGATCTCGGCGGGTTCCGCCATGTCTCCCTGAAGGACGACGTCCTGATACCATTGCGCGAAGTCCGCGCCGCGAGCTTTGATGGGCGATTCTGCCATGTTGTGTCCGAACTTTTAGGGTACAGGACGGTGGTGGCGGGAAGGGACAAGGCCGCCTGCTGATGCCAGCGGCCTTCACGAGGGGAACTCAGAGTGAGATGTAGTGGTTGCCGTTTTGAACATCCTGACGCTGCCACACAGGAAACTCGAAGGCCTGGTTGGCAGGTGTTCGATTTGACGGCTCGTCATTGGAGATAACGTCGTCCACGATGATCGGAAAGACGGTAATGAGCTTGGTGATGACGAGCAGGTCGCGCACGCGCCTGGTGACGTTAGTCAAAGCCAGCCAGGCGCCGGCGTCGCGCGCCTGAACGTAGAAGCGGACAAGTTCCCCGAGCCCGGCGCAATCGATCTTGTTCACCTGCCCGAGATCGATGACAATGCGGCGATAGTCATTGCCTATCGCCGCGGCCATGGCTGTTCGAAATTTTTCGGTGGCCCCAAGGACAAGTCGGCCTTGGGGCTTGACGACTGCGATGTAGCCGCGAAACGTGGCGAGCTTCGTTGTCAGCATGAAACGATATGATCATCGTTGTGACAATTTGTCAATTACCATGTTGTCACACGTGACCCTATCATAGGTGACTCTTGTGCGAACGTTTTCACAAGTGAATTTGTAACACGTGACTTAATGCGGTGATACCGGTTCACCGATGCTGTTAAAATCGCCTTCATGGCGAAGACATTCGGTGAGCTCCTGCAAGAATTTAGGAGCACGCAGGTTAGCCGGGCCGATCTGGCGGCGAGAATTCACGTCTCGGTGAGCTACCTGTCTCTCATCGAGAACAACAAGCGGCTACCGAAGCGCCATCTTGTAAACGACATCGCTGATGAACTGAAGCTTTCGTTTGAACAGCGAAACTCCTTGTTACAGGCGGCCGAGCACGACACCATTCCTTCTCGCCCGGACGTGAAGGAGGAATTGTGCAAGATTCTCACGGATTCTGAACTTGGGGAACGCGAGATGGATTTATTGGTTCGCGAGTTGAGGGCATACGCGCGGCGATGGCAGGTTCATCGGGCAGCACGGAGCAAGAATGTAGCGAAGGCAGTGATTGTGGCGGCCGGATGGCAGGCGCGTCTCCTGGCCCCGGACAAGCTGGAGACCATGATCCTGCATGCCGCGAAGGAGGCAGTTGCCGCGGGCATCCTGGAGATCATCATAATCGTGGCCCCGAGCAAATCCTTGCCGAAATTTGACACGGTGCGGAAGGTGACCAAGGTCGATCCGAAGGTGGTGATCCAGGACGAGCCACTGGGATTGGGACACGCAATTCTAAGCACGCGTTCGGTGATCGGCGAGGAGCCGTTTGCAGTTATTCTGCCCGTCGACGTGGATCCGATGAGTGCGGCGCTGAGTGAGATGAAAGACTGCTATATCAAGGAAAGGCGGCCGATCTTAGCCGTAAATCCCCAACGTGCGAGCGTGGGCGCCGACTTCCATCACTATGGGATCGCGGTACTGGGGACGGCGGTGAAGGGCACAAAGAGACTGTATTATGTCGATCACATGCAGGAGAAGACGTCGACACTGGAAGGCGTCAGCGAGAAGGCGAGGATCATTGTCGGGCGGTATATTCTCACGCCGGATGTTTTTGATTTCCTGCAGTCGACGAAACGCAATCCGCGAACCAACAAAATAGAGCTCACTGATGCGCTTGAGGAGTTCCGCAAGAGTCATCACTTTGTGTGCGCCTACGACCTGAATCGAGATCTTCTTCCCCTGGCGTCAGTAAGAGTGATGCTGGAAATGCTGATCGAATCAATCGGCGACCCGAAGAAACTCGCCAAGATGATCAACCTTTCGAGGAAGACGCTAGAAGATCTCCAAAAAGCCGAGAGCTAAGGCGACACTCCCAGCCGAGAGGCGACATTGGAGGCGAGACCGGCCGGCCGATGGATGGCCTATGTTAACCTCGTGTTTTCGCTCGTTCCTCGGAGGTGGTGCGATGACGAACTGGGCATCCTCTTTCTGGCTGGGGTTGGCTGCGACGTTTGCGGCGACTGCCGCCCCTGCGCGTCCTGCTCTGGAACACTCACCACTGCGCTTTGAGCGAAGCTCGGGGGCGGCTAACTTTGTGGCGCGTGGACAGGGCTTTGCGGTGGGCGTCAGCGCGGCTGAAAGTTGGGTGGAATGGCGCGACGGCCACCGCCGGGACTCTGCCGTGGTTCGAACGCGATTGAGCGGCGCATCCGCTGCCGCGTCGGTGGAGGCGGTTGAACGGCTGCCTGGCGCAACCAACTACCTGGTTGGCAATGCGGCCAACTGGCGGACGGATATTGCGAGTTTTGGGCGGGTCCGGTCGCGCGGCGTTTATCCGGGCATCGACCTGGTGTTTCATGGCGAGCAGGGCCGGCTGGAGTACGATTTTGTGCTGGCTCCGGGTGCCGATCCAGCCGAAATTCGGATGGTACTGAGCGGCCACAGGAGCGCCCGCATCGATGACAAAGGCGAACTGGTGATCGGGTCGACCGCGGGAGACATAAGATGGAAGCGCCCGGAGATCTATCAATACGCCGGCGGACGGCGGAGGCCGGTAGAAGGAAAATTCAAACTAGGCGCCGGGGGCCTGGTGACGTTTGCGCTTGGCGCGTACGATCGCAGCCGTGAGCTGGTGATCGATCCGGTGTTGGCATACGCGACCTACCTTGGTGGATCGAATAACGAAGGCGCGCGCGGTCTTGGGCTCGACTCCGCGGGGAACGTTTACCTTGCCGGCAACACAACGTCGACCAATCTTCCGGTAGTGGCGCCGTACCAGGCGAACTTCGGGGGCATGACGGCGAACGTGATGGGCGGCGATGCTTATGTGGCGAAGTACAGTCCGGCGGGCGCGCTGATCTACCTGACGTATCTTGGCGGGAGCGGCGACGACACGGCATCGGCACTGGCGGTGGATTCGGCAGGCAATGTCTACGTCACAGGCTGCACTACGTCGTCCGACTTTCCCACTCTGAACGCGTATCAGTCGCATTTTGCGGGTTTGGGCGGATCGAGCTACTTGCGCACCGGTGACGCTTTTGTGACCAAGCTAAGCGCGGCGGGAAACAAGCTGGTCTACTCGACGTTTCTGGGCGGCAGCCGCGATGATGCCGGTACGGCGATTGCGATTGACTCAACGGGCGCCGCTTACATTACCGGCGCGACGGGCTCGCAGGACTTCCCAGTTACCGCCTCGGCGTTTCAAAGCCGGCTGAAGGGGATCGGTGGAGAGCCGATCAAGCAGACCGGGTATCCTTCGTGGGATCCGGGCGACGCCTTCGTAGCGAAGCTTGACCCTACGGGATCGCAATTGGTGTTCTCGACTTATCTCGGCGGCACCAACGACGACGTGGCCTGGACGCTGGCGCTTGATGCCTCGAACAACGTATATGTTGGCGGCTGCACCATTTCGCGGGACTTCCCAACCACGGCGGGCGCTCTACAGCGGACGTATGGAGGCACCGAGGAACAGAACGAGTTCATGAATTTGGGTGACGGATTCGTCGCGAAGCTGACGGCAAACGGCAGTGCGCTCATGTACTCGACTTACTTCGGTGGGCCCGGCGACGATTGCGTAAGCGCGCTGGCGGTTGACCGGAGCGGCAACGTGTACATGACCGGGTCGACCAGTTCGTCGCGGATGCAGACTACGGCCGGCGCCTTCCAGCCAGCCTACGCCGGCTACCAGAGTCTGCCGTTCCTCATTGAGCAGCTATACGGCGATGCGTTTGTGGCGAAGCTGAATCCCTCGGGATCGGGGCTGATCTATCTGAGTTACCTCGGCGGCAGCGCGAATGATGCCGGCACGGCGATTGCGGTGGACAGCGGCGGCATCGCGTACGTGACAGGGTTCACGGATTCCACTGACTTTCCGCAGGCAGGCGGGCCGCTACAGTCGCGGATGGCGGGGCACGGCGGGCAGGGTCAGTTCATGTTTTATGGGGACGCGTTTCTGACGGTGGTGAATCCGGCGGGCACGAGTCTTGCTTACAGCTCATATTACGGTGGCAATTTCGACGACAACGCCTTCGCGATCGCGCTCGATGGAAAGGGCGGCGTTTACGTTGCCGGTGGCACGGTGTCAACAACGCTGACCACAACTGCTACCGCTGCGCAGCGCACCTACGGCGGCGGGCGACGGTTGAACGGCTATGTAAACGGCGACGCCTTCTACGCTGTCTTCTCGGGCTTTGCGACGGCCGCGCCGGCGATTACCAGTGTCGGGAATGCGGCGGGCGGATCGTCGTCAATCGCGCCGAATGCGTGGACGGAAATCAAGGGAAGCGCGCTGGCCGGCAGCACACGCATCTGGGGAGACGCCGACTTCGTCAACGGGCAGATGCCGACTTCGCTCGACGGCGTGAGCGTCACGATGAACGGCAAGAGCGCGTATGTCTACTACATCAGCCCGACGCAGGTGAACGTGCTGACGCCGCCCGACTTGACTGCGGGACCGGTGCAGGTGGTGCTGACGAACAAGGGAGTGGCGGGTCTTGCATTCACCGCTCAGTCTGCCTCCTACTCGCCGTCGTTCTTCGCCTTCAATGGCGGACCGTACCTGGCAGCGACGCATGCGGATGGCAGGCTGATTGGCCCGACGTCATTGTTTGCCGGCCTGACAACACCGGCGGCGCCGGGCGAGACAATCATCCTGTACGCCAACGGCTATGGGCCGGTAAACCCGCCGGTGGTGAGCGGTTCAGCGGTACAGTCGGGAACGCTGCCGCAGATTCCTGCTGTGCGCATCGGCGGGCAAACGGCTACGGTGCGTTTCGCAGGGCTGATCTCTCCGGGACTCTACCAGTTCAACGTGGTTGTCCCCGACCCCTTACCCGATGGCGACAACGCGGTGGTATCGGTTTACGCGAACCTGTCGACGCAATCGGGCGCGCTGCTGACCATTCAGCGATAGACGACAAAACGGCCGATGGTGTAGAGGCTCACCAGAAATCCCCCGTCGAGTCCGCGCGCCTGAATGCGGGGCGCGGGCGTGGAGGGTAGTTGCGACACGAACACCTGATCGTAAGGCAGGCCGGGCATGTCGCGGCTGACCGGGATGTTGGCGAGGAGGGCTGCGGGGATGGTAAGTTCGCCCCTTTTGCCATCCGCGACGCACATGCTGGTGCCGATGGCCGTGGATAGCTGGTCGACGTTAGTGACGATGATGATGACGGTGTGCCCGGACGAGAGGCCGGTCCAGCGGATGGGGAGAGGCTTGCTGCGGTCGACGGTTGTGGTCTGCTCGAGATTCGACCATTCCAATGGCACGGGCGCGCGGAGACTGGCGTGAACCGGCCCGACGTCGGGACCGCCTGGACCGTCGATGACAAACTCGCCGGAGTTGAGAAAGAGCCCGGGATTGCGGCGGGTCTGCCTGCCCTCACTCCAGCCCAGGCGGCCTTTATAGTAGCCGGGGGTTGTCAGCACCGGAAGAAGCGAGCGGGTTTGTCCGTTTCCAGCGATTGTGAAACTTGGGCCGGCGTCGAGGCCGTGCGCGTTCATGTCGGTGAACAGCGCTGACAACATCGAACTTTGGAGCGCGGTGTCTGCCTGAAAGCTGCTGGTGTATGCGGTACACGTTCCAACGGGTGGCAACAACAATATTGGCGTGCTGACGGGTTGTTCGTCCTTACTGGCGAATACGAGTATCGCTTCATCCTTAACTGATACGGGCTCGCCGGCGCGTCCGCGGAAGCGGGTGCGCGACGCGATACCGACACCAACGCGCCTGGAGTTGAGAATCGGCACTGGGCCGGGATTACAGGCGCCAGCTCGCGAGGCGATGGACACTGTCACCACGTTGCTGGCGCGCGAGGGGGAGGCAAGCAGGTAGACAGGCACGTAGCAGCCTTGCTCCGCGCCGGCCGGCAGCCGGACCTGCAGTTCTTCCTGATGGGGGCGCGTGGAAACCGTCACTGGATGGGTGCCGATAACGACGGTGACCTGCCGGGCGCCGCCGAGTCCAGTGACGCCGAGAGATATCGACTGGCCGGGGAGCGCGGCACTTGATTCCGTATTGTTCGCCGGCTGGGCGCCGGGCGTCAGGTTCCTGATGACTCCCGGCCCCCAACCCTCGCCGTTGCGGCTGTAGAGTCCCGGATTGGAGTCGACGATTTCAGTGGTGAACGGTTTGCTGGCGCTGGCGCCCACGGTAACAACCAGCGGCACCGAGCCCAAGGGGATGTCGACCGGCATGACGGCGTCGATGCGGTTCCGCGTGACGGTGAGCGTTTTTATCGGCGTGCGTCCGGCAGTGACCAGGGTGATGGCGGACGAGCCTAAGCGGACACCGTAGATAGTGAAGCGTGCACCGCGAGCGATGGCGCCTCCGGCCAGCGTGGGCGCGATTTGACTGGCGGTGTTGACGACGCCGTTTTGTCCGATGCCTGGTTGTTGGCCGAACATCAGGGCAGCGGCGGTAAACAGTAAGAGCGCAGTCCGTATCACCTTCATAGGCTACCGCTGGTATCATCGACTCTGTCCAATGGAGGCGCAGGAACAACGGGGTCCGCAACGCTTCTGGCGGATGGCGGCAAGACTGGCCTGGCGGGACCTCAGTGCCTCGCCGCTGCGGCCGGCACTAGTGGCCTTGACCATGGCGCTCAGCATTGCAAGCGTCGGCGGCGTAAGAGGAGCGGCACGGGTAGCTCTCGATGCGATCCACTCCGATTCGAAGGTGTGGCTGGGCGGCGACCTGGCGGTGGACACATGGGACACCGTGGATGAGAGCGTCGCGCAGGCTCTGGCTGGTACGACGAACACGCTGGTGACCTGGACGATGTCGATGGCGGCCTCGGATAACGTCCCTGACGCCGCGTTCATCTCGGTGAAAGCGGTGGACGCGTCGCAGTACCCCTACTATGGCGCGGCGTCTCTCGAACCCGCGCAAACACTGGCAACGGCACTGCGAGCAGGCGACGTAGTGGTGTCGGAACAGGTGATCGAGAAGCTGCACGTGAAACCGGGCGATGTCATCCGTATCGGCCGCAGCCCTTTTCGCATCTCAGCCGTGATTCGCGTAGAGCCCGAGCGATTCATGGGCGTACTGGGCTTGGGAATGAGGGCGATCGTTTCGCGGGAGACGTTTGCAAGCAGCGGTCTTGGACGGTCAGGCAACGCGCTCAAGAATCGGATTCTGGTGAAGGTTGACGACTCGCGGAAGCTGGCAGAACTACGCGAGCGCCTTCAGCACGCGGTGCCGGAGGGCAACGTGGTGGACTATCGGGAAGCGAACCGGGTGGAGGCGTCGCGCCAGGAGTCGGTGGTCTCATTCGTGTCGATCACGGCATTTCTTGTTTTGCTGCTTGGGACGATGGGCATCGCGATCGCGCTGCGCCAACACGTGGACCAGCGCATGGACTCACTGGCGATGCTACGCGTGCTGGGCGCGCGCGGGGATCAAATCGGCAAGATATTCGCAGTTGAGGCGGGAATGCTGTTTACGGCTGCGCTGGCTGTGGGACTGCCGCTGGCGTGGGTGATTCGTGAGTCGCTGCTGGGTATGGCGGGCAGGCAGATTATGCTGCCGGCGAGCGGCGGCGGGCTTGCCTCGCTCTTCGGGGGCGCGGGCGCAGCGTGCCTGGCAGTGGCACCGGCGCTGTTTGGGCCCGCGATGATGGTGAGGCGGATGCGACCGTCAGCGCTGTTGCGAGCCGAATCGACAGCGGGGAGCACGCCGGATGTACCGTTGTTCGGGGCATTGCTAGCCGCGGTGATTTTGCCGGCGGCAGCTTTTGCGGCGACGGATTCGTGGCTCACGGGTGCGGTGGTGTGCGTGGCGGCAGGGGTGTTTGGCTCGGCGGCTTATATTCTGAACGAAGGCTTCATCCGAATGTTTCGTGCCTGGCTCTCGCGGGCGGGACATAGGCACGCCATCATGCGATTTGGGGTGGGCGGGCTGACGCGTCCTGGCTATGGAACGCGGCTCGTCACGGTGGCGTTATCAGCCGGACTGATGTTGATGGTGGCCACGTTCCAGACCGGCCGGGCCGTGGTGGAGGCCGTTGCCGACACTCTCCCGTATTCGAAGGACAGTCTGTTTCTCGCGGGCTTCGAGAACCGGCATGCCGCTGAGATGCAGCATTTTCTAAAAGGCCTGCCGGCGGTGCAGGACGTACTCTTCACGACGCGCGCGAGCCTACGGTTGGTTGCCGTCAACGGAATGACATTGGACCGGGTTGGCGAGAGCGTGCGCAGGGACGCGAATGTAGGCTCGTGGTATTTGGGGAATTGCCGCGGTGACAGCGCGAATGGTGAGCGAGTTGAGGGTGCTGCGGACTTGACGTTGTCGGACGAACTGGCGGCGCTGCTCAACGCCGGCGCCGGTTCACGACTCGAGTTCCAATCGCGGAGTCAACGAGTGACTGCGGTGGTGAGGTCAGTCCACCGTTTGAGTCCGGCGGAGCGTTTCTGGTACACGTTCGAGATCGACTGTCGCGCGGTGGAGCGTCCGGCGGTCTTTCACCAAGTGGAGATTCGCGTAGCGCCGCAAGGGATGGCGGAAGTTCGAGGGGCGATCAGTTCACGGTACCCGACACTCGCCGTGGTGACGGCAAAGGAAGTAGTAGACACACTGGAGGCGATGTCGCGGGGCGGAATTCTGCTGGCGCGACTGGTGGCCTGGTATGCAATTGGCGCGGGCATCGCGATTCTGGCGGTGATCATTGCCGCATCGCGCCTGGCGCGGCAGCGTGAAATCGCTATCTTCTCGGCGGCGGGAGCGCGGCGGCGAACGTTGTGGAAGGGCTATACAGCCGAGTTTGCGACGATCGGTTTGGTGGCTGGAATAACGGGCTCGGTGCTGGCGTGCGGGCTTACGAGCGTGATTCTGTCGCTCATCTTCCATCGCGTTTATGCGGTGGCGTCGGCGTGGGTGATCGGCGCAGCAGTGATTATGTCGATTGTGGCGACGGTGGCAGCGGGATGGCTGCCGACGTATCGTCTTCTAAGCCGGAGACCGATGGAGATTTTGCGAGGCGAGTAGACTCGCGGGCCGGCAAGTAAAGCAGCGCGAAGAGACCCAGTGCCACCAAGGCGAGACCGAAGATATAAATGGGCCAGGGTCCGAGGAAACTAATGATGGAGACGCCGGACGGCTTCCGGCGGAGGTAGCCGTAATTCGCTCCGGAGAGCCAGTCGAAGGTTCCGGCGCATGCAGCGTACGCGAGGAAGCAGCCGAAGGCGCGCCACACGGCTCCGGAGCGAAGCGGTGAGAGCCGGCCAAAGACGAGGACGCAGGCGGTCACGATCAATGCGCCATGGTTCACGTAGAAGCGCACCGGCCAAACCGCGCCCATATCGGGAGTGAGCATCGTCATTCCGGCGGCCGCGAGTCCTGAGAAGTAAACGAATTCCACGGCGCGGGGAGTCAGCGTGAGGCAGGCGAGGATCGCGAACCACGTGGTGACGTTACAGAGGTGGAACGGCAGTTTGGTGGGATAAGCGACACCGTCCTGGAAGTAGCGCTGCAGTTCACCGCCGACGAGCAGGATCACAAGCGCGGCGCGGACCAGCGTATTGAAGCGGGTGGTCCGACGGCATAACAGCGCGAGGGATGCCGAGGTTGAAGCGATGACGAACAACCAGAAAATATGGTTGAGCCCAAACAGGCGCATTGGGCGATTCTAGCATCCCTCGGGAGTACGCAGGTCAGGTCCAGAGGCAGCGGGATTCCACATACCGGGCGGAGCCGTCCCGGAGCCAGCCGTCGAGTTGGGCGGGCTCTTTCAGTTGCTGCCCACGGACACGGGGAACCACTGCGAAACGGCAGTCCAGTTCGGGCAGCATGGTCATGTCTCCCCAGAGCTTTTCGAACTGGGCGACGGGAAACACGTCTTCCTGACCTTTTCCCCAGCGACGTTTCACATCTTTGAGGGTGATGTAGGTGGGCATGCGAGCAGCCTCAGCGCGAACCGATGCAAGAACGCGGGCGGTGTCTCTCAGTGCCTCGCGAGTGAGTCCGAAGGCGGTGAGCAGACGGTCGACGTCAATCCAATAGGTCGCGCTGTTGTAGTAAGACAGGCGGGACTCGATGGCTTCATCGGGCAGAGCCATACCTTCCACGAGGCGGATGCGGCCGCCGACTGAGGCGAGACCACCCCCACGATCGTCAATGTGACGCTCGATGACTTCAGTGGTCATCGCGGCTTCTTCGGCGATGTGATAACCAAGCAGAACAGGGTCGATATCGACGCCGACCGTATCGATGTTATGCACCAACAGATACTTAAGCGAGGGATTCAGTTCAAGCAGTTTCAGCAACGTCCCATTGCGCAGAAGGTTGGGGATTTCATACCAATGACCCACCGGATGCAGACACTGAAGAGGGAGATTATCCGTATAGTTACTGCCTTCGCCCATCGCGCGGGCCCACGCAATGAGTGTCGAGTGGAGGCTTTCGCGGACCTTCTGAGCCTGGTCGTCGAGCACCTGTAGTTGTGATTCTTCCCAAGCGAAGCGCAGGTCGCGTTCCATGGGTATCATGCGCAGGCCGATACTGCGGCCGGGGGACAGGAGCAGCGGCCCTGGATACTGGTAGTTAGACTGGGCCTCGAGATAGGAAGCGATGGCGCCGTGCGTCAGATAGCTTGTCGTTACGACGTGGGGGACTGACACGTTGAACTCACGGCTGGTGCGCAAGCTCTTGGATAAGTGCAATTCGATGAAATTGCGGTAGCGGCCGCCGAGCTTGGCGAAGGGGTTCAGGGCCTTGACGACGCCGGCGCCCTTAGTCCAGCGGCTTCCCACTCCGCCGGCAAGAGACACAACGGCGACTGCGCCCGCGGACAGTGCTTTAGCGCCTAAGTCGTGATACTCGCGATCCCTGGATGAGCCGGTACGGAAGAGATGCGAGTCCTTAACATCCTCGATAACGGTGGACACCGCGAGGCGATTTTGTCCGAGTCCGATGCGACCTTCTTTGAGATCGGACTGTATCTGCTCGTGCTGCACGCGATCGAAGCCGAAAGCGCCGAGGAGGCCTTCGAGATTGTCGGATGCGGCCGCGCTGGAGTCGGAAGGGCGCGGCAGGAGATGGTCGAACAGATCCTGAACCATCCCCGAGAACGTGTCGCCGGTACGGCAGGCGTGGCTGAACTGGTGAAGTTCAGCGCGCTGTTGTGGAGAGAGAAGCCTGGAGTCTGAGCGGACAAGGCCGGGCACGACAAGCCTGTAGTAGCCGGCGGGCATGAGAGCCGAGTCTCCGCGAGATAGAGTGGCCCAGGTTCCGCGTTCGTTAATGGCGAAATCATAAACCACTGGTTCCATGGCGAACGGGACGGCGGCCTCGAGGTGGGCCTTGGTCTCGCTCATGATTGCCTGCATTCTGCGCTGTGCAACGGCCTTTACGGCGGGTGCAAACAGGAACCCCATGCCTCCGCCCGCCATCCCGCCCAGCATCCAGAAGCCCCAGAAGTCATTACCGAATTCAGCGGTGGCCCGGGCGATGAGACTCTCGGTATACAGATTTGATGCCCAGGGAATGATGGTCTGAATGGGGCCGGTGAAGTTGGCGTGGGTAGCGGCGCCGATGCCGGCCAAGTTGCCGTGCTCAAGGCAAGTCAGTATCTCATCCAACAGGCGTCTCGCGCTCTGACGGCCTTCCCACTCGGCTTCTGAGCGAAGGAGATAGCGTTCGGTGACCATTTCGAGAATGGGCCCCACGTCCTGAGCCATGCCGCCGTGAACAAGCACCAGGCTTTCCTGTAGCTTCTGTCTCGTTTCGCGGGAGGCGAGTGACTCGCCTATTAACTCGTGTTTCGGCAGGAGGCAACCGCGACTCACGCCGAACTCAGGGTCTCCTTCCACCGCTAAAACACCGTGAATGAGCTTGATTCCAGGCCACACGCCGCCGGAGTCCTGCCAGCCGCCGCCGGAGCCGGCGAGCCATTCGCCGAGGATCGCGCGCGCCGCAACCAGGCGTCGTTCATTCTCCGCGAGCTCGCCTTCGAGATTGCCGATTTGACCGGTGGCGCGCATACAAACAGTAATGAGACAGGCGAGCAGGTTGGTAGAGACAGCGAGCCGTGATCCTTTCGGGATGTCATTTACTTTGCTGACGATTTCAATGCCGTGGCCGGGCATTCCGGTGAGTTTCTCGAGGAGTCCGGCTAAGGGCCGTGAGAGACCTTCCATACCGGGCGGGACCAGGCCAGAGGCAATAACGGCAGCCTTGAGCAAGCCGAGATAGTCGCGGGCGAAGTCGAACACCTCGTCGATGGTTGTGAGATCCGCCGTGGCTTTCAGGTCGACACTGCCGAGCCGAATGACAGGCTGGTCGATGATGCGGAGATAGGCTTCGACGGGAGCCTTCGGCGAACCGGCAGTTGTAGCGTCGCGGACTTCGAGGTCGACCGAGATATTGAGGACACGGGCTCCTTCGGGATAGTCCATGCCGAGGAAGAAGATGTCGCTCCAACCGCTGTGGGTAAGATCCATGCGGACGGGCGTAGTTTCGGCTAACAGGGGAAAGAGAGTCTCGCCGGGGCTCTTTTCGGACAGTTGCGGGCGGATGCGGAGAGGGTATTCCGAGATGTCTCCGACGCGGAACATCCACTGGTTGCCACGGACGGAACGGACGCTGCGACGCACCTGGCCGGCGAGGGTTTGAAAGGCGAGAGCATGATAGGCGGCGGCAAGCGAACTGGAAATCGCGGCACTCGGGCCAGAGGCAGACTGGGCCGCCAGGAAGAGGTCAATAGCTTCCTCAAAGCGGCGAGTCAGGAGGCGGAGGCGTCCGGCATGCGGAATCTGACTGCCGCCCTGAGAGCACAATGCAGGAATGTGAAAGCGGTGAATCGCGTAGAGGAAGAACAGAGCCCGCACGCGTTGATACAGGCTGTCGCTGGAGCGTCGAAAGTGGTCGAGCGAATGACATTCGTCGAGTAACTGAGCCAGGGTCAATCCGCGACAGAGTGAATCGAGCGAGCGGTTGCGAAGGGCGGAGTCCTGGGAAGTGATGACGTCGATGAAGGGACTCATCGATCTCCGCCGGAAGGTAAGCTGATCTCGCGGGAGG
This sequence comes from Bryobacterales bacterium, assembly GCA_038212445.1. Taxonomy (GTDB): domain Bacteria; phylum Acidobacteriota; class Terriglobia; order Bryobacterales; family Bryobacteraceae; genus TMP-7. The sequence continues at coordinate 203,866 of JBBQUM010000008.1, forward strand.
CGAGTAGTTCGACAAGCCGTGCCAGGACATCATTGCGGTCGCGCCCATTGAGGGCGAGGGCGAATTGAGCCATGAGGAGGCCGTAGCGTTCGCCGATGTCGTAGCGGTGATCCGCTTCAACCAGGGCGAGGTACTGCTCGCGCTGTCCAAGCGAGGCGAGAACTGGAGTCAACGGGACGGGGTTACCGTGGTTGCCGGCGGCGGCAGACAGTAAGTCCATCACATTGGGAGTGAAGACATGCATGCCGAAGAAGCAGAGATAGCTACCAGCGCGAATGCCGGACACCATGAGTTGCTGTTCGGCCTGGGTAGGGGTGGGTTTCTCGAGGACGGTCTCAATGCGATAGAGGTCGCGATGTCCAGGCACGCGGCGTCCACCGACGGCGCCGAAGTGAGACAGCATACCTTCACGTGTGATTTGGACGGCGGAGACGGCGCATTCTTCACGGGCCGCGCATTCCATCAGGCGCTGCGCACATGTTTTGACGTCCCTGGTGACGTAGAGATGGTCGCCGACGAGGTGGAGGAAAGGCTGGCCGGCGGTAAATTCGCGGGCAGCGAGGATTGCGCCGCCGTAACCGAGGGGTTGTCCTTGAGGGATGAAGCGAACGCGGTGTGCATGGCGTTCGGCGGCCTGTTCGTAGCGTCCCTGGTCACCGGGCCATACAACCACGCAGACCTCCTCGACGCCGGCGCTCAGCGCTTCTTCGATCAGGATTGTTAGAACTGGCTTCTCGGTGCCGTCGCGGTCGATGACGGTCTGCAGCGGGAGCATGCGTTGGTTGGCACCGGCTGCCGTAATAACGGCTTTTTCGACTTTCACTGGTTGTCCTGACTTCAATTTTAGTTTGAAGTGGGGGCGGCGGGGGCAGGAACGGATTGCCGATCGATGTCCATTCAGCCCGTTTGGGGAGGGTCGTATGTACTGGGGCCGGCGGCCGGCATCTATCACGGATGGTGGCTGCCGGCCGCGTGATGCTTATCGCCCGAATGGCTTTTGAGCAAGACCTAAGGTTAGGATTCCGAGCCCGAGGAGGCTAACGGGCAACGGTTCCGGGACTGACGAGGATGTGGGTGTCGCGTGGAGGAAATCATCCATGACGACGATGTCGTCGACCTGGTTGCCGAGGACGCCGTTTGAAACGATGGTATTCACTCCCGACGTGATCCGTACTCGAGCGATCTGTTCGCCCGCGTTGGCCACGCCGCCCACGAATGAGAATCCCTGGTTGCCTGCCACCTCAGCGAAGCGGGTGAAAATCAGATTATTGTTCGCGTCGAAGAAATCGATTTTCGTATCATTCGCCACCTCCACGTCGACGAAGATGAGTCCGAACGCGGAAGTGGTAGCGGGTGTGTTCGTGCCGGGCAGAAAGAAATTCACGTCGGTGATGGGACTATTTTGGGCGGTGAACAATTTCTGCTCGCTGAATGCTTGAAAGTCGCTTGGAAAGCCGAATAGCGGACTGGTTGCGCCGCCGGAGTTGGCGCTAACGAGGAAGCCCGTCCCGGGGGCACTGAACACGACGCCGCGGGGCGAGTTCACGTTAAAGAAGTCCGCCGGCATAAGACTGGTGTCTGAGAAACCGACGGGCACTCCGTCCCAGTTGATTTCGCGACGAAGACCGCCGAAATCACCGTTAGCGCCTGCGGCGGTGCCGCCGCCCACGGCGACGCGAAAAGCATCGCGAGTCGCGGTAATGGATGCTGCGTCCGCGCCAGTTCCTTCGAAGACAGTGAAGCCCGCAAAAGCTGGAGTTGACAGTCCAGCGGCGATGATTGAAACAAGCAGAATTCCACTAAACGCTTCCCGATAAATCGGGCAATTGCTGGGAGGAGACTCAGCACGTCGTTTTAGCTTGTCAGAGTGCGCTGAACCGGGGGCATACGAGGATGGAGCGCCCGCCCATTTCGCGCCGCTTTATCCCAGTTACTTTTGGGGTGAAAGCGTTTCCCATGCGAATTTCTACATCGCAACGGCGATTTTCATCTCGTTGCGGCCCCTCAGCAAGGCGGCTCATACCGTTGAGAACTGGAGCTTCTGAGACAACCATCCATCGTCAGAGCTCCTGGAATTATTCCCCGGCATTCACGCACACGGTCGCTGCGGGACATGAAACAGTCATTGACGTTGTTCCGAACAACTCTTCTTATCGTTAGCGCTTTTGGAATCGCTATCCCAGTATTCGGCCAAGTTGCTCCGGCCGGATCAACGACGCTGCCGGATTTCGACATCCGCGACAGCGTCCGCTTCGCGGTCAAACCCACAGTTTTACGGCACCGCGCCGCTTTGTATGCGTTTCTCGCGGAAGAGCGCGCGACAAAACCGGAACTCCGCCTTGTGGCTGCCGCCAATGGACTGCCCAAGCTACTCCGGCGGGATGGCAAAGCGCTCAACGGCCCGTCGAATTCCGATCCTGAAACCAACGCACGCAATTTCCTGCGCGACAACTCCGCGATCCTCCCGTTCACCGCGGCGGAGTTCGACAATCTGCGCCTCATCGTCAATGACGTCACTCGCGACGCTGTGTACCTTTCGTTCAATCAGACCCTCAATGGCATTGATGTCTTCAACGCCCACATCAAGGTGACGCTCTCCAAATCCGGCGAAATCGTCCAGGTGGCCATGGGCGACGTTATTCCCGGGCTCAGCGCCGGCACGAGCCCGAAGCTGACGCATGAAGAAGCGGTTCGTGTGGCCCTCCGCGCCTCGGGAAATAAATCGCTGCTCGCCGCGCTCAACCCAATCGAGGTTTCCGACCATGCGGCCACCTATCGCAACCCAGTCAGATCGAAGTTCAATCCGCTGAAATCCGAACTCGTCCTCTTCCCGATGGAAGCCGACTCGGCGCGCCTCGCGTATCACGTCATTGCCGAAGTCGACGTACAAGGCTGGTACGAACTGGTGGTGGACGCTGAAACTGGCGCCCTTCTGTTTCGCCACAACTTGTGTACGCCCAACTCGGCAAGGCGAGGGTTTGGAAGGACTCGCCCCTGGTCTGCTGCCGTCAGCTCGTCGACTTGCCCGACGGTTGGATTCCCGCGTCACCCAACTCTACAAGCGGCACCGGCTGGGTGACCACCGGCAACAACGCTGACACGTTTGTCGACACGGACGGCGACGATAAGCCGGACAAGACAAACACGGAGACTCTCGAAGGTGGCCGCGCCTTCGACGCAAACGGCGACTTCGATTTCCCCTTCGGCGACGGCACTGTTTCGATGGATCCCAGGCAGTTTAGAGCGGCCTCAGTCACTAACCTGTTCTATTCGGTTAATCTCGCGCATGACTTCTATTACAGCCTGGGCTTCACCGAGACCGCGGGCAATTTTCAGAAGGACAATTTTGGCAAGGGCGGGCTGGGCGGCGACCCGATAATCAGCGAAGGGCAGCAAGCGTATGAGATCAATAATGCGACCTTCTCGTCGCCACCGGATGGACTGCCTGGCACGATGCGCGTCGGACTTATTGTGAAGGACGAAGCGAATCCTACAGGGGACCTCGACTACCATTACTCAATTCAAGTGGTCTTCCACGAATATGGTCACGGTGTGAGCAGCAGGCTGGTGGGTTCCCATACCAGTTCGAGCTGCCTCACCGGACAGCAAAGTCAGGCTATGAGCGAAGGCTGGTCTGATTATTTCGCCATAAGCTACACGGGCGACCCGGTGATGGAAGCCTACGGCTATCGAGGCACCACCGGCATCCGCCGCCAGAGCTACGAAAGATACCCGTACACCTTCGAGGACCTCGTTACATTCCGAGTCCCCTATGAAGTACACGCCGACGGCGAGATCTGGACCGCCACATTGTGGGACCTGCGGAAACTGCTCGGCAAACAGGTGACCGACCAGTTGGTGCTGAACGGCCTGAAATCCACGCCCTGCAAGCCCACCATGATCGACGCGCGTGACGGCATCCTCACTGCGGACCAAGCCACTTACGCGGGCGCCAACCGCGCCAGCATCTGGCAGATTTTCGCCAAGCACGGCATGGGATTCTCGGCCAGTGCTGTCAATGGCAGTACGGCAACAGGCCTCGAATACGATGCCGCATACGATATGCCGCCCGATCTGCAGCCGCTCAAAAACCCGGCCATCACCAGTAAGCCGCTTGAGATTATAGGCTCGTTGAATGCGCCTTACGTTTATCCGATCGCAGCTACAAATCCCAACAAGGGAGTCCTGAAATATACGCTGTCCTCAGGGCCGGACGGCATGACCGTGGATCCCAATACGGGCGTGGTGAACTGGGTGGGCTCTTTTACCAACCAGCGCGTGAAAATCACTGTCACTGATGGCGCCGGGGGCAAGGTAGTCCACGGTTTCTACCTGCCCGTCTTTACGACGCTGAATGTTGATTCTCCGGTGACTGTCGCCGGCACGCCGTTCTCCGTCGGATACGCAAGCGTCACCGTCCCCGCAGGCCTTCCGGTTCTCCAGTTCACCACACGCGGCGGTTCTGGAGATAGCGACTTGATTGTGCGCGGGCCTGTCACCAATGTCTCTCAGCGCACCGACCTCAACGACGAGACAATCAGTTATGTCGCGCCCCCCGCCGGCATTTACCAGATCGAGGTGCACGGCAGCTATTCAGACGTCAGACTGCTTGCCGCCTCCATCACGCCGACGCCGATTGAGCCCGACTCCACCTTGAGCAGACTTAGCGGGTTGGAAGGTAGCGAGACGATGTATGTGGTGAACGTTCCCGACGGCACCGCTTCGTTGACGGTATCGACATCGGGCGGGACGGGTGATGTCGACCTCTATGTGCGCCAAGGCAGCCCGACCGCGTGCCAGACGTATCTTTACGTGCTGGAGGATTGTGTGTTCGACAGCTCTTCGATGACGGACGGCAACAACGAGTCGGTCACTGTTTCGAAGCCCACTTCAGGCCCGTGGTACATCGATCTCTCAGGCGCGAGCAGTTACGCGGGCGTGACGATGACCGTCGATTTTGGTACGAGGCCACCGGCGTCACCCAACCGGCATCCCAGACTGTCGAGCGGCAAGCTGCGGTCGATGGACGGTAGAGTCATCCGAAGACCGTGACGGCGATTCCGTCGACCTCGTGGTTCTCCTAAAGCAGGTAATAACTGGCGCAGCACTGACCGCGCCAGTTGCGGCCAGTGCCCTACGCTCGCGCACTTGCTTCCAGGATGGTTCACAGCCGTTTCGCCGTCTGCGCGACGCAGCCGTTGGAGAGGAGGTTGTTCACGTCGTAGTCTGCAATGGTTGCGGTGACGGTGAACTGGCTGCCATCGGAGCTTAGCGTGATTTTGTTAGCGGCCTTGGCGAAAGAAGCGAAGCTCCCATCGGCGTTGTACCGGAAGACGAAATAGGACGCGCCATAAATCGATCCTGCTTCGCCGTACCAGTAACCAATGCTCGATCCGCGGGTGCCGGTATTGGTGGTTTCAGAGAAGGCGCCGTCGGGTTGGTACATCTGCACGGAATGTACGTTGCGGATCAGTGAGCCCGTCTGGCAATTTACAACGTTTACGGACACATCCCAGGCGCCGACGATGGCGGCTCCTCCGCCACCCCGTTGGGCGTTGGACTGCGCTGCGGCCATCTCTTGAGCCGAACCGGCTGCGGCGGCGATAGCGGAAAGCATCAGAATGAGGACCAGACTCGTTTTCATGTCGTGATCTCCTTGAAGTGGCGTTGATGCGGCAGGAGGGCGGATTGTCCAGTGTCACCCCTGGAAGTGCTGCAGTCCGATAGTGGCACCTGCCTTCATCCTTGTTGCGCAGTTTGGAGACGAAAACTGGCATGCCTCGTAAACAAATTTATGCAGGGTGAAGGCTCAGGCGTCGATGCGCGCGGTGAGCCACGCGCGAGCAATCTTCCAATCACGCATGACAGTATCGGCCGAAACATGAAGGGCAGCAGCGCTCTCCTCGACACTCAAGCCGCCGAAGTAGCGCATCTCTACCACACGCGCGCGGCGTTGGTCCACGCGGGCGAGCTCTTCGAGGGACTCATCGAGGACGATCAAGGCGCGGTCGCGCGTCTCGCCGGACACCACTTCCGCCACAGCGTCGAGATCCACACGGATGGCACCATCTCCGCGTTTGGCCGCGCGGCGGCGCGCCTTATCGAGCAGAATCTGGCGCATCACCTTGGCGGCCAGGGAGAGAAAGTGGGCTCGATGCTCCACCTGAACCCGGTTGACGTCCACGAGCCTTAAATAGGCCTCGTGGACAAGCGCGGTGGCAGTGAGAGTGCGCCCGCCTTGTTCTTCTTGCATCAGGTTTCCGGCAACCCGGCGCAGTTTCTTATATACGCGGGGCGCGCAAGGATATCCAGTGCCGCGCGGTCGCCCTCCGCCCAATCCCGGAGCAGACGGGTAGTTTCGGCCTGGTCGAGTTCGCTCATGGGAACGTACGCAGGGGTCATTCTAGCAAGAGAAATCTGGAGTGGGTGTTCCGCTTATGGCGCGGCGACCGGCCTGTTTTCTGATGGGCGCGGTGAAGTATCATGACTGATCAGACACCCTTGACACCGGAGCGATGGCAGCAGACCGAGCGGCTCTTCTCGCAAATCGAGGAGCGCCCCGCCGAGCACGCGGCTTTGCTGGCCGCTGCCGATCCGTCTTTGCGCGCTGACGTGGAGTAGATGTTGGCAGCGACTCCGGGGAATAGCCCGTTGGATGATCTGCCTACACTGACGCAGCCTGACGACGGCGGTGCGTTGCACTCCGAGCTCAACGCGCTTACCCTCCGACCTCGGCCCGTACCGGATCGAGGGTCCCCTGGGGAAGGGTGGCGTGGGACGCGTCTTCCGGGCTACCGACGCGCCTTCACCGCAGCGTCGCCATCAAGATTCCGGTGGAGAGGTTCAGCGAAGGCTTCGAGCGCGAAGCCCGCGCCATCGCGCAATTGAATCACCCGCATATCTGCACGCTGCACGATGTTGGACCTTCCTACCTGGTGATGGAGCTGGTGGAAGGCGAGACCCTGGCGGCACGGCTGGCACGGGGAACAGCCGGCGATCAGTCGTCCAGTTATTAAAGCGCGAGTGAAAAGGAGCCGAATCACCGAACCCGATACGCCGGAGCGAAACCAAGACCATCAGAAATGGCGTTGCTCCCGTTCTGGGTTGTGATTACCAATTTAATCTCGCGTTCCAAGTATGGATTTGGCAATGACCGAAGGCCGAGGGTGGAGCCGGATGTCTGTACTTGCAACCATACTGTCGTTGCGTATCCAGAGTAGTGCCGCCATGATGATGGATCCGACCGGAGAGACGATGGCGAACCAGGCCCTGATCTAAAGCCGGCACGTTTTTTGCATTTTCTCGGCGCGCGGCGGCATCTGCAAGAGGTGAAACCGAATTTCACGGGAGTGTGGAAGCTGATCCGTGGTGAGAGCGACTTCGGTTTTCTGCCGCCGCCCTATCGACGTATGGACAGGATTGTGCACGACGACTTGCGACTGCACATCCGGACTCGCCAGAAAGACGCCAACGGCGACATCACAATCGACCGCGACGTTATTATCGGCGGAGAAGCCTTGGAAGTCATGATTCGGGGGCGAGCCCGACGGATCCGCGCATTTTGGGATGAGGCTGTACTGGTTCTAGAAACGAGCGCTGAAGTGAGCGGCAGGGCGCGTCTTATCGAGGATCGCTGGACGCTCGACACAGTAGCGGATTGCCTGACGATTGAGCGCCGGCACGAGCAGCCCGGCGGGCCCGTGCGTCAACGCCTCAGCCTGCGTCGCCGCCAGGACCAAGACTACGTTTAAAGGACAGGGTTAGATACATGAATCGAATTCAACCAGACCCCAGCCGGGAATCCGTCTGGGATTATCCGCGTCCGCCAAGGGTCGAACCCTGCAAGCACCGTGTGCGGGTTGAATTCAGCGGCGAAACGATTGCCGACACAACGGGCGCCTTCCGCTTGCTAGAGAGGAGCCATCCACCGAGTTACTACATCCCGCAAGAGGACGTGCGAGGCGAATTCTTCACGGCGAGCTCCAGGCGCAGTTTCTGCGAGTTCAAAGGGGAGGCTTGCTATTGGGATCTGAAGGTCGGCGCTCGCGTGTCCCGCGACGCCGCCTGGAGCTACCCTTCACCGAACCAGTCCTATTTACCCTTGCGCGATTGTTTCGCATTCTACCCAAGCCGTGTCGATGCCTGCTTCGTTGGCGAGGAGCGTGTCCATCCCCAGGCAGGCGACTTTTATGGCGGCTGGATCACTGCGAACGTCGTCGGTCCCTTCAAGGGTGGCCCTGGAACGAGCGGCTGGTAAACGCACCAAGGTTACGGAGATCGACGGTTCGACGATCACCGTACCGACTCAGAATCGGGCTGTTTCCGTTTGGTCGTCTCGCAAAATTCTAACCGCCGGGGTGCCGTGCGCGGCATCCTAAGGGCATGCTTTCCATGCTGCTGTTGGCTTCGACCCTCCCCTTACTGAAAGGTGAGTTCCTCACGGGCAAGCCGGCCGTCCTACCGGAAGCCGCCTCCGGGCGCGTCGCCCTGCTTGCGATGGGCTTCACTTACAATTCACGATTTGCGGTGGAGGCGTGGATCACTCGGTTCCGCAAGGACTTCGGCGAGAATCCGCAAGTGACGTTTTACGAGATACCGTTGATCAGCGGCATGGCACGCCTGGGCAAGTGGTTCATAGATAGCGGCATGCGCAAAGGCACTCCCAAGAGCGATTATGAGCACGTAATCACGGTATATGGCGGGATAGAGCCCTGGAAGGAACGCGTAGGCTTCCAGTCGCCGGATGCTGCCTATCTAATCCTTCTGGATAAACGAGGAGTCATTTGCTGGCTCCACCGGGGGCCGTTTGAGGAAAAAGATTACGGCGAGCTCGCCGCGAATGTGGCGGCTCTAATGCGCAAGTGAGACGGAGAAATGAGTTCCGTCGGGCCTGACCGCCTCGGGGCTCAGCGCCTGCGATGCGCTGCTGATGCACGTCCGCCCGCCCGAGCCTGTATGATTTCGGACATGAGAAACCTTGCTGTACTTGCAATTTCTTCTTTATTCGCCGGTGCTCTGACCCTGTGCGCCGCCGATGCCAAGCCTCCTACCAAGCCCCTGATCTTCAAGGGGAAGCCGAAGGATATCTCCTTTGACCACTCCTCTCACATCAAGGCGAACGCCGGGAAATGCGCCCCCTGTCATGACGCGGGTACCAAAGGACTTTTCCCGCAGAAGTTCGATCAGGCGATGCTCAAGTTCAAAGGCGGCGCCATGCACAAGAACGCCGTTGACGCCAAGACTTCCTGCGCCGCCTGCCACCATGCCAATTCTGCGGTGAAGGGAGCCTTCGACGTTAAAGGCGGCTGCATGAAATGCCATACGGTAGCCGCCTCCAGTTGATCCCGTCAATGTCCGATGTCAAAGTTCACTCGACGATATAGCGGGCACTCCCATCTTAAAGTCCTCCTGCAAACCTGCTGCTCGCAGGAGCAGATACTCGCGGGCGAGCGGGCAACGATACGCACATTCGAGGCTTCCTTATTCCGAGGACGGACGTTCTTTCTCAGGGTGCCGTCTAACGCTTCGTTTCAGTCGCTCGCCGCAGGCAATCGCCGAACTCAGCCAACAAATGCGGTACCTCAGATCACAGTGTCCTGATTCCCTTTGTAGAGCCACATGCGGCACGCAGGACTTAGGGCTGAAAGAGTCAGGGCCGGCCAGCATTGTGGGCGGACTTCATCCGTCGAGCGCCGCCGGGACGGCGTCCGGTAGCCGGTCCCGACCTTCCGCCAGGCGCGACACTTGAGCCTCTCACTCCGCGGGGTTACGCGGCGGAGGAGATTTTGAGGTCAAGCCGTTTCGGGTTTCGTCAATTGTTGCCGCCGCCTAGTCCGTAGATCGCGACGCCGAGCGACCTAGCCAACCGAGCCCCTGGCCGCGACATTCACTCCCGGCGGGCGGGCGTCACCGGTTTCAATTCCGTCTGGGTACCTGCCGCCCGGGGGCGGTCTCTCGGCGTGTTCACCGAAGACTGACATTCGCCCGAAGACTGCAAGTGCGGGATAACCAAGCCGTTCCTCCCACGACCAAATATCTAAATTAGCCGGGGCCGCGGGACTGTACTATACTTGTCGCGCGGAGATTCGAATGCGCCAAGTTTGTTTAGTTCTGGCAGTGACAGTTGTGCTGTTGACGCCGATTGGGCTGGCTCAACAAGATGGTCCGTATAAGGTGCTCAAAACGGCAAGAGTTGGTGGCGAAGGAGGCTGGGATTACATCTTTGCCGACACCGCAGGCCGTCGACTGTATATCCCGCGCGGCGCAACGCGCGCGATCGCGGCTACGGACGCGGCGCCGGAATCACCCGCCGTTCCTGCGCGGCTGACGATGTTCGATCTTGACACTCTAAAGTCTCTCGGCGAGATTGCCGGAGTCGGCGGGAATGGTACAGCAGTTGACCCAGGGTCAGGACATGGATTCACTAGCGATCACCCCAAATTGTCAATGTTCGACACAAAGACGAAGACGCTGATCAAGAGCATAGACGTGGGTGCCGCACGGCCGGACGGAATTGTCTTTGATGACTTCAACCAGAGAGTCTATGTCTTTAGTCATCCGACGAAAGACGCGACAGTGATCGATGCTAAGGACGGCACCGTGCTCGGTACGATTGATCTCGGGGGCGTGCCGGAACAGGGTGTTGCCGACGGCAAAGGCAAACTCTACGTGGTCATGCAGGACGCAATAGGCAGCGTCACCGTGGTGGACACCAAGACAATGAAGGCGACCGGGCACTACTCGTTCATCGACAAGGGCGGGTGTAATGGACTTGCATTGGATGTAAAGAATCAGATTCTCTTCGCAGCATGCGCCCGATCGGGCAACCCACCGGTGCAGCCGCCGAACCCGATGATGGTGATTCTCAGCGCCACGGATGGCAAGATTCTCGCGAACCTTCCGCTGGCCGGCGGCTCTGACGGCGCCGCGTTCAACCCTTCCACGATGGAAGCCTTTAGCACACATGGCAATGGCACGATGACCATCATCAAGGAGAAGAGCCCGACCAGTTTCGAAGTCGAGCAGAATCTGCCAACGATGAATGGCGCGCGCACTGTGACGTTGGACAGCAAGACGGGCCATCTGTTTACGATGTCGCAGGAGCGTGGACCTGCGCCTCCGCCGCCTCCTGGTGGTGGACGCGGGCCGCAGGGTGCAGCGGTACCGGGTTCATTCACGATTCTGATGATTGGTAAATAGAGCGTACCGGGACGAGTTCAGTGCAAGGGCGACTGGACGGTCAAGACCAAATCTGACGAGGGCCGGCCCAGTCTGTGAAAGAAGACAGCCGCTGATGAGGGACCAGGCCGGATTGGGTTGGCCCCTTCCTCAGCAACCTCTCGCAAAGCTAGAGCGTTCAGGGTTCCTGTCGGCCTATCGTCCTTACTGCCCCACAGGGAAGCGATAAAGTTTCAGGGCGTTTCCTTCGCGGTTGGTCCACATAATGTCGCCGTTGGCCAAGGTCACAAAGCCGTCGTTGGCGGCGAACTTGATGCCGGCGGGTAGGCGTTGCGGGGACTGGACCATGGTACCGCGGACATCGATCAGCATCGACCAGTAGTCCTCAGCACCATTGGTTTTCCAAGCAACGAAGATGGCACTCTTGCCGTAGCGGGCGGTTTTGAGGACATCGACATCATCGCCGCGGCGCAGCATCGCACGCTTCACAACGTTCAGGTCCTTATCGAGAATCAACAGTCCCATCTCGTTGACGGTCGAAGTTAGCGGGTTGCCGAACAGGTTGTAGGATGCGGGGTAGATCGTATAGGTGAGCGCGTATTGTCCGCAGCCGACTGGGACGAGATCGCCCAGTTTTCCGCTAACGCCGCCACCGCCGTTCGCCGCGATACCGTATATCGGCTGCCCGTTGCTGGCGCCAATTTGCGTGTCCGGGAACTTGCTCGACTGGAAGAGATCGCTGGTGGCGGTGACGGAAGCGGTAGCCGGGTCCACCACGCGGGCCTGAATGCTGGTGGGGAACGCATCGCCTAATGACAACTGAATCAGGCGGGTCCCGTCGAAGATGGTCCGCATATCGATGCTATGCGAGGTGCCCCAAGGGAGCGTCATCACCGGCGCTGAACCGTCAGCATTGAACGAAGTGATAGAAACGCCATAGTGGACATCGTTCGAGGGCGGGTTGGCGTAAGCGTTGAAGTTGTTGGCGTGATCGTAGACGGCGAACCATTTGCCGCCTGCCGGCAGCACCACAGCGCGATGCATCGTCACCGGATTGATCATGGCCTGAGTGCCGAATGGCGGATTGTCGGGAGCAGTGGCCCAGCGAACTCCGCGACCGCTGAATAATACCGTGCCGTTGTTGGCGGGAACGTCGTTGTCCATGATGACGGTGGGGGCGGCGCCGCCTGCGACGCGGAATTCCAACCGCTGATCGGTTACCTTTACCAGGTAGGCATTGGTGGTGCCATCGGTGCCCACACCGGCGACGCCGGTGGCCGGTCCCAGGTCCTGATCGGTGCCGACGGCGTTGCCGCGCGCATCGATTTCCATGATTTTCGCTCGCTTATCGGTGCCCAGATAATTGATGTATGCTCCGCCCTGCGGCTTGGGCGTGAGGGGAGCCACGGGCTGTCCCGCGCCGAACCCGCTGGTTCCGCTGGAGATAGTGCGGCCGAGATCAAGGGATTGGATGGTGGACACATCGAAGGTCCGCAAGTCGGGGGCGCCGGTGAATTGAGTAGAGCAAGCCGCGATGTCACTACTCACCGGAGGCGGCACGAGCAGGGTACACCGTGCGAAGATGCCGGCTGACGGCAAGGTTCCATCCGAGGCGTCGGCGGATGAAGGGAAAGCGGTATTCAAGGGAGCCACCGCCGGAGTTGCGGGGAACAGTGCCCAGAACTTCCAGGAATTAAGGTCTCCGACACTGGGCCCCGGATAGGTTGGCGTGGAACTCAGATAATTCTGACCTGCGGTAGCGCCGAAGCCGGAGGTCAACGAGGCCGCCGGGTCGGCCTGAGTCTTGGCGAACGCCAACACCGAGTCGAACTCAGGCTTGGTAGGAAGCCGCCAGCCGGCGGGACAAGGGTCGTTCATGGGCAGGCTCGCGCTCATATTCAAAGCGGGGTTGAGCCACGCCCGAGTTGGATAGACGGTGTGCTGGCCAGTGATGGCGGGCCCCACAGAGACCTGGGCGGCCTTCTTGCCGAGCGAGTCCCAGCCGGAGCCGTTCCAACGCACCAGGTCGTCGGTCATGTTAATGCCCCAGACCTCGCCATCGGCGGCGGCGGACACTTGTTTCAGCGAGCCGGGCATGAAGTCCCACCGCTGCGACCCATCCAAGGTGCTATAGCGCAGCACGCGATTGGTGGCGTCGACGCCCCAGACGTTCTGGGAAGCGCCGGCGGAAATTTGATGGACCTTGCAGTTGAAGACCTGCCAGTTATAGCCGGTCCACAAGTAGATGTCGTCGCCAGTGCCGAGAACCCAGACGGCGCCATCGGCGGCGACGGAGACGTAGCGGGCGACGCCGCCGACACGGTCCCAATTGTTAGCGGCGACGTTCCAGCGGTAGATCTCATTGTTGGCGTTAACGCCCCAAATCTCGGTGGCGCTGCCGACGGAGATCTGCGTCAGGATCCCCGGCATTTTGTCCCAGCCGGATCCGTTCCACCGCCAGACTTCGCCGGGCCGGCTGACACCCCACACAGTGTTGTCCTGCGCCACTGAAACATTGACAAGGAGGCCGCCGACGACTCCCCATTGCGACGCGTAGCGGGAGATGACGTCCTGGCTATCCACGGCCCAGGCATATCGTGTTTGCTGGCTCATGGCTGGAATACTCAGGCCGAGAGCAAAGGCCAAAACTGCTTTGACTAAATTCATGTGGAAGTCTCCGAGAGTTAGGGCGTGAAAGTTCGCCGCGAGCGATCAAAAAAGTTTGAGGGGGTCAATTCCCCATGTGTCCGATCCAGAGGTCGGCGTCGCGAATGGTCTGGCTGAAGTAGATGCGGCGGGCGTCGCGTGACGGATGGATGGAGTAGAGGGTATTGGGCGCGACTGAGAATAATTCGGACTCGCGCCGGGAGTCGGGATCGTAGAGCATACATTTTCCGCCGCGACCGAACACCACTTGCCGCGAGTCCGGCATCCACTCAGGGCGCCGTCCCTTGACACCGGGAAGGTGCGCCACGCGCCGGGAAACATCGTAGAAGAGCAGTTCCCAGCCGCTGCCGCCATTCCATTCAGCGACCAGCAAATCACCGTGCGAGGGCCAGGGGGAGAAGATGGCGCCGGGGTAGGCGTCAAGCCCGGGTAGAGAGTGCGGCTCGACGGTGCCTTGCGGCTTGAGGTCAATGATAGCGGGCGGCCCTTGGTGGCGAGTGACGAGAATCCTAGTGCCGTCGGCGCTCCACACGGGCCGGTTTATCACTGGCGAAGTCACGGCTGTCAACTGGCGGGGATCGCTGCCATCGGGACGGATGGTCCATACGTTATACATGCCGCCGCCGCGGTCAGAGAAAAACGCAATCTGATCACCATGGGGGGACCATGCGGGCGAGCGATCACGAAAAGGGTCGGAGGTGAGGCGGCGTTTGGCGGTACCGTCGCGGTTCATGATCCAAAGGTCCTCGGTGACAGCGCCAACGTCGTCGTGGACTAACTGGCTCTCATCGGGAGAAAAGGAAAAGACGGTGACGTCGTGGGCGCTGTTGCCGATTGACTCGGGCTCGCCAGTGACGGTCTGGCGGGCCGGGTTGTAGTGGACGGCGAACAGGTTATTCCTTTGCCGCGACTGGGCGAAAGCGAAGCTTCCGGTTTGCGAAAAGTTCAAGTACTCGACCGAATCGGCGGGGACGGTGACAGGAACCGGTTCGCCGAGGGTGCGGCCGGTGCGCTCGTCGATGGGGACGCGCCAAAGATTCATGGAGCCGCCGCGGTCGCTGATAAAGTACAGGGCGCCGCCGTCGGGCGACCAGACGGGATTCCAGTCAGTGGGCGCGTCGTGGGTGACGGCGGTGGGGTTTCCTGAGTCTACACCGACGGTGAAAATATCGCGCCGGCCGCCGCTGGCCATTCCCCAATAAGCGATGCGATATCCGTGCGGCGACCAGTTAGGCTGGATCGCGTCGGCGGTGTCGAGCACGCGTTCGGCGCCGGTGGCGAGTTGCAAGACGTGCAGGCGGCTGACGGGAGCGAGGCGCGAACTGGGGATGATGAAGTTCACGCTGCTATAGACGAGCCGTTTGCCATCCGGAGACCAGGCTGGCAGGTAACCCTCGCGGGTGAGACGCGTGGGATTCTCGCCGGTGGCTTCCATGAGGAAGATGCCGCCGCCGTCCCGCTCGCTGCGGAACGCGATGCGAGTGCCATCGGGCGAGAGGGACGGCTGGGTGTCGTCGTCCTTTGACTCGGCGGTGAGGTTGACGGCGGTAGCGCCGCCGGTCCGCTGTAGATAGATGTCCCATTTCCCGCGCACGGCACTCGAATAGAGGAACTGTTTACCGTCGGCCGAGAGGCTCGGGAAGATCTCTTCTCCCGGGCCGTCGGTGAGGCGCTCAAAGCGCACCGGCAAGGAGAGCAGCGGACGTCTGGCGGCGAGGCTGGCCCACCACCCGATGGCGAGCGCTGCGACGACGGCACCGGAGAGTGCCAGGGCAACGGGCAGCAGCCTTCCTGGTTTGGCGGTGGGCACTGAGGCTGCGGCAGGGGACGAGGCGCGCATCAGTCGCCGTAATGCAGAGCGGAGATCGACGGCCGTCTGAAAGCGCAGTTCCGGATCCTTCTCGAGAGTGCGGAGGAGGACCTCTTCGAACTCGCGCTGGAGCGAAGGACGCAGGGACGAGGGTTGGACCGGCAGGCGGTTTACGATAGCTTCGAACACCGCGCCATCGGTGGGACCGTCGAACGGGCGGACCCCGGTAGTGAGTTCGTACAACAGAGTGCCGAGGCTGAAGAGATCGCTGCGGGGCCCGGTGGGCTTGCCGAGCACCTGCTCGGGCGACAGGTATTGCAGCGTTCCGGCGACTTGGCCTGGCCGCGTCTCCAGGTTGGGGCCGTCAGAGTCGCGCGGCTCCGTCAACTTCGCCAGACCAAAGTCCAGCACCTTGACGAAGCCGTCGGGCCGGACCATAACGTTCTCCGGTTTGATATCGCGATGGACGATGCCGGCCTCATGGGCGGCGCCCAAGGCGGAGGCGATCTGGACGGCGATCTCGAGGACATCCTTCAGATCGAGCGGGCCGCCGTGGAGCATTTGCCTGAGGGTGCGCCCTTCGACAAATTCGGTGGCAATGTAATATTGTCCGGCCGACTGATCGGCATCGTAGATGGAAACGATATTGGGATGGTTGAGCAGCGAAGCGGCGCGGGCCTCTCGCTGGAAGCGCTCGACGCGGTCGGGATGGGCTGCAAACATCGACGGGAGAATCTTCACGGCAACACGGCGGTTAAGGCGGATGTCGTGAGCCTCGTGGACGGTCCCCATGCCGCCGGCGCCTATGGGCGGGCCCAGGCGGTAGTTGCCGATGATGGCTCCGGTTAATTCTGAGGAATCGGTTGACTTGGCGGCGAGTTGGCGGGCGGCCACATGGATAGCGGGCTCACCGAGGAAGTCCCGAGGGGCGCGGCTTTCGGCAGCGAGGAGTGCGGCGACATGGCGTCGCACCTCAGGGTCGCTGGCGCAGGCGGCTTCGAGGTAGGCATTGCGCTGGGGTTCGGCGATCTCGCAGAGCTGGTCGAACAATTCGCCGGCCCGGCGGTGCTGTTCGGGAGTCATGCGCCGGCCTGCAGCGCATCGTACAGCCATGCACGCGCCATTCTCCAGTCCCGCACCACGGTGGGTTCGGAGACGTCGAGCACGGCGGCGATCTCCTTGTTGTCGAGCCCGCCGAAGAAGCGCAACTCCACCACTTGCGCCTGCCGTGCATCGAGAGCGGCGAGCCGGTTGAGTGCTTCGTGGAGGGTGACGAGGTCAGCGAGATCGAGGCTGCCGCCGTCGAGTGCGAGGTTGCGGGCCTGGGCAGCGTCGAGGTGCTCGACTCGTTCACCGCGTTTTCGAGTGGACTGTGCGCGGGCAAAGTCGATGAGAATCTGCCGCATGAGCCGCGCGGAGACGGCAAAGAAGTGGCTCCGGCTCTCCCATTCAACGGGAGCGTCGTGCATGAGGCGGGCAAAAGCTTCGTTGACAAGAGCGGACGGCTGAAGCACGTGGCCCGCGCGTTCGTCGGCCATATAGCGGCGCGCGAGGCGGTGCAACTCGGCATACACGACAGGCGTCAGGCTGTCGAGGGCGGACGCGTCGCCATCCCTCCAAGCCTTTAGCATCCGCGTGACACTTGCGGTAGACCGCGACGACATTTTCACGTTTTTTCTACTTTAGCGCCCTGGGGCGGCTGATCGCAGTGGTGCGTTGGTGACTGCCTTCGACTTTGCGTACTGCTTAGGCCGGGTTGGTCTCCACAAGTGCATCCAGCGAGCGAGGAAACGAATGACTATTGCGCGAGCCCGCGCCCTCTCGAACTGTTCAAGTGTCGGCGCGGTCTCAGGAGCAGCAACCCTCCGCCACGAATTGGTACTGAGATCGTTCGTACCATAAATGAAGCCGGCGACGATGACTGCTTCAATCCGAGCAGATATCGCCCAGACGTGTAGATGCTGCACGCAGATGTGCAATCGGAGCTCGATCCAAGCAACACCACAAGGATTTCGCGGACTCGTTTGCGCCTCAGCCTATTTGAGTCAGGCGCCTCCCCGGAAACTGGTTTGCTGTGTGAAGAAAGGTCGTCGCCTCCAGGCGAAGCGGCAATTGCTGCAAGGGCATACTTCCCTCCCCCGGGTGGCGGCCCACACTTTACTCAGAGCAATGAGCGCCTCGACTGGCGAAATCCTCAAACGATTGGAAGCATCCCACGGTAAGCAGCGCCCGTGTTGGCCGACTGACCCGTATCTATTTCTGGTTTGGTGGCACTGCGGTTACCCGGCTAGGCGATGGCGCTTGTGCGAGAGGTTGGGAGTCTCTGATGGGGAGCGCCGGTGTCGACTTGCCACTGATCCTTGCGGCAACGGTTGCAGACGATTTTGGCAACGACTTGCGCAGGGGACTCTTGGGACCTCTTCCGCAGGTTCGGAAATCGCTCAAACGCGCCACGACTAAAATGCGGTCGTCTCGGCCGCTCGCTAGCTATTGATTTAGTGGTGGCCAGGGACGGAATCGAACCGCCGACGCCAGCCTTTTCAGGGCTGCGCTCTACCAGCTGAGCTACCTGGCCACGAGGGGGGAACTGCGAATTTCTAGTTTACTACATGTAGGCGGGGACGTCGATTCCTAACACCGCCAGAGTACGCTCGAGTTGCATGCGGAAGTACTCAGTCATCCACAACAGCAGCACTTTCTTCTCTCGATTCTCCTCGCTCAGCACTGGATAACCATGGTAGAAATTGTTGAAGGCCTGTGCCAGTTGGAACGCGTATTTGGCGACATGGGCGGGTTCGCCGGAATCAATGGCGCGTGAGACTGCGACCTCTGCTTTCGAGGCGTTCACCAGTAGCTGCCACAATTCCTCGTCCGCTAACTGGCGGCCAAAGGACTCGGCTTTGAGCTCGGCGCTGAAGTCGGGCAGCGTCTCGCCGCGCTCGGCAAGCTTCCTCAAAATATTGCGGGCGCGGACGGCGGCGTACTGCACATACGGTCCGGTCTCACCCTCGAAGCTGAGCGCTTCCTGGAAATCGAAGGCAATCACGGAGGTCCGCGTGAACTTCAACATGAAGTAGCGCAGGGCGCCGGTTGCGATCTGCGTCGCCACCTTCTTCCGCTCGTCAACTGGAGCCTCGGGATGGCGCGAATCCACCTCCCCGAGCGCGCTGGCGATCAACTGGTCGATGAGATCGTCGGCCTTCACGCCGAGACCCTTGCGGCCCGAAACCTCGACATACGGGCGCTTTTTATCCTCATCCGACAGCGCGATGCCCATCTCGACGCAGGCGCGCGGGGACATGGCCACCATCTCGTACGAGAAGTGAATTGACCGGTCCGCCTGGTCGTTGTAGTTCAAGGCCCGCAGTCCGGCGACGACAACGTCCTGCAAGTAAGACTGGCGCGAGTCGATCACGTTATAGACCCGTGCGCCACGCCCGAATGACGGCGCGCCGTCGTCCGAGGAGTCGTCGCTGGACACCCACAACTGGTGTCCTTCGGGATAGGTGAGCAGCCGGCGGTAGTGGAAATCCTTGCCCAGCACGCCGAACTTCCACATCTGGTAAGCGATGTCCTTGCCGACGTAGGTGACGGTGCCGTTAGAGCGGACGATCACCTTGTCGTCAGGATTTTCCATGTCGGTGGAAAACGCGGCGCCGCGCATAACCCAACAGCCCGCGTTCTTCCCTTCGGCCTCCAAATGAATGGCGCCGCGCTCCTTCAACTGCTCGAAAGCAGTAGCCCAGAACTTCAGGTGCAGGATCTCGCTCTCCCGTGGCAGGACGTCGTAGACGATGCCGAGGCGCAGCATGGTCTTCACGTGGCGCTGAACAATCGCGTCAGCCACCAGATGGGCGAGTTCGGCGACTTCGCCTTCTCCTGATTCGATCTCGTGAAGCGTGTCGGCGCGCCACTTCAGCGCCTCCGGATGATCGGTGTAGTAGGCGGAGACGCGGGCGTAGGAGTCCCAGCAGACATAGTCGAACGGTCGGTCGGCGTCGGCGATCAACGCTGCAACGTCGGCGGGGGAGCGTTTCTCGAGATGGTGGAAGGCCACAACGACGTCGGCTACCTGGACGCCGGTATTGTCGATGTAGTTCTGCACCTCGACGGCGCGCGACGCTGAGCGCAGCATCCGGACGAACGTGTCGCCGAGGATCGCATTGCGCAGGTGGCCGATATGAGCCGCCTTGTTCGGATTGATGTTGGTGTGCTCGACGATGATCTTGCCTTCGGAGGCATGACTCGTGGGCTGGCCGGCGCCCGTAAGCAACCCGTGGCCGTAGGGTGCGCGGTCGAGGCGGACGTTGATATAGCCGTTACCCGCAACCTCGAGAGCAGAGACGCCGTCGATAGACCCGAGTTCCTCCACCAGTGACTGCGCGATGGCCCGAGGTGCTTGCTTCAATTGTTTGGCGAGCTGGAATGCAACCGGCAAGGCGAACTCGCCAAAGGAAGCCTGCTTGGGCGATTCAAGCGTGACGGGCATGTCGATGCCATAGCGGACCTGCAGGTGCGCACGAACCGCGCGGCTCAATTCGGATTCGATCTGTTGGAACACTACTACAATGGTTATGTGCCTAAGGTGACCTTTGTCAATAGCGGAAAGACGGTGGAGTTTGAATCGGGCAAATTGCCATATTCAGAGCACGGCAAACCCGAGTCATTACTCGACATAGCGCTGCACTTTGGGCTGCATATCGAGCATGCCTGCGGCGGAAGCTGTGCTTGCACCACTTGCCATGTTTGGGTGAATGAGGGGATGCAGAATCTGTCTGAGCCGGACGAGGATGAACTCGACCGCGTGGAGATGGCGCCGGACCTTCGCACCAAATCGCGATTGGGCTGCCAGGCGATCGTCAAAGGCGACGTGGTGATCGAGATTCCGTCCTGGAACCGCAACTACGTTAGTGAGGGGGGAGGGTCGATGAACCTCGGTGACGCAATCCCCCTCCCGAAGAAGTAAACAGGTCGAGGACTTTGTCGACGACGTCCTGCGGGAGGTCGGCGGTGACTGTCAATTTTCGATCCTGCTGTTCCACTTTGATTCCGTCAAATGCCTTCAGCAAGTCGGGCTGATTATCCGGCGTGTTGAGGCGGCCGAGGCCAATCACGCCGCGCAGCGTGTCGTGGATCTGCTTGGCGGAGTCGCTCGTTTTGCAGCTTCCGACAACCTTGAGGTCCAGCCCCTTGGTGAGGTCCGCAGCCAGCCAGCCATTCTCGACGGAACGAATCATCGAGTTGATGTTGCCGAGATTCGAGTCTTCGCGGAACGGCATGTCGACGAGAACGCCATTCACGACGGCCCAGAATTGCGCGTTGCCGGGGATCTGCTGGACGATGGGCAGCAGCATCGGAGGAATCCCCATTTCGCCTGAATCGCGGTTGTCGATGATCGACTTCAGGACCGTGGTGGACCCGGCGAGCGCTGTGCTCGAGTTCATGAAAAACATCGCAGTCTTCTCGTCACCGAACAAGCTGTAGCGCTTGTAGGCGGTGCGCGTAGCGCCTTCCTTTTCCAGCTTCGGCTCAAGATCGGTAGGCGAGAATTTGCCGCGAACCATCAGGACGCCGTTGTCCTTGCCGTTGGAGCAGAACAGCAATTCCCACACATCCTTGCGCGGATCGAGTCCGGTATCGTGAGCGAATTTATCGAGCACAGGCACCGGCAGGTCGGCGAAGCGCCGTTGATAGAGCGGCGTGTTGCGCAATTTGTCGAGGCGGGTGCCGATGAGAAGCTTGGTGTCGGGTGGAACGAGCGTGGCGAGCGCCGGGTCAACTCTCACGACGGTGGACGGGCCATGTCTGCGGCACGATACTAGCGCCAGCACTAGAATCAGGCCGGCACAAATTTGTTTCAGACGCACTCAGAAATCCCTTCGCACAAAGACATAGATGGCAGCGCTCAGGACGGCGGCGCCAAATATCGCCGAACTCCAGATGGGGAAAAAATCCGTCACCGGTTTCTGGCGCACAACATCCAGGGTCATGGTACCAATGCCGTAGATCTTCGGTAGCACGTTATATAGAAACCGCCAGGCGTTGCGGTAGCTTTCGGAACTCAGCAACTTCATCATGGTGGATGTTTGGGCCAGGATAGGGCTCAGAATCATCAGGCCCACGGTCACCATAGTGGCAAGCGCAGTGCTCTCCCAGAGCACGCCAATCAACACGACCACCGCCAGTAGGACGGCGAAGATGAAGACGGTCGCGAGAATCGACCAGAGAAATTCGGGGCGCCAGATACCCGTCTTGGCGCTGAGGATGAGCCAGACGCCGAGTACGAGGTACGTGGTGTTGGCGGCGACGACCAGCACGTTGCCGGCGTAACGGCCGAGCATGATATGGATACGCGAAACCGGTTTCGACAGGATGAGTTCGATACGTCCCGGCTCGAGCACGCTGGGGATCAGGCCGGCGGAGGCGAACACGGCAAGCGCCATGCCCCATGTATAGAGGAACGTCGCGATGCCGCCGTAGACGCCGGTCATCATGCGGTTGACGTCGGTGGAGTGTCCGGTTTCGCGGCCGAACAGGGACATGGTGGCCACGGCGCCCTCGACCACGTCGATCTTCATGATGAACAGAAAGAACACGATCATCAGCGTGGAGAGGCCAAAGAGACCCCAGAAGATCTTGCGAGCCATGGCTTCGCGGAAGGTGTCCTGAATGAGCGCGATAGTCGCGGTTGGGTTCATTTCGCCGATCCTTGCTGCGGAGTTACCGCGGCGACAAAAACGTCCTCGAGAGTGCTGGTGGTGGGCGTGATTGCTTCAATCTCGCATTGCTCAGCCCGCAGACGGTCAAGCGCGGCGTTAGTCTGTTCGCGACTGGCGAATTGAAAGTCGATGAAGCCGTTGCGGGCGGCGACGCTGGCCGCCGTGGACTGTAGTTCGTCGCGCAGACGCTCAGGCACGGACGCGGCAGTCAACTTGTAGCCTTTGCCGGTAGTGAGGTCGTGCACGCGGCCTTGCACCGCCAGTTTGCCTTTGCTCAGGATGGCAACCTCCTCGCAGAAGGTCTCTACCTCAGCGAGCAAATGCGAGTTGATGAAGATGGTGACGCCCTTGGCTTGCAGGCCGTGGAGAATGTCGCGAATCTGGCGGCGTCCCACCGGGTCGACTCCGTCAGTGGGTTCGTCGAGGATCAGCATTTGCGGCTCGTGGATGAGGGCTTGAGCGAGCCCTACGCGCTGCAGCATCCCCTTGGAATACTTGCCGATTCGAACCTGGCCCCAATCGCCGAGGCCAACCAGCGCGAGCAATTCGGGAATGCGGCGCTTGCGGGCTGAGAGGTCCATGCCGGACAGAGCTGCGTAAAAGTCGAGCATGCCGGCGCCGGTGAAATAGGTCGGGAAGCGGTGGTTCTCGGGGAGGTATCCGATGGGGCGGCGCGATTCGGGCTTAGCGGCGTCGCGGCCGAAGATGGCCGCAGTGCCGGCGGTGGGATGCACGGCGGAGAGCAGCATCTTCACGAACGTCGTCTTCCCCGCCCCGTTGGGTCCAAGCAATCCGAAGATCGAACCGCGCCTTACGGACAAGGACAAGCCGTCTACCGCGCGGACTTCACGCCCCGACCAGCGTGACCGGTACACCTTGGTCAACTGGGAGGCGACGATCGCTTCATCTGTCATTCACTACAGAATACGTGGTCGAGCGTTTCTTTGTTCCCAGCGCCACGGCCAGCGCGATGAGGCCCACCACCGATCCGGCGAGCGCGTCGGTGGCGTAGTGGTAGCGTCCGTAAATCGTGGC